>JAWLBL010000032.1:0-93173 GCA_041687695.1 Myxococcota bacterium | reverse complement strand
CTTCAACGCCGTCCTCGCCAAGCCCTTCAAGTGGACCTACGCAGGGAAGCCGTTGTGCGCATAACCGGATCGCCATTCCCGCCGAGGTCATCTAGGAGGTTGGCGACGGGTCAGCGGCTGGTCACCGGTGTATGCTGCGCCCTCGCCGCGTCATGACGGAGGTGCCGGGTGGAGGTCGAGCTGAAGCTGGCGCTTGCGCGCCCCGAGGAGCTGGACGCGTTGCTGGCCGAGCTGCCGACGCCCGAAGCGGTCGTCGATCAGCACAACCACTACTTCGGCGACCCCGAGGGACGGCTCGCCGAGGCCAAGGTCATGGTGCGCGTGCGGCGCGAAGAGCGGGTCGACGCGCCGGGCGGCGCGACGTCGCCCCAGGCGATCGTGCTGACGCTCAAGCGGCGGCACAGCAAGGAGGGCGGAGTGTTCGCGTCCGAGGAGCGCGAGTGCGAGGTCCCGTCGGAGCTCTGGGAGGCCGTCCAGGCCGGACGGACCGATCTGCTGTCGCTGCAGGCCGAAGAGACCGCCTGGCTGCGCGAGGCCTGTGGGGTGCGCGAGCTACGCGAGCACGCGGTGATGATCAACCGGCGACGCCGGGTGCACCTGTCCGGGTTCGTGCTGGAGGTCGACGAGACGCGCTTTCCCGACGGGACCGTCGAGGCCGAGGTCGAGGTCGAGACCGACGACGCGGAGGGGGCCCGTGAGCTGGTGTTGGAGGTGGCGCGACGGGCCGGGGTGGAGCTCCACGAGCAGACCGAGGGCAAGTACGGCCGGCTGATGAAGCGCGTCAGAGGCGCTCGAGGGTGAGGATGAGGAAGCCCGCGTAACGTCTGAGCGGAGTGCGGGCTGCCAGACGCTCGGCGCGAGCCCACGCGGGGCCGACCAGCGGCAGGTTGAACGGCAGCGCGGCCGGCGACAGCACGCGGACGCCGTCGACGGAGACGAGGCGGGTGCCCACGGGCAGCTGAGTGCGCACCTCGGCCAGGCGATCGTAGCGGGTGTAGACGTCCTCGTCGGTGTGGACGGCCGAGACGCGGGAGGCCGGCTTGAGATGCTTGACCAGGGCGCGGACGCTGTGGGCGTTGTACAGCTCGGCGACGACGAAGCCGCCTGGCCGGGTGACGCGCGCCATCTCGGCCAGGGCGCGGGCCAGATCGGGGACGTGGGCCAGCACCTTGAAGCTGCAGGTCACGTCGAAGCTGGCGTCCGGGAAGGGCAGGGCCGTGGCGTCGCCTTCGCGCACGTCCAGGCCGCGGGCGTGGGCCTTGGCCAGCATCCCAGGGGAGAGGTCGACCCCAGTCGCGTGGCGGGCGACGTCGGCCAGGCGCTCGAGGACGAGGCCGGTGCCGCAGCCGACCTCGAGCACGTCGCGGCCGGCGGCGAGCGGGGCGACCACGGCCAGCTCGGAGTCGTCGAGGAAGCGGTGGTACGGCTCGTGGCGTCTCGCCTCGTAGGTCGCGGCGAAGGCGTCGTAGTAGGTGCGGTTATCGGCCATCGAGGAGCTCATCGTAGAGGGCCTCGTAGGCGAGGACCATGCGCTCGGGCGCAAAGCAGGCCGCGGCGGTCTGACGGGCGGCGCGGCCGAGGCGGTCCGCGAGGGCGGGATCGGCGGCCAGGGGCGCGAGCGCGGCGGCGAGGGCGTCGGGGTCGCTGCGGCGGACGACGCGGGTGCCCTGACCGAGGCCGGCCAGCTCGCCCAGCGCGGGCAGATCGCTGACGACCAGGGGGCGGGCGCGCGCCATGGCCTCGAGCAGGACCAGCGGGAGGTCGAGCTTGGCGTACAGGGTGTCCGGGGTCATGACGACGGCGTCGACGGCCGAGAGCAGGGTGCCGATGTCGGGGACCTGGCCCAGGAAGGCGAGGTGGTCCTCGAGGCCGGCCGCGGCGGCGCGGCGGCGCAGGATGGCCAGGGCGTGGGCGTGCGCGGCGGTCTTGGGGCGGCAGGCGACGATGAAGCGGGCGTCCGGGTGTTGCTGGCGGACGCGCGAGGCGGCGTCGACGAAGACGGTCGCGCCGTCGGAGTGCTCGAGGTCGCCGGCGTACAGGAAGGTCGGGGCGTCGGCGGCCGCGCCCACGAAGGGCCCGCCGAGGTGGGCGCGCGCCTCGGCGCGGGTGGGCGGCGCGGGGGGCAGGGCGACGGACGGACGGATGACGCGGACGTCGGGGACGCCCGCCGAGCGCAGCAGCAGGGCCGTGGCGTCCGAGACGGCGACGACGCGCGAGGCGAAGACCAGCTCGGGCAGCGCGGCGGTCAGGGTCGGCTGGCTGGGGATCGTCTGGACCGAGCGCTTGCGGCTGACGCGCAGGGCGAGCCGGGCGACGCGGGCCGAGCGCGCGCTGGGGGTGAAGATGAAGTGGTGGACGGCGCAGGCGTCGGGGCGGACCAGGCGGGCGGCGAGCCGCAGCTGGTCGACACGGGTCGTGCCGAAAGCGCCGGGGGCGGCGTCGGAGTAGAGCGGCTCGACCCTGGCGGCGCCGCCGGGCGAGGCCTGATCGCGGGTGCCCAACACGCGGTAGCGATAGGCCTGCCCCATCACCGCCAGATCGCGGGCCAGGATGGCGCTGGCGTTGATCCAAGGTGGCGACACCGGCGGCGAGACCAGCAGGACCTGCGCCGGCGCGTCGACGCGGCGTGCCGGGCGGAGCACCGCGGGGAGGTTCGCGCCGGGGGCCGACCGCATGCTCAGGACCGCGGGCGGCCGCCGACGCGCTCGGTGAGGGCGCGCCAGATCGCCTCCTCGGTGGCGCGGACCTCGGGCTCGGTCAGCGTGCGGTCGTCGCGCCGGAGCGTGACCGACCAGGCCATCGACTTGTGCCCCTCAGGCACGCCCTGGCCTCGGTAGACCGACTGGAACACCACGTCGCGGACAAGCTCGGGCGCCGCGGAGATGATGGCCTCGCGGACCACTTCGGCGGGCGCGTCGCCCGGCACGACGACGGCGAAGTCGCGGAAGACGGCCGGGAAGCGCGGCAACGGCTTGTAGCCGGGGGCGGCGACGGGCGTGTCGCGCCAGGCGTCGAGATCGATCTCGAACAGCGCGGCGCGGTGCCCGACGTCCAGCTGGTGCAGGGTCAGCGGGTGAGCTTCGGCCATGTAGCCGACCTCTCGCTCACCGGCGAACAGCCGCGCCTGCCGGACCGGGTGCGCCCAGGGATGGCCGACGCCGCCCTGGACCAGGCGCAGGGGCGCGCGCTCGACGGCCCGCGACAGGCCCAGGACGTAGCCCTTGAGCGCAAAGAACAGGTCCGCCCCTTCGGGCGCCCGGGTCTCGGCGACGAGGCCCCCGAGCGTGACCGGCTGGACGGGCAGGCCGGCTGGATCGGCGGGGCAGCGGAAGACGCGCTCGAGTTCGAACACGCGGATCGAGTCCACTTCCCGCGCGTTCTTCTCGAGCACGCCCAGCAGGTTGGGGCCCAGATCCGTCCGCAAGGCCGGCATCTCGGCGCTGATGGGGTTGGCGACCTCGATGCGGCGCTCGGGGCGGGCGCCGAGGCGCTCGAGCAGCGGGTCGAAGGCGAACGAGTAGGTCACGACCTCGTCGAAGCCGCCGGTCAGCGTCAGGTAGGCGCGGGCGGCGCGCTCGAAGCGCTTGTGCGCGTTGGGATGCGGGCGCGCCAGCTGGATGGTCGGCGGCGCGGGCGTGATGTGGTCGTAACCGAAACTGCGCCCCACCTCCTCGATGAGGTCGGCTTCGATGGCGATGTCCTTGGTGGCGCGGAAGCTGGGGACCGCCACGCGCAGGACGCCCTCGCCGACCTGCTCGACGCCGAAGGTCAGGCGGCGCAGATAGTCGGCGATCCGCTCTTCGCCCAGCTTCACGCCCAGGCGGGCCTCGACGCGCTGCACGCGCAGCTCGATGACCGGCGGCTCGGGAAGAGGCGCCGCGACGTCCATCAGCGCCGAGGTGACGCGGACGTTCGCGTCGAGCTGCTGGAGCAACCTGCAGAAGGCTCGCGAGGCGTCCTCGCTGAGGCGCGGATCCAGGCTC
Organism: Myxococcota bacterium; assembly: GCA_041687695.1. Lineage (GTDB taxonomy): Bacteria > Myxococcota_A > UBA9042 > PHBI01 > JAWLBL01 > JAWLBL01. Next base: position 89,190 of record JAWLBL010000032.1, on the reverse strand, counting down.
TTCTCGAAGCGGGCCGAGCTCTCGGTGCGCAGGCCCAGGCGCTGGGCGGTCGCGCGGACGACGCCCGCGTCGAAGTTGGCCGACTCGAGCACGACCGAGGTGGTGTCGTCCTGAATCTCGGAGTCGAGGCCCCCCATGATGCCGGCCAGGGCGACGCCCCGCTCGGCGTCGGCGATGAGCAGATCCCGTGGCTCCAGGGCGCGCCGTTGCCCGTCGAGGGTCACGAAGCTCTCGCCGGGGCGCGCGCGGCGGACCACGATCTGCCCGCCGCCGATCTGACGGCCGTCGAAGGCGTGCAGCGGGTTGCCCAGATCGAGCATCACGAAGTTCGTCGCGTCGACCACGTTGTTGATGGCGCGCGTGCCCACGCGGCCAAGGAGCAGGCGCATCCACAGCGGCGATCGACGGACCGTCACGCCGTCCAGGGTGACCGCGGTGTAGCGCGGACACGCCTTCTGATCCTCGACGGTGATGGCCAGCGGACGATCACTCGTGAAGGCGACCTCGAGATCGAGCGGCTTCAGCTCGCGACCGAGGATGGCCGCCACCTCGCGGGCGACGCCGCGGTGGCCCCAGCAGTCGGGCCGGTGGGTCAGCGACTTGTTGTCGATCTCGAAGAGCACGTCGTGGACGTCCACCGCCTGCGCGAGCGGAGCGCCAGGCTCGGGCGTCCCGTCGAGGACCATGATGCCCTCGTGCTCCTCGCTCAGCCCGAGCTCCTTCTCGCTGGCGATCATGCCGCTCGACAGCACGCCGCGGACCTCGGCCTCGCGGATCTCGAGGTCGCCGATCTTGTGTCCGGGCAACACCACCGGGACGTACTGGCCGGCGGCGACGTTGGGGGCGCCGCAGACGATCTGCCGTCGCCCGTGCGGGCCGGTGTCGACGACCGTGCGTTGCACGCGCGCGCCCTCGATGGGGTGCACCTCGAGCACGTGGCCGACGACGACGCCGTCGAGGCCCGTCCCGACCTCGTGCACGCCCTCGAGCTCGGCGACGTTGAGGGTGAAGCGGTTGGCGAGCTCTTGGAGGTCCACGCCGGTGAGATCCACGTGGCGCGACAGCCACCGGGTCGAGATCAGCATCGCGTCACCCTTGGCGGAACTGGCCGACGAAGCGGAGATCGCCGGACATGATGTGGCGGATGTCCTCGATCTGGTACTTCATCATCACGAGGCGCGACAGGCCGAGCCCGAACGCCCACCCGGACCACTCCTCGGGGTCGAGGCCGCCATGGCGGAGGACGTTCGGGTGGACCAGGCCACAGGGCAGCAGCTCGACCCAGCCCGAGTGCTTGCAGACCGAGCAGCCGGAGCCGCCGCAGACCTGGCACTGGATGTCGAGTTCGAAGCCCGGCTCGACGAACGGGAAGTAACCCGGGCGCAGGCGGATGGTGACCTCGCGCTCGAGGATCTCGGTGAGCAGCGTCTTCATCGAGTGGATGAGGTTGGCGACCGAGATGTCCCGGTCGATCATCAGCCCCTCGACCTGATGGAAGGTGTGCTCGTGCGAGGCGTCGACCGCCTCGTAGCGGAACACCCGCCCCGGGAAGATGGCGCGGAACGGCGGCCCGAAGGCGCGCATCGCGCGGACCTGGCCGGGCGACGTGTGCGTGCGGAGGAGCTGACCCGGCCCGGACTTGAGCCAGAACGTGTCCTGCATGTCCCGCGCCGGGTGCTCGGGCGGGATGTTCAGGGCGTCGAAGTTGTAGAACTCGGACTCGGCCTGCGGGTAGTCCAGCAGGTAGAAGCCCATCGCCCGGAACACGTCCTCGATGTGGTAGGTGACCAGGGTCACCGGGTTCAAGGCGCCGACGCGCGGACGCGGCGCCGGCAGCGTCGCGTCGAAGGTCGGGTCCTCGCACAGGGCGGCGATGCGTGCGCCCTCGAGGGCGGCGCGGCGCGCGTCGACCTGGGCGGCGACGACCGCGCGGACCTCGTTGGCCTTCTGGCCCAGGGCCGGGCGCTGCTCGGGCGGCAGCTTGCCCATGCCCTTCAGGATGCCCGTCACGGCGCCCTTCTTGCCCAGATAGTGCACCTCGAGCTCGCGCAGGCGCTCCTCGGAGTCGGCGTCGGCGAGCGCGGCTTGGGCCTCGGCGAGCAGGGCCTCGAGCTGGTCCAGCATGGCGGGTTCTCCCTCGGTCGCGAGCGCGGGAAGATAGTCAAGGGCGCCGCGAGCGTCGAGGTAAAAGCCGCGGGACCAGCGGCTCGTCACGGCAGGCTGGCGCGTCGGCCGACCCGCCAGCCGTGCCTTATCAGTTGTCCGGGGTCATCAGGGCGCGGACCAGGCCGGCGAAGACGTCGCCGCGGTGAGCGTAGCTCTTGAACTGGTCGAAGGAGGCGCAGGCCGGGCTGAGCAGGACCGTGTCGCCCGGTTTGGCGATGGTCTGGGCCATGGCCACGGCCTCGCCAAGCGTCTCGACCACGGCCAGAGGGTGCTCGTCGCCGATGGCGGCGGCCAGCTGATGGCGGGTCTGCCCGAACAGGACCGCCGCCCTCGTCTTATCGCGGACCAGGGCGCCGAACTCGCTGAAGTCGGTGTCCTTGCTGGAGCCGCCGGCCAGCAGGACGAGGTCGCCTTCGACCGCGCGCAGGGCGGCCGACGCGGCGTTCGGGTTGGTCGCCTTGCTGTCGTCGATCCAGCGCACCCCGCCGAAGGAGCCGACCAGCGCCATGCGGTGCGGCAGCGGCTGATAGGCCAGCAGGGCTCGCCGGGCCACCTGGGGGTCGATGCCGAAGGCGACCGCGGCGCTGGCCGCGGCCAGCGCGTTGGCGACGTTGTGTAGACCCAACAGGTTGAGCTCGTCGCGTCGCATCAAGTCGACGATCTCGCCGTCGACGAGCAGCCGGAGCAGCCCCCCCTCGAGGCGCGCCTCGGCGGGCCGGCCGCCGACCGAGAAGCGCTGGACCCTCGGCGCGTCGGGCAGCTTCCACTGGGCGATGTAGGGGTCGTCGGCGTTGACGATGAGGGTGTCGGCGGGCCCCATGTTCATCCAGATGCGACGCTTGGCCGCCTGGTAGCCCTCGAAGCTGCCGTGGTAGTCGGTGTGGTCCTCGGCGATGTTGGTCACCACCGCGACGCGTGGGCGGAACTGGTGGCAGGTCGTCAGCTGGAAGCAGCTGATCTCGGCGACGACGACGTGCTCGGGGGTCAGCGCGTCCAGCCCCTCGCACAGCGGGTTGCCCAGGTTGCCGCCGACGAAGGTGGGGCGGCCCGAGGCCTCGCAGATGGCGCCCAACATGGTCGTGACGGTGCTCTTGCCGTCAGTGCCGGTGATGGCCAGGATGGGCGCGGGGCACAGGCGATGGAACAGCTCGACCTCGCCGATGGTCTCGCTGGCGGCGACCGCGATCTGGCCGCGGACGGGCGAGACCTCGGCGATGCCGGGGCTGAGGACGGCGATGTCGGCCGGGCGGACGCGGTTGGTGCCCGGCTCGAAGGCGACGCGCGGGTCGAGGCCGTCGGGGCGCTGGGCGTCGGGGTTGGCCTCGACGAGGACGACGTCGCCGCCGCGGCGGGCCAGCACGTTGGCGGCCGCGACGCCGCTGCGCCCGGCGCCGACCACGGTGAAGCACTTACCCTCGATGATCATGAGCGACCCTCGCGCAGCTCGGTGGCGTAACGGTCGGCCAGCGCGAAGAGGTCGTCGCCTCCGAAGAAGATGACCTGCTCGCGGTCGCCGACGTTGGCGTGCAGCCAGGGGACGATGTCGTTCATCTCCGGGATGAACTCGACCAGCGGCCCGCGGCTGCGGATCTTGTCGCACAGGAACTCGGTGTCGATGCCCGGGATGGGCACCTCGCCGGCCGTGTACAGCTCGGTGACGAGCGTGCGGTCGGCGTCGTGGAAGGCCTCGGCGTAGTTGTCCTGGTGGTAGTTCACCATCGTGAAGCGGTAGGGCTTGAAGACCGCGACGATGGGACGGCCGTCCTGCTTGGCGGCGGCCAGGACGCGGCGGATGCCCGTGGGGTGGCTGATGTAGTCCTTGATGACGCGGCGGCCCCCGACGTCGACGACCGTGAAGCGGTTCTCGAGGCCGTGGTAGGTGGCCAGCGCGGCCTGGATGGCGTCGAAGGACACACCCAGCTGCAGGGTGGCCGTGATGGCGGCGAGGGCGTTGTCGATGTTGTACAGGCCCGGCACCGCCAGCGCGACCTCGCCCAGGGTCTGCCCGCCGTGGCGCACGCGGAAGTGGCTGTCCATCGGACCGACCTCGGGCTCGAAGCCGACCAGGTCGGCCTCCCACTCGCGGCCGAAGGTGGTCACCGGCGCCTTCAGGCGCGGGATGATGCTGCGCGCGCCCGCGTCGTCGGCGTTGACGATGACGCGCTCGAGGCGCGGGTTGTCGTTGAGGCAGGCGACGACCGTCTCGAGGACGTGGTCGAGGTCCTTGTAGTAGTTGAGGTGGTCGGCCTCGAGGTTGTTGACGACGACGACCGTCGGGTGGACGTGCTTGAGCGAGCCGTCGGACTCGTCGACCTCGGCGACGACCAGACGCCGAGCCGGGTCGAGCCGGGCGTTGAGCTTGGCGAAGTTCTCGAGCATGCCGCCGATGATGAAGCCGGGGCGGGCGCCGGCCTGCTCGAGGATCCAGGCGATGGCGGCCGAGACGGTGCCCTTGCCGTGGGTACCGATGACCCCGACGGCGGTCTCGTGGAGGTCCAGGATGGCGCCGAGGACCTCGGCGCGGTGGCGCACCGGGACGCCCTGCTCGCGGGCGGCGACCAGCTCCGGGTTGGTCTCGGGCACGGCGGTCGAGAAGACGACCAGGTCGACGCCCCGGACGTGGTCCGCGCTGTGCCCGATGTGGACCGTCGCACCCTCGTGCCTCAGCGCCGTCGTGATCTGCGACTCGCGGACGTCGGAGCCGCTGACCTCGTAGCCGAGCCCGAGCAGCGCCCGGGCGACGCCCGAGACGCCGATGCCACCAATGCCGATGAGGTGCACGCGGCGGATGTCGTCGAGCATGTCCTGCCTTCTCCTGGCGGCGCGCGGCCGCCTTCACGGGTGTCGTCGCGATGTCGAGGGGCGCCTGGGCGCCGGCGGGGGCAGCATCGCGCCAAACCGGCCGAGCGCAAGTTCCTCGGAGGAGCCGGGCGGCCGTCAGGGCGCGGGCGCGGCGGCTTCGTCGGCGGCGCGGGCGCGGCGGGCGGCCTCGCGGGCCAGGTCGCGCAGGACCGGCTCGGGGTGGCCGACGCCGATGGCGTCCAGGTAGCGGGCGGCCTCGGGGCCGCCGATGTCGCCGAGCGCGTGGATGGCCACGAGGTGGCGCTCTTGGTCCGGGCCTTCGGTCATCTTGGCGAGCGCGCGCAGGACGTCGGGCTCGCGGGCGCCGAGCAGGCCCAGGGCGGCGCCGGCGCGCAGGGCGACGGCGCTCTCGTCGTGGTGGGCGAGCCGGCTCAGGTGGCCCACGGCCTGGGAGAGCTTGCGCTCGCCCGCCTCGCCGGCCGCTTCCATGAGGATACCCACCGCCTTGGACGAGGCGAGCGCGCCGATGACCTCGTCGTCGCTGGCGTGGCGCATCATCAGCTGCCCGGCGAGCCCGCTGGCCGTGCGCTCGCCGAGCTTGGCGACCAGGGCTCGGGCCCGAGTCGGCGCGTCCCCTCCGTGGTCGCCCCCGAAGCGCTCCTCGCCCGTGAACTCCGTCTTGAAGACCTCGACCTCTCCGTCCCGAGGGCAAAAGAGGTTGCCGCCGATGGCCGCCCGGACCTCTCCGGCCTCGGCCCTGGGGGCCACGAGGCCATTCTCGATGGCCGCATAGAAGACCGAGACCTCGGCCTTGCAGGCCGTCGGGTCGTCCTCGGCCGCCGAGGTGAAGCTGCCACCGGCGGTGAAGGCGGCCCGCACCATCGCGTCGAGCTCGATGGACAGGTCGACAGGTCGCTCGCCCGGATGGGTCAGGTCGCTGACCATCAGGACGCCCAGCCTGGGTCGCATGGGGTCGGCGCTGGGCCCCTTGGCTACGTCCGGCTCGGCGGACCGCTCCGACCCCTCGGCGTCGGTTCCCGTCTCGGAACCGCAGCGCGCGCAGCCGCCCAGCAGCAACCCCGAGGTGGCGAGTGCGAGGAGCGAGAGCGAGAGGCGACGCATGCTGTGGAGCGGTCCTGCGAGTCCGTTCGACGAGGGAGCATAGCCCCAAGCGCCTCCGTTGGCCACGAGTGGTCGATGGCCCTTGCGGCTCCGCCCCTGACGCCGTCGCAGCCCCGAGCGCCTCCGTTGGCCACGAGGGGTCGATGGCCCTCGCCGCTCCGACGCCGTCGCCGTCGCTGGCGACTCGACCGCCGCCCACGGCGACCTGGCCAGGGGCGCCGCCTCGGGCGCCCCCACCGCCGCGTCTCGGCGGCCCGGACTGTGAATTGACCACCTCGCCCGGTCCCCCTTACCGTTCCCGCCGAAGCTCGAGCCCGGCCCGGGCAGCTCGGAGGGTGCCGTGACGAAGCATGGATGGATCGCCTGGGTGGCCGTCGCCGGTCTGGTGGGGGGCTGTAGCCCGCGCGTGCCCGACCCGGTCGAGGTCGCGCCCAGCGAGCCGTCGGGGCTGGTCGAGCCTCCGGTGCCGCGCAAGGCCACCGGCGAGGCTACGCTGATGCTGATGGCCGACATCCGGGGCGTCCTGCGCCCCTGCGGCTGCACGGTCGAGCTGCAGAAGGGCGGCTTCGACCGCCTCGCGCCCTTCCTGGCGCGCGAGCGCGCCGATCACCCTGGCGCGGCGCTGCTGCACGCCGGGCCGCTGTTCTTCGAGGACGCCTCGGTCGACCCACTCAAGCAGGCCCAGCGCGAGGTCCAGTCCAAGCTGGTGGCCGATCTCGTCGGGCGGGTCGGCGTCGACGTGGCCGGCGCCACCGCGACCGACGCCATCGCCGCCGGCGGGGCCTACGGAGACTTGCTCGAGCGGGCCAAGCTCAAGGTGACGGCCGCCAACCTCCAGCTGACCGGCAAGGGCGCCGTGCCGCTGACGCCCTTCGAGGTGCGCCGCATCGGCGGCCTGCGCGTGGGGCTGTTCGCCCTGGCCTCGCCGGACGAGGTCGAGGGCGCGGCCGAGGACGCGAAGATCACCGATCCCGTCGAGGCCGCCCGACGCGTCGTCCCCGAGCTGGGCCAGCAGGCCGACGTCGTGGTCCTCCTCAGCGCGCTGGGTCTGCGCGACACCAAGCGCCTGGTCCGCGCGGTCCCTGGCATCCACTTCGTCGTGGCTGGCGGCCTGGGCGAACACCCGGTCGTCACGGACGAGGCCGAGGACGTGTCCGGCGCGCGGGTCATGCAGTTCCATCGCGAGGGCCGCTTCATGGGACGCCTGACCGTGCGCATGGTCGAGGGCTCGACCGACTTCGTCGACGCCAGCGCGCCCAGCGAGGCGGAGCTGGCCTTGCTCGACCAGCGGATCGGCCAGCTCCGCGACGGTCTCGCGCAGTGGGAGGTCAAGCAGGCGGGGGATCCGAGCCGCGACGAGGGCTCCCTCAAGTCGGCGCGCCACCACCTGGCCTCGCTCGAGGCCGAGCGCGAGCGCCTGGGCAAGCTCGAGGTGAAGACGCCGCAGGGCCGGAGCAGCTTCTCGTTCCGGATGATGCCGCTGCCCTGGGACCTGCCTCAGGATCCCGAGATCCTGGCGCTCATGAAGGCGTTCGATACCGAGCTCGCGCAGATCAACCTGAAGCACGCTGGCACCCTCCCGGAGCCCAAGCCGGGTGAGGCCGTCTACGTCGGCGCCGAGACCTGCCTGGGATGCCACACCGAGACGGAGGCCTTCTGGAAGGACGACCGCCACGCGCACGCCTGGGCCACCCTCGAGAAGCAGGACAAGACCTTCGACGCCGAATGCGTGAGCTGCCACGTGACCGGCTACGGGAAGGCCGGCGGCTCCATCCTGGGCAAGACCGCGGGCCGCGAGAACGTGCAGTGCGAGTCCTGCCACGGCCCCGGTTCGTTGCACGTCGAAGAGGGCGGCGACGCCGAGCACATCGTGCGCTCGCCCACCGAGGCCACCTGCACGACCTGCCACAACAAGCACCACTCGCCCGGCTTCGACTTCGACACCTACAAGAAGAAGCTGATGGTGCCTGGCCACGGCAAGCCCGCGGCGCCCTGACGGCCCCTGCCGCCCCCCCTGACCCGCGCGGCCCGTGCGCGTCTTGCGACGACCTACCTGGCGACGTGCGGGAAGCCGTTCACGCGCAGCGCCTCGTACAGGACGATGGAGACCGCGTTCGACAGGTTCAGGCTGCGCACGTTGCCGGTGATGGGGATGAGGTAGCTGCGCTCGCGGTTGGCGTCGAGCACCTCGGGTGGCAGGCCGTCGGCCTCTCGGCCGAAGACGAACCAGGCGTCGGGCCCGGCGGGAAACTCGGTGTACAGCTTCGTGGCGTGGCTGCTGTAGAAGGCCACCTGACCCGGATCGGCGCCGGCCAACGCGTCCTCGAGCGTCTCGTGTCGCCGCAGCTGCACGTGGGGCCAGTAGTCCAGCCCCGCACGCTTGAGGTATCGGTCCTCGAGCGAGAACCCGAGCTCGCCGACCAGGTGCAGGACCGTGTCGGTGGCCGCGCACAGCCGCGAGATGCTGCCCGTGTTCTGCGGGATCTGTGGCGTGACCAGGACGATGTTCATCGGTTGGAGTAGCAGCGCCGGGGGACCGCCTGCTCGGAGCCTGTAGTGGACAATGGGATTGGTCGGATCCGAGTCGAGGTCGGAGCAGATCCGGTTCCGGGAGACCGAGGTGAACCGGGCGGTTCTCCGCAGCGTCTCCCGGGGCCGGAGCTGCCCGAGATCGGCCGGAGGCGGCCAATCAGCTTGTTCACTACAGGCTCCCCTAGGCGGCGCCCACCAGGAAGAGGCCGGGCAGGGCCTGGCTGGGGGCGGACTTGGCGGCCTCGACCACCTTGTGCACCAGCGCCTTGTAGTCGTCGGCGGCGCCGCTGTCGGGGGCGTACTCGAAGATGCTGCGCTGCTTCGAGGGCGCCTCCTTGAGCTTGGTGTTGATGCGGATGGGCGGCAGGACCTTCTCCTTGAAGTAGCGCTCGAGGGTGCGCAGGACCTCGTGGGAGATGCGGTTACGCACGTCGTAGAACGTCGGGAGCACGCCCAGCACCGTGATGGGGTGCCGCAGCTCCTCCTGGATGGTCTTGAGCGTCTTGAGGATCTGCTTGACGCCGACCAGCGACAGGTAATCGCAGGCCACCGGGATGAGGACGTGCTCGGCGAAGTACAGCGCGTTCTGGTTCAGCAGGCTGAGGCTGGGGCCGCAGTCCAGGATGATGTAGTCGTAGTCGTCGATGTCCTTGAAGCGGCTCTTCATCACCCGCGCCGGCTGGCGGATGTGGGCGAGGTGCACCTCGACCTTGGCGAGCAGGCTGTCGGACGGCAGCAGATCCAGGTTCGGCCGCACCGGGATGATGGCGTCACGCGGCTCCACGCCCTCGACGATGACGTGGTAGAGGTTCTTCTGACCCTCGGCGCCCAGGCACACGCCCACGTTGCCCTGCGAGTCGACGTCCACGATGAGCGTCTTGTAGCCGGCCTCGGCCAACCCGTGCGCCAGGCTGACCGTCGTCGTGGTCTTGCCGGTGCCGCCCTTCTGGTTCATCACGGCGATGCGGCGGGCGCCTCGGCGCTGGCGCTGCTCTTGCCGGACGGGCTTCTCCCGGCACTCGGGGGTGCAGAAGAAGGTCTGCGACCCGCCGACGAAGGCCTGCTGGTAGGCGAAGCGCAGCTCGAACGGGCTCTCGCAGACCGAGCAGGTCTTGCTGGCCTGCGCGAACAGCGCTCGCTCGTGGCAGGCCTGGCTGCAGAAGTAGGTCTCGCCGGCGGCCCGACGCTGGCGCTGATAGCTGAAGGTGACCGTGAACTCGGCGCTGCACACCGAGCACGTGGCCTGCTGACCGGACATCGAGACCTCCACGGACGGGAAGGCGTCCTGCAGGCCCGGTGCGTCTTACCCCGAGCCCGATCTTGCCATATATGGCGACAGCCCGAACGCCGCTGTCAAGCGGAAGCCCCGGAAGACGCGAGCGATCGGGCCGCGCGAGCCCCCCTCAGAGCCGCAGCCAGAGGTCGACGACGGGGAACACGGGCCACGTGGTCTCCTCGTTGTCGCTGGTGCGGATGGGGAAGCTGCCGACCGCGACGCCGGCCGCCGCATGGAGCGTTCCCCAGCCGGTGGTGTCCCACGCGTAGGCGAACATCAGCTGGGCGGCGCTGCGGAGCAGGCGGTCCCCTTGGCTGCTCGTATTCAGGTTGCCAGAGAGCTGCAGCATGAGCAGCATGTGGGTGTCGAGCAGCCACAGCGCGTTCGCGTGGCCGGACACCAGCAGCCGCACGTGCTCGAGGTCGGTGAAGTCGGAAGCCAGGAAGTCGGCGGCGGGCCCCAGCCCGGCCGAGACGACGAAGCGCTCGCTGATGGCCCAGCTGCCGGTGACGTTGGCGCCCAGGGTTCCCGGGAACCCGCACGGGTCGGGCTCTCCGTCGCCGTCGGCGTCCACCACCTGGCCCGCGTTGCACACGCTCCCGTTGGTGTTCTGCCGCTCGAGCACCGACAGGTTGATGCCGACGTTCAACGCGAAGGTGAGCGCCCGGTTGCGGGTGAACCGCCAGCGGGTCGCGATGCTGGGCGCCCCGAGCAGGAAGAGGATGGGGTGGATGGCCAGCTGCAGCCGGTCCGTGGCGCCGTACTGCAGGGGCGCGACCAAGCCGAACTCGAGCTGCCCCGGGTCCAGCGTGTAGGCCGTGTTGTAGGTCAGGTCCCAGGGCTGGAGCCAAGCGGCGCGGGCCCGCCCCTGCAATGGCGGCAGGGCCAGCGAGGTCACGGCCACGAGGAGGCTCGTCAGGATGGCGCGTCGCGTCCGGGTCACGCGCGCACGCTAGCACGCGGGAAGACGCAGGCGAAGGCGAAGCACACGCCCGCGCGTCGCGGGAGCCGGGCGGACGCGCGGGCCGGATGCCCGAGCGCCGCCCGCCCGACGCGGCCGTCACCCGTGGCCGGGCGCCTTGGCCGTACGGGGCTTGTCGCCGCGCGCCTTCTTCTTCTTGCCGCCGACGGGGGCCTCGAGCGTGGTCTGGCCCTTGACGGTCAGCCAGGGCTGCAGCTTGCGCACGGTCTTGAGGCCGATGCCGCGGACGCGGGCCAGCTCGACCGGCCGCGCGAAGGGCCGCTTGGCGCGGTACTCGACGATGCGCTGCGCCTTGGCCGGCCCGATGCCGGGCAGGTAACCCAGCTGGTCGGGCGTGGCCGTGTTGATGTTGACCACGCCCTCGGCGGCGGGCTTGACCTCGTCGGGGCCCGGAGCGGCGGCGAGCGCCGCCTGGCCGGCGCCGAACGAGAGCGCCAGCAGGGTCAGGGCGGTCAGCGCCGCCCGGACGATGCGACGGCTGGGGGTGGTGTTCACGGACAGGGAGGGATTGGCGAAGGTCGACATGGCTCACTCCTGAGGCGGCGGGACAGGGAGCGTCCGGCCGGCCGCCGCGGCGCGGACGGAGCGCGGCCATCGCACGCGCCGTGCCAGGCGCCGTAACCCATTGATCAGACGACCGTTCGCACCACCCGATGGTCTCCTGGGGGCCGCGGTGGGACAGGGGAGGTGTGTCAGTTGGGCGTGGGAGTGTCTCAGAGCCTGGTTCGAGGTGTTCCAGAGTGTCCCATCGGCGGCCACGAGGTGTCGCAGATCGGCCTGGGGCGCGGCCGATCGACGTGGTCGGCGTCAAGGGTGGCGGCGGGCGGGCGGCGGCGAGGGACCGGGAGCGGCGGAGGCGACCGACGAGCCGAGCAGGCGGGCGGGCGGGCGCCGCTTGCGGCGCGCTGGCAACCCCTCGGATTGACAGCCGGAGGGCGTCGGATGACAGTCCGCCCGGACGGCCTGCAGCAGGAGGGAGCCATGGAGAGCGGCGCGAGCGGTGTCATCCTGGCCATCGACCAGGGCACGACCGGCACGACGGCCCTGGTGATGGACCCCGACATGACGGTCCTCGGGAGGGCCACCCTCGAGTTCCCGCAGATCTATCCGCGTCCGGGCTGGGTCGAGCACGACCCCGAGGCGATCTGGGACACGGTCGGACGGGCGGTGACCGAGGCGCTGGCGGCGGCCGGCGCGGACCCCCGCGCGGTGCGAGGCATCGGGCTGACCAACCAGCGTGAGACGGTCGTGGTCTGGGAGCGCGCGACCGGTCGCCCCGTGCACAACGCCGTGGTCTGGCAATGCCGCCGCACGACCGAGGTCTGCCAGGGCCTGTCGCGCGACGGCGCCGAGGCGGTGCTGAGGCAGCGCACGGGGCTGGTCATAGACCCCTACTTCTCGGGGACCAAGGTCGCCTGGCTGCTCGATCACGTGGACGGCGCGCGCGCCCGCGCCGGCCGCGGCGAGCTGGCCTTCGGCACCATCGACAGCTTCCTGGTGTGGCGCCTGACCGGCGCGGCCGTGCACGTCACGGACGTCACCAACGCCTCGCGCACGCAGCTGCTGGACATCCACGACGTCGCCTGGTCGCCCGAGCTGCTCTCGCTGCTGCGCGTGCCGGCCGAGGTGTTGCCCGACGTTCGCGGCTCGTCCGAGGTGTACGGCGAGACGCGCGGCCTCGACTTCCTGCCCGACGGCATCCCCATCGCGGGGATGGCGGGCGACCAGCAGGCGGCCCTGTTCGGCCAGGCCTGCTTCGCGCCGGGCGCCGCCAAGTCGACCTACGGCACCGGCGCGTTCGTCCTGATGAACACGGGCACGACCGCGCCCACGAGCCACCACGGGCTCTTGACGACCATCGCCTGGCGGCTGGGCGACGGGCCGACGGTGTACGCGCTCGAGGGCGCGGTGTTCATCGCGGGCGCGGCCGTGCAGTGGCTGCGGGACGGCCTGTCGGTCATCAAGGCCGCGCACGAGATCGAGGCGCTGGCTCGCACGGTCGAGGACACCGACGGGGTGGTCGTGGTCCCGGCCTTCACCGGGCTGGGCGCGCCCCACTGGGACCCCGACGCGCGCGGCGCCATCCTGGGCCTGACCCGCGGCAGCCATCAGGGCCACGTGGCCCGGGCGACCCTCGAGGGCATCGCCCAGCAGGTCGCCGACGTGGTCCATGCCATGAGCCACGACGCCGGGCGGCCGGTCAGTGGGTTGCGGGTCGACGGCGGGGCGGCGGCCAACGACCTGTTGATGCAGATGCAGGCCGACTTGCTGGGCGCCGAGGTGGTCCGCCCCACCCTCCTCGAGACGACGGCGATGGGCGCGGCGTTCCTGGCGGGCCTGGCCGTCGGTGTGTGGCGCTCGCCCGACGAGGTGGCCGACCGCTGGCGCGAGGACGCCCGGTTCGCTCCGCGCCTGGGCGAGGCGGACCGTGACGCGCGGCGTCAAGCCTGGCACCGCGCGATTGCAAGGCTCCGCACGACGATCAGTTGACAGCCGGACCTCAGGATTTAGCCTAGCTTTTGTGCAGGTGCGTCGGTTTTCAGGCCGACGCACCTCGCCTCCCTCGCTCCCTCCTCGCCCCACCAGCGCACCTCCCCCGCGCCCACGGGTCCCCACCCCACCGCTCCGCTCCGCCCTCCGAGGCCCCACGATGCACCTGCGCGACCTCAAGCAAATGAAGATCAACGACCTGCTCAAGCTCGCGACCGACCTCGGGGTCGAGGGCGCGCGCGGGATGCGCAAGCACGAGCTGATCTTCGCCATCCTGCAGGCGCAGACCGAGAAGAGCGGCCTCATCTATGGCGAGGGCGTGCTGCAGACCCTGTCGGACGGGTTCGGCTTCCTGCGCGCCCCCGACTACAACTACTTCCCGGGCTCGGACGACATCTACGTCTCGCCCAGCCAGATCCGCCGCTTCAACCTGAAGACCGGCGACACGGTCTCGGGCCAGATCCGGCCGCCCAAGGAGGGCGAGCGCTACTTCGCGCTGCTCAAGGTCGAGGCGATCAACTACGAGGACCCCGAGGTCGCGCGGACCAAGACGCTCTTCGACAACCTGACGCCGCTGTACCCGGAGAGCCGCCTCGTCCTCGAGAACGATCCCGAGAACTACTCGACCCGCATCATCGATCTCCTGACGCCGCTCGGCAAAGGCCAGCGCGCCCTCATCGTGGCGCCCCCGCGCACCGGCAAGACCGTCCTGATGCAGGACATCGCCAACGCCATCTCGCGCAACCACAAGGAGGTCTACCTCATCGTCCTGCTCATCGACGAGCGGCCCGAGGAGGTCACCGACATGCAGCGCTCGGTGAAGGGCGAGGTCATCAGCTCGACCTTCGACGAGCCGGCGCAGCGGCACGTGCAGGTCGCCGAGATGGTCATCGAGAAGGCCAAGCGCCTGGTCGAGCACAAGCGCGACGTCGTCATCCTGCTCGACTCCATCACCCGCCTCGCGCGCGCCTACAACACCGTCGTGCCGCCGTCGGGCAAGATCCTGTCGGGCGGCGTCGACGCCAACGCGCTGCACAAGCCCAAGCGCTTCTTCGGCGCGGCCCGCAACATCGAGGACGGCGGCAGCCTGACCATCATCGCCACGGCCCTGGTCGACACCGGCAGCCGCATGGACGAGGTGATCTTCGAGGAGTTCAAGGGCACCGGCAACTGCGAGATGCACCTCGACCGCAAGCTGATGGAAAAGCGCATCTTCCCCACCCTGGACATCAACAAGTCCGGCACGCGCAAGGAGGAGCTGTTGACCGATCCGGTGACGATGAACCGCGTGTGGATCCTGCGGCAGCTGCTGCACCCGCTGAATCCGGTCGACACGATGGAGTTCCTGCTCGACAAGCTCTCGCAGTTCGAGAGCAACCGAGAGTTCCTGGACTCGATGAGCCAGTAGGGACCGTGACGCCGGCCAACCGTGCGCCGGCTTATCGCTTGCGCCGGCGGTCGACCTCGGCTACAAGCACCGCCTCTCGCAGCGTGACGAGCCACGTCGGAGACCACCGTGAAGCCTGAAATCCACCCGAAGTACAACCCCGTCATCTTCGTGGACGTGTCCACGGGCAACGAGATCGTCACCCGCTCGACGGTCACCAGCCGCGAGACCCGCGAGATCGACGGCGTGACGCACTACGTCATCCCTTGCGACATCACGTCGTTCACGCACCCCTTCTACACGGGCAAGCAGAAGCTCATGGACACCGAGGGGCGCATCGACCGGTTCCGCCGCAAGTACGCGAAGATCGAAGGCAAGTAGCCTCACGCGTCCCTGCCTTCGGCCGGCGCCGCGACCTGCCACCCGGGTGTGCTGCCAAGCGCTCCCGGCATGCGGCGCGGCGCTTCGGCTTTGGCCGCTGGTTCGAGCACCGGGCCTCGCCCTGACGCCGTCAGGCGCGGCGAGGCCTCCCCGCGCGTGACGCCAGGACGCACCCATGCCTCAGTTCTCGCAGCTCGACAGCGTCGAGAGACGCTACGAGGAGCTGACCTCCCGGATGGGCGACCCTGCCATCGCGGGCGATCCCAAGGCCTACGCCGAGGTCGCCCGCGAGCAGAGCGCGATCGAGGAGACCGTCCAGGTCTGGCGCGACTACAAGCAGGCGCGCGCCGATCTGGCCAGCGCGCGCGAGCTGCTCGCCGACTCCGACCCGGACATGCGCGACATGGCCCGGGCCGAGATCGACGCGCTCGAGCCACGCCTCGTCGAGCTCGAGCAGCAGCTCAAGTTCCTGCTGCTGCCCAAGGATCCCAACGACGACCGGGACATCTTCCTCGAGGTCCGCGCCGGGACCGGAGGGGACGAGGCGTCGCTGTTCGCCGCGGATCTGCTGCGCATGTACATGCGCTACGCCGAGACGCAGCGCTGGCAGGTCGAGCTCATCAGCGCCAGCGAGAGCGAGGTCGGCGGCTACAAAGAGGTCATCGCCCGCATCGCCGGTGACCGCGTGTACGCGCGCCTCAAGTTCGAGTCGGGCGTCCACCGCGTCCAGCGCGTGCCCGCGACCGAGAGCCAGGGCCGCATCCACACCTCGACCTGCACGGTCGCCGTCATGGCCGAGGCCGACGAGGTCGAGGTGGACATCCAGGACAAGGACCTCCGCATCGACGTCTACCGCTCGTCCGGCTCGGGCGGCCAGAGCGTCAACACGACCGACAGCGCCGTTCGCGTGACCCACATCCCGACCGGGCTCGTGGTCATCTGCCAGGACGAGAAGTCCCAGCACAAGAACAAGGCCAAGGCCCTCAAGGTGCTGGCCTCGCGCATGCTCGAGATCGAGCGCAGCAAGGCCCACGCTCAGGAGTCCGAGGCGCGCAAGGCCATGGTCGGCTCCGGCGACCGCTCCGAGCGCATCCGGACCTACAACTTCCCGCAGAACCGGCTGACCGACCACCGCATCAACCTGACCCTGTACAAGCTCGACGCCATCATCGAGGGCGACCTCGAGGAGCTCATCGGCGCGTGCACGGCGTACTTCAACGCCGAGCTGCTCAAGGGCCAGGAAGGGTAGTAGGCCGCCCGCCCGCCCGCCCTCAGGGGGCGAGGGGGCTCGCGGCGACGCTCGACGAGGCGCCGGGCCGAGGGGCGGCGCCCGTCCGCGGGCCCAGCTGCTGCGAGAACCAGCCGCCGGTCAGGGCGTCGAGGTCGGCCGTCAGGCTGGCGATCCGCAGCTCGATGCGCAGGGCGTTGCGGACGTCGTTCGGCGGGTTCAGCGTCAGCTCGAGCTGCAGCTCGCGGCGGGCGAAGTACAGCTTGTTGACGGTCGTCATCACGTCGGTCGCGTGCTCGGTCAGCTTGGTGGTCTCGCTGGCGACGCGCAGCTGGTCGGTGTTGAAGACCAGGCGCGACAGGTCCCACTCGACCTGCCCCTCGTAGCGGACGTGCTCGTCGAAGGTGACGAGGTCGACCCGCACGTCGGTGCCGAGGGTCACGCGGACGTCGGTCTCGTCACGCGTGAGCCGCACGATCTTGCCACGCAGCTGGTGGGGCAGCAGGTTGGCCCAGCGCGCCGAGCTCAACCAGCCGTCGTAGACCTCGGGGTTGGCGCGCGCGAAGCGGACGGCGGCCTCCTGCACGGCGCGCACGTCGGGCTCGCCGCGGAACTGGGCCAGCGCCTGGTCGACGCGGACGCGCACGTTGCCGCCGTCCTGAGCCGCGGCGATCGTCGGGACGCCGAGCGCGAGGAGGCTGGCGAGGGCGAGGGTCTTCATGGAGCGTCTCCTGGGTCGTCGGGAGCGGAGTCGAGCGGCGGCGGTGAGAACCAGCCGCCGGTGATGGCGTAGAGATCGGCCTCGAGCTGCTCGAGGATGAGGCGCTCGCGCACGGCCTGGCGCCCTTCGGCGCTGGCGCTCACGGACGCGAGCACACGCAGCCGCAGCCACTCGTTGTACAGCGGGGCCAAGCTCTCGCGCAGGCGCTCGCGCGCCCGCCTGCGTCTATCGTACTCGCGGGTGAACTCCAGGCCGCCTTCCGGCTCGAGCCCCATCAGCGCGGTCAGGGCTGGGTAGAGATCCCACTCGGCCTCGATCCGGACCTCGTCGCGCAGCGGGACGATGCGCACCTCCTGGGTGATGCGCGAGCCCAGCACCAGGGCGAACGGCCGGCTCTCATCGCGCATCCGCACCTCCCGGACGCGCAGCTGGACGTCCGGCAGCAGGAAGGACAGGCCTTTTTGGATGCGAAAGGCGCCCACCCCCTCTAGATCGACCCGTCGGTGGCGCGCCGCCGCCTCGAAGACGTCGGTGACCGTGGGGACGCCCTTGACGGCCTGACCGGCCAGCGCGCGGGCGCGGCGGCTCCAGACGCGGTCCCGCTCGGTGATGAGCCGATAGGCCCCGCGGGCCCCGACCACCCACATCCAGGCGACGCCCTCGCGCGCGACCGCGACGTCCGCCAGCTGCCCCTGGGGCAGGCCCTCCATCCGCGGCTCCCAGCCGGCCCCCTCGGCGGTGCGACGCCACACGCCCGAGCTGCCGACCGCCCACAGATCCCCGTCACGCCCGACGCCCACACGCGCGACCGGCGGCACCGGCCAGGACGCGGCGACCGTCGGCGCGCCGGCCTCGGTGCGCGCGACCACGAAGACCTCGGTCGTCGCCGCGGCCGCGTAGTCGGCCCCGGGCGCCGGGACCATGTCGACCACGGCGCCCGACGACAGGGTCAGGCCGGACGGGACGAAGCCGCTGTCGCTCGATGTCCACACGTCGTCCGGCGCCGCCACCCGCAGGCCGTCCGGCAGCGGCAGCAGGGCGCGGATGGGGTCGTTGCCCAGCTGCCCCTGCGCCGGGACGGCCATGCCGTTGGGCTCGACGACCAGCAGCCCGCGCGTGGTCGCGAGCCACAGGCCGCCCTCGACGCGAGGCGCCACGTCCAGCACCGCCACCTGCCGCCCGAAGCGCACCTCCTGTCCGCTGCCCAAGGTGCGCGCCGCCCGATCGATGACCCACAGCCCGCGCCCGGCGGCGACGTACACGCTGTCGCCGATGACCCGGAGCCGGACGATCTCGCTCCCCAGCCGCGCCTCGAGGACCCCGGGCGCGTCGGCCCGCGCCATGGCCTCCTCGAGCGACTCGGCCGCGTCGGACCCCAGGCCCTCCTCCCCGTCCTCGCCGCCTTCGCCGACCTGGCCCTCCAGGGTGTCCCGTCCGGCCTCGAGCAGCGCCTCGTCGTCGAAGGAG
This sequence comes from Myxococcota bacterium, assembly GCA_041687695.1. GTDB lineage: Bacteria > Myxococcota_A > UBA9042 > PHBI01 > JAWLBL01 > JAWLBL01. Next base: position 70,636 of record JAWLBL010000032.1, on the reverse strand, counting down.
TCGCCGTCCTCGAAGCCCTCCTCGTCCTCGTCGTCGCCGTCGTCGCGGCGGTCCCCGTCATCGAGCGCGAGGCCGTCGTCGACCTCCTCGACCCGCTCGCGCGTGCCCTGCGCGATGAGCAGCACCAGATTCCACGAGTCGCCGGCGTCGTCGCTGACCCAGACGTTGCGGCCGCCCGCCACCCAGACCACGCGCGGGTCGCCGGGGTCGGTGGTCACCGCCGTCAGGGCCTCGGCGGCGGCCGGGCCGCTCTGCTCCCAGACCAACGCCGCCCGCGCCGGCGCGTCGTCGGCCGCCAACACGGCGAGCGCGACCGCGAAGGTCGCGAGGAGCTGCGCGGCGCGGCGCCTCAAGGCGCGCTCGGGGTCCCGGTCGGGCGAGGCATGCGCCGGACTGTATGCGGCCAGGGCCTGCCCGGGCAACCCTTACCGAGACGCTGTCAACCTTCGGGCTGGAACTCGACCGGCCAGGGGATCCACATCTCGGCCGGCTCGCCGTCCTTGGTGGCCGGCTCGAATACCAGCTGCATCGCGACCCGCCGCGCCTCGCGGTCGAAGGCGCCGCCGGCGCGCTCGACGTACTTGACCTGCTTGACCCGCCCGTCCGGCCCGACCAGCACGCTGAGCCGCACGCGCACGGTGCGCCCGAGGCGCGGCGCGTCCTCGGGGTACTTGCCCTCGACCGAGACCTTCACGCGCGGCTTCTTCCAGACCGGCGCCTTGCCGGTCCCGCCCGGGCTGCCGCCTCCGGTCCCGACCTTGTCCGGCACGGCGTCCGGGTCGTCGACCTTCTCGACGTTGGTGTTGCGGTCGTTGGCGGCCACCGACGGGTCGCCGAAGAGGTCCTGATCCCCCTTCTGGACGTTGATGCCGCCCGTCAGGTTGACGTTCTCGAGCACCAGCGGCGCCGGCTCGCTCTTGGGCTGGTCGGCCGCGGGCTTCTTGGTCGACTCTTTGGTCTTCTTGGGCTGGCCGCGCTTTTGGATGTGGTTCTTGGGCTTGCGCGTCGGCTCGGGTTGGTCGTTCGGCTTGGCCTCGTCCTGCGTCGGCGGCTTGGGCTCCTCGGGCGGAGGCTCGGGCGGTGGCTCCGGCGGCGGCTCAGGCGGCGGCTCGATGGGCTTGAGCTTGACCAGCTCGCCCACGTCGTAGCTGGCGACCATCTTGGGTGGGGGCTTCTCGCAGGCCGGCGACTCGGTGGTGGCACGCGCCTCGCGCTTGTCGAGGCGCCAGACCAGCTCGCCCTCGCGGAAGCGCACCTCGAAGGCCTTGCGGTGACGGCCGGGCAGGAGCGTGCGCGGCTGCCCCCGGTCGACCTCGCCCACCCGAAAGCCGTTGTCGGCGCCCACCGGGATCTCGATGGGCGCCTCGTCCTCGTTCAGATAGCCGAAGATGGCGGTGAAGCTGCCGTCGGCGTTGGGCTGCACGCACTCGAGGGTCGGCCGCAGCGGGGTCATCGACCGCCAGACGACGACGCCGACCGCGGCGTGCACCACCAGCGCAGCCGCCAGCGCCCCGCCCCAGCGCGCGCCCCCCTGCGCGCCCCCCGCCATCTACTCGATCTCCTGCTTCTTGGTGTTGATGCCGACATCGCCGACGCCCAGCAGGCGCAGCGCGTCGACCACCTCGATCACCTGCCCGTGGCTGAGCCGCTCGTCCGCCGCCACCATCGCCTCCATCTTCGCGCCCTTCGCCTTCATGTCGCCCACGAAGGCCTTGACGTCGTCGAGGGTCGACTCCTTCCCGTTGAGGAACAGCGCGCCCTCTCGGTTGATGACCAGCGACAGCAGCTGCGGGTTGGTCTCCTGGGCGCTGGCTGCCTTGGGCAGCTCGATGGGCACGTTGGGCGGCGTTCGGTTCTTCAGCTCGTCCTGCACGAACTGCGTCGTCACCATGAAGATGACGAGCAGCACCATCATGATGTCGACCAGCGGGACGACGTTGATCTCGCTGATGCCCTCGTCGTCGTCGCCGCCGAGCTTGGCGCCACCGGCCATCTCACGCCTCCTTGGCGCCGGCGGCCGCCGCGCCGTCGACCAACGCCGGGCCCTGCGCGCGGTTCGGCGTCGCCTTGAGGTAGGCCAGCAGGTGCCGCGCCAGCCACTCGGAGTCGGCGGCCATGCGGCGGATGCGGTTCTTGAAGACGTTGAAGGCGATGACGGCCGGGATGGCGACCGCGAGGCCGACGCCGGTCGCGACCAGCGCCTCGGAGATGCTGTGCATCACCTGCTGGGTGCGCGCCGAGCCCTCGAGCGCGCCCGCGAGCTGCCCGAAGGCGTTGATGATGCCGATGACCGTGCCCAGCAGCCCGATGAAGGGCGCGTTGTTGCCCAGGGTGCCCAGGATGCCCAGGAAGCGGTCGTAGCGGCTGCGCTGCAGCGTGATCGAGGCGGCGATGACCTCCTCCATCGACTCGACGCCGTCGTCGTAGGCCTCGAGCGCCGCGTCCAGCACACCGCCGGCCATCCCCGGCACGCCCGCGACCACCTTGCGCGCCTCGTCCTTGCCGCCGCGCCGCAGCGCGTCGACCGTCCGCTTGCGCAGCGACTCCATGTCGACGCTGTTGCGCCGGAAGTACAGCGCCCGCTCGACGATGACCAGGACCGACACCGCGCTCAGGATGACGAGCAGCCACAGCACCCACTCGGCGCCGAGCGAGTCGAAGAAGTCGGACAGAGCCTCGGTCAGCATGAAACGGCACTCCTGGCGAACAAAGGTCGGACGGAGGTTATAGAAGCGGGTACTCAATAACGCCAGCATGGAGCACCGCGCCAGCGGCGGATTTTTCCCGCGCCGGTTGAGGTGGCGAGCGGACCGCGCCGCGAGTAGTCTGCCGAGCCATGCGCATCCTCGGCGTCGACCCAGGCACCCACGTGACCGGCTATGGCCTGGTCGAGGTGGACGACCGCTCCGGCGCCGTCCGGCACCTGACCCACGGGGTCGTGCGGACGCGCGCGGCCGACCCGCTGTGGGAGCGCATCGGCGTCATCCACCAGGCGATCGCCGCCGTCGTCGCCGAGTGGTCCCCCGGCACCCTGTCGCTCGAGCGCTGCTTCGTGTCCAAGAACGTCGACTCGGCCCTGAAGCTGGGGCACACGCGCGGCGCCATCATGGTGGCCTGCCGCGGCCTCGACGTCGCCGAGTACGCGCCCAGCGAGATCAAGAGCGCCGTGACCGGCAGCGGCCGCGCCGAAAAGACCCAGGTGGCCGAGATGGTGCGCGTGCTCCTGCGGCTCGAGGCCGCCGCGCAGGCCGACGCCTCGGACGCGCTGGCGGCGGCGATCTGCCACGCCCACGGCCGCCGCGCCCGGGCCGCCCTGGCCCGCGCCGCCGGACCTGGGGGCTGGCGATGATCGGCTGGCTCAAGGGCAAGCTGCGCGCGCGCCGCGACGACGCGCTGCTGGTCGACGTCGGCGGCGTCGGCTACCTGGTGCAGGTCCCGCTCAGCGTGGCGGCCGACAAGGCGTTGGGCGCCGAGGTCGAGTTGCACGTGCACACCCAGGTGCGCGAGGATCTGCTGGCCCTGTTCGGCTTCGAGACCATGGAGCAGCTGGCCACCTTCGAGACCCTGATCTCGGTCTCGGGCGTCGGCCCCAAGCTGGCCGTCGGCATCCTGGGCGCCATCACGCCCGGCGGGCTGGCGGCGGCCATCGAGACGGCCGACCACGCGCGGCTCAAGGCCCTGCCGGGCGTCGGCAAGCGCCTGGCCGAGCGGCTGCCGGTCGAGCTGAAGGGCAAGCTGGACGTCGCGCCCGAGGCGATCGGCGCCGCGGCGACCGCGCCGGCCCCTCGCGTCGGCGGCGTCTGGCGGGACCTCCGCAGCGCCCTCGAGAACCTGCAGTATCGCCCCAAGGAGGTCGACGCCGCCCTGGCCCAGCTGGGACAGGAGCTGCCCGACGCCGAGTTCGACGCGCTGCTGCGCGCCGCCCTGAACCTGCTCAAGCGCTGAGGAGTCGACCGGACTCGTGGAAGACCAACGGCCCATCGCCCCCACCCCGCGCGAGGACGACGCGCGCTTCGACAAGGCCCTGCGCCCGCGCGCCTTCGCCGATTACGTCGGCCAGGCCGGCCTCGTCGCCAACCTGCGCGTCTTCGTGCAGGCCGCCCGCGCCCGCGGCGAGGCGGTCGACCACATGCTGTTCTTCGGCCCGCCGGGCCTGGGCAAGACCACCCTCGCCCACATCGTCGCCGAGGAGATGGGCTCGGACATCGTCGTCACCTCGGGCCCGGCCATCGAGCGCAAGGGCGATCTCGCCGGCATCCTGACCAACCTCAACCCGCGCGACGTCCTGTTCATCGACGAGATCCATCGCCTCAACCCGGCCATCGAGGAGAACCTCTACCCGGCGATGGAGGACTTCCAGTTCGACGTCATCATCGGCGAGGGCGCCTACGCGCGGAACATGAAGATCTCGCTGCCGCCCTTCACCCTGGTCGGCGCGACGACCCGCACGGGTCTCCTCACCTCGCCGCTGCGCGACCGCTTCGGCATCATCAACCGCCTCGAGTACTACACGGCCGACGAGCTGACCGTCATCGTCAAGCGCTCGGCCAGCATCCTGGGCATCGCCATCGAGGACCCGGGCGCCCGCGCCATTGCACGCCGCTCGCGCGGGACGCCGCGCATCGCCAACCGCCTGCTGCGCCGCGTCCGCGACTTCGCCGAGGTCGAGGGCTCGGGCCACATCGACGACGCCATCGCCGACCACGCGCTGACCCGCATGCGGGTCGACGCCGAGGGCCTCGATCCCATGGATCGCGCCTACCTCGCGACCATGATCGACAAGTTCGGCGGCGGCCCGGTAGGCGTCGAGACCATGTCCGCGGCCCTCAGCGAGGAGCGCGGCACCCTCGAGGACGTCTACGAGCCCTTCCTCATCCAGGAGGGCTTCATCCAGCGCACCCCACGCGGCCGCGTCGCCACCGCCAAGGCCTATCAGCACCTGGGCCGCCGGCCGCCGCCCGGCGGCGGGCAGGGCTCGCTCATCTGAAGTCCTGAACCCGAGCTTGGAACCTCCGCCCTCCGCGCAGCGAGCTGCGCGACGCCGGAGCACGAGCGAGCTCGTGCAGTCCGGTGGCCGGCGCGGCGACGGTCACGGCGGCTGAGCACTCGGCCACGGACCACGGACCACGGCCACGGAGCACGGCCACCGGGCCACGGCCCACGGCCACCGACCCGGCCACGGCGCTCGGCCACGGAGCACGGCCACCGGCGCGGCCACGGCCCACGGCCACCGACCCGGCCACGGCGCTCGGCCACGGAGCACGGCCACCGGCGCGGCCACCGACCCGGCTACGGCCCACGGCCTCCGACCCGGCCACGGACCACGGCCACCGACGCGGCGGGGAAGCCTCCGCTCGGCGGGTGGGGATTTTTTGCGCACTTGCCACCGTATCGGCAGGCCGGCGGGTCGGTGGATGCGAGGCGTGTCCGCGACTGACCGCATGAACGCTGGGCTTCGCCGGCCTCCTCGGGCGTTGGCACGGAAGATGCTTCGTTGGAACACGTCGCACGCGGCTGCTCCCCGACCGCGGTTGACAAGCAGACCTCGCGAACCGGCGGCCGAGCCCCTCCCCGAGCTCGGATCACCGGGACGATGCCGGACTCCCCACCGGCATGTCGAACCCCGAGAGGCGCCACGCACCGAGCTTCCAGGCCGGCAGGGCGGCAGGCGGACGATGAACCCCGACATCGGTCCCCAAGGCTGTCCCGGTGAGCCGGATCCCTGCAAACCGGGCGGGCGCCGTCTCGACCCTCTCGCGAGGTCTGCCGAGACCGGCCGCGAGGCCTCTCGAGGTCTGACGAGGCCCGTCAGAGGCCTGTGCGAAGGCTGCCGCGAAGCCGCCGGCCGGTCGCATCGCGGGCCCGAGGGAAGCCGGAGCGTCCCAGGCGGACGCTGCGATCGGCGGGGCGGCAGGCCGGCTGGAAGCCGGCGATCCCAGGACGGCCGGCCGGCTGGAAGTCGGCGATCCCAGGACCGTGGGCGCTGGGAGGGGCGGGGCGGCGGGACGGCTGGAAGCCGGCGATCCCAGGACGGTGGGCGCTGGGAGGGGCGGAACGGCCGGACGGCTGGAAGCCGGCGATCCCAGGACCGTGGGCGCTGGGAGGGGCGGGGCGGCGGGACGGCTGGAAGCCGGCGATCGGTCGCGAGGCCCACCCAGGTCGGCCGAGTGGGGGCCGTCAGAGCAGCTTGGTCATCTGCACGTGCTCGATGCCGGCGTCCTCGAACGTCTCGCCGTGGGCGACGTAGCCGAGGCGCTGGTAGAAGCCGCACGCGTCGAGTTGGCTGGCCAGGGTGACCGCCGGGGCGCCGGCCTGACGCGCCAGGTCTTCGAGCGCCTGCATCACGCGGGCCCCAAGGCGCGCGCCTCGGTGGTCGGCGTCGACCGCGACGCGCTGGATCTTGGCGGGCGCGCGGTCGGTCAGCAGGCGGCCGGTGGCGACGGCCCGGGGGCCGACCATCAGCACGACATGGCGCGCCGTGAGATCGTAGTCGTCGCGCTCGAGCTCGAGCGGGACGCCCTGCTCGGCGACGAAGACCTGGTGACGCAGGGCGAAGGCGGCCTCGAGCTCGGCCGCGCCGGGGGCGACGACCAGCCGAGGTTCGGGCGAATCGGGCATCAGATCGAGGAGGGGTCGATGGGGTCGATGTCGCTGAGCAGGACGAAGACCTTGTCGCCGCTCAGGCTGACGCGGACCTCGACGCCGTCTACGACCTCGAGGAAGACGCCCTTGGTGTCCAGGGCCGCGTCGACGCTGGAGGACAGGCGGACGCGATCGGCGCTGAAGACGGCCAGGCTGGAGCCGTTGCCGGGGCCGTCGCAGTCGGCGTAGCTGACCTGCACGACGCGCGGGCGCTCGCCCTCGGGGGTGATGAAGCTGCCGGGCAGGCGCTCGAAGGCGACCAGCGCGTCGCGCAGGGCCGCGCGGGCGGGGCCCGCCTTGGACGGGCCGCCCTGGTGGACGGCGACCAGGCGCGCGAGCACCGCGTCGTCGAGGGTCAGCGGCGCCGGAGCGATCGCGAGCGGGGCCGAGCCGCGGGCGTGCTCGCCCGGCCAGGCGGCCCAGACACCCGCCGTGAGGACGGCGGCGGCGGCCAGGGGCAGCCAACGGCGGGAGGCGCGGGCCTCGGCGCGCGCGGCGGCGAAGCGGGCCTGCATGGCGGCCTCGAGGCGGCCGGCGGTCTCGTCGGGCAAGGGCTCGGAGGTGCCGGCGACGTGCAGCGCCACCTTGAGGCGCTCGGTCGCGCGCAGCTCGGCGTGGCAAGCCTCGCACTGGCTGAGGTGGCGCCGGATGGCGATGGACTCGAGGGGGGCCAGCTCTCCGTCGACCAGGGCCGACAGGAGCGAGCGGACGGTGTCACACGGCTTCATCGAGCCTCCCGTAGCCCTTGCCGCGGGCGTAGGCGTCGAGCACCTCGCGCAGGCGGCGCCGCGCGTGGTGGATGCGGCTGCGGACGGTGCCCACCGGGCAGGCCATGACCGCGGCGATGTCCTCGTAGCTCATCCCCTCGACGTCACACAGGACGACCGCCGTGCGCTGCTGCTCGGACAGCGCCTGTAGGGCGGCCAGCACCTCGTCCTCGAACCCGTGGCGGTAGCCGTCGCCCGCGTGGGCCAGCCGATCGAGCGCCGTCGGCGCGTCGTCGTCGGGCAGGATCGTCGGGTCCTCGAGCTCTTGCTCGCGCCCGAGGCGACGCTGGGTCGAGATGAACGCGTTGCGCAGGATGGTGAACACCCAGGCGCGATGGTTGGTGTTCGGACGCAGCCGCTCGAAGGCGTCGAAGGCCCGAGCCAGCGCGTCCTGCACGAGGTCCTCGGCCGACTGCGGCTGGCCGGTCAGGCGCAGCGCGTAGCGGTAGAGCCCCTCGGCGTGCACGAACACGTGGGCCATGAACTCGCGTTCGATCTGGGCTCTCTTCCTGGCGCCGGACCAGACCACCAAACGAGACTCCTTGAGGGGATGGGCGCGTCGCCGGCGGCTGGGGGGCGGCTCGGCGGCGTCGCACGGTTGGAAACGCGAGGCGAGGGAGAAAAGTTCAAGGCGCGGACACGCAGGCGCCGGTCCAGGGGTCGCAGGTCTCGCCGTCCGGGCACTCGATGGCGTTGTGGATGCAGGCGCCGAGCGCCTTGTAGCAGGTGTCCTTGGTGCAGGGGTTGCCGTCGTCGCACTCGTCGGCGTCGCTGCAGCAGTCGGCGGCGCCCCAGACGTTCTCGCAGAGCTTGGTGAGATCGTTGCAGATCCAGCCCGAGCAGTAGGTGGCCTTGCAGTCGTAGTTGCTGGCGCACGGGGTCTTGGTGGTGATGGGGGCCGGGCCGGGGTCGGCGTCGGCCTCGACGACGGCGTCGGCGCTGGTGGCTGAGTCTCCGGATGCGTCACTCGGCGGCTCGGGCGCGTCCGACGAGTCTCCGGATGCGTCACTCGGCGGCTCGGGCGCGTCCGACGAGTCTCCGGACGCGTCACTCGGCGGCTCGGGCGCGTCCGACGAGTCTCCGGACGTGTCACTCGGCGGCTCGGGCGCGTCCGACGAGTCTCCGGACGTGTCACTCGGCGGCTCGGGCGCGTCCGACGAGTCTCCGGATGCGTCACTCGGCGGCTCGGGCGCGTCCGACGAGTCTTCGGATGCGTCACTCGGCGGCTCGGGCGCGTCCGACGAGTCCTCGGTGGCGTCCTGGTGGGCGTCGGCGACGTCGGCCGGGGCGTCCGGCGCGACGTCGGCGCCCGAGGACGTGGCGTCGTCGCCGCAGGCGGCCAGGGGCAGGAGCGAGAGGACGAGGAGGAGGCGGAGCATGGCGGTTCCGGAGGCGGTCAGGGGGTCTGGAGGGCGACCTCACGGGTCGGGTAGGCGCCGCGGCGGGCGCGGGCGCGGATGTGCAGGACGTCGCGGGCCATCTGCAGGCTGTCGCGGACGACGCGGACGGAGCTGTCGCCGCCGTGGGCCATGCGGACCGGGACGCGCTCGAGGCGCAGGTCCCAGCGGCGGGCCAGGAAGAGCAGCTCGACGTCGAAGCCGAAGCGCTCGATGGTGAGGGCCTCGAACAGCGGGCGGGCGACCTCGGCGGTGAAGGCCTTGAAGCCGCACTGAGTGTCGGGGATGCCGAGGTCGAGCGCCTGCTCGACCAGCAGGTTGAAGGCGCGCGTGGCGGCCTTGCGCAGCGGCGAGTACTGCTGCAGGCCCTGGGCCCCGGAGAGATCGCGGGCGCCGAGGACGACCTGCGCCCCGGCCTCGAGGCGGCGCCAGGCCTCGTCGATGGTGTCGAGCGGGTACGGCAGGTCGGCGTCGAAGAAGACGACGACGCGGCCGGCGGCCTGGCGCACCCCCTCGCGGACGGCGGCGCCCTTGCCGCGGTTGTCGGGCCGGACCACGGCGCGGACGCGCGAGTGGGCGGTGGCGGCCTGGGTGATGACCTGGGCGGTAGCGTCGGCGCTGCCGTCGTCGACCACGACCAGCTCGGCGCGGGCGCCCAGGGCGCTGCCGTCCAACCAGGCGGTGACGGCCTCGAGGGTGGCGGGCAGGCGACGCGCCTCGTTGTAGGCCGGGATGACGATGGAGATGTCGGGGCCGCCGGCGGCGGCGGAGCGCGCGTTCATGGGGAGGGGCCTTCGGGCGGCGGGGTCGGGCGCTGTCCCTTAGCATAGGTCTCGGCCAAGGGCTTGCACTCGATGCCGACGGCGTCGACCACGGCCCCGCTGCGCAGGCGGACGCCGGTCAGGACCGCGCCGGGCGGGCACTGCAGATCGAAGGGCCGGCCCAGGGGGCCGCCTTCGGTGCGGGTGGCGCGGGCGTGCGCCGGCTGCCGGGGGCGGGCGGGCGGCTGGCCGTCGGCGGCCGGGTCGGGGGGACGCTGGGCGCGCAGCGCGCCGCGGGTCATGCAGAGCAGCCCCAGGGCGTCGACGTACAGCCCCGAGCGGCCGTGCAGGCCCACCGGCAGCTCGCTCGCGCGACAGGCCAGCTTCAGGTCGCCCTGGTGGCTGCGGCCGCCGAACCAGGGGCCGGGGATCACGTCGGCCAGGGCGGCGGGCTGGACGGGGGCATCGCGGGGCGCCTCCCTGGGGCGCTCGATACCCCGGCAGCGCGGCTGCACGGCGCCGACGACGCGATCGGCCTGCAGAGAGCCGACGCGCACCGACAGCTCGGCGACGACCTGGCCTTCGGGGCAGGTGAACTGGCGCGGGGCGCCGCGGGGGCCGCCGGCGAGGCCCCGCCACGGGGTCACGTCGCCGGGGAGCAGCAGCTCGCGGACGGTCTCGGGGACCGGCTCGGAGACCCAGGTGATGGGCGGGCGGTCGGGGTTGACGAGCCAGCGCCAGGTCCAGCCGGCCGGCTGGCGGCGCGCGGCGTACGACACCAGCTCGGGTCTGCCCTTGCGGGCGGCCAGGGGGTCGATGGCGACGAAGCGGCCGGCCCACACGGTCGCGCCGTAGCGCTCGACCAGCAGGCTCAGGGACGTCGAGGCGCCCATGTTCCGGAGATCGAGCAGCAGCACCGGGCGGGGCCCCTCGAGGTCCGAGGTCGCGAAGGCCAGGGCGTAGTGCTCGCGGATGGGGGTGTCGAGGTACCAGCGGAACTCGATGCGCTCGGAGAGCGAGGGGTGGACCAGGAAGCGCGTGTCCTCGCGGTGGTAGCGGCGGGCGAGGTCGCGGGCCCATTGGATCTGCAGGTATTGGTCGTCGTAGGGGTAGACGTAGGAGGCGCTGCCGGTCTGGAAGCCCCAGCGGAGGCGATCCCAGGCGAAGGCCGTCTGGTGGTGGAGCAGCGGCAGGGCGACGACGACGGCGAGGGCGGCGGCGAGGCGGCGGGCGTGGTGGGCGCCCAGGTCGGCGACCAGGGCGCGAAAGCGCGGCAGGGCCCAGCGCGCGGCGTCGACGGCGACGACGGCGCCGCCGACGGCGAGGGCGGGGCTGAGGTGCCAGACCCAGTAGGCGTGGATGGCGCCGGCCGAGCTGAAGACGGCGCTGTGGATGAGCTGGGCCAGCAGGAAGAACAGCGGGACCAGCTCGCCGCGGCGGGTGCGGCCGCGCGGCAGGCGGACGGCGTACCAGGCGACCCAGAGGGCGAGCAGGACCAGCAGGAGGTTGCCGTGCAGATCCTGGCTGCGCATCCAGAGCAGGCCCAGGTAGCCGTCGAAGCCGGCGGCGCGCCAGAGGAAGGCGTGCCCCATCTCCTGCAGATCGCCGCGGACGCTGGCGATCCAGCCGAAGAAGCCGATGAAGTTGGCCAGCACGACGACCGAGTAGACGACGACGAAGGTGTACTCGCGGCGCCAGCGCAGCAGGCCCGGGACGCGGCGTAGGCCGACGGAGAGGGCGTGCACGGCGACGAAGAAGGCGATGTAGTAACCCGGCCAGTCGAACTGCACGGCCATCGTGGTGGCGGCGCAGGCGGCGACGAGCCAGCGGGTGCGCGCGGTGTCGAGCCAGGCGAGGTAGGCGCCCACGAAGGCGAGGCACCAGAAGAGCGAGCCCTGCTCGTGGTTGATCATGTTGGCGAAGATGAGGTTGATGGGCGTGAGCGCCCACAGGGCGATGGCGATCAGGGCGACGGCGTGGCCGAGGAAGCGGCGCGTCACGAGGAACAGCATGACCAGGGCGCCGAAGCTGTAGAGCGCGGGGACCAGCCGGCCGGCCCACTCGTGGTCGCCGAAGAGCGCGTAGCTGCCCATCAGGTGGAAGTGCAGCAGCATCGGGTGGTGGGTGTAGAAGCGCTCTGGGGCCGGCGGCGCGAGGTCGAAGTAGTACTGGGCCTGCGCGACCATGTCGAAGCGCAGGGAGTTGCGGGCGGCCTGCGAGAAGGCGGCGCCGTTGAAGCCGTTGTGGCCCCACTGCCAGACGTTGGCGATGGCGTGCAGGCAGGCGGCCAGGAAGGCGGCGAAGACCAGCGCCACCGCCGCCCAGTACAGCACTCGCTGCCAGCGGGGGCGGGCCGACCAGGCTTGGAGCGAGGGCGGCGCAGGCGTCATCGCGTCGGCAGGCCTCGGAGCTCGGCGGCCTCCTGCTGCCAGATGGCGGCGAGGCCGCTCTGGTAGTCCGGGTAGCGCAGGCGGACGCGCAGGGCGTCGAGCGTGGCGGTCGGGTCGAGGCGCTTGGACCCGGTGATCATGCGGAAGGCGTCCTTGGACAGGCGGACCCGCGCCTCGTCGAGCGACATGGCCGGCGGCGCCGGCAGGCCGTAGGTCGAGACGATGTGGTCGACCACCTCGCGCTGCGAGGCGGGGCGTTGGTCGGTGGCCAGGTAGACCGAGCCCGGGGTGCCGCGCTCGATGGCGGCCTCGAGGATGGCGACGAGATCGCGGACGTGGACGCGGTTGCTGATGGCCTGCCCGTCGCCGACCAGCTTGTAGTCGCCGCGGGCGATGCGGTGCAGCTGCGAGCGGCCCGGGCCGTAGATGCCGGACGGGCGGACGACCATGGCGGGCAGCCCGCTGGCCAGGATCTGGCGCTCGATGGCCAGGCGGGCCTCGCCGCGTGGGCTGTCGGGGTCGGCGGGCGTCGCCTCGGTCACGACGGCGCCGCCGTGGTCGCCCCAGACGCTGGTGGACGAGACGTAGACGAAGGCGGCGAGGGGCTGGTCGGCGAACAGCTCGAGCAGGCGCGCGTGCGGGTCGTCGAAGCCGTCGGCGGTCATCGTGGGGGGGACCAGGCTGACGACGGCGCCGACGCGGCCGCGGAGCTTGTCGAGCGGGCCGAGATCCGAGGCGTCCCACAGGACGGGCTCGGCGCCGCGGGTGCGGATGACGTTCGCCTGGGCCTCGCTGCGGGTGGTGCCGAAGACGGGGCGGCCCTTGAAGGCGAGGCGCTGCGCCAGGACGAGGCCGGTGAAGCCGCAGCCGAGGACGAGGATCGACTGGTCGGGGCGGGGCGAGGCCATGGGGTCTACAGCCAGTCCGAGATGAGGGTGGTCAGGTTGGCGGGGATGTCGCCCAGGTTCCGGTGGCGGATCTGGCCGTCCCGCGTGACGACGAGGTGGAGCGGGAGGGTCGACACGCCGGTGCCGAAGAAGGGCTCGAGCGTCACCTGCTCGACGTCGACGACGATGTCGAAGCGCGCGCCGAGCTCGTCGCGCCAGGCACCGCACAAGGCCTGGGGCGGGGCCTCGCCCGGGTCGCTCTCGATGAGGATCTGAACGGCCCCGACCGACTGGTCCGCGAACGCGTCGACGACCTGGCTGTTGATGATCGGCGCCTCCTTCTGACAGGCCGTGCACCACTTGGCGCCGAAGGTCACGTACGTGACGTCGTGCTCGGCGATGTAGGCGCGGAGGTCGACCGGCTGGCCTTCACAGTCGTTGACGGTCGCCGCGGGGAAGGGATCCTCGCCGGTCGGCGCGACGGTCGAGGCGTCGCAGGCGCCGACGCCCAGGGCCAGGGCCACGAGGATGGAGCGGATCGGGGTCATGGGGTCGTCGCTCCGGGGGTGGGGGACGGGGGCGCCGAGGACGGCGGCTCGAACGGCACGATCTGCACCTCGACCCCCGGGAAGTGGCGCCGCAGCGCCTCGACCAGGCGGTCGTGGACCGCCGCATTGCCGCTTAGGATACGGACTTCGCCGGGTCGAATCGCCCCCTCGCGGCGCGGGGCGAAGCGCAGATCCATCAGCTGGTAGAGGCTGCCGGACGGCTCGATGGCGAAGTGGGCCCCCTCGTCGCGCGCCGATAGCGTCCGCATGAAGGCCGGCATGGACAGCCCAGGCCGGTGCTCGACCCGCACGGTGGCCACCACGCGGTCGGTCACCTCGCCGTAACACAGCGGGGGCTCGGGCTGCTTGGCCGCGCGGGCCGCGTCGCGCTTGAGGCGGCAGGCCACGTGCAGGTCCATGCGCGCCTCGTGGGCCACGAACGGCCCGACCGGCAGGCGGGTGTCGTGGTAGTGCACCTCGCCGCGGTCGTCGGGGCGCCGGTCGGTGGCGTCCGGCTCGGGGCGCGCGTCGGCGCCCTCGTTGGCGCGCGGCCCGCAGCCCCAGGCGAGCCAAGCCAGGGCGAGCAGCGCGCCGACCACGAACGGCCGGCGGCGCGACGACGCGGCGGCGAGCTCACCCGGGGACACTGCGGCTACTCGCGGACGATCGTCAGCTTCTCGATGACGACCGGCTGCTTGGGGCGATCGCCCGGGCCGGTCGCGACGCTGCCGATCTTGCGGACCACGTCCATCCCGTCGACGACCTCGCCGAAGACCGAGTGGCGGTTGTCGAGGTGCGGCGTGGCGTCGAGGGTGATGAAGAACTGCGAGCCGTTGGTGTTCGGGCCGGCGTTGGCCATCGACAGGATGCCCGCCTTCGAGTGGCGCAGCTCGGGGTGGAACTCGTCGGCGAACTTGTAGCCGGGCCCGCCGGTCCCCTCGCCCTTGGGGTCGCCGCCCTGGATCATGAAGCCCTCGATGATCCGGTGGAAGACGATCCCGTCGTAGAACGGCGTGTTCTTCTTCTTGGACCCGGTCTTCGGGTGCGTCCACTCGGTCGTGCCCTCGGCCAGGTCGATGAAGTTCTGGACCGTCTTGGGCGCCTTGTCGTGGAACAGCTTGATGCGGAACGAGCCCTGGTTGGTCTGGAAGTCGGCGTAGACGGCGCTGGCCGTCTCGCGCGGCGTGATCTGCTTGAGGTTCGAGCCTGAGAACATCGGTAGGTCTCTCGCGGTTCGGGTTCGGTGGAGCGGGGTGTATAGGGGCGGGCTCCCATCGCGTCAATGCGCGGCCCCGCTTCGATCGTCCAGGCCGCCGACGGCTGACGCCCCGCCCGTCGTCCGGTCGCCGCCGGGCGTCGCCGAACGAAACGTACGTTGCGTTTGTTCCCGGATCGGGCGGAAGTCGGCTTGCGCCAGGGGCGCCTTTCCTGTTGATTGTCGGCCGTCCCCCCCGACCCGGGAGCCACGATGCGCCTCCGCCTGCTGACCCCGCTGCTCGGCGCCCTCGCGGCGTCGGCGATCGCGCTGGCTCCGTCCGGCGCCCACGCCTGGCCCAACGCCCCGGACGAGGATCCGCGCCTCGCGCCGCCCAACGATCCCGGCTACGGCGGTCAGTGGAACCTATGGTCGTACGTGCCCGAGGCCTGGACCGACACGCCGGGGTTCCGCACCGAGGAGATCGCCCTGGGCACCGGCATCCACGCCGACCGCGCCTGGCAGGTCACCACCGGCGACCGCCGCGTCATCGTCGCCGTCCTGGACTCGGGCGCCTACTGGGACAACGAGGACCTCGTCGCCAAGTACTACCTGAACGCGGGCGAGCTGGCCGGCTGCAAGCCCGAGCCCCTCGACGACCCGCCGCCCGGCGCGACGGACTTCGACGTCGACGGCAGCGGCTGGTTCGACATCCGCGACTACCTGGCGCGCTACTGGCCGGCCGACCCCGGCGACGCGACCCTCATCGCCCAGCACCGCCAGGCCGACGACGCCTTCCTGGCCGCCCACCCGGACTGGGACGTGAACGGCAACGGCATGTTCGAGCCCCAGGACCTCATCCTGAAGTGCTCGGACGGCGTCGACGACGACGGCAACGGCTACACCGACGACGTCAGCGGCTGGGACTTCTTCCACGACGACAACGACGCCTACGACGACAACCGCTTCGGCCACGGCAACGGCGAGGCCCGCGACTCGGTCGCCGAGGGCAACAACGGCGCCGGCGACATCGGCGTGTGCCCCGACTGCACGGCGCTCATGGTCCGCGTCGGTGACAGCTTCGTCGCCGACGCCAACGACTTCGGCCACGGCGTCATCTTCGGCGTCGACTCGGGCGCCAGCGTCATCCAGGAGGCGCTCGGCTCGGTCAACAACACGCCGTTCTCGAAGCAGGCCATCGACTACGCCTACGACAACAACGTCGTCGTCATCGCGTCGGCGGCCGACGAGCTGAGCTACCACCACAACTTCCCGGGCACGAACAACCACACGGTCTACGTGCACGCCATCCAGTACGACAAGGCCAGCGCCGACCAGTCGACGACCTTCCTGAACTTCAACAACTGCACCAACTTCGGCATGCAGCTGCTGCTGTCGACCCCGGGCCTCGGCTGCTCGTCCGAGGCGACCGGCATCACCTCGGGCCACGCCGGCCTCGTCTACGCCGCCGGCCTGAAGGCGAACCTGGACCCGCCGCTGTCGGCCGAGGAGCTCAAGCAGATCCTCATCATGAACGTCGACGACATCGACGTGAACCCGCTCGACGACGACCCGACCAAGTTCCCCTCGGGGCCCGGCTGGGACTGGCACTTCGGCTACGGCCGCAACAACGCCCGCATGACGGTCGACGCGGTGATGGAGGGGCGCATCCCGCCCGAGGTCGACATCCTGACGCCGTCGTGGTTCGAGGTCCTCTACCCGGACAAGACCCCCACCGTGGACGTCACCGGGCGCATCAACGTGCGCCGTGACGGCAAGCCGGCCCGCTACGACGAGGTCACCTGGGTGCTCGAGTACGCCCTGGGCGTCGCGCCCAACGACGGCTTCGTCGAGATCGCCAAGGGCACGACCGAGGGCGTCGAGGGCACGCTGGCCAGCTGGGACCTGACCGAGATCGCCCTCGACCTCGACCGCAAGCTCGAAGACCCGCACCAGAACGCGGTGACGCTGCGGCTGCGCGCGACGGGCAAGCTCGCCGACGGCACCGCGGTCACCGCCGAGCACCGCAAGGGCTTCCTGCTCGAGCGCGACCCCACGCTGCTCCCGGGCTTCCCCATCGACCTCGGCGGCTCGGGCGAGGCGTCACCCGTCTTCGCCAACCTGGACGGCGACGACGACGAGGAGCTGGTCGTCGCCCTGGCCGACGGCACCATCCACGCCTTCAACGCCGACGGCTCCGAGGCGCCGGGCTTCCCGGTCAAGGTCGACGTCCGCCGCTCGGTCAGCCCGTCCAACGCGACCAACGTCCGCAACTCGTGCGCCTTCCGCACCGACAAGACCGGGTGCATCGCCCAGGTCGGCACGGTCGACGTCGAGGTGGGCCAGACGCTGATGTTCGGCCCGGCGGTGGGCGACCTCGACGGCGACGGCACCCTCGAGATCGTCAGCGCGACCATAGACGGATGGGTCTACGTCTACGGCAACGACGGCGTGCTGAAGGAGGGCTGGCCCCAGGCGATCGACTGGAGCCTGAACACCAACAAGGGCAAGAACTTCGTGACCGACAGCGGCTTCATGGCCGCGCCGGTGCTGGTCGATCTCGACGGACAGCCCGGCCTCGAGATCCTGGTCGCCGCCATGGACCAGCACCTGTACGTCTGGCACGCCAACGGCGAGCCGATGGCCCCCTACCCCGTCCGCGTCGGCTCCAAGCCGGCGGCCGAGCTGGGCGATCGCATCGTCTGCACGCCGGCCGTGGGCGACGTGGACGGCGACGGCGACGTCGAGATCGCCGTCGGCACCAGCGAGGCCTTCGGCGCCTCGGACGCCCAGAACGAGGCCCGCGTCTACCTGCTCGACGGCAAGACCGGCCAGATCCTGCCCGGCTGGCCGCAGCCCATCTACGGCCTGATGGTCAACGTGCTGCCCATCGTCGGCCGCGGCGTCGTCTCGAGCCCGATCATGGCCGACCTCGACTACGACGGCGACCTCGAGATCAGCTTCGACACCATCTCGACCCAGGGCTGGTTCTTCAACCACGACGGGTCGATCTGGAAGAAGATGGACAACGCCAACTACGGCGCCAAGAGCGACTCGACCGACTCGCCGGCCTACATCCTGATGAACAACGGCGCCATCGGCTACATCGACCCGGACGGCGGCCTGGACTTCGTCAAGGGCACGGCCGGCTTCAACTTCGCGCTGGCCTTCGCGGGCGGCGGCGAGCGCGGCGAGTTCGACCACCACCTGTCGGGCTGGGACACCGACACCGGCAAGATGATGGTGGGCTTCCCGCGCAAGCACGACGACTGGCAGTTCTTCAACACGCCGACCATCGTCGACATCGACAACGACCGCGACCCCGAGGTGATCGTCGGCTCGGGTGGCTACCTGGTCCGCGCCTGGAACTACGAGGGCACCGAGCCGGAGGGCTGGCCCAAGCAGACCGGCGGCTGGATCATCGCCTCGGTGGCGGTCGGCGAGCTCGACGGCGACGGCAAGTTCGAGGCGGCCGTGACCACGCGCGACGGCTGGCTCTTCGCGTGGAACACCGAGGGCGAGACCGGCAGCATCTTCGAGTGGAACGGGTTCGGGCACGACCCGCACAACACCAACAACTACGAGACCAGCCCGACGCCCTACAAGACGTGGACCGGCGGCGGGACCAAGCCCCAGCCCGACCCCGAGCCCGACGCGGGCGGCCAGCCGGACGCCGGCCCGACCGACGATGTGGGCGACGACACCACCGGCCCCGCCGAGACGGTCGGCGGGGACACGGCGCCCGAGCCCAAGCCCAAGCCCAAGGGCGGCGGCTGCGAGGGCGGCGACGCGACGCCGGTGGCCTGGCTGGCGGCGCTTTCGCTGCTGGCGCTGGCTCGGAGACGCCGAGCGCGGGCGTGATCCAGATGTCGCGCTCGGCGTAGCGAGCTACGCAGGGCCTCCACGGACGCGAAAGGGGCGGGACCCGCTTTGGATCCCGCCCCTTCGTCGTTCAGAGGCCGGCGTCGACGAGCGCGGGGGTCAGCCGACGGCGCGCAGGTGCAGCCCCTGGGCCCGGGCGTGCTCGGTCAGCATCTCGCGTAGCGCGCGGCGGGCGCGGAACAGGCGCGACATCACGGTGCCGATGGGGCAGCCGACGATCTCGGCGATCTCCTTGTACGAGAAGTCCTGCAGATCCGAGAGGACCACGACGACGCGGAACTCGGGGCGCAGGCTCTCGAGCGCCTGCTCGACCGTGGGCGACAGGTGGGTCGCCTCGTAGCTGACCTCGGGGTCCGACCAGGTCCGGTTGGACTGCCGCAGCCACTCGCCGTCGGCCAGCGTGTTGTCGCTCTTCTGGTCGAGGAAGTCGCGCTCGGTGCGGCGTCGGCGGTAGCCGTTGATGAAGGTGTTGACCAGGATGCGGAAGATCCAGGCGCGGCAGTTGGTGCCCTCGCGGAAGCGGTCCCAGCTCTTCCAGCCGCGCAACAGCGCCTCCTGAACGAGGTCCTCGGCCTCGGCGGCGTTGCGCGTCATGCGGAGGGCCGCCCCGTAGAGGTCGTCGAGGTGCACGAGGGCTTCACGCTCGAAGGCCTTGCGCGTCGTGTTCTCAGTCGTGGTTCCGGCCATGGTTCCTCTCCGCGTTGGGGCGGTGCCTTGGATGCTTCCTCGCTGCCAGGAAATTCAATTTCCGTGCCAGACGTCCTCGTCGCGCGCGCGCGCTCCGATCTCACAGGGGCTGCGCCCCGCGTCCCCGTCGGCGCCGCAGCGGACGCAGCCGGGCCGCGTCATGGGACGACCCACGTGTGTCACGGACGACACGGCGTGGGACAGGTTCCCGGAGCGGCTCGCGGGACGTGCAGGGCGCGCGTTCATGGGCCGTGGGACGCACCAGCCCGCGTACCGATCTGCGCGGCGACTCCGCGGCGTCGCCGGGGCTGTGCGAGCGCGCCGAGTCGCCACCCTGCCGAGCAAGTTGCCGAAAAGTCGGGGCGCTCGGGCGCCGTTTGCCAATCTGTCGCGCCCGCGTCGGGCCGAGGGGCCCTCCGTGCCGCGTTGTCACGTTTCGTGGCGGTCCGGCGCCGAGCAGGCCACGTCGGCGGGCCTCGGACGGGGAGCGACGACCACGTCCGGAGCGCTCCCCGTCGCCTTGTCATCGAGCCGGCAATCTGCTAACGAGTCGTGAGGTTGCGCCGTCATGTCTCGCTGGACGCGCGAATCTCGTGGGTCGGTCGGCTTCAGCTTCGAGTCGTCGGGAACACCATGTACAAGCTGCAAATCCGAGATGACGAGGGGAAGACGACGGTCGTCCCCCTCACGCGCGACGAGCTGACCATCGGTCGCAAGGAGGGCAACACGATCCGCCTGACCGAGCGGAACGTGTCGCGCTCCCACGCCAGGTTCCTGACCAACGGCGAGAAGGTCTTCCTCGAGGACATGAGCCGCTACGGCACGCGCGTGAACGGCCAGCGCATGACCGAGGTGCGGCCCCTCGCCGGCGGCGACATCGTCCAGATCGGCGACTACGAGATCGAGGTCCTGGCGGCCGGGGACGCTTCGGCCAAGGCCGCCCCCGCGACCGCCGAGGCCAAGGCCAAGCCGGCCAAGAAGTCGGCCCGGCCCAAGGGCGGCGGCGGCGAGACGTCGATCGTCAACGTGGCCGAGCTGCAGGCGCGCGAGGCCGCGCGCACGAAAAAGCGCCTCGGCTCCGAGCACCCGTCGCTGGTCGCGATCTCGACCAACCTCGCGGGCACGCAGTACCCGCTGGTCGGCGACTCCCTGACCATCGGCCGCACCAGCGACAACGACGTCGTGGTCGACCACCGGTCCATCAGCCGCAACCACGCCAAGATCGTGAGCGAGGGCGGCCGGTACGTCCTGTACGACCTCGAGAGCGCCAACGGGCTCAAGGTCAACGACGAGTACTACAACCAGTCGGTGCTGCGCCGCGGCGACATCATCGAGCTCGGTCACGTCCGGCTGCGCTACGTCGACGCGGGCGAGACCTTCGTCTACACGCCCGAGGACACCGACCCGTCGCTCGAGCCGGGCGAAAAGAAGAAGAGCAAGGCGCCGCTGGTGATCTTCGTGGTGCTGCTGCTCGCGGCCGGCGGCGTCGGCGGCTTCTGGTGGTACTCGCAGAACGACAACGTCGTGCTCGGCGGCGGCAAGCAGGCCGGCAACGAGACCGTCGAGCCCTCCAACGACAACGGGGGGCAGGCGAGCGCCCAGGCGGGCGCCGAGGACCCCAAGGTCGAGGCCAAGCAGCCCGACGAGGCGCCGCGCGAGGCCCTGGTCGATCCCAAGCCGGCCACCGCCGACGACCCCGCCCCGCTGGCGCAGCTGGCGCGCGAGCACCTCAAGAACGAGCGCTGGGACGAGGCGACGGCCGCCTACACGGAGCTGGCCGGGAAGTTCCCGGACCATCCGGACGCCAAGGGCGGCGTGGCCAAGGTGGCCAGCGAGAAGGCCAACCAGGATCTGCTGGCCAAGATCGACGCGGCGGCCAAAGAGGGCGACTTCGAGACGGCCTGGGGGCTGTACCAGGAGGCGTCCGACGTCAGCGAGGACAGCAAGTACTACAACCGGCTGGCGGAGCTCAAGAAGGCCGTCCGGCTGAACTACCTGAACGACCTCGTGGCCAAGGGCACCTCCGAGCTGCGCTCGAAGGGCTGGACCCGCGCCATCGACTACGCCGACAAGGCGCTGGCCATCGACCCCGAGCACCAGGCGGCCAAGTCGCTCAAGGCTCAGGCACGGCGCGGTCAGCAGGCCGCGGATGTCGAGGGCAAGGAGCCGGTGGTCAAAAAAGACGACAAGCCCAAGCCGCCCGACAAGCCCAAGCCGCCGGTCGAGGACAAGCCCGCCGCCGACTCGGGCAAGTCCGCCAAGGACCTGTACCGCGAGGGCCGCTCCGTCCACAACAGCAACCCCTCGCAGGCGCTGCAGCTCTATCAGCAGGCCGCCAGCAAGGGTTACGCCCCCGCCTGGAAGCTCATCGGGCAGCTGAAGCAGGTGCAGGGCGACACCAAGGGCGCGGTCACGGCCTACAAGAAGTACACGTCGCTGATGCCCAGCGCCCCGGACGCCGAGGCCATCCGCGACGCCATCATCCGCCTCGGTGGCACCCCCTGAGGTGACGGCCGCGGCGGCGTGGCTAAGGTCGAGCCCATGACCCCCACCACCGCCGAGGTCTCCGAGCTGTTCGTCGTCGGGTTCGATGGGACCGAGCCCTCGGACACGCTGCGCCGCTTCTTCGCGGCGGGGCGGCCGGCCGGGGTCATCCTGTTCGGGCGCAACGTGGTCGACACGGCCCAGGCGGCGGCCCTGACGCGGCAGCTGCGCGCGCTGTGGCCGCGCGAGGCGCCGACCCCGCTGATCACCGTCGATCAAGAGGGTGGGCCGGTGCAGCGCCTGCGGGCGCCCACCTGCCCGGACGTGGCCCGCATGCCGGCCATGCGGGCCGTGGGGCGCGCCGCCGATCCCGCGCTGACGCGAGCCGTCGGGCGCATCATGGGCGCCCAGATCGCGGCCTTGGGGTTCAACCTGGACTTCGCCCCGGTGCTCGACGTCGACTCGAACCCCGCCAACCCCATCATCGGCGCGCGCGCGTTCGCGACGACGCCCGACGAGGTGGCGCGCCACGGGCTGGCCCTGGCCGCAGGGCTGGCCGACGCGCAGGTCCTGGCCTGCGGCAAGCACTTCCCGGGCCACGGCGACACCTCCGAGGACAGCCACGTGGCGGCGCCGAGCCTGCCCCACGACCTCGCGCGCCTGCGCGCGGTCGAGCTCGTCCCCTTCGAGGCCGCGGCGCGGGCCGGGATCCCCTCGCTGATGAGCGCGCACGTCCTGTTCCCGGCGCTGGACCCGACGCGGCCGGCCACGCTGTCGCCGCACATCCTGCCGCGGCTGCTGCGGGGCGAGCTGGCCTACGACGGCGTCGTGTTCTCGGACGACCTGGACATGGCGGCGGTGGCCGAGCGCTTCTCGCCCGAGGAGATGGCCGAGGGGGCCTTGGCCGCGACCGTGGACGTGCTGTTGCCGTGCCGGGATCTCGAGCGCGCCGAGGCGGTGCGCGAGGCGCTGGTGCGTGCGGTCGAGCGCTCGGCCGAGGCGCGGCAGGCGGTGGTGCGGGCCCGGGCGCGGGTCGCGCGGCTGCGGGGGGCGGCGGCCGATCACGCGGGGCGCCCCTGGGCGGGCGAGATCCCGCTGGCCGCCGAGGCGCGGCTGTTGCTGCAGCGGCTCGGCCAGGCCTGAGGCGCGCTACCAGACGCCGAGGACGATGACCGCGTTGTACAGGGCGTGCAGCAGGATGCACGGGTAGAGGCTGCCCGAGCCGACGCGGACCGCGCCGAGCACCAGGCCCATCATGGTCAGGTGCACCATCGACAGCGGCGACAGGTGCACCGCCCCGAAGAGCACCGCGGTCGTCACGATGGCGGCCTGAGGCCGGAAGACCTGCAGCAGGCCGCCCAGGATGACCCCGCGGAAGACCAGCTCCTCGGTGACGGCCGGCAGCACCGCCAGGTCGACCAGCGCCACCCACAGGGGGAGCTCCTCGGCGTGGTAGAGGCCGACCAGGGCGCCGTCGGTGGTCGGGGCGATCCGGGTCAGCAGCTGCGAGGTCAGCCACACCAGCGCCAGCCCCCCCGAGGCGAGCGCGAGGCCGCCGCCGGTGATCCGCGGCAGGCTGAGCGTCGGACGCACCTGGCGCCACCGGAGCGCCGCGCCCACGAGGCCGACGCCCAGGATGGCCGCGTCGCCCAGGCGCATGGCGGCGAGGCCGCCGTCGGCGTTCAGGTTGGCGACCCCCAGGATGAACAGGAGCGCCACGAAGGCGCCGACCGCGACGAGCAGGCCCGCGACCGCCTGCTGGACGGAGCCGCCGGCGTCCGCCTCGCGCAGCACGGCGGCCATGAAGGAGTCGGAGCGGCGGCTGGTCGGGGGGGCGCCGTCGCGGTCGGCGCCGCACGCGCCGCAGAAGTTCGCCCGGGCGCCGAGGGCGTGGCCGCACCGGAGACAGGCGTGGGGCGACCCATGGGTCAAGGGCGCCGCCGGAGCCGACGGACCTCGATGCCGGCGCGCACGGCGTCGAGCAGGCCCAGGATGAACAGGACACGAAGCGCCAGGGGGACCGGCTCCAACAGGCTGCCCGGCCGCGCGATGGCGTCGACGAAGATCGGCGCGACGAAGACCAGCAGGGCCGTCACGGCGGCGGCCAGCGGGGCTCGGCGAGCCCAGAGCCACAGGCCGAGGTTCGTGACGGCCAGCGCGAAGGCGACGCAGGCGGCGAGGGCCGGGTCCAGGGCCTCGACGGGCAGGCGGTCGCCGAGCAGCAGCAGCAGGCCGCCCACCACCGCCTGGAGCAGCGCCAGCGCCAGGATCCAACGCCGACCGCGGCGCAGGGCGGGCAAGATCTCCATGGTGAGCAGGGGGTCGGCGTCACGCAGGGCGGCGCCGCAGGCCTCGCAGAAGCGGAGCTCGGCGCGCCCGGCGGCCCCGCACTCGGCGCAGGGCACCGCCACGTCCGAGGGGGCGAGCGGGGCGGCCGCCGCGCGGCCCGGCACCTCGAAGATGCCGTCGATGGCGGCGAGCGGGTCCTGTTCGGGGGCTGGCATACCGCGAGTGGTTATACCCGGCGGAGGGACGGTCCGGCTACCGACCGACCGCTCAGCCGCCTGTCAGCCGCGGACCACCAGCCACGCCTCGGAGGCGAGCAGCCCGAACAGGGCCACCAGGACGGCCGGCCACAGGCGCGTGCGGCTCGGGTCCTCGGCGGGGGTCGCCTCGGCGATGGCCTCGGCCTCCGGCGGGGCGACCGCCGAGCCAGGGCGCTCGAGGGCGGCGTGGACGCGCGGCAGGTCGGCCAGGGACAGGTCGCTCTCGGTGCGCGGGCCGTTGACGGCGATGGTGCGGGCGCCGTGGGCCGAGCCGGCGCGCCGGACGGTGTAGTGGCCGGCGACGTCGACGTCGGGGATGGGCAGCTCGCGGGCATCGGCCGCCTCGGGCTCGCCCAGCGGGACCTCGGCGCCGTCGGGGCGGTCGAGCACCAGCGGGCCGGTGCCCTCGGGGACGGCGACGGTGACCACGTCGCCGACGGTGTTGGCCAGACGGCCTTCGCGCTCGAGGGTGCCGCCCAGGTAGCGGACCAGCTGCTGCATGAGCGGCAGGTAGCTGGTGCGGATGCACAGGTCGGACCAGTCGCGATCGGCCGTGGTGGTCAGCATCATGACCCGGCCGCGGCCGTGTGGGGCTTCGACCAGCGCCGGGATGCCGCCCGAGAAGCTGGCCAGGACGCGCGCGCCCTCGCGGTGGCGCGTGTCGAGCAGGGCGTAGCTGTAGATCCGGCTGCGGAAGAGGCTGGCGTCCTCGAGGTGCTCGAACTCGGCCATGACCGGGTGCTCGAAGTCGACGTTGGCGATGGCCAGGGTCTGCACGGCGGCGGCCGGGTCGTCGCGGCGCGCGACGGTCTTGATGTCGCGCACCGGGAAGGGCAGCAGGGCGCCGAAGGTGGCGCTGGAGTCGGGGGTCAGCTGGTCGCCGCCGGTCACCAGCAGACCGCCGCCGGCTTCGACGAAGCCCTCGAGCAGCGCGCGCTGGGTGCTGGTCAGCGAGCCGACGTTGGCCAGGACGACGACGTCGTAGGCCTCGAGCGGGCGGCGGGTCAGCTCGCTGGTCCCGACGAAGGTCGGCACGATGCCGCGCGCGGGTTCGTCGCCCGGCTGCAGGGCGGGCCGCAGGAAGAAGAGCTCGTCCTGATAAGGGACGTTGCTGGGTGAGCCGTTGACCACCAGCACGTTGGCCTGCCCGCCGAAGTCGGCGGCGAAGTACCAGACGTCGTCGTCGGGCAGCGCGTCACCGGACAGGCGCGCGGTGCCGCGGTCGCCGGCGCTGCCCGGGTCGAGGCGCAGGGTGAAGGCGACCTTCTCGGTGGCGGCGGGCGGGACGCGGGCGGTGCCGACGACCTGCTGGCCGGCGAGGTCGACCGTGACCTGGGTCTCGGCCGCGGCGAGGCCGTGGTTGGCGACGCTGACCTCGACCTGGACCTGGCCGGGGCCAGCCTCGAGCGCGGGGCGCAGGGCGACCTGGGTGATGGCCAGGTTGTCGATGGGGCGGCCACCGCGGACGTCGATGACCTCGGCGGCGGGGATGCGGGCCAGGGCCCAGGGCTCGGCGACGTCGCTCCAGGCGTGGCGGGCCTGGTCGCCCAGGACGACGACCTGCCGGCGGGCCTCGGCGCTGCTGGCGAGGAGCCGCTCGGCCTCGCGCAGGGCGCCGGGCAGGTCGCTGGCGCGGGGGCCGGGGGTGAGGCGGGTCAGGGCGCGCTCGAGGGTGGTGCGGTCGTAGGTCAGGGCCGGGGTGAGCAGGCGCGCGGGGGCGCCAGCGGCCACGACGGCGAAGCTGGTGCGGCTGCCACCCGAGGCGACCAGGCGGCGAGCCTCGGCGACGGCGGCCTCGAGCAGAGGGCGGCCGTCCTCGCCGCGGGCCGACATGGACATCGAGTCGTCGACGACCAGGACCACGGACCCGGGGGCGGACAGGGCGACGCGGGAGGTGGCGTCGGGGGCGAGGTAGGGCTTGGCCAGGGCGAAGGGGATGGCGACGAGGAGCAGGACGCGCAGGGCCAGGACGAGCAGCTGGCGCAGCTTGAGGCGGCGGGCGATGCGCTTGTCGCTCAGGAGCAGGAACTCCATCGCGGCGAAGGGGCGCAGGCGCGCGCGACGACGGTTGATGAGGTGGATGATGACGGGGATGGCCGCGGCCGCCATGCCGGCGAGCAGCCAGGGGTTCTCGAACCGCATCAGCGGGCCTCGCGGGCGCCGTCGCGCGCGCCGTCCGGGTCGAGGGAGGCGCCTGGCGACGAGACGTCGTGGCCGGTCAGGTACTTGAGCAGCAGCCTGCCGGGCGCCTCGCGGGTGTCGGCCAGCGCGTAGGCGACCTGAGCGCGCAAGCATTGGGCGCGCACCTGCTGCAGGTGGGCCTCGAGACGCTTCATGTACGCGTCGCGCACGAGGCGCGGCTCGACCAGCAGGCGCTGCTTGCTCTCCATGCCCTCGAACAGGGTCATCTCGCCGAAGGGGAAGGACAGCTCGTCGCCGTCGAGGACCTGGAAGGCCGTGACCTGGTGCCCGCGCCCCACCAGCTGGCGCATCGCCTTGAAGGCGGCCTCGGTCTCGCCGAAGAAGTCCGAGAGCACGTAGACGAAGCCGCGCTTGCGGGCGCGCTCGAGGATGGCCGTGAGGCCCGTCTCGATGGACGTCCCGCCGCGGACCTTCGTCTCCTCGAGCACCTTGCACATGTGCGGCAGGTGGCTGGTCCGCCCGCGGGGCGGCAGCAGCGCCGGGTCGTCGTCGCCGAAGGTGACCAGGCCCACCGCGTCCTGCTGTTGCAGCAGCAGGTGCGCCAGGCTGACCGCCAGCACGGAGGCGTACTCGAACTTGGTCAGCGCCCCGTCGCCCTCCTGGGCGCGCCCGTAGGCCATCGACGCCGAGCGGTCGACGACGAACCAGGCGGTCAGGTTGCTCTCCTGCTCGAAGCGCTTGACGTAGTACTTGTCGAGGCGGCCGAACGCCTTCCAGTCGATGTGGCGGATCTCGTCGCCCGGCGAGTACTCCTTGTGCTCGGAGAACTCGATGGAGCTGCCGTGGTGCGGGCTCTTGTGGATGCCCTGCAGCAGACCGTCGACGACCTTGCGCGCCCGGGCCTGCAGCCCGGCGAGCTGCGCGAGCGCGCGGGGGTCGAGCAGCTGGCTGTGGAAGGCGCCCGCGCTCACACCGGACCCGACGTGGGCACGGAGCGCACGATCTCGCCGATGAGATCCTGCACGCCGACGCGCTCGGCCTCGGCCTGGAAGTTCAGCAGCACGCGGTGGCCCAGCACCGACGCGGCCAGGGCGCGCACGTCCTCGCGCGAGGCCTGCGGCCGCCCGTGCAGCGCGGCGCGCGCCTTGGCCCCCAGCACCAGGTACTGGCTGGCGCGCGGGCCGGCGCCCCACGAGACGAACTCCTTGACCGCCTTGGGCGCCCGCTCGGCGTCGGGGCGCGTCCGCGTCGTCAGCTCGACCGCGTACCGCACGATGTCGGGCGCCGCGACCACGCCGAGCACCACCCTCTGGAAGCGCAGCAGCTCCTCGTGGCTGAGCACCGGCGTGATGGGCTCCTGCCGCGCGCCCGTGGTGCGCGTGACGATGGCGACCTCCTCGTCGAACGACGGGTAACCCACGCGGATCGAGAACATGAACCGGTCGAGCTGCGCCTCGGGCAGCGGGTAGGTGCCCTCTTGCTCGATGGGGTTCTGCGTCGCGAAGACCAGGAACGGCGGCTCGAGCGGATAGGTCGCCCCGCCGGCCGTGACGCGTCCCTCCTGCATGGCCTGCAGCAGCGCGGCCTGCGTCTTGGGCGGCGTGCGGTTGACCTCGTCGGCCAGCAGGATGTTGCAGAAGATCGGGCCCTGGATGAACTTGAAGAAGCGCTTTCCGGTCGCGTGGTCCTGCTCGAGGATGTCGGTGCCGGTGATGTCGGACGGCATGAGGTCCGGCGTGAACTGGATGCGGTTGAAGCGCAGGCTCAGGGTCTCGGCCAGGGTCGAGATGAGCAGCGTCTTGGCGAGGCCCGGCACGCCGATGAACAGGCCGTGGCCGCGCGCGAACAGGGCGGTCAGCAGGAGATCGACGACGTCCTCCTGGCCGATGATGCGCTTGCGCAGCTCGCCCAGGACGCGCTCGCGGGCGGCGGCGAGGGCCTCGACGTCTTCGGGGCCGATGCGCGAATCGTCGGCCGTGGGGAGCGAGGGGGGAGAGGCTGTCATCGGGTGGGGGCTCCTGAGGTCACTCGCCGTTCACCAGGCGGTGCGCGCGCCGCTCGCGGGCGGCCAGATCGGGGAGATCGAGCTGCTCGTAGACCTTGGCCAGGTGGCCGTGCAGCTCGCGGTCGAAGGGGTTGATGTGCAGGGCCGTCTCGAAGTGGACGCGGGCCGCCGCCCACTCGCTGCGCAGCATCCGCGCCCGCCCGAGGTGCAGGTGCAGCAGCACGTAGCCGTCGTGGACGTCGAGCGGGCGCTGCAGCTCGGCGATCGCCTGGTCGACCTCGCCCAGCTTCAGCAGCGCCCCGCCGAGCTTGGCCTGGATGACCGCGTTCAGGTCGCCGGCCACCGCCGACGCCTTGCGGTACTGCTTGGCGGCCGCCTTGAACCGCTCGCGCAGCCGCAGCTGGTCGCCCAGCCACGTGTGCTTGCGCGCCTGCTCGCCGTCGATGCCCTCGAGCTCGGCCGCCTCGGCGTCCGCCCCTCGGAACAGCAGCTTGTCGTCGGCCGCGCCCTCGAGCCTCCGCAGCCCCTTCTGCTTGAGGTACTGCTTCCACGCCGGCTCGAACCGCTCCCACGGCAGCTGCGCCACCTCGGCCACCGCGTCCCGGTCGCTCTTGCCCTCGCCCATCAGCCGCACCAGCGCCTCGGCGACCTGGTCGCCGCCCCGGCTCGCCAGGAACTCGATGACCGTGAACACCTCGGCGAACGCCGTCGCGGTCGCCTCCTGGCTGGGCAGCTTGGCCATCGACGGGCTCATCGCCTCGAAGCTGATGAGCTGGTCCGCCGCGACCGCCCGCGCCAGCAGATCCTCGCTGGGCCGCCCGAGCTTCGGCTTCTGCCCGGCCTTCCACTTGGCCTCGTAGTACTTCGCCAGCCCCTCGTGCAGCCAGATCGGCACCCGGTTGCGGCTCTTCTGCGTGATCAGCAGGTGGATGAGCTCGTGCGCCAGCGTGTCCGCCCACTCGTAGCCGTAGACCAGGTCGCGCGGCGACACGATCATCAGCCGGTTGTACTTGCACAGCGCGATGGTGCCCGAGGTCCGGATCTCCTTGACCGTCAGCGGGCTCACCGCCCCCAGGGTCTCGACCCGCGGGTAGATCTCGACCCGCAGCGGCCCCTCGGGCACGTGCCCGAACAGGACCGTCAGCTCGCGCCACGCCTGCTCGAGGACCTCCTCGGCGTACGGGACCAGCACCTCGTCGACCCCCGGCTCGTGCCGGATGACGAAGTGGCCGTCCCGCGTCCGGTGCTCGGCGTAGCCCCGCGTCTCGAGCGCCGTGTTGCGCGCGATCTCGAGGTAGTGCGCCCCCAGCTCGCCCGCGCCCGCCTCGACCGCCCGCTGCAGCAGCTGCGTGGCGTCGTCGTACCGCCCCTCGTGCAGCGCCAGCTGCCCGGCCAGCAGCGCCGTCCGCCCGTCGCTCGGCCGCTGCGCCTCGAGCCGCCGCACCGCCGCCCGCGCGCCGGCCATGTCCCACGCGTGGATCGCCTCGACCGCCGCCTCGACGTCCGCGTCGGCCCTCGCGACCGTCACCCCGGCCGTCAACGTCACCGCCAGCGCGGTCAACGCCCCCAGGGACCTCACCCTCACGCCACCACGCCTCACTTCACCAGCTCCTCGTAGTACCGCTCGATGTCCTGCTTGAACTTCTCGGGCGCCCGCTCCTTCATCGCCCGCAGCAGCTCCTCGCGGAACTCGGCCGGCACCTTGTAGGCGTCCGCGTCGGGGATCTCGACCTTCTGGCGCGGCCCGCTGGTCCCGACGCCACCGGCGCCCCGGTCGTCGGACGGCTTCATGTGCTCGTCGATGTCGTCCATCGCCTCGCCCAGCTGCTCCAGCGCCTTCTGCTGGTTCTCGCGCGCGCCCGGCAGCTGCTTGCCGTCGAGGTCGCCCTTGGCGTCCTTCATCGCCTTGCCCGCCTGGTCGAGCATTTGCTGCAGCCGCTCGCGCACCCCGGGCAGCTGCCCTTCGTCGAGCTGCTCGAGCATCTTGCCCGCCTCGCCCAGCTGCTGCTCGAGCTGCCCCTGCCGCTTGCCGAGCCGCTGCATCTCCTGGGCCTCCCGCGGCGACGCGCCCTGCCCCGGCTGCGGCTGCATCTTCTCGAGCTGGCCGGCGATCTCCCCGGCCGTCCGCCCGCCCTGCCCCAGCCGCTGCGCCGCGTCCCGCATCGCCTCGGCCCGGTCCACGTCCATCTCGCGCTGCTCGCCGTGGCCGATCTCCTCACCCAGCGCCGGCGCGCCCTGCGACAGCCGCTTGGCCGCCTCCAGCGCCCCCCGCGGGTCGCCCGCCTCGAGCCGCTCGCCCAGCTCGCCCGCGGCCTGCTTCAGCTGCTCGAGCGCCTTGCGATCCGCCGGATGCAGCGGCTCGCCGTCGGCCCCCCCGATCCGCTCCTCGACCTGCCGCGCCTGCTCGCGCAGCCCCTGCATGGCCTCCTTGAGCTGCTCGGTCTGCTGCTCGCGCGCCCGCTGCTCCAGCTCGCTCGTCTCGTCGTGCACGCCCTGCTGCCCGTCGCGCACCTGCCCCAGCTGGTTCTGCAGCTGGTTCATCGCCTGCTGCGCCTGCGCGCTCATGCGCTGCCCGCCGCCGAAGCCGTCCTGCAGGCTCGCCATCATCTCCTGGCTCGCCCGGTTCATCGCCTCCATCATCTTCAGGGCCTCTTCGATGCGCCCCTCCTTGATGAGCTGCCGCACCTGGTCGAGCTGCGACTGGATCGACTGCATGTCCCCCTCGACGTCCCCCGACCGCTGGCTGGCGTTCTGGTTGTCGTAGGGCACGCGGTCGGCCAGCTTGGCCATCTCCTGCTCCATCTTCTTCAGGCTGCGCTCGAGCTGGTCGAGCTTCTCGTTCGCCGCGGCCGCCAGCTCGTCGCCGCCCTTGTCCCGCAGCTCCTCGAGCAGCTTCATCAGGTCGTTCTGCGCCTCGAGCAGCTCGCGGCCCTTGTCCAGGATCTTGTCCTGCCGGCCCCGGTCGAGCAGCGCCTTGAGCGCCAGGATGGTCGTCTCGAGCTCGACGGCCACCTCGTCGTTCACGCCCGCCAGCAGCGACACCGTCACCTCGGGCCGCGGCCCGCCGAAGTCGCGCGCCGCCGCCTTCGTCAGCTGCGCCCGCTCCTGCCCGTGGACCTCGTCGAGGCGATCGTAGCCCTTGCGCAGTCCCTCGCGCAGCGGGTCGCCCGCCAAGGGGTCGGTGCTGGCCGCGGCGATGACCCGCTCGAAGCGGCGCATCATCGCGTCGCTCGCGTCGGCGATGGCGCCCTGCACGCTCAGGTAGGTGCCCAGCTGCAGCGGGTTCTTGGCCTCGACCGGGCTCTCGAGCCGCTCGGCCAGCACGTCGATCATCTGCTGGATGAGCTGGTCGAGCGCCGTCAGCAGCGCCTCGTGCTCGGCCTCGGGGCTGTACAGGGTCACGCGCCGCTTCACCGACGCGCCGACGCCGGGGCCGGTCACCGAGTTCTGGTCGACCGCCTCGAACCACACGTCGGCCGACTGCCCCGGCTCGAGCCCCAGGGTCGCGACCGACAGGTTCTCGCTGCCCCGCGACGAGCGCTCGCCCTTGGGGTGCTTGATGGCGCGCCGCTGCGGCTCGCCGCCCTCGACGGCGAAGGCCAGGTCGACCCGGTCGAGGCCGTAGTCGTCCGAGGCCTCGTAGACCATCGGGATCTCGTCGCCCGCGTGCACCTCGAGATCGGACTCGGGCAGCATCAGCCGCACCTCGGGCGTCGCGTCGGGCCGCGCGTCGATGGTGCGCCACGTGCGCTCGCGGACGATGCGCCCCCGGGCGTCCGACAGGACGAACTGGTAGCGGTCGGGCGCCCCGACGCGCATGGCGCCGCGGACCACGCCGTCGCTCGACAGCTCGAGCGGCCAGCGCGCCTCGGGATCGCTCTCGAGGACCAGGACGACCTCGCGCGCGGGGAACAGCGTGACGCCGGTGAACTGCACCTCGGTCCCGGCCACGGCCGACAGATCGCCGGTGGCCCGCTCGAGCGTGCGCGGCTGCAGGTTCAGGTAGGGCGGGTAGTTCAGGCGGAAGCCGAGGTCGCCCACCGCCACGTCGACCACGCGTCCGTCGTCCCGCGCGGCGGCCAGCGCCGGGCCGCCCGACAAGGCGCGCCAGCCGTCGGCCACCAGCTCGGGCGCGGTGAGGGCCAGCAGGGCCCAGGCGGCCACGGCCCCGGCGCTGGCCAGGCCGAGGCGCCGCAGGCGGGCGGTCGAGACCAGCGACTCGGCGGGGGTGCGCGACAGGGTCCGCGCGGTCCGGTGCGCGGCGGCCCGCGCGAGGGCCGGCGAGAAGCCGAGGCCCGGGTCGGCCGCCGCGCCGGCGCGCAGGTGCGAGGCGGTCTGGACGCTGGTGACGACGCCCGAGTGGAGGTCGGCGACGCGGCCCTCGACCCAGAGGGCGAGCCGCTCGTCGGTGCGGCGCACGCGCAGGGGGCGGCCGTACAGACGCCAGGCCAGCGCGCCTGCGAGGCCGGCGCCCACGCCGAGGACGGTCCACGCCCAGCGTCCGGTGCCGACCCCCAGCGCCGAGGCGAGCGCCAGCGCCACGGCGGTCGTCGCGAGCAGCACGACCAGCGCGCCGCAGGCGGCCTCGGCGGCCGACACCAGCCCCCAGCGGCGGCGGAGCCGCGCCAGGTAGCGTTCGATGCGCTCGATGGAGCCGTCGGGGGTTGGCGCGGGGGTCAAGGGAGGGGGACCTCGGAGGGCTGGACCGGGGCGGTGGGGCCGGTCGGTGCGACCAGGGCCGAAGCCGGCTGGTACAACGGGCGGGCCCGGGGGGCATTCCCCAGCGCCGGCGCGTGGCGGCGTGGGTGGCGTCGCATCATCCGGCGGGGCCCGGATCCGGTCAACAGAGGAGCCTGGCGGGTCCTGCGGCGGCATGTCCGGCGGCCACGGCGGGTTCCGGGACGGCCGGGCGCCCGTCGCCGCTTGTTCGAGGGGCCCACGTATGATGGTATGGCGGGCGTCTCGTCCCCCGCCCGGAACATTTCGTCCGCCCGGGTGAATAAGCCGATGACGGAGGCGTCAACCGGTGCGTGACGATGCGGAGAGCAGATTGCAAGAGCGTGACGACGATGCCGAGCTGGTGCAGCGGTGCGTCGAGGGTGACCCGAGAGCGTTCAAGGTGCTGGTCGAGCGCTATCAGCGCAAGGTCTTCACGATCGCCTTCGGCATCCTGCGCAACCAGGACGACGCCCTGGACGTCGCCCAGGACGCGTTCGTCAAGGTGCACCGCCACCTGCCCGACTTCAAAGGAAACTCGAGCTTCTACACCTGGCTCTATCGGATCGTCGTCAACCTGTGCATCGACAGAAAGCGGCGCGCGGCCCGGGCGAGGGAGGTCGACTACGACGACACCCTGGCCCACCACGGCGACCGCTTCACGGACGGACCGACCCTGGCGTCGATCCACATCGAGGGACCCAGCAAGGCGCTGGCCCGAAAAGAGTTGGCGGAACACATGGAGCGCGCGTTGAGCAAGCTGAGCGAGGACCACCGGGAGATCCTGGTGCTGCGCGAGGTGGACGGCCTGTCCTACGAGGAGCTGGCCGACACCCTGGGCATCGCCAAGGGGACGGTGATGAGTCGCCTGTTCCACGCGAGGAAGAACTTCCAGAAAGCGCTGGGTCGCTACCTGACCCAGTGACGCGGGGGTGAGTCATGGCACACGTGCAGAAGCAGTGCAGTGAGATTCGGGAGCAGCTCCATGCGTTCGCAGACGGCGAGCTGGAGCCCAAGGCCGCGCGGGAGCTCGAGCGGGACATCGAGGGCTGCCCGGACTGCAAGGCCGAGCTGACGGAGCTGCGGGCGGTGATGGCGCTGGCCCACGAGGCGGTCAACGCCCCGGCGGCCGACGTCGACCTGGCCGGGTTCTATGACGGCGTGATGGCGCGCATCGCGGCCGAGGACGCCGCCGAGGCCAAGGCTCCGGCCGCGCGTGACGAGGCGCCGGGCTTGATGCAGCGGCTGTCGGCCTGGCTGGGCGAGCTGGTCCGCTTCGAGCGGCCCATGGCGGCGGCCGGCGTGGCCTTCGCGATGGCGCTGGCGGTCGGCGCGCTGTGGTACGCGCAGCAGGGGGCCAACGGCGGCGAGCCTGGCGGCGTGACGGGTCCGCAGCTGGTGGACGCCGAAAAGGGTCAGCCCAAGGGCGGCCCGATGGGCGAGCGGCGCGGGATGGAGACCGAGAACAGCGTCGCCGGGCGCAACCAGGCGTTCGTCGAGTCGTTCGAGGTCGCCGAGGGCCGGGTGGTCATCGACGTCGACGAGGACGGCGAGCAGCCGACCGTCGTGTGGCACCTGACCGAAGAGGGCGAGCCGGCGCCGGCGCCGGACGCGGCGGGGCCCGAGCAGGGGCTGTGACGCGGACGCTGGCGGCGACCCACAGGACCGAGGGAGAGCGCACCGTGGCAACGCATCGAACCGATCGTGAGAGCCTCCGAGCCCCGTGGCGGGCGCTGGCGCTGGCCCTCTTGGCCGTGACGCTCGTCGCGCTGCCGGTGGGTTCCGCGGTGGCGGCGCCGCCGGGCGGCGACCGGGTGGCGGCGCAGGCCGAGCGCGGCGCGGTCCAGCTCAAGGTGACGATCATCGAGGCCAGCCGAGGCGAGGGCGGCGTCGACCGCGAGCTGTCGCGCCTGTCGCGCTACTTCGAGCGTTCGTTCAAGGACTTCAAGCGCTTCAAGCAGCTGGGCGAGCACCAGCGGTCGGTGACGCTCGACGGGACGGCCACCGTGAAGCTGCCCGACGGGCTCGAGCTGTCGCTCAAGCACCTGGGGGTCGAGCAGGGCTTCGTGCGGCTGGCGATGTCGCTCGACGGCCTGAAGACCACCATCAAGGTCAAGGACGGCGGGCTGTTCTTCCAGGCCGGACGCAAGCACGGCGACGGCATCCTGGTCCTGGCGATCGAGGCCACCTCGGCAGGTAAGTAGTCGTTCCGCGGCCGGGGCGACGTTGACAGGGGATGGTGTGCTGGCTAGGTTCCGGCCCAAGCCTGGAGCCGGAGACGTAGATGCGCATCGCCCCCCTGCAACGCCTGGGTCCGCTGGTCCTCGCGGGCGCCGTCGTGGTCGCCGCGAGCTGGCCGCGCGCCGCCCTGCCGCAGACCCCTCCCGAGGAGACCGAGCAGGTCGACCCTGACGCCGAGCGCAAGTCCCAGGCCGGTCAGTACTACATGGAGGGCCAGGACCTCTACGACCGCGAGCTGTACCAGGCGGCCATCCGGGCGTGGATGAAGGCCCATGAGATCTGGCCCGCGCCGGTCAACGTCTACAACATCGCCAAGGCCTACGAGCGGCTCGGCGAGGCCGAGCAGTGCATCAAGTGGTACGAGGACTACGTCGACCTGTACCGCAAGGCCAATGACCGCGAGCCGCCGGACATCGTCGACATCAAGAACAGCATCGCCAAGTGCCGACTCGGCACGGCCCTCGAGCTGACCATCGAGTCCGAGCCGCCGGGCGCCAACATCTACCTCGACGACAAGAACACGCTGCTGGGGCAGACGCCGTTCGTGACGCGCCGCGAGCCCGGCACCTACAAGCTGTACCTCGAGGCCAAGGGCTACCAGCCCTTCGAGACCGACTTCCAGGTGCGCCAGGGCGAGGCGCGCAAGTTCGTCTTCAAGCTCGAGCCCGTCCGCAACGTGGGTGTGGTCAAGCTGCGGTCGAACATCAAGGGCGCCAACATCTTCGTCGACGGGCGCAACATCGGCATCACGCCCTATCAGGACGACATCGTGCTGCAAGAGGGCCGGCACCAGATCCTGGTGACCAAGGACGACTACGAGGAGGTCTCGCACGCGGTGCAGGTCGCGCGCGACGGCGTGCACGAGCTGGACGCCGAGCTGTGGCTGCGCGACCCGCCCAGCACATGGAAGTCGGCGACCGGCTGGACGCTGGTGGCGACGGGCGTGCTGCTGGGCGTCGGCGGCGGCATCGCCAGCTGGCAGGCCGACAAGGAGTACCGCGGCACGCAGGACTTCGAGGATCTCGAGCAGCTGCAGGACATCGGCTACATCGGCGGCGGCGTCGCCGGCGGGCTGGGCATCCTGCTGCTCATCCTCGAGGGGCTCGACGATCAGGCGGTCAAGCCGGCCGACGCCATCGCCGAGGGCCTCGCGCCGAAGAAGGCGCGGGCGTCGGTCGTGGCGGCCCCGAACGGGGCCATGCTGGACGTGCGGTTCTGAGCGGGGCCCGACGGATGACGACGGCGCGCGTGAAAGCAGGGGTTCCGATGAGCGTGAGGACTGTGATGGCTCGGGTGATGGTGGGGGTCGCGGGGGCCGGACTGGCCCTCGTCGGCGGCTGCGCCGAGGGGCTCGAGCCGCCCGCGCCGACGCCGATGGTGCCGATCCAGACCAGCGGCGCCTTCCCGTTCGGGATGGAGGAGCCCTGCTTCGACGACAACGAGAACGCCGACGTGTGCGGGGTGGGTAGCCCCGAGACGCTGCAGGACTGGTTCCCCAAGGTGCTGGTCACGGTGCCGGACTTCTGGATCGACGCCCACGAGGTCACCAACGAGCAGTACGCCTACTGCGTGGCGGCGGGCGGCTGCACGGCGCCGCGCTTCGTGAACGCGCTGTCGGCGTCGCAGGAGGAGTACTACGACGTCGAGCGCTGGCACGATCACCCGGTGGTGAACGTGACGTGGCGCCAGGCGCAGGAGTACTGCGAGTTCCTGGGGCGGCGGCTGCCCAGCGAGGTCGAGTGGGAGCGGGTCGCCAAGGGGCCGGATCTCGCGAACCCGCGGCCGTTCCCGGCGCAGGACATCACCACCCGGGCGCAGTGCCGCGAGGCCGAGCTGCGCACCAAGTTCTGCTCCGACCTGCAGGACCTCGAGCGCGCGCCCATCGTTGGCGAGGACGGCCAGCTGACGTCGACCAGCAAGGACTTCGTGGTCGAGCCCGGCGGGCGCGTCTACAACCTGTTCGGCAACGCCGCCGAGTGGGTGGCCGAGCCCTTCGAGCGGCGGGTGACCTGCGCCGACCCGACGCCGCCCTGCACGCCGTGCTGGGAGTGCTCGACGTCGGACCAGGCGTGCCTGACCGCCTGCCGCGACTGCGACGCTTGCGACACGCTGCCCGAAGGCCAGGCCTGCTTCTACGCCTGCCCGCAGGACGCCTTCAACACCTCGGTGGGGTGTGTGCAGTACGCCGCCAGCGCGCAGCCGCTGACCATCGCGCAGCTGACGGCGGACGTCCTGGGGACCGAGCGCGTCATCCGCGGCGCCAGCGTGCGCGACGACGCCAAGGCGGTCTGCCGCTTCCCCAGCGGCGCGCGCGACAAGGCCGACCCGACCCAGAGCTTCTCGCACGTCGGGTTCCGCTGCGCGTCCGACACCGCCCCGGCCCCCGCCGAGTAGCCCGCCGGCTCACCGCGGCGCCAAGGGCCCCTTCAGTGGGGTGTCTTCTTGGCGCCGCCCTCAGTAGGGCGACCTGGTGCCGCCCTCAGTAGGGCGACTCGGTGTCACCCTCAGTAGGGCGACTCGGTGTCACCCTCAGTAGGGCGACTTGGTGTCGCGGACCTTGCGCGGGGTGTCGTAGGGGTTGGGCTTGGGGTCCTTGACCGGCGTCGGCTTGACCGGCGTGGGCGGCGTGACGGCCTTGGGCTCCTCGACCTTGGGCTTGACCACCGGCGGCTTCTTGATGGTGGCGTCCCGCGGCTCGGGCGGCGGGTCCTTCGGCGGGGCGGGGATGGGGTCGAGCTTGATGGTGGTCGTCAGGTCGGCGGTCAGCTCGAAGGTCCGCGTGTAGTCGCGGAAGCCTTCCTTCTTGAAGGTCAGCGAGACCGGGACCGCGCCGCGGCGCTCGCGCAGCACGAGCGGCGTCTGCTGGACGAGCTTGCCGTCCCGCCAGACCTCGGCCTCGGAGGGATCGCTTGCGATGGTCAGCATGACCTCGGCGACCTGCAGCTCGGGCACCTCGCCCACGATGGCCAGCGGGGCCTGCGCGTCGGCGAGGCGACCGAAGCCGCGCCACGCCTCGGGCAAGGGCTCGATGCTGACCCAGGTGAAGGCGGCGCCCCCGCCCGCGAGGCCGAGCAGGCCCAGGGTCAGCCCCAGCCAGGGCTTTCGCTTCTTCGGCTCGGCGAAGAGGGTGTCGCCGGCCGCGCCGGGCATGGTCTGCCCGAGGGCGGTCTGGGCGGCGGTGAGGCGCGTGTTGTGCTGGGTGCGCGCCGGTCGGTTGGGGTCGAGCCCCAGCGCCTCGGCGTTGTCGAGGGTGACGACCTTGCGCCAGGTGTCGTCGAGGGCGGCCTCGACGGTCTCGAGCTCGCGGATGAGCGCCTCGGCCGACTGCGGGCGGTCGTCGGGCGACTTGGAGAGCAGGCGCATGACCAGCGCCTCGACCTCGTCGGGCAGGACGACGTCGGGGCGGGCCTGCACGAAGCTGGGCGCCTCCTCCTGCATGTGCTTGATGAGGATGCCCACCGCCGTGTCCGCGTCGAACGGCGGCTTGCCCAGCATCATCTCGTAGAGGATGACGCCGATGGCGTAGAGATCCGACCGGTGGTCGACGTTGGCCGAGACCGACTGCTCGGGCGACATGTAGCGCGGCGTGCCGAAGATGGCGCCGGCCTTGGTCAGGGTGGCCTGCTTCTCGTCGCCCTCCTTGATCTTGGCGACGCCGAAGTCCAGCACCTTCACGAAGTCGGTCTGCTCGCCGACCGTGCACAGAAAGACGTTGTCCGGCTTGAGGTCGCGGTGGATGATCCCCTTGCCGTGCGCCTCGCGCAGGCTCTTGGCGATCTGGGCGCCGATGCGCAGGGCGCGCTTGGCCGGGACCAGGCGCTCGGTCGACAGCACCTTCTGGAGGGGCGTGCCCTCCAGGAACTCCATCGCGATGTAGAGCTGCCCGTCGGGCGTCTCGCCGAAGTCGAAGATCTGGATGGTGTTGGGGTGCTTGAGCTTCGAGACGGCCAACGCCTCGAGCTGGAAGCGGCGGATGACCGTGTCGTTGGTCGACATGCCGCGCAGCAGGACCTTGATGGCCACGTGCCGGTCCATGTTGCGCTGGCGGGCCTTGTAGACCGCGCCCATGCCGCCCTCGCCGATCTTGCTCTCGACCAGGAAGCGCCCGGCGATCTCCTGCCCGATGAGCGGGTCCCGCGCCGGACCGCTGGCGTCGGCGGCCTCCATGCGCTGCAGGATGCGGCGGCCCAGATCCTCTCGCCCCGGGTCCTCGAGCCCGTGGTTCGTCGCCGCCGCGCGCCCGGACACGGCCGTCGCCTCGCCGTCCTTGGCCTGCAGCGCCGTCGGCCGCTCCTGCGGATCCAGCTCGTGGCGCGTCTCGCGGCCCGCCTCGGCGGCGTCCCGCCCGGCGACGCCCTCGGGTTCGGGCGGCGGGGTCACGGCAGGTTCGGGCTGGCGGTCGGGGGCGCGCTCGGACATGGGCGCCACTGTACGGGCCGCAGCCCCCGAGGGTCAACGACGCCGCCAGGCGCTCGGACCCCGCGCCGCCGGACGCGTCCGCGACTCGGTTTGTTGATCCGCCGCCGCCGCCTGCATAGCCTTGCGCGGTGATGCGCACCGCTGCCGGCCGCCGATGGCTCATAGCTCCCCTGCTCCTCGTCCTCGGCGCCCAGGCCACGGCCTGCGGCGAAGGCATCGAGGTCACCTGCGTCGACGAGGCCTGCCCCGCGGGTCAGGTCTGTGGCGAGGGCGGCTGCGTGCCCATCGAGCCGCCGCGCACGACCGGCGACCTGGGCCGCTACACGTCGGTCGCCCTGCGACCCGACGGCCGGCGCGTCATCGCGACCTACGACACCACCTACGGCAACCTGGTCCTGAGCCTCGAGCGCGCCGACGGCACCTTCGAGGAGCGCCTCGTCGACGGCTGGCGCGTCGAGGCGCACGCCCTGGTCGAGACCGACAGCGGCCAGTTCGCGACCGTCGCCCTCGAGCCCGAGCCGGCCGACGCCCAGGGCCAGGACGCGCCGGTCCACGTGGCCTGGTACGACGCCGACCAGGGAGAGCTGCGCTACACGCGCTTCCCATCCTCGGCCCCCTTCGAAGTGGCCGACGGCGTCGGGGCGGCCGACCGCGGCCGACACGCCAGCCTGGCGCTCGCCGAGGACGGCACCGTGCACCTCGCCTACCGCGACGACACCGCCCGCGCCCTCCGCCACGCCGAGCGCCAGAGCGACGGCACCTGGCGCGCCTCGACCCTGCCGGTCTGCGCCGGCGAGGCCGACTGCCCACGCGCCGGCGAAGAGGACTACGGCGAGTGGGCCGCCCTCGCCGTCGTGGCCGGCCGGCCGCGCATCGCCTTCTATGACCGCCTGCGCGGCGACCTCAAGATGGCCGAACGCGGCGACGGCGGCGCCTGGACCGTCACCACCCTGGACGGCCGCGACCCCGCCACCGACCTCGACACGGGCGACGTGGGCCGCTTCGCGCGCGTGGCCGTCGACCTCAAGCGGCGGGTCGCCATCGCCTACTTCGACGCGACGCGCGGCGCCCTGCGCTACCTGTCGCCCGGCGGCCCCTCCCCCAAGCCGCTGACCGTCGACGACGGGGTCTACCTCGATCCGGCGACGGGCGCGACGCGGCGCGCCGTGGTCGGCCAGCACGTCGCGATGCGCTTCGACGCACAAGGACGCGCCGTGCTCCTGTACCTGGACGCGACGCGCAACGTGCTCGAGCGGGCGACCGTCGCGGGCGGCCTGGTCACGCCGGGCGGCGACCTCGAGGGGCTGCCGCCGGGGGTGTACGTCGACTTCGGGATCGCGGCCGACGGCTCGCTGCGGGGGGCCTACGGCGCCTTCGTCGAGGGCGAGGCGCCGCGCACGCGCCTGGTCCCGTTCGTGCTGACTGGGGGGACCTCGCCATGAGGCGCGTCACGATGGGCCTGGCGGCGCTCGCGGCCGCCACGCTGGGGGCCTGCTCGGGGCTGCCCTGGGGCGGCGGACTCGGCAGCGACCCGCCCGCGCCGGTGGCGCCCGTGCCCAACGGCCTGGTGGTCGTGGTCGGGCCCGAGGCGGTGGCCGTCGCGGCGCTGGACGCCGCCGGCGCGCTCGAGGCCGCCTTCCCACAGGGGTTGGAGCTCGAGGGATCCGTGCAGGTGCCGATGCCACAGTGGGGCGACGGCGTCGAGGCCACCCTCGCGTGGGCCGATGGCCAGGTGACGCCGCGCGAGGCCGAGCTCGTGGCGGGTCCGAGCGGGCTCGAGCTCGGGATCGCGCTCGACGCCCAGCCCCTGTACGTGACCGTCCAGAAGAGCACGGGGGGCGTCTGCGCCTTCGGGTTGACGGTGACCTCTCTTGCGCTGGACGTGGTCATCGGCTTCAGCGCCGACAAGATGGGGCAGGTCAAGGCCAAGGCGGCCGGCGCGGCGACGGCCCACCTGGAGGCGCCCTACCTGA
Organism: Myxococcota bacterium; assembly: GCA_041687695.1. Classification (GTDB taxonomy): domain Bacteria; phylum Myxococcota_A; class UBA9042; order PHBI01; family JAWLBL01; genus JAWLBL01. Next base: position 28,954 of record JAWLBL010000032.1, on the reverse strand, counting down.
CGCACGACGGGTGCTGGTTCGCCGGCGACGCGAAGGTCGAGGCGGCGCTGATGGCGGCGATGGCGCAGCGGGTGGCCGAGGACCTCGAGCCGCTGATCGTCCCCAAGCTGGTGACGCTGCTGCCGCAGGGGCTGGGGCTGAACCTGACGATGCAGGTCGGGGCGCGGCTGGCCGACGGGGCCCTGGGTGAGGGCGAGGCGCTGATGGTGGTCCGGCCGCCCGAGCTGGCCGGCAGCGGGTGGATGCAGCTGGTGGGCGAGCAGCTGGTGGTGCCGTTCGCGGTGGACATCGGCGCGGCGCGGCACCCGTGCGCGCCGGACGTCCCGCTGCCGGCGGCGTCGGGGCGGCCGATCCCGAAGACCGAGCCCCAGCGCGCGGCCTGGCTGGTGAGCGTGGACGTGCTGCGGCGCGGCCTGGCGGCGCTGTGGGCCGCGGGCGGGCTGTGCGGCGACCGGGCCACGGCCGGGATGACGCTGGCCGCGGACGAGCTGGCGACCGCGTGGCCCGCCCTGTCGCGGCTGCCGGCCGGAGCGCGGCTGCACGCGCGGCTGTGGCCCGAGGAGGCGCCCGACGTGACCGCCGGCGCGGGGGTCGAGGGGCCCGAGCTGACCCTCAAGTCGGGGCGGGTCGCGGTCGAGGTGTACGCGACCCTGGACGACACGCAGGTGCGGCTGGCCACGGTGCGGGGCGAGGTCGAGGTGACCAGCGCGCTGCGCGTCGACCCGGACGGGACGGTGCGGCTGCAGCCGTTGGACGTCCGGCTGACGGCGGCAGGGGCCGAGCCGGGCCTGCTGGGCGCGCCGGACGAGGCCTTCGCCGCGGCCTTCGTGCCGGCGCTGGCGACGCAGCTCACGGACACGCTGCCGCTGTTGGTGCTGCCGCCCGCGGCGGCCGACGGCGAGGTCACGACCGCCCGGGTCGAGGGCGGCTACCTCGTCCTCGAGCAGTAGTGGAGTGGCCCCCATCGGCCACCTGCCGCCCGCGCGGCGCGGCGTGACCGTCGATTGACACCCCTGCCGGGGTTCCCTAGATACCACCGGGTCGCCCGGGCCACGCGTCCGCCGCGGCCGCCCTCTTCGCCTCCGAGGATCCGATGCGCACCCTCACGACCCTCTCGCTCGTGGCCCTGCTCGCCTCGCTCACCGCGATCGGCAGCGTCTCGGCCCAGGCGCCGGCCGCCGCCACCGGCGCCGCGGTGGCCTACGAAGGCAAGCTGCAGGACTCCAAGCGCCGCCCCATCGGGGGCGTCTTCCCGCTGACCTTCTCGCTGTACCGCAGCCCGCAGGGCGGCAAGGCGGTCTGGAGCGAGAGCCACTTCGTCGCCGTCGACTCGGGCAAGTACCTGGTCGACCTGGGTTACAAGCGCCCCATCCCGCCGACCCTGCCGCTGAGCGAGCTGTTCCTGGCGGTGTCGATCACCGGCGGCGAGGAGATCCTGCGCGAGCGCATCGACGCCAAGGCCATCCGCGCCGGCGCCGAGGCCGTCCCGCCGGTCGCCACGGTCGGCGCCACCGCGCCCGCGGCCCCGGCCACCGCCCCCGCCGCGCCCGCGCCCGGCGGCCGCGCCGTCGTCTCTTACGCCGAGGAGGCGGGGCTCGCCTACGAGGCCGAGCACGCCAAGGTCGCCGACCGCGTCGGCAACCTGACCGAGGAGGCGATCGTCGAGCAGCTCAAGGGCGGCGGCGGCAAGGCCACGGTGGGCACCAAGACGCGCTACTCGCCGCAGGCCGGCGGCGAAGGCGGCGTCGCCTACGAGGTCAAGTGCCCCAAGGGGATGGTGGTGACCGGGGTGCGCGGCGGCGCGGGGATCTACCTCGACTCGATCCAGCTCATCTGCAGCCCCCTTGAATGATCGGGCGATCGCCTCGATGATGCCGCGAGCCCCCGCGCCGGCCGCGTCCGTCGGCGCACGCACGCTCGGCGCAGCGCGTCGACAGGTAACCGGATCATGACTCGACTGACGACCTCGCTCATCCTCGCCGCGACCCTGCTGCTGGCGGCGCCGGCGCCGGCCAGCGCGCAGACGCAGCAGGACAAGGCCTTCAAGCTGGCCGAGCAGGGCCTCGGGCACGCGCGCGCCCGCCGCTTCGAGAAGGCGGCCGCGCTGTTCGAGGAGGCGCTCAAGCTGTCTCCGCACCCCGAGTTCTTCCACAACCTGGCGCGCGCCAACGAGGAGATGAAGCAGCTGTCGGCCGCGTACGCCTACTTCAGCGAGGCGCTGCGCATGGACCCCGGCTACACCTACGCCAAGGAGGCGCGGCAGCGGATGACCCGCATCGAGGCGTCGCTGCGCAAGACGCACGGCCTCGTGCGGGTGCGCTCGGTGCCCAGCCAGGTCGAGATCGCCATCGAGGCCGAGGGGCACCCGGCCGAGCGGCACCTGCAGACGCCGGTCGAGCGCTGGGTCCCCGCCGGGGCGGTCAAGCTGGTCGGCAAGAAGGCCGAGTTCCAGGACGAGACGCGCGAGTACGCGGTGCAGGCGGGTGACGAGCAGACCATCGAGCTGGTGCTGCGCCCGATCGAGCGCAAGGGGTTCCTGGACGTGACCGCCAACGCGCCGGGCGCGCAGGTCTTCCTGAACGGCGCGCTGGTCGACGTGGCGCCGATGCGCGGCGTCCCGTATCCGGTCGGCAGCTACGCCCTCGAGATCCGCGCCCCGGGCTTTCGCGCCTTCAAGCAGGCCATCGTGGTCGAGGCCGACAAGCCGACGCAGGTGGCGGCCGCCATGGAGCCCGACAGCGTGGCCAAGGTCGAAGAGGGCGGCGGCAGCGACGCGACCGGGCCCGTGCTGATGACGCTGGGCGGAGCGGCGCTGGTGACCGGGGTGGTCCTGCACGCGGTGGCGTTCAGCAAGGCGAACGAGGCCCTGCCGCCCGGGCCCGAGTACAACGAGCGGCAGTCGACGGTGACCGCGCTCGAGGTGGGCGCGTTCCTGTCGTACGCGACGGCGGCCGGCCTGGCGGGTGTGGGCGCCTACCTCATCTGGGGCGGCGACGACGCGGGCGAGGCGGACGGGTTCGGTGACGACGCGGCGCGGATGACGCCGCTGGTCGCGCCGACGCGCGACGGGGCCGTGTTCGGGGCGCACCTGCGCTTCTGAGCGTCCGAGGACACTTGGGAAAGGCTGACGAGTTGAAGCGGTTCCAGACGGCCATCGTGGTGGGCGCCTCGTCGGGCATCGGCGAGGCCATGGCGCGGCAGCTGGCGGCCGAGGGCGCGCGCGTCGCGCTGGTGGCCCGGCGCGCCGACGAGCTCGAGCGGGTGCGCGGCGAGATCGCGGGCGCCGGCGGCGACGCGCGGGTCTACGCGCACGACGTGCGCGACTTCGAGGCGACGGCGACGCTGTTCGACCGGATCGTCGCGGACCTCGGCGGGCTCGATCTGCTGGTCTACGCGGCCGGCGTGATGCCGGGGCTCGAGGAGCACGAGTACGACTTCGCCAAGGACCGCTTGATGGTCGAGGTGAACCTGCTCGGTGCGATGGCGTGGATGAACCCGGCGGCGGCGCTGATGGAGGCGCGGCAGGCCGGCACGCTGGTCGGCGTGTCGTCCATCGCGGGCGAGCGCGGGCGGCGCGGCAACCCGGCGTACTGCACGTCCAAGGCCGCGCTGACGGCCTACCTCGAGGGCCTGCGGAATCGGCTCGGCCGCTACGGTGTCGACGTGGTCACGGTGAAGCCCGGGTTCGTGGAGACCCGGATGACCGCCGGCATGGGAGACCTCCTTTGGATGATCAAGCCGCAAGAGGCGGCGAGCCGCTCGCTGGCGATGGCGCGGTCGGGGCGGCCGCGGAGCGGGTTCGTCCCGAGGCGATGGGGTCTCGTGGCCTTCATCATCCGGAACATCCCGTCGTTCGTGTTCCGCAAGATGAACATCTGACGATGACCGCGCCGACGACTGGCCCCTCCGAGGGGCGCGCGCTGGCGCTCACGTCGGGGCCGCGCCGAGCCCTCGACGGCTTCGGCCGGGCGGTGCGCTCGACGGCCGTCCACGCGGCGCCCGCCGACGTGTCCGAGCTGTCGGCGCTGCTGGCCCGCGCGTCGTCCGAGCGGCTGCCGGTGGCCATGCGCGGCTCGGGGCGCAGCTATGGCGACGCCGCGCTCAACGCCGGCGGCCTGGTGCTCTCGACGCACCGGCTCGACCGCGCCCTGTCCTGGGACCCGGTCGAGGGCGTCTTCGAGGCCGAGCCCGGCCTGACCATCGAGGGCCTGTGGCGCCGCACCATCGAGGACGGCTACTGGCCCGCCGTCGTCCCCGGCACCGCCTTCCCGACGCTGGGCGGCTGCGTCGCCATGAACATCCACGGCAAGAACCACTTCCGCGCCGGCAACTTCGGCCAGCACGTGCTCGAGCTGGACCTCGTCACGCCGACCGGCGAGACGCTGACCTGCTCGCCCACCCAGCACCCCGAGGTCTTCCACGCCGTCATCGGCGGCTTCGGCATGCTGGGCGTCGTCACCCGCGTCAAGCTGCGCCTCAAGAAGGTCGAGTCGGGCTTCCTCAGCGTCCGCGGCTACAACCTGCCCAACCTCGACGCCCTGTTCGACAACTTCGCCGAGCAGCTGCCCCAGTCCGACTACCTGGTCGGCTGGGTCGACGCCTTCGCCCGCGGCGACGCCCTCGGCCGCGCCCAGGTCCACCGCGCCAACTACGTCCCCGCCGACGCCGACCCCGAGCCGGGCGTGTCGCTGCACGTCGAGCGCCAGGGCATCCCGAACCGCTTCTTCGGCGTCATCCCGCGCGGCCTGATGTGGCGCCTGCTCAAGCCCTGGGTCCACGATCCCGGCATGCGCCTGGTCAACTGGGCCAAGTTCACCAGCTCGCGCCTGTTCGACGACCCGAACAAGCCCTTCCTCCAGTCGCACGTCGCCTTCGCCTTCCTGCTGGACTACGTCCCGCGCTGGCGCGAGGCCTACGGCCGCCACGGCTTCATCCAGGTCCAGCCTTTCGTCCCCAAGGAGGCGGCCCGCGACACCTTCCGCGACATCCTGACCCTGTGTCAGCAGCGCGATCTGGTCCCCTACCTGGCCGTCTTCAAGCGCCACCGCCCCGACGACTTCCTGCTCTCGCACGCCCTCGACGGCTTCTCCCTCGCCATGGACTTCCGCGTCACCGCCGCCAACCGCGACCGCGTCTGGGCCCTGGGCCAGGAGATCGGCGACCGCGTCGTCGCCGCCGGCGGCCGCTTCTACTTCGCCAAGGACGCCGTCGCCCGCGCCGACCAGGTCGCCGCCTCCTTCGGTCCCGAGCGCCTCGAGCAGTTCTTCGCCCTCAAGCGCCGCCTCGACCCGGCGGGCGTCCTGTCCTCCGAGCTGAGCCGCCGCGTGGTCCCGGCCCTGGCCAAGGCCCTGGGCGACTGACGGCCGCGCCTACCCGCGCAGCGTCAGCCCGTGCGCCGCGAACACCTCGGTGACCCCCTCTTGCCGCGCCAGAAAGCCCAGTTCGGCCGGGGTCAACGGCACCCGCCGCGCCGCCGCCAGGCTCGGCAGCGCCATCACCAACCACCAGCGCCCGTCCTCGCCCGGCTCCTCGAGCGCCAGCGAAAGCTCGCCCGCCGCCTGCCGCGCCACCAGCTCGCGCGCCAGCGTCGCCACGAACCGCCACAGGGTCAGCAGCCGCCGGTTGCCCGGCTGACTCCACAGCGCGTAGTGCCGATTGCGCGACGGCGTCACCCCGGCGCGCGCCAGCGCCTCGATGCGCGCGACGTCGCAGCCGCCCGTCACTTCGTCGCCGACCACTTTCCGCTCGCCGTCTTGGTCCGCACCGCGCCGCGCCACGACCCGCTCATCTTGCCGCGCTTGTCCAGGTTGCCCCTGAACTGCATGTAGTCGTTGCCCTTGCGCGCGCCGAAGTTCACGTGACCGCTGGGCAGCACCTGCCCGGTCATGTTCATCGTCACCCCGCCGACCGTCGACGTCGCGCTGACGCTGCGGCCCTTGACCCGGACCGACACGCTGCCGCTGTGGCTGCCCGAGACCGACCCGCTGTAGCGCCCCGACAGCGTCGTCTCCGCCTTGGGCGCCTCGGGCTTGGCCTCCTCGGGCTTGGCCTCCTCGGGCTTGGCCTCCTCGGCGACCTCGGCCTCCGCGGCCTCCCCCTCCTCGCCCTGGCCCTGCTCGGGGTCCGCCTCCGCCTCGCCCCCGCCCGCGACGGCGACCTCCTCGGCGGTCGGGCACTCGGAGATGGCCGCCGTCACCGCCGCCTGGAAGTCGCGGTCGCTCGCCAGCTTGCCCATCTCGGTCGTGTAGACCTCGAGCGAGATCCCGTACGCCTTGTACATGGCCAGCATGGCCGAGGCCATCTCCTCGCTGGTCTTGCCGGCCTTCTGCAGACACGCCGACGCCACCGCCAGCGCCTTGAGCTTGTCCCGCAGCGCCGCCTGCTCGGCCGGCACCTCGGCGTCGGGCACCTTGCAGTTGGCCTTGGCCGCCTGCACGGTGGCCGCGTAGGTCGCGTCGCCCGCCACGACCCCGACCTTCTCCTCGTACTGCGCCCGCGTCAGCCCCGCGCGGGTCAGCGCCGCCTCCTCGGCCGTCGCCCGCGCGTCGGCCGCCGGGAACTGCTCGGCCAGGCAGGCCAGCTCGCCCGTCAACAGCGCCAGCTTCGCGACCTCCTCCTTCGGCACGGCCGGCGCCTCGGCCGGCTTGGCCTCCTCGGCCGGCTTGGCCTCCTCGGCCGGCTTGGCCTCCTCCGGGACCTCGGCGGGCGGGTCCTCGACCGCCGCCGTCGGCGCCTCGCCCGCCTTCTCCACGGGCGCCTCGGCCGCGCCTTCGCCCGCCTTCGCCGGCTCCACCGGCTTGGCCTCGGCCGGCTTGTCCTCCGCCATCCCCAGGGTCTCCTTCACCTTGTCGCACGCGGGCAGCGCGACCAGGCCGAGGGCCACGGGGACCACGAAGGGGGCCAGATACGGCGCGAGGCGACGGCGGATGTCCATCATGGCGGGGCTCCTGAAGCGGCCCGGGTCGTCCCGGGCGGCGGTCATTGCAACAGACCCGATGGAAAACGCAAGCCCCCGCCGGACGTCGCCCCCGCGCCGATTGGCCCCACCGCGCCCGCTGTGCTACCGATGCGCCATGCGCCCCGCCGCCCACCGCCCGGCCTCCCCGCTCGCCCTCGCCCTGGCCGGCCTGCTCGCCCTGACGGCCTGCGGCGACCCCAACCACCCGCCCTCGCTCGCCCTCGTCGAGGGCCGCACCCTCACCGTCGGCGACAGCCTCGTCCTCACCCTCACCGCCACCGACCCCGACGGCGATCCCCTGACCTTCACCGTCGACGGCCTCCCCGCCGCCGCCCAGGTCTATCCGCGCTCCCCCACCGAGGCGGTCCTGTACTGGACCCCCGCCATCACCGACACCGACCCCGGCGGGCGCCGCTACGACGTCCTCGTCCGCGCCGACGACGGCCGCGGCGGCCGCGCCGAGACCACCTTCGCCCTGGGCGTCGTCGCCGCCGAGGGCGCCCCCGCCTTCAAGCTCCCCGCCGGCCTGGTCCTCAACCTCGCCCACGAGTCCGACCTCGCCATGCTGGTCACCGTCAAGGACGACGACTCCGTCTCCGTCGCCCTCGCCCTCGCCGACGCCCCCGCCGGCGCCCGCCTCGACCCCGAGGGCAACAAGACCGCCTACCTCTACTGGAAGCCCGACGCCGCCCAGCGCCTCACCGCCGTCCACCGCTTCGTCCTCACCGCCACCGACGACGCCCACCCCCCGGTCACCCACGTCCTCAACGTCGTCCTGGTCAACCCCGAGCTGGGCGCCGGCTGTCAGGGCACCGCCCCGCTGGTCCTGCACGACCCGCCCCCCGACGCCGCCCTCGCCGACGGCCCGCTCACCTTCGACGCCCACCTCTCCGACGCCGACAGCCTGGTCGCCAAGGCCCTGGTCCGCTACAGCCTCTCCGGGCCCGACGGCGCCACCCAGGACCTCCCCCTGGCCCCCGACCCCGCCCGCCCTGGCGTCTGGACCGCCTCCCTCGCCCCCGACGCCCTCCCCCTCTCCGGCGCCCTGGTCCACTACCACCTGCTGGTCACCGACAACGACGACCCCACCGGCCAGGCCTGCGACCGCACCACCCGCTTCCCCAAGGCCGGCGCCCTCACCGCCGCCGTCTACCCGCCCGGCGCCGCCCCCGACGCCTGCGCCGACGACCTGGCCGAGCCCGACGCCACCGCCGCCCAGGCCCCCACCCTGCCCGCCGGCCAGCCCGCCGCCCGCCGCCTGTGCGGCCAGGACCTCGACCTGACCCGCGTCACCGCGCCCCTCGGCGCCCAGGTCCTGGCCCAGGTCACCCGCGTCCCCGCCCACGGCCCCGTCCGCGTCCGCCTGCTCGACGACGCCGGCCAGGTCCTCGACGAGGCCACCGGCGACGCCCCGGTCCTGACCGTGCGCGGCCAGGGCGACGGCGCCGCCCGCTTGGTCGAGGTGGCCGGCCTCTCGGCCGACGCGCGCCTCGGCTACACCCTCACCGTCGCCGTCGAGCAGGGCGCCTGCCCGGCCGACGCCCACGAGCCCAACGACGCGCCGGCCGCCGCCACCCCGCTGACCCCGGACCCCACGGGCGCCGTCGCCCAGGCGGACCTCACCCTGTGCCCCGGCGACGTCGACTGGTACTCGCTCGCCCTGGCCGCCGGCGACCAGCTGGCCCTGACCCTCGCCTTCGAGCACGCCTCGGGCGACCTCGACCTCGAGCTGCGCGCCGCCGACGGCGTCACCGTCCTGGCCTCGGGCGCCGGCGCCAGCTCGACCGAGGCCGTCACCTGGGTCGCCCCGACCGCCACCACCGTCCTGGCCCGCGTCTTCGGCCCGCTCGACGCCGCCAACGGCTACACCCTGGTCGCGCAGGTCACCGACGCGGCCGCCGCCTGCCAGGACGACCTCCTGGCCCCCAACGCCGCCGCCAACCAGGCCGCGACCCTGCCCCAGGGCCTGTACCCGAACCTCGCGCTGTGCCCGGGCGCCGACGACTGGTTCGCCCTGGACCTCAACGGCGGCGAGACCCTCGACGTGCTGGTCCAGGCGCACGACGACGCCGCGTTCGATCTCGCGGCCTTCACCGCCCTCGGCGGCGCGCCCGTCGCCACCGGACAGACCGACGCCGACGGCGTGACCTGGCTGTCGTGGCAGGCGCCCGGCCCGGGCCGCGTCACCTATCGCCTCGCGGGCGCCTCCCCGTCCGGCGGCCGCGCCTACGACCTCTATCAGACCGTCCAGGACCCGCCCGGCCCCTGCCAGCCCGACCGCCTCGAGCCCAACGACACCCCCGCGGCCGCCGCCGACCTGGCCGAGGGCGTCCACACCTGGCTGCGCCTGTGCGGCGACGCCGACGACGACTACGTGCGCATCCAGGCGCCGCCCTTTTCGACCCTGGTCGCGATGACCTCCCACGAGGCCGGCCAGGGCTACGCCGATCTGCTGCTGTACGGCCCCGACGGCCAGCTGGTCGACGAGACGCTCGACCCGGCCGACGGCGCCTTCCTCGAGACGCTGCTGCCGCAAGGCGGCGTCTACCTCCTGCGCGTGCAGCCGTTCCAGGCGACGCACCTGCCCTACGATCTCGGCGTCTTCCTGGATTGAGGCGCGCCGCTCGCGCGTTGGGGCCGGACGTTGTGGGCCCAGGGGACGGGTGCTAGCCTCCGCTTCCCTGCCGCTCGTGCCGCGACTGGAGATGGCGCCCCCTTTGAACCGCAGAAGCTTCCTGAGACTCACCCTCGCGGGCGCCGCGCTGGCCGCCCTGCCCGGCGGCGTCGCCCGCGCCCTGGGCCCCGGCCAGCAGCTGCGCCTGCTCCGTCTGCGCCACGGCGGCCTCGACGCGACACGCGAGGGGGCCCCCTCCGTCCTGGCCGAAGAGGTCGGCCTGCGCACCTCGGTCGACATCCTGCCGGCCGCCTCGGTGGTCGACCCGGCCAGCCCGCAGTTCGGTCACCAGGCCTTCGCCATCCTGGCGGGCGATCGCGACTTCCGCCTCGACCCGCGTGAGCACGAGGCGCTCAAGCGCTGGCTCGAGCTGGGCGGCTTCCTGCTCATCGACAACACCGGCGCCTCGGGCCCCTCGGCCGCCTTCGACGCCGCCGTGCGCCGCGAGCTGGGCAAGCTCTTCCCCAACCGCCCGCTGCGCCGCGTCTCGGCCGACCACGTCATCTATCGCAGCTTCTACCGCCTGGACTACCCGGCGGGGCGCGCCATCCACAAGCCCTACGTCGAGGGGCTGAAGATCGGCGATCGCTACGCGGTGATCCTCAGCCACAACGATCTCATGGGCGCCTACGCGCGCGGTAACATGGGCGACTGGAGCCTGCGCCCGACCCCCGGCGGCGAGAACCAGCGCGAGATGGCGCTGCGCTTCGGCACGAACCTGGTCATGTACGGGCTGTGCCTGCACTACAAGGACGATCAGGTCCACCTGGACTACCTCTTGCACAAGCGCAAGTGGAAGGTCCGGCGGCCGGTGGAGTAGCCGGTGGAGGGCCTCGACTTCCTGTTCGGCGAGAGCGGGCCGTTCACCCAGCGCAGCCTGGTGTGGCTGGGCGGCTGGTCCGTGTGGATGCAGGTCCTGGTGGGCGTGCTGGCGCTGGGCGTGGTCGGCCTGACGCTGTGGAACTACCGGCAGCTGCGGCCGCTGGGGCGGCGCGCGCTGATGGTGGGGCTGCGCCTGACCATCGTCGTGGTGCTGGTGGGCGTCTTCTACCAGCCGGCCTTCCTCGAAGAGAACGTCACCAAGAGCCGCAACCACATCGCCGTGCTGGTCGACACCAGCGAGAGCATGGGCCTGCCTCACGGCGACCAGACGCGCATCGGCTACGTGCGGCGCTTCCTGCAGGCGAACCAGGGGCTGTGGGAGCGCCTGCGCGAAGAGGGCGAGCTGTCCTTCCTGTCCTTCGGCGAGCACCTGGGCGAGCTGCCCGAGCCGGGGCAGGCGCGCGCCGGCACGGCGCTGCTCACCAACGGCCGCTCGACGCGGCTGATCGAGGCGCTGCACGACCTGAAGCGCCGCTTCCGCAACCGCGATCTGGGCGGCGTCCTGGTGCTCACCGACGGCATCGACACCACGGCCGCCGGGCAGCGCGCCCGCCTGGACGCGGCCACCCAGGCCGTCGTGCGGGACCTCGACGCGCCCATCGTGGCCTTCGTCCCGCCGACCGGCGTCCCGGTGCAGGACGTCGAGATCGCCCACCTCGCCTACAACAACTTCGCCTTCCTGCTCAACGCGACCTCGCTCGAGGCGACCGTCCGCGTCCACGGCTTCGACGGCCCCGCCGCGCGCGGCCAGCTGGTGGTCCGCCTGTCCGAGAACGGGCAAGAGGTCGACCGCCGCTTCGTCGCCCTGGTCCCGGGCCAGCGCGACTACCCGGTCGCCTTCGAGTACGTGCCGCGCGAGCTGGGCAAGCAGGTCTACGGCGTCTCAGTCGACCCGGTCCCGGGCGAGCTCTACGTCCCCAACAACGCCCAGCAGGCCATCGTCAACGTCATCCGCGACAAGATCCGCGTCCTGCAGATCGTCGGCCAGCCCAGCTGGGACGAGCGCTTTTTGCGCAACCACCTCAAGCAGGACCCCAACGTCGACCTCATCAGCTTCTTCATCCTGGTCAACCAGAACAACTACCGCCCGCTGATGGAGCACGAGACCTCGCTCATCCCCTTCCCGGCCAAGGAGCTGTTCGAGGACGAGCTGGGCGGGTTCGATCTGGCCATCTTCCAGAACTTCAACTACGGCCCGTTCCGCACCCGCCAGTACCTGCCGCACATCGCCCAGTACGTCCGCGACGGCGGCGCCTTCGTCATGATCGGCGGCCCGCTGTCCTTCAGCGCTGGCGGCTACTACGGCACGCCCATCACCGACGTGCTGCCGGTCGACATCCCGCCCGGCTTCGAGACGACCACCGACACCCGGCCCTACCGCGCGCGGCTCAGCGAGGCGGGGCGCACCCACCCGGTGACGCGGCTGGCGCAGGACCCGGCGGCCAACCAGGCCGTCTGGGGCGAGCTCGAGGACCTCGAGGGCGCCAACATGGTCACCCGCGCCAAGCCCGACGCCATGGTGCTGGCCGAGCACCCGACCCTGCGCGACGCCACCGGCAAGCCGATGCCGCTCGTGACGGTGCGCGAGGTCGGCAAGGGGCGCTCGATGGCCGTCACGACCGACAGCCTGTGGCACTGGAGCTTCAAGGCCGGAAATGGGGGCAAGGACCCGCGGCACTTCGACGCCTTCTGGTCGAGCGCCATCAAGTGGCTCATCAAGGATCCGGCGCTGGAGCTGGTGCGCGTGCGCGTGCTGCGCGAGCGCGTCCCGGTGGGCGAGGCGGCGCAGGCGCGCATCGAGGTCTTCCTGACCGACTACCGCCCGGCGGCCGACCACCGGGTCGACGTGGTGGTGCGGCGGCGCGACGCGGGCGACCGGCCGGGCCAGGGCGCCGAGGTGCTGCGGCTGAGCGACCAGAGGACCGACGGGGCCGGGCAGCTCGAGGTGGACCTGCCGCTCGACGCCGCGGGCATCTACGAGGTCGAGGCCTCGGCGACGGTGGCGCAGGGGCGGGTGACGCGCGGCCGCGATCTCTTCGTGGCGACCGAGCTGAACCCCGAGCTGGAGACCATCGTGTCCGACGGCCGCCTGCTGGACCAGCTGGCCGAGGCGTCGGGCGGCGAGGTGCGGTCGCTCGACGAGGTCGACCCGGCGCTGACCCTGCGCGAGCCGCGCATCCAGAAGGTCGCCAGCCGGCGCCACCGCGAGCTCTGGAACACCCCCTTCATCGTGCTGGTTCTGGCCCTACTCTTCGGCGCCGAGTGGTGGCTGCGCCGCCGCTTCGGGTATCTCTGACCAGGGTGGACACGGCGAGATGGCGGCGAGGGATCTGCCGGACTGGCTGGCCGAGCGGCTGAAGACGGCGCCGCGCGCGCCGGGCTGCTACCTGATGCGCGACCGCGTGGGCGAGGTCGTGTACGTCGGCAAGGCCGCCGATCTGAAGGCGCGCCTCGGGCAGTACTTCTCGCCAAGCCCGGGCGACACGCGCTTTTTCATCGGGCTGCTCGACCGGGTGCTGGGCAGCATCGACGTCATCACGACCTCGAACGAGAAGGAGGCGCTGCTGCTCGAAAACGAGCTCATCAAGCGCCACCAGCCTCGCTTCAACGTCAAGCTCAAGGACGACAAGAACTTCCTGATGATCCGGCTGGGGCGCGAGCACCCCTGGCCGCGGCTGGACGTCATCCGGGCGGGGCGGCGCAAGCGCGACGCGGCCGACTACTTCGGGCCCTACGACTCGGCGACGGCGATCCGCAACACGCTGCGGGTCATCAACCGGCACTTCAACCTGCGCACCTGCGAGGACACCGAGTTCAGAAACCGGGCGCGGCCGTGCCTCGAGCACCAGATCGGGCGCTGTCCGGCGCCGTGCGTGCTGCCGGTGGACCCCAAGGCCTACGCCGAGAGCCTGGCCGACGTGAAGCTGTTCCTGCAGGGCAAGTCGCGGCCGCTCGTCGAGCGGCTGACCGCCAAGATGGAGGCGGCGGCCGAGGCGCTGGACTTCGAGCTGGCGGCGCACTACCGCGACCAGATCGCGGCGGTCGAGCGGTCGCTGGCCCCGCAGAGCGTCCGGTTCAAGCACGAGTCCGACATGGACGCGCTGGCCATCTACCGGCAGGGCGCCGAGCTGGTCGTGCAGGTCATCCAGGTGCGGGCGGGCGTCATCGCCGGGGCACGCAACTTCCCGATGACCATGGAGCTGCCCGACGAGGAGGTGCTCGAGGACTTCCTGACGGCCTACTACGACGGGTCGCGCCCGGTGCCCGAGGTGGTGCTGACGCCGACGCCGCTGCCCGAGACCGAGACGTGGGAGGATCTCCTGAGCGAGGCGCGCGGCAAGCGGGTCAAGGTCCACGCGCCGCAGCGCGGCGACAGCCGGCGCCTCATCGAGCTGGCGCTCAAGAACGCCGAGGAGTCGTTCAAGGCGCGCGCCAAGAAGGCCGAGGACGCGCTGGTCACGATCGAGAAGCTCCAGGACCGGCTGGGCCTGACCCGGCTGCCGGCCCGCATCGAGTGCTACGACATCTCGAACATCCAGGGCACCGAGCCGGTGGGCTCGATGGTGGTCGCGACCGACGGGCACCTCGACAAGAAGGAGTACCGCCACTTCAAGGTGCGCTCGCTCGAGGCGCCCAACGACTTCCAGATGATGTACGAGGTGCTCTCGCGCCGCTTCAAGCGCGGCCTCGAGACCGGCGAGCTGCCCGACCTCATCCTCATCGACGGCGGCAAGGGCCAGCTGAACATCGCGGTCGAGGTCTTGAGCGAGCTGGGCGTTCAGGGGGTCGAGGTCGCCAGCCTCGCCAAGTCGCGCCTGCTCGACGAAGAGGGCCACGTCAAGCGCGACGCCGCCGGCCTGCCCTCCAGCGACGACCCCACCCGCAGCGAGGAGCGCGTCTTCCGCCCCGGCCGCAAGAACCACGTCAACCTGCGCCCCAACTCGAACGAGATGTACCTGCTCGTCCGCCTGCGCGACGAGGCCCACCGCTTCGCCATCACCTTCCACAAGAAGCTGCGCGACAAGCGCACCCTCTCCAGCGAGCTCGAGGACATCCCCGGCGTCGGTCCCACCCGCCGCAAGGAGCTGCTGCGCCACTTCGGCAGCTTGAAGCGCGTCCGCGAGGCCTCCGTCGACGACCTCCTGGCCTGCCCCGGCGTCTCCCGCGCCCTCGCCGAGCGCATCCACGCCGCCCTGAACTGACCGCCCCGGACCGCCGCTCAAAGCGCCCGCGCTCGCGCGGGATGGCTGAATCGCGTCGCTCGCGGCGCCCTCCCCCAGGACCGCCGGCTTCCAGAGGCTGTCGCAAAAGGGTCGTCCCCGCGCTCCAGGCTCGCCATGGAGTTGACCAAAGCCGAGCGCCCCGCCTCTTACGCGGGCCGAAGGGCCCGCTTTCGGAGTGCGCCGCCCATGGCGGCGCTTTCCGCGCCGGCGGAGCCGGCGCGTGTTGGCGTCCCGCACTCGCTGTATCTCGACGGGTCGGCACCCGAGGGTGACCTCAATACGACACCCTCTTCCAGCCAGCCGGCACCCGCGACCCACTCAGCGACGGCCTGCGCGCTCGCCAGCCGAGCGCGCGGCCGCCGCGGGTGCTACTGGTCGATGATGACACCCAGCGTCAGGCACTGCCCGCCGATGCACACCAGGGGCGAGCAGCAGTCGGCGCTGGTCTCGCACGCGCCGCAGGCGCCGTCGACGCAGGCCTGGTTGCCGCAGTCGGCACAGGACGAGCAGCCCTCGGCCGGCGGCGGGGTCGTGCAGTCGACGCCCACCGAGAGCACGGCGCGGTCGTAGTGGATGGTGGTCGTGTCGGAGCCGCTGAAGCTGCCCGCCACCAGACCGCCGTACATCTCGAACTCCTCGGTCGGCTGCACGGCGGCGTGCGGCGCGTAGAGGTAGGCGCCGATGAGGGCGCTCTCGCTGATCTTGATGGGCGCCGAGCCGCCGACGTAGACGCGGGTCAGGGCGGGGAAGTTGGGCGAGCCGATGACGATCGGCTCGTTGGTGGCGAGCGTGCCGGCGATGAAGATGTCGAACTCGGCCGACGGCGCGGTCGCGAAGCGCAGCTCCTGGGTCGAGGTGACGTCGCCGCCGATGTACAGGGCGGTGCGGCCGGTGGCCAGGATGGTCAACGGCTTGGAGGCCGTGACGGCGTCCAGATAGTAGTGGCCGCAGGGCAGCTCGAGGTGGGTGGCCGGGCCCAGGTTCGCCAGCGCGTCGGCGGCGAGGCCGATGGTGGCGTTGTCGTTGTCGGCCGCGCGCGCCGCGACGATGGCGCCGACGGGGATGATCTCCTCGGCGTCGCACTTGCACGGCGGCGGGACGGCGACCGGGCCGGTCACCACGCTGCTGGCGCTGACGCCCCCGCCCACCGTGGCGCCCTCCGGGACGTACAGGTCGCCGGCGATGCTGACGTTGCCGCTGACGTTGCCCGCGACGAAGGCGTCGGCGCCGATGACGACGCTGCCCGAGGACAGCGACCCGCCCGAGTGCAGCTCGTGGTCGACCGTGTTGCCGGGGTTGCTGAGCGACACGCCGCTGGTGGCGCTGCTCCACAGCGTCCCGCCGAGCGACAGCTGCTCGGAAGCCGTGAGCGTGCCATTGGCGCCGACACCGCCGCCGGTGCCGCCCGGCTCGTAGGGGCCCGCCGCGCTGTCGTAGGCGTCGAAGAACGCCGGCCCCGGCAGCTTGACGGTGCTGCACGAGCACAGCGACCAGGTGAAGGCCACCTGCGCGAGCTGACCCGCGCACACGTCGCTGTCGCCCTGCTCGATGACGATGGGCGAGCCCGCCCCGACGCAGCCCTCGGGGCCCGGGCCGTCGGCGATGGTCGGCTGGCAGCTGCCGGACACGCAGCCCTGGCCCTGCGGGCACGCGTCGTCACAGCCGCCGCAGTGCTCGCTGTTGCTCTCGACGTCGACGCAGGTGCCGCTGCACGCGGTCTGGCCGGGCAGGCAGCTGCTCTTGCAGGCGCCGCCCGAGCAGACCTCGGTCGGCCCACAGGCCTCGCCACACCCGCCGCAGTTCATCGGGTCGAAGTTGGTGGGCGTACACACACCGCCGCACACGGCGTGGTAGGGCGGGCACACGCACTGCCCGAGCGAGCACGCCGAGCCGCCGGTGCACGGGGAGTCGCACCCGCCGCAGTGCTGCTGGCTGCCGTTCGTGTCGACGCACACCTCGCCGCAGAGCTCCTGGCCCTCCTCACAGCTGGGCGTGGGGACGTCGGGGCCGGCGTCCTCGCCGACCTCGGGCTGGACGTCCTCCGGCGGCAGCGGGACGTCCTCACCCGGGTCCACGTCCTCGAGCGGCGCGCCCTCGTCGGCCTGAACGTCCTCCACGACGTCCTCGGCGACCTCTTCGACCGCGTCCTCGACCGGCTCCGCGTCCTCGACGGTCTCCGCGTCCTCGTCCGGCAGCTCGGACGCGACGTCCTCGACCGCGTCGGCGACCGCATCGGGCGGAGGCTCGGCGTCGGGCCCCTCGGAGGGCAAGCGCGACGTGTACGTCGCCACCGGCGTCTACACCGAGAGCGTCGCCCTCGCGCCCGGCGTCACCGTCTACGGCGGCTACCGCGGCGACTTCCAGGATCGCGACACCACCCTGTACGAGACCGCCATCCTGGCCGACCCGCCGACCGTCGACCGCCCCGCCGCCGTCAACGCCATGGGCGTGACCGGCGCCCCGTCGGGCCTCATCGGCTTCACCGTCTTCGGCGCCTCGGTCAAGACCCCCGGCGCCACCTCCTACGCCGTCCGCGTCGTCGACAGCGACGACCAGCTGACCCTGCGCGACAACGTCATCGTCGCCGGCAGCGGCGGCGACGGCCAGGACGGCGCGGCCGGCGCTTCGGGCGAGGCGGGCGCCGACGGCGCGCCGGGGCTGGCGGTGCTCGACATCGGGACGGCGACCTGCACGGCGGCGCACCACCGGGCCGGCGGCGTCGGCGGCGAGCGCACCTGCGGCGACGTCCAGGTCGGCGGCGGCGCGGGCGGCACGGCCGTGTGCCCGGACTTCAACGCCTCCAAGGACGCCACCACCTGCCCGGTCGGCTCCGAGCAGACCCCCACCGCGGCCGAGGCCGGCGCGACGGGCCAGGGCGACGGCGCGGGCGCGGGCGGCGCGGCCGGCCTGGACTCCTACGTCAACGTCATCGACGGCCCCTACAGCACCTGCGCTGCCAACGACGCCAACTGCACCATCTGCAAGATCCCCTCGCAGTCCACCGAAGGCGCGGCCGGCAAGCCGGGCGCCCCGGGCGGCAGCGGCGCGGCGGGCAACGGCTGCGTCGATCCGGCCGGGCAGGTGGTCGGCGGGCTGTGGCAGGCGGGCGCCGGCGTGGCGGGCAGCGATGGCGGCCCGGGCGCGGGCGGCGGCGGCGGCGGCGCGGCCGGCGGCGTCGAGACCCACGGCTGCGCCAGCGTCATCGGCGGCTACCACGACGTCGGCGGCTCGGGTGGCGGCGGCGGCTCGGGCGGCTGTGGCGGCACCTCGGGCCAGGGCGGCACCGGCGGCGGCGGCAGCTTCGGCGTGTTCGTGACCTTCTCCAGCGCGCCGGCCTCGCTGCCCCAGATCGTCGACAACGTCATCGTGCGCGGCTTCGGCGGCGACGGCGGCCGCGGCGGCCTCGGCGCGACCGGCGGCGCGGGCGGCGCGGGCGGCGCGGGCGGGCCCAGCAACAAGAGCGACAACGACTCGTTCTGCACGGCCGGCGGCGGCGCGGGCGGCGCGGGCGGGGTCGGCGGTCACGGCGGCGGCGGCGGCGGCGGCTGCGGCGGCGTCAGCTACGGCCTGTACGTCCACGGCGCGACCGGCGCGGCGGCCTGGAAGAGCGACAACGCCTTCGAGGCGGGCGGCCAGGCCGGCCTGGGCGGCCTCGGCGGCCCCAGCGTCGGCGCCTCGGGCGCGGCCGGCGTCTCGGGCGCCGAGGGCGACACCAACTTCTGACCGCGCCAACGGCTGGGGCCGGCCACCTCTGGTCGTCCCCAGCCGGCCCGACCCGCGACCCTCCCAGCGACCGCCGCCCCCGGGACCGCCGGCTTCCAGAGGGTGTCGTGTTGATGCCGGCTGAGGCGGCCATGGAGTGCTCCGGCTTGCCGGAGCCCCGGCCCCGGCGGCTTGCCGCCGGGATCTGGCCGCCAATCCCGGCGCAGCAAGCTGCGCCGGATGGGGGCTCCACCAAGGTGGAGCACTCCGGTTGGGCTTCTGAGACACCCTCTTCCAGCCGGCCCGACCCGCGACCCTCCCAGCGACCGTCGCCCCCGGGACCGCCCGCTTCCAGCCGGCCCGCACCCGCAAGACGTCGGCGTCACCCCCCTTGACACCACCGGACGGGACGACCAAGCTGCGCCCACCTGCAACACGGTTGTAAGAGGCCGCCGCCCGATGACCCGCCGCCCGCCCCGCCCGCACCGCCTCTCCGCGCGCCTCTCCGGCGTCGTCGCGGCGTGGCTGGTCATCGCCGGGCAGCTCGGCGGGCCGCTGCACCACTTGGCCGTCGAGCACACCGTCTGCGCCGCCCACGGCGAGATCGTCCACGCCGACGACCACCACGCCGAAGCCGCCCACGATCACGCCCCGGCCCCGGCTACCTTCACCGCCGCCCTGCTCCCGGTCGCCCCCGACCAGCACGGCGAGCACGACCACTGCGACGCCCTGTGGCGCCACGACGAACGCGACGCCACGCCCCCGCGCTCGCTCGCCCTCGCCGCGCCCCCCGCCACGGGCCCCCCCGACGCCCTCGCCTCCCTCCGCGCCGCCCCCGCCCCGCGCGCCCTGTACCGCACCGCCCCCAAGGCCGACCCCCCGGCCCGCGCCGCCTGACGACCCTCCCCTGGCGCCCCTCCCCCAAGAGGTGCGCCTCCGCGTCAGTCCGCTCGCCCCCGGATGTCCCCCCTTGCTCACCGCGCTCGCCGCGCTGGCCGCGCTGGGCCTGTCCCAGCCGCCGCCCGCCCCCGATCCCAACGCCCCCCTCGCCCCCGACGACGCCGAGACCCGCGCCCTCCTCGAGGCCCTCGCCGCCGACCAGGCCGCCACCGACGCCGCGCGCCCCACCCCCGCGCCCGCCGTCGCCCCCAGCCTGCTCGACATCGCCCTCATCCTCGACGTGGCCGCCGCCGTCTTCGACGGCCCGCCCCTGCAGCTCGGCGCCCACGACCCCCAGCGCGACGGCTTCACCCTGCAGCAGCTCGAGATGAACCTGTCGGGCGTCGTCGACCCCTTCTTCCGCTTCGACGCCAACCTCGTCTTCGCCCAGTTCGGCGTCGAGGTCGAAGAGGCCTACGTCACCACCCTCGCCCTGCCCGGCAACCTGCAGGCCCGCGCCGGCCAGTTCCTGGCGCGCTTCGGCCGCATCAACCCGACCCACCCCCACAGCTGGAGCTTCGCCGACCAGCCGCTCGTCATCGGCAAGCTCTTCGGCGCCGAGGGCAGCCGCGGCCTCGGCGCCGAGCTGTCCTGGCTCAGCCCCCTGCCCTGGTACGTCGAGCTGGTCGCCAGCGCCCAGGACCCCACCGGCGAGTGCTGCGCCCGCAGCTTCTTCGGCGCCGACGACCCCGGCCTCGACTCGCCGGCCGACCTCATGACCACGCTGGCGCTCAAGCAGTTCTTCCCCCTCTCGCCCGCCTGGTCGCTCTCCTGGGGCCTGTCCGCCCAGCTCGGCCCCAACGCCTCCGGCCCCGGCGCCCGCACCGACATCTACGGCAGCGACCTCTACCTGCGTTGGGCCCCGGTCGACGACCCCGACGGCCAGAGCGTCTCCCTCACCGTCGAGGCCCTCCTGCGCGCCCGCCAGGTCCCCCGCGACAGCCTGGTCGACGGCGGCGGCTACGCCCAGCTGGTGTGGCGCATCGACCGCTCCTACGAGGTCGGCGCCCGCTACGAGCTGGTCACCGGCGTCCCCGCCGATCCCCTCGACCCCGCCTGGACCGAGACCCGCACCCGCGCCGCCCTCCAGGCCACCTGGTACCCCTCCCACTTCTCGCGCCTGCGCCTCCAAGGCGCCCTCGACCAGCCCGGCTGGCGCCCCGACCCCATCCTCGCGGCCTTCCTCGCCCTCGAGGTCCTGGTCGGCGCCCACCCCGCCCACGCATGGTGACCCGATGACGACGACGATGCTCCCGCTCCGCCCGCTCCTACTCGCCCTGGCCCTCCTGCTGGTCCCCCAGGCCGCCCTCGCCCGCCTCCAGGTCGCCGCCACCGTCACCCCGCTGGCCGCCCTCGCCCGCGACATCGGCGGCGACCTCGTCCAGGTCCACGCCCTGTCCGCCCCCACCCAGGACCCCCACTTCGTCGACCCCCGCCCCAGCCTCATCCTCCTGCTCAACAAGGCCGACCTCCTCCTCGTCAACGGCGTCGAGCTCGAGGCCGGCTGGCTCCCCCCCCTGCAGCGCACCGCCCGCAACCCGGCCATCCTCCAGGGCGCCCGCGGCCACTTCGACGCCTCGCAGCACGTCCCCCTGCGCGACGTCCCCACCGCCCCCATCGACCGCAGCCACGGCGACGTCCACCCCGGCGGCAACCCCCACTTCTGGAGTGACGCCCGCGCCGCCGCCCGCGTCGCCCGCGCCCTCGCCGCGCGCCTGGCCCAGCTCGACCCCCCGAACGCCGCCACCTACACCCAGCGCGCCGACGCCCTCTGCAAGCGCCTCGAGGCCTTCGCCGCCACCCAGAAGGCCCGCTTCGCCGCCCTCTCCCCCGACCGCCGCCGCGTCGTCACCTACCACGCCTCGCTCGGCTACCTGCTCGACGCGCTCGGCCTCGAGCAGGTCGCGACCCTCGAACCCAAGCCCGGCGTCTCCCCCAGCCCGGCCCACGTCTCCCGCGTCGTCGCCGCCATCCGCGAGCGCGCCGTCCGCGCCCTCCTCCAGGAGGAGTACTACCCGCGCAGCACCACCCAGACGGTCGCCCGCCTCTCCGGCGCCCGCCTCGTCACCCTCCCCGGCGGCCCCGACTTCGACCGCGGCGAGACCTACGAGGCCTGGCTCACCCGCCTCACCAACGGGATCCACGATGCGCTCGCCCAGTAGCTCCCGCCTCGCCCTCGCGCTGCTGGCCCTGCCCGCCTGCGCCTTCGACCCCGGCGACCCCTGGGGCGTCCTCGATCTGTCCGCCGAAGCCGCCTTCGCCCCCGCCGCCGGCCGCCTCGACGCCCAGGGCCGCCTCCTCACCTCGTCCAGCTACGCCGTCGCCCTCGACACCCTGACCCTCGAGGTCCGCGCCGTCACCGTGACCGTCGCCCCGCCCACCGGCCGCCTCTCCTTCGACCCCGCCAACCCCCCGCCGGGCTACAGCCTGTGCCACTCGGGCCACTGCCACGCCGACGACGGCCGCCTGGTCCCCTACCCCGAGATCGAGGCCGAGCTGGCGGGCGCCGCCTCCGGCGCCTTCACCCTCACCCGCCCGGTCGAGGCCACCGTCGATCTCCTCGCCGCCGACGCCGTCCCCCTCCCCCTGCCCCCCTGCCCGGCCCCCGACTGCGACCTGCCCCGCGGCGTCGCCTCGGCCGTCCGCGTCGACCTCGGCACCCTCACCCTCACCGGCCGCGCCTTCGACGCCTCGGCCGCCGGCCGCCTCCCCGCCGAGGGCGCCCCCCTCGCCCTCACCGTCCCCCTCGACGCCTCGCTCGCGGCCCCGCTCGACGCCCCGCTCGGCGCCGACCACCCGGTCGGCCTCGCCCTCGCGCTCCGCCTCGCCCTCACCGAGCGCCTCCTCGACGGCCTCGACCTCTCGGCGCCGCTCACCCCGGCCGACGTCGCCGACCGCGCCACCGACCACAGCACCCTGACCCCCTCCACCACCCGCTTCGACCTCTGATCCCACCCAGGAGGACCACCATGAAGCTGATGAACCGCCTCACCCGCACCGCCCTCGTCGCCGCCGCCCTGGCCCTCGCCCCGGCCTGCGACGACGACCACGACCACGACCACGGCGAGCACTCGCTCGAGGAAGAGGCCTGCGAGCACCTCGCCGACGGACCCGCCACCGCCGTCACCGCCGCCGCCACCCCCTCGGGCGACCTCCCCGACGTCAACGTCCCCCACACCCGGGTCGACATCGCCATCCCGGTGCTCGGCCACGGCTCGCACCAGGGCTACGTCGCCCTCGAGAGCGCCGCCGAGGGCCACTATCACCTCTTCCTCGGCCAGGACGTCCCGTTGAAGGTGCTCGACGCCTCGGACGCCGAGGTCCCCTTCGCCGCCACCGAGCAGGGCAGCGAGGCCTGCGACGACGTCGCCGTCCACCACGAGGTGCACCTCGGCGTCGGCCGCTATATCCTGGCCATCGAGCAGACGCCCGAGGCGACCCTGCAGCTCATCGTCGAGACCTCCGAGGAGTGACATGACGCCCCCCCGCCCGCAGCTGGCGCCGGCCCCGGCCGACGCGCCGGCCGTCCTGACCGTGCGCGACCTCGTCGTGGGCTACAACGGCCGCCCGCTGCTGCCGCCCATCCGCTTCGACGTCCGCCCGGGCCAGCTGTGGGCCCTGGTCGGCCGCAATGGCAGCGGCAAGACCACGCTGCTCCGCACCTTGCTCGGCCTCCTGCCGCGCCTCGGCGGCGCCGCCACCCTGGCCCCCGGCGCCTCCATCGGCTACGTCCCTCAGCGGACGGAGCTGGACCCCCTGGTCCCCACCCGCGTGGTCGACCTGGTCCGGGGCGGCACCGACCTCGGCTGGTCCTTCCTCTCCCCCCGCGCCGCCCTGGCCCGCCGCGCCGCCGTCCAACGCGCCATGGCCGAGACCGACTGCGCCCGCTTCGCCACCTGCCAGGTCGCCGAGCTCAGCGAGGGCCAGAAGCAGCGCGTCCTCCTCGCCCGGGCGCTCGCCTGCGAGCCGGCCCTGCTCATCCTCGACGAGCCCACCAGCGCCATGGACATCGCCGCCGAGGCCGCCGTCTTCGATCTGCTCGACCAGGTCCGCGCCCAGCGCGACCTCGCGGTGCTGGTCGTCAGCCACCACCTGTCGCTGATGACCGAGCGCGCCACCCACGCCCTGGTCGTCGACCGCGACGATCAGGTCGCCCTCGCCGGCCCCATGGCCGACGTCATCCGCAAGAGCGCCTTCCTCGAGCGCTACGACGCCCTCTGCACCCACACCTCGCACACCCCGCACCCCCAGGCCGCGCACTAGATGGACCCCCACCTCGAGACCCTGGACAGCTTCATCGCCGCCTGGGAGCTGCTCGCCGACACCGCCTGGGCCAACACCCTCGCCGCCGCCCTCCTCGGCTTCCTCGGCGTCTACGTCGTGCTGCGCCGCATGGTCTTCCTCTCGGCCGCCCTCACCCAGTCGGCCGGCCTCGGCGTGACCGCCTCCTTCTACGCCCAGGCCCACTGGGGCCTCACCGGCGTCCTGGTCTCGCCCACCGCCGGCGCCGCCTACGCCAGCGCCCTCGCCGTCCTGCTGCTCATGGCGGCCCGCGGCTCGGCCCACCGCCGCGACAGCCTGCTGGGCCTGACCTGGCTGGTCGGCGGCGCCGGCGCCCTGGCCATCGGCACCCGCATCGTCCAGGACCTCCCCGACATCCAGACGCTCCTGTACGGCTCCCCGGTCGCCATCGAGCCCGACCACTTCCAGCTCATCGCCGTCCTGGCCGTCGCCCTGCTCGCCGTCCACCTGTGGTGGCTGCGCGGCTTCCTGCAGGTCAGCTTCGACCGCGACGGCGCCCAGGTCCGCGGCCTCCCGGTCCGCCTGCTCGACCTCACCCTCCTGGTCTCCATCGCCCTGGCCGTCTCGGTCTCCACCCGCGTCCTCGCGGCCCTGCCGGTCTTCGCCTTCAGCGTCTTGCCCGCCATGGCCGCCCTTCGCCTGTCCTCCAACGTCCCCCGCGCCCTGGCCCTCGCGACCCTCATCGGCGCCCTCTCCGGCTTCGGCGGCTACCTCGTCGCCTTCCTCTACGCCCTGCCCGTCGGCGCCGCCCAGACCCTCGTCGCCGCCGCCTTCCTCCCCCTCTGCGCCCTCCTCGCCGCCCTCCTGCGCCGCCTCAAACCCCACCCCCACGAGCACCCCTTCCGCCGCGCCGCCTGACCGCCCCACCGGCTTTCCAGAGGCTGTCGTATCGAAGCCGCCGAAGGCGGCCATGGAGTGCTCCAGCTTGCTGGAGCCCCGATTCGGCGCAGCTTGCTGCGCCGGGTCGGCGGCAAAGCCCCGGCGGCAAGCCGCCGGCCTTGGGGCGCGAGCAAGCTCGCACACTCCAATCGGACCCCATGCGCCACCGGCTTCCAGCCGGCCAGAGCCACCCCAATCCCCAGCGACCGCCTCCCTGAGCTCGCCGCCTTCCAGCCGGCCAGAACCACCCCGACCCCCAGCGACCGCCCCCCTGGGATCGCCGGCTTCCAGCCGGACAGAGCCACCCCACCCCCCAGCGACCGCCCCCCTGGGATCGCCGGCTTCCAGCCGGCCGGAACCACCCCAACCCCCAGCGACCGCCCCCCTGGGATCGCCGGCTTCCAGCCGGCCGGAACCACCCCAACCCCCAGTGACCGCCCCCCTGGGATCGCCGGCTTCCAGCCGGCCTGACCCGCCCCCTACCCCCGGGTCCACACCACCGGAAACGCCGGCCCGGTCAGCCGCCCCGCCGCGTCGGTCGTGAACCACGCCGCCGCCTCGGGCGACGGCAGCCGCTCGGGCACCAGCCGCAGCTCCGCGTCGAACAGGTGCACCACGATGGTCCGCCGGTCCCGCCCCGACCGGTTCGCCCCACTCCCATGCAACAGCAGCGCGTGATGCACGCTCACGTCCCCCGCCGCCAACGCGACTGGCCGCACCGCCTCCCGCGCCCGCTCCCCATACGGCGCCGGCAACGCCTCCAGCCGCCCCGCCCCGATGCGCTCGGCGAACAGCGTCTCGACCGACTCGCCCATCTCCCACCGGTGGCTCCCCTCGACCACCTCCAGCCCGCCCGCCTCGGCGTCCTCGTCCCCCAGCGCCAGCCGCACCGACACCGCCCGCGGCGCCTCCAGGTACCCGGTGTAGTCCCAGTCCCGGTGCCACTCGACCACGCCCGCCCCGCGCCCCGCCGGCTTGAAAAGCAGCGCGTCCTGCAGCAGCTGCACCCGCCCCACCCCCAGCGCCTCCCCGGCGATCCGCCCCGCCACCTCCAGCCACTCGCCGAACGCCGGGTCCATCAGCGACGGCCGCAGCAGCTGCGCCACGTCCGGCCCGCACCCCGGCGGCATCAGCCGGTCGAACCCGGCCGACAGCCGCCCCCGCAGCGCGGCTCCCGCCGCCCCCCGCACCACCGCCCAGCCCTGTTCGTCGAACCCCACGCCCCCAGCATCCACGACTCACCCCTCCGCGCCAATCTTCCCCGCGCCCGCCCAATCCCCTAAGGTCGCCCCCGGCTGCCCCCCGGAGGCCCCGACCGTGTCCGCCCCCACGCCCCCCGCCCTCGTCCGCCGCGCCGCCCTGCTGGTCGCCCTGGTCGCCCTCCTGGCCTACGCCAACAACCTGCCCAACGGCTTCGCCATGGACGACGGCTACAACGTCGTCGACAACGCCCTCGTCCGCGACCTCTCCAACGTCCCGACCTTCTTCACCCAGCCGCTGGGCGCCAACGCCGACGACGCCTACAGCCGCCAGATCAACTCGGGCTACTGGCGCCCCCTGGTCCTGACCTCCTACGCCCTCGACCACGCCGTCTGGGGCCTCGACCCCTTCGGCTTCCACCTGACCAACGACCTCCTCCACGCCCTGGTCAGCGCCCTGGTCGTCCTGCTGGTCTTCCGCCTCCTCACCCTCACCCCCGCGACCGGCCCGCCCTCTGCACCGGGCGCCCCGGGGACCCGCGCCGCCCCCGCCCTGCCCTTCGCGGTCGCCGCCGGCCTCTGGTTCGCCGTCCACCCGGTCCACACCGAGGCGGTCGACCTCGTCACCTACCGCACCGAGCTGCTGGCGACCCTCTTCGCCGCCCTCGCCCTCCTCACCCTCCTCCGCGACCCGGCCCGCCGCCCCCGCACCCTGGCCCTCGTCGCCCTGCTCTACGCCGCCGGCCTCGCCTCCAAGGAGACCGCCGTCACCCTGCCCGGCTGGCTCTTCCTCACCGAGCTCGCCACCCGCACTCAGCGCCCCCTCCTCCGCCGCCCCACCTGGGCCCTGTACGCCGCCCTCGCCCTGGTCCTCGCCGGCTACCTGGCCCTGCGCGCGCACCTCCTCACCCCCACCGACATCCGCTTCTTCGGCGACCTCGAGGCCCCCCTCGTGGCCCTCAGCGTCGCCTCCATCTACGGCGAGTACGTCCGCCTCCTGCTCGCCCCGTGGCCGCTGACCCCGTTCTACGACTGGACCATCCTGCCCCCGGCCGCCTCGCTGACCGACCCGCTGGCCCTGGCGGGCCTCACCCTCTTCCTCCTCACCCTCGCCGCCGCCATCGTCCTCTCACGCCGCCCCCACCCCTCGACCCGCCTCGCCGGCCTGGGCCTGTCCTGCTTCCTGCTCGGCCTCCTCCCCTTCGCCCACCTCGTCCCCCTCCCCGTCGGAGCCGCCGAGCGCTTCCTCTACTTCCCCTCCCTGGCCATCGCCCTCACCCTCGCCGCCGCCGCCCACCGCCTCTGGCCGGCCCTCGCCCTCCCCCGCCGCCGCGCCCTCACGACCGTGTTTGCCACCACCTTGTGCCTCTACGCCGCTGGCACTCTCGCCAGAAATCCAGACTGGCACTCCGACCTCACCCTCCAAGAGGCCACCGCCCGCCACTTCCCCCACTCCTTCAACGCCCGCCACGTCCTCGGCCAGACCTACCTCACCCTCGACCGCCCCGCCGAGGCCCTGACCCACCTCACCGCCGCCGACGCCCTGCTGCCCGACTTCCCCCCCAACACCCACCCCCTCGCCCGCGCCCTCCTGGCCAACGGCCGCCCCGCCGACGCCCTGTCCGCCATCGACCGCACCCTCACCCTCCGCGGCCCCGACCCCGCCCTCCAGGCCCTCCGCGCCCAGCTCACCCGCCCCGACTGACCCGCCAGCCTGCCGACCCGACCAAAACGTTTCCGCGGTAACGTCCCCCACCGACCCGCCGGCCTGCCGACACCACCGATGACGTTTCCGCGGAAACGTCCCGCACCGACCCGCCGGCCTGCTGACCCCAGATCCTCGGTTACTGCGACGCCGAACCCATTCCATTCAGGTCCGCTTGCGAACCTCCCGGAGCCCGGCTACGCTCACCCAACCCTGGCAACGCCGCGACCGGAGGCTTCCGATGGGCGACTCACTCCGCACCCGACCCAGCGACCGCGACGCGGAGCGCGTCCGCCGCCGCCCCGCCGCTCCCGCCCCATCCGGCGATCACGCCCGTTCGGGCGACAAGGCCCCGTACCGCATCCCGCTCGATGCCGCGGCGGCCTTCATGGGGGCCTCCCCCGAGCGCATGGCCGAGACCGACCAGGCGCTCACGAAGATCTGGGTCGCCACGGGCCTCCTTCCCCCCGACGTCCTGGCCGGCTCCGAGGACGCAACAGACGCCTCGGGCTCTGCGATCGCGTCCGCCCAAGATGCCGAGCGTGCGGCTGAGGCGACCACCGCCGCCGCTGAAGCGGCCCCGGCCGAGCAGCAAGCGACCACCGAACTCCCGATCACGAACAACGCGCTCCCGAAGTTGTCGACCGAATTGAAGACCGAAGACGGCGCCGCCGTGGATTGGGCTGGGGACAGTGAACGATGCAGCGCGAACAACAGGGGACACCTGGAGGACGAGTTCAGGTGCCTGATGGGCATCTACAGGAACGCGCTCGAGAGCATGTTTACTCGACAGGAAGACGTGCTCGATGCACTTGCAAAGCAGGCCGGAGACATCGATGCTCCGGTCAAAGATGAACTCATCGCCACAGTCGCCACGGTGGCCATGGCTGCCGTTTCCGGTGGCCTCATGGCCGCCATTGGAGGTGCCATCGCATCGAGAGCGGTCGCGCGGGGGCTCAGCAAGAAGATGGCCGATGTCGTAGCGGGGGCCGCGAAGGGAGCGATTGGAGCCATGGCCGAGGTCACGGCCAACATGGTCGACCAGGTCGGCTCTGGATCCGCCGATGAGGCGGCTCCGAAGTCCCGCGAGGACGTGACGAAGGCAGCCCCGCGATTCTTTGGAGCCCAATCGAAGGCCCTGAAAGCGTCCCTGGATCGGAGTCGCAACGAAAGTCAGATCGCGGAAGGTCCACTGCGGCGTGCTGGTCAGGAGGGAATCGACGTTCTCCTGGAGACCCATGCAATACTCGTCGAGCACCTCCCCATCGCCGAACAGCTACAGCGCCAGGCGAGCATTCAGGCGTGGTCTGTGTACTTGGCCCAAGCGACGCGTGGTCGCACGTTCACGGGACAGACAGATATGCGTTCGAGGTCCGCATCGGAGATGGGCGTCCTAGATGACCCCGGCAGAAGTAGCAATCCGATGTTGACGGAGCCATCCGCGAGGATCATGCTGCGGAGATCTCGTTTCGGGGAGGTCATCCGGCATGG
>JAWLBL010000031.1:21580-103539 GCA_041687695.1 Myxococcota bacterium | reverse complement strand
GTTCGGTGGGTTCGTCGGCCCGGCACGACGCTTACCCAGGTCGCCGTCCCGGGACGACGCTCAGTCAGGTCGCCGTCCCGGGACGACGCTTACCCAGGTCGCCGTCCAGGGACGACGGTCGTGCTGGTCGCCGTCCCGGGACGAAAAAACGACATCGTAAGGGCGGGAGGAGTGAAATGGTTGTTGACAGGTTTTCAGCGGACGTCTTCGCCGATCGAGGGTCGGGGCGGGACGGGCTCTGAGAGGCCGCTGACGTCGCTCAGGTCGCGCTGATCAGGGTCGGGGGTCGCCGCGGGGTGTCTGGAGGGCCTGAACGGCCGTCCAGGGGGCATTGCGAGGAGGTCGACCCCCCCGTGCTACACTGCTCGCTCCCGAACAGGAGGAGTGGGCCCGATGAGCGACCGTAATGGCTGCCTGGAGAGACTGTCCGATAGCGACCTGATGGCGACGGCCGACGGGTTGGTGTTGGTGCACCGCAAGGCGACGGCGAACCTGCTGGCCTGTCTGGTCGAGGTGGTGCGGCGGGACCTGCACCTGACCGAAGGCGCGTCGACGCTGGCCGACTGGTGCATGGCGCGGTGGGGGCTGTCCGAGGACCAGGCCTGGACCTACACCAAGGTCGTCGAGGTGGCGCGCAAGTGGCCGCTGGTGTTGGAGATGGTCGCGGACGGACGGTTGAGCCTGAGCGGCGTGCGGGCGCTGCGGCAGCATTTGTCGGACGGAAACGCCGAGGGGCGCTTGAGGGAGGCGGCCGGCAAGACCCGACAGGAGCTTCAGCTGCTGATGGCCAGGTGGTCGCCGCGGCCGGACGTGCCGGCGCGGGTGGTTCGGCTTCCGGCCCGGCCCTCGGCTCCGCCGACGCCGGCGCTGGCGCCGAAGTCGACGGCCGGCGAGTCGGCCGACGCGGACCCGTCGTCCCGGGACGACGGTCTCCAGCTGGCGGCGCCCAGGCCCAAGCATCGGGTCGAGCCGTTGTCGGAGCAGCGCTTCAAGGTCCAGATCACCGTCGACGCGCGGGTGGCGGCCAAGCTCGAGGAGGCGATGGCCCTGGCCGGCCATCAAGTCGGCGCCGGGGACTACGAGCGGCTGTTCGAGATGGCGCTGGACGCCTTCCTGACCGCGAAGAAGAAGCAGCGGTTCGGGGTGGGGCGCAAGCCGAAGGCCAAGAAGGTCCCTGTCGCGCCCATCCCTGCCCCGCCCGAGCCGGCGGCAGTGGCGAGCGAGCCCGAGGACCAGGTGGACGTCACCGAACCGACCGAGCCGACCGAGGCGCCCGAGCCCAAGGACCGCAGCCGGGCCATCCCGGCCGAGGTGAAGCGGGCGGTGGTCGAGCGGGACGGACTGCGCTGCACCTATCGCGGTCCGGCGGGTCGTTGTCGCGAGCGGAGGCGGCTGGAGTTCCACCACCACGAGGCCTTCGCCAAGGGCGGGGCCCACTCCGCCGACAACATCAGCCTCGTGTGTCAGGCCCACAACCAGCTCATCGCCCGCCAGGAGCTGGGGGCCGACTTCGTCCGGCTCAAGCGAGCCACTCGGGATGCGGGTGGACTCCAGCCCGACCCGGTCCGGCAGGTCGTCTGACCGCCGACCCGGGACGGCGACCTGGGCCAGCTTCGTCCCGGGACGACAACCTGGCTGAGCGTCGTCCCGGGACGGCGGACTGGATGAGCGTCGTCCCGGGACGACGACTTGGGTAAGCGTCGTCCCGGGACGACAACCTGGCTGAGCGTCGTCCCGGGACGGCGACGTGGGTGACCCGTCGTCCCGGGACGACTAACTGCACGGATGTTTAATTGCCGACCGAATCTCGCCCCCCGGCCACCTCGGCTCGACTGGCGACCCGGAGGCCAGCATGACCTCGGCCCTCAGCGCCCAGCACCCACGCCGAGCGTGCGGGACGCGAAGCGGCCCGGACGGCCCCGTCCGGGCCGATATTGGCCCCTCAGCCGCAGCGGAGGTCGGGGTCAAGGGCTTTGTCGTCCGCGAGGAATTGGCCGGCCGAAGGACGGCCAAGGGGGACAAAGCCCTTGAGGCCGACCGTAGCGGAGGCTACCCAGCCCATTGTCACCCCTTCGTCGCCGCTTTCGCCCCGTCGCGGCATGACGACCTGGATAACCGCCGTCCCGGGACGACCAACTGAATGACTGTTTGGTTCCGGCCCACACCCTGCGCCCAGCCACCCGGCTCGACCAGCCGGCCGGATGTCGACATGGCCCCGGCCCTTGGCGTTCAGCCGTGCACGCCGAGCGTGAGGACGACAAAAGCCCCACCCGGTCTCCCGGGCGGGGCTCACTTCGTGTGCAATCGCTCGCTCGTTCGAGCGCGAGGGCCCTCGCCCCTACGCCCGCCCGCGCTCGCCCGAGGACAGGCGGTCGCGCAGGGCGATGAGCTGCTTGTCGATGGACTGCTTGGCCTCGTTGAGCCAGCGCTGGAACTTGCCGATGGCGCGGCGGTAGCGCCGCTTCATCTCGTCGCTCTGCAGGCGCTCCATGGCCTGGTTCATGGCGCTCTCCATGGCGCCGCGGGCGCGGTCCATGGAGTTCTGGGCGCCGCCCTGGCGGCTGGCGGCCTGGCCCATGGTGGGCCCGCCGCCCTTGCCCGCGGCCGCGCCGTTGCCCTTGGCCGCGGCCTGGGTGCGGCTGCTGGCCTGCTTGGCGGCTCGCTTGGAGGTGCTGGCCGCCTCCTGGGCCGACGCCTTGGTGCGGCGCGTCGCCGTCTTGGCCGCGCCGGACACCTTCTCGGCGCCCTTGCGGGCCGAGCCGCCGGCCTGGCTGGCGGCCGACTTGGCGCCTTCCTTGGCGCGGGCGGTCGCGGTCTTGCCGGCGGTGGTCGACTTGCTGCCGCGCGCGCGGGCGGTGCGGGTCTCGGCCTTTTCGGCGGCGCCCTCGCTGCTCTTGCGGCCGCGCGTGGTCTTCTTCTGGGTCTCGGAGCCGTTGTTCTTGGCCATCGGTCCACCTCGGTGGGTCTGCGAGTAGGGGGGAAGGCGCGCGTGGCCGGCCTCGACGCGCTGACGCAGGGGCGGAGGGCCGTGCGCTGAAAGCTGATGATGGGGAGACGGAAGGGTCGCGGAGGGATCGAGCGCGTGGTGACTCGAACGCTAAGAGCCGGATCCGATCGGTCAAGCAGGGCCGCCGCGCCGCGGGCCGCCCCCGCCCTCCGCGCCAGGCTTGACCCCGCGCCGGGGGCCGCGCGATGGTGCGCGCCATGAGCACGGCGAACGACCCCAAGGCGCTGGCGCGCCTATTGAAATCGGGCGAGCGGCGGCCGGTCTGGCTGGTGCAGGGCGCCGAGCGCCTGATGGTCGACGAGGCCGTCCGCCAGGTCCTCGCCAGCGCCGTCGACGATCCGGCCGACACCCTGTCCGTCACCCGCATCGATCTCACCGAGTCCGGCCGCGACGCCCGCGCCGTCCTGGGCGCCTGCCGCTCGATCAACCTCTTCGGCGGCCGCACCGCCGTCCTGGTCCGCGGCGCCGACCAGCTCGACAAGGACGCCGAGGGCCGCGACCAGGTCGCCGAGTACGTCGCCCGCCCCAACCCCCACTGCACCCTCATCCTGGTCGCCGACAAGCTCCTCGGCACGACCAAGCTCTACAAGGAGCTCAAGCGCTCGGGCGAGATCCTCGCCTTCGACCCGCTCAAGGACCGCGAGGTCCCCGGCTGGCTGATGGACGAGGCCCGCCGCCAGGGCCACCGCATGGACAGCGGCACGGCCCGCCTGGTCGCCGACCTCACGGGCACCGATCTGCAGCAGCTGCGCCTGGTCGTCGACCAGCTCAGCCTCTACGTCGGCCCGGGCCAGCCCATCACCGAGGACGCCGTCGAGGCCGTCCTCGCCGCCACCCGCGCCCACGGCATCTTCGAGCTGATGGACGCCGTCGGCGAGCGCCGCACCGCCCAGGCCCTGGCCCACGTCCACTCGATGCTCGAGCACCGCCAGCCCGCCCTGATGATCCTCGGCATGCTCACCCGCCACGTCCGCATGCTGTGGCAGATCGCCGCCGCCCGCGCCGCCGGCCACGATCTCGACGCCGCCACCCGCCTGCTCAAGGTCCACCCCTTCCAGGCCAAGAAGCTCTGGGCCCAGTCGACCAAGTTCCAGCGCGCCACCCTGCGCGCCGCCTACGAGCGCCTGTACGAGAGCGATCTCCGCCTCAAGTCCAGCGGCGTGGACGACGCCATCGTCATGGAGCGCCTGGTCATGGACCTGTGCCGTTAGCGGCTGCAACGCCCCCCGCAGCGCCGCTTCTGGCTCTGGCCCACCCCCGCGGCTAGACTCCGCCGCCATGAAACGCATCGCGCTCGTAGCTGTGCTGGCCACCCTCGCGGGGTGCATCGAGGTCGACCGCGCCGAGCTCGGCCTGATCGACACGGATCTGGGCGTCGACAGCCTGGCCCCCGACACCCTGGGCGGCGGCGACACCCCCAGCGGCTCGGACGGCGACCCGGCCGACGACGCCTCGACCCCCGACACCGACGCGGGCGCCGACGCCACCCCGGAAGACGCCGACGCGGACGCCGCCGACGCCGCAGACCCGGTGCGCCAGGCCTGCGACCCCTGCGCCGCCACCGCCGACTGCGCCGAGGCGGGCCTGTCCTGCGTGGCGCTCGGCCAGGCCGGCGCCTTCTGCGCCGCGCCCTGCGAGGACCACGACGACTGCCCCGAGGGCTACGCCTGCGACCCGGTCTCGCAGCTCGAGCACGACGGTCCGCCCGCGCCGCACTGCGTCCCGACCCAGGGCGAGTGCGCCTGCTCGCCCGCTGGCGTCGCCCTGGGCGCCTGGACCCCCTGCTGGGACGGCGCCTGCGGCGGCCAGCGCGGCTGCACCGAGGCCGGCCTCTCGGCCTGCGACGCCCCCGCCCCCGTCGCCGAGAAGTGCGACGGCGTCGACAACGACTGCAACGGCCAGACCGACGAGGTCTGCGACCCGCCGCCGCCGCCGACCCTGACCGCCACCGACCCCGGCTCGCCCAGCCCCTCGGTCTCCCCCACCCTGAAGGGCACCGCCCAGCCCGGCCTGACCGTCCGCGCCTTCGTCGGCTTCGCCTGCGAGGGCCCGCCGGCCGCCCAGGGCGTCGCCGAGGGCGGCGCCTTCGCGCTGCCCCTGACCGTCTTCGCCAACGCCGACGTCCCGCTCTACGCCGAGACCATCAGCGACGTCGGCGTCGCCTCCTCGTGCGCCGGCCCCCTCGTCTACCACGCCGACACGCTGCCGCCCGACCTGCCCGTCCTCATCGGCTCCCAGCCCGCCTCGCCCTCCAACGAGAAGTTCCCCGTCCTCGAAGGCACCGCCGAACCCGGCGCCACCGTGCTGATCTGGGCGGGCGCCGCCTGCGACGGCGTCCCTGTCGCCGAAGCCGTCGCCGACGCCACCGGCGCCTTCGAGACCGACCCGGTCGAGGTCGCCCAGGACGCCGCCACCGCCTTCAGCCTCCAGGCCGTCGACGCCGCGGGCAACGCCTCGGGCTGCCTGTCCGAGGACCTGACCTACGTCCACGACGGCACCCCGCCCGCGCCGCCCTTCGTGCTCGCGCTCGCCCCCGAGGCCTCCAACACCAGCCCCGAGGTCTCGGTCACCGTCCTTGCCGGCCCCTTCGAGACGGTCCGGCTGCACCAGACCGCGGACTGCTCCGACGCCCCGGTCGCCACCGACGAGGCGGACTTCTTCGGCGACGCCCACTTCACGGTCACCGTCGCCAGCACCGTCACCGTCTTCCACGCCCGCGCGGTGGACGCCGCCGGCAACGTCTCGGCCTGCTCGCCCGAGGGCCTGACCTTCGTCTACGACACCCTGGCCCCGGACTTCGCCGGCCTCGCCGCCGTCGTGCCGGTCGCCCCCGACGCCGTGACGCTCCAGTTCCCCCCGCCCATCGACGACCACCACCCGACCTCGTCGCTCCAGCTCGACGTCTGCCTGTCCCCCGAGCCCGACGGCTGCCTCGGCGACTTCGTCGTCCACCAGGTGGTGTCGGCCGCGACCGGCGAGGCGATGGTCACCGGGCTGGCGGCCAACACCCGCTACTTCTTCCTGGCCCGGGCCCGCGACCCGCTGGGCAACGTCGACGCCAACACCAAGGTGGTCGAGGCCGTCACCCTCACCCCGCGCGCGACGCTCGCCACGGCCTCGGGCGGCGCCCACGCCTGCGCCCTGCTGGCCGACGGCACCGTCCGCTGCTGGGGCGCCGGGGACAGCGGCCAGCTCGGCGACGGCCTGATGCAGGACGCGGCCCAGCCGGTCACCGCGGTCGACGCCAAGGGCGCCAAGGTCCAGCAGGTACGCCGCCTGGGCGCCGGCGACGGGCACACCTGCGCCGCCCACCAGGACGGCACGGTCTCCTGCTGGGGCGACAACACCAGCGGTCAGCTGGGCAAGAGCATCGAAGGCAAGCTGAGCGCCAGCGCGGTCAAGGTCGCCTACGTCGACGGCGCGATCGACCTGGCCGTGGGCGCCCGTCACGCCTGCGCGCTGCGCAGCACCGGCGCGGTCGCGTGCTGGGGCGACAACGAGCAGGGGCAGCTGGGCAACCTGGCCTCCAAGGATCCGCAGCCGATGCCGCAGCAGGCCATCGCCTCGGGCATGCGCTCGGTGGTGGCGGGCGAGGCCTTCGCCTGCGCGCTGGGGGCCGACGGGGTCGTCCGCTGCTGGGGCGACAACCTGAAGGGACAGCTCGGTCGCGGCGTGATCAGCGAGACCGAGACGCCTGCAGCCGTCACCGCCAGCACCGGCCTCGACATCGCTCGGGTCGTCGCAGCCGGCGCGCGGCACGCCTGCGCCATCCGCGGCGACGGGGCGGTCTTCTGCTGGGGCGACAACGGCGACGGGCAGCTGGGGGTCAACCCGGTCTCCACGCAGCACGCCATCAGCCCGCTGCAGGTCACCGGCCTGCAGGGCGTGCGCGCGCTGGCGCTGGGGGACGCCTTCTCGTGCGCCCTCATGGGCGACGGGGACGTGCGCTGCTGGGGCAGCAACGCCAAGGGGCAGCTGGGGACCGAGGCCGTCGGCTCGGGCTCGGTCGCGCCGGCCTGGGTCGAGCTGCCAGGCCGGGCGCGGGCCGTCTCGGCGGGCCGCGAGCACGCCTGCGCCGTGATGGGGACCGGCCGGGCCTACTGCTGGGGCGCGCTGCCGGGGCTCGGCTCCGGGAGCTCGGGTGAGTCGCTGCCCACCGCGGTAGACGGCCTCCACGCGGCCTCGTCGATGATCGCGCTGTCGACCGGGCGCGACGCCACCTGCGGGGTCAGCGTCGAGGGAGAGGTCCGCTGCTGGGGCGCGGCCCTGGGGCACCCGGGCGAGGCGCCGGTGGACCACTTCAGCCCGCAGCCCATCGACGTCTACGGGCCCGCCGTGGACGTGCAGGTGGGCGGCCACCACGCCTGCGCGCTGCGCGCCGACGGAAAGGTCCTGTGCTGGGGCGCCAACGGCCAGGGGCAGCTGGGCGTCGGCGACGGCCCGGCCTCGCCGCAGCCGACCCCGGTCATCCTCAACCCCCGGGCCATCGCCATCGGCGTGGGCGAGACGCACGCGTGCGCCATCACCGACGCCGACGAGCTGTACTGCTGGGGCAACAACGACGGCGGCAAGCTGGGCAACGGCAACCCGCTGTCGGGCGCCAAGAGCCTGCCGGTGCTGGCGACCGTGGCCCCGGCCGGGCTGGTCTCGGTGGGCGGCGGGTTCAACCACACCTGCGTCCACCTGGCCTACGGCGAGGTGCGCTGCTGGGGCGCCAACGGGCAGAGCCAGCTGGGCGCGCCGGCGTCGCTCGGCTCGCCGACCGCGTTGGCGCCCGCGGTGCAGGGCGTGGTCGAGCTGGGGGTCGGCCATCAGTTCAACTGCGTGCGCCGGGTCAACGGCTCGGTGCAGTGCTGGGGCGCCAACGACGACAAGCAGCTGGGGACCGACACCCCGGCGGCCTTCGGGACCGCGACGCCGGTCAACGTCCCCGGGGTCACGCCCAGCCTCGACCTGTCGGTGGGCCACGCGCACGCCTGCGTCGCCCGCAGCGCCGCTTCGGTGGCCTGCTGGGGCGCCAACAAGACCGGCCAGCTCGGCGGGGGCGAGGCGTTCCCGGCGAGCTCGGCGACGCCCGTGTCGCCCTCGGCGGCCTTGTACGCCCGCGAGATCTGGGCCGGATTCGACCACACCTGCGCGCAGCGGGCCGACGGCGCGCTACTGTGCTGGGGCTCCAACGACCACGGAGAGGTCGGGGTCGGCAGCGACCTCACCCCACAGCTGTCCCCGCTCGTCGTCCCCGACGCGCGCTGAGCGCCCCGCCCGCCGGGAAGCGCTCCGGACCGGGCCGGGTTGTCGCCCCGTCACCGGGCGCCCGCCGGGCCGCCCTTCCACGAGCGGAAGTCCAAAGGCTTCGTCATGTTCCACGTCACCGACGATCTGCGCATCGAGCACCTCCGCCCGCTCATCCCGCCGGCCATCCTGCTCGAGGAGCTGCCCATCACCGAGGAGGCCTCGACGGTCGTGACCGAGGCCCGCGACGCCGCCACGCGCATCCTGCGCGGCGACGACGACCGCCTGCTGGTCGTGGTCGGGCCCTGCTCCATCCACGACCCCGAGGCCGCCCGCGACTACGCCCGCCGCCTGCGCCAGGCCGCCGCCCCCCTGGCCGACGACCTGCTGGTCGTCATGCGGGTCTATTTCGAGAAGCCCCGCACCACCGTCGGCTGGAAGGGCCTCATCAACGACCCCTACATGGACGGCAGCTTCGCCATCAACCAGGGGCTGCGCATCGCCCGCGGGCTGCTGCTCGATCTCGCCAACATGGGCGTGCCGGCCGGCTGCGAGTTCCTCGACACCATCACCCCGCAGTTCTTCGCCGATCTGGTCAGCTGGGGCGCCATCGGCGCGCGCACCACCGAGAGCCAGGTCCACCGCGAGCTGGCCTCGGGCCTGTCGCTGCCGGTCGGCTTCAAGAACGGCACCGACGGCAACGTCCAGATCGCCGCCGACGCGGTCCGCGCCGCCGGCCACCCGCACCGCTTCCTGTCGGTGACCAAGCAGTCCATCGCGGCCATCGTGGCCACCCGCGGCAACGACGCCTGCCACGTCATCCTGCGCGGCTCGACCTCGGGCCCCAACTTCGACCGCGCCTCGGTCGAGGCCGCCTCGACCCTGATGCGCGACCAGCGGCTGCCCGCGCGGCTGATGATCGACTGCAGCCACGGCAACAGCCAGAAGGACCACACCCGCCAGGCCCAGGTCGCCCAGGCCATCGCCGACCAGGTCGCCGCCGGCGCCCAGGACATCTTCGGCGTGATGCTAGAGAGCCACCTGGTCGCCGGCCGCCAGGACGCCGACGCCGCCCGCGCCAGCGGCCACGGCCTGACCTACGGCCAGTCCATCACCGACGCCTGCCTGGGGTTCTCCGAGACCGTCCCCGTCCTCGAGGCCCTCGCCGCCTCCGTCCGCGCCCGCCGCCGCGCGGCCTGACGCCGCGGCGGGCGGTGCCTCGGCCGCGGTGCTTCTGGTATCGTGTGTCCATGATCACCGACCAGCTCCAACACCTCCTCGCTCGGCTGCCCTATCCGGCCCTCGACGCCGTAGCGGACCTGCGTGTGGCCACGGGGCGCGACTCCACGGGGGATCCCGCCGTTTGGGTCTTCGTCATCGATCGCGACGGAGCCATCGAGCGCCTCTGGAGCTACTGGGACGACCTCCGCGCCCAGATCCGCGGCGTCGCCACCGAAGAGACCTCGCCCGACACCACGACCTACGTCCGGCTGCAGGCGCTCTCCGAGGTCTCCGAGGAGGGCGCGACTCGACGCCGGGCGCTCTCGGGGGCGCTGGGCGTCGGGATGGAGGGCGCGACTCGATGTCCCGGTCGCTCTTCGGGTCACGCTGGGCGTGACGTTGGAGTGCTCCTATAAGCGGGATGGGCCTGCCGGAGCCCCGATTCGGCGCAGCTTGCTGCGCCGGGCATCGCGCGGGTACCCGGCGGCAAGCCGCCGGCGATGGGGCTCCAGCAAGCTGGAGCACTCCAGGGGGCGCTGGGCGTCGGGATGGAGGGCGCGACTTGACGCCGGGCGCTCTCGGGGGCGCTGGGCGTCGGGATGGAGGGCGCGACTTGACGCCGGGCGCTCTCGGGGGCGCTGGGCGTGACGTTGGAGTGCTCCGGCTTGCCGGAGCCCCGATTCGGCGCAGCTTGCTGCGCCGGGCATCGCGCGGGTACCCGGCGGCAATCCGTCGTCGTCGAGGCGCGAGCAGGCTCGCGCATTCCGGTTGGCGTCGTGCGATACCCTCTGGCACCGTCCGCGCCCGCCGCCGCGCGGCCTGACGCCGCGACCTCGGGCCCGAGGCTCCGCGACCGCCCGGAGCTGGCCGCACGCAGCATTCGGCCGGCGCTGGCCGAATGATGCATTCGGTCGCTAAGAGCCGCCCCGGCCGCGTGCCCATCGACAGACTGCGGTCGTTGATGTGGCACTTGCCACATCCATGCGTATTCGGGCCGGATTCGGTTCCGAAGCGGCCGTGGCGAGCAAGGTGCCCGCCACGGCGCTTGGACTCGAGCCGCTCTACAGCGGCCCGGGGGCGGTCCATCACCTCAGAGGCAGGACTCCCCGCCGAGGTTGAAGACCATCCAATTGCCGCCCGAGCGGGCGTAGCAGGGGCCCTCGGCGTCGTCGAAGACCTCTGCCGTGTCGCACCAGATCGCCTGGATGAACGCCAGCTTCGCGGTGTTGCAGTCCGCCAGCTCGCCGAAGTACAGCCCATCCGGGGCCGTCCCGGTCGGCTGGAACTCGTAGACGAGGGAGCGGGGCGGGACGTCGACGGTGGCGACGTCTCCGAAGCTCAGCCCGCCGGCGAGCAGCTTGGGCGAGCCTTGGGGCGTGTTGATGGCGGGATCGTAGGTGTAGATGTCGATCTCGCCCTCGACGTTGTCCCTCGCCAGGTTGATGAAGATCCCCCGCCAGAAGCCGGTGTCCGGGACCGAGACGTCCACCGGCACGACCAGCGCCCGCGGGTCGGCGTCCGAGCCGTGGACCGCCAGCGCGACGGTCTGGTCCGCGGCCAGGTCGACCTCGGCCCAGTCCTGGGCGCCCCCGTCGTCCACGATTCGCACGTCGTAGTGCCCTGGCGCCGCATGGAAGGTGCAGCCGCCGACCCCATACACGATGATGCGCGAAGGTCCGTCCAGCTCGATGAACTGGCCCTCGTCGAGAT
Organism: Myxococcota bacterium; assembly: GCA_041687695.1. Taxonomy (GTDB): domain Bacteria; phylum Myxococcota_A; class UBA9042; order PHBI01; family JAWLBL01; genus JAWLBL01. The sequence goes on along the minus strand of JAWLBL010000031.1, from coordinate 92,369 downwards.
CGAACAGGGGCAGGACCGTCGTGACGCCCTCCTGGGGCTGAAGGCCTGGGCCCTCCCACGTGTCGTTGCACACCTCGATGGCCTCGGGCTCGGGGCCGCCGTCGGTCTCGCCCGGCCCCGAGTCCTCGGTGTCGGCGTCCGGCGTCGTGTCGCTCTCGCCGCCGTCCTCCTCGTGGGCGCCGTCTTCCTCGTGAACGTCTTCCTCGTGGGTGTCCGAGTCGCCACATTCGGCGTCCGCGGCGTCGTCTCTGCACCGATCCTGCTTTGCGTCGGAGTCGCCACAGCCGAGCATCATCGATCCGATGACGCACATGCGAAGCGACTTGACGAGGGTAGGCCTTGTCACAGTCGAGTCTCCTGGCGGGGATGGTGTTGCGAGCCACGAACGGGCCCGCGGGATGGTTCCGGGAAGGTAGCCATCCCGATCGTTCGAATCTGCAGGTCACGACCCCTTTTTTGATTTTTTGTGCAGGTCGCCAAGGCCCTGCGCCGCCGCCGGCCCTGAGAGGCCGGCAGGCTCACTGCGGCGGCTCACGGCTTCCCCCCGCCGCGCCCACCTGGCCGTCACCGCCGTGACCCTGCCGCGTCGCCGTGAGGCCGGCCCGCCCGCTTCCCCTCGAGCGCCCGACCTGCTAAGACCGCCGCTCCCCAACGTGCCCAAGGACGCCCATGAGACGCCTCGTCTACTTCGTCGCCTCGACCCTGGACGGCTTCATCGCCGCGCCCGACGGCGGCGCCGACCACTTCCCCATGGGCGATCACGTCATGGCGCAGGCGCGCGAGCTGCCCGAGACCCTGCCGGCGCACCTGCGCGCGCACCTCGGCGCCTCGTCGACCCCCGCCCGCTTCGACACCGTCCTGATGGGCCGCCGCACCTACGACCCGGCGCTGACCGCCGGCATCGAGGACCCCTACGCCCCGCTCGACACCGTCGTCTTCTCGCGCGAGCTGGCCCCGCGCGAGGGCCGGCTGCGCATCACCGCCGAGGACCCGGTCTCGGTGGTCCGCGCCCTCAAGGCCCGGCCCGGCCGCGATCTGTGGCTGTGCGGCGGCGGCAAGCTCGCCGCCCAGCTCGCTGGCCAGATCGACGAGCTGACGGTCAAGCTCAACCCCCTGCTCACCGGCTCGGGCCTGCCCCTCATCCCCACCCCCTTCCAGCCCCGCCAGCTGCGCCTGATGGCCACCCGCACCTTCGACAGCGGCGTCGTCTGGCTGACCTACGACCTCGTCCGCTGATCGGCACCCGACGCGCTGGGCGGCGGGATGGAGTGCTCCGGCTTGCCGGAGCCCCGATTCGGCGCAGCTTGCTGCGCCGGGACGGCGGCACAGCCCCGGCGGCAAGCCGCCGGCGATGGGGCTCCAGCAAGCTGGAGCACTCCGGGGGGCGCAGGGCGTCGGGATGGAGTGCTCCAGCAAGCTGGAGGACTCCGGGGTGCGCTGGGCGTCGGGATGGAGTGCTCCGGCTTGCCGGAGCCCCGATTCGGCGCAGCTTGCTGCGCCGGGACGGCGGCACAGCCCCGGCGGCAAGCCGCCGGCGATGGGGCTCCAGCAAGCTGGAGCACTCCGGGGGGCGCAGGGCGTCGGGATGGAGTGCTCCAGCAAGCTGGAGGACTCCGGGGTGCGCTGGGCGTCGGGATGGAGTGCTCCGGCTTGCCGGAGCCCCGATTCGGCGCAGCTTGCTGCGCCGGGACGGCGGCAAGGCCCCGGCGGCAAGCCGCCGGCGTCGAGGCGCGAGCAAGCCTGCGCGCTCCGATTGGCCTGCTGCGACACCATGTTACGCCCTACGCGCTCGTCTGCGCGCGGCCTGAGTGGCATCCGAGGGCGCCCCGGACACGAGCGCGGCGACGCGGAGCGAGCAGGGCGGCGAGCGCGGCCAGGGCCAGCCAGAGCGTCGTGGCGGGACCCGACGAGGCGCAGCCGCTGCTGGGGGAGGGGGCCTTGGCGGGGGGCTTCGGGCCGGCGTCGGGCGAACCTGCGGCGTCGGGGGTGGCGCCGGCGTCGGGGAGCGCGGTGGGTGGGGGGATGGGCTCGAAGGTGGCGGGGAGGCTGGGCTGGCCGGGCAGGGCGAGGTCGAGGAGGGCGTCGACCTCTTCGGCCTGGGAAGGGGCGAAGTCGATGGGGTCGCCGGTCTCGTCGAGGACCTGCAGGACCTTGATGGGCGGGGCGCCGTCGACCGGGCCGATGGTGGGCTGGCCGAAGCAGCCGTTTCCGCAAGGGAAGGTGGCGGTCGAGCCGTCGGGGTAGGTGGCCTCGACCCACGAGTCGCAGTCGGCGTTCGCCTTGATGACGGTCTGGACCGTGTGGACCCGGCTGACGGGCGGCAGGGCGGGGTTGAAGGCGAAGACCGGGTCGCGGGTCATCTCGGCGGGATCGAGGGCGGTGAAGAAGCGGGTGAGGGTCGTGGTGGACGCGAAGAGCCCTTCGATGGCGACCAGCGGGGCGATGAGGTCGCTGACGATGCGCTGCTTCAAGGCGGCGAGGTCGACGTCGAGGGTGAGGGCGCCTTCGTCGACCCGGGCGGCCCAGTAGTCGAGGTAGCCGTAGAACTCGGCCTCGGTGGTGACGTGGTCGGCGTCGTCGTCGGGGCACTGGCGCCAGTCGGGCGGGGTCGGGTCGTAGTAGCAGTTGCCGTAGGGGTAGCCCTCGAGGTCGGCCGGCATGGGGACCAGCTCGCGGAGGAGGTCGCGGAAGTCGTCGCTGGCGGCGATGGTGCCCGGGACGGCGGCCAGCACGCCCGAGAGGGTGGAGGCGGCCTGGAGGGCGGTGGTGTCGCGCTGGTTCGGGGGCAGGAGCTGGTTACGGAAGGGGGCGGCGCTGTCGGCGAACTCGGTCACCCAGGCGCGGCCGGCGGCGGTGTCGAGGGCGGCGCCCACGACCTGGAGGTAGTTGTTGCCGCCGGGGAAGCGGATGGCCTGCGGGTTGACGACCGCGTGGATGAAGTTCTTGGGGACGGCGCGGCCGTCGCCCAGGACCCAGACCAGCATCGGCATGTTGGGGGTGGCGGCGATGGAGGTGAGCTTGAGCGGGACGCAGGGCGCGTCCTCGCCCAGGGTGAGGGCGATGGGCTTGAGGTCGCCGGTGGTCTTGCCGGTCTGCAGGCGGATGCCGAGGAAGACGTAGCCCATGCCGACGTAGTAGCTGAGGTGCGGCTTGGCGGCGGGGTCCTGCACGTAGCCGTTGGCGTCGAGCCACTCCATCAGGGTGTCGGACGACTTGGCCTGGATGAGCTGGGCGTCGTAGGGGCCGACCTTGGCCTGCTGCAGGACGACCACCGGGGGCGGACCGGGGTCGTAGTCGTCCGCGTCGGCGCTGCTCGAGGCGTCCTGGCCGCCGCCGAAGTCGGGCATCGGGAGGCAGGCGTCGTCATCGAACCTGTTCTGGACCCCGAAGATCGGGTCGGTGCGGGTCTGCAGGAGGTCGAAGACGCGCTGGGACGAGATGGAGACCGCCTTGTCGAGGGGGAGCGGCTTGCCGTCGGTGTCGGTCGGCGGCTCGACGAGGGGCAGGAGCCAGCCGAAGGCGGTCGGGTCGCCCTGGTACACGATCTCGATGTGCATCGTCGTGCGGCCGTCGTGCTTGGCGAACAGGATGCGCTCGCCGGCCTGGTAGATGGGCGAGAGCGTCTGCGCGTTGCAGAAGAAGCCGCCGCAGGCCCGGGCGGGCGGCGCGAGCAGGGTGGCGGCCGCGAGGGCGGCGGCGGTCAGCGGGGCGAGGGCTCGCATGAGGCGCATCACGGACTCCGGGTCGGCTGGAGGGTGTCGCCGTCCAGAAGACACCGCCGAGCCCGCGCGCGCAAGCGCATTCCGTGGCCGGTCGGGTTCGAGGAGGACTTCGCGAGGGGGTCGACCGACCTCTGGAGGTCCTAGGAGGACTTCGCGAAGTGGTCGACCGACCTCTGGAGGTCCAAAGAGGACTTCGCGAAGTGGTCGACCGACCTCTGGAGGTCCGAGGAGGACTTCGCGAAGTGGTCGACCGAGGTCCGGACCTCGCCCGTGGACCTCGCGAGGTGGTCTCCCGAGGTCCGGACCTCGACCGGGGACCTGGATGAGTCGGTCGTCCGAGGTCCGGACCTCGACCGGGGACCTGGATGAGTCGGTCGTCCGAGGTCCGGACCTCGCCCGGGGACCTCGCGAGGTGGTCTCCCGAGGTCCGGACCTTGGCCGCTGTTCGAACGCCGCGGTCGACTTCGCTCAGCCTGCGGGCTCGGCGACGGGGAGCGGCGCAACTGGCGCCTCGGCGCTGGAGGTCGCGCCCCCGCGACCGCGCATGATCTCATCGCGGACGTTGCCGATGGGCCGCACGGCCTTCTTGACGGCCGCGACCGCCGCGGGATCGGTCTCGTCCAGGGTCCCGAACAGGCGCAGCACGTACTGCTTCACGGCGTCGCGGAAGGCGCGCCAGTGGTCGCGCATCGAGGTCGGGACCTCGTCCTCGTCGGGAGCGGCTTCGGTGATGCCCAGCGCGACGCCGTATCGCGCGTGCGCGGTGCGAAGCTCGGCCAGGAAGACGGGCCCGGCCAGCGCCTCGATGGTCTCGCCCAGGTCGTCGGTGTCGATGAGCCGCACCCGCCAGTCGCTCTCGGCCCACTGCTCTCGGTAGGGGAGCTGAGTGAAGCCCAGCCCGTCGGGCAGCAGCGTTCTCCGCACCTCGGCCGCCAGCGCCACCTCGGGGTACACACCCGACGGCAGCCGCTCCCACGCCCCCAGCCGCATGTCGATGGCCGCCCAGGCGCCATCGAGCCCCCGGTCGGCCAGCTGCTTGGGGGACGGCGCCTCGCCGCTCTTCGCCACCGGCTGCCAGGCCTGCTCCAGCGCACGATGGGTCGCGACGACCTCATCCAGCGCCCGCTTCACCAGCGCCGACCCGTCCTGCGGCGCCGCGCTGATCAGCTCGCGCCCGAACGCCACCCCCACTCGCACCCCGAATTGCGGCAACGTCGCATAGTCGCCGTAGTCCAACGAAACCATCGGCTCGCCTCCTCGTTCGGTTGGTCTTGTGGTTTCGACAAGGCCTTCACCAGACCACACCCCGCCCCAACGATCAACCGACCCACGGCCACTTTTCCGACCCTCGCCCCCCTCAGGACCCGAGCACGCCCGTGCGCGCTTGTGCTAACGTCCGCCCTCTGACTGGGGAGGCGCTGCCGAGTTGCGAAGATTGACGCGCGAGGGGTTCGAGGACGCCCTGCACAAGGGGCAGGGGCGGGTCCATTTGCATCTGGCGGCGCATGGTGACCAGGGCGTCGAGGACGTCCTGCTCGCCGCGCGGGCGGGGGTCTTCTTCGGGTGCGCACCGGACGACCACTCGGAGTTCTGGATTGGCGCGTGGACCTTGCAAGAGGGCTACTGCGATCTGGCCGTCCGCGACCAGCCCGACCTCGTCTACTACTGCTTCAAGGGCCGGCAGGCGGTCCATTGGCGGTCGAAGCACCCCGAGGCCTTTTGCTCGACCACCCCGTGCGAGGGCGAGATCGTAGACGACTGCGTCGGGCCGTGAGGCGCGCCGTCAGTCAGGTGCTACGCCGGCAGGTTCCGCATTGTGTCGCGGGCGCCGAACCGATGAGGCCGGCGATGTGCATACGGAGTTGGGGCGACGCTCGGCCGTCTCGACGCTGGAGGTCCGAGAGGGCGCGTGTCTCGATGTGGTCCGGGTAGAAGTAGCGGGGCTTGTCGAGCCTGAGCGCCTTGCCCGCCTGGGAATTCTGGTCGACTTCGACGTGCGGATGGGAAGGCCGGTGCGTGCCGGTGACCCAGGCGACGACTGCGACGGACGGGTGGACCTCGAGGACCACCGCGATGCGCGTCTTGCCTCCCCCTGCGACGACGAGGACCAGGGACCCGGGAGTCACGTGCTGGGAGAATCGAAGGGGCGAGACGGCAGCCCGGTCCTTGCGGTCTCGGCTATGCTGGCGTCGAGCCGCGCCCGGTTGCGCTGGTACTCCCGCTCGAGCGCTTCCAGGTCGAGCCGCTCTTCCAACGGGACCACGTCCTCGGGGACTCCGGCGCCTGGCGTCGAGGCGATGAGCCGCATGTAGTCGCGGAGGCCGTCTCGGAGACCTTCGACCAGGGCAAGCCTGACCCACGGGGCCACTTGGCTGGTCATCAAGGGCGCCGAGAGGACGGCGATGAAGCTGGCGTTGGCGCGGCGGCCTCCGAGGACGGCCCGAAGGATGGGCGCCGGCGTGGCGAAGTCATCGAAGCCGGCATTGAGCGCGAGGTCCATGTCCTGGGGCGTCAACCGGGAGAACTCCGGCGCCAGTCGTCGCAAGGCCTCTGCGTAAGCGTGAATGAGTCGTTCGGTTTCGCAGGCAGCGGGGCCGGTGCCCGGTCCGAGAAGGTCGACGATGACATCTCCGACCGGAGCGTCGGCCATTCGGTCGAGGCCGTCATCGTCGAGCTCACGGGCCGCGAGCGAGATGAGCGAGATCTCGAACCAACGGAACCCCGGGTCGTCCAGCAGGAGGTCGATGCGGTCCATCAGATCCTCCCTGGTCTCGGCCTCGAGGAGCATGGTGCCGAAAAAGGAGCGACCCAGGTCGAGTAGACGAAGGACATGCGCCTCGGCCGGTGATGCCTGCGCCCCGGCTGCCCGGGCGCGAATGGCGCGCCAGACGCGAACGAACCAATCAGCGAGACCGGATAGTCCTTCACCGGTCCAGGGGAGAGTGGCTTCCATTGGTGCTCCACGGAACCGCACGTGTGCGCGGCCTACGAGCGGTAACCTAGAGAGGCTCCGGACCAAGAGCAAGCGTCCGCCTCATCCAGCCTCTGCCATCGAAAACACCGCGTCCGCCTCTCTCCTGCCACTGGACCTCGGGCGAGTTGCCCGCGCGGCGACTTGCGGAACCGGACGCGGCGCACGCTGGCGCGCTCGAGGTCGGCGTCGTTGCGGATGGGGAAGGCGTTCATTCGGGGGCCGGACCGGGTCAGGGGGCGAGCTGGGTGTCGATGACGCGCTGGAGGTCGTCGAAGGAGCGGCCGGCGGCGGGGTCGAGGAGGCGGCCGTTGATGAAGAGGGCGGGGGTGGCGCGGAGCTGGGCGGCGCGGGCTTCGGCGAGGTCGGCGTCGATGCGGGGGTCGTGGGCGGTGGAGGCCGCGCAGGCGGCGAAGGCGTCGAGGTCGGGGACGCCGGCGAGGTGGGCGATGCGGGTGTAGTCGGCGATGTCGAGGTGCTGGGAGCGGACGAAGAGGACGTCGTGCATGGTCCAGAAGTGGCCCTGGGTGTGGGCGCACAGGGCGGCGCGGGCGGCCGGGCGGGCCTCGGCGTGGTGGTCGAGGGGCAGGTGCTTGAAGCGCAGGACGACGCGGTCGCCGTAGTGGTCGGTCAGCTCGGCGAGGGTCTGGGCCATGCGGGCGCTGAAGGGGCACTGGAAGTCGGCGAAGAAGGTGAGCTGGACCGGGGCGTCGGCGGGGCCGAGGGAGGGGGCCTGGGTGGTGTCGAAGGCGTGGACCTGGTCGCCGAGGTGCTGCTTTTGGGGGGCCTTGGCGATGATGTGGTCGTAGACCTCGCGGCGGGGGACGCCGTCCTTGACCAGGGCCTTGGCCTTGGCCAGCTCGGCGTCGATGACGTCGACGAAGGTCTCGAAGGGGCGGGCGCCGGTCACCTGGCGGCCGTTGATGAAGGAGTTGGGGGTCCCGCGGGCGTTGACGGCGGCGGCGAGGCGGCGGTCGTCCTGGACCCGCTGGGCGTACTTGCGGTCGCGGAAGCAGGCCTTGAAGCGCTTGAGGTTGAGGCCCTTGACGCGGGCGGCGTAGCGCTCGATGTCGTCGTCGGACAGGGCCTTCATGTTGGCGAAGAGGGCGTCGTGCATGGGCCAGAACTTGCGCTGCTCGTGGGCGCACAGGGAGGCCTCGGCCGCCGGGACCGCCTGCTTGTGGAAGGACAGGGGGTTGTGCTTGACGATGAGGCGCAGGTCGCGGCCGTACTGCTTGACCAGGCGGTCCAGGGTGGGCGCGAGGCGGGCGCAGTAGGGGCACTGGAAGTCGGTGAAGACCACCAGGGTGACCAGCGGGTCCTTGGTGTTGCCCTTCACCGGGTCGGCGGCGTCGAAGGTCACCTTGAAGACGGTGTCGTTGGCGACCGCGGGGGTGGGGGTGGGGGCGGGGGTGGGGGCGACGGCCGGGGGCTCCTTGCCGTCGTGGAGGTAGGCGGCCAGGTTGAGGTGGGCCGCGCGGGTGCGGGCGCGGGCGAAGGCGGCGCCGCGCTGGCCGGCGGCGCGGGCGGCGGTCAGCTCGGCGTCGATGGCCTCTTGGAAGCGGACGAAGGGCTGGGCGCCGCGGACCTTGGTGCCGTTGACGAAGAAGGTCGGGGTGCCGGTGCCGCCGACGGCGTTGGCGAGGCGCTGGTTGCGGTCGACCCAGGCGGCGAGCTGGGGGTCGGCCAGGTCCTTGCGGAAGCGGTCGAGGTCGAGGCCGAGGGCGGCGGCGTGCTGGACGAGGTCGTCGGGCTGCAGCTGGCGCTGGTTCAAGAAGAGGTGGTCGTGGAGCTGCCAGAACAGGCCTTGGCGGTGGGCGGCCATGGTGGCGATGGCGGCGCCGCGGGCCTCCTTGTGGAAGGGCAGCGGCTGGTGGACGAACACGAGGCGCACGTCGGCCGGCCAGGTCGACAGGATCTGGCGCTGGGTGGCCTGGACGCGAGCGCAGAAGGGGCACTGGAAGTCCGAGACGACGACGATCTCGACCGTGGCGTCGGCCGGGCCCAGGGTCGGGTAGTCGAGGGCGGCCGGGACGTCGGAGAGGGCGCCGGCGGAGGGCGCGAGGACCAGGGCCATCGCCGAGGCGAGGAGGGCGGCGGCGAGGCGGCGGGCGAGCGGCGGGCGGGCGGGCATGGGGACCTCACGGGGGCTGCGGCGCGTGGCGGCTGAGGGCCCGACGTTAGGCCAGGGCCTCGGGGGGCGCAATCGAGGGCCACCGCGAGGGTGGAGCGGCGGTCCACAGCGCCGGCGTGGCGAGCGTGTCGCGTCGAGGCCGGCGAAGGCGGCCCTGGAGTGCTCCGGCTTGCCGGAGCCCCGATTCGGCGCAGCTTGCTGCGCCGGGACGGAGGCAAAGCCCCGGCGGCAAGCCGCCGGCGTTGGGGCTCGAGCAAGCTCGAGCACTCCGGTTGGGCGGCTCGAAGCGGCGGGGCGGTCCGCGCTGGCTTGACATCGGCAGGGCGGAACGCACGGTTCGCAGGTAGTTGATCTTCCTGCCTTTCGCGAACCCGGGCCCACGCGGGTCGGGCTTCGCGACCCTTCCGCTCACCTCCAGCCCTGCTCCGGAGGGTGCCGCCTCACTCGATTCAGGCGGCGCCGAGTCCGGCGAGCGCAGGCCACGCGACCTGGCCGGCGGCTCGGGCCGCCGACGAACCCGTCTCGGTCGTCGCGCACCGCCTTTTCCCCTTCTCTTTCGCGCCGGTCGGTGACCCGACCGGTCTGGAGGACGCATGCGCTCCCACAAGGTTTGGCCGCTCGTCGCGGCGGGCTTCTTGCTCGCGGCCGCGGCGTGCGGCGAGGACTCACGGATCATCGGCGAGGACCGGCTGCCGGCCTCGCTGCAGCAGAAGGTCGAGGCGCTCGAGGCGGACCTCGAGGCGCAGGGCTTCGAGGTCCTGCGCGGCGACTGGAGCCTGTTCACCATCGACGACTGCCAGTTCCCCATCGCGACGCTGGGGCAGTGCCTGGGCAACAACCCGGCGGCGCCCTACGCCATCCCCTCGGTGCCGCTGTGGCCCGACGAGCACGTCGACGAGACCCTGCGCGAGGTCCTGGGGCCGATGCCCGGCGACACCTGGGTGACCCACCGGCTGGACGAGCGCGAGGCGCTGGTGGTGCTGGCGCTGACGCCGCCCCAGGGGGCGTACTACGGGTTGCAGACCTACGTGTTCTCGCGCGAGGACGAGCTGAACCCCAACGACCCCGTCTTCCTGGGGCTGACCGACCCCATCATGCGCAGCGTGCTGTTCGCGACCGCGCCCGACCCGGCGCGGGTGCTGGTCTTCGCCAGCCTGGGCAACAGCAACAACCACGTGGTCGTGCAGCAGGCCTCGGGCGCCGCCTTCGACCAGCAGCGCTTCTTCGTCATCACCCCCGACCAGGTGATGGAGCGCGCGGTCACCGAGTCCTTGCTGCGCGCCGGCGTGCCCGACCCGGACCACATCCTGACCGAGCCCATCTCGGCCGAGCAGGCGCGGCTGGGGCTGGGCGCCGGGGCGGACGACTTCATGACCCTGATGCGCTACGCGCTGCCCGCCGACCCGGACGCCGGCGAGCGGTGGCGGCAGCGGCTGCCGATGGCCGTGCTGCGCGTGCGCGACCCCGACGCGACCCGGGCCACCGAGCCCTATCCGACGCCGGTGCTCGATGCGCGGACGGCGATCTCGGAGGCCGGGCTGGCCGACGACGTCGCCCAACTGGTCGGCGGCGTCCGCCAGATCTGGGGGCAGGCCGCGGCGCCCGCGACCGAGTTCGAGAGCCTGCTGCTCTCGGTCGACCTGGTCGGACGCGACTGCCTGGAGCGCCCGATGAACTGCCTGGGCGACACCGGCGACGCCGACTACCAGATCAGCCCGACCGTGACCCTGGACGACGGCGAGGTGCTGGCTGTAGTGGGGACGCTGGGCACGGCGACCGGCAACGCGACCTACGTCAGCCTGTCGATCAACCGCATCGAGGTCCTGATGGGCGTGGCCAACGTCGACCACGACGAGCTGCAGGGCTCCGCGGGGGGCTTCGCCGACGACGTGGCCGGCGCCGGGCAGCTGTATCTGCAGTACTTCGCGCGTGACTGCGGCGCGCTGGCCCACTGCTTCGAGATCGGCGAGGACCTGGTCCCGGCCGGCGAGGCCATCAAGATCATCCAGCGCAACTACGTGGTCCCGGGCACCGCCCGCGGGCCGGACCCGCTGCAGGTGGTCAACCCGACGCTCATCGTGCTGGACGGCGCGGTGCGGCCGACGCCGCCGGATGGCGGGGGGCCGCTGAACTGAGGCCGGAGCCAGTCTTCGAAGCGCGAGCCCCGCGTCACCGCACGGTGCGTGGGGCTCGCAGCTCGGGCGGGCCGATCAGAGCGGCTCGCAGAGGCCCTTTAGGTCGTTGCAGGCCATGCCGGCGGCGGGGCAGGGGTCGGCGCCGGGCGCGCAGAGGTCGCTGCACTGGCCGCCCAGGCAGCGGCCGAAGGCGCAGTCGGTGTGGGCCGCGCAGGGGGCGCCGGTGGGGGCGGTGCCGCGGGGGCCGGGGGTGCAGCAGAGGAGCTCGGTCGGGGCCGCGCCGATGTCCTCGCAGCGGTCGGCGTCGTCGCAGTTGTCGTTGTAGAAGCACTGGTCGAGGCTGGCCTCGGCGCAGGTCGAGGGCTGCCAGTCGGAGTCCTTGGGGTAGCACCAGCCGAAGAGATCGCTGCACAGCATGAAGCCGGGGCAGTCGAGGTCGCTCCCGCAGTCGCCCGAGCAGAACTTCGCGCCGTCGTCGCGGGACAGGCACTTGCCGAAGGCGCAGTCGGCGTCCTGGGCGCAGGGGACGCCGACCTGGCCCTCGCCCGGGGCGCCGGGCAGGCAGCAGCCGACGCCGGAGCCAGGCTCGGGCGGCTGGCAGGTCTCGCCGACCGCGCAGTTGGAGTTGACCAGGCAGGTCGACGCGCCGAGCTGGGCGCAGGTGGTCGGCTCGGTGGTGTCGGGGGCGACGTCCTCGGCGACGTCGGCGGTCGCGTCGTCGCCCGCGACGTCGGTGGTGTCGTCGGTGGTGTCGTCGGCCGCGTCCTCGAGCGCGTCTTCCGTGCTGTCGGGGGCGACGTCTTCGGCGTCGGCGGTGGTGTCGTCGCCGCTGTCGGGGCTCGCGTCGGGGCCGGCGTCGTCGGGCACGTCGCCCATGTCCGGAGCGTCGGCCGGGTCGCCGTCGGCTTCGGCGTCGGGGGTGTCCTGGGTCTCGCCGGAAACATCAGGCGTGTCGTCGCCCGAGGTGTCGCGCGAGGCCTCGGAGTCGCCGCAGGCCACCAGGGACAAGGCCAGCAGCCCCACCCAACCGAGCTTCACGTCCCGAACGACCATCGCTGCCTCCGCGCGGCCGGGTTGGCTAGGGGTGGCCGCGGGCGCGGAGTGTGGCGAGGCCCGCGGGCCGCTGCAAGCGTCACGGCGCGGCCGGCGCGTCGGTGGACTCGAGGACGCCCAGGTAGGTGATGCGGTCGGGGGCGGCGGCGTGCACCGCGGCGGTCAGGCTGGCCAGGCGCTGCCAGGGCAGGTCGGGGGCGGCCGAGAGGCGCACGACGCCGCAGCTGGCGGGGTCGGCGGGCTGGTCGAGTCGCTGCGACAGGTGCGCGGGGTCGACAGCGCCCTGCGGGGACAGCGGCAGGGCCTCGCGCGACAGGGGCTCGGGGGCTGCGCCGAGCTTCCAGGCCATCAGACAGGGCGTCGGCCGGCCGGCCCGGGTGTACTCGCGGGTGCGCGCCAGGTGGACGGCGTCGGGGGTGACCTCGATGGCGTCGTGGGTGCAGGGGACCGGCGGGGCGTCGGCGTAGCCGCTGCAGACCGGGACGCCCCCCAGCGGAAGCGTGCCCAGGCCCATCTCGCCGCGGACGACGAAGGCCAGGCGCTCTAGATCGAACAGGCCGACGGTGGCGACGACGCGGGTCACGAGGTCGACCGGGACGTCGTGGGCCAGCTCAAGGCGCCAGCGGCCGCGGGTGTCGGCGCCCGGCCTCAGCGCTACCCGCTCGAGCTGCTGGGCCCGCTGCAGCGCGGCGGTCAGCTTGGGGATGAGCATGGGCTGGCTGGGGCGCGTCTCGCCTGCGGGGACCCTGCCCTGGTCCAGGGCGACCACGGGGCCCGAGTACAGCGGTCGGCCGTCGTCCCCCGAGGGCGCGCCGAGCGGTCGGGTGTCGAGCTCGATGACCTCGGGGGTCACCAGGATGCGCAGGCCGTCACGAGGGGGCGGCGCGTCGCCGGAGACGCGCGCCAGGTCCGGCGCGGCCGGAGCGTCGTCCGGGGCGGCGCGAGTGCAGGCCGCCAGGAGCGACAGGGTGAGGAGGAGGGCGATGGGGCGAGGGCGCGGGGTCGACATGGTGGCGAATGAGACACGCTCAGGACGGCGAGCGCAACGGTTCGACAGAGGCTCGACAGCCTGCCGGGTGCGGCGCGGGTGGCGGGGCGGGGCTCGCGGGGGGCTGGCTGCTGGCGCTGCTGGCGTGGTTCGGGCGGCGGCGGGGTTGACGCGAGGGGCGGCAGCCACGGAGCATGCCGGCGCTGGACGAATGGGACTGGAGCGCGGCATGCGGCGGGTGACGGGGCGGCTGTGGACGGTGGCGGCAGCGGTGGCGCTGGCGGCGTGCGGGGGCGCGACGTCGGGCGAGGTCGTGGACGCCGTGATCGGGGGCGACGCGGACGCCGAGGTGAAGGAGGACGACGCGTCGGGGCTGGACGTGGCGCCCGACGGGGCCGAGTCGGACGCGGACGTCGCCGAGGATGTCGACGCGAAGGACGCGGACGGCGGCGAGACCGCTCAGGGATGTCCGGATTGGGCGGTTCCGGTCGGGCCCAGCGGCTTCTGCCACGACGCGGCGTGCCCGGCCGGACACGAGGGCAGCCCCATCGGGGGCGGCTGCTGCGAGTGCGTCGAGCTGCACTGCGACCCGCCGGGGCCGGAGGCCTGCCCCGAGGGCTGGGGGCCGTATTGGCCGGGCGACCCCATCGAGTATTGCACGGCATGGTTCTGCAAGGCGCCTCAGGTAGACGAGACGTGCGTCGACGGGGCCGAGTGCGTGGTGTGCCATGTGCCGCCGGTGGTGACCTCGACGGCGCAGTGCAGCTGCCAGACCTGCTACGCCGAGCCGACGACCGCGGCCGAGTGCGCCTTGCGCGAGGTGGGCTGGGCGCACTACTGCGGGCCCGGGGCGTGGGCGGGGGCCGACGAGTGTCCGGACGTGGCCTGCGAGGCGCCTCCGAGCGACGTCGCGATGTGCGGCGAGGCGGGGCTGTGTGTGTACGACCTGTGCGCGCTGGTCGACTGCGCCGAGCCGGAGTGCCCGCCCGAGGAGCGGATTGTGACGCCCGGGGCCTGCTGCCCGACGTGCCCGCCGAAAGACACCTGCGCGTCGGACGCCGATTGTGCCAACTGCCTGTATCCGACGGCGCCGGAGAGCACCGATGGGTGCTATTGCCCGATGTGCCCCAACCACACGATGACGGTCTGGGAGTGCAGCGCCAACGCGGAGGCCCATCAGCAGTTCTGCAACGGCCAGGTGTGGCCCGAGGGCAACGACTGCGTGATGCCGCCCTGCGCGCCGCCACCAGAGCCCGGATGTGACGCCGAGAGCGGCCAGTGCGTCTTCGGGGCCGGCGAGGGGTTTGGGAAGTGAGTGACACGCTGGGGCGGACGCTGCTGCCGCGGGCCGAGGCGGTCGCCGAGTTTCAGGCCGTGCGCCGGGACGAGGCGCGGCTGAGGCCGGGGGCGGTGGAGATCGCGCGGCGGCATGGGCTGGGTGGGGAGGAGGTCGCGCGGTTCGAGGCGGGGTCGCTGCCGGTCTATGCGGTGGGGGAAGGGCACGTCCTGAAGCTGTATCCGCCGTGCCATGGGGCGGAATTCGACATCGAGTCCAGCGCGCTGGAGCTGCTGCAGGGGCGGCTGCCGATCCCGACGCCGCGGCTGCGGGCGACGGGCGAGCTGGACGGGTGGCGTTACGTGCTGATGGAGCGGCTGCGGGGGCGGCCGCTGGCCGAGGTGTGGGGGCAGGTGCCGCGGCGCGAGCGCGAGCGGTTGGCCGAGGCCATCGGGGCGGGGGTAGCGGCGCTGCATGCGGTGGACGCCAGCCGGTCGGCGGTGCCGCGGCGGGACTGGCCGGCGTTCGTTGCGGCGCAGCGGGCGGGCGCCGAGGAGGCGCAGCGCAAGCGGGGGCTGGACGAGGCGTGGGTCGCGCAGATCGCGGGCTTTCTGGAGCGGGCGGGGCTGGAGGCGGCGGCGCCGACGGTGCTGCTGCACACGGAGCTGATGAGGGAGCACCTGCTGGCGGCGCCGGACGGGGCGGGCGGGTGGCGGCTGACGGGGCTCATCGACTTCGAGTCGGCGCTGCAGGGCGCGGCCGAGGCGGAGTTCGCCTCGGTGGGGCTGTTCGTGACCTGCGCCGAGGCGGGGCTGTTGCGGCGGCTGCTGCTGGCCTATGGCTACGCGGAGGCGGCGCTGGACGAGGGGCTGCAGCGGCGGCTGATGGCGCAGGCGCTGCTGCATCCGTTCTCGCATCTGGGCTGGTACCTGCAGCGGGTGCCGCCGCCGGCGGGGGTGGTCACGCTGGAGGGCCTGGCGGCGTGGTGGTGGCGGTACTGAGGCGGCGCGGGCGGGGGGCGGCGACGGCGTCGAGGACGCGGCGCGGGGGGCGGCGCAGGTCGTGGATGAGGCCCAGGCGCTCGAGGAGCCGCAGGACGTAGTAGGAGACGTCGAGCTCGTACCAGGCGAGGCCCTGGCGCGCCATGCCGGGGTAGTGGTGGTGGTTGTTGTGCCAGCCCTCGCCCAGGGTGAGGAGGGCGATGAGGGCGCTGTTGCGGCTGTCGTCGCGGGTGGCGAAGCGGCGGCGGCCGATGCGGTGCGCCAGCGAGTTGACCAGGAAGGTGCCGTGCCACAGGAGGGTGGTCGAGACGAAGAAGCCCCAGACGAGGGCCCAGGGGCCGCCGAGGGCGAGGAGTAGCAGGGCCATGAGGACCGGCGGGGCCATCCAGTGGCGGTTGAGCCAGCGCAGCTCGGGGAAGCGGGCGAGGTCGCGGACCTGATCCCAGCGGGTGTGCTGGTGCTCGTCCGAGAGGATCCAGCCGACGTGGGACCAGTAGAGGCCGCGCTGGCGGGGGGAGTGGACGTCCTGCGGCTGGTCGGAGTAGCGGTGGTGGACGCGGTGGTTGGCGGCCCACCACAGGACGCCCTTTTGCAGGGCGAGGGTGCCGCCCAGGGCCAGGACGAGCTGCATGGCGCGGCCGGTCTGGAAGGTCCGGTGCGAGAAGTAGCGGTGATAGCCGGCCGTGATGAAGAACATCCGGACGAAGTAGAGCGCCAGCGCCAGAGCGAGGCCGGTCCAGGACCAGCCGAGGGCGGCGACTCCGGCGACGGCGGCGACGTGGACGCCCCAGAAGGGGGCGGAGCGAAGCCATCGCTTCCACATGATGGACTCCGGTGGGCTTGGGCGGGGCGGCGAGCAGGCGGGTAAGGGCACCGTAATCACGCGCGCGCGGGGCCAACCCCGACCGGGGCCGGCGCGAAGAGAAAATGAGGGCGGCGCCGATGAGATCGGCGGCGGCGGGGAGTCGAAGGGACATGAACGCCACACCAAGGAGGACCGCGTGGCTGAGACGACTTCGACCCGAGTGACCCCGTACCTGTTCTTCGGCGGCAACGGCCGCGAGGCCGCGAGCGCGTATCACGACGTGTTCGGCGGCAAGCTGGAGCTGATGACCTATGGCGACATGAAGGGCGACGCCTGCCCGGTGGCCGAGCGCGAGCAGGTCGCACACGCCTGCCTGAGCCGTGGCGGCTTCGTCCTGATGCTGTCGGACCGGCCGGACGGGCCGACCCAGGCGGGCAACAACGTGTTCGTGTCGGTCGAGTGCGGCAGCCTGGCCGAGCTGGAGCAGCAGTTCGCGGCCCTGAGCGAGGGCGGGCAGGTGAAGCACGCCCTGCACGACACCTTCTGGGGCGCGCGCTTCGGCACGCTGACCGACCGCTTTGGCGTCCACTGGATGCTGCAGCACCAGCTGGCGCCGCCGGTCGGGTGATCGACGCGCGCGCGGCAGCTACGCCGTTGCGCACCACGAGACGCGCTGGCATGGTCCGCCTGACCTCGATGAAGGAAGGACGGTCGCATGCCTCGCGTCGCCAAGGGAGATCGCCTGGAGCCGTTCACGCTGGAGTCGCTGGCGCATGGCGAGGTGAGGGTGCCGGACGGCGAGGGGCGGTTCGTGCATCTGCAGTTTCGGCGGTTCGCCGGGTGTCCCATCTGCAACCTGCACCTGCGGAGCTTCGCGGGGCGGGTGGGCGAGCTGGAGGCGGCGGGGGTGCGCGAGGTGGCGCTGTTCCACTCGGAGGCCGAGACGATGCGGCCGTACCAGGGGGACCTGCCGTTCGCCGTGGTGGCCGACCCGGACAAGGCGCTGTATCGTCGGTTCGGGGTCGAGGCGGGGTGGCGGGCGATGCTGGACCCGCGGGGGTGGCCGGCGGCGGTGCGCGGCATGTTCGGGCGGCACCGGTGGAGCCTGACGCGCGGCGAGGGCGGGCACCTGGGGCTGCCGGCGGACCTGCTCGTCGGGCCGGACGGGGTGGTGGTGGACGCGCAGTATGGCCGCCACGCGTACGACCAGTGGTCCGTGGACGAGGTGGTCGCGCGTGTGGAGGCGGCGCGCGCGGCTGGTCGTGTCGCCGAGGACGCTGCCGCCACGGCAGGGTGAAGACGACGGCGCGGCCGTGCCGAAGATGTCCTGACATGGACGAGGAGGCGGGCGTGGGCGCGTGGCAGTACCTTCGGCAGATCCCCGAGCACTTTCGCTGGCGCGACTTCGTGCACCTGACGTCGCCGGCGGCGCCGGTGGTGACGGTGCTGGGGTACGGGCTGGGGCTGAAGCGGCGGCGGCTCGAGGACGACCTGGACGGGCGAGATCCCGCGTTCGTGCGCTGGGCGATGGAGACGACGCGGGCGGTGGCGCGGTCGTGGTTTCGCTGGCGGGTCGAGGGGGTGGAGCACGTGCCGGCCGAGGGCGCGGCGCTGCTGGTCGGCAACCACAACGGCGGGCTGATGCCCATCGACACGCTACTGACGATGGCGGCCATCGAAGACCGGCTGGGGGTCGAGCGGGTGGTGCGGCCGTTGGCGCACGACCTGGTGTTCTACGACCGGGCGGCGCACCGGGCGGCCATCAAGCTGGGCCTCGTGCGGGCGGGGCACTCGAGCGCGCACGCGGTGTTCCGGCGCGGCGACCTGGCGCTGGTCTATCCCGGGTCGGATCTCGACACGATGCGGCCCTTCCGCGAGCGCGACCGGGTGGTGCTGGGCGGGCGCACCGGCTTCGTGCGGCTGGCCCTGACCGCGGGCGTCCCCATCGTGCCGGTCGTCAGCGCCGGCACGCACGAGCAGCTGATCATCCTGAGCCGCGGCGAGCGGCTGGCCCGCGCCCTGCGCCTGGACGTGTGGGCGCGCGCGAAGGTCTTCCCCATCGCGCTGGGGCTGCCCTGGGGCCTGTTCCCGGCCTTCTTCTTCTATCTGCCGCTGCCCGCGCAGACGACGCTGGCCTTCGGCGAGCCCATCGCCTGGCCGGACCTGCGCCCCCAGGACGCCGACGATCCGGCGGTCGTGCAGCGCTGCTACGCCGAGGTCGAGGAGCGCATGCAGGCGATGCTGGACCGCCTGTCGCGCGGCCGGATCCCGTGGCTGGGCCAGCGGTAGCGCGGGAGAGCGAAAAGTCCAGGCGTCTCACAGGCTTGAACCCGCCGAGGTCGGTGCCCCTGCTTTCGTTGGCAGCAACCCGCATCGGAGGAGGAACCCATGCGACGCATCGTCCTGGCGCTCGGCGCGCTGTCGTTGAGCTTGCCCGTGGTCGGCTGCACCGAACGGCGCGAGCCGCAGGGAGAGCCGGCGCCCATCGAGTCCCAGCAGCAGGCCGATCAGGAGCTGCAGGCGCTGATGGAGCAGACGCGCAGCAAGCTCATCGAGATCGAACAGAAGTTGAACGAGGTCTCGCAGCAGGTGCAGAACCAGCCGATGCTGGACAGCCAGATCCGCCAGCTGCGGCAGGACAAGCTCTCGGCCGAGCAGCAGCTGTCCGAGCTGCGCGCCGCGCAAGGGGGCGAGATCGACGCGCAGGCGCTGATGACCCTGCAGCGCGACATCGGCGCGCTCGAGGGCAAGCTCGAGCTGTTGAGCTCCGGCGCCTGCACGCCCGCGCAGCCGGCCGAGCCGACGCCGCCCGCGCAGCCGACCGAGCCGACGCCGCCCGCGCAGCCGACGCCGCCGACCGGCCAGGAGCCGGTGCCGCCGACCGTGGAGCCCATCCCGCCGGCCGCCGAGCCGACGCCGGCGCCGAGCGAGCCCATGGGCGAGGAGCCGCCGACCATCATCGTCCCGGTGCCGTCGACGCCGCTGCCCGACGAGGGCCAGCCGGGCGCCGACGAGCCGATGCCGGCTCCGTCGCCGGGCCTCGAGCCGTCGCCAGGCCTCGAGCCCTCGCCGGACAAGCCGTCCAGCCCGGGCATGTGACGACCGACGACCGCCTCCCTCGCCCGCACGCGGCGGGGGAGGCGCGTCGCCGCGGTGTCGCGGGCGGCGCCGGACACGATTGGGGGTGTCCGCCGGGCCGCCGAAGGTGTAAGGCTGGCCCATGACCGAGCCCTCCGCCTCCCCCGACAGCGCCCCCAACCTGGTCCAGCGCCTGGCCGCGTGCGGCCCGAGCCCCAGCGGCGACGACGTGTTCGACGTCTTCGTCGAGTGGGTCGCCGAGCGCGGCATCGCGCTGTATCCGGCCCAGGAGGAGGCCATCCTCGAGCTGCTGAGCGACCGGCACGTCATCCTCGAGACGCCGACCGGCTCGGGCAAGTCGCTCGTCGCGCTGGCGCTGCACCTCATCGGGCTCGCCAAGGGCGCGCGCAGCTTCTACACGTCGCCCATCAAGGCGCTGGTCAGCGAGAAGTTCTTCGACCTGTGCGCGGCCTTCGGCGCCGACAAGGTCGGGCTGATGACCGGCGACGCCACCGTCAACCGCGACGCGCCGGTCATCTGCTGCACCGCCGAGATCCTGGCCAACATGACGCTGCGCGCCGGCGAGCAGGCGGCGGCGGACTTCGTGGTGATGGACGAGTTCCACTACTACGGCGACCGCGACCGCGGCTGGGCCTGGCAGCTGCCGCTCATCGGGCTGCCGCACGCGACCTTCCTGCTGATGTCGGCGACGCTGGGCGACACGACGAAGATCGAAGAGAGCGTGGCCGCGTTCACCGAGCGCGAGATCGTCAAGGTGCGCTCGGGCAAGCGGCCGGTGCCGCTGGAGTTCTCGTACAGCGAGGAGCCGCTGCTCGAGACCCTGCACGCGCTGGTCAGCCGCAACCGGCAGCCGATCTACCTGGTGCACTTCACGCAGCGCGAGGCGGCCGAGCAGGTGCAGGGCCTGATGAGCGTGGACTTCGCCACGCGCGCGACCAAGGAGGCCATCGCGCGCGAGCTGAAGGGGTTCCGGTTCGACACGCCCTACGGCAAGGACATGGAGCGGTTCGTGCGGCACGGGCTGGGGCTGCACCACGGGGGCCTTCTGCCCAAGTACCGGCTGATGGTCGAGCGGCTGTCGCGGATGGGGCTGCTGAGCGTCATCTGCGGGACCGACACGCTGGGGGTGGGCGTCAACGTGCCGATCCGCACGGTGATGTTCACCCAGCTGTGCAAGTTCTCGGGGGACAAGGTGGGCGTGCTGGGGGTGCGCGAGTTCAAGCAGATCGCAGGGCGCGCCGGGCGCAAGGGCTTCGACGACCACGGGTACGTGGTGGCGCAGGCGCCCGAGCACGTCATCGAGAACAAGCGGCTCGAGAAGAAGGCGGCCGACACCGGGCGCAAGAAGTTCGTGAAGAAGCAGCCGCCCAAGAAGGGCTACGTGGCGTGGAACGAGGAGACGTTCCAGCAGCTGATCGACAGCCCGCCCGAGACGCTGGAGTCGCGGTTTCGGGTGACGCACGGGATGATCGTCGACCTGCTGCAGCGCGAGGACAACGCGTATGTGCCGGGGGGCGGCTACCGGCGGCTGATCGCGCTGATCGGGCGCTGCCACGAGGCGGCGGGGGCGAAGTCGCGGCTGCGCAAGGACGCGCGGCAGCTGGTGAAGTCGCTGATGCGGTCGGGGGTGGTCGAGGCGGTGCCGGCGTCGTTCGGGCGGGGGCAGTCGCTGGTCGTGAAGGAGGCGCTGCAGCGCGAGTTCTCGCTGACGCAGACGCTGTCGCTGTTCGTGGTCGAGGCGCTGGCGGCGTTCCCGCCCGAGCGGCCGGACTACGCGCTGGACGTGGTGACGCTGGTCGAGGCGATCCTGGAGCACCCGCGGGCGATCCTGGCGCGGCAGGAGGACAAGCTGAAGACCGAGGCCATGGCGCGGATGAAGGCCGAGGGGGTCGAGTACGAGGAGCGCATCGCGGCGCTGGAGAAGATCAGCTACCCCAAGCCGCACGCCGAGCTGCTGTACGCGCTGCTGGACGCGTTCGTCGAGCGGCACCCGTGGCTGCAGGGCGAGAACGTGCGGCCGAAATCCATCATGCGCGACATGGTCGAGCGGTGGATGAGCTTCAACGAGTACGTCAAGGAGCTGGGGCTCGAGCGGATGGAGGGGGTGCTGCTGCGGTACCTGTCGCAGGGGTTCAAGGTGCTGGTGCAGACGGTGCCGGACGAGGCCAAGACCGACGAGGTGATCGACGTCGTCGCCTACTTCCGGACGACGCTGGGGCGCGTGGACTCGAGCCTGGTGCAGGAGTGGGAGCGGATGGTGGTCGGCGAGGCCGCGGAGGCGGGGCCGGGTCAGGCGCCGCCGCCGCTGGACATCAGCCGGGACAAGCGGACCTTCTACGCGCGCATCCGGGCCGAGCTGCACGCGCTGATGAAGGCGCTGAGCGAGCAGGACTGGGAGGAGGCGGCGGCGACGGTGGCGCAGGACCCCGAGGCCGAAGAGGGCGAGGGGTGGGACGCGGCGCGGTTCCGCGAGGCGCTGGAGCCGTTCGTCGAGGAGTACGGGGCGGTGGCGTTCGACCATCGGGCGCGGCACGCGGACAAGACGCGCATCACGCCGGACGGGCGGCTGCGGTGGACGGTGACGCAGCTGCTGAGCGACCGCGAGGGCGAGACCGGGTGGGCCGTCGAGGCGGTGGTGGACTTGCGCGAGGACCAGGCGCCCGAGGGGCCGCTGGTGCGGGTGCTGCGGATCGAGGGCTGAGGCGGCCGGGAGGGGTCAGCGGCGGTCGAGGAAGGCCTGGACGCGCTGCATGGCGGCGGCTTCGCGGCCGAGGCCGACGCTGATGGCGGCGCGGCCCCCGCCGGCGCGCTCGAGGAAGACGGCGCGGGCGGTCAGGCCGCGGTGGCGGCGGACGGCGACGATCTCGGCCAGGGGCAGGCGGTCGGTCTGGCGGACCAGCGGCGCGCGGCGGGTGATGGTGACGCGGCCGGCCTCGGCGTCGAAGACGGCCTCGTGGGTGGGGAAGAGCAGGACGACCAGCAGGACGCCGAGGCCCAGCAGGACCAGGGTCACGTAGGCGACGGTCAGGTCGGGGGCGTCGACGCGCAGGCCGCCCAGGGCACGCTCGCGGGCGGCGCGGTCGAGCAGCAGGGACACGTCGTCGCAGGCGTCCTCGTCGTCCCACAGGCGCGAGCTCATCGGGACGCGCTGGTCGCCGACGTCCAGGACGACCCGGCAGCGGTCGCCGTCGCGCTCGACGCCGGCGCCGGTGACGGCGAAGATCGGGAAGCGGCGCTCGGTGGCGCCCGTGACGCGCCACTCGCGCAGCGCGCACATGCCGCCGGTGGGGCAACGCAGCGAGACGGGGCGCACGATCTCGAACAGGACGCCGGCCGCGGTGGCCAGCAGGGCCAGGATGAACAGGGCCTGGGCGACGCGCGGGCTGTCGCGCACGACCAGGCGGCGGGGGGTGTCCTCGACGACGCGCATCGGGCGGCGGCTCCTTGTCGGGGGCGGACCGTGCCACGGCGGGGCGGGCGTGGGTAGCCCCGGGTGGACGCCGGCCGGGGGCGGGTTGCGCCGTGGGGGCGGGGCGGTAAGCTCGGCGGCGGGTGAGAGACTTCGAGATGGGCTGGGGAGGGTGCGATGCCTGCTTCGCCGATTCGGGTGGTGATCGAGGGGCCCGCGGGCGCGGGGCGGCCGCGGGGGGCGGTCATGTCCGGCGAGCGGGTGACCGGGCGCGTGGCGATCAGGGCCGAGGCGGCGTGGGGCGAGGCGCCGCTGCGGGTCGAGGTGGTGCGCGTGGTCCGCGGGCGCCACGGCGAGTCGCGGACGGTGACGGCGAGCGAGGTGGTGCGAGAGGGGCCGTGGCCCGACGGGGCCGTCGAGGTGCCGTTCGCGATCGAGGCGCCGGACGGGGTGCCGTCGAGCCGGGGGCGGCTGTTCGACGTGGACTGGTGGGTCGAGGCGCGGGTGGACCGGGCGGCGCCGCGGCCGGATCTGGTGGGGGCGGCCAAGATCGCGCTGCGGCCGGCGGCCGGGTCGGAGGCCGTGCCGGTCGCCGCGGCGGGGCTGCAGCGGCCGCAGTCCGGCGGCGCCGGGGCCGGGGCCACGCTGCTGGTCGGCGCTGCGCCGGGGCTGGCGCTGTTGGTGGCGGCGTTCGTCGTGCATGGCGGCCTGGCCTCGGGCGCCGGGCGCCTCCATGTCCTGTTCGGGCTGGCGGTGTTGGCGCTGGGGCTTGGGCTGGCCTGGCTCTTCGGGCGCAACAACTTCGCGCAGCATCGGCTGGGCGAGGTGCGGGCCGAGGTCTCGCCGCAGGACGCGACTCCGGGCGGCAAGATCGCGATCAAGATGGGCTTTTCGGCGCAGCGCGAGGTGACCGTGAGCCGGATCGTCGCGCGGCTCGAGGCGACCGAGCACCTGAGCGTGGGCCGGGCGGCCATGGCCGAGGAGGTGCTGCTGCACGAGCAGGTGCTGCTGGCCAACCGGCAGGTGGCGCGCGGCGAGGCGGTCGAGGTCGAGGACGCGATCGCGCTGCCGGCGGACGCGCCGACGACGGTGACGTTGCCGGACGCCCGCCGGACCTGGCGGCTGGCGCTGCAGATCGAGATCCCGGCCTGGCCGGACTGGGTGGCCACCGCGCCGCTGACGGTGCGGCTCCCGGCGCTGCCGGCCATCGCCGCGGCCGAAGCCGAGGCCCCGTCACGGCAGGCCGGCGAGTCGGCCGAGCTGCTGGCGCTGGCCGAGCGGCTCAAGGCGGTCGCGCACGACGAGGCGGCGCGTGCGGCGGCGCTGGCGCGGGCGTCCGCCGACCCGGTCCAGCTGCGCCTGCGGGTCGAGGCGATCGAGTGGACCTGCGGCCTCGACCCCGACCCGCTGGCCCGCGGGGGCCGGACCCTGGTCGCGCGCCTCGGTGACGGTGAGGCCCGGGTCGGCGTCCGCTTCCCGGCCCCCCGCAACGACGAGCTGGACGCGATGCGGCCGGGCGAGCTGGTCAGCGTGGTCGGCCGGCCGGTCGCCTACAACGCGCTGCTCGACCGCCTGGAGCTGGACGCGAACCCCCACGAGCCCGCGCTGCGGCTGGGCCTGTAACCCCTGGGCGGTTTTGTAACCGATTCTGCTTTCGCTATGCAATCCGGCCGGTTAGGCTCCCTCGAGCCAACGCGGTGAGGGCGCCCGGTTCGGGGATCGGGGGCCGCGCCGCCACAGCGGGAGACCCTGGTTTCCCCCTGGACGCGCCGACCGCGCCCGCGGCGACGCGCCCTTCGGGAGTGACATGCGAAAAGCGGAGGCGATCCGAACCCTTCAGATAGCCGCGACCCCGGTCGTCGTGGCCGCCGCCCTGATGCTCACCGGATCCATGCCGGCCTCGGCCGGTGGGGACTGCCCGTCCGGGCAGCCCCTGTGCAACGCCAAGGTGACCAGCGACATCCTCGAGCCGAACCTCGACCGCGCCATCGATCTGGTCTTCGTCAGCGAAGGCTACCGGGCCGATCAGATGGGCGAGTTCCGTGACCACGCGTACGATCTGGTCGACTCGCTGGCCCTGACCACGCGCTTTCTCACCGCGCGCGAGCCGACCCTGTTCAACATCCACCTGGTCGAGGTGCCGACCACCGGCGGCAGCGTCAACGACGACGTCGTGACCGACACGCCGCTGGGCGCCAGCCTGGGCCCGCCCGAGGGCGCCCTGGGCCGCCGCCGCATCACCATGGACGCGGCCACGCTGGACGCCGCCGGCAAGAAGGCGCCGGACCTCGACGTCGTGGTGGCCGTCATCCGCGGCTCGGACGGGCGCGCCAACGCCGACCGGCCCGCGGCGCCGCGTTCTTGGGGCCGCGTGCGCATCTCGACCAACGACGTCGACCCGCACAACGGCGTCTTCGTCCACGAGCTGGGCCACGCGATCTTCGGCCTGGGCGACGAGTACGGCGGCTTCGGCGGCTGCGCGACCGAGGCCGGCGTGACGGAGCACCACCTGGCCACCTACCCGAACCTGTCGACGAACCCGTCGGGCGCCAAGTGGGCCCACATCCACGACGGGGCGCACGAGGGAGGGCGCGGCTTCAGCGAGTGCATCTACCACCCGACCGGCCGCTGCAAGATGCAGAGCTACGGCGACGAGTTCTGCTCGGTGTGCCAGCACGCGATCGCGCAGCACCTCGAGCGGCGCAAATGCGAGGGCGACACGGCCTGCCAGCTGGCCGAGGCGCCGCCGAACCTGGACTACGCCGAGGGCGCCCCCGGTGGGTGCGCGGGCGGCGCGGCGGGCGGCCTGACCGGGCTGGCGAGCGGCCTGGCGGCGCTGCTGCTGGGCGGCTGGTGGAGGCGCCGGAGGTAGGGGTTCCCGGGACGCTCCGTTTCGGTATCCTCGGCCGCTGGAGGCGAGGATGGATGCGAGACGGGGCGCTCCCAGCGGTTCGGGGTGGCTGGCGATGGCGGCCTGGGCCGCGCTGGCGCTGGTCACGGGGTGCGACGACGGCGGCGCGGACGGCGCGATCCGCGCGATCGACGCGATCGCGGGGCCCGAGGTCGCGCTCGACGGCGCGATCGCCGATGTCGGCCTCGACGCGTCGCCCGTGGTGGACGCCGACGCCTCCGAGGACGGATCCGAAGATGCCCTCGAGGACGCGGCCGACGCGGACGGCGGCTCGCCAGGACCGGATCGCTGGTGCTGGCCCTGCGCCTCGAACGACGCCTGCCTGCCCGAGCAGACCGGCCTCGAGTGCGTGTCGCTGTCACCCGAGCTGGGCGCCTTCTGCCTCGAGCCCTGCCCGCACGACGTCTGCGAGGCGCATGAGGTCGAGTGCGCCTGCACGGACGAGGCCATCGCCGCCGGCGCCGCCACCCCCTGCGCCCAGGGCGCCTGTCAGGGCCAGCGCGTCTGCGGCCCCGAAGGGTTGACGGGGTGCAGCGCCCCCGCGCCCGCGGCCGAGGCCTGCAACGGCCAGGACGACGACTGCGACGGCGAGACCGACGAGGGCTTCGGCGACCTGGACGGCGACGGCGTGGCCGACTGCGTCGACCCGGACCGCGACGGCGACGGCGTGCTCGACGGCGACGACCTGTGCCCCGACGTGGCCGACCCCGATCAGTCGGACCTGGACGGCGACGGCGTGGGCGACGCCTGCGACCCTCCCAACGCGCCCGTCCTGAGCGCCACCGATCCCGCCTCGCCCGGCGTCTCCCTGACGCCCTGGGTGCTGGGCACCGCCGATCCGCACCACGAGCTCCAGCTCTTCGCCGGCGCCTGCGAGGGCACGCCCACCGCAGAGGCCGTCGCCGCAGCCTCGGGCGCCTTCTCCGTCGCCGCCCAGGTCGCCCCCGACGCCCAGTCCACCCTGCGGGCCCGCGCCCGCAACGCGGCCGGCCTGCTGTCGCCCTGCTCGGCCCCCCTCACCTACGTCCACGACGGCCTCGCCCCGGCCGCGCCCGTCCTGTCCCACACCGCGCCGCCGTCCCCCAGCCGCGCCACCGCCACCCCGGTCGTCCACGGCCTCGCCGAGCCCGCCGCCCAGGTCGAGCTCTACGCCGACCCCGCCTGCGACGGCCTCCCGCTGGGCGTCGGCCCCGCCGGCCCCACCGGCGCCTTCGCCGTCGCGGCCAAGCTCCCGGCCAACGCCGCCACCGCCCTTCACGCCCTGGCCCGCGACGCCGCCGGCAACGCCTCGCCCTGCGCCCCCGGACCGACCTTCGTCCACGACGACCTCGCCCCGCCCCCGCCGACCCTGACCGGCACCCAGCCCGCCTCGCCCGGCACCGCCCTCGCCCCGCAGGTCACCGGCGCCGCCGAGCCGCTCGCCACCGTCTGGATCTTCGACGACCCCGCCTGCGACGGCGCCATCGTCGGCCAGGGCAAGGCCGTCCCTTCGGGCGCCTTCTCCATCCAGGCCATCGGCGCCTACCAGGGCGCCGTCACCTTCGGCGCCCGCGCCGTCGACGCCGCGGGCAACGTCTCCGACTGCTCGCCCAAGCCGGTCCCCTACGTCCACGACACTGTGCCGCCGGCCGCCCCCGCCATCGTCGCCGTCACCCCCAACGGCTGGGTGTCCGGCCCGCCCCAGGCCCAGCTCTTCGGCACCGCCGAGCCCAACGTCGCGGTCACCGTCCACGCCACCGCCGACTGCTCGGGCGTCCCGGTCGGCGGCGGCCCCTCCGGCCCCTTCGGCAACTTCTTCCTCTACGCGGACTTCCCGCCCAACACGGTCTCGCCGGTCGCGGTCCGCGCCGTCGACGGCGCCGGCAACGCCTCGCCCTGCGCCGACACCGGCTTCGTCTTCGCCCACGACGACCAGCCGCCCGCCTTCGCCGGCCTCGCGACCGTGCACGCCCCGACGCCGTCGGCGGCCCGCCTGGGCTGGGCCGCGGCCACCGACGCCCTCACGCCGCAGGACGCGCTGGTCTACGAGGTCTGCGTCACCAAGACCGACCCCAAGCTGGGCGGCTGCGCCGTCTTCCAGGCCCACGCGACGACGGCGCCCGGGGCCACCGAGCTGGTCGTGGGCGACCTGGCGCAGGACGAGGACTACTGGTTCGTGGTGCGCGCCCGCGATCTGGCCGGCAACCGCGACGGCAACCAGGTCGCGCGCCACCTGCACACCCCGGTGCCGGGCGCGATGGCCCAGCTGACCGGCGGCGAGCGGCACGGCTGCGCCCGCGGCGCCGACGGGCGCGTCCGCTGCTGGGGCTGGAACGTCTTCGGCCAGCTGGGTCACGAGGGCGCGCCCGGCGGGCTGGTCCCCGAGCTGGCCGGGGTGCTCGAGGTCGCCGCCGGCGCGCGCCACACCTGCGCCCTGGTCGGGCAGGGGCGCGTCCGGTGCTGGGGCGAGAACGGGCACCTGCAGCTGGGCGCGGGCGACGCCCCGTGGCGCCTCGATCATCAAGAGGTGCTGGGCCTGTCGGGCGCCACCGCGGTGACGGCGGGCGTGGCGCACACCTGCGCGCGGCTGGGCGACGGCACGGCGCGCTGCTGGGGCCGCAACGACGTCGGCCAGCTGGGCGGCGGCGGGACCGGCGGCGCCTCGGGGCCCGTCCAGGTCACCGGGCTGACCGACGCGCGCGCGCTGGCCGCGGGGACGCACCACAGCTGCGCGCTGCGCGGCGATGGGCGCGTCGTGTGCTGGGGCGCCAACGTCTACGGGCAGGTCGGCGTGACGACCGGTGCCGGCTGGAGCCCGCCGGTGCTGGTCCCGGACGTCGTGCAGGCGACGACGGTGGCCGCGGGCGACGGACACACCTGCGTCACGCGCGCCGACGGGACGGTGGCCTGCTGGGGCCGCAACGACGTGGGGCAGCTGGGCGTCGCTGGCGGAGGCAGCGTCGAGGCGGTGACGGTGCCCGGCGTGGCGGGCGCCGTGGCGGTCGTCGCGGGGCGCAAGCACACCTGCGCCCTGAGCGGGCAGGGCGCGGTCAGCTGCTGGGGCGCGGCGCAGACGGGCGGGGCGGCGCCAGCCCTCGGGGGGCCGGTGACGGCTCTGGCCGCTGGCGCGTGGCACACCTGCGCGCGGCGGGCCGACGGGGCGGTGACCTGCTGGGGCGACGACGCGGACGGGCAGGCCTCGCCGGGGCCGCTGGCGTCCGAGCCCGGCGCGACGGCGCTGGGGCTGGGGTTTTCGCACTCGTGCGCGGTGCGCGGCGACGGGACGGTGCGCTGCTGGGGCTGGAACGGCGACGGCCAGCTGGGCGACGGCGCGACCAGCGACCGGCGCGCGGCCGTGGCCGTGGCCGGGGTGGCCGGAGCGGTCGAGGTCGCGGGCGGCTCGTACCACACGTGCGCGCGCCTGGCGTCGGGCCAGGTGACGTGCTGGGGACGCAACGACGAGGGGCAGCTGGGGCGCGCGGCGGCCGGCGAGGCGCTGCCGCCCGCGGCCGTCGTCGGGCTGACGGACGCGACCGGCCTGGCGGCGGGGGGATCACACACCTGCGCCCGGCGCGCCTCGGGGCAGATCGCGTGCTGGGGTTGGAACCTGGCCGGTCAGCTGGGGCCAGCGGGCGGCGCGGGTGGCCCCGACCCGGTGGTCGTGGCGGGCGTGCCGGCGGCGCGCGAGGTGGCGGTCGGGACGGCCCACTCGTGCGCCCTGGGCGGCGACGGGCGGGTCCACTGCTGGGGGGCCAACGACCAGGGGCAGCTGGGCAACGGCGGGGGGCCCAACTCGGCCGAACCGGCCGAGGTGCAGGGGCTGTCCGAGGTGGCGGGGCTGCGCGCGGCGGGCAGCTGGACGTGCGCGACGCGGGTGGACGGGGGCCTGTGGTGCTGGGGCAAGGGACCGGGGGGGACCTTCGCGGTGCCGACCCAGGTGGCGGTGGGCGGGCCGGTGATCGAGGCGGCGCCCGGGTTCAAGCACGCGCTGGCGCGGCTCGGTGGGGGCGCGGTCCGGGCCTGGGGGGCTGGGGCCAGCTGGCCGCCCGCGCCCGGGGCGGTCGGCGGCCTGCCGGCGGCGGCGCGCGTGGCCAGCGGCGGCGGGCACGGGTGCGGGCTGCTGGCGGACGGCGGGGTGCGGTGCGTCGGGCTGAACGACCGCGGGCAGCTGGGAGACGGGGGCGCGGTGGGGTATCCGGTGCCGCAGCCCGTGGTGGGGCTGCCGGCGGCCAGCGGGGTGTCGGCCGGGGGGCTGCACACGTGCGCGGTGGCCGGCGGCGGCGTCTGGTGCTGGGGGCATGGGGCGCAGGGGCAGCTGGGGACGAGCAACCAGTCGGATCGGCTGACGCCGGGCGCGGTGGTCGGGTTGGCCGGCGGCGCCGGGTGGCAGGTCGCGGCCGGGTCGCGCCACACGTGCGCGGTGGACGGGGACGGAGACGCCTGGTGCTGGGGTGCGGGCGGGGCGGGGCAGCTGGGCAACGGGCAGCTGCTCGGGGCGACGTCGCCCAAGCCGGTGACCAACCTCGAGGGGCTGGTCGGCGTGGCGGCCGGGCAGGGGTTCGAGCAGGCGCACACCTGCGCCGTGCGCCACGAGGGGACGGCGTGGTGCTGGGGGGCCGGGGCGGACGGGCGGCTGGGGCAGGGAACGCTGCAGGGCTCGGCCTGGCCGGTCGAGGTCACCGCGCTGACCGGGGTGGCGCAGGTGGTGACGGGGTTCGCGCACTCGTGCGCGCGGCAGGGCTCGGGGCGGGTGACCTGCTGGGGCACCGGCAAGGAGGGGCAGCTGGGCCACGGCGCGTTTGGGGCGTCGTCGGTGCCGGTCGAGGTGTCGGGGGTCGACGACGCGGTGGCGCTGGCGGCCGGGTTCTCGTTCACCTGCGCGGTGCGGCAAGGCGGGGAAGTCGCGTGCTGGGGGCGCAACGCCGCGGGCCAGCTGGGCGACGGGACGACCAGCGGCAGCACGATGGCGGTGGCGGTGGTCGGGCTGGACGACGCGGTGGCCGTGACGGCGGGGGCCAGCCACGCGTGCGCGCTGCGGCAGGGCGGCGAGGTCGCCTGCTGGGGCGACGGCTGGGCCGGGCAGCTGGGGCAGGGGGCGCTGGTCGGGGCTGCGACGCCGACGCCGGTCGCCGGGCTGGGTGACGTGGTGGCGATCGACGCGGGGGATGCGCACACCTGCGCCCTGCGGCAGGGCGGCGCTGTCGTCTGCTGGGGTTACGACGGCTTCGGGCAGCTGGGCGCGGGCGGCGTCGGCGCGCAGAGCGACGTCGCCGTCCCGGTGGCCGCCTTTCCCTGAGCAGGGATCAGGTGAAGGGCTTGTAGATGGCCGCCCAGGCCGCGAGGCCGCCGATGAAGGGCAGCAACAGCCACAGCGGGCGGGCCAGGCTGGGCACGCGGTAGGGGATGGCGATGATCGCGCCCATCACCAGCCAGATGACCAGCTTGAACCAGATGTAGCCGGGGAAGGCGCCGGTGATCCCGAGGCGGGCCAGCATGCCGAAGCCGCCGAGCAGGACGATGAACAAGGCGACGCCGTGGCTGATGGCGACCAGCTTGCGCGAGGCGTTGGAGTCGCGGGTGCCGCCGTTGATGGCGTGCAGGAAGAGCCCGCCGATGGCCAGGAACAGCGCGAAGGCGCCGATGAGGTGGACGACCTTGTAGACCTGGTAGGACATGGGACCTCCGCTCGGGGTGGGCGGTCCCTATAGCACCGCGCGCCGCGAGGCGGAATCCAAACCGGATTCCGCCGGTCCGAGTTGCCGCGGCGTCATCGCGACAGCGCCACCAGTGATACCGCCAGCACGTGCGGGGCGGCGTCGAGGCACGCCAGGACGCCGTCCGAGGGCGCGCGGTCGATCTGGATGCGCGCCGAGGCCGCGGCGGCCCCCTGGAAGATGACGTTCTCCATCTCCTGCACGTTGATGCCGTCCTCGCGCAGCAGCTCGAGCACGCTGGCCAGCACGCCCACCCGGTCCTCGTGGCGGACGACCAGCGCGTGCGTGGCCGGCGAGCGCTCCTCGAGGTTCACGCAGTTGGGCACCCGCCCGGTGCGCACGAAGGACTGCACGATGCGCACGACCTCGTCGCCCACCGCGTCCTCGGCCTGCGCGGTGCTGGCCCCGATGTGGTGCGTCCCGTACACCCCGGGCAGCTCGGCCAGCGGCGTCCGGAACTCGGCCTCGCCGGTCGCCGGCTCGCCCGCGAACACGTCCAACCCGGCCCGCAGCCCGCGCTCGCGCACCGCCTCGGCCAGCGCCGCCTCGTCGACCACCTCGGCCCGCGACGTGTTGACGACCGCCGCCCCCGGCTTCAGCGCAGCCAGCACCTCGCGCCCGACCAGCCCGCGCGTCTGGGGCGCCAGCGCCAGGTGAATCGACAGCGCGTCCGCCCCGCGGCACGCCTCGAGCGGGCTGTCGGCCCGCCGCACGCCCAGCGCGGCCGCGTCCTCGTCGGTCAGCGACCGGCTCCACGCCACGACCCGCATCCCGAACGCCAGCGCCCGCCGCACGACCTCTCGCCCGATGGGGCCGGTCCCCAGCACCGCCAGCGTCCGCCCGTGCAGCCCCTGCCCCTTGCCGTACGTCTTCTTGTCCCAGCGCCCCGCCCTGAGATCCGCCGTCGCGTCGGCCAGCCGCCGGTCGCAATTGAGCAGGTGCAGCATCGCCAGCTCGGCCACGGCGATCGCGTTCTTGCCGGGGCAGTTGGC
Source organism: Myxococcota bacterium (assembly GCA_041687695.1). Lineage (GTDB taxonomy): Bacteria > Myxococcota_A > UBA9042 > PHBI01 > JAWLBL01 > JAWLBL01. Next base: position 60,180 of record JAWLBL010000031.1, on the reverse strand, counting down.
GACGTGCACGCCGCGCCGCGAGGCGGTCGCGAGATCGATCGTGTTCACCCCGGCCCCGGCGCGGATGACCAGCGCCAGCGCGCGCCCCGCCTCGAGGTGCTCGGCCTGCACCTTGGTCGACCGGACCACCAGCACGTCGGGGTCCAGCTCGCGCAACGCCGCGGTCAGCGCGTCACCCGACACGCCGGGGCGCGTCGCCACCTCGAGCCCGGCGGCGGTCAGGCGCTCGGCGGCGCGCGGCGAGAGCTTGTCGGCGATGAGGACGCGGGTCATTCGATCTCCTCCGAGGTCCCGGCCGGCTTGGGTTGCGCCTCGAGGCGCGCCTCGAGGCTGTCGACGCGGTCCTGCAGCTTGCGCAGCTTGTCGCGCAGCCCGTCCAGGGCCTCGTCGCGACCGCCGGGGCGCTTGTCACCCCGCTCGTGCAGCCGCTGGACGGCCCGCCGCACGCGCACCCGGTCCTGCGCCGACACCCGCGCCGCGTGCGCCTCCAGCGGCTCGATCGCGCGCCGGTCCCCCAGCTGCTCGAGCCCGATGACCGCCGCCCGCTGCACCCGCGGGTCCGCGTCGCGGAGCAGGTCCACCAGCTGCTCGCCGACCCGCTCGCGCGCCTCGCGCAGCTTGACCCGCCCGACCCGCGCCAGCCCGTCCACCGCCGCCGCCCGCACCCGCGGCCCCAGCGCTCCCGGCGCCAGCAGCTCGCCGAGGAGCCCGACCGCCCGGTCCTGCCGCGACTCTCCCAGCGCGCGCAGCGCTCCGCCCTGCGCGATCCCGTTGTAGCTGGGGGCCCGCGCCGCCTCGGCCAGCCGCTCGAGCGGCGCCTGCTCGCGCTGCGCCCCCAGCGCCTCCCAGGCCGCCATCGCCGCCCGCGGCGGCAGCCCCTCGTCCTCCTCCAGCCGCGTCAGCACCGCCTCGCGCACCCGCGCGTCGCGGTAGCGCCCCGCCGCGCGCATCAGCGGCTCGAGCACCATCGCGTGCCGCTCGGACCCGATGGCCCCGACCAGCACCTCGATGGCCGCCTCGGCCTGCGCCTCGCCCAGCGCCTCGGCCCACTGCGCGCGCACCCCGTAGAACGGCTCGGCCGCCCACGCCCGCCCGATGGCCAGCACGTTCTTGCGCTTGCCGGTCTTCGCCAGCTCGCGCCCCGCCAGGATGCGCCCGATGACGTCGCCCGCGCCCGTCAGCTGCGCCGTCAGCTTGTCGTCGCCGGGGTTGAAGTCCAGCTTGTGCAGCAGCCGCCCGTTCGGGTCGACCCGCACCTGCGACGGCTCGCCGGGCATCGCCACGTGCACGATCTGGTGCGCCTGCTTCAGCGTCACCGTCGTCGTCCGCAGCGTCCCGGCCACCACCCAGCCCAGCTCCAGCGGCACCTCGAACACCTGCGGCGCGCCCTCGCCGCCGCCGTCCCCGTCGCCCTTGCACTGCGCCTGGCGGATGTCGAACACCCCCTCCCCGCGCTCGGCCTCCCAGCTGAACGACACCTCGAGGTGCGGGTAGCCGCGCCCGTGGATCCACTGGTCGAACCACTTGCCCAGCGACCGCCCGGAGTGCCGCTCGAGCACCCGCCGGAAGTCGTCGGTCTCGACCACCTCGCCCGAGAACCGCGCGATGTAGTCCCGCACCGACGTCCAGAACACGTCGTCGCCCATCTCGCAGCGCAACATGTGCAGCCGGCACGCCCCGCCCGGGTACAGGTGCCGGTCGTACATCTCCCACGACGACGTGAACTCGCGCGTCACGATGGGCCGCTGGTAGCTGCCGTCGGCCTCCTCGAAGTACTGGTGCGCGTTCTGGAACAGCTCGTAGAGCTTCTCGTCCTCGCCGTAGTGGTCCTCGAACCAGCACTGCTCCATGTAGGTCGCCCACGACTCCTTGAGCCACGCGTGGGCGAAGTCGCGCACGACCAGCAGATCGCCGAACCAGCTGTGCGCCATCTCGTGGACGTTGATCGCCTCGAGCAGCCGCGTCCACTCGCCGGCCAGCGCCTCGTCCAGCAGGAACTGGTCGTCCCAGCTGACCAGCGAGATGTTCTCCATCGCGCCGCCGATGCCCGGCACGGCGAACTGGAAGTACTTCGGGAACGGGTAGGGCGTCCCCAGCTTCTCGTTCAGCCAGTCCAGCATCTCGGGCGTGCGCCCGAAGGTGCGCTCGAGGTGCTCCTCGGTGTGCGCGCGCGTCGCGAAGTAGGCGATGGGCAGCTCCGGCAGCGTGCGCGACTGGCCGCCCTCGCGGCGCACGAAGTCGCCGACCGCGACGCAGGTGATGTAGCTGGGGCAGCGGTGGTCCAGCCGCCAGCGCGTCGTGCGCGTCCCGTCGTCGTGGGTCTCTTCGCCCAGCAACGCCCCGTTCGCCAGCGCGGTCAGCTCGGCCCGCGCCCGCAGCCGGAACTCCAGCGTCGGCCGCACGCTGGGCAGATCCACGCACGGCAGCCAGTGGCGCGCCCGCTCGGTCTCGTTGTCGGTGGCCGCGAACAGCGGCGCGTCGGGCGCCTCGGGCGTCGGCCCCGAGAACATCAGCCCCGTCACCGGCTCGCGCACGCGGTAGCGCACCGTCACCCGGCGCTCCTCGCCGCGCCGCGCCGCCTCGTCCCAGGTCAGGCGCAGCGCCTCGCCGTCGTAACGCCAGCTCAGCCCGCGGCCGTCGGCGTCGTCCACCGCGACGTCCTCGAAGCCCACGGCGTCCAGCTTCAGCTCGCGCGGCCCGTCGCGGCGCGCCACCACCGTCGTCGTCACCACCCCGTCGGCGCGGCGCGCCTCGAGGTTCAGCGTCAGCGCGATGTCCAGGTGCACCGGCTCGAGCCCGAGGTCGGGCGGGTAGTGCTTCTCGGCGCCGGGCAGCGTGAACCCCTCGGGGGGCGTGGCGGCGGCCAGGTGGCCGCGCGCGCAGGCGCAGGCGCGGTGGTGACGGGCGGAAGGCATCGGGATCCTCGTCCGGGCAGCTCTCGGGGAGCCCGACTCATAGCGCTTTGTCGCCGTCGTCGGCAACGTTCATGCCGACGACAGCGCCTTTCACCCCGCGCGCCCGGCACCCTCGCCGTCCTCAGGCGAACTGGCGGCCCCGCGTCACCCGGGCGTACGACGCCGCGGCCTGGCGGATCCACTCGCCGTACGTGGCGGCCTGCCCGCTGCCGTTGTAGCAGGCCGCGAACTGCACGTAGTTCTTGGACTGCAGGCCGTTCATGCACCCCGGATGCTGCTTGATGAACTCGAACATCCCGTCGAGCTGCGGCCGCAGCGCGCCCGAGAAGATGTCGTACATCTCGCGCGCCGACTCGTAGCCCAGCATGTGGTGGTTGAAGCCCATCACCTGCGCGATGCCCATCGAGATCGCCTGCAGGGCCTTCTCGTCGTGCAGCCCGCGCGCGAACTCGAGGACCTCGTGCTCCATGTCCTGGCTCGTGTGCATGGTGCGCCACGCGCCGTTCGCGTCGGCCCGGAACTTGTGCCCCGTCCAGCGCTTGTCCGGGTTGTACTTGAAGTGCGCGTTGAAGGTCGCCGGGTTCGACTTGCCCCAGCCGTCGTAGAAGATGTGGTTCTCGAACCGGATCTTCAGCCGTCCGTCGCTTCCGAAGCCGGCGCCCGCCGACTCGACCTTCAGCACGGCCGCCGCCGACGCCGTGTCGATGCCCAGCATCGACGCGGCCTGCTTCAGGTACTGGCCCTTGGTGTTGTAGATCTCGGCCATGGCGCGGTCGAGGCTGCCCAGCCCCTCGAGCGCGATGGTGTCGCCGGCGGCGAGCTCGGTGTCGTCCCCGGGGGTGGGGCGCGACGGCGTCGGACGGGGCGTCGGGTTGGTCGGCGCCTGGACCGGCCCGGAGGCGTTGGGGATCGTCAGCACCTGCCCGACCCGCAGCGCGCCTGGGTTCGACAGGCCGTTGGCCTTGGCGATCTCGCGCCACCGCGTGTGGTCCCCGTAGAAGACCTGCGCGATGGCGCTGAGCGTGTCGCGCGAGCGCACCGTGTACCTGACGGTCGAGGTCTGCGGTGGCTTCGGCGTCGGCGCGGGCGCCTCCGGCTTGGGCGACGCGACGGCCCCGGGCACCTTCAGCGTCTGGCCGGCCTGCAGCGCGCGCGGGTCGGCGATGCCGTTGGCGTCGGCGATCTCGCGCCAGCGGTCGGCGTCACCCAGGTGGATCTCGGCGATCCTCGACAGCGTCTCGCCCGCCCGGACCGTGTGGGTCAACGCGGCGGCCGGCCGGGGCGCCTCGGGCAGCTCGACCGGGCGGTTGGTGGGGCCCGTCGGCGCCGGACACGAGCAGTCGGCGGGGAGCTTCAGCGTCTGCCCGACCTGCAGCGCCCGCGGGTTCGCGATCCCGTTCAGCGTCGCCAGCTCGCGCCATCGGTCCGCCTCACCCAGCACGCGCGCCGCGATCCCGCTCAGCGTATCGCCCGGCTTGACCCGATAGGTCACCGGCCCACCCGCCGCTCCACCCTTCGACCCGTTGGGGCTCAACATCGCGCTGCCGGTCGCGTAGTCGACCTGCTTGAGCTGGGCCGTCTTCGCGTCGGTCCCGGCGCCCTTGGGGGCGGCCGCGGCGTCCAGGGCGTCCATACGCGGGCGTGCGCCGGCCCGCTTGTCGAGCAGCTCGTAGCTCATGCTCACCGTCCAGCTTGTCCCGGAACCGACCCGCTGGAGATGCTAGCCGAGCCGATCGCGCCTGACCAGCGCCGATCCCCCGGCGGGTTGCATCCCGGCGCCGCACTGTAACCAGGCGGTTACAACCTCTCGCCGGTGAAACGATGGCCGGCCCCGTCGCGCCCGACTACGCTCGCGATCCGCGAGTGGTTCGCCAACGGCGCGCGCAGGGCCGCGGGGCCGGCACCGGCGCGCGAGGAGAGTCCCCCCATGCCTCCGAGTTCCGTCCGAGGCGCCGCCGAGCGGCCCGGCCGCCGCCCGCCCCGGCGTCCACTGCATCGCCTCGAGACCGGCATCCTCACCGCGCTGCGCCAGCCGGACGAGGTGGTCATCGACCGCACGGCCGTCATCGAACGTCAGGTGGCCGTCCTGCGCCTGGTCGGCCTCGGCGTCGTCAGCCTGACCCTGCCGCTGCTCGAGCCGGAGCACGTCATCGCCGGCCTCGCCTGGCCCCTGGTCGGGCTGTACTGGGCCTACGCCCTGTTCATCCATTTCCGGCAGCCCTTCGCCCCGGCCGCCCGTCAGAAGCTGGGCGTGTACGCCTCGTTCATCGAGATCCTCATCACGCTCGCCGCCATCTACGCCACAGGCAGCTTCGAGTCGCCCTACTACGTCTCGCTCTACGTCATGATCGGCGCCTGCGGCTTCCGCCACGCGCCGTGGCCCACCCTGGCCGTCACCTTCGTCTGCGTCGCCGGCTACTACGTCGTCCTCGGCCTCGCCGGCGACCTCGGCGAGCACACCGGCGCGATCGCCGTCCGAGGCGCCCACGCCTTCCTCATCGCGGTCCTGACCGGGGCGATGAGCCACGACGCGCTCAAGCAGGTCGCCTCGGCCGTCCAGCTGCGCGAGCGCGTCCGCGCCTCCGACCAGCTGCGCCGCAGCGAGGCCCTGCTGGCCGAGGCCCAGACCATCGCCCACCTCGGCAGCTACGAGTGGGAGCCGGGCTCCCGCAGCGTCACCTGCTCGGCCGAGATGCTGCGCATCATGGGCATCCTCGCCACCCACGCGGTCGTCCCCGTCAAGTCGCTCTACGCCGCCCTCGCCCCCGAGGACCGCGCCGGCCTGCGCCAGGCCATCGCCGACTCCCGCGCGCGCACGGGCCGCTTCGAGCACGAGGCGCGCGTCGTCTGGACCGACGGCACCGTGCGCTGGGTCACCTTCCACGGCGCCTGGTCGCTCGACCCGGCCACCCGCCTCGCGCGCCTGGTCGGCACCGCCCAGGACGTCACCGAGCGCAAGGAGCTGCAGGCGCGCCTGCTGCTGTCCGATCGCCTGGCCTCCATGGGCACCCTCGCCAGCGGCGTCGCCCACGAGATCAACAACCCCCTGGCCTACGTCATCGGCAACCTCGACTGCCTGGGCCAGGCCCTCGGCGAGCTGCGCCCGGGCGACCCCACCGACGAGCTGACGGAGATGCTCGAAGACGCCCGCGACGGCGCCCGCCGCGTCGCCAGCATCGTCCGCGATCTCAAGGCCTTCTCGCGCGCCGACGAGGACGCCCGCGAGGCCGTCGACCTCGCCCACGCCATCGAGCTCGCCGTGCGCCTGTCCGGCAACCAGCTGCGCCACCGCGCGCGCCTGGTCCGCGACGAGGAGCCGCTGCCGCCCGCCCTGGGCAACGAGTCGCGCCTCGTGCAGGTCTTCATCAACCTGCTGGTCAACGCCGCCCAGGCCCTGCCCGAGGGCGAGGCCGAACGCCACGAGGTCCGCGTCACCGCCCGCCGCGACGGCGCCGGCCACGCGGTCGTCTCGGTCACCGACACCGGCTGCGGCATCCCCCCGGCGCAGCTCGCCCAGGTCTGGAACCCCTTCTTCACCACCAAGGCCATCGGCGTCGGCACCGGCCTCGGCCTGTCCATCTGCCACGGCATCGTCAAGGCGATGGGCGGCACCATCACCGTCACCAGCCAGGTCGGCCGCGGCACCACCTTCAGCGTCCGCCTCCCGCTCGCCCAGGGCGTCGCCTTCAACCCGCGCACCACCACCCCGCCGGTCACCACCGCCCCCGCCGGCCCCCCGGCGCGCCTGCTCATCGTCGACGACGAGGCCAGCATCGGCGCCACCCTGGGCCGCATGCTGGGGCGCGAGTACGCCATCGAGTGCGTGACCAGCGCGCGCGAGGCCCTGGCCCGCGTCACCGCCGGCGAGCGCTGGGACGTCATCCTGAGCGACCTGATGATGCCCGACATGACCGGCATGGACTTCTACGACGCCCTCGCCGCCACCCCCGAGCTGCGTCCCCGCTGCGTCTTCATGACGGGCGGCGTCTTCACCGAGCGCGCGCAGGCGTTCCTGACCGAGTCGGGCCGGCCCACGCTCGACAAGCCCTTCGACCCGGCCCGGCTCCGGCGCGTGCTGGCCCAGGTGGCCTCCGAGGGCCGCCAGCCCCCGCCGCTGCCGGCCCCGGCCTGACCCGCTCGACGCGGCGGCCTCGCGACAGGGGCCATGGCGCATCCTCGCGTGATTTGTCGTACAGTGTGCCGGCGCCGCCGGGGCGGCGACCACGCCACGCGACCGCGCCAGGAGGGCCCATGAGCCACGACACGAACACGCCCGCGCCCGACGCGGCCGAGCTGGGCCGCCGCCGCTTCCTCGGCCGCCTCACGGCCGGCTTCGGCGCCCTGATCGGCGCCGCCATCGCCGCCGGCCCGGTCGCCATGCTGCTCACCCCGCTGCGCAAGAAGCCAGACGCCGGTCCCCCGATCGACGACGGCGGCGTCTGGTCCCCGGCCGGCGCGGTGGCTCGCTTCGCGGTGGGCGCCGCCCCCGAGCGCGTGGTCCTCAAGGAGGACCGCCAGGACGCGTGGCTCCACCAGCCGGGCGTCCCCGTCGGCAGCGTGCTCGTGCAGCGCCTCGGCGAGGCCGACTTCCGCGTCCTGTCGGCGACCTGCCCGCACCTGGGCTGCTCGGTCCGCCCCTCGGGCGGCGGCTACCTGTGCCCGTGCCACCGCAGCTCGTTCACCGTCGAGGGCGGCCTGCTCCCCCACGCCGACGGCACCCCCAACCCCGCCCCGCGCGGCCTCGACCCGCTCGAGTGGCGCGTCCGCGCCGGCACCCTCGAGGTGCGCTGGGTCCGTTACCGCACCGGCACCGCCGACCGCGTCCCCGTCGCCTGAGGTCGCCCCCGATGGAACCCGCCAAGCCGCTCCCCGAGCCCTCGGAGCCCGCCCCCGGGCGCCTGCAGCGCTTCGCCGACGCTCTCGACCAGCGCACCGGCTACCGCGCCCTGCTCGCCGCCGCCGGCAACGAGCCGGTCCCCGGCGGCGCTCGCTTCGCCTACGTCTTCGGCAGCGCCCTGCTCTTCACCTTCGTCCTGCAGGCCGTCACGGGCATCACCCTGGCCAGCGCCTACGCCCCGACGACCACCGACGCCTGGGGCAGCGTCTACTACATCCAGAACCAGATGACGCTGGGCTGGCTGGTCCGCGGCCTGCACCACTGGGGCTCGTCGGCCATGATCGTCCTGTGCCTGATGCACATGACGCAGGTCCTGCTCTACGGCGCCTACCGCAAGCCCCGCGAGGCCAACTGGCTGATGGGCTGCGTCATGCTGCTCCTGGTGCTGGGCTTCGGCCTGACCGGCTACCTGCTGCCGTGGGATCAGAAGGGCTACTGGGCCACCCAGGTCGCGACCAGCATCATGGGCGGCACCCCGGGCGGCGAGTTCATCCAGACCGTGCTGCAGGGCGGCCCCGAGTACGGCAACCAGACGCTGACGCGCTTTTACGCCATCCACGTCTTCATCCTGCCCATCACCCTCACCCTGTTCATCGTCGGCCACGTGGGCCTGTTCCGCCGCCACGGCGTCACCCCGCACCCCAAGCGCGCCCCCGCCGAGCTGGCCCGCAAGACCCAGCCCTTCTGGCCCTACCAGATGCTGTACGACACGCTCTTCGCGGGCGTCGTGCTGGCCATCCTGGTCGCCATGGCCGTGCTGGTCGGCGTCAGCCTCGAGGCCCCGGCCGACCCCGCCAGCGGCTACGAGGCGCGCCCCGAGTGGTACTTCCTGTTCCTGTTCCAGCTGCTCAAGTACTTCGAGGGGCCGATGACCCTCGTCGGCACCGTGGTCATCCCCGGCCTGGCGGTCGCCTTCCTGCTGGCCATCCCCTTCATCGACCGCAAGCGCGACGGCGAGCGCTGGACCCGCCCGCCCGCCAAGGTGCTGGTCCCCTTCCTGCTGCTGTTCGGCGGCGCCGGGGCGCTGACCCTGGTGGCGATGCGCTCGGACGCGACCGATCCGGCCTTCCTCGAGGCCCGCGCCCAGGCCGACGCCGAGGCCGAGCAGACCGCCCGCCTGGCGCAGCTGGGCGGCATCGACGCTCAAGGCCGGGTCGTGCTCGCCCAGGGCGCCCAGCTCTTCGCCGACAAGGGCTGCGCCTCGTGCCACGCCCAGGACGCCACCGCCGAGGACGGCGCCGGCCCGCTGCTCGGCGGCTGGGGCACCGCCCTTCGGGTCGACGCCTTCCTGGCCAACCCCGACCACGACCGCTTCTTCGGCAAGACCGTGCTCAAGGGCGGCATGGAGGCCTGGGGCGGCAGCGCCGAGGACCGCGCCACCCTGGCCCGCTGGCTGACCAGCCTGTCGGGCGACCCCGACCACGCGGTGCCCCCCGAGGTCACCGAGGCGGCCCGCGCCCTGTGGGACGACGGCTGCACCGATTGCCACAACACCCCGGGCGTGTCGCACTTGGCCAAGGCCTACGACCCGACCGCCATCGGCCCCGATCTGGACGGCTACATGGGCTTCGAGTGGACCCGCGGCCTCATCCGCGACGCCACCCAGCACCGCTACTACGGCGGCGCGCTCGAGGCCGACCAGGTCGAGCGCTCGATGCCCCCCTTCCCCGACCTGACCGACGACGAGCTGAGCCTCATGACCCGCTGGCTCCTCGCCGGCGCCCCCGGCGCCGACTGACCTCCGGTCGACGCTCCTCGCTGCAGCGCCCTCGCTCGCGAGGGCTCGCCGGATCGGCGCCGCTCGCGGCGCCCACGCCTCACAGCGGCCCGGCCGGCATCTCGGCGACGATGGGGATGGTCTCGGGCGGCGCCGCCGGGTCGAACGCGAAGATCCCCGACAGGGTCTGGTACGCGCCCTTCTCGTCGTAGCCCGCCATCTCGATGAGCGCGTTCACCACGTCCTCGAGGACCAGCTCGCCGTTGAGCTCGAGCGGCGTCGCCAGCGCCCCGCCGATCACGGTCCCGCTCCAGACCGCCTTGGCGATGCCCACCGACGCCACGATCCCGCCCGTCGCCGGGTCGGGCACCGGCAGCTCGAAGTCCACCGGCTTGGTCTCGAAGGTCCCGTCGGCCCCGATGGCCGCCGCCAGCTGCGTGACGATGACGTCGCGGAAGTCGACCTTGCCCACCCCGCTGAAGTCCGGCGCGAAGGCCAGCACCGCCTGGCCCGACATCACCAGCCCCCAGCGGAAGGCCGGCGCGATGCTGGCCAGCACGGCCTGCCCCAGCAGCGTGTCGGGCGACTTCAGCGTGAAGCTGCCCGCGGGCGAGCTCGCCAGCACCGCCGCCCGCACCACGTGTCCCTGCACCGGCGTGTCCAGGTCCTCGGCCGAGTAGCTGCCCTCGACCGAGAACACGCCCTCGCCCGCGTACTCGTGCGAGCTGGTCAGCGGCCCCGCGGTCAGGCCGTCGCCCATCGTCAGCTGCCCGGTCAGCCCCGCCAGCGCCGGCCACAGGATCTCCAGCGCCTGCCCCGGAAGCGCGAACACCGGCGCCAGCCGCAGCTGCGCCAGCTGCTCGTGGCCCTCGTTCAGCAGCCGCCCGACCTCGTCGTGGCGGTTCATCCAGTAGGTCATCAGGTGCGTCTTGGTGTGCACCCGATAGGGATAGGTCGTCCCGTTGGCCACCCCGGTGTCCGGCGTGACGCCGCCGCCGTTCATCTGCGTGTGCGGATAGCGATAACGCGCCTCGCGCCGCCGCACGACCTGCTCGGCGTCCGACAGCGTCACGATCGCCTGGTCGAACGCGGTCCTGACCGCCTCGGCCGGGGGCGGCGCCGTCCGGTCGGCCTCGCGCGCCGCGACGGCGTCGCGATAGCCCAGCACCACCTCGTACAGCTGCCACGCCTGGCGGGCGCGCAGCCCGTTGATCTCCAGCCCGTCGACCACCTCGTCCAGCCACGGACGCCCCGCCTCGGGCACCTCCGGCGCCACGGCCCGCAGCCGCGCCACCCAGCTGGCGTAGGCCTCGTCCATCTCCTTGAGGCGCTGCACGTCCGTCGCCCGGAAGCCCTGCGCGGTCACCTCGTCGAAGGCCAGCACGTCGGCGAAGCTGACCCGCACCGGCCGGAACTCGAGCCCGGTCTGCGCGCCGAGCACGTCGGCCGGGTCCTCGCCCGCGAAGTAGGCGTACAGCCCGCCCGGTCGGCCCATGAAGTCCTCGGCCTCGAGGAAGGCCTCGGCCTGCTGGGCCATCGCCTCGAGCAGCACCTCGTGGGTCTCGAGCGCGGCCTCGCACCGCTCGGGCCACACCTCGGTCTCGCACAGAGGGTCCGTCAGCTCCGCCAGCACCTCGTCCATCGTGACGTCGGCGTTCCAGTGCCACAGCCCGACCGCGTAGTCCTGCTGCCAGTAGCCCCACTCGTGGCCGCTGTTGAACATCCGGTGCCCGTCGACCGTGCCCCCGCCGCGCGCCGCCAGCAGCGGACGCAGCAGCTCGATGTCGCGCCCGCGGGTCCAGATGTACAGCGGCAGGTAGACCGGCACCGGGTTGTCGAAGCTGAGCCACCACGACCCCTCGGGGAAGTAGGTCAGCGGGCGCCCCGCGGCCGAGGCCTGCTCCATCAGGCACAGCTTGTGGGCGAAAGTCCGCTGGTTGTAGACGCGCGCCGGTCCCTCGAGCGGGTAGAACATGACCGTGTGGACGCTGACGCCGTTTTCCGGCGCGGTGTGGAAGGCCAGGTCGTAGTAGTCGATGAGCCCCTGGTCGTTGGTGCCCGGCGGGCAGCCCAGGTCGCCATAATTGGGCGAGGGCTGCGAGCCCGTCGTGTGGTTGTTGATGAGCAGGGGCACGTCCGGGCGGCGCTTGCTCACCGCCTGCCCGACCCAGTCGATCCATTGCACGGTCTCGACGTCGGGGGTGACCGTGAACTCGGTCGGCCCGAAGTGCACGCCGAAGTGCGTCGCGTCGGGGACGGCCTCGAGGCGATCGGCGACGAAGGCGTCGATCTGCTGCGCGATGGGCGTCGGCAGGCTGGGATCGATGGCGGCGTTGGCGCCCTGCTGCTCGTTGTGCAGCGTGATGCCGGTGGAGCGGCGCAGGCCGACCCGCTGGCGATAGTCCTCGAGCTGCTGCACGCGCAACGCGCGCCGCGCGGGCGGGGCGACGCCGCGGCCGGCGCCGCGCATCTGGTTGGCGCGGTTTTTGATTTGCCAGTCGTTGACCGCCACCGCCTCGTCGATGGGGTGGTTCGAGTCGCTGAAGGCCTCGAGGTGCTCGAGCGGGTGTGAGCCGTGGAAGCTGTAGCCGCGCGTTCGGAAGTCGGGGACGTAGTCGGGGCTGGCGGTGCCGTCGGCGGTGCGGCGGGCCAGAGCGGTCGGCGTGCGGGCGCGGTCGCGGACCGAGGTGGCGGGCACGCGCGGGACGAACTCCTGCTCGGGGTGATAAAAGCGCGCGCCCAGGCGCCGCAGGGCCTCGTAGACCCCGAACTGCCGCGGCAGCAGGCCGTCACCTGCGACCATCAGGAAGGTGGCGCCGGTGGTCTGGTCCAGCGCGTTGACCCAGGTGCCGCGGTCCTCGGCCAGCAGGCGGAACCCATCGGGGCCCAGCGACGCGAGCGACGCCTCGGCCACGTGATCGGGCACCACCCGGTGCGCGTCGACGACCAGGACCAGCCCGGCCTTGACGGTCAGCGCCCGCTCGGCCAGCGCGACCAGGTCCGCGTCGGACATGCGCGCGACCGCCGGGGCGGTGGCCGTCAGCTGGTGCAGGTAGGTCGTCGCCGTCGCGACCACCCGCTCGAGCGCCGGATCGTCGCCTTCGGGAGCCACGATCAGGACCGGCGTGCCGACGACCGGGATCGTGTCGTCGCCCGGCGAGGCGTCGACGGCCGCGCTGGGCGGGGGGCTCTCCGAGCCGAAGACGAGGTCGCCGCCGCAGCCGACCGTGGCGAACAGCAGCGAGGCGGCGAGCCCGAAGGCCACCGGGCGGGGGCAGAGACGAAGGCGATCGGCGAACATGCGGCGTCCGGACGGCGAGAGAGCCAGGGTCGCGGCCGGCCGGGGGAGCGGGCGCGCTGCGGGCTCGGGAGAGGGGGCATCCACACGTGCAGCCCGAGTGTAGCGCGCACGAGCGGCCCAGGTGAAGCGTCCGGCTGAACCTGGGCCGGACGATTGCGCCCTCGAACGGCCGCGCGGGTCGACATCCAACCCGGCGCGCGGCCCGATCACTCAGGCGATGGGGCCAATGGGTTCGCGCAGTGACCCGAGTCACGTCTCGATGTCGCGACGTTCGCGCGACGCCATCGCCCGGCCGGCGCCGGACGAGCCGCGTCCGAGCCCCACCGGCGCGGGTCCCGGATCTGGCACGACGAATGCATCTCCGAGACGCGGTCGACGCCGCCCAGGCCGTCGACGCCCCCTTCGGATGTTGCCGCCGAGGTCCGACCATGCGCCGCCATCTCCGCCTCTCCCTCCCGATCCTCGCGCTCCTCGCCGTCTCCGCCCCGCCCGCGCTCGCCGAGGAGCACTCTCCCAGGAACACGCTAGGCCTGCGCGTTCTCGGGGGCACCGCCTTCGAGGACCACCACGCCGACGGCGTGATGGGGCTCGGGCTGACCGCCGAGCGCGCGTTCCTCGACCACCACCTCGAGCTGGAGCTCGTCGGCGCGTGGGTGCGCCACGGTGGTCACGACGCCGGCAACGGCGAGCTCGTCCTCAAGCTCCCCCTGGCGCGCTGGGGCCCGGTCGACCTCTTCGTCGGCGCCGGCGGTGTGGTCTCCGTGTCCGAGCACACCTCGCTGGGCGTCCTCGCCGACCTCGGCAGCCGCGTGTGGGCGAGCGACCACTGGGGCCTCGGCCTCGAGGTCGACTACATCCGGCTCCTGGGAGACCACGACTCCACGGCCATCGAGGGCGCCTTGGACGTCTTGTACCGCTTCTGACCGACCCGACGCCGCGGCCTCCGCTCCGGGCAGGGCCGCGCCGCGCCGCGCGCCCGCCACGTACATCGCTCCGGCGCCCCTGTACCTCGCCGCGCCATCTGCTAACCTGCCCCTCGGGACACAGGGACGGGGGAACACCATGTGGCAGCAGGCGCTCATAGGGCTCGCGAGCGGGGTGGTCGGCTGGACGCTCCTCGAGTACGTCATCCACTATCCGCTCGGGCACCTCCCCAAGGGCAAGTCGCGCGTCTCCCGCGAGCACCTCGCCCACCACAAGGACGTGCTGTACTTCTCGCCGCTGCCGCTCAAGCTCCTCGGCGCCGTGCCCGTCCTCGGGGTCCTCGGCGCGATCACCGGCTGGCTCGTCGGCGCGCCCTTCGCCGTCGGCTTCACCCTCGCCGTCGCCGCCGGCTGGACGACCTACGAGCTGCTGCACCAGGCGATCCACGTCCGCGGCCCCCGCACCCGCTACGGCCGCTGGGCGGCCCGCAACCACCTGTATCACCACTTCGTGCGCCCCAACCGCAACCACGGCGTCACCACGCCCCTGTGGGACCACGTCTTCCGCACCCACGACCCGGTGGACCGCGTCGCCCTGCGCGAGCGCGACCTCGAAAAGGTCGCCTGGCTCGCCGCCGCCTTCGCCGACCCCGGCGCCGCGCCCGCCTTCGTCGCCGACTACGAGACGCGGTCCCCCCGCACGTCCCCCGCCCCCGCGCGCTCCGCCCCCTGAGCCACGGCCAGCGCGCCAGGGCCGCCCGCCGCTCAGCCCAGCGCCGCCGCCAGGCTCACCTCCTCGGGGGCCAGCACACCCACGGTCATGTCGCCGACGCGCAGCACGGCCAGCTTGCCGCGCTCGCCCACCACCAGGACCTGCCGCAGGTCGCCCAGCCGCAGCTTGTCCGCCGCGTCGTGCCCCGACAGCACCGCCGACTGGGCCACGGCGGCGACCGCCTCGAAGTCCGGCGCGTCGCCCGCGGCGGCGACCAGCAGCCCCTCGTGCGCGGCCACGCAGCCCAGCACGCCGGGCCGCCGGCTCACCGCCTCGACCAGCTCGCCCAGGCGGTCGCGGAAGGCGGCCCGCGCCCTCGCCTCCTCGCGCCGCGGCACGTCCTCGCCCGCCGCCCGCCGCCGCCGCAGCGCGGCGAGCGCCTCGGCCCGCGCGGCCACCGCCTCGAACTCTCCGGCCAGCCAGTGCACGTCAACCTCCGAACAGCTCGTTGAGCTCGGGCACGGTCTCCTTCATCTCGAACCGCACCGTCCCCAGCATGGCCGAGGCGTCGGCGACCAGCACCAGCACGAACCCGCGGGTCAGCGGCGCCAGCAGGATGAGCCCGTCCTTGTTCTCGGACACGACCAGGCGCGACGACTCCTGGCCCACCTGCTCGGCCGCCCGCTGCGCCGAGCTGAACATGATCTGCACCGCCGCGCCCAGGGCGTCGGTGTCCACCTCGAAGTCGCGCCGGATGTGCGTCACGAACCCGTCGCCGTCCACGATGGCCGCGGTGGTCACGCCGCGCAGCGCGGTCAGGTCGGCCAGGTTTCGCTCGATGCGCTGGTTTCTCTCGGCTCTCGGAAGTGCCACGTCTCACTCTCCTGCGATGGTTGGGCTCGCGCCCGTCACTCACTCACTCACTCACTCACTCGACTCACTCACTCACGGCCCTTGCAGGCACCGCACCTCGGCCCGGCGGTTTCGCTGCCGGCCCGCTTCGGTGGCGTTCGAGGCGACCGGGGCGCTCGCGCCCGCCGACCGCACCCGCAGCCGCTCCGGCGCCACCCCGCGCGCCACCAGCTGGTCGCGCACCGCCCGCGCGCGCAGCAGCCCGAGGTGCCGGTTGGCCTCCTCGGCGCCGATGGCGCAGGTGTGGCCCCGGACCTCGGTCACCCCGTCGCAGCCGGCGGCCACGGCCAGCGCCCGCGCGATGTCGTCCGCCGCGGCCTCCGCCCCCTCGAAGGCGAACGCCACGATCGCTCGCCTCGGAGCGGGCGGCGCCGCCGGCTCGCGCTCCTCGGGGACCTGCACCGCCTCCTCCGGCGCGACCGCGACCGCCGGCGCCGGCGCCGGCGCCTCGACCCGCGTCGCCATGGCCGGCGAGTCACCCGACCCAGCCCGTGGCTCGTCGTTGGCCGGAACGACGGCCGGCTCCGCGGTCCGCACCTCGCCGGTCGCAGGCTGGGCCGGCGCCGCCGCCGTGACCTCCGCCTGCTGCGCCGGCCTGTCGACCTCGGCCGCGCCCCGCGCCCACCACAGCGCGCCCGCCCCCACGGCCAGCGCCAGCGCCGCCGCCGCCCAGGCCGGCGCCCGGCCGCGCCTCGCCCGCGCCGGCGCCGCGACGCTCCGCAGCATCGGCTCCGACCCCAGGTCCGCCCGCGGCAGCCTGGACACCACCGCCCCGACCACCGCCGGCTCCGCCGCCGCGGCGATCTCCGGCGCCCGCTCCCGGGCCGCCCCGGCGCTCGGCGCCCGGAACACCCCATCCAACCCGTCGAGGTCCAACCTCATCGTCCCATCCTCCGGTCCCAGGCGCAGCGAAAGCCCAGGTAGCGGTACTCGCCGTGGCGGCTGACCAGGGTGCGGGGCAGGGCGCCGTTCGGGGCGCTGCACCGGTGCTGGTACGAGGCCCCCAGCACGTAGCGGTAGCCCTCCTCGGCCGGCGCGACCCGCTCGTCCACGTCGGTCCACTCCCAGACGTTGCCGAACAGATCGAGCACCCCTTCGGGCGTCCCGCTGCCGGGGTGCGCGTCGACCGGCGCCGTGTCGTTCGCCTTCAGCGGGCAGTTGCACGCGCTCTGGTCGCAGGTCTCGCCCCACGGATAGCGCCGCCCCTCGGCCCCGCGCGCCGCCGCCGCCCACTCGAGCGTCGTCGGCAGCCGCTTGCCGCGCCAGGCCGCGTAGCGCTCGGCGTCCTCGAGGGTGACCCCCACCACCGGATGGCGGCCCTTGTCCTTGGGCGGGCGGCTGCCGGGCCACCAGGCGGGCGCCATGGCGCCGGTCGCCTTCACATAGGCGGCGTAGTCGTCGTTGGTGACCGGCAGGCGGTCCAGGTGGAACGGCGCCACCTCGTACTCGCGCTCGTCGAAGCGCACCTTGCCGACGTCGACCTCGGCCATGCCGGGCGGCGCCTCGGGGGCCTGCGCCTCGGGGGCCTGCGCCCGCTCGGGCTCCGCGGCCGTCACCTCGGGCCTCTCCTCCGACTGCGCGACCGGCTCGGCCTCCACCCGCGACGGTGACGCAGGGCCCGCGGCCCGCGCCAGCGCCCGCCCCCGGTCCAGCGCGTCCAGCGCCTCGGCCATCTGCCGCGCGCTCTGGAAGCGCTCGTCGGGGTTCTTGGCCATGGCCCGCCGCAGCACCCGGTCGAGCGCCAGCGGCAGGTGCGGGCTGGCCGGCACCGGCTCCAGCAGGTGGCCCCGCAGCGCCTCGTCGGGCGCCTTGCCGAAGGGCGGCCGCCCGGCCGCCAGCTCGTACAGGGTCGCCCCCAGCGAGTACAGGTCGCTGCGCCCGTCCGAGGGCTTGGTCAGGATGCGCTCGGGGCTCAGGTAACCGGGCGTGCCGGTGATGCGGTCGCTCGGCCGGTCCTTGCGCGACACCAGCTCGGCCAGCCCGAAGTCGCAGACCTTGAGGGCCCCGCGCGGGTCCATCAGCACGTTGCGCGGCTTGATGTCGTTGTGGACCACCCCGGCGTCGTGCGCGTAGGCCAGCGCCTCGAGCATGTCGCGCGCGATGCGCACCGTCTCGTCGACCGACAGGCGGCGCTCGGCGCGCTCGCGGCGCAGGTCGTGCAGGTTCTTGCCCGGCACCAGCTCCATCACCAGGAACTCGAGGCCGTCATGGCGCTCGTAGTTGAACACGCGCGCGATGAGCGGGTGGCTGAGCTGCATCGCGGCCACCGCCTCGCGCCGCAGATCGTTGAACCCGCTGGTCGAGAGGCTGGCGGCGTCGGGCCGCAGGACCTTGACCGCCACCGCCTGCTCCAGCAGCAGATCCCAGCCCCGGTACACCGAGGCCGCGCCGCCGCGCCCCAGCAGCCCGTCCAGGCGATAGCGCTCCGACAGCACGGCCCCCACGTCCGGCGCCGCGACGCTCGAGCCCGCGGGGACGGCCGCCGCCGGCGCCTCGTCCACACTGGCGGCCGCCGACTCCGTCCGGTCACTCGCGCTTCGAAACAGCCAATCCAGCACCGTCACCCCCCGTCGGTGGCCTCTCGGCAGGGGCACGAAGCAACAAGCGGGCCAAGCGCCTCGCCCGCGCCACCGCGCGCTCCGGCCGCCCCTCGGGGCCATCGCCGCGCGCGGGATAGTGGAGTGTGACACAAGTCACGAGTGCCATGTCCCACACCCGACCCGCCCGCCGTGACGCACGAGGAGCCCGAGCGCGCGGCGGGGCTGCTGGCCGACCCCCCCGCTGCGCGGCCGCCGGCGGTACGGCATGTCCATTGCAGAGCCCCTGGGGCGATGGGCGCCGCGGTGGCGCCCCCGAGGAGGACACGGAGTCACATGGAACAGCTCTTTCGTACCATCGAGGAAGAGATCCCCGGCTATCTGGCCGCGGCGGCGGGGAGCCTGGACGGCGCGGGGTTTTCGACCCACTCGGCGGGCGACCTGGATCTGGCCGAGGGCCGCGAGCCCTTCCTGCAGGTGATCCGCAGCTACGACGCCCTGTACCGCGCGATGGGCGGCGCCATCGATCTGGGCTCCAACGACGAGGTGCTCATCACGGCCAGCCGCGTGTACCTGCTCATCAAGGTCGACCACGGCGCCCAGCGCTTCGTGGCGGTCCTGCTGGGCTCGAGCGGCAACATCGGCTACCTGCGCTTCCGCATGCGCGACTACCTGCGCGGCCTCGGCCGGGCCTGAGGGGGAGGGCGACCATGAACCGCATCCCCGCGCTGATGGGCGGCGAGGTCGACTTCACCCGGCCGGTGACCCTGTACGACGACGGCGAGCACGCCGTGTACTGGGTCGGCAGCCAGGAGGACAGCCCCTTTCGCTGCAACGCCTACCTCATCGTCAACGGCGACCTCCGCCTGCTCTTCGACCCGGGCTCGTCCTTTCACCACTTCGCCCAGGTCCGCGAGCGCGTCGCCGCCATCATCCCGCCCGAGTCGGTGACCCACATCGTCCTGCACCACCAGGACCCCGACCTCTGCGACTCGCTGCCCGACTGGATCGCCATCAACCCGGACGTGACCCTGGTCACCACCCCGCGCGCCCGCGTCCTGCTGCCCTACTACGGCTTCTCGCCCGACGTGAGCTGGCTCGACGTCTCGCCCAACGACACCAGCTACCTCGACGTCGCCGGCGGCTCCATCGGCTTCCTCACCGCGCCCTTCCTGCACTTCCCCGAGGCGATGGTCACCTTCGACAGCCGCTCGGGCTTCCTCCTCACCGGCGACGTCTGCGCCGCCATCGAGAAGGACTGGCGCCTGGTCATCGACGACTTCGAGGCCCACTGGAAGGCCATGGTGCCCTTCCACGTCTTCTACATGGCCTCCAACCGGGCCCTGCGCGGCTTCATCGACAAGGTCCGCCCCTTCCCCATCACCGCCCTGGTCCCCCAGCACGGCTCCATCATCCCCGGCCCCTTCGTCACGGCCGCCCTCGACCGCCTCGCCGACCTCCCCTGCGGCGTCGACCTCCTCTACCCCACCAGCAACCTCGAGCAGGCCGCCCAGAAGCTCCTCGGCTGACGCTCCACCCGGCCCGTCGTCGCCGCTCGGCCGCGCTCCTCGCGCCCGACGCCGCGGCGACGGACCGCTCCCGCCCCGAGTCGCTCCGCGGCGCCGGCCGTATTCGACGGTTGCGTTGCGGTGCCGCCGCCGTGCCCGCCAGGTCAGTCGATTCGCGCTACTCCGGACCTCCGGTGTATTCCAGAGGTCAACGCATTGTGCTCGGCGGCCATTGCCCCGCCCCGCCGCCGGCCGATAGCTTGCCCTTGCCGGCCCGAGGCAACCCCGAACCAGGCCGGTCTCAGTTCTCCGACGCGCCGAGGGCGATTCCATGGGCAAGCGTGTGAACGACGGAGTGCGCCGGCCGGCGTGGCGGCTGGCGCGGACGATGGCGAGCGCGGCGCTGCTGGCCGCCGGCCCGCTGGGCTGCAGCGACGAGGTCACCGGGCCCACCCCGGCGGTCGAGACCCCCGAGGCCATCCCCCCGGCCGGGACCGCGCTGCCGATCGACCCCGGCCTCATCTGCCGCCACCAGCTCACCACCGACGTGGTCATCACCGGCACCGACTTCTCGCCGGTGCCCATCGACATCCCGGACGACCCCCGCGCCGCCCTGCCCACGGTCACCCTGGTCCGCGGCCTCACCCTCGACGGCGCCCCCGGCGACGCGGCCGAGGTCGTCTACAGCGGCCTGCCCGACGCGACCAACGCCGCCCTGCTGTCCTGGCAGAGCCAGACGCAGATGACCCTGACCGTCGACCAGGCCGTCACCCTGCCCGACGCCACCGAAGGCCCGCTGCCCGCCGGCGTCTACGACGTGCGCGTCACCAACCCCAACACCAACCACGCCACCTCGGTCGGCGCCCTGGCCGTCGTCGACAAGCCCACCCTCGACACGCCCCCCGCGCCCGGCCTCGTCTGCCTCGCCGAGGGACCCCGCACCGTCACCTTCAGCGGCCAGTCCTTCCTGACCTTGAACGGCGCCGAGGCCCGCTTCGCCATCGACGGCGTCCAGACCGCGTTCGCCGCCGACGCCTTCACCGACTGCACGCCCGTCGCCCACAAAGGCGTCGACGCCCAGCTGTGCCGCACCGCCACGGTCACCTTCGCCCAGGACTCCGTCCCGGTCGGCTTCCCCGGCGTGACCGTGGGCAACCCCGAGACCGCCGCCTGCACCAGCGAAGAGGCGGTCAACCTGCGCGTCGTCCCGCCGCCCACCATCGACGCCGCCGTGCCCTCGATGGCCTGCCACGCCGAGGGCACCCGCGACGTGCAGCTCGAGGGCACGGGCTACCTCGAGGTCGACGGCCAGCTGCCGGCGGTGACCCTCGACGGCGCCGACATCACCGTCACCGGCGTCGAAGGCTGCGCCGATCTCGAGACCCAGGGCCACACGGTCCGCACCTGCACCCGCCTGAACATCGTCGTCCCCCAGGCCACCGTCGCGGCGCCCGAGACCCCCACCCTGGTGGTCACCAACCCGCCGCCCGCCGGCTGCTCCGGCTCCACCTCGACCGCCCTGGTCCTGGTCCCGCCGCCCACCATCGCCGACATCGAGCCGCCCAGCCTCTGCGACGACGGCAGCGACCAGGTCCTGCAGCTGACCGGGACCTACTTCTTCGTGGTCGACGCGGTCAAACCCGAGGTGACCGTCGACGGGGCCGCGCTCTCCGCCGACGCCGTCGCCCCCGGCGGCTGCGCCGACGTGACCGTCCCCGGCCACGCGGTGCAGGCCTGCACCACCCTCGACGTCACCATCAACCCCGCCAGCGTCACCGACGGCGCCGCCACCGTCGCCGTCACCAACCCCTCGCCCGCCGGCTGCTCCGACACCTTCGCCGACGAGATCCCCGTCGTCGCCCCGCCGGTGGTCGACGCCGCCGACCCTGCCCTGGTCTGCACCGACGAGGGCTCACGCACCCTGGTCCTGACCGGCACGGGCTTCCTCCGCGTCGACGGCACCGAGCTGCCCGCGGTCGTCATCGGCGACACCGCGGTCGCCACCGACGCCGCCGACGGCTGCACCGCCAAGCAGCTCGGCCCCTTCGCCGTCGAGGAGTGCACCTCCCTCACCGTCACCGTCGCCCAGGGCGCCCTGACCGAGGGCACCCCGCCCATCACCGTCACCAACCCCTATCCGGCCTCGTGCGCCAGCGTCTCCGAGGGCGCGCTGGCCGTCCCGCCGCCGGTCCAGGTCCTCGGCGCCAGCCCGGCCAGCGTCTGCAACGCCGCCGCCGCCCAGGCGGTGACCTTCACCGGCACCGGCTTCCTCCGCGTGGCCGGCGTCGACCCCCTCATCGAGGTCGACGGCAACGCCGGCGCGGTCACCGCCGTCGACGGCTGCACCGACCTCGGCGTCCCCGGCCTCGCGGTCGAGAGCTGCACCGAGTTCACCGCCACCATCGACCCCTCCCAGCTCTCCGACGGCCCGGTCACCGTCTCGGTCACCAACCCCGCCCCCTCCGGCTGCGGCGTCACCGCCACCGACGTCTTCTTCGTCACCCCGGTCCCCAGCGTCACCGCCGTCGCCCCCACCGAGTTCTGCTCGGCGGTCGGCGGCACCCTGACCTTGAGCGGCGCCAACTTCAGCCCGGCCGCCAGCGTCCTGCTCGAGGCCGACGGCCAGAGCTTCCCCGCCCTCTCGGTCGCCTTCGTCGACGCCAACACTCTCGAGGCGAGCTTCGGCGAGACCGTCCCGCCCGGGACCTACGACCTGACCGTCTCCAACGCCGAGGGCTGCGCCGACACCCTGGCCCTGGCGGTCGACGTGCAGCCGACCCCGCTGGTCTTCTTCGTCGACCCGCCGGTGCTCTACAGCGGCATCCAGATCCAGGCCACCATCTACACCGCCGGCCTGCCCGACGTCGCCCAGACGGTCGAGCTGCTCGGCCCGAACGACGAGGTGGTCGAGCTGGCCGGCGAGTCGCCCCCCGGCGAGCCCAACCGCATCCGGGTCGACGTCCCGGCGGGCCTGGCCGCCGGCGCCTGGAGCGTCCGCGTGACCAGCCAGACCGGCTGCGTCGGCGTCCTCGACGGCGGCCTCACCGTCACCGACGACCTGGTCCTGGCCCTGGTCGACATCGACCCCGAGTTCGCCTGGACCGGCCGCGACACCGCCGTCACCCTGCAGGCCGCCGCCCCGGCCGAGGGCGAGGTCGACTTCCAGTCCACGCCGCGCGCCTACCTCAACCCCGCCGACTCGACCGCGGCCGTCGCCACCAACCTGCGCGCGGTCCTCTTCGTCAACAGCACGACGCTGACCGCCGTGATCCCCGAGGGCATGGACCCGGGCCAGTACGACCTCATCGTCGTCAACCCCGACGCCTCGGTCGGCGTGCTCGAGGACGCCATCACCATCACCGCCGACCCGCCGCCGCTCGTCCTGGCCGTCGCCCCATCGACGCTCGACGCCAACTCGGTGACCCCCATCGCCATCACCGGCGAGGACTTCTCGGCCAACGCCACGGTCGAGCTGGTCTGCCGGCCCTTCGGCGGCTCCGCCGAGGTCGTGGCCCCGGTCACCGGCGTTACCGTGAACGCCGAGGGCACCGTCATCACCGGCTCGGCCAACCTCGGCAGCGTCGCGGCCGGCAACGTCTGCATCGTGGTGGTCACCAACGAGGACGGCACCCGCTTCCGCTTCTCGGCGGTCTCCGTCAAGGAGCCCGCCCAGAACCTCTTCCCCTGGTCGCTCACCTCCGAGCTGGTCGAGCCGCGCCGCGCGGTCGCCACGACGCCCGGCCGCCCCACGGTCACCAGCCGCTTCCTGTACGCCATCGGCGGCGACGCCGGGACGCTGGACACCGCCAAGGCCACCGTCGAGTCGGCCAGCCTCGACATCTTCGGCAACCTGGGCGCCTGGAGCCTGCAGGTCAGCGAGCTGCCGGCGCCGCGCACCTTCGCAGGCGCCACGACCATCGGTCAGTACGTCTACCTGGTCGGCGGCCACGACGGCGACGGCGCCGTGTCGACGGTGCTGCGCGCGCAGGTGCTCAACCCGCTCATCGCGCCGACCATCTTCGACATCGGCATCAGCCTGGACGAGGAATCCGGCGCGGGCGCCGGCGCCGGCCTGTGGACCTACCGGGTCGCGGCGGTCTTCCCCGAGGACGACCCCGCCAACCCGGGCGGCGAGGGCCTGCCCGGCGAGGTGCTGGTGGTCCAGCTGCCCGACATCCCCGGGCTCGAGCTGACGCTGCGGTGGGAGGAGGTGGCCGGCGCCTCGGGCTACCGCGTCTACCGCACGCCGGGCCCCGACGCGAGCCCTGACCAGGTGGAGCTGCTGGCCGAGGTCGCGGGCGGCGACACCACCGCCTTCACCGACGCCGGCCAGGACACCGATCCGTCCGTCGTGCCGCTGCCGGCCGGCTCCCTCGGGGTCTGGCACCCGGTCGCGACGCTGAACACCGCGCGCGAGGCGCTGACGGTCACCGCCGTGCCCGCGCCCGACGCCCCGGACACCTTCTACCTCTACGCCTTCGGCGGCCGCGACGAGGCCGGCACCACCCTCGCCAGCTACGAGTTCGCCACCGTCACCGTCACGCCCAGCTCGGTCGCGGGGCTCGAGCGCGAGCTGCAGGCCGTGTCGCCCTTCACCGAGGTCGAGGACATCCTCAGCCCGGCGCGCGCGGAGCTGGGCCACTGGGTGCTCACCGAGACCGACGTGTCGGCCATCGGCGCCGGCAACATCTGGATCCTGGTCGGCCCCGGCCGCACCAGCGGTGGCAGCGCCAACAACGCCGTGCAGGCGGGCCTGGTCGGTCCTGGCGGCCAGCTGACCAGCTGGATGTCGGTCGACAACACCCAGAACGCCGCGGCCGGGTACGCCTACGGCGACGGCGGCGGCTTCGTCTACCTGCACGGCGGGCAGAACGGCAACGCGCAGGCCAACGGCATCTCGGCGCAGGTCTGCTCGGCCGGCGGCGGCCAGTGCGAAGGCGGCCCGCCGAACCTGGTCGGCTGGAACGCGCTGGGCGGCGGCACCATCCTGCTGCCGACCATCTACGCCGGGTCGGCCCAGGAGAGCGCGTTCTTCTTCGTCATCGGTGGTTGGAGCGGCACGGCGCCGAGGGCCACCGTCGAGCAGACGGTCCAATAGTAGGAGAGGCAGCGATGATCCTGCGCAGCAACATCGTGTTCGCTTCGACCCTCGTGTGGGCCGGCCTCGCCGGCTCCGCGGCGGCCCAGCCCGCACCCACCGAGCCGGTCGATCCCACCCCGGCCCCCGAGGCCCAGGCGCCCACGCCGGCGCCGGACACCGAGGCGCCCGCCCCCAGCCCGTCTGGCGAGGTGGTCGCGCCGGCCGAGCCGGTCGAGACCGAGCTCCCCGTCTACCAGCGCCCGGACACCTCCGGCCTGGTGGTCGGCCTCAAGGTCGGCGGCGGCTTCAGCCAGCCCTTCGGCGACCTGGGCTCCTCGTTCGTGGGCGAGCTCGAACTCGGCTACGTCCTGCCGGTCCTGGACCGCGCGCTGCAGGTCTTCGTCTCGGGCCAGTACAGCGCCCCCGAGACCGAGGGCCGCACCACCGAGCCCGACCCGCGCCTGCCGGGCGACGGCGTCATGACCTACGACGTCACCCAGCGCCAGGCCATCGTCACCGCCGGCCTGCTCTACCGCCTCCCGCTGGCCACCAACCTCTTCCGCCCCTACGCGGCTCTCGGCGGCCGCCTGTACCTGATGGAGACGGAGGTGACCGGCACCGGCGGCGGCGAGCCCTTCGGCCAAAACGACGAGACGGCCACCGAGCCCGGCTTCTACGCGGCCCTCGGCGGCGACCTCTTCGTCGGCCCCGGCGCCCTCCTGCTCGAGCTCCAGCTCGGCTACTCGCCGCTCGACGGCTTCATCATGCGCGACACCAACACCGGCGCCCTCAACCTGGCCCTGGGGTATCGCTTCTTCTTCTGACCCCGCGCGCGGGACCCGACCTCGTCGTCCGCCGTCCAAGCCGAGCCTGGGCTGCGCGGCGGCCCTCGCTCGCATGCCACCGAGGGCCGCCGCGTCGAGTCGTCGCAACCTCGGCCCGCGAGGCCGCCGCCCTGGCGGCCCCAGCGTCCGTCAGCCGCTCAGCGCGAGACCGCGAACATGGCCTCGTCGAGCGGCCGCCAGTCCAGCGCGTCGCACCCCGACAGATCCGCCGACTCCAGCGAGATCAGCTCGAGCAGCGGGCTCGCATCGTGCAAGCCCGTGCAGCCCTTGAGATCCATGGTGCGGACGTCCGGCAGGCTCCGGACCGCCGAGATGTCGGACAGGCGCGGACAGTACGTCACGACGAGGTGCTCGATGGTCGGCGCGGACCCGAGCCCTTCCAGCGTCACCAGGTCAGCGGCCTCGCTGACCGTCAGCACGACGAGCCCCGGGGCGGCGCTCAGCGACCGCAAGTCCGACAGCCCGACGCGGCGCAGCTCGAGGCTCTGCACGTCGTGCGCCCGGTCGAGCCTTCCCACCGCTCGCAGCCTCGGACACGCGACGACGCGCGCGCGCTCCAGCTCGCCTTTGGGGAAGCTGAGCGAGGTCAGCTGGGGCAGCCCCTCGATCTCGAGCACGTCGGCGACCGTCAGCTCTGGAACGCTCGTGACGGCGGGCAGGTCACGCAACCGCAGCTCGCGCAAACGGGGCAGCGCGGCCAGCGGCGAGAGATCCTCGACGCGGGCGCGGCCCACCGTCAAGACCTCCAGCGCTCGCAGTCGGCCGACGGGCGTCAGGTCGCGGACGGCGGAGCACCGATCGAGGTCGAGCGAGCGCAGGCTGTGCAGCCCGCCAAGCGGGCCCAGATCCTCGACCCACGGGCAGTCCCTCAGCACCAGCGCCTCGAGTGACAGCAGCTCTCCAACCGGTGCCAGCGCCTCGATCTGCCGCGTGCCCCTCAGATCGAGCGTGCGCAACCGCAGCCCGGACAGGGGCGCGACCGAGCGCACCGCGTCACACGCGGCCAGGCTCAGGTCCCGAAGCGCCTTCAACGCCGCCAGCGCGCCGATGTCCTGCAGCTCCTTGCAGGCGACCACCTCGAGCCGCTCGAGGTGCACCAGCCGGCGGAGCGCCTCGAGATCCTCGAGCTCCGCGCCCAGGTGCGCGATGCTCAACGCGCGCAGCCCGGTCAGCTCACCCACGAGGTCCGGCTCGAGCTCGGTCGCGCTGGCCTCCAACGACCAGAGCCCCGCGAGGACCTCGGGATCGTCGACGTATTGATGGCGTCCCAGCGTGAGGTGACGCACCAGCGGCCACCACACGGGCAGCCCCTCGCCCGCTTCGATCGGCTCCCAGTCCTCGGGCCCGGCGGCCCGCAGCGCCCAGGGCCATCCCTCCAGCCGCGCCTCGGCGTGCGCCACGGCCTGGTCGACCGAGGCCGGCGTCCACGCCTCGAGCACCTCCCTCAGCTCGGCCCACCCCTCCTCGGACGGGTCCTCGTCGAGGATGTCGTCTATGGCCTCGTACCTACCCATGGCTACTTCTTCTTCTCCTTCTTCTCGTCGTGGCCCAAGACCTTCACATCCTTGTTTCCATTGTCCTTCTTAATCCTCTCTATCGTATCCTTGATCGCCGCCACGATGAGCAGGTTGGTGCCCTTGGCCGCCTCGACCACGGCCTTGCCGGTCGTCGTTTCTAGATACTTGCTGTGCTTCTTGCTGACTCCCTCGACACCGGGGACCGAGTCGATGGTCGTCGAGAGGAACTTCGCAAACTCCTCGGCGCTCCACTTGGTGCGCGACTTTCGCCCGAAGTCCCCCTTGGTGCAGACGAAGGCCTCGAACACCTCCTTGATGAAGGCGGGCGGGAGTTTGTCCTTCTTGGCTTGCACGTCCAGCTTGTTGTGCTGTCCGACCGAGTCCAGCCACACGTGCTCGCTGGCGTGCGACTGGTTCTGGCCGACGATGTGCTTGACCAGGATGGGGTCGACCGTCCCGTTCTCGAGGTGCTTGCCGAACGCGTTCTCGCCTTCGGCGAACCGCCCGCTGGTCTGGGTGACCAGCGACGCCCTCGGATCGTAGATGGCCTTGCCGCCTCCATTCAGCTTCATCAGGTTGGCCACCATCTGCTGCGACTCGGCGGACCCGCCGCCCTTGGTGTCGTTCGGGTCGTGGAAGATGGGGATGTCGCGATCGTCGTCCTCTCCGATGCGCGAGTTCTCCTTGGTCACCCGATAGATGGTGTTCGGCTCGGGGAAGTACACCGCCAGCGGGCCTAGCTTGTCCGCCAGCACTTGGCGGATCTTTCGATCGAGCTGGTGGGCGATGAGCGTGATCTCGGCCTTCTCGGACTTGTCGTCGAGGTCTCCGCCGTCCTTCTTGCGTCGGAACTCGTAGCCGCCGCTGACGAGCAGCGCCGCCTCATCGTCCTGCACGATGGCGTCGTAGCGTGACAATAGGCCCAACGCCTCCTGGTCCTCCCCCAGCGGGATGCCCTTGCCGGGCTTCTCCTTCATCTGCTGGGCGTCGTCGTCGCCGACGTGCACGAAGACCCGCTGGTGCGCCGTGGTCAGCTCCTGGGTCAGCTGGGCCGTGACGTCGTGGTTCTTGATGTGGTCGCGGATCTTGCCATAGGGGATCTTGGCCTGCCGGGTGACCCCCGACGTTCCGTGGGTCTCCTTCTTGGTGAAGTACTCGCTCCCCAGCTCCTTGGCGTCCTTGTCCCCGGCGACCTCGCTCGCCTTCATCTTCGTCTTGCTCTTGGTCTCGACCTTCTTCTTCTTGTTCTTGTTCTTGTTCTTGTTCTTGTTCTTGTTCTTGCTCTGCTCGTCGTCGCCCGACTTCTGGCCCTCGGTGACCGTCTTCTCCCACATGGGCTCCCAGAGGAACCCGAACGCCCCCATCCGCACCTTCGAGTCGGACTTTTTCACCTTCGCCTTGACTTCGCCGCGGTTGTTATCGGCCACGTCCCGGTAGGCGTTGACGCCCACCGCCACGCGCAGTCGGTCGGCCGCCGCGTTGGGATCGTCGAAGGCGCCCTGCTCGTAGTTGCCGGCGATCGCGCTGGGATCCTGCCCTCCGAGATGCGTCGGCACCTGGGCGATGTAGGCGGTCGGGTAGCCCTTCGACGGCTTCGCGTCAGCCTTGCCGCCGATCTTGCTGTCGACGTCCTCGTACTTGCTGTCGGCCTTGTCCGCGATGGGAGAGAAGGCGACCGACCGCAAGGTCGACTTCGAGGACGACTCCTCCGACTCGTCTTCGACGACCTCCTCGACCTTGCGCTTGGGAGCCGGCTTGCGCTTGCGGCGCTCCACCTTCTTGTCCAAGACCTCGTCGACCATCTCGACCACCTCGACCTCTTCGTCGACCTTCTCCTCCTCCTCCGACTCGCTGTCGTCCCAGTTCTCGAGTTCGTCCAGCTTGTTCCTGATCGCTGCTTCGTATTTCGTGCCCTCGGTCGCCATCGTGAGGAGCTCCTGCAAGCGCTCCACCAGGGCCCCGCGCTCCTCGTTCGACAACTTGGCCAAGTCCAGCTGCCCAATCTCCTGAAAGCTCAAGATCGTGGAGTCCTTCTTGGTCCCCGTGATCTTCATCCGCTGGATCGGCCCCCCGCGAGGAGCCGCGCCCTGTGCCCCCGGCACCGACACCTGCTCACCGCGCGCCGCCGCAGCGCCCAGCCGGTCCGCCTCACCCTCGAGCGCCGGGTCGGCCTCGATCAGCCCGTCCTTGCCCTGCGCCCCGCCCACGCGCCCGGCTCGCTGCTGCAGCACGTGCGTCAGCTCGTGCCCGAGCAGCTCGCGTCCCGCCGCGCCCCGTGGCTCGTACGCGCCCGGCTGGAAGTGCAGATCGTTGCCCTGCGCGAACGCCACCGCCCCCATGGCCGCCGCCTCGGGCCCCTGGTGGACACGCACGTCGCGGAAGTCCGCCCCGAAGGCCTGCTCCATGCCGCCCCGCACGTCCTCGGGGAGCGGCGCCCCGCCGCCTCCCGCGCCTCCCGCGCCTCCCGTGGGTGGCCCGCCCGCCTTGGCCTGCACGACGCCGCCCCCGCCCGGCCGCAACAGCGCTGCCCCTTCGGCGTAGGTCATGCCCCGGAGCTGCGTCCCGAGGCCCAGCCGCTCCCGCTTCGACGGGCCCCCCGCTTCGGCGGCGCCTCGCCCGCTCGCCGCCGCCTCCGTGGTCTCCGCCGCGTCCCGCTCACGATCCTGCATGATGCACCTCGCCAGACCCCGCCGGCGCCCCGCCTGGTTGGTGCGCTGCAGTGAGGGCTGCTGGGAGCCTCGCCCCATCGCAAGGCCTCGTTCACGAATCGAGATCGTCAGCTTGCAGGGTCCGTCGACGACCGTCAACCGCCGCGGGGGCCAGGCCTCACGCCGTAGCGCGCCTCGCTTTTCCTGCGAGGTCTAGCAGGCCTTGGGTTCAGCGGCGCCGAGTGACGACCGCCCGCGTTCCTTGCTACGTTGCGGCCGTCTCCCGAGAGCAAAGCTGTCGCCTATCCCCCCAGAGGTCTCCATGAAGCGGCTCCTGTCCCACCTGCTGCTCGCCGGCGTCCTGTCCACGACGCTCCTGACGGGCGCCGCCCAGGCCCGGCAGCCCCTGCGCTGCCCCGAGCCCAAGGCCAAGGACGCCGCCGCCGCCCACGCCGAGGCCAGGCGCCTGGTCGACGCAGCCCGCGACGGCGAGCACTACCGCGCCGCACCCATGAAGAAGGCCCTCGCCGCCCTCCGCAAGGCCGCCGCCGCCGGCTCGCTCGAGGCGCAGGCCGAGCTGGGCAAGCTGTCCTTCTCGCTGGCCTTCCAGGGCGCGGCGCCCACCCCCAGGGACCGCGCCCGCTACGTCGAGGCCCTGACCTGGCTCGCCGTCGCCGCCCACCGCGGTGACCCCGCCGCCAAGGCCTTCTTCCCCGAGGCGCTGACCGCCAGCCTGCTCGACCCGCAGGTCCCCTGGCAGCCCGACGCCGATCCCGCCGCCGGCCCCTTCGCTGCCTTGCCGCCCGCCTGGGTCACCGAGGCCGCCCAACAGGCTCGAAAGTGGCAGCCCTGCTTCCCCGCCCCCTGCGCCTTCGATGCCGACGACCCCAGCACCTGGGCCGCCTGCGACGGCCGCTCCGTCACCGTCCAGGCCCGCCTCACCCCGCCCGAGCGCGTCACCAACCACCCGCTCATGGTCCCGCCCCCCAGCGCCCCGGTCCCGACCATGCACCAGATGTACGCCGACGTGGGCACGGTGCAGCTCATCGTCCTGACCCCCACCCTCCTGAACTGCGCCGGCCCCATGACCCTGACCGGCACCCTCGGCTCCGTCGAGGCCCCCCGCGGCCCGGCCATGTACCGCGGCTGGTCCCTGCACGTCTCCGAGGCCCGCTGCCTCGAATAGCCGTCCCGCTCGCCCCCGCGCGCCGGCCGATCGCCCACGCCTGGACCTCGACGCGCCCGGTGTCTAGACTCCAATGCGAGTTCTAGACCGGGGGCCTTCGATGGCGCTGAGCATCAAGAACGACGAGGCCGACCGGCTGGCGCGGGAGCTGGCCGAGTTGACGGGTGAGACCCTGACCGAGGCGGTCGTCTCCTCGCTCCGTGAGCGGCTGGAGCGCAAGCGCGCCCAGCGAGACGCGCGTCCCCTGTCCGAACGGCTGATGGAGATCGGCCGGCGCTGCGCAGCGCTGCCCGTCCTCGACGACCGCTCACCCGACGAGGTCCTCGGCTACGACGAGCACGGTCTGCCTTCGTGATCGTCCTCGACACCTCGGCTGTCATCGCCATCCTGGCGCAAGAGCCCGAGGCTGGCTCCTTCGCGCTCGCCATCGAACGCGCCAGCGGCTGCCTCATCTCGGCCGCGACCGTCGTCGAACCCGGCCTCGTCGTCACCGTCCGCTACGGCGAGCCTGGCGGCGTCGAGCTCGACGAGCTGCTGCGCGGCGCCGAGGTCGAGACGGTCCCGGTGACGGTCGCACACGCCCAGCTCGCCCGCGAAGCGTTCCTGCGCTATGGCCGCGGCCGTCACCCCGCACGCCTGAACTTCGGCGACTGCTTCTCATACGCCCTGGCCAAAGCCACCGGCCTGCCTTTGCTCTTCAAGGGCGACGACTTCTCGCAGACCGACCTCCAGCCCGCGCTGACAGCGCCGTCCTGAGGCTGAGGCCCCCCCGCGCGCCGGCCGCCGGTCCGAGGACGGGCGCGCGGGACGAGTCCCTGACAGGCTCAGACCGGCTGCGGCTCGGCCGGCGCGGGCTGGACCTCGGGCGCCGAAGCCGTCGCCTTGGCCTTGGCCCGGCGGCGCAGCGGCACATGGATGCTCTGCAGCGTCGCCGTGACGTGCGGCTCGCTGCGCCACAGCCACTGGGCCGTCTTCAGCACCTCGTCGTAGTCGCGCTTGAGCAGCGTCCACAGCCGCGCCGAGCGCTCGCGCCACTGGCGCTGCGTCGGCTGTTGGCTGTCCGAGATGGCCTCGAGGATGCGGTCGGCCAGCTCGCGCGCCGTCTTCGGGTCGTCGGGCCGCACGTTCTTGGTGTCGACCGACAGCAGCGCCGCGTGGTCCTCGAACAGGTCGGCATAGCGCAGCAGATCGCTGGCCAGGTCGTTGTGGCCTCGGCCCTGCCGGATCGACGCCAACTCGAGCGCGACCGTGGGCTCGTCGCTCAGCCAGTAGTCGGCCGCGCGACCCATGCGCCGGGCCTGGGCATAGCCCGCCGACGCCAGCTCGGCCGGGATCTGTCGCGTGTCGGCCGTAGCCGCCGCCTTGGCGCTCTCGACCTGCGCGTAGTAGGTGGCCCAGCCCAGGTCTTCGAGCCCGTCGAGCGCCGCCGGGTCGAAGAGATCGGCGTGCAGCTTGTCGAACCGGGCGCGACGCGAAGGCTCGTTCACCCAACGTCCCAGGAACACCCCCCGGTGCGCCGCGTCCTGCAGGTTCACGGTGATGGGGATGACGTCGCCGGGCGCGACCGCCTCGACCCGGGGGGCGACGATCCCGAACGACTGTTTGCCCTTCGCCGGATCGAACGGAGGCGCGACGGCCCCGTCCTCCCCCACGATCTCCACATCTTCCTCCAAAGGCTCCGTTGGCACGGCGCTCTCCTTCACGAGTGACGGCGCCGCAGACGACGCCTCACCCGAAGCATCGCCCGCGTTCGCCCGATGGGTTGGACCGGTCTGGCGAGCCTGCCACAGGCTTCCTGCTTCGCACAAGGCCACCCGACCCGGCTCCGTGCGGCTCGTTGCAACGCGAGACCCCCGCGCCGGGGTTCAGGAAGCTCCCCGGAGCTCCCCCCGACCCCTCGTGAGGGGTCAGAGACCATCCCGGGAGCTCTCTCGATCCCCCACGAGGGGTCAGAAGGGCTCGCCGCGAGCTTCTTCGACCCCTCGGGAGGGGTCAGAAACCATCCCGGGAGCTCTTTCGACCCCACCAGAGGGGTCCGGAGAGCTCGCCGCGAGCTTCTTCGACCCCTCGGGAGGGGTCAGAAACCATCCCGGGAGCTCCTTCGACCCCCCGGCAGGGGTCAGGAGAGGTCGCCGGGAACTTCCCAGACCCCTCGGCAGGGGTCTCGGACTCGCGAGCCGAGGAGTGCGAGAGCTTGCTCGCGCCCCCATGGCGGCGCGGCTTGCCGCGCCGGGAACCGTGCCAGCTCTTGCCCTCCAAGCGGTCGCCACTGCGGCCCCTTCACGCGATCGGGGCGTTGGCGTATAAACCGCCTCGCGTCCGGGAGGGACGGCGACCATGGCCTCGACCCGACAACTCAGCCGGCTGTTCAGCGCCCTACGGTCCAACGACGTGGACCGCGCGAGGCGCGTCGCCGAAGAGATCGCCCAGGAGGCCGAGGGACGCGGTCACGCGAGCGCGGCGCGCCAGCTTCGGACCGCGCTTCGAGCCCAGGGCCACACGCTGGTCACGCCCATGGCCGCCGTACCCGAGACGCTGGCCCCGGTGACGCTCGACACCACGCTCGCCGAGGTCGAGCTGACGGCGGAGCTCCGCGCCGCGTTGGACGGCGTGGTCACCGAGTATCGCTACGCCGACGAGCTCGCCGAGCTGGACATCGCCCGACGGACACGACTCCTGCTCGCCGGCCCGCCCGGCTGCGGAAAGAGCCTCACCGCCCGCGCGCTCGGCGCGACCCTCGGTCTGCCGGTCTACGTCGTCAGAATCGATGGCATTCTCGGGGCCTTGCTGGGCCAGACCTCGTCGCGCTTGCATGAGGTGTTCCGCTTCGCCGAGCGCACCCCCTGCGTGCTCCTCCTCGACGAGCTCGACGCCCTCGGCCGCCAGCGCGGCGACCGCATGGACGTCGCCGAGCTCGACCGCGTCGTCGTCGGTCTCATGCAAGAGCTGGACTACTCGCGTATCCCCGGCCTGGTCGTCGGCACGACCAACTTCCCCGACGCGGTCGACCCCGCGCTCGCGCGCCGCTTCGACCTCACGCTCGCCTTCCCCCGGCCCGAGCGCGCCCGGCTCCGCTCCTTCCTCCTCAAGCGCGCCAAGCGCCTCGACCTGCCCGGCTCCATCGAGCCCATCCTCGACGGCCTTCCCGCCGAGGCCACCTACGCCGACGCCGAGCGCGCCGTCCTCGACGCCGCCCGCCATCACGTCCTTGCCCGCCTCCAGGCCAACGACCTCAAGAGCCGAAGCGGAAAATGAGCGCTCTCGACCGTCCGCCACGACTGACGCCCCTCGCCGCGGCGACTACGGTCCCGCTCGGTGTCGGCCGGCGGTAGGTCGGGTCCGGGCGACCGAGGTCGGCGGGCTCGACGTGCGCTACGGCTCCGTCCCCTCGTGTCGAGCAGTACCGGGACGGGCTTCATTCGCTAAAGGCGCATCGGCAGGTCGGCGGCGTCGGCCTCGAGCTGATCCCGGACCCACTCGTCCTCTTCGTCCGCCTCGTGCTGCCACTGCTGGACGAGCCGGAGCGCACGTTGCGTGCGGTTGCGCCGGTACTCCAACTCGAGGGCCTCCAGGTCCAGACGCTGGGACGGCGCGAGCAGGTCCTCGGACACCTCGCCGCCGGTGGTCGCAACCAGCAGGGCCAGAGAGGTCCTCACCGCATCGCGCAGCTCGCAGACCAGCGCCCGCGTGAGCCACGGGTCGACGTGCTGTCCGAGCGCTCGCTGGATCAAGGCGAACTGCACGAGCAGCACCCGGAGATGTGCAGTCCCCGCATCCTTCAATGGCTTCGGCAGGTCGGGGTCGTCGAGTTGCTCGGCGAGCTGCCGCAACTCGGATTCGAGGGTCTCGGGCTGTGGTGCGCTCTGCGCGAGCGCCGGGGCGGCGAGTCGCAGGTAGACCGCCATGAGGCGCGCGATCTCGTCCGCCTCGCGGTGGAAACGCTCGCCGACGATCGCCTGTAGGCCGCCAACGAAGTCCGGGCTGTACGCGGCCGTCATGGTACGCCGCAGGCCGTCGCCGGGCACGGCCGCTATGAACGCACTCAGAAGCTGTTGCACGGTCCCGTGCACTTCGGGACACCGGACGGCCGAGTCGATGCGCTTCGACAGGTCCGCCTGGTCCTCGCTCTCGAGCAGCCGGGCCCCGAGCGCCGCCCCGTCCTGCTCGAAGACCGAGACCAGCTTGCGCTCGGCGCCCGTCAGCGTCTGGCCGCGGACGAACCTCGCCACCACCTCGAACAGGCGTCCGAGGCCGAGGTCGAGCTCCAGGCCCACTTCCATCCTCTGGGTCAGCGTCGCTTTCATGCTCCAAGCCATAGACGGATTCCTGCCGTCCCTTCAACCCTCGGCACCGGCCGCGCATGTCGGAAGGCGGGCGCCCTGGCCATGGCCCGTTGCCCAACATCGGCCTGGGCGATTAGGCTGCGGCCGCGACGAGGCCGGCCGGTGGGCGGGCGAAGACGACGGGGAGAGACGGGAAAGCATGCAGAACTTCTCGGAAAAGGTCAGCTTCATCTGGTCGGTCGCGGATCTTTTGCGCGGCGACTACAAGCAGAGCGAGTACGGCCGGGTCATCCTGCCGTTCCTGGTCCTGCGGCGCCTGGACCAGGTGCTGGCGCCGACCCGGGCCGCCGTGCTGACCGCGGACGCCAAGTTCCCCGCCGACAAGACCCCCGCCGCCCTGCGCGAGAAGATGCTGCGGGATGCGGCCGGCCAGACCTTCTACAACGTCAGTCGGCTGGACTTCGAAAGGCTCGGCGACGACCCGGCCCACATCGCGGCGAACCTCAGCGCCTTCGTGCACGGCTTTTCGCCCAACGTGCGCGACATCATGGACAAGTTCCGCTTCGACGAGCAGGTGGCGCGCCTGGACGCCGCGAACCTGCTCTTCCTGGTGGCCCGCAAGTTCGTCGAGGTGGACCTGCATCCCGACCGCGTGGCCAACCACGAGATGGGCTACGTCTTCGAGGAGCTGATTCGCAAGTTCTCCGAGCAGTCCAACGAGACGGCCGGTGAGCACTTCACCCCGCGCGAGGTCATCCGGCTGATGGTGAACCTGCTGTTCGCCGAGGACGACGCCGGCCTGACCCGCCCGGGCGTGGTCCGCACCATGTACGACCCGGCCTGCGGCACGGGCGGCATGCTGTCGGTCGCCGAGGAGCACCTGGCCAACCTGAACCCGGCGGCGCGCCTGAAGGTCTTCGGGCAGGAGCTGAACGCCGAGAGCTACGCCATCTGCAAGGCGGACATGCTCATCAAGGGCCAGGAGGCCGACAACATCAAGTACGGCAACTCCTTCACCGAGGACGGCCTGCCCGAGCTGTCGGCCGACTACCTCATCTCGAACCCGCCCTTCGGCGTCGACTGGTCCAAGGCCGAGAAGAAGATCCGCGACGAGCACACCCAGCGCGGCCACGGCGGCCGCTTCGGCCCGGGGCTGCCGCGCAAGAACGACGGCTCGCTGCTGTTCCTCTTGCACATGCTCAGCAAGATGAAGCCCGTCAGCCCAACCGGCGAGGGCGGCAGCCGCCTGGCCATCGTCTTCAACGGCTCGCCGCTGTTCACCGGCGCCGCCGGGTCGGGCGAGAGCGAGATCCGCCGCTACTTGCTGGAGAACGATCTGCTCGAGGCCATCGTCGCCCTGCCGGACCAGCTCTTCTACAACACCGGCATCTCGACCTACGTCTGGCTGGTGACCAACCGCAAGGCGCCGCACCGCAAGGGCAAGGTCCAGCTGATCAACGGCGTCGAGTACTATAAGAAGATGCGCAAGTCCTTGGGCGACAAACGCAAGGAGCTGGCCGACCGCGACATCCGAGAGCTGACGTGCCAGTACGCCAGCTTCGAGCCCGGTCCCATCGTCAAAATCTTCGACAACGCCGACTTCGGCTTTCACCGCGTCACGGTCGAGCGCCCGCTGAAGCTCAACTTCCAGGCCAGCCCGGACCGTATCGCCCGCCTGCATGAGCAGAGCGCCTTCCAGAACCTGGCCTCCAGCCGCAAGAAGGGCGAGGCCGCCCAAGCCGAGATCGCCGCCGGCCAGCAACTGCAGGCCGACCTGCTGGCCATGCTGCAGCGCATCGACGGCTCCAAGCTCTACTCCTCCCGCCCCGCCTTCGAAAAGGCGCTCAAGGCCGCCGCCAAGGCCGCGGGCCTCAAGCTCGCCGCCCCCCTCCACAAGGCGATCCTGACCGCCCTGTCCGAGCGCGACGACTCGGCCGAGGTCTGCCGCGACAAGAACGGCCACCCCGAGCCCGACCCCGATCTGCGCGACTACGAGAACGTCCCCCTCAAAGAGGACATCCATGCCTACCTGGCCCGCGAGGTCCTGCCCCACGTCCCCGACGCCTGGATCGACGAGTCCAAGACCAAGGTCGGCTTTGAAGTCCCCTTCACCCGCCACTTCTACGTCTACCAGCCCCCCCGCCCGCTGGAGGTCATCGAGCAGGAGATCCGCGACCTCGAGTCCCAGATCCAAGGGATGCTCGAGGAGGTGCTGGCGTGAGCAACCCCTCACATGCGCTACCTTGGTTGGGACACATCCCTCTCAACTGGTCCATCAAGCGAGGTCGGTTCATTTTTCGGCAAGAGGCGCGCCCGCCCCGAGGTGATGAAGGCGTAGTCACGGCATTTCGTGACGGCGAGGTCACGCTTAGAGACAATCGACGGACCGACGGCTTCATGATGGCTGAGAAGGAGACAGGCTACCAAGGCGTCCGACGTGGCGACTTGGTCGTCCATGGGATGGATGCATTCGCTGGAGCCATCGGGATTTCGGATTCCGACGGCAAGTGCACTGGCGAGTATGTAGTCTGCAACCCGCTGAGTCAGGAGCACGAGAACCGCTACTTCGCCCACGTCCTTCGAGAGATGGCCGTCCGCGGTTACATCTATGTCATTTGCCCTTCAGTACGTGAACGTGCACCGCGGTTCAGATTTCCGCGTCTTCAAGAAGTCCTGTTGCCGGTCCCGCCCGTCGCTACGCAGCGCGCCATCGCCGACTACCTCGACCGCAAGACCGCCGCCATCGACGCCCTGATCGCCAACAAGCGCAAGCTGCTGGACCTGCTGGCCGAGAAGCGCTCCGCCCTCATCGCGGATGCACTCGAAAAGCTTGACGCCCCGCGTGTGAAGCTTGCCTATGTGGCGGAGCTACTGCCTGGATACGCCTTCTCCAGTCAGCTCTTCTCGCACGACGAATCGGACATCCGGCTAGTGCGTGGGATCAACGTTGCGCCAGGCTGTC
This sequence comes from Myxococcota bacterium, assembly GCA_041687695.1. Classification (GTDB taxonomy): domain Bacteria; phylum Myxococcota_A; class UBA9042; order PHBI01; family JAWLBL01; genus JAWLBL01. The sequence continues at coordinate 22,237 of JAWLBL010000031.1, read as the reverse complement.
TGCGCTGGAATGAGACCGTGTACTGGCCTGCGAGTCGTACGCTCGGACTGGACCGGTTCTGGCTGCAGCCGGGTGATCTCGTCCTCGGAATGGACCGTCCCTGGATCAAAGAGGGGCTTCGACTTGCAGAGGTAACTCAGGAGGACTGTCCCAGCCTGTTGCTTCAACGGGTGGCCCGCTTGCGACCCGGCGATCGTCTGCTGACCGGGTTCTTACGTCTCACACTCGAGTGGGCGCGCTTCCAAGCCCACCTCGAACCCGACACTACCGGAGTGAGTGTCCCCCACATCAGTGGTGACCAGATCCTCTCCTATCGCATCCCCCTGCCGTGCGTGGTCGACCAAGAGCGGATCGTCTCGCGTGTGGCCGCACAGATGACAGCGGCCGACCGGGTCAGCCAATCGGTGCAAACCCAGCTCGACCGCCTCCAAGAGTACCGCCAGGCCCTCATCACCGCCGCGGTGACCGGGCAGACGGGCGTCGGGGCCGGCGAGGACGCCCCCTCGGCCGGGGCGCCGCGCGAGGCGCTGGAGGCGATGGCGTGAGCGAGCCCGGCAACTCGACCGGAGTGCTCCAGCTTGCTGGAGCCCCAAGGCCGGCGGCTTGCCGCCGGGGCTTGGCCGCCCATCCGGCGCAGCAAGCTGCGCCGCGCTGGGG
>JAWLBL010000031.1:0-21480 GCA_041687695.1 Myxococcota bacterium | reverse complement strand
GCGCCGCGCTGGGGCTTCACCAAGGTGAAGCACTCCAGCGGGGAGGCCGACGAAGGCCGAGGGGGCTCGACCGGAGTGCTCCAGCTTGCTGGAGCCCCATGGCCGGCGGCTTGCCGCCGGGGCTTGGCCGCCCATCCGGCGCAGCAAGCTGCGCCGCGTTGGGGCTTCACCAAGGTGAAGCACTCCAGCGGTGAGGCCGACGAAGGCCGAGGGGGCTCGACCGGAGTGCTCCAGCTTGCTGGAGCCCCAAGGCCGGCGGCTTGCCGCCGGGGCTTGGCCGCCCATCCGGCGCAGCAAGCTGCGCCGCGCTGGGGCTTCACCAAGGTGAAGCACTCCAGCGGGGAGGCCGACGAAGGCCGAGGGGGCTCGACCGGAGTGCTCCAGCTTGCTGGAGCCCCAAGGCCGGCGGCTTGCCGCCGGGAGTCGGCCGTCCATCCGGCGCAGCAAGCTGCGCCGCGTTGGGGCTTCACCAAGGTGAAGCACTCCAGCGGGGAGGCCGACGAAGGTCGAGTGGGCTCGACCGGAGTGCTCCAGCTTGCTGGAGTCCCAAGGCCGGCGGCTTGCCGCCGGGAGTCGGCCGCCCATCCGGCGCAGCAAGCTGCGCCGCACTGGGGCTTCACCAAGGTGAAGCACTCCAGCGGGGAGGCCGACGGAGGCCGAGGGGGCTCGACCGGAGTGCTCCAGCTTGCTGGAGCCCCAAGGCCGGCGGCTTGCCGCCGGGAGTCGGCCGCCCAGCGCGGCGCAGCAAGCTGCGCCGCGCTGGGGCTTCACCAAGGTGAAGCACTCCGGACGTCCACGAGAGCGTTGCCGTCCTGCAGCGACTTCGGGACTCCGGCCGACCGCGAGAAGTCGCCCGACGGAGGACTCATGAGAATCGATAAGCTTCGCCTCGCGAACTTCCGGTGCTTCGAGCGGTTCGAGATCGAACTGCACGAGCGCTGCACCGTGCTGGCCGGCGTGAACGGGTCGGGCAAGTCGAGCGTGCTGGAGGGCCTGGCGGTCGCGGCGGGCGCGTGGTTCGTGGGGTTCGACATCCCGCCTCCGCGGGGGATTCGGCGAGACGAGGCGCGGCGGGACTTCATCCACGAGGGCCAGCAAGCGAACGTCGAGCCGGTGTTCCCCGTTCGCGTCGAGGCGTGGGGGAGCGTCGGGGACCCGGACGACGCGGCCGTGGAGCGGGCCATCCAGTGGGCGCGCGACCTGCGGACCGCGAAGGGGAACACGACCACGACGGAGATGGCCGAGCTGCGCGCGCTGGCCGAGGCCTATCAAGACCGCGTGAAGCGCCCGAACGGCAGGGCGCCCGTCGACCTGCCGGTCATCGCCTACTACGGAGCGGGCCGGCTGTGGTCTCAAAAGCGGGCGAGCGCGAAGAAGGAGGAGGGGCTGGGCTCGCGCACCGAGGGCTATCAGGACTGCCTGGATCCCGAGTCGAACCACAAGCTCTTCTCTGCATGGATGCGACTTCAGGAGTTCGCCCGGATCCAGCGGATCGCCGAGACCTTCGCGGATGGACGGCGCGCCGTACATGGCCCTGACGATCTTTTGCGACCCGATCATCTGGCTGCGGTGGAGGATGCAGCCGTCGCGCTCATCGAGGGAGCGTATCGGCTTACCTACGACGCGGCCTACCAACAGCTGCGTGTCACCTTTCATGATCAACGTCGCGTGCCATTCGACCTGCTGTCCGACGGCTTCCGCAGCCTGGTCGCCCTCGCCGCGGACATCGCTTGGCGGGCCGTTCGGCTGAACCCTCACCAACGCAACGAGGCACCTGTGCTGGCGCGCGGCATCGTGCTCATCGACGAGGTCGAGCTGCACCTGCATCCGGGCTGGCAACGGACGGTTCTGCCTCGGCTGACCGAAGCGTTCCCGAACCTGCAGTTCGTCGTGACGACCCACTCGCCGCAGGTCATCGCCAGCGTCCCGGCCGAGCAAGTCAGATTCCTGGACGACCAGGGACGCGTTCATGCCGTAGGGGCCGCTGAAGGGCTGGATAGCAACTACATCCTGAAGAAGCTGATGGGAGTTCCAGAGCGACCTGTCGAGGTCGTCGAGCGACTCAATCGGCTTGGCATCCTGATCGATGAGGGGAAGGCCACGGAGGCGCGAGCCCTGGTTGATAAACTTCGCGAGACCTTGCCGGAAGATGACCCTGAGCTCGAGCCGCTCATGTGGGAGCTTCGCACCTTGGAGGTTGGCGGTGCGGCGGATTGAGAAGCGAGGGGAGCCGCCCTGCCTGGAGGGTCGGCGTCAGGAACTCGCACGCATCTGTGCCGAACAAGGTGGGCGCAAGCCGGAGAATCGGGACTGGAACCCGTCTGGTTGCGCCGGCCCCATGAGGGCAGCGTTGGTCGCCGAGCAACGAGGCCTGTGCGCCTATTGCATGCAGACCATCTCGCCGCATGGCCCCTTGGACTACCCGGCGCCGCAGGGGAACGGCGGGACGCGCATCGAGCACTTCCTGCCGCGCGAGGACTATGCCGAAGACATGTACGAGTGGTCCAACCTGCTCGGTGCGTGCGTCGGCTACTATGGTCGGCCAGGCCACTGGGACGAGACCTGTGACCGTGCGAAGAAGGCGACCTTGAGCCCGGTACACCCGTGCCGTTTCCCGCCCGACGTGGCGGCGCTCTTCACCTATCGGAGGGCCGGTACGAGTAGTCGACTGCTGCTCATCGAATCTGCGGACGCCGGTGGACGAGCAGCCATCGAGGTCCTGAATCTCAACGCTCAGCACCTGGCTGAACGGCGTCGAGAGGTCCAGGTTCGGATCTCGCGAGAGATAGCCAAGCAGAAGGACGTTCGCAGGCAGAAGAGCCTCCTCGGATCCCTGCTCGTTGCGTTCACCGAACCGGACGCTAGGGGAACTCTGCCGGCCTTTGCGCCGATCGGCGCACAATACGTGCGACGGAAGCTCGAGGCTCTGGGAGGGCAGCGATGAAGGGGCATACCGAGGAGAGCTTCGAGGCGCTGGAGGCGATGGCGTGAGCGCTCGAGGCGGCGGCGGCGGTGAGCTGGACGTGAGCGTCTTTCTGAGGCGCTCGGAGGGGCAGCATTTCGACCGCAAGTCGCTGTTCGAGGGGCCGGAGGGCAGGAAGAAGGCGCGAGGCCGGCGCGAGGTGCGGGACCAGATCGCCGAGTACGTGGCCGCCTTTGCCAACGCCGAGGGCGGGGTGCTGCTGCTGGGGGTCGAGGACGACGGGACGCCGACCGGGCACCGCTATCCGCGCGAGGCGGTCGAGCAGATGCTGCGGACGCCGGCCGACCGGCTGGACCCGCCTCAGCCGGCGGGCCGGGTGGTGGAGGTCGAAGGCGTCGAGCTGCTGGTGTTCGAGGTGCTGCAGGCCTTTGCGCCGGTGATGGTCGTCGGCGACGGGTATCCGTTGCGGATGGGTGACCAGACGCTGCAGGCCAAGCACGAGCACATCCAGGCGCTGAAGTTCCGGGGGCTGGTCGAGAGCTGGGAGGCGCGGCCGAGCGCATGCGGGCTGGGGGAGCTGGACGAGGGGCTGCTGCGTCGGGCGCGCGAGGGGGCGGGGCTGGAGGACGCGCCGGTCGAGGACTACCTGGCCCGGCGCCGGCTCGCCGATTGGCGCGGGACCACGCTGCAGCTGCGCGAGGCGGCCGAGTGGCTGTTCCGGCGGGGGCTGCCCGAGCACCCGAACGCGGGCGTGCGGGTGTTTCGGGTCATCGGGACGGAGCGACGGCTAGGCCTCGAGCACAACGTCGAGGAGCTGCCGCGCATCGAGGGGCCGGTGCCCGAGGTGCTGGAGCGGGCCTTTCAGGTCATCAGCGGCCTGCTGCGGCGACCGTCGCGGCTGACGGCGGGCGGGCGGTTCAAGCAGACCTGGGAGTACCCCGAGTTCTCGTGGAAGGAGGCGCTGCTGAACGCGGTCGCGCACCGCGACTACGCGGTGATGGGCCGCGGGGTCGAGGTGTGGCTCTTCGACGACCGGATGGAGGTGACCAGCCCCGGGGGCCTGTTGCCCGAGGTGTCGCTCGACCGGGTGCTGGCGATGGAGCGCGTCCACGTCAGCCGCAACCCGCGCCTGGTCCGCGGCCTGGTCGACCTGGGTTTCATGCGCGACCAGGGCGAGGGCATCCCGCGCATGTTCGCCGAGATGGAGGCCGAGTTCCTGCCCCTGCCCGAGCTGGTCGCCACACCGCACGAGGTGCGGGTGACGCTGCGCAACACCATGACGTTGAGCCCCGAGGACCGCGCCTTCATCGAGTCGCTGGGCGGCGAGGAGCTGACTCCGCAGGAGTTCCGCGCCCTCTTCGAGGCCTTCCGCGCCGGACGCGTCGACAATGCGGCGATGAGGGCGATCGCGGGCCTCGATACGCTGGGGGCGAGCAAGATGCTGCGCCGCCTCTGTGACCGACTCCTCTTACAGCCTCACCGTGCGGGTTCTGCCACCTTCTACACACTGGGGCCGGCCGTGAGAGTGCGACCCAGAGTCGGCATGGGTTCCGAGTGGGGCTTGGACCTGAAGGACACGGGCAATCTACCTGGGAGTCAGCGGAAGGACTTCCGAGCCGAAAGTAGTGAGCTTGGAGCCGAAAGTAGTGAGCTTGGAGCCGAAAGTAGTGAGCTTGGAGCCGAAAGTAGTGAGCTTGGAGCCGAAAGTAGTGAGCTCGGGCCAGAAAGGAGTGAGCTTGGAGCCGAAAGTGGTGAGCTCGGCGCTGAAAGTAGTGAGTTCGTTCGGCGCATTGGACCAGCGAACCGGGGGCGAGCGTCCGCGGCTGGCGACCTTGGTCCTGAGCATGCCGTTCCAGAGCGCCTCAGAGGAGAGATCGCAAAGCTCGGCAAGCGGCCAGGAGAAAGGATGCTCCGCCGGCTCATCTTGCGGCTCTGCGAGGATGCGCCTCGGGATGTTGCGACCCTCGCGGCCATTCTGGACCGCCATCCGGAGGCCCTGAAACGGCATTTGCGGGCCATGGTCGAGCAAGGGCTGCTGGCCCACCAGTTCCCAGAGCAACCGACTCATCCGCGCCAAGCCTACGTCGCGACGCAAGCTGGCCTCGACTATGGGGAGACAGAGCCATGAAGGGCGTGCACACCGAGGAGAGCTTCGAGGCGCTGGTCGAGGCGCAGCTGGTCGGGGCTGGGGGGTACGAGGTCGGGGAGGCGGGGGCGTTCGACCGGGAGCTGGCGGTGATGCCCGAGGTGGTGGTCGGGTTCATACGCGAGACGCAGCCGAAGGCTTGGGCGAAGCTGGAGGCCATCCATGGCGGCAAGCTGGCGGGTCTGGTGGTGCGCGAGCTGTGCAAGTGGATGGACGGCAAGGGGGCGCTGGAGACGCTGCGGCACGGGTTCCCCTTCTATGGGCAGCAGCTGCGGGTCGCGTTCTTTCAGCCGGGGCATGGGCTGAACCCGGAAGTGTGGGCGCTGTACGGCAAGAACCGGCTGATGGTGGTGCGTCAGCTGCGGTACGACCCGAACAATGAGAATTCGCTGGACCTGGTGCTGTTCCTGAACGGCCTGCCGGTGGTGACGGCCGAGCTGAAGAACGCGATGACCGGCCAGACGGTCGAGCACGCCAAGCGGCAGTATTGCAAGGACCGTGACCCCAAGGCGCCCATCTTCCGGTGGAAGGCGCGGGCGTTGGTGCACTTCGCGGTCGACACCGACGAGGCGTGGATGACGACCCGGTTGGCTCGGGACGACACGTTCTTCCTGCCGTTCAACAGGGGCCATGGGGGTGGGAAGGGGAACCCGCCGGTCGATGGGAAGCACCGGACCTCGTATGTGTGGGAGGAGGTCTGGCAGCGGGACAGCCTGCTGGATCTGGTCGGGCGCTTCCTGCACGTGCAGGTCGAGGAGCGCACGGACCCCAACACGGGCAAGAAGAGCCAGACCGAGACGCTGATCTTTCCGCGCTATCACCAGCTGGACTGCGTGCGGCGGCTGGTGGGGGCGGCGCGGGACAAGGGGCCGGGGACCAACTACCTGGTGCAGCACTCGGCCGGGTCGGGCAAGTCGAACTCGATCGCCTGGCTGGCGCATCGGCTGGCGAGCCTGCACGACGAGGCGGACCGCAAGGTGTACGACTCGGTGGTGGTGCTGACCGACCGCAAGGTGCTGGACCAGCAGCTGCAGAGCACCATCTACCAGTTCGAGCACAAGACCGGGGTGGTCGAGCGCATCGACAAGCACTCGGACCAGCTGGCGGCGGCGCTGGCGGCCGGGGCGCCCATCATCATCTCGACCATCCACAAGTTCGGGTTCATCCAGGACAAGATGGAGAAGCTGCCCGAGCGGCGCTACGCCATCATCGTGGACGAGGCGCACAGCTCGCAGAGCGGCGAGATGGCGGTGGCGGTCAAGGGCATCCTGGCCGACGCGACGCTGGAGGCGAGGGCCGCGGAGGAGGCCGAGGCGCTGTCGGTGCCGGACCAGCTGGCGCTGCGCAAGGCGCTGGAGCGGGGACCTCAGCCGAACATGAGCTTCTTTGCGTTCACGGCGACGCCCAAGTTCAAGACGTTGGAGCTGTTCGGGCACAAGACGGCGGACGGCAAGCCGGCGCCGTTCCACCTGTACTCGATGCGGCAGGCCATCGAGGAGGGGTTCATCCTGGATGTCCTGGCCGGGTACATCACCTATGCGCGTTTTGCGAGCCTGGCCAAGGCGGTGGGGGACGACCCGAAGCTGAACAAGAGCAAGGCCTTGCGGGCGCTCAAGCAGTTCGTCGAGCTGCACCCGAGCAACATCGCGCAGAAGGTGGAGATCGTCGTCGAGCACTTCCGGGCGTGCGTGGCGCACCTGCTCGATGGGCGGGCGAAGGCGATGGTGGTGACCGGCAGCCGGCTGATGGCGGTGAGGTACAAGGACGCGATGGAGCGGTACGTCCGCGAGCGCGGGTATCGGGACGTGCGGTGTCTGGTGGCGTTCTCGGGCGAGGTGAAGGACGAGCACGGGACCGGGGAGACGTACACCGAGGTGGGGATGAACGGGGGGATCCGCGAGGCGGAGCTGCCCGAGAAGTTCGCGTCGGATGCGTTCAACGTGCTGATCGTGGCGAACAAGTACCAGACCGGGTTCGACCAGCCGCTCCTGGTGGCGATGTACGTGGACAAGCGGCTGGACGGGGTGCAGGCGGTCCAGACGCTGTCGCGGCTGAACCGGACCAAGCGGGGTAAGGAGACGACCTTCGTCCTGGACTTCGTGAACCGGCGGCAGGACATCCTGGAGGCGTTCCAGGTCTATTACGAGAAGACGACGACGGCCGAGGACATACAGCCGCAGCGTCTGTACGAGCTGCACCACGCGCTGGAGCGGTTCCAGCTGTGGACGGCGGCCGAGGTGGACGGGTTCGCCGAGGTGTTCTTCGCGCTGCGGGCCGACCAGAAGGTCTGGGACAACGCGAAGCTGAACGCGCGGGTGGACCCGGCGGTCGAGCGGTGGCGGGCTATGAAGCTGCGGGCCGAGGAGGCGCCGGGGGGCGAGCGCGAGCAGGCGGTGAAGGAGGCGGTGGAGCGTCAGGAGGCGTTTCGGGGCACGCTGTCGGCCTTCGTGAACCTGTACGGGTTCATGGGGCAGATCGTGCCGTTTCAGGATGCGCGGCTCGAGAAGCTGTATGCGTTCGGGCGGATGCTGCTGCGCAAGCTGCCGCGGCCCGACCAGGGCGGGCCGGTGGACCTGGGTGACGACGTGGTGCTGAAGTCGCTGCGCATCAAGAAGGCGGCCGAGGGGGCGCTGGTTCTGCAGAAGGGGCAGGACGGCGAGGTGGTCGGGCCCAAGCACACCGGGACCGGGGCGGCGACGCCGCCCATCGAGCAGCTGTCGACCATCATCGAGATCATCAACCAGCGGATGCAGACGGCGTACGACGCGCAGGGCCTCATCGATGAGGTCGCCGTGGTGCTGGTGGGCGACGACGAGGTGCGGCAGGCGGCGTTGGCCAACGACAAGGGCAACTTCGAGCACGTGTTCGGGCCGAAGCTGGACGACGCGCTGGTCGAGCGGCTGGCCAAGCACACCGAGTTCGTTAACGCGGTCTTCGCCGACCCGGTGCTGCGCGATCTCTTCCGGGGGCTGATGCTGGACCGGGTCTACGGCGTCGTGCGCGAGCAGGAGCGAGCCGCGGCGGCGGTGGCCGAGCCGGAGGCGGCCAAGGTGCTGCCCTTCCGCCGCGTGGCCGCGGGTGAGGCGCGGCCCTACGAGAACTGCATCCCGGCGCTGGATCTGAAGGTGGCGGCGGGTGGGTTCTCGCCGTCGCAGCTGGTCGGTGAGGACCAGGGGACTTACGACTGGGTGACCTGGGACGGGCTGACCCGGCCGGCGCCGGAGCTGTTCGTCGCGCAGGTGGTCGGGGAGTCGATGAACCGGCGCATCCCCGACGGCGCCTGGTGCCTGTTCCGCCTGGCCCCCAAGGGGTCGCTGCAGGGCAAGGTCGTCCTGGCGCAGCACCGCGACATCGCCGACCCCGAGCTGGGCGGCAAGTACACCGTCAAGCGCTACGAGTCAGCCAAGGAGCCGCAGGCCGACGGCACCTGGCGCCATCGGCGCGTCATCCTGCACCCGGACAGCACCGACGAGCGCTTCGAGCCCATCGTGCTGGAGGACCTGGAGGACGGCGAGCTGGTCATCGTCGCGGAGCTGGTCGAGGTGCTGGGGTGACGTTGAAAGTGTCCCCTTGACGCAATAAACGGGAGGGGACAGTGTTGGGAGAGGAGGTCGGCGAACGGTGCCCTACGAAGTCCCACTTCCGACGGCCCTTCGGCCGCATTGGAGGGTGAAGATTCGCGACAAGGAGCGGCTCGAGCCGCCTCACGTCACGATCATGCGCGGGCCCAAGGCGTGGCGTGTCGGACTGCGGGACGGGGACTTCATCGTGCCGCCAGGAGGCGGATGGAGAGACATCCCGCAGGAAGTGAGGCAGGCCATCGCAGCACACTGGGAGGAGCTGATCGCAGCCTGGGACCGGATGTATCCGGAGAACCCGGTGAGGAGCGCAGCGGATGAGTGAGCAGTTCGTGTACATCGGTTCGCGACTGGACCAGGACTTTCAGTGGCCGAACGTCGCTTCGTCCAAGTCCGAGGTCACGGACGTCCTGGCGCGACTGGACGCGCGGGTGCGAACCTATGTCGTGGTCGGTCGCCACGAAGGGTGGTCCTGGCTGCTCGAGTCGCTGGGTGGAATGCGCGAACAGCGGCGGTTCAGGACCCGTATCCTGGGGCTGTCCGAGATGGAGCACTCGTGGCCGATCGAGTCGATCCTGGCCAGCCGCTCCGAGACTTGCGTGGGACGTCCGCCGGTCATCTTGCCGAACGAAGCGCTGGCCGAAGTGCTCACCGACGCGAACCGGCGGGACCTGTGCCTCGGCGGTTCCGTGGACGGTCGGCTCGGCTTGCTCGTTGTGGTTCGCGGGGATCTGGACCTGCTCACGGTGCCGCTATCGGCCTTTGATGCCTCTGGTGAGGGCATCGAGCCCGATTTCGCAGACTTCGAGGTCATCGACCACGGGCAGACCCTGCGCTTCGGGATCTATGAAGCCAGCTTCGACGCGGTGTTGTACGAGTGGGATCCCGAATACCGTCGCCGTATCGGGCAGCTCCGGCGGGAAGAAGAGCGCAGCTTCGGGGCGTCGCTGCGGCGGCTGAGGCTGCAGCGCCGGCTGAGTCGCGAGGACTTCCCCGGGGTGTCGGCCAAGAGCATCGCGCGCATCGAGCGCGGCGAAGTCGGGCGGCCGCGCCCGGACACGCTGAGGAAGATCGCCGACCGGCTGGGCGTCGCGCCGGGCGACATCCAAGGGTTCTGAGTGTGGCGGGAGCAGAGCGGGGAGTTCGGAGGGTCAAGCGCCGCAGCAGAGCTTGTGTTTGCGGCCGCTGTTGCAGGGGCAAGGGGCGTTGCGGCCGATCTTGGTGGAGGTGCGCGGGGTGACCTTGCGGACGCTGCGGCGGCGTTCGGCGTCGAGGAGGTCGAGGGTGCGTTCAGGGGTCCACGGTGGGGCGACGAGGTTCAGGTGGGCGGCGGGGACGTAGAGGTCCTCGGGGGCGGCGCGGGCGACCCAGAGGAGGAGCCGGCAGGCGTCCACGAAGGCCAGGGTGTCGAGGCGGACGTCGGCGGGGTCGTGGAGCCGGGTGAGCAGATCCAGCTCGATCTCGGCCGGGTCGTCGGGAGACGGGGTCGGGGCGGACGTGCGCTGGGTGGCGTACTGGCACAAGGTGAAGGCGGCGAGGCGCGCGTCGACCCCGGGCGGGAGCACGTGGGACGCCGCGACCATGTCCGAGAGGGTCTGAAGGCGGAGCTTGAAGGCCTCGGCGCCGGCGGGGCTGGTGGCGCGGACGTGCTGCCGTGAGAGGACTTTGACGATCTCGGCCTGGTACTTGGCGTGCCGGATGCCCATGGCGGCGAGGCCGAAGCCATATTGCAGGGTGGTCTCGCGAAACAGCTCGGTGTGCAGCCCCGCCTTGTAGGGGCCGAGGAGGGGTTTGCCGACGCGCGCGACGGCCCAGGCGCCGCGGAGGAGGACCGCGGTGACGCCGTGGTTCGAGGCGCTCCAGGAGAAGAGGTCGGGGTTTGGCAGGTCTTCTTGGGGCAAGGGGAGCGCCGTCAGGGTGTCGGCTCCGTCGAGGGCGACCAGCGTGATGAGGTGGCCGATGGCCCAGACGTCCTGCCAGTACCGGCGGAGGTGGGCCGGGTCGAGGCCGCGGGCCGATCGGCGCGTCGCGTGGAGGAGGGGCTTTCGCGCGTCCGCGGCGCGCGTGCTGGCCGCGTGGAGCGCAAGGTGCAAGGCGGCCCGGATGAGCGGCTGGAAGCCGATGAGCGCGGTGAAGTCCTCGCGGGAGAGTCGGTCGCCGGCCTTGACGACGCGCTTGACGAGGCGGTTCATGCCGCCGCGGACCTCGGCGTGGGCCATGGCGCGGGTCAGGGCGTCGCGGACGCGCGTGAGCTCGCGGCTGGTGCGGTCGAGGTGGGCGCGCGGGATGACCGGGTGCGGGGCGGGGCTCATGCCGGGGCCCAGGCAGGTCACGAAGTCGCCCTCGCGGGTGACGATGACGAAGGGGCCGAGGGCCGGGTCGTCCAGCGACAAGGCGACGCGGGCGGCCGAGTCGGGCAGCGGGTGCGTCTCGAGCAGGTGCCGGACGAGCGGGACGTCATGGTACAGGGCGAGGGCCAGCTCGACGTGGTCCGACTCGACGCGGGAGAGGCGCTCGAGGAAATGCAGGTCGTGGGCCATGGAGGTCATCGAACCGGGCGTGGCCCGGGCTGTCAAGGCGGGCCGGATGGCCTCCGGGCTCGTGGTGTCGTTGCCGACGGCGCGACCAGAACGAGACATTCCGCGCGTTGGGGCGGGGGGCTGGGGTCAGGCGGGGGCGCGGACGAGGCGGGCGCGCTCGCTCGATCGTGCGGCGTGCGCCGTCGCGAGGGTGGTGGACCCGCCTGGGGGCGGGTTGCGGTGCGGGTACGGTCTGGCATAGTGGCCGATCTACGGACGTGACGGCTGGAGCTCGAGACATGACACCTACGGCGGCACTCAGGCTGGAGGCCAAGCTGTCGGCGCGGATAGAGCGCGTGGTCTCGGGGGCCGCCGTCGGAGCGGCCGAGCTGATCGACCTCATCCACGCGGTCAACCCGACCGGGCTCGACCTGCCGCCGGACGAACGCGCGCGGCGCTACGGGCTCAAGTCGCGCCTGCAGAGCCGGCTCGTCGTCGACGAGGGGGCCGAGGCCATCGCGGTCACGCCGGACGGGGGCGAGGGGTTCGTGCTGCTGACGCATCGGTTCCTGGGACGCAGCGCCTGCCATGCCCGGGTGGACGAGCTGGAGGACGAGGCGCGGGCGCTGGTCCGCTTCCTGTTGGACACGGGCGAGACGGCGGGCGTGCAGGCGGCGACGCCGGCGCCGGCGCGGGGGCGGAGGTCGGGTTCGCCCGCGACCTGGCTGGCCGAGGCCCAGGCGGCGCTCGAGGAGTGGGACTACGAGCGGGCGCGCGAGCTGCTCGAGGAGGCCGTCACGCTGAGCGGAGGCGCGCTGGAGCCGGCACAGGCGCTGTTGGAGTTGCTGGTCGACACCTTGGCGGACGATGCGGCCGCGCTGGAGTGGGAGACGCGGCTGGATCGGGCGACGCAGCGGGACGGGCGCGTCGTGGTGCTGCTCGCGGTCGCGGACGCGCGGTCGGGGGACCGCGAGCGGGCCATGCGGCGGGTCGAGGGGCGGCGCGAGGGGCGGGTGGTCGAGGTGTTGGGCGAGTGCTTGGAGGCGGGGCTGCGGGAGGGGCGCGCCGACCTGGTGGCGCGGGCGGCCGCCCGGCTGCGAGAGCGCGACCCGGCTCATCCGGCGTTGGCGAGGGCCGAGGAGGCGCGGCGCGAGCAGCGATCGGCGCGCATGGCGGAGCGCGAGGCGGCGCTGGCGGGGGCGGAGGGGCCAGAGGAGGTGGCGCTGGCGCGGGAGGTGTTGGCCGAGTTCCCAGAGAGCGCCGCGGCGCGCGCGGTGGTGCAGGCGCACGAGGCGGCGGAGCGGGCGGCGGCGTTGGAGGCGGCGTTGGAGGGCAGCCGGGCGGCGCTGGCGGGTGCGGACTTCGAGCGGGCGCGGAGGCGGGCACGGCGGGCGCGGGACCTGGGCGCCGAGGTGGTGCGGCTGTTGGAGGAGATCGACGCCGCAGAGCTGGTCGCGCGCGAGCGGCGGGAGCGCTTGGAGGGGGAGCGGGTCATCGCGCTGTTGACGGGAGGCGGCGAGCCGCTGGAGGCGCGCGGCGCGTACGTGGCGCTGGAGCCGGGGGCGCGGGCGGTGGTCGCGCGCGGGGTCGAGGAGCCGGAGCTGGCGCGCGAGCTGACCTGGCTGGACGCCTTGGCCGAGGCGGGGCTGGCCGACGAGGCGCCCGCGGCGGTGACGGCGCTGGCGGCTGCGTTGGCGGCGATGGCGCGAGGGGAGGCCGAGCGGGCGCTGGCGCTGGTCGAGGGCCACCTGGCGTGCCTGGAGGCGTTGGCGGCCGGCCGGCGGCTGCTGACCGAGGCGCGCGCCACGCTGGCGAACCAGCGGAGGGCTCGCGAGGCCGAACGGCTGGACGAGGTCGCGCGGCTGCTGGAGGTCGACGCGTGGCAGGAGGCGCGCGAGATCATGGCCGGCCTGGACGCGCTGGGGGGCGGCTCGGGCGAGCGCGAGCGCCGCGAGGTGCTGAGCGCGCGTGTCGCGCGGCGGTCGGAGGCGGACCGGCTGGGCGGGATCTGCGACCTGCAGCTGCGGACCGGGGCGCTGGAGGCGGCCTCGCATGCCAAGCTGTTGGCCGAGCGCTACATGGACGCCGAGGACGCCGGTCCGCGCCAGGAGTGGGAGCGTCGCAGGCAGGAGGCGCTGCGGGCCCTCGACCGAGGCGTGTCCCGGGTGGTCGTCGATCGGCCTGCCGTTCCGAAGCCGCTGTGGAGCCAGCTCGAGTCGCGGGATCGGGCGCAGCTCTGGCCGATGCCCGATCGATCGGGTGCTCTCGCGACGCTCCGCGTCGCGGACCTCGTGTTCGCGGTGGCGCTCGATGACGACGAGCTCCGGCCGAAGACCGCGATGGTGGCGCGCGTCTTGGGTGACCGGGGGATGATGACCGTCGACGAAGGCCTGCTGTGGATCACCAGCGAGGACGGTCTGGTGTTGTCGTTCGAGACCGGCCGCTGGGGGGTCACCGAGGCCCTTCGCAGTACCTCGGCCGGTGAGACGGCGCCGCACTTCGTGATGCCCATCCCTGGGACGGCCTACCTCTGGGAGGCCTACCGGGACTACACCATGGAGTTCCTGGTGCGCGACCGCGTCAGCGGCAAGGCCGCGCACCGGGTGCTGCAGGCGGACTGGGCCGACGTCGTCGGGCGTGGGGCCGAGGCGACCATCGTCCTGCGGCGCGGGGACCGGCCGTTGCAGCTCCATCGGCCGGATGGGGCGCTCGTGCGGCAGATGGACATGGGCGCCGGGATGTCGGTCAGCCGGGTCCTCGAGGTGCGGACGCCGGGCGAAGAGGGCGAGCGGAGGCTGGTCGTGGTGTCCCAGCGCACGAGCGGGCATCGGAGCGCCGGCCCGGTGCTGCTGACGATGCTGACGCGGGCGCGGACTCCGTGCGTGCCTCTGATGATCGGAGGCTCGCTCGCCGGTCGGGTGCAGGAGGCTCAATGGGACGAGGCGACCGGGCTGCTGTTCGTCCGTTGCTCGCGTGAAGGCCGCGAGTGCCTCCTGGTCGCGGTGCGACCGACGGCCAGTAGGCTGGAAGTGGCCTATGAGATGCCGTTGCCCTACCACGCGCGCCTCATCGGTGATGGGGTGGCGTGTGCCGCGCTCCTGGTCTCGACGACGGAGGGCCCGCGGCTCGTGTCGCTTGGTGGGGAGCCCGTCGCGCTGCCGGCGCCGCCCGACCGTGCGCTCAGGGACGACTCGTCCGAGAACCCGACGGACTGGTTCACCCGCAGGATCAGCGAGGCGGATGCCGCTCTGGATGCGGGTGAGCCGCGTGAGGTCCTCGAGGTCATCGAGCGATCCCGGCTCGACACCGTCCGCGAGCGCCAGACGTTCGCCCGCCTCGCCGCGGCCGTGTTGGCGCTGGCTCCGTCGCCTCCAGATGCTTCGCACGAGACCTGCTTTCGCGACGCGTTCCTGCTGGCGACCTTCGTCCAGATCGAGCGGGACAACGACGCCTTCTCGACCCCCATCCAGCTGGTCGACGCCGACCACGCCTGGCCCGACGAGCGCCTGGGCGAGTTGCGGGCACGCGCCGAAGCCTGGCTCGAGGCGTTGGTCCCCACCCGAGCGCAGTCGAACACGGAGGGGTCGGGGGGCGAGGTGGCGCCGGACTGAGCGGGTTGAGCGCGCGGCGGACGGTCTGGCGCAGGGGCGCAGTGGGGTGGCGGTCGGCGGGAAGGGGTGAGGGGCATGGGCGGTGGGTCATGTGCGGCGGTCATAGACGCGATCCGGCGGCAGCGGCAGGCCGAGCGCGAAATGCGGGCGATGACGCGGGGGCTCAAGGAGCGGATCCGGGCGAGGCGCAAGCAGCCGCAGCGGGTGTCGGCTGGGAGCGGGCGGGCGGAGATGGCCTGCTATCATCTGTGCGCCGAGTGTCGGCATTTGGGCGAGGCGGCGGGGGCGTGCGCGGGCTGCGGGGCGACCGTCGTGTTCGATCTGGCCGAAAATGCCATCGTGGACCGGCTGGCCGAGGAGGACGACGCGGAGCGGGCCTCGACGCCGTGGGCGGCCAGGTGGGCGGCGGCGGCGGCCGGCGCGGTGGTGGCCGTCGGGGCGGTTTCGTTGGGGATGGGGGCCGAGGAGGGGGCGCCGATCTATCCGGTCTCGTTCGAAGGGACCTTCATCTGGGGGCTCGTCGGCGTGACGCTGCTGGGGCTGGTGACCGCCATCCTGATGGGCATGACGTTGCCGCGGCTGCTGACCTGGGGGTGGTATCACACGAGGCCTCGCGGGCCGGCGCGGTGGCGGCACGCGGTGCCGCGGGTGCCGGACGGGGCGCCGGTCGCGCGGGTCGTGGAGGGGCGCGCGCGGGGCGAGGGCGTGCTGACGGCGCCGTTCACCGGGCGGCCGTGCCTGGCGTGGCGGGTGGGCGTGCTGTTCGACCGACCCTGGGACGCGCGGCCGCCGGAGTGGGTGCTGGACGAGGGCGAGGTTGCGGACCTGGAGGTCGACGGGCACCGGGTGGAGGGGACGCGGACGACCTTCATGGGGCAGCCGGAGCTGGTGCGGGCCGAGCAGCGGGCCGGGGACGCCGAGGCGCTGCGGCGGTTCCTGCGCGTGCGGGGCCTCGCCGTACTGGAGGGCGAGGCCGAGCTGTTCGAGGCCATCGTGCCGCCCGAGGGTCATGTCACGCTGCATGTGCCAGCGACGGGGGCGGCATTCGGGCCGGTATTGGACCTGGCGACGGAGGCGGCGCGATGAGGATCCCGCTGATCGCGGTGGGGCTGGCCTGGGTCTCGCTGGCCGCGGGGTGGCTGCTGCCGGACGTGCGGCCGGTCGAGGTGTCGCGGGTCGTCCCGGGGCCTCCGGCGGAGGTGTTCGAGCAGGCCGCCACCATGAACCGCTGGGTCGGGTGGTCGTGGGGCGGGCTGAAGCGGGTGCAGCCGGGGCCAGCCGAGGTGGGGACGCGCTTCATGCTGGAGCGCGCGCCGACGGGCGGCACGCTGGAGCTGGAGGTGACCCGGCTCGAGCCGCCAAGTGGCATCGGGTACGTGCTGCGGCGACCCGGCGGCGGCCCGGGCGAGGAGGGCGTCATCACCATCGCGCCCTACGAGGCGCGGTCGCGCGTCACCTGGCGCCACGGCGTGCGGCTGAGCGGCAGCCCGCTCTCCCGCTGGCTGGTCCACCTGGGCAGCGATCGGGTCGGCGAGGACCTGGACCGGCTGCTGGAGCGGCTGATCCAGCGCATGCGGGACCGCTTGACCTGGCCCTAGGCGGTCGACCAGGCGAAGGACGCCGTGTGGGTCGGCGGCGGCTCTGCCCGCTCACTCTGGGGCGGGGGCGACGCGGGCGAGGGCGCTGAGGTCGAGAAGGTCCAGCTCTCGGCGGTTGTCGTCCTCGAGGCGAATCAGGAGCACGGTGGAGCGGAGCCCCACGAGGACGCCCTGGATGACGTCTCCGTCCAGGGTCTCCGCGACGACCTGGGAGCCGACCCACCGCGAGACGACGGGGCTCGCCTCGTCGACGAGCTGCAAGGTCCCGAGCGCGACCCGTGAGGGACCCGCGGGCGCCTTGGGGGCGACCTGGGGCGGAGCAGGGGCTTCGGATGGCTGGCCCGCTGGAGGGGGGCCGTCACTGGCGACGAGGGCCGAGCGGACGGAGCGCGCAGTGACGTCGAGGGTCCAGGCCCGTCGCCGCAGGGGAAACTCGAAGGCGACGGAGCGGGAGGAGCGGCCGCCGGGCTCGGTCTCGACGACGACGTCGTACAGGCCCAGCGTCAGGGGCGCCTCGAGCGGGAGCGTCGCGGGGACGGCGAGGACCACGTAGCCGCGACGCGTCTCGCCCGGGAGGAGCGGCCGCTGGAGGTCCAGGCTGGTCGCGGCGACGAGCGGCGAGAGGAGCCCGTGGTCGAGGTGTCGGACCATCACGTACTCGGCGTCGGGCCCGTGGGCGCCGTCATTGGCGGCCACGAGCACGCGCCCGCGCTGCGCGGTCTCGGCTCGGGCACGCTCCCAGTGACCGGCCAGGTGCGACAGGTCGAAGACGACGTGGGCGTCGCCGCCTGGCGCGCGTAGGGCGAGCGGCGCCTCATGCAGCCGGAGCACGTGCGGGAGGCCGTTGTGTACCTCGACGCGCGCTACGAAGAGGTCTTCCGTCAGTGGGTCCGCGAGGCAGGTCGACACGGTCCGGTCGCCGGCCTGCGCCCTGCCGACCAGCGCGTCGTCGCAGGCGCGACCGTCGACCATGGCCAGCGCGACGCTCACGCGGCCCTGGCGCAGGCGAGAGCTCGCATCGGCCGCAAGAGCCAGGGTCGCCCCTGAGAGCTGGTGTTGCGTGTCGGTCTCGACCGGCTCGTGCACGATCTGCGGGCGTGCGGCGACAGGCCTGCTCGGCCGCGTCGGCGGCGCAGGCGTGTGGGTCACCATCGTCGTCGGGCGGTGCGTGTCGGGGTTCTGGAAGAGGTCGAAGCCGACGGTGACCATCAAGCCGACGAAGTCACCCGCCTCGGCCAGCCAGGGGAGGAACAACTGGCCGCGCACATCGGCGCTGCCCAGGCGGAAGCCCGCGCCGAGGGTCATCCCGACGCGCATCTCGGCGCCCATTTCGGAGCGTTGGACGAAGTCGCCGAGCTCGATGTTGCCGTCGAGCTCGGCGCCAAAGCTCACCAGGCCCAGCTCGGGAGCCAGGTAGAAGCTGCTGTCCACGCTGGGACGGAGCTTCAGCCCGAGCAGGACGGGCAGCTCGGTGGTGTTCGACTCGAGCCCGGCACCCGCGTCGGTCGCGAAGTGCCCGATGTACCCGACCCGGCCCATGAGGCTCGTCCGCGCCGACAGGCCATACTCGAGTCGCAGCAGGGCGCCGAAGCCGGGGCCCGTGACGTCGCCCCATGAGCCCGGTGTGGCGAGCGCTGCCGCGTCGACCCCGAAGAGCCAGGTCGAGGTTTCGGCCTGTGCGGGCGCAGCAACCAGGCAGAGGATGGCGCTCGCGACGGTCGAGAAGGTGCGCATGATTGCGACTCCTAGAAGCGGCCGCACGGGGCGGCGGCCTGCCGCACGCCGCGGGCGGCGTCGTGTTGACCTTGGGATTCGTAGGCCTCGATGGCCTTGCGCAGCTTGGCCTGGGCGTCCATGTAGGTCTGCCAGGCCTTGTGCTTGGCGGCCCCCATCTTCTCGACCCGCTCGGGGTTGCCCGAGGCCGCCGCCTCGGCCGCCTTCTGCTCGGCCTTGCGGTAGCGCTGGGCGGAGTCGACGCACTTCTTGATGAGGGTCGGCACTTGTCGCTGGATCTGCGCGAGCTCGCGTTTGCGCGCGGCCTCTTCCGCCGCGCGACGTGTGCGCTCCATGCGCTCGTCGTGTTCACGCAGGGAGAGCATGACCTCGCGCGCGCCGGCGTGTTGCGGGACCAGCTGCCACGCCCGTTGAACGAGATCGCGCGCCTCGTCGACGCGACCGGCGCGCAGGCGAGCGGCGGCCTGCTTGGCCAACAGATCGGCCTCCTGGGCGCGCTGGGCCTGGGCCTCCGCCTCAGCGCGGGCCGCGGCCTCGGCGGCGAGCCGTGCCTCCTCGGCGCGACGAGCGGCCTCCTCGGCGGCGAGACGCTCGGCCTCGCGCCGGCGTTCCGCCTCCTCGGCCAGCCGCTGCGCCTCCTCGGCGCGGGCCAGCTTGCGGACCACTGTGGCGATGGCCGGGTGCTTCGGGTGCACTTCGGCCAGCGGGTAGAGCAGCGCGTGCGCAGCACCGAGGTCGCCCGAGTCTATGTGGGCGCGGATCTGGGCGAGCCGCGCTTCGAGCGAGCGCTCGGTGGCGAGCGTGGGCTGGTCGCAGTCGGTCAGCGCGAGGGCGAGCCGCTCGGCCGGTCCGAAGCTGCGCTCGCGACGCTCGAGCCGCTGACGGACCGCTACGATGTCGAGGCCGAAGTCGCGCTCGATTTTCGCGCGCGACTCGCCTCGCTGCTCGGCGCACTGGACCGCGGCGCGGTGGCGGACGGCCAGCGCGTTCGCCAGGGGCACGGCGCGGCCTGCTGCGATGGGTGCGAGCGCTTCGTGTTGGCTCACGCGCACCGCCAGATCGTCGAGGATGCGTCCGAAGGCCGCGTCGAGGGCCGACCGAAGGCGGCGCCGATCGCGATCCTCGCCATCGTCGGTGCCGCGGTCGGACCAGACCGTGCGCTGGGCCACGTCGAACGCCTCGAGCGGCGTGCCGTCGCCGGACAGCATCAGGACCCGCACGGTCATGTCGACGTGCACCGTGCCATCCGTGTCCTCGAGCGACAGGGCGGCGAGGCGGGGCCACAGGATCAGCTCGGGGCGCGGCTGCCCCTTGGCCGGCACGAGCGCGGTGTTCATCGAGCCCACGACGCGATGGTCGGCAAAGAGCGGGGTCAGCCGGGCCTCGAGGGAGTGGGCGAGGCCCAGGCCGGTGCGGAAGCGAAACGGACGTGCGACCCCGTCGGCCTGGGGGTAGACCAGCGGGGTCTCCAGGGTCGTGGCCGTGAGGCGCTCGTCGAGGACGATGGTCGTCCGCAAGCCGACGACGGAGCCCTTGGGCGCGTCGAGCGGAGGCGCGAGCGGCACCATCTGACCGAGGCCGGTCGATCCGCAGGCCAGCAGGGTGGCGGCCATCGCGATCGAAGTCCAAGCTTGGAGGGCTCGCATCATCGGGGCTCGCATCGTTGCCTCGCGTTCTCTCGTTGGCCGTCGACGTCGACGAGCTCGTCGTCCGCTCGCGCGCTGAGCGCTTCGTAGTCGACGAACCCGAACTCGAGCGGGATGCGAAGTTCGCGGCTGCCGTCCCGGAAACTGGCGCACCAGTAGTCGTAGACGGCGCGCTCGAGGATGGCGTCGGTGACGCGGCCGTCGAGGGCCGCGACCCGCCGCTTGAGGTCCCCGAAGATGCCCCAGGCGCGCGGCACGTCGACCATCGCCTTTCGCATGAGCTCGAGCCCGCCCTGGCGGTCGCCCTCGGCCAGCGCGATGAGGCCCAGATAGTAGCTGGCCTCGCCGCGGACCGAAGCCTCGCCCGTGACCCCGAGGGCGCGCTCACAGTGACCGCGCGCCTGGTCCAGCTCGCCGGCGTCGTACTCGACGTGGCACAGGTTGACCCAAGCGTCCCCGAAGCGCGGGGCCAGCTCGGCGGCGCGCCGGTTGGCCTCGCGTGCGGCCGCGAGGCTGCGCCGTTGGCGATGGGTGAAGAACTCGAGCGAACCCCAGACCAGGCGCTCGGCGGCGTCCACCTCGGCGAGCCGTCGCTCGAAGCGCTCGAGGCGGGCGCGATCGGCGAGCAGCAGGCTGCCATGGCCGCGTCGCCCCTCGAAGGCGACCGAGAGGCCGCCGTCGTGCCAGGTAGCCCGCCTGGCGCCGTCGCGTAGCGTGACGGTCACGTCGGGAGGCCGCGTGAAGAGGGTCTCGAGCTGACGTTCGAGCTTCGGGGCGCGCTTGGCGAAGTCGAGACGCACCTCGAACAACGCGTCGTCGAGAAATCCCCACTGAACACTCAGCTTGGAGGCGCCGCGGCCGCTTGCGTCGTCGCGGTAGGCGACGAAGGTGGGCCGCGTGTCCTCGACCTCCTCGCGCGTCAATTCGGCGGCGAACGGGAGCGACTCGAGCCGTCGCCCCCACAGCTCGGAGAGACGGGCTGCGTTCGCCGCCTTCAGCCGGTCGGTGAGGAAGCGGTTGAGCAGTCCCAGCGGCAGATCGGCCGGTGCGGCGTCGAAGCGCCCCGCCTCGAAGGTCGCAAGCGGCGGCTCGGGCTTCGCTACGGCGGCCTCGGCGGTCGTAGGCGGCCGAGAGGGAGCTTCTGCGTTGGGGTCGTCGTCGACCCGCGAGGGGGCGGGGGGAGCTGGGGCTGGTGGCTGCAGCGCCGACGGGCGCTCGTCCAGGGGGGGCGCGGCGCCCGGCGGGGGGCCGGAGTCGGGGGCGGCGGTGGGGCCCTGGCAGCCCAGCGCCCCGGATACCAAGACGGTCGCCAGCAGGCGGCAAAAGGGGGTCATGCGTGCCTCCAAATCAGAAGCAGAAGTTCAGCGAACACTGGATGGGGCCGCTCTCGGGGATCTCCTCGGAGTACGAGCAGGAGCGACCCGATTCGAAGCAGGCGGCGCAGTCCTGTGGGACGCACTTGCGGTCGAAGGTCGAGCCCGCGCACATGAGGCCGAAGCCGCAGTCGTCGTCGAGCTCACAGGGCTCGCTGCAGTCGGCGCCGGCGGGCTCGCAGGCGGTCGTCAGCGGCGGGAGCGCGAAGGCGCAAGACAGGAGTAGGAGGCGCAGGGGCATTCGGGGTCCTTGGGTGTCCTGTCCCGGCTCCCCGTCCCGGGTTTGTCTCGCGGTCGTTTCCCGGTAGTTGGGCTGGGATGAGCCCCTCTCGGGTGTCCCGTCCCGCGTTCG
>JAWLBL010000030.1:0-104122 GCA_041687695.1 Myxococcota bacterium | reverse complement strand
GCGACGCGGCCCGGACGGCCCCCTTCCGGGCCGATAACAGCCCCCCCGCCGCAGCGCAGGCCGGGGTCAAGGGCTTGGTCGTCCGCGAGGAATTGGCCGGCCGACCCGGCCGGCCAAGGGGGACAAAGCCCTTGAGGCCGGCCGAAGCGGAGGCTACCGCGCCTCCACCTCCCCCCTCCCCCCTCCCCCCTCCCACCTCCCCCCTCACCCCTCACCCCCTCACCCCCTCCTCCCCATCCAAACCAGCCACGCTCTCGGCCTCCCCCTCACCCACCGCGTCGCGCCCACACCTCCCCCCGCGCCCCTCCTCCCCATCCAAACGAGCCACGCTCTCGGCCTGTCCCACCTCCCCTACCCCCCTCCCCCCCACTCCGGTTACCCTCCCTCCCCATGACCGCCCGCACCACCACCCGCACCCCCACCAGCACCCCCACCCCCACCGCCACCCCCTACACCTCCGACCTCGCCTACCTCGACGACGCGCTGGCCGTGCTCCGCCTGCGCTGCCGGCTGGCGGTCCACGCGCGCGAGGCCGCCGGGCTCATCCCGCGAGACGCCGTCGCGGCCGTCTCGGGCATCGACATCGATCCCGAGGCCCTGTCCGCCGAGCTGACCGCCGCCGCCGAGCGCCTCGCCGCGCGCCTCGAGGCCACCACCGCCTCCACCACCACCGCCTCCGCGACCACCACCACCACCGCCACCACCGCGACCGCCGACTCGCCCGAAGCCTTCGAGCCCGGCCTGGTCGCCCTGGCGCGCACCTTCGAGCTGTCGCCCTTCGAGCAGGACGTGCTGCTCATGGCCCTGGCGCCGGCGGTGGACGGCTCGTTCAACGGCCTGTATGGGCGGCTCAAGGGGCTGTCGTACCGCCACCCGCTGGATGTGGACGTCGCGCTGGCGGTGCTGGCCGACGGCTTCGCGGACCGGCTCGAGCGGCGGCGCGCGTTCTCGCCCGCGGCTCCGCTGCTGCGGCACAGCCTGCTGCTGCTGGGGCGGGGGCGGCTGGACGCTGGGGACGACTTCCTGAACCTCGAGCTGCGCCTGCCGGGGCGGCTGGTCACGCTGCTGCTGGGGCAGGACGGGGCGGACGAGAGCCTGGCGTCGTTCTCGCGGCTCATCGAGCCGACCGAGACGCTGGAGCGGGTCATCCTGCCGTCGCAGGAGAAGCGCCGCATCGTCGAGCTGGTGGCCCTGCACGGCGCGTACCTGCGCGCGCTGGACGACTGGGGGCTGAGCGAGGCCATCCCCTACGGGCGCGGGGTGGTCATCCTGTTCACGGGGCCGTCGGGCACGGGCAAGACGCTGACGGCGCGGGCGGTGGCGCACCAGCTGGGGCGGCGGCTGCTGCTGGTCGACACCGAGCGGCTGACCAACCGGAACCAGCCCTTCGACGCCAGCCTGGACAACCTGCTGCGCGAGGCGCGGCTGCAGAACGCGGTGCTGTTCTTCGACGAGTGCGAGGCGCTGTTCGCCTCGTCGCAGCGAGGGACCGGGCACCTGTCGGCGATGCTCGAGGCCCTGGAGCACCACGGCGGGGTGACCATCCTGGCGACCAACGTCCCGCAGGTCCTGGACCCGGCGCTGGACCGGCGCATCCTGTACCGCGTCGACTTCGAGGTGCCGACGCCGGCGATGCGCGAGGCCATCTGGCACGTACACCTGCCCCCGGGCATGCCGCTGGCGGCGGACGTCGACGTGCCGTACCTGGCGCGACGCTTCGAGTTCACGGGCGGCTACATCAAGAACGCGGTCCTGCTGGCCGCCGGCGCCGCCTCGGGGCGGGCCGTGCAGGGCGGCGAGGTCGAGGTCACCCAGGCCGACCTGCTGACCGCCGCCTACACGCAGCTGCGCCACCGGCTCAACCGCTACGCCGACCGCGAGATCGCCGATCTGCGCCTGACGGACCTCATCCTGCCCGACGACATCCGCGACCAGGTCAAGGAGATCATCGAGGCGGTCGCCGCCCAGCAGATCGTGTTCCGCGAGTGGGGCTTCGGCCGCAAGTTCAACAAGGGGCGCGGGCTCGCGGCGCTGTTCGACGGCGAGCCGGGCACCGGCAAGACCCTGTCGGCCGAGGTCATCGCCGCCGAGCTGGGCATGACGCTGTTCCGGGTCAACGTGGCCAACGTCGTCAGCAAATACATCGGCGAGACGGAGAAGAACCTGACGGCCGTCTTCGCGGAGGCCCGCAGCGCCCAGTCGGTGCTGCTCTTCGACGAGGCCGACTCGCTGTTCTCCAAGCGCGTCGAGGTCAAGGGCTCGAACGACCGCTTCGCGAACATGGAGATCAACGTCCTGCTCCAGCTCATCGAGCGCTACGACGGGCTGGTCATCCTGACGACCAACCTCAAGACGTCCATCGACCCGGCCTTCGAGCGGCGCCTGTCCTTCAAGATCAACTTCCCATTCCCCGACGCCGACATCCGCGCCTCCATCTGGGAGCACCTCTTCCCGCCCGAGGCCCCGCGCGCCGCCGATCTGGACTTCGACGAGCTGGGCCGATGCTTCGAGCTGTCGGGCGGCTCCATCAAGAACGCCGTCCTGCGCGCCGCCTACCGCGCGGCCGCCACCCAACGCCCCATCGGCATGGATCTGGTCGAGGACGCCGCCAAGCGCGAGTGCCAGGCCGCCGGCAAGCTCTTCCGCGTCCCGCGCCGCGACGAGGTCTGGTGAGGCGGCCACCGCGCCGGCACGATCGCCGCACTCCGCTCCTTGCCTCCGCCCCGGGCCGCGTCTACTGTGGCCGGGCTCGCCACCTGGCGAGCACCTCGCGTCGGCGCCCGGTCGGATAGAGTCGGGCGCGGCGCGCGATCTACGGACAGCGAAGCGAATCGTAGCGACTGTCGACGTCTGGGACGCTCCCAGCGGCGTCAGCCCCCGAAGACCCTGCGCGAGCCGACGCCGGCCGGCCTCCACTCTGGTGGGCTTGGCCACCACGCGTTCGGACCGGGGTTCGGGTCAAGACGCAGCGAGCCCCCGTTTTCGACGACGGCGCCGATCGCCTAGTGAGTCCCGTGGACCGCGCCGAGCTCGCCTGGCCTCGCCGTGCCGGGTCGCCGACGTCCCCTCCGCTCCAGCCGATCGTCGGGTACCGTCTTGCTGAAGGTCTACGCCGCAGAGCGCTTCGAGCCCCTCTGGCTGCAGGCCGGCGCCGGCGGCGCGCCCCCCGAGGTCGCCAGCCGCGTCGCCGCCATCCTCGAGCGCGTCCGCGCCGAGGGGGACGACGCCCTCGCCGCCCTGACCGCCGAGCTCGACCGGTTCCCGGTCACCCCGGACGCCCTCGAGCTGACCGCCGCCGAGCGCCGCGACGCCGTGGCGCGCGTGCCCGACGACGTCCGCGAGCTGCTGGCGATGGCCGCCGAGCGCATCCGCCGCTTCCACGAGCCGCAGCTCCAGAAGGGCTTCGAGCTCGAGGACGAGGACGGCGTGCGCCTGGGCCAGCGGGTGGTGCCGCTCGAGCGCGTCGGCGTCTACGTCCCCGGCGGGACGGCCGCCTACCCGTCCAGCGTGCTGATGAACGTGATCCCGGCGCGCGTCGCAGGCGTCGCCGAGGTCGTCATGGTCAC
This sequence comes from Myxococcota bacterium, assembly GCA_041687695.1. Taxonomy (GTDB): domain Bacteria; phylum Myxococcota_A; class UBA9042; order PHBI01; family JAWLBL01; genus JAWLBL01. The sequence continues at coordinate 100,556 of JAWLBL010000030.1, read as the reverse complement.
GCCCACCCCGGACGGCGTGCTGAACCCGACCGTCATCGCCGCCGCCGAGGCCGCCGGTGTCGACCGCATCTTCCGGGTCGGCGGCGCGCAGGCCGTCGCGGCGCTGGCCTTCGGCACCGAGCGCGTGCCGCGGGTCGACAAGATCGTCGGCCCCGGCAACATCTGGGTCGCGACCGCCAAGCGGCTGGTCTTCGGCGCGGTCGACATCGACATGATCGCCGGCCCCTCCGAGATCCTGGTCGTGGCGGACCACACGGCCGACCCGGACCTCATCGCGGCGGACCTGCTCGCCCAGGCCGAGCACGACCCCGACGCCATCGCCGGCGTCGTCACCACCTCCGAGGCCCTCGTCGCCCCCCTCGAGGCCGCCCTCGAGCGCCGGCTGGCCGAGCTGCCGCGCCAGGACATCGCCCGCCGCGCGCTGAGCGGCCAGGGCTACGTGGTGGTGGCCCCGGATCGGCAGGCCGCGCTCGCGCTGGCCAACCGCATCGCGCCCGAGCACCTCGAGCTGATGGTCGAGGACCCGTGGGCGGCCGCCGACGCGGTCGTCCACGCCGGAGCGGTGTTCGTCGGGCCCTGGACGCCCGAGGCGGTCGGGGACTACCTGGCCGGTCCGAACCACGTCCTGCCGACGGCCGGGACGGCGCGGTTCTTCTCGGGCCTCGGCGTCGCCGCCTTCTGCAAGCGCGTGAACGTGCTGGGCTTCACGCCCGAGGGGCTGGCGCGCGTGGGCGCGGCGACCGAGCGCTTCGCCCGCCTCGAGGGCCTCGACGCCCACGCCGAGAGCGTGGTCGCCCGCATGCGGCGGGCCGCCGAACGCCTCGAATAGGAGCCCCCGCCATGCCAAGCACCGACCTCGAGCAGCAACGCCAGCGGTTCCTCGACCAGCTGCACGCGCGCGACTTCGACGTCGCCGGGCACGCGGCGATGAGCGCCTATTGGCAGGACGTGGCGCAGGAGGCGCAGCACATCGACGACCTGGGCCGGGTCGACCAGTGGCTCAAGGAGCTGGCGCGCGACAAGGATCGGCTGGCTGAGCTGCGGACCCAGCAGCAGCAGGCGGCCTCGAGCCAGATGGGGGCCGCCGAGGCCGTGCAGCTCATCACGCGGCTGCTGGCGCTGCTCGACGACGTCGGCATCAAGCTGCGGCGGCGCCTGGCGCAGCTGCGCGAAGAGATGGACGTCCAGATCCTGATCCTGGGCATGAAGCGCAAGCCCAAGCCGACCGAAGAGGAGAAGGACGACAAGAAGGCGCAGCAGGCCGCGCTGGCCAAGAACCCCGTCAAGGCGCAGCCGACCAAGACGAAGGCGGGCTGACGGGGTGCGTCCGCTCGGCCGCAGCTACGGCAGGCGGCTCAGGGCACCGGCGCGATGTAGTAGCGGATGGACTCGAGCGCCTCGGTCGCGTTGGGCGCGAAGGTGACCATGGCGCGCGTCCGCTGGTCGAGGCGGGCCGCGTCGGCCAGGGCCTTGACCGTCTCGGGCCAGCCGTCGCCGACCAGGACCATCTGCCGGTACGGGGCGTCGGGGGTCAGGCCGTACGACCAGATCTGCAGCACGGTCGCGAGGGAGGTCAGGTCGCCCGGGAAGACCATGACGGCGTCGGCCACCGCCAACACCGACTCGATGCGGCGCAGCGGGCCGGGCACGGAGACGGCGTCGACGCGCCCCGGCAGGTCCGGCGCCTGCCCCTCGACGTGCACGGCCAGGACGGTCGCGCTCTGCTCGACGGCCCCTTGCGCCACGGCGCGGGCGATGCCGCCCCGCCCGGCGACGACCAGCACGTAGCCGGCGCGTCCCAGGCCCGAGGCGATCGTCTGCGCCGTCGAAAGCGCGCCCTTGTCCGTCGGGTCCCCTTCGGGACCGAGGATCGCGATGGCCGCCCTGTCTTCAACCAAGCGATTCCGCTCCTGTCTGCCCGCCCGCGGGGAGCGCACAGGTTCCGGCGCCGCGTCCGCGTTGTCAAGCCGAGTCCGGCCGTGATAGGGGGTCGAGCCGCCATGACGAATGCCCCCCACCCCGAACGCGGCGTGGCCCGCCTGCGCGTGGCCGCCCTGCTCGTGGCGGCGCTGGGGCTGCTCGCGCCGGCGTGCGAGGACCCCAACGCCGTGTTCACCGGGCTGTGGAAGGGCGAGGTCCGGGCCGAAGGGTTGGTCGAAGGCTACCCGTCGCTGCGGCTGGGTCACTACGGGCTCGAGGTCGCGGGGACGGTGCGCTTCTTCAAGACGTCCAGCGAGGCCGTCGAGGTCGAGCAGTGCCCGTGCCTGTACGTCGACCACCGGCGGCTCGACCTGGGCGCGCGCGAGGTGGTCTTCACGACGACCTGCGGCGAGGCCGTCCCCGTCGAGTGGCGGCTGGCCATCCGCGACGACGAGGAGACCGATCAGCGCTGGCTCGAGGGCACCGTGCGACCCGCCGATGGGTCCCCCGGCGAGCAGACGATCGCGCTGCGCCTCGTCCAGACGTTCATCGGCGACGAGGAGCGCGCATGCGACGACGCGCCGCCCTGACGTGCCTGGCCGTGATCGCGGTCTTGGCGCAGGCGGGTCCCGCGGCCGCTCAGTCGCTGCCCGCCGGCGGGTGGGAGACGCTGCGCGTCGGCGTGCTTCCGGTGCGGTCGTACGCGCGAGAGCCCGAGGACGTGTTCCTGGAGCGGCCGCAGGCGCGGGCCCTGCGCGAGGCGGCCGGCCTGTGGCAGCGTCGCCTGGAGGCGCTGGTCGGGCGGCGCGATCAGGTCGAGGTCCTGCCGGCGAGCCAGGTGCGGGAGCTGCTGGCGCGGACGCGGGGCCACCGAGAGGCGGTGGATCTGGCCGCCGAGCGGTTCGCCCTGGGGCGCGAGCTGTACGGGGCCATCGAGACGGACGGGGCGCTCAAGCAGCTCGACCGCGCCGCCGAGCTGTACCGCGAGGCCGGCGCCGACGCGACGCTGCCGCGCGAGCTGGCGGACGTGGAGCTGTATCGCGGCCTCGCGTGGGCCGAGCGCAAGGAGCTCAACCGGGCGCACATCGCCTTTCGAGAGATGTTCCTGCTGGACCCGGGGCGGGTCATCCAGAAGGGCTACTATCCCGAGGAGATCGAGCGGGCGCTGGCCGGGGCGCAGCTGGATCTCACCCGCCTGCCCGACAAGGTGATCGCGCGCTATCCGCTGGCGCGCCTGTCGACGCTGGCCAGCGCGCTCGAGGTCGACGTGTGGGTCGTGGCGCTGCTCGAAGGGACGCCCGACGCGCCGGTGCTCCACGTCGCGATCTTCGACGTCCGGTCGGGCGCCCTGACGACGAGCGAGCGCATCCCGCTCGGCGAGGCCGAGGTGGTGGCCGAGCGCGTCGACCGGGCGCTGGCGGTCTGGCACGCCTGCGCGTTGGCCGCCCGCGACACCGGCAGCATGCTGCGCCCGCAACGCCCGGCACGCTGGGGCGTCGAGGTGGGCTATGCCCACGTGATGATGCTGCGTCACCGCCGGACCCGCGCGCTCTTCCACAGCCCCGGCGTGTCCATCGGGGCCACCTGGGACGCGACGCGCAGCGCGCACGTCTTCGCGCGCGCCCTGCACATGGTCAGCCTGCCGGACGACAACGCGGATCTGTACGAGTCGTTCCTGACGAGCCGCCTCGTCGTCGGCGGCGGCCTCAGCGGGGGCACGCGCGACGTGAGGCTGTTCGTCGAGGCGGGGCTCGAGGTCGGCTTCACGCTGCAGGACATCCGCATGACGACGGACGTGGACTGCAAGCACTTCGGCGCCGACCACCCGCGGTGCACGCGGCTGTCCACGGTGGAGGCCCCCGGGGTGTGGTTCGGCCTGAAGGTCGGGCTGGGCGCGCGGGTGCGCCTGTCCGACGTCTGGTACGGCTACGCCACCGCGCAGATGTCCAGCTACGTGCTCGAGGCCGAACTCGTCGGTGACTTGAACTTCCCGCTGGGCCTCGGCGTTGGGGTCGGACACCGCTTCTGATCGGACGCGCCGCGGCCTCGCGACGCACAAGCACGACCGTTGACACCCCGGGACGGGCGCTCTAGTGTTCGCGCCTTCCGAATCCCGCACCGAACCCGTTAGTCACCCTTCTCAGGAGAGGACCATGAGGATGCTCGCCCGTCATGCGAGGATCGCTGCATTGTCGCTCGCGGTCGCCAGCCTCGCGCTCGTGACCGGCTGCGGCAAGGACGAGCCCGCGCCCCAGCAGCCCGCGCCCCAGCAGCCCACGCCGGGCGCTCCCGCCGGCGATGCGCAGGCCGGCCAGCCGGGGCAACCCGGGCAGGCGCCGCAGCCGGGCACCCAGCCAGGCGCCGCGACCGGCGCCCCGCAGGTCGTCGGCGCGCCGACCTCGCCCGAGTCGGTCGTCCTCGTCGCCGGCATGCCCAGCCTCGACGGCGCCCTGGGCGACTTTCAACGGATCGGCAACGCCATCGCCCCCGGCCAGCTCCCCCCGAACCTGTCCTCGATGGCCGTCGAGAACATCAAGCAGCAGCTCGGCGTGACCGACATCGCCTGGCTGGACCGCGCGGCGCCCATCAAGATGGTCGTCGTCAACCCCAAGCAGTACGCCAACGGCGCGCTGCTGGTCCTGCCGGCCGCCGACCGCGACAAGGTCCTCGCCTCGCTGCCGGCTGCGGCCCAGCGTGATCAGGGCGGCCACGCGGCCACCTACGAGCACCGCTTCTCGACCTGGTACGTCGACTTCGTCGAGGGCGCGGCCGTCTTCAGCCAGCACGCCGACGTCTTCGCGCAGGTCAAGGACTACGTCGGCGGCGGCCTCCGCACGTGGACGCCCGGCACGCCGATCGCCGTCCAGGTGAACATGGAGAACGTCAACCGCCTGTTCGGGGCGGAGATCGACGACTTCGAGCGCATGCTCAAGCAGACGTACTCGCAGATGCAGCAGGACGAGGACGTCCCCGGGGCCAACCTCGCCATGCAGCAGAACGTCGAGGCCATCTTCGCGTTCCTCGATCAGACGCGGCAGCTGGACTTCTCCGTGGCGGCGCCCGCCGACGCGCTGCAGGTCGGCATGGGCGTATCGGCCAAGCAGGGCACGGCGCTGGCGCAGTTCATCACCGAGTCGGCCGCGAGCGAGCCGACGCTGACCAGCCTCGCGCCGGCCACGTCCTGGCTGGGCTTCGCCGGCAACATGGACACCCGCAAGGTCGAGGCGCTCAAGACCCTCCAGCAGAGCTCGGTGGCCACCTACGCCCAGCTCCTGAAGATGACGCCCGAAGAGCAGCAGCAGCTCCGCGGCCTCTTGGAGCAGGCCTGGGAGGTCTCGACCGGTGACTCGGTCTTCTCGATCTACACCGATGGCCGCTTCCCGCTGGCCATGGTCAGCGCCGCGCGCGTGACCGACTCCGCCAAGGCCAAGCAGACCTACGACCAGCTGTTCGCCCTGCTGTTCAAGAAGGGCTGGGCGCTGCTCAAGGCCGAGATGGAGAAGGAGGGCGTCCAGCTGCCCGCGACCGTTCAGGTCAACACCTTCAGCGATCTGGCCAAGCTCGCCACCGAGATGGGCACGCAGTACGGCCTGAGCATGCAGGTCGTCGAGCAGAAGGAGGGCGACGCGACGGTCGAGGCCGTCAAGATCAACATCGACTGGGACAAGACGCCCCTGCGTCAGGAGGACCCGGAGACCTACGCCATCATGAAGGACGTGGTCGGCAACAATATCGAGCTGGCGATGGCCTTCCAGGGTCAGATGACGTCGATGGCGCTGGGTCCCAACGCGATCCGCCAGGCGGCCGCCGCGGTCGGCACGCCCCCGGCCACCGGTGGCGAGGCGACCCTGACCCAGGCCGCGCGTGGCAACCTCTTCGCCATGGCCCTGCGCATCGGCGCGGCGCTCGAGGCCTTCAGCTTCGTGCCCGAGCTGCAGGCCCAGCGGGCCGCCATCGCGGCCCTGCCCAAGGACAAGTCCTTCGTCGTGGCCGGCGACAGCAACGGCCAGGCCCTGGCGATGAGCATCATCCTGCCGACCGACCTCATCCGCGCGCTGGCGCAGATGGGCAATGAGGGCGGCGCCGCGCCGACGCCCTGAGCGACGCCCGAGTGAACGTCCGACGAGGCCGGCGCCCCCACCCCGCGTGGGGGGCCGGCCTTCGGCTTTCGAAGGGCCGCGCGCGCTCCCGGGAAGCAAAGGCCCGGGCGGTTCGTTGACGCTCGCTGGGTGGCCCCCTATAAAGCGCCGGCCCGCCCGTGCCCACAAGGCTTGGTGTCCATGTCTCCACGCGTCCGAAAGTACGTCGTCTTCGGCAGCCTCTTCGCCATCTGGCTGGCGCTCGACCTCTGGTCGAAGCATTGGGCCGACACGTCGCTGGCCGACGCCCACCACCCGCTGCCGGTCCACGTCACGCAAGCCGACGCGGGCAAGCCGCTGGCGCAGGTCGTCGCCGCGCGGCTGGGGGTGGAGGTCGAGCGGGCCGCGCAGGAGGTCGTGCCGCACGCGCGGCAGCTGCCGCCGGCGGTCCCGGTCGCGCCGACGGACCCGGTGTTCGCGCCCGACGGCCCGGCGCCGCAGGCCCATGCGTGGTACGTCTTCTGGCGACAGGACGCGTCACTCGCGCCGCGGCGCATCGACAAGATCGAGCGCATCCTGCTGCCGCGCTGGCTCAAGATGGCCCTGCCCGGCACCGACGCGGGCGAGGTCTGGCGGCTCGCCGAGGCGCACCTGAGCGACGTCCAGTTCGGTGCGTGGCTGCTCGAGCACACCCGACGGCTGGACGAGGACCGGGTCCCCGAGGTGCTGGCCGGCCGCATGCACCCGGTGGTCAACTCGGGCGCCGCGTTGACGGCCGAGCAGCCGGTGGCGGCCGGTGAGACCTACCTCATCCAACATCGCCAGATCGACGTGGCGGGCGACTGGTTCAAGCTCACCTACGCCGAGAACCCGGGCGCAGCCTTCGGCTTCCTCAAGAGCCTCCCGCCGGACACGCGCCACCTGGTCTTCACGGTGCTGACCATCGTGGCGCTCATCGTGATGCTCGGCCTGATGATCCGCATGCCGCCCAACGCCTGGCTCATCAACGTGGCCATGGCGGGCATCCTGGCCGGCGCGCTCGGCAACTTCATCGACCGGCTGCGTTACGGGTACGTGATCGACTTCATCGACATGCACCTCGGCTTCATGCACTGGCCGACCTACAACGTCGCCGACATCTCCATCTCCATCGGCGTCATCCTGCTCATGGGCGACATGCTGTTCAACAAGAACAGCCCGCTGGTCAGCCAGCCAGAGGGCGGCGCAACCGCGCGCCAGCAAAGCGCAAGTGGACACTCGGGTCCCGGCCCGGTCTGATTGACAGGGGCCGGCGCCTCTAGTACCGATGCAAGGGTCCGGCGTGCGTGGGCGCGCCGCTTGACCCGCTCGAGGGCTGCTCGTGAAGGCACTGCGCAGAGTGATGATGGCCGCGCTGATGGCCGGTGCGCTCGGGGCCTGTGCCCCGTTGACGACGTCGACCGCGGTGCGTGAGGCCGAGGTCGAGGTCGACAAGGCGCGCGAGGCGGGCGCAGGCGAGGTCCTGCCCGACGCCGTGGCGGTCCAGACCGCGCCGTACCTGTATTGGCAGGCGTACTCGTTCCTCATCAAGGCCAAGCAGACCGAGGGCTACTCCGAGTTCGAGCAGGCTCGGCTGTATGCGGTCCGGGCCAAGGACTACGCGCTGCAGGCCGTCCAGGCGATGCTGCGCGAGCGCGCCGAGCGGGCCAAGGCCAAGCCGGCGACCGGGGGTGCGCGATGATGGGCGCTCGTCTCGCGGTGGTGGTCTCCACGCTCGGCCTGCTCGCGCTGCCCGTGTCGGGGTGCGCGTCGCGGAGCCACGTGGTCAAGCAGACCCGGACCATCAAGGACGCGCTCAAGCCCGTCCACGAGCGCGCCCTCATCTGCGCGCCCCGCCAGCTCGCCGAGGCCGAGGCGCACCTCGACTTCGCCAACTACGAGGCCGACGCCGGCCAGACGATGCGGGCGCGCAAGCACCTGACGTTGGCCGAGCAGCGGGCGGCCGAGGTGTGGGAGGCGATCAAGAACCCGCACTGCGAGGGTGATCGCGACGGCGACGGCTTCCGCGACAGCGTCGACAAGTGCCCGGACGAGCCCGAGAACTTCGACGGCTACCAGGACGACGACGGCTGCCCCGAGTTCGACAAGGACGGCGACGGCATCCGCGACGACGTGGACAAGTGCCCGCTCGAGCCCGAGGACTTCGACGGGTTCCAGGACGAGGACGGCTGCCCCGACCCCGACAACGACGGGGACAAGATCCTCGACTCGGTCGACCAGTGCCCGAACGAGCCCGAGGACCTCGATGGGTTCGAGGACCTCGACGGGTGCCCGGATCCCGACAACGACAAGGACGGCATCCCGGACGTCCGGGATCAGTGCCCGAACGAGCCCGAGGACTTCGACGGCGACCAGGACGAGGACGGCTGCCCCGACATCGTCACCTACAAGAACATCGTCGTGGGTCCGACCAAGATCGAGCTCAAGCAGAAGATCTTCTTCGCCTACAACAAGGCCAAGATCCTCCCGAAGAGCTTCGACCTGCTCAACGAGGTGGCGGACGTCCTCGTCAAGCGGCCGAAGATGAAGATCCGCATCGAGGGCCACACCGACATCCAGGGCTCGGACAAGTACAACAAGAAGCTCAGCCAGGCCCGCGCCGACGCGGTGCGGACGTACCTCATCGAGGCGGGCGTCGAGCCCTCGCGGCTCACCAGCGTCGGCTACGGCGAGGAGCAGCTGCTCGACAAGAACGATCCCAAGGGCGAGATCAACCGCCGCGTCGAGTTCCACATCATCGAGCAGTGATCGGACCGCGATGACCGGCAAGCAGCGTCTGTTCTCGGGCATCCAGCCCACGGGCATCGTGCACATCGGCAACTACCTGGGGGCCATCCGGAACTGGGTGAGCCTCCAGGCCGAGCACGACTGCATCTACTGCATCGTCGACCACCACGCGACGACCGTGGTGTACGACCCCGTCGAGTTCCGCCAGGCCATCTTCGAGGTCGGCGTGGCGCTGCTCGCCGCCGGCGTCGACCCGAACCGCGCCATCCTCTTCGCCCAGTCGATGGTCCCCGAGCACACCGAGCTCGCGTGGATCTTCAACACGGTCACCATGTACGGCGACCTCGGGCGGATGACGCAGTTCAAGGACAAGGCCGACCAGCACCAGCACAACGTGAACGTGGGCCTGTTCACCTACCCGGTGCTGCAGGCCGCGGACATCCTGCTGTACCGGGCCGGCGTGGTCCCGGTGGGCGAGGACCAGCTGCAGCACCTCGAGCTGAGCCGAGACATCGCCCGCCGCTGGAACCACCGCTTCGGCGAGGGCTACTTCCCCGAGCCGCAGGCCCTGCTGACGCCCGCCCGGCGGGTCATGGGCCTCGACGGCCAGGCGAAGATGAGCAAGTCCAAGGGCAACTACGTCGCCCTGCTCGAGGGCGAGGCCGAGCGCTGGGACAAGCTCAAGAACGCCTTCACCGACCCGCAGCGCCTGCGCCGCAAGGACCCCGGCGACCCCGAGGTCTGCAACGTCTTCTCGCTGCACGGCTTCTTCTCGAGCGCCGAGACCCTCGAGCACGTCGACGGCGCCTGCCGCAGCGCCGGCATCGGCTGCTTCGACTGCAAGAAGCTGCTGAACGAGGCCATGGAGCGCCGCTTCGGCCCGATGCGCGAGGCCGCCGAGGCGTGGCGCGCCCGCCCGGACGACGTGTGGCAGGTGCTGCACGACGGCGGCCTGCGCGCCCGCGCCATCGCCCAGCAGACCATGGCCGAGGTCCGCGACCGGATGGGGCTCCCGGGCGTCGCCCGCTGAGGCGCCGGCGCTCGCGGGGGTCGCTCCCTTGCAATCGCTGCGCGCATCTACTACAGCCCACGGCCTCACCTTCCCAGCGGGCACCATGCAGAACGTCTGGACCGTCATCATGGCCGGCGGCGTCGGCAGCCGCTTCTGGCCGCTGTCGCGGGCCCGCCGCCCCAAGCAGCTCCTCGATCTGTTCGGCGACGGCCCGATGCTGAAGAAGACCAGCGATCGCGTCGCCCCGCTGACGCCGCCCGAGCGACAGCTCGTCGTGACCTCGACGACGCTGGGCGCCGCCACCCGCGCGCTGCTGCCCGACGTCCCCGCCGTCAACGTCCTCGAGGAGCCGGTCGGCCGCAACACGGCCGCCGCCATCGGCTGGGCGGCGCTGGCCGTTCGCCGCCGCGATCCCGACGCCGTGCTGATGATCCTGCCCGCCGACCACCACATCGCCGACGAGGACGGCTTCCGCGCGATCTGCCAACGGGCCGCGAACATTGCCCGCGAGGGGGTCATCGTCACGGTCGGCATCCAGCCCACCCACCCCGAGACCGGCTACGGCTACATCCGGGCGGGCGAGCCGCTCGTGGCCGCGCCGGGCGCCTTCACCGTCGCCGCCTTCAAGGAAAAGCCCGATCTCGCCACGGCGACGCGCTGGCTGGCCGAGGGCGGCTACCTCTGGAACGCCGGGATGTTCTTCGCGCCCGCGCAGCTCATGCTCGACGAGCTCGCCGCCTTCGAGCCCGAGCTGCGCCAGGGGCTGGACGCGCTCGACGTCGACGCGCCCGCCCCGGACCTCGTCGCCTCCGTGTACCCGGGGCTCCCGTCCATCAGCGTCGACTACGCCGTCATGGAGCGCTCGTCGCGCGTCGCCGTCCTCCCCGGCGCCTTCGGCTGGTCCGACGTCGGCTCGTGGCGCTCGCTCTACGACTTCCGCCAGGACGACCAGCCGTCGTTCGCCCAGGGCCCCGTCGTCGAGCTCGACGGCGGCGGCAACGTCCTGTTCGCCGACGGCGGCCTCGTCGCCACGGTCGGCGTGTCGGACCTCATCGTCGTCCACACCCCCGACGCCACCCTGGTCGCCCCCCGCGAGTCGGCCCAGCGCCTGCGCGAGGTCGTCGATCGCCTGCGCGCCCTCGGCCGAGAGGACCTCCTTTGAACCCGCAGATCTTCCGCGCCTATGACGTCCGCGGCGTCGCCGACCGCGACCTCACCGACGAGGTGGCGACCGACCTCGGCCGCGCCTACGGCACGCTCATCCGCCGCGACGGCGGTCGCCGCGTGTGCCTCGGCCGCGACTGCCGCCTGCACGGCCCGCGCCTGCACGCCGCCTTCCTCTCGGGCCTGCTCTCGACCGGGCTCGAGGTCCTCGACGTCGGCGTCGTCCCCAGCCCCGTGCTGTACTTCTCGGTCTTCCACACCGACGCGGACGGCGGGGTCGAGATCACGGGCAGCCACAACCCCGCGGACTACAACGGCTTCAAGATGATGCGCGGCAAGGGCTCGCTGCACGGCGAGCAGATCACCACGCTGCGCCGCCTCATCGAAGCCCGCGACTTCGAGGTCGGGCAGGGGCGCGTCGTCGACCGCCCGATCCTGGACGAGTACGTCGACTACGTGGCCGCCAACCTGCAGCTGGGCCCGCGCCCCCTCAAGGTGGTCATCGACGGCGGCAACGGCACCGGCGGACCGCCCGCGCTGGCCCTGTACCGGCGGCTCGGGCTGGACGTCGTCCCCATGTACACCGACATGGACGGCCGCTTCCCCAACCACCACCCCGACCCGACGGTCGCCGAGAACCTGGACGAGCTCATCGCGCGGGTGCGCGCCGAAGGGGCCGACCTCGGGCTGGCCTTCGACGGCGACGCCGACCGCATCGGCGTGGTCGACGACGCGGGCGAGATCCTGTGGGGCGACCGGCTGATGATCCTGCTGGCCCGCGACATCCTGCGGGACAACCCCGGGGCCTGCATCGTCAGCGAGGTCAAGTGCTCCAAGACGCTCTTCGACGACATCGCGGCTCACGGCGGCCGCCCCGTCATGAGCGCCGTCGGCCACAGCATCATCAAGGAGCGCATGAAGGCCGAGGGCGCCCTGCTGGCCGGCGAGATGAGCGGCCACATCTTCTTCGCCCACCGCTGGTTCGGCTTCGACGACGCCGTCTACGCCGGCGCTCGCCTGCTAGAGCTGCTCAGCCGCACCGACCGGCCGCTGTCGACCCTGCTCGCCGACGTGCCCACGACCCACCTCACCCCCGAGATCCGCCTGGACTGCCCGGACGAGGTGAAGTTCCGCGTGGTCGAAGAGGCGACCGCCCACTTCCGCGCCCACCCCGACACCCGCGGCGTCGTCGACATCGACGGCGCCCGCGTCGATTTCGGCTACGGCTGGGGCCTCATCCGCGCCTCGAACACGCAGCCGGTCATCGTCCTGCGCGCCGAGGCCGACACCGCCGAACACCTCGCCGCCATCCGCGCCCGCCTCGAAGACTTCGTCGCCGAGCGCGCCGGCGCCTGAATCCCAGGAAGCCATGGCCGACACGCCCGACATCGACGTCGCCCACGTGGGCCGCCTCGCGCGCCTCGCGGTCGCGCCCGACGAGGCCGCCACCCTCTCCCGGCAGCTCGGCGCCGTCCTGGCCTACGTCGACCAGCTCGCCGAGCTGGACCTGACGGACGTCCCCCCGACCACCCACGCGGTCCCGCTCGACCTCGCCCTGCGCGACGACGTCGAGGGCCCGCACCTGTCCACGTCCGAGGCCCTCGCCAACGCCCCGCGCCACGACGGCCGGGCCTTCGTCGTCCCGCGGGTCGTGTGACATGACCGCCTGGCCTCCCAGCCGCTGGCCCACCGCCTGGCACCTGCGCGCCGCCCTGATGGACGGCGAGCTGACCTCGGTCGACCTCACCCAGGCCTGCCTCGACCGCATCGCCGCCACGGACGCCCAGCTGGGCGCCTGGCTCGCCCTCGACGCCGAGCGCGCCCTCGAGCGCGCCCACGCCATCGACCACCGCCGCGCCCGCGGCGAGCCGGTCGGCCCGCTCGCCGGGCTCCCGGTCGGGGTCAAGGACCTCATCTGCACCCAGGGCCTGGCCACCACCGCCGGCTCGCGGATGCTCCAGGGCTTCGTCCCGCCCTACTCCGCCACGGTCGTCACCCGGCTCGAGGCGGCCGACGGCGTCGTGCTGGGCAAGCTCAACCAGGACGAGTTCGGCATGGGCTCGTCGGGCGAGGCCTCCGGCTTCGGCCCCACGCGCAACCCCTGGGACCCGACCCGCGTCCCCGGCGGCTCGTCCAGCGGGTCCGCCGCGGCCGTCGCGGCCGAGCAGTGCCCGCTCGCACTGGGCACCGACACCGGCGGCTCGGTCCGCCAGCCCGCCAGCTTCTGCGGGGTCGTCGGGCTCAAGCCCACCTACGGCCGCGTCAGCCGCTACGGCGTCGTCGCCTACGCCTCCAGCCTCGATCAGGTCGGCCCGGTCGCCCGCACGACGCGCGACGCGGCCCTGCTGCTGCAGGCCATCGCCGGCCATGACCCGCTCGACGGCACCTCGCTGCCCCAGCCCGCGCCCGATCTGCTGAGCGCCCTCGCCGCGGCCGCCCCGGACCTGCGCGGCGTCCGCGTCGGCGTCCCGGACGAGTACTTCGCCGAGGGGCTCCAGCCCGGGATCGAGGCCACGGTCCGCCAGGCCCTGGCCCAGCTCGAGACCCTGGGCGCCCAGCTCGTTTCGGTGTCGCTGCCGCACACCCGCTTCGCCATCGCGACCTATTACCTGATCGCGACCGCCGAGGCCTCCAGTAACCTGGCCCGCTACGACGGCGTCCGCTACGGCCACCGCACGGGCGCGGCCGTCGCCGATCTGGACGAGCTGTACGCCCGCTCGCGGGCCGAGGGCTTCGGCGCCGAGGTCAAGCGGCGCATCCTCCTGGGCACCTACGCGCTGTCCAGCGGCTACTACGACGCCTACTACCTGCGCGCCCAGAAGGTCCGCACCCTCATCCGCCGCGACTTCGAGGCCGCCTTCGCCCAGTGCGACGTCCTGGCGACGCCGACCTCGCCGGTGACCGCGTGGCGGCTGGGCGAGCGGGTCACCGATCCGCTGCAGATGTACCTGATGGACGCCTTCACGGTCCCCGCCAGCCTGGCCGGCCTGCCCTGCCTGTCGCTGCCCTGCGGCCGCGACCAGGCCGGCCTGCCCATAGGGATGCAGCTCATCGGCCCGGCGCTGGGCGAGGCCCGGCTGGTGGCGGTCGCCCACGCCTACGAGCGGGCCACCTCGTGGCACCTGGACCGGCCGGGCGCCGACGCGACGGAGGCCCCGTGATCGCGCCCCAGCCCGTCCCCGGCTACCCGGACTGGGAGGCCGTCATCGGCCTCGAGATCCACGTCCAGCTGGCGACCCGCACCAAGATCTTCAGCGCCGCCGGGACGCACTTCGGCGAGGCGCCCAACGTGCAGGTCGACCCCGTCACGCTGGGCATGCCCGGGGTCCTGCCGGTCTTGAACCGGCAGGCCGTCGAGCTGGCGCTGCGGGTCGGGCTGGCCCTGGGCTGCGAGATCCACCGCGCCAGCCGCTTTGCCCGCAAGCACTACTTCTACCCCGATCTCCCCAAGGGCTATCAGATCAGCCAATACGACGCGCCCATCTGCCTGGGCGGGCAGCTCGAGGCCATGGTCGACGGCCAGGACCGGATCTTCCGCCTGACGCGCATCCACCTCGAAGAGGACGCCGGCAAGACCATCCACGACGCGGTCCGCGGCGCCTCGTTCGTCGACTTCAACCGCGCGGGCGTGCCGCTCATCGAGACGGTCAGCGAGCCCGACATGCGCTCGGCGGCCGAGGCCGTGGCCTACATGAAGGCCTTGCACCAGGTCGTCACCGCGCTGGGCGTGTCCGACGGCAACATGGAGAAGGGCAACTTCCGCTGCGACGCCAACGTGTCCGTGCGGCGGCTCGGCGACCAGACCCTGGGGACCAAGGTCGAGCTGAAGAACATCAACAGCTTCCGCTTCGTCGGGCGGGCCATCGAGCACGAGATCGTGCGGCAGATCGGCGTCCTCGAGGACGGCGGCCGGGTCCTGCAGCAGACGCGCCTGTGGGACGACGCGGCCGGCCTGACGCGGGTCATGCGGACCAAGGAAGAGGCGCACGACTACCGCTACTTCCCGGACCCGGATCTGATGCCGCTGGTCATCGACGACGCCTGGATCGAGCGGGTCCGCGCCGCGCTGCCCGAGCTGCCACGTGCGCGCGCCCGGCGCTTCGAGCGCGACCTCGGCCTGCCCGCCTACGACGCCGACGTGCTGACCCAGACCCCGGCGCGCGCCGACTACTTCGAGGCCGTGGCCACGCGGGTGGGCGACCCCAAGGCGGCGGCGAACTGGGTGCTGGGCGAGCTGCTCGGGCGCCTCAACCGCGACGAGCGCGACGTCGAGGACTCGCCCGTGCCGGCCGAGCGGCTGGCCGAGCTGCTGGTGCTGGTCGAGCGCGGCACCATCTCGGGCAAGATGGCCAAGGACGCCTTCGCGGCCATGTTCTCGACCGGGATCGGCCCGGCCGAGTGGGTGGCGGCGCACGGCGGGCAGATCACCGACGAGGGCGAGATCGAGGCCATCGCCGCGCGCGTGGTCGACGCCCACCCGCGGGAGGTCGAGGCCTTCCTCGGAGGGAAGGACAAGGTGTTCGGGTTCTTCGTGGGCCAGGTGATGCGCGAGACCCGCGGCAAGGCCAACCCCCAGCTCGCCTCGGACGTGGTGCGGCGCCTGCTCGAGGCGCGGCGCCCCGGCTGACGGCGGTTTGGAACAGGAGACGAGATGATCGAGCCCATCCGACGGGACGCCGAGGGGCGCGTCCACATGCTGGACCAGCGGCGGCTGCCCCACGAGGAGGTCTGGCACGTCTACGCGACCGCGTCCGAGGTGGCGGCCGGCATCCGCGACATGGTCATCCGGGGCGCGCCGGCCATCGGGGTCGCCGCCGCCATGGGGCTGGCCATCGGCGCCCGCGCGCTGGCCGCCCAGGCCACCGACGGCGACTGGCAGGCGGGCTGGGACCGCCTGACCCGCGAGATGGCCGCGACGCGGCCTACCGCGGTGAACCTGTTCTGGGCCATCGACCGCATGCGCCGCCTGGTCGCCGGCTGGGGCGGCGATCGCGCGGATCTACTGGACGCGCTGGACGTCGAGGCCGAGCGCATCCGGGCCGAGGACGTCGGCACGTGCCGCGCGATCGGCGAGCACGGGGCCGCGCTCATCCCCGAAGGCGCGCGGATCCTGACCCACTGCAACACGGGCGGCCTGGCCACCGCCGGCTGGGGCACGGCCCTGGGGGTCATCCGATCGGCGCACGCCGCCGGCAAGCGCGTGCGCGTGTTCGCGGACGAGACGCGCCCCTACCTGCAGGGCAGCCGCCTGACGGTCTGGGAGTGCCTGAAGGACGGCATCGACGTCACGCTCATCGCCGACAGCGCCGCCGGCTACCTGATGCGGCGCGGCGAGATCGACCTGGCCATCGTCGGCGCCGATCGCATCGCGGCCAACGGCGACACGGCCAACAAGATCGGCACCTACCAGGTCGCCGCCCTGTGCCACCGGCACGATCTGCCCTTCTACGTCGCGGCGCCGCTGTCGACCATCGATCTGAAGACCGCCACGGGCGAGGCCATCGAGATCGAGGAGCGCGGCGCCGACGAGGTCCGGGGCGTCTTCGGCCACCTGGTCGCCCCGGCCGACGTGCCCGTGCGCAACCCGGCCTTCGACGTGACGCCGGCCGAGCTGGTCACGGCGATCATCACCGAGGCCGGCGTCGCGCGGCCCTCCTACGTGGACAGCCTGGCCGCGCTGTTCGGGCCAATCGCACCGTCTTCCACCCCACGCGACACTCGCGCTTGACAGCGCCCGGGCGCTTGCCTACCTTCGCGCACCTTCGACGGAGGCGTCAGGACAATGTACGCAGTCATCAGGACCGGCGGGAAGCAGTACCGGGTCGAGCCGGGCGCTACGATCGCCATCGAGAAGCTCGACGGAGATCGGGGTGAGCAGGTCACGTTCGACGACGTGCTCCTCGTGGGCACGGACGACGACACCCGCATCGGCACCCCGGTGCTCGCCGGCGTGACGGTCACGGGCACGATCGTCGAGCAGGGCCGCACCCGGAAGATCGTCGTCTTCAAGTTCAAGCGGACGAAGAACTACATTCGCAAGAAGGGCCATCGCCAGCACTTCACGCGCGTCCGCATCGACGGGATCTCCGCCTAGCAAGGCGGAAGTGGAGAGGACTCATGGCTCACAAAAAGGGACAGGGCTCCAGCCGTAACGGGCGTGACTCGAACGCGCAGCGCCGCGGCGTCAAGCGCTTCGGCGGCGAGCAGGTCAAGGCCGGCAACATCCTGGTCCGCCAGGTCGGCACCAAGTTCCACGCTGGCGACAACGTGGGCGTCGGCCGCGACTACACGCTGTTCGCGCTCGTCGACGGCGAGGTGCAGTTCCAGCGCCACGGCCGCGACCGCAAGCGGGTCGCGATCATCCCGGCCGCGCAGGCCTGATCTTCCCCGCGAAGGACCCGAGACGCCCGGGGAGCCTTAGGCTCCTCGGGCTTTCGTGTCTTGTGCGCGACCCGCCGACCCGGACGCAACTTCGCGCGGGGCGGTGGCTCGAGCGCGAAGCGAAGCACCGATGCAGTTCGTCGACGAAGCCGTCATCGAGGTGACCGCCGGAGACGGCGGCAACGGCCTGGTCAGCTTCCGCCGCGAGGCCAAGGTCCCGCTGGGTGGGCCCGACGGCGGCGAAGGCGGCCGGGGCGGTGACGTGGTCGTGGTGGCCGACGAGCGCACGGTCACCCTGCTCGACCACCGCTACCGCCGGTTCTACAAGGCCGACTCCGGCGCCAAGGGCGGGGGCAACAACCGCTCCGGCCGCGCGGCCGAGGATCTGGTCATCCCGCTGCCCCTCGGCACGGTGGTCACCGACGCCGCGACCGGAGAGGTCATCGCCGACCTGACCGAGGCGGGCCAGCGCGTGGTCGTCGCCAAGGGAGGCCGCGGCGGCAAGGGCAACGCCCACTTCGTGACGCCGACGCGGCAGGCCCCGCGCATCGCGCAGGAGGGGGAGAAGGGCGAGGCGCGCACGCTCGAGCTCAGCCTGAAGCTGGTGGCCGACGTGGCGCTGGTCGGGTTGCCCAATGCCGGCAAGAGCACGTTCATCCGGGCGGTGTCGAAGAGCCAGGCCAAGGTGGGCGACTACCCGTTCACGACCCTGGTGCCCAACCTGGGCGTCGTGCGGGTGGACGAGTCGACCTTCGTCATCGCCGACATCCCCGGGCTCATCGAGGGCGCCAGCGAGGGCCGCGGCCTGGGTGATCGCTTCCTCAAGCACGTCGAGCGGACGCGGGTGCTCGTCCACCTGGTCAGCCTGTCGCCCGAGGCCATGGACCCCATGAAGGCCTGGGAGACCGTCACGGCCGAGCTCGAGGCGCACTCGCCCGAGCTGGCCCGGCGCCCTCAGATCGTGGTGCTGAGCAAGCTCGATCTGGTCGAGGATCGCTATGAGATCGAGCTGTGGCGCGAGGCGTTCCGACACAAGGGGGTCGAGGTGCACGCCGTCAGCGCCTTGACCCAGGAGAACCTGACCCCGCTGCTGCGGCTCATCGCCCGTTACCTGGTGGCGGTCACGCCCGAGGCGGGCGACGGCGACCAGGGATGGTCGCCCGTCTGAGCGGCCGCGCGCGCGGGCGGTTCAATGCGTGTGAATTCCGACATTTGCGCGCCGTCCCGGGCGAGCGCGGGTTTGACCTTTGTCCGGGCCCCATGCACACTACCGATCGCTTCCGCGGCCCATGGGCTGAGCCGTGGAGATGCCGAGCTCAAGGAGACGCGCTTGCATCTGGGTCATCGTAGCGGCGGCCCCGCGCACCGGCCGGAGACGGTCTCGTCGCGCGCCGCGCTCTCCGCGAAGCGCCATCACGTTCACCTGTTGACGTCCGGCCTGCTCGCGCTGGCGATGACCCTGTCGGGGGTCGCGTTGGCCTCGACGCTGTCCGGGGTCGCGTTGGCGCAGCCGACTGAGCCAGCGCCGGTCGAGTCGACGCCAGCGACCGAGGCGCCGACGCCAGGCGCTGCGCCCGCCTCGCCGACACCACCGGCCGCGGCGCCGGCCGGCGCGGTGGGCGGCGAGCACTACGACATGAAGCTCCGCGAGCTCGAGGAGAAGGTCGTCACCCTCAAGGAGAAGATCTTCCGGTCGAAGACGCGCCTGATGCTGCTCAAGGAGCGCGTGCTCAACGACGTCATCGCCGAGGCCAAGGCGGTCGTCGTGCACGTCAACGAGATGGGCAACAGCTTCAAGCTCGAGTCGGTCCTGTATCACCTCGACGGCGAGAAGATCTACTTCCAGGACGCGACCAGCGGCGTGCTCGACAAGGAGAAGTTCGAGATCTTCGCGAACAACGTCCTGCCGGGCAACCACGTGCTCTCGGTCGAGATGATCTACAAGGGCGACTCGACGGTCTTCGCCTACCTCAAGGACTACACCTTCAAGCTGCGCACGAACTACACGTTCTACGCGACCAAGGGGAAGGTCACGACGGTCCAGGCGGTCGGCTACCAGAAGGGCGACATCACCTGGGATCTCACCAAGCGGCCGTCCATCACCTTCCGCGTGGCCCAGGCCAGCTACACCAAGGACCAGGTGGACGGGCAGGTCGAGGGGCAAGAGCAGCCCGCGGGGGACGGCAAGTAGTTATGCGCGTCGCTTCGGCTCACCGGCGCGTGCAGCTCGCGACGATCGGCCTGACGGTGGCCGCCCTCACCGGCGGACTGACCGCGGCGCCGACCGCGCGGGCCCAGAGCGGCGCCCCATCGGTGCTCGGCCAGGTCGGGGCCCACGGATCGCAGCTCGACAACCTCGAGCGCGCCGTCTCGCGCCTCGCCCGCGAGTTCGTCGACCCTGCGGCCGAGTTCGCCGACCGCCCGCTGCAGCGACGTCTCATCGACGCCCGGGTCTTCTTCGAACTCGGCAACTTCGAGACGGCGGCCATCCTGCTCATCGAGGTGCTCGAGAACCCGGCCTTCCGTGGCAACCGAGAGGTGGGCCCCGCGTCGCTGCTGCTGGGCAAAGCGCTCATCGAGCTGCAGAACTACCGGGGCGCGCGCGACACCCTGACACGGGCCGTGACCGCGACGCCGACCGACGCCGCGGTGACCGACGAGGCGCGCGCGCTGCTGGTCGAGATGGCCCTGCAGATGAACGACGAGCGCGAGCTGCGACGGCTCATCGCGGAGATGGGCCGCCCGGCGGCGGGCGCCAGCGACCGCACCCTGTACGCGCTGGGCAAGGGGCTGCTGCGGCTGGGTCAGCACGAGGCGGCGCTGACGGCCCTGGGCGGTGTGCGCGCCGACGGCGAGCGCCACCCCCTGGCGCGTTACTACGTGGGCGTGGCCCTCACCGCCCTCGAGCGCTTCGACCAGGCCCTGGGCGAGTTCCAGGCCCTGGCGCAGTCCGCGCCGACCAGTGATGATGGCAAGCACGCGCGCGAGCTGGCGCTGGTGGCCAGCGGCCGCCTGCTGATGGAGCAGGCGCGCATCGACGAGGCCATCACCGCCTACCAGCGCATCGACCAGAACAGCGCCTCGTACGAGGTGGCCCTGTACGAGATGGCCTGGGCCTACATCAAGCGCGAGCAGTACGACAAGGCGCTGCAGACGCTCGACGTCCTGCTGCTGGTCGTCAAGGACGAGCAGCTCGACGTCCAGGCTCACGTCCTGCGCGGTCGGCTGGGGGTCATCATCGAGGACTACGATCAGGCGGTCGACAGCTACGGCCGCATCCTCGAGCGCTTCGCGCCCATCCGCAACGAGCTCAACCACTTCGCGCGCGACCCGGCGAACGTCGACCGCTACTTCACCTGGCTCATCGAGCGCCGCAGCAAGACCGGACGCCTCGACGCCCCGCTGACCGATCGCACGGCCGCCTGGGTGGCCGGCACCGAGGAGATGGGGCGGGTCGTGGCCCTGCTGGACAACCTGGGCGTCGAGCGCGGCGAGATCGAGGCGACCCAGCAGATCGCCGACGACCTCGAGCGCGTCGTCACGTCGGCCAACCGGGTCGAGCTGTTCCCCGCCCTCAAGGAGGGCTGGACGCGGGCGCTGGCCATCGAGAACCAGCTCATCGCGCTCTCGGGCGCCATGCTCGACCAGCAGCAGCGCCTGACGACCGGGCTGGTGAGCCCCGCAGAGGCCACCGAGCTCGCGTCGCTGGTCACCTACCGCAAGGAGCTCGAGGACCGGCTGGGCAAGCTGCCCATGAGCTACGCGCAGTATCAGGACCGGCAGAGCGGCGTGAACGAGCGCTACCTGGATCTGATGCGCAAGAGCTTCCTGGTCGAGCAGACCTTGAAGGAGGTCCAGCGCCAGCTCGTCGCGGTCGAGCAGTACGTCAACGATCAGCAGTTCGCCGACGGCGGCGGTCGGCTCGGTGACGAGCGCGAGCGCAAACTGCGCGTGGAGATCGCGGGTGAGAAACAGCGCCTCAAGGAGCTGTACGCCGAGCTCGAGACGCTCAAGAAGGACATCCAGGCCGAGGCCGATCGCGTCGGCACCGGCGACGCCGTGACGCGCGGCGAAGGCGACCTCAAGGCGCTGCTCATCGCGGCCCACAAGCGCGAGGGCAACTACTACGATGGGCTGGGCGCGCGGCTCGGCGGCGAGCGGTCGCAGGCGTTCGCGCAGTACGGCCGCCACCGGAGCCGCGTGTGGACCAACGTGGACGACCTGCGCGAGATCGTCGGCACCATCGACCGCAAGGTCAGCGACAAGACCGACGAGCTGCGGCGGGTCATCGCGGCCGAGCGGCGCAACCTGGACGGCTACTCCGAGGATCTCGTCGGCTACGAGGGTTCGAGCCGCAGGACGGCCCACGCGCTGGGAGAGGAGCTGTTCCGCCGCGCGCACGAGCGCATGAACGAGGTGGTCCTCGAGGCCGACGTCGGGCTCATCGACGTGGCCTGGAGCCGCAAGCAGGAGCAGACGGACCAGATCCGCAAGATCAATCAAGAGCGCAGCGACAAACTGCGGATCCTGGAAGAAGACGCCAAGCGTCTGCTCGCCGACACCGAGGAGACGGTCGGCCAGACGGAGGCGACCCAGTGAGGCGCCTTTGGCCGAGCTGCCGCGCGGCGATCGTGGCGTGCGTGGGCCTGGGGCTCGCGGCGCCGGCCGCGGCCCAACCGATGGACGACAAGGCCGCCGAGGAGGCGCCCGCCGAGGAGGCGCCCGGGGACGAGGCGCCGACCGAGGCGACCGACCAGACTTCACCCGAAGCACCCACGCCGGGTGACGAGGCGGCCACCGAAGAGGCCGACTCCGCGCCGACCGAGGAGCCGCCCGCTGCGGCGCCGGGCGCGAGCGAGCTGCCCAAGTGCGAGCGAGACCTCGCCGCCGACAAGGCCAAGGCCCAGAAGGTCGGACAAGAGGCCGCGCCGAGCCGCCCGACGGACCTCAAGGTCGAGGCCGAGCGCCTGGCCTTCGAGAAGAGCGTCCAGCGCTACGTCGACACGTCCGAGGACTTCCGCAAGGAGGTCCACACCATCGTCAAGCAGGCCATCGACAAGCGGCGCCTCGGGCTCACGCGCCGCTACGACAAGCTGGTGGCCGACGTCGACGTCGAGGAGCGCAGCCGCCGCGAGGACGCCATCAAGCGCTTCGAGGGCTTCGTCCGGAAGTACCCGAGCGACGATCGCTACACGCCCGACGCGATGTTCCGCCTGGCCGAGCTGTACTACGAGCGCAGCGCGGTGGACTACCAGGACGCCGCCGAGCGCTACGACGCCGAGCGCGCCCTGTATCAGCGCGGCAAGATCCCCGAGGAGCCGCAGGCGCCCGAGCGCGAGTACGCCGACTCCATCCGCGTGTACCGGCAGCTCATCCAGCGCTTCGGCGAGCGCTACCGCTACGGCGACGCGGTGTACTACCTGCTCGGCTACGTCCTCAACGAGGCGGGCGAGGATCGCGAGGCGCAGGTCGCCTGGCAGCAGCTGGTCGACCGCTTCCCCAAGAGCGAGTACGCCCCCGAGGTGCTGCTCCGGGTCGGCGAGATCCTCTTCGACAACGGCGAGTTCCGGCAGGCCTCCGAGGCCTACATCGCCGCCATGCAGTACTCGCAGTCCAAGTACTACGACAAGGCGCTGTACAAGCTGGCCTGGACCTACTTCCAGGTCTACGACTACGACCAGGCCATCAAGACCTTCAAGCAGCTCATCGCCTGGTACGACAAGAACCAGGACGCCAGCGAAGGCACCGGCAGCGCGCTGCGCGAGGAGGCCATCGACTACCTCGCCAAGAGCCTGGCCGAAGACGACTGGGACGCCGACGGGCTCAAGGACGACGCGGCGGGCGTCGGGCGCGCGCTGTCGTACCTCAGCGAGGGCGCGCCCTACGAGACCGACATCATCGAGCGCTACGCCGAGAGCCTGTACAACCTGCACGATCGCACCAAGTACGCGGAGTCCATCGAGGTCTACCGCGAGCTGCTGCGGCGCCAGGCGAGCTCGCCCAAGGCGATCGACTGGCAGATGCAGGTCGTGAAGATCTACGACGTGCTGCGCGACGTGAACCAGGCCACCGAGGAGCGCAAGCGCCTCGCCGCCATGTTCGCGGCCGACAGCCCCTGGGCGCGCGCGAACGCCGGCGACCCGCGGGCGCAGCGCGAGGCGACCGCCGCGGTGGAGCGGGCCCTGCGCGAGCGCGCGCTGTGGCACCACCAGCGCGCGCAGGAGCTGAAGACCCAGGCCCGCCTGGAAGAGGACCCGTCGCTGCTGGTCGAGGCCCAGGACCAGTACCTGCGCGCGGCCGAGGCCTACCAGGCCTACCTGGACCGCTACCCGACCGAGCCGGCCAGCTACGAGATGGCCTTCTACCTGGCCGAGGCGCTCTACTACTCGGGGCAGTTCGACAAGGCGGCGCGCGCGTATTCGACGGTCGCCGGCCACGCCCACCACGACACCTACCGCGAGGTCGCCGCCTGGTCGGCCATCAAGTCCCACGAGAAGATCCTCGGCGGGTTGGTGGACCAGGGCGTCCTGGACCCCAAGAGCGATCCGCTGCGCGACTGGGCGGCGCCCCCCGCCGAGGGCGGCGACGATACGCGTCGCGTGACGGCCGAGACGCTGCCCGAGGCCGTCCGCGTGTGGATCGAGGCGATCGACTTCTACGTCATCCGCGATCTGCAGCGCGACGGCGGGCGCAAGGCGCAGTCGCAGCTGGCCTACCAGGCCGCCGACATGCACTACCGCTACCGCGATCTCCCCGAGGCCCGGCGGCGCTACGAGCAGATCCTGTCGTGCCACCCCACCGAGGAGGTGGCGGCGAACGCCATCGCGAACATCATCAACTCGTATCGCGAGGAGAACGACTGGCCCAACCTCGAGAAGTGGGCCGATCTCGCCGACCGCCTGGCCCTGGGCAACGCCGAGCAGCAGGCCGCCATCCGCAAGGAGATCAAGGTCTTCAAGCTGGGCGCGCAGTTCCAGCACGCCGAGGCGCTGCTCGCCGCCAAGAGCTACCTCGAGGCGGCGCGCGAGTTCGAGCGCCTGGCCGACCAGAACCCCGACGCCCCCTTCGCGGACAAGGCCTACTACAACGCCGCCAGCGCCTACAAGGAGGTCAAGTACTACGACTCGGCCTCGCGCCTGTTCGAGAAGCTGGTGACGGACAGCCGCTTCAACAAGAGCGAGTTCGCCGAGGACTCGCTGTTCGAGCTGGCCGAGAACTACAAGCTGTTCTTCCAGTTCGACAAGGCGACGACCGCCTACCTGGCCCTGGTCGGCCGCTACGAGTCCAGCGAGAACCGCTCCTACGCGCTCTACCAGGCCGCGACGCTGCAAGAGAACAACGGCGACACGCTGGACGCGGCGCGGACCTACGAGCGCTACGCCGGCCTGTTCGGCGACCGGCCCGACGCGGCGACGGCCCTGTTCCGGGCCGGCGAGCTGTACGAGAAGCTGGGCGACGAGCGCGAGCAGGAGCGGGTGTGGAAGGCCTTCGTCGACCGGTTCCGCGGGACGGTCGGCATGGACAACCGGGTGGTGCTGGCCACGATGCGCCTGGGTGACCTGGCCAAGAAGCAGGGCAAGACCTCGACCGCCCAGAAGCACTGGCAAGAGGTGCTGCGCGAGTTCTCGGCGCGCGCGCTCGAGCCCGGGGGTGAGGCCTCGGTGGCCGCGGCCAAGGCGCGCTACGAGCTCATCGAGCTGCGCTTTCAGGAGTACGCGGCCATCCGGCTCAGGGGCAACCAGAAGAAGCAGGCCCTGGACCTGTCGCGCAAGCAGAAGTTCCTGGGCGAGCTTCAGAACGAGTACGCCGACGTCTTCCAGTACAAGGCGGTCGACTGGACCATCTGCGCCTACGTCCGCCTCGGCGACCTCTTCAAGGAGTTCGCCGCGACGCTGTACGCCGCGCCCGAGCCCGACGGCCTCAGCGAGGAGGAGCTCGACGCCTACATCGTCATGATCGAGGACGAGGGCTTGAAGTACGAGAACGTCGCCATCGAGCGCTACGAGACGACGGTCGAGCAGTCGCGCCGGCTCAAGGTCACCAACCAGTGCGCCCGTCAGGCCCTCGAGGCCATCAACAAGTACCAGCCGGACAAGTACCCGCTCTTCAAGGAAGAGAAGCTCCGCGCGCAGTTCGAGCCGCTCTACACGATCGACACGCGCGCGCCGGAGGTCCGCTGATGAGCGCGCCCACGCTCCGTCGCCTCCTGACCGTCGTCGGGGGCCTGGCCGCGGTCGTCATGGTCGTGCCCCGGGCCGTCGCTCAGACCGACCCGCCCGTCGAGGCCGCGCCCGCCGAAGCGCCCGCCGACGCGCCGGCCGAGCCCGAGCCGACCGAGGCGCCGGTCGACGAAGACGCCCCTGCCGGAGGCGCTCCGGCCGGCCTCAGCCAGGCCGAGCGCTACGCCTGGGAGGGCGGTCAGCTGCTCGACAAGGGCTCGCTGAACGCGGCCGAGGCCAAGATCGGCCTGGCGCTGACCATCGACGACAAGGCCGCCGGCGCGCACTTCCAGCTGGCGCGGCTCAAGCTGCACAAGGGCAGCGTCCCCGAGGCCTGGGCCGCGACCAAGACCTGCACGGCCGTCGCGCCTCGCCACGCGCCCTGCTGGGTGCTGCAGCTGCGCCTGGCCGCGCCGCAGCGCATGGCCGACGGCGTGCTCAAGGATGTCGAGCGCGTCGCCAACCAGGCCCGCGACGACCTGGCGCTACAGATCGCGCTGGCCGAGGGCCAGCTGCTCACCGGGCAGCATCCGGCGGCGCAGCGCACGGCGACGGCGGTGCTGAAGAAGGCCGAGACCTCGGTCGCGGCGATGAAGATTCTGGCCCGCACCTATCTGGCGCTGGGCAAGGACGCGACGGCCGAGTCGATCATCGATCGCGTGCTCGAGCTCGACAAGGACGCCGAGGCGTTGGTCCTGCTCTCGGGCATCCTGATGAACCGGGGCAAGCTGCTCGAGGCCCGCGGCCGCCTCGAGCAGGCGATCGCGGCGCAGCCCGGCAACCTCGAGGCGCTCAACAACCTGGGCGTCGTCTACAACCGGGTCCGCAACCACGAGGCGGCGATGGACGTCCTCGGGCGCGCGGTCGCGGCGGCGCCGGCCTTCGCGTACGCGCACCTGAACCTGGGCAGCGCCCAACGAGGCGCCGGCCGCTTCGACGACGCCGAGGCCAGCTGGAAGAAGGCGCTGGCGCTCGACCCGCGGCTCTGGGACGCCTGGTACAACCTGGGCATCCTCTACCTCGAGAACCGCCTGCCGGGGCGCGAGCGCGAGGCGCAGCTCAACGCCGCCATCGAGGCCTTCAACACCTACAAGCGCGAGGCGAACCCACGCGGCGCCGATCTGGCCGACGTCGACAAGTTCATCGGCGAGGCGAAGCTGCTCATCGAGCAGGAGCAGCAGCGCAAGCAGGAGGAGCTCAAGTCGGCGGATCCCGCGCCCGCCGAGGCGCCGCCGAGCGAAGACCCGCCCGGCGACGAGCCGCCCACGGCGCCGCCGGACGAGGCCTTCGACGGCGCGCCCACGGACGCGGCGCCCGCCGCGCCTGCGCCGGCCGAGGAGGGCGACGGTGTCTGAGCCGCGTCGCGCGCGTGAAGCGGTAACCGGACGCATGGTCGCCGTCGACGTGGGTGGCGTGGCAGGTTACAATGCCGTCGCTGCCGCCGGGAGCGGCTTCGGGGTTTCGGGGATGCAGCCGATGACGACGACCTCCACATCGACGCGCCGCCTCACCAGGCTGGCCATGGCCCTCATGGGGCTGCTCGCGCTGGTGTCGCCGGCGCCGGCCTCCGCCCAGGACGACGCCGGCAAGAAGGACGGCGGCGTGATCGATCTCGGCGAGCTCGAGATCGAGGGCAAGATCTCAAAACCTCAGGTATTTTACGTGCTTGGACGGGCCGAGTTCCGCTATCGTGGGCTCAAGCTCGACCAGAGCTTCGTCGACCGAATCGTGACCTCTGCGCGGAAGAACCCGTTCTGAAGAGCGTGGCCAACCATCCGTGCCAGAGCCGGCCATCGGGTCCCTCCCGCTGGCCGAGAGCGTCCGTCGGGGCGCGACCGCCTTGCAGCGGCCGTGCACCAGCGGTGTGGGGCCGTCCTCCACGGTGGAGCGGTCCCGGTGCTGTAAGCTTCAGCGCAGTCGCGCGTCCCTTGTCCGCAGCCGAGCGCGCAACCGCTCGTAAACCCGATGAAGATCAGGCTGCTGTGGGCTTGACCGCGCGCCCGAGGGCAGGTAAGCGTTTCAGGGCCCCGGGTACGGGGTACCCAGGGGTTACTGGGACACCGAGCTGAAGTAGGTCATCAAGAGCACGGTCGGGTTGGAAGGGCCGAGTCGACCGCGTCCCACGGGAGGTAGAGAGTCCATGGACCAGATTGCGAAGGCGATGAGCGAGGGTGGCATCTGGATGTACGTCATCCTGTGCGCCTCGATTCTTGGCATCGGCATCATCATCGAGCGGGTCATCTTCCTGTTCTTCAAGTACAACATCAACGCCAACGCGTTCATGGCTCAAATCCAGAAGCTCGTGATGGCCAACTCGATCGACAAGGCCATCAAGCTCTGCAACGCGGCCCCGTCCGCGGCGCTGGCCCGGGTCATCAAGGCCGGCCTCACCCGCGCCAACAAGGGCTCGGAGGAGATCCAGAACGCGGTCGAGGAGGCCACCCTCGAGGTGGTGCCGATCATCCAGAAGCGCACCAACGCGCTCCAGGCGATCGCCAACATCGCGACCCTGCTGGGCCTCCTCGGCACCATCATCGGCATGATCGGCGCCTTCGCGGATCTGGCGACGGTGGCTCCGGACAAGCGCCAGGAGGCGCTGGGCCGGAACATCTCGCTCGCGATGAACACGACGGCCTTCGGCCTCATCGTGGCCATCCCCTGCATCGGCGCCCACGTCATCCTCAGCGGCGTGACCAAGAAGATCATCGACGAGATCGACCTCTACTCGGTCAAGCTCGAGAACCTGCTCATCTCCCGCAACAAGCCGGGCTCGGACCGCGGCTAAGCTAGGCCCTACCTCAGCTCGGCGGCCCCGCCCTTCGTGGGTGTCGGGCGCGGCCGCCGAGCCGTTCCGAACCAGGCCGGAGGCACTTCATGGCACGCACCCCGTCTTCACGCCGACATGGCGGTGATGAGGCAGCTGAAGAGCTCAACCTCACCCCGATCATGTCCATCCTCGTCATCCTCATCCCGGTGCTGCTCTTCGCCTTCACCTTCTACGAGGTGAAGATCCAGGCCGTGAACGCTCCGCGCCTCGGAAGCGGCTCCGCCAAGAAGCCGGACGAGAACGAGAAGAAGCCCCTGAACCTGACGGTGCTCATCACCAGCAAGGGCTTCACCATCAAGCAGCAGGCCGAGCACACCACCGAGGAAGAGCCGAAGATCTACAAGCGGACCTTCCAGGTGCCGAACAAGGACGGGGTGATGACGGAGGTCGAGGAGTACGACTACCCGGCCCTGTACTCCAAGCTCGCCGCCAAGAAGACCCAGTACCCCGACGAGAAGACGATCAACATCGGCGCCGAGATGAACATCCCGTGGCACATCATTGCCCGGACCATCGACGCGACCCGTGTCCGGCTCGAGAAGGACGAGTACACCGACCTTGCCGAGTACATGAAGGCCCAGCCGAAGACCGAGGTGAAGGACGGCAGCAAGGAGCCGGTCGCCCTCTTCCCGGCCGTGGTCTTCGTCGTAGCCGAGTAGATCCCCCTGTAAGGATGCGCGAGTCAACCCGTCCTTTGCATCCGTGAGGAAGACGATGTCGGACAACCAGGAAAACGAGATCTTCGAGGGCGACGAGGACTACGTCAAGAAGCCCAGGAAGGGACGCCGCGGCGACAAGGAGGGCGGCGGTCTCAACATCAACTCGATGATGGACATCATGACGATCCTCCTCGTCTTCCTCCTGGTGACCATCGTCAGCGATCCGCTCAACATCACGCAGGACAACTACCTGCAGCTGGCCAACTCGACGGCCAACTACGACCCGGAAGACTCGATCCCGGTCACCATCACCAAGAAGGGCGTCATCGTCGACCACAAGTTGATCGTGAAGATCGACTGCACGACGGCGGGCGGCCAGGTGTGCCAGGACGAGGACTACGTCGAGGTCGGCAACGGCTACGCCGTCGACAAGTCCTTCAAGGAGGACGGGTCCGAGTCGAGCTTCCTCATCCAGCCGCTGTTCAAGAAGCTGGACGAGATGGTCAAGCAGCTCAAGGCCGAGAACAAAGAGCTGGGCCGCGAGTTCAAGGGTGTCATCACCATCATCTGCGACAAGGACATCCCCTTCCGCATCATCGCGGAGGTCGTCCACTCGGCCGGCATGGCCGGGCTCAGTGACCTTCGATTCGCCATCATCAAGGGTGGCGACCGCTAGCCGTCCCCGGGAGGGCGGCTGACCCCAGTCGTCCTCCGACGCCGCGCGCCGGGTCACCACCCACGGGGGTGGCCCTCGCCGGCCACCGAGGTCTTCGCCGACGGGCTCGGACCCACAGCTGGTCCCGAAGTCTTCAGTTCAGAAGAACGGCGCGCCCGGCGCGTCCTGAGACGCGCACGGCGCACCACCATGGGTGCTGGCGCTCTTTTGATGGGTGATGGATGGCCACCACTGGCAAGACCAAGGTACTGCGCATCGGGATCATCCAGGGCGGGAAGATCGTCGAGGAGCGCGTCCTGCGTAAGCGCGAGGACGTCTCCATCGGGGCCGCCCCTCGGAACACGTTCATCCTCCCGGTGGCGCACCTGCCCAAGAGCTACACGCTCTTCGAGGCGCGCGCCAACGGCTACGCGCTCGTCTTCGACGGCTCGATGGAGGGCCGCGTCTCGGTCGGCTCCGACATCGTCGACCTCAAGGCGCTGTCCAAGTCGGGCAAGGCTGAAAAGCGCGGCAACCTGACCATCCTGGCGCTCGACGAGCGCGCCCGCGGCAAGGTCGTCATCGGCGACACGACGCTGCTGTTCCAGTTCGTCGACGCCCCGCCGGTCGTGGCGCAGCCGCCGCTCCCGGCCGCGACGCGCCAGCGGATGAGCTCGCGCATCGACTGGACCTTCACCTACATCCTGCTCATCAGCATGCTGCTGCAGGGTGGCACGGGCGTGGGCCTCGACGTCTGGTGGCGCCAGACGGGCCGGTACCTGCAGGACCAGTGGAAAAAGCGCGGCAACCGCGCCTACGAGGTCCTCAAGGCCGAGGTCCTGCGCGAAAAGGAGCAGGACGAGATCAAGGAGCCCGACGAGCCCAAGGACGAGCCCGAGGTCCCCACCGAGGTCGCCGAGGCGCCGCCCCAGCCCGAGCCGGAGCCCGAGCCTCAGAAGCGCCCCGAGAAGAAGAAGGTGGCCAAGCCGGCCGAACCCGACGGGGCCCAGGGCGAGAAGAAGAAGCTGACGCGTGACAGCGCGCGCTTCAAGGAGGTCGCCTCGAACGTCCGCAAGAAGACCTTCCTGCACGTGCTGGGGTCCGACGGCGGCGACGGTGACGACGGCATGAACACGCTGACGGGGGGCGTCGCGTCGGCCAAGCTCGACGACGCGTTCAACCTGGACGGCGGCGTGGCGTTCGCCGACAAGGAGGCCGGCCAGGCCGGCGGCTATGCGCCGAAGGCGGTCGAGAAGTCCGACGGCGAGCGCTACAAGAAGCTGACGGGTGACGACGCAGGCGGCCGCATCGCGACCAAGACCGTCAAGACCGAGTCCAAGGAGAAGAGCGGCAAGGAGGTGGCCGTCCGGGTGAACATCCGCGACAGCCTGTCCTCGCCGACCGGCACGGGCACCATCGACAAGAGCAGCGTCGCCAGCGTCTTCTCGCGCCGTAAGGGCGCCATCAAGGCCTGCTACGAGTCGGCGCTGAAGACCAACCCCAACATCAAGGGCAAGGTCTCGATCAAGTTCGTCATCGGCACCGCCGGTCGCGTCACCTCGGTCAACGTCGTCGAGAACACGACGGGCGACGGAAGCATCGGCTCGTGCATCTCGGGCAAGGTCAAGAGCTGGAAGTTCCCGCCCGCCTCCGGCGGCGCGGTCACCTTCTCGCACACCTTCGTCCTGTCCTCGAGTTGAGTCGTTCGGGTTTGATCAGCGCCGGTCCCCCGTGCAACACAGGGACAGGCGACCTCGGTCGCCGCGGGGGTGCGAGTTGACACCCAGGAACGGCCCTCCCTATGATCCGGCGGACCCGCGCTCTTTGCGGGTCCGCTAGCTGCGATGGTCATGCGCAAAACCCTGACGATGGTTACCCTAGGCTTCGCCCTGCTCGGCGGCGCCGTCCTCGCGACGGCGCAGACGCCCGCTGCCGGCGGCGCGAACAAGACCACCCGGATCATGTCGATCCCCGAGCTGAAGACTCGCGCGGCCGACGCGATGAAGTCGATGAACCGGATGCTTACCGACAGCTTCGCCCTGCTCGAGCAGTCGATCGCGTCGCAGGACATCGCCACCACCAACGCTCGCAACGAGGCCATCACGCAGATGAAGGCGCTCGTGAAGCTCAGCGAGCAGAACCACATGACCCTGCAGCAGCGGGCCGCCGAGGGCGATCGCGACGCGGTCGAGCACGAGTACGTCAAGATCAACATCGCCTCCGCCAAGACCCAGGAGCTGTACGCGCAGGTCAAGAGCGCCGGCGGGGTCCGGACCGATCTCGAGATGACGGACGTCGAGCGCACGTTGGACATCAACGCGGCGCTGCCGCAGCCCGAGTCCATCGACTTCATGCCCGAAGGCGACACCGTCCCGGAGCCTCCGATCTATGCCAGCCCGTACTTCTAGCCGCTCGAGGCTGGTCGCGTGCGCTGCGTTCGTCCTGTCGGGGGCCCTGGGGCTCGCGGCGCCCGCGCACGCGCAGAACTTCGTACAGCTCGTCCGCGACCCGCGGCTCATCAGCCCGGCCGGCCTGGGGCCGAACTACTCGGGCCTGACCGGCGGTGGGTTCGGCCTTCCCTCGCGCCGCCCGAACTTCGGCATCGAGACCGGCGAGTTCGTCATCCAGCCGCGCTTTTTGCTCGAGGGCAGCTTCACGAGCAACTTCTTCCGGGTCGACGAGCGCACGATCATCCGTGACGTCGAGGCGAACCCGTCCGGCGTGTTCGTCACCCACCTGCGCCCGGGCGTCGGGCTGTTCAACCCGTCGCCCAGCAACGTCGCGCTGTCGCTGTCGCTCGACGCCGACGTGATGATGCCGGTCTCCGACCGCGAGGCCGTGCAGGACCAGTCCACCGTCGGCGGCCTGGCGTCGGCCTCGGTCGCCTTCTTCCCCAAGAGCGCGCTGACCCTCGTCCTCCACGAGCAGTTCCAGCGGACGCTGTGGATGCGTCCGGCGACCGAGATCGGCAACGCCAACCTCAACCGCAACGAGCTGGGCGCGGACCTGTCGTTCCATCCCGGTGGCCGAGCGCTCGACGTCACGGCGGGCTACCGCTGGGAGATCCAGCGCTTCGAAGACATCGACCGGCTGGACCAGGACCGACATCGGTTCCGGCTGATGAGCTCGTGGCGCTTCTATCCGCTGACCTACGCGTTCCTCGAGGGCACCTACGACGTCACGACCTACGTCAACGCCCCGGACGACACCACGGCCGGCGTCGGGAACTTCGTGGCCGGCACGCCGCTGCGCGCCTACGTCGGCCTGTCCGGCTACCTGACCGAGCGCATCGCGTTCCTCGGCCGCGTCGGCTACGGCAACAGCTTCCTGGACACGTCGAACGGCCAGGCCCTCGAGGACTTCTCGAGCGTCATCGGAATGGCCCAGGTGACCTTCAGGTTTCCACCGCGGACCGCGATCCACCTCGGCGCGGCGCGCGACTTCGAGCTGGTCCCGCTGGGCGGGCACCGGCGCTACATGCGGGTGTATGGCAGCCTCGAGCAGCAGATCGGATCGGTGGCCCGGCTCGGCGTCGACATCGGCTGGGACATGCGCGACTACGGCGCGTGGGAGCCGGTCCCCGTCGAAGTGGCCGACGGCATCGTCGTGTCGACGGCCTCGGACCGCGAGCGCCAGGAGAATCGCCTCCGCGGCGGCGTGCTGCTGGACTTCGACATCTCGCGGCTGTTCGGGCTGACGGTGGGGTACCGCTACGACGCGGTCCTGACCGACTACAACATCACGGTCGAGGGGCTCGAGGGCACCTCCCAAAGCTATCTGGGTTATGACGAGCATCGCGTCTACGGGAGCCTC
This sequence comes from Myxococcota bacterium, assembly GCA_041687695.1. Lineage (GTDB taxonomy): Bacteria > Myxococcota_A > UBA9042 > PHBI01 > JAWLBL01 > JAWLBL01. The sequence goes on along the minus strand of JAWLBL010000030.1, from coordinate 67,061 downwards.
AACCTGCGGTACTGACGGCGCGGCCCCAGCGCCTCCCGGCACGACGGCCCCCTCGCCCCGGCGGTCCCTGGTCCTGCTCTGGCTGGCCGCGCTCGCCCTGCCCTTCGGCGGCTGCGCCTCGTGCGAGACGGCGCCCGACACCGGCTACGAGCACCTCAACGTCGACCTGACCGAGCACATGAGCAAGGTCGGGCTCGGCCCGGGTGACGTCTTCGAGCTGCGTGTGTATGGCGAGGAGACGCTGTCGGGTGCGCACCGGATCGCGCCGGACGGCAGCGTCGACGTCCCCCTGGTGGGCCGGGTCATGGCCGAGGGCCTGACGCCGAGCGCGATCGCCGAGCGCGTGCGCGACCGGCTCAAGGACGGCTTCCTGCGCGACCCGCACGTGTCCGTGTACGTCAAGGAGTACAACTCCAAGAAGGTGTTCGTCCTGGGCGAGGTGGCCAAGCCGGGGACCTTCACGTTCACGGCCGGGATGAACGTCATCGAGGCCGTGTCCCTGGCGGGAGGCTTCAAGCCGTCTGCCAACGCCAACAACGTGGTCGTGACGCGACGCCAGGACGGCGGCGGCGACCAGCGGATCCCGGTCCCCGTGGGACGGATCAGCGAGGGACACGCCCCGAACCTGGTCTTGCAGCCGGGCGACATCATATTCGTGCCCGACAAGCTGCTGTGAGGCTGTCGCGGTCGACGCGTGGCGCCCGTCCCCCGATCAGGGGATGGCCGGATCCGCGCACGACCCCTAGGCTTGACCGCTGGGGTCGTCGTGGGGGCACGCGACCCTCGGGATGATGCGTTCGCTTCGCGCCGACGGAGTAACAGCCCATGACACGAGGTGCTGTGGCCCGCCTCCACCGCCGCCACCGCGGGCGGCGTGGGTAAGTTGCGGATTGTGAACGTCATCCCCTATACTTGCGCGTGATCGGGCGCGGACGGGCGGCCCGCGTGGCCAGGCCTTCGAGTCGTCGGATACCAGGAAAAAGGACGGGAGACAGCGCATGGGGAAGGTGATCGGGATCGACCTCGGCACGACCAACTCGTGCGTGGTCATCATGGAGGCCGGCAACCCGGTCGTGATCCCCAACTCCGAGGGAAGCCGGACCACCCCGTCCGTCATCGCCTTCACGGAGGACGGCGAGCGCCTGGTCGGGCACATCGCCAAGCGCCAGGCGATCACGAACCCGCGGAACACCGTCTTCGCGGCCAAGCGCCTGATGGGCCGCAAGTTCAACTCGCCCGAGGTGCAGCGCATCCTCGAGAGCTTCCCCTACGAGGTGTCGCCCGCGCCCAACGGCGACGCCCACGTGCGGATCTTCGATCGCCTCTACTCGCCCGCCGAGCTCAGCTCGTTCATCCTCGAGCAGGTCAAGGCCTACGCCGAGGACTACCTGGGTGAGCCGGTCGAGGACGCGGTCATCACGGTCCCCGCCTACTTCGACGACTCGCAGCGCCAGGCCACGCGCGACGCGGGCCGGATCGCGGGCCTCAACGTCCTGCGCATCATCAACGAGCCCACGGCCGCGGCGCTGGCCTACGGGCTCAACCGCAACTCGCGCGGCCGCGTGGCGGTGTACGATCTGGGCGGCGGCACCTTCGACATCTCGGTCCTCGAGGTGGGCGACGGGGTCTTCCAGGTCAAGGCGACCCACGGCGACACCTTCCTGGGCGGCGAGGACGTCGACATCCGCATCATCCAGCGGATCGCGGACTCGTTCATGGCCGAGCACGGCGTCGACCTGAGGGTCGATCCGATCGCCCTGCAGCGCCTGAAGGAGGCGGCGGAGAAGGCGAAGATCGAGCTGTCGACCCTCGAGGAGACCGAGATCAACCTGCCCTTCATCTCGGCCGACGACACGGGCCCCAAGCACCTGCAGATGAGCGTGACCCGGGCCGAGCTCGAGGCCCTGGTCGAGGACCTCATCGATCGCACGCTGTACCACTGCGATCAGGCGCTGGCCGACGCCGGGCTGCGGGTCGACCAGATCGACGAGGTCATCCTGGTCGGCGGCATGACCAAGATGCCGCTGGTGCAGCGCCGGATCTACGAGTTCTTCGGGATGGAGCCCAACAAGGGCGTCAGCCCCGACGAGGCCGTCGCCATCGGCGCGTCGATCCAGGGCGGCATCATCCGGGGCGACGTCAACGACGTGCTGCTGCTGGACGTCATCCCGATCTCGCTCGGCATCGAGACCCAGGGCGGGCTGTTCACCAAGCTCATCGAGCGCAACACGACCATCCCGACGTCGCACTCCGAGGTCTTCACCACGGCCGAGGACTACCAGCCGCTGGTGAACGTGCACGTGCTGCAGGGCGAGCGCCCCATGGCCCGCGACTGCAAGAGCCTGTCGCGCTTCGAGCTGCTGGACATCCCGCCGGCGCGACGCGGCGTGCCCAAGATCGAGGTCATGTTCGACATCGACGCCAACGGCATCCTGTCGGTCATCGCGCGAGATCTGGGCACCAACAACGAGAAGAGCGTCCGCGTCCGCGCGACCTCCGGCCTGTCCGAGCACGAGATCGAGCGGATCATGGCCGAGGCCGAGGGCAACAAGAACACCGACGCCAAGCGGCGCGAGCTGGCGGCCCTGCGCAACCGGGCGGACGGGCTCATCTACACGACCGAGCGCTCGCTGATGGAGTTCTCGAGCTACCTCACCGACGACGAGGTGCAGCAGATCCGGCGCGACATCGATCGCTGCCGGCGCGCCATCGAGAACGAGGAGGTCGACGCGGTGACCCTGTCGCTGCAGAACCTCGAGCGATCGGCCGGCCGCATCGCCGAGATCATGTACGGCGAGGTGTCCTGAGCCGAGGAGGCGAGGCCGTCGGCATGGCCGCGGACTACTACGCCGTCCTTGGCGTGCCGCGCACGGCCGACGGCCTGATGCTCAAGCAGGCGTACCGCCGCCTGGTGCTCGAGCTTCACCCCGACCGACGCGGCGAGGACCCCGAGGCGGCGCGGCGGCTGGCGGCCATCACCGAGGCCTACGCCGTGCTGTCGCGGCCCGACCAGCGCGCCGCCTTCGACGCCGGGGCGGCCGTGGCGCCGCCAGCCGTGGCGCCCGCGGCGACCTGGGCCGAGGCGCTGGGCCGGGTGGTCGACCAGCTGTTCGGCGTCCGCCCCAGGCGGCCGATCGACGGGCGCGACGTGAAGTACGAGGTCGCCGTGACCTTCGCCGAGGCCGCGCGCGGGACCACGCGCACGTTGGCGCTGCCGCGGCGCCGGCCGTGCGGCGGCTGCGCGGGGCGGGGCTTCGCGCCGGGCACGCTGCCCGAGGTCTGCGAGCCGTGCCAGGGGACCGGTGAGGTGCAGGTGCGGCGCGTGCTGCGCTCGGGGCTCGAGGACTGCGGCGGCTGCGGCGGGCGGGGCTACGTGGTGGTCGAGCCGTGCGGGGGCTGCGGCGGCGAGGGCGAGGTCGAGGGGCGCGAGCCGTTGACCATCGAGGTGCCCCCGGGCGTGGTCACGGGCGAGCGGCTGGTGGTGCGGGAGGCGGGCGAGGCGGGGCGGCACGGCGGCAAATCCGGGCGGTGCTTCGTGGTGGTCGAGGTCAGGCCCGACCCGGTGTTGGCGCGCGAAGGCGAGGACGTGGTGTGCGAGCGGCCCCTGCCGGTGTTCGTGGCCATCGCCGGAGGACGGGTGCGGGTGCCGACCGTCGACGGGACGCGCGTCCTCGTGGTGCCGCCTGGCACCGGCGATGGTACGGTGCTGCGCATGAGCGGCTTCGGCGTGACGGACCGGCGCACGGGCGCCAACGGCGACCAGCGGGTCACCCTGCGGCTCGAGTGGCCGGAAGCGCTGGACGAGGCTGCGCGTTCGGCCCTCGAGCGGCTGGTGGCGTCGACGCGCGAGGCCTTTCCGCGCGCGGCCGCGTTCGAGGCCCGCCTGACCCGGAAGGAAGATGCTTAGAACCTGCCTGCTCGCGATGGTCGTGATGGTCGCAGGCTGCGGGCCCGCGCCGATCGTGCGTCCCAGCGATCCGCCGCCCGGGCCGACGCCGACACCCGCGGTGGACCGTCCGGCCAAGGTGACGGACGTGCCGCCGTCGCCGACGTTCCCCGAGCGGCCTGCGAGCACACCCGAGACCGAGGCGATGTGGACGGAGGCGGCGTCGCTGGAGGCGGAGGGGCGGCCGTTCGAGGGGCGACGCGTCCTGCGGCGGCTGGTCCGCGAGGCGCCCGGGACGCCCGAGGCGGCGCGGGCGCGAGTGCGTCTGGCGGAGCACGCGATCGCGCACGGCGCGTGGGCCGAGGCCGAGGCCTGGGTCGAGGGGCCGGCGGGGATCCCGGCCGCCGACGCGGAGCCCGCCGACGACGCCTGGCGCTATCGAGGATTCAGGGCGAGGGCGCTGGCCTACGAGGGGCAGCGCCGATGGGACGAGGCGGCGCGGATCTGGCTGGGGCTGGGCGACTCGGACGAGCCGGCGGAGGCCGCCGAGGGGGCCGCGCGGGCGCTGTTTCTGAGCGGCGAGACCGAGCAGGCGACGGAGGCGCTGGCGCCCGCGGCGCCCGGAGCGACGCCCGAGGCGGTGAGCGAGCGCCTCGAGCAGCTGGTCGAGCCGGTGCTGACCGGCGAGGTGCTGGAGGCGCTGTACGGGCGGCTCCCGGACGGCAACCCGTGGAAGGCCTGGGTGGCGCTGAAGGTGGCGCGCGAGCGGTGGCAGGCCGGCGAGATGGAGGCGGCCGAGGCGGCGGCGGTGGCCGTGCGGGCCGAGACGCGGGATCCGGCGGAGCGGGCCGAGGCGGAGGCGTTGCTGGCCCAGCTGGCGGCCTGGCGGCAGGTCGAGCCGCGGACGCTGGGGGTGCTGCTGCCGCTGTCGGGGCCGCACGAGGGCATCGGGCGGGCCGCGCTCGAGGGGCTGCAGCTGGCGATCGGGGCCGACTCGGGGCTGAAGCTGATCGTGCGCGACACCAAGGGGGACGCGGCCGAGGCGGCGCGGCAGGCCGAGTCGCTGGTGCTCGAGGGGCACGTGGCGGCGATGCTGGGGCCGGTGGGGCACCTGGAGTCGGCGGCGGTGGCCGAGGTGACGCAGCGCTTCGGGGTGCCGCACGTGCTGCTGACGAGCGCGCACGAGGTCGGCGTGGGCAAGCCGTGGGTGTTCCGGACGCGGCTGTCACCCGAGGAGCAGGCGGCCGCGGTGGCGCGCTATGCGGTGACCAACATGGGCGTGCAGCGGGTCGGCATCCTGTACCCCGAGGGGACGCTGGGCGAGACGTCGATGGCGGCGTTCTTCGAGGAGATCGTGCGGCTCGGCGGCGAGGTGCGGGCGGTCGAGGCCTACGGCAAGGACGGGCAGGAGGTGCGCAAGGCGGTGGGGCGGCTCGTCGCGGCGACCCGGCCGGGGCGCGGGGTGGTCGACTTCGAGGCGGTGTTCGTGCCCGACGAGGCACGGGACGTGAAGCGGGTGCTGCCGTTTTTGGCCAGCTGGGGCCTTTTGGTGAAGACCTCGCCCGAGCTGACCGGGACATCCAAACGGCCGGCGCTGCAGATGCTGGGGTCTTCCGGGTGGAACGACCCGGTGGTCATCGACGTGGCGCAGCGGCTGACCGAGAACGCGGTCTTCGTCGCGCCCTTCTTCCACGATCCGGACGAGCCGCGGGGCGACCGGTTCGCGCGGGCGTTCTTCACGCGCTACAAGCGCAAGCCCTTCGCGTTCCACGCCGAGGCGCACGACGCGGCGGCGCTGATCGCGCGAGCGCTGGTGGCGCCGGAGGGGAACCAAGCGGCGCGCCGGGCCGAGGTGCTGGCGGCGCTCAAGGGCGTCAGGAACCTGGAGGGGGCGACCGGGCTGCTGAGCGTGCTGGAGAGCGGGCAGGTGGTGCGGCGGCCGAAGCTGCTGACGGTGCACGGCGACGAGCTGCGCGCGCGGCTGAGCGAGGACGAGGAGGCGGCGATGCGGCGGCCGGTCGGACCGGACGGGCCGCGGTGAGCGGGCGCCCGTGAGCGGCGAGGAGGCGCGCATCGCGGACGTGCTGGCGGCGGTGCCGGCGGTCTCGGGGGTCTTTGGGGCGGGCGACGACGCGGCGGCGATGGGCGAGACCCGCGGACGGCGGGTCGTCACGACCGACGCGATGGTCGAGGGCGTGCACTTCCTGCGGGGGCATCCGCCGGCGTGGCTGGGCTGGAAGCTGCTGGCGGTCAACGTGTCGGACGTAGCGGCGATGGGCGCGCGGCCCGAGGGGTTCCTGCTGACGGTGGCGCTGCCCGAGGACCTGCCGCGGGCGTACTGGCTGGCGCTTTGCCGGGGGCTGGGTGCGTGCGCGCGGCGCTATGGCGTGCGGGTGGTGGGCGGCGACACGGTGCGCAGCCCGGGGCCGCTGATGCTGTCGGTGACGGCGTGGGGGGCGGCGGCGGGCGAGCGCTTGCTGACGCGGGCCGGCGGGCGGGCGGGCGACCTGGTGATGGCGCTGGGGCCCGTGGGGCGCGCTGGGGTCGGGCTGGAGCGCTGGTTGGCGCGGTCCGGGCGCGAGGGCTGGGCCGAGGACGGCGAGCCGGACGTGGACCCGTGCCTGCGGTGGCAGCTGCGGCCGGAGCCGGACGAGACGGCCGGGCCGTGGGCGCTGGAGCACGGGGCGACGGCGGGGATGGATCTGTCGGACGGGCTGCTGACGGACGCGCCGCGGCTGGCGGCGGCCAGCGGGGTGACGCTGGATCTCGAGCTGGGGCGCCTGCCCGCGGACGAGGCGCTGGCCGGGGTGGACGCCGAGGTGCGCGCGGCCGGCGGCGAGGACTACGGGCTGCTGGTGATGGTGCCGCCCGAGCGCGAGGCGCTGTTCGTGCAGCGCGGCTTCGTGACGCTGGGCCGGGCCCGCGCCGCCGATCCGGCCGGCGAGCGGGTCGCGTGGTGGCGCGACGGAACCCGGGTCACCCCGCAGGCGCGGCCGTTCACCCACTTCGCCGAAAGTTGCCACCCTCCCCCGCCGGACCTAGGCTCGCGGCCGTGAGACCCAACCGCCTCAGCTTCCGCCCGTTGGCCCTGGCGACCCTCGCGCTGGCCGCGCTGACCGCCTGCGAGGGCGACGACCTGATCGTGCGCGACGACGCGACCGCGGCGGCCCTGCGCCCGCTGCGGCCACGGCTGGACGCGCACGGCGTCGTGAACCCGCCGAGCCTGGTGGTCGCGCGCGAGGCCGAGCCCGGAGAGGGCCCGCCGGACGACGGGTCGGCGGCCGCCGACGCGCAGATCGGGCTGACCTGGAGCTTCACGCCCGGCGAGCTGCAGGTCTACCGGTCGACGGCGGTGCACTTCCGGCTGGACACGGCGCCCGCGGGCCACGAGACGGTGGCCTGCCGGTGGAACTTCGGCGACGGCAGCCCGGTCGAGCACGGCTGCAACGTCTCGCACACCTTCCACGGCGGGCAGGCGGACCAGGTCGTCACCCTGACGCTGACCGACGGCGACTGGGAGTACACGGCGACGCGCACGGTGCCGCTCGAGCGGCTGCCGGTGACGTCGGGGCTGGCCGAGGACGACCCGGCGCTGGCGACCGGGCAGCTGCCGGCGCGGCCCGAGCCCGACGCGACCAGCTTCCGGTTCGCGGTGCTGGCCGACTCCGCGGCCTCGGGCGGGGTGCCCAAGGAGATCGGCGCGGCGGTCAGGGCGCTGGACGACACGTTGGGCCCGGACCTGGTCATCCACCTCGGCGGCCTGGTCGGGCGCGGCGCGGGCGAGAGCGGCTGGTCGGCCATCCGCGACGCCATCGAGCGGCCGCTGCTGGCGCTGGGGGTGCCGGTGGCCTTCGGCGCGTCGCCGACCGATCTGGCCGAGGGCGCGCGCGCCAAAACTCCGGATCTGCAGATCATCGACGGGCGGCACTACCCCGAGCGCTACAGCTTCACCTACAAGGGCGCCTACTTCCTGGTGCTGTCGCCCGGCCAGACCGAGGGCGTGACCGAGGACGCGCTGAAGTGGATGCAGAGCGAGCTGGCCGCGGCGCGGGTCTACGAGGCGCGCTTCGTCCTGTCGTACCTGCCGCTGCACAAGTTCGGCGACGAGCACGTCGGCACGCTGGACAAGAAGTTCCGCATCTACGAGCTGCTGCTGCGCGGGCGGGTGACGGCCCTGTTCAGCGCCGGCTACCGGGTCTACTTCAAGGGCCGCTACGGCGCGCTGCCGGTGGTCAGCGTGGGCGCGGTGGCCGAGCCGGGCGGGCGCCTGTCGGGCAGCGACTTCCGGCAGCCGTCGTCGCTGGTGGTGGTCGACATCGTCAAGGGCGTGCCCGAGCGCATCTTCGGCGTGGAGGGGCCCAGCTTCGACCGGCCCTTCGACGAGGGGCTCTTGCCCGAGACGGTCGAGGTGTACACCCGCTAGCGGATGATCTACGTCCACTTCCCCTACTGCGTCCACCACTGCTCGTACTGCGACTTCAACGTGGTGACGCCGCGTCGCATCCCGCAGCGGGCCTTCACGGACGCGCTGCTGGCCGAGCTGGCGACGCGGGCTGGGGATCTGGGGGCGCCAACGCGCAGCCTGTACTTCGGGGGCGGCACGCCCAGCCTGTGGGCTCCGGACGAGCTGGCGCGGGTCGTCGAGGCGGTGCGGCGGGCGCCGGGGCTCGAGCCGGACGCCGAGGTCACGCTGGAGGCCAACCCGGCCGAGGTGACGGCCGAGCGGGTGGCGGCGTGGCGGCGGATGGGCATCAGCCGGGTGTCGCTGGGGGTGCAGGCGCTGCACGACGAGCTGCTGACGCGGATCGAGCGCCAGCACGGCGTCGAGCGCGCCCTGGAGGCCATCGCGCTGGTCGCGGAGGGCGGCTTCCGGTCCTACAGCCTGGACTTCATCTTCGGGCTGCCGGGGCAGACGCCGGCCGCGTGGGAGGCCGATCTGGAGCGCATCGCCGGCCTGGGCGCGCCGCACCTGTCGGTGTACGCGCTGACGGTCGAGCCGCGCACCACCCTGGCGCGCTTCGTCGAGCGCGGGCGGGTGGTGGTCCCCGACGACGCGGCGCAGGCCGAGATGCTGTTCACGGCGCGGCGCGTGCTGCGCTGGGCCGGCTATGATCACTACGAGATCTCGAGCTACGCCCAGCCGGGCCACCGCGCGGTGCACAACAGCGGCTATTGGCAGTGGCGGCCGTACCTGGGGCTGGGCCCCGGCGCGCACGGCTTCGTGCCACCGGTGCGCTGGCGCAACATCGCGCGGCCGGCCAGGTGGCGCGAGGCGGCGCTGGCAGGCGCGCGGCCCGAGGCCGAGGTCGAGCGGCTGGACGAGGCGACGCTGGCCTTCGAGCGGGTGATGACCGGCCTGCGCTCGCTGGTCGACGGGGTCGAGCTGGGCGCGGACTGGCCGCGCTTCGCCGAGGCGCTCGAGCGCGAGGCGGCGCGCGGGCGGGTCGTCCTGGACGGGACGCGGGCGACGCTGACCGAGGAGGGCCTGCGCTTCATGGACGACGTGCTGCTGGGCCTGGTGCCCGACTAGGACCAGCTACTTCATGCCGGAGGCGTCCCACAGGGCGTGCCGGCGCGCGGCGTCGAGGGCGCCACGCTCGTCGGCGCCGCCCAGGGCGCTCTCCCAGGCGCGGTAGCCGCCGCCGTTCTCCCAGGCCTCGAGCGCCGCGAGGCCCGCGTCCTGCGCGCCCTGGCTCATGCGGTACTCGACCCAGGCCCACTTGGCCGACGTGGAGCGCACCTCGGCCACGCCGCCCAGCTCTCGCTTGAGGCGCTTGAGGGTGTGGTCGATGGCCGCGACCCCGGCGAAGGGCGCGTCGCCCAGCGGCGTGTGCAGCTTGGGCACCAGCGGCGACAGCCCCAGCGCGACGGGCAGGATCTCGCTCAGCTCCTGGCTCAGCACGATCAGCTCGTCGATGTCCTCGTCGCGCTCGTCGGGCAGGCCGACGATGACGTACATCTTCAGGCGCGTCATGCCGGCGTCTTTGGCCAGCCGCGCCGCCTCGACCAGGTGCCGCGTGCGGATGCCCTTGGCCAGCTTGCCGCGCAGGCGTTGGCTGGGCGCGTCCGAGGCGACCGTCATGGTCCGGTAGCCGCCCCGCGCCAGCAGCCCCACGAAGTCGGCGTCCAGGCGGTCGGCGCGCAGGCTGGACACGCCCACGCCCTTGCCCATCTCGACCACGCGGCGCAGCGCCTCGCGGATGCCGCCCCACTCGCTGACCGCCGCGCCCACGAAGCCGACGCGCGGCGCGTGCTCGGGGACGTGGCTCAGGACCTCGTCCAGCTCGGGCTCGCGCATCGGGCTCTCGGGCGCACGCACCACGCAGAACTTACAAAAGCGAGGGCAGCCGCGGCTGGCCTCGAGCAAGAACATGTTCGACAGCTCGGTGTTCGGCGTCACGATCTGCCCGACCGCGGGCAGGTGGCCGACGGTGACCTTCTGGGTCGGCGGGATGGCGTCGCCGTGGAGCTCGGGGACCCAGACGCCGGGGATGGCCGACGCGCGCTGCTTCAGCTCGTCGCGGTCGCGCACCGTCTCGAGCAGATCCATCAGGGCCGAGACGGCCACCTCGCCGTCGCCGATGACCGCCAGGTCGATGAACGGCCCGAAGGGCAGGACGTTCGAGGCGGTGATGGGGCCGCCCAGCAGGATGGGCGGGTGGTGGTCGCCGCGCTGCTCGCGCAGCAGCGGGACGCCGGCGAGGTCGAGCAGATCGAAGAAGCCCAGGATGTCGAGGTCCCAGGTGACCGAGAAGGCCAGCACGTCGAAGCTGGCCAGCGGGCGGCCGGTCTCGAGCGAGATGGGCGCCCAGCCGCGCTGGCGGTGGTGGGCGACGTCGTCGGGCAGGACCACGCGCTCGGCCGAGATGGGCTGCCGGCCGTTCATCATCCGGTAGATGACCTGGTAGCCGAGCGAGCTCATCGCCGTGTGGTACGGGTTCGGGTAGGCGAGGCCGATGCGCAGCGGGGCGTCGCGGACGATGGTGCCGGTCTCGGCGGCGAGCAGGCGCTTGCGGACGGCCTGCGGGTCGGCGGTCTGGTGCTTGGCGCGGTCCCGGTCGCGCTCGCGGCGGGTCAGGCGCCGCTCGGGGCCGCCGGAGGGGGCCTTGGCTCTCATGGTGACTTCGCGCTCGCGTGAGGCTGGGGCGGACGGGGACGCGGCCACGGGGCCACGCGCTCGCCATCAGTCATAACAACGCGATGCGAAAGGACAACCTGGCGGGCCGTCCGCGCGGGGGCCCCGGTCATGCCGCGGCCGCGTATCGGGGGGCCAGCGCCTCGAGCGTCTGGACGCCCCAGCCGTCCCGCAGATCGCCGATGACCCGCCGGAACAGGGCCAGCTTGTCGGCCAGCGGCACCCGCAGATCGGGCTGCTTGAGCAGCGCCGGGTCGATGCCGTCGGCCTGCAGGTCGCACAGGTCGATGCCGTGGAACTCGAGGTTCACGAAGTCGACCCGGTCGAGCCATGGCCGGGTCAGGCCGTAGCCGCGCTGGCCCATCATCAGCAGGCTGGTGCCGATGAAGGGCAAGCGCAGCCCGGGTAGGACGGTGATGGGCAGCTCGAGCACGCCGCGGCGGCGGTGCGGCCCGCGCGGCGCCCACAGGACGCTGGGCTCGCCCATGATGGCCTGGCTGGTCTGGCCCAGGACCTTCATCTTGGCCAGCACGGCCAGCTTGGCCAGGTAGTAGGGCGGGCACGGGAAGACCGAGCTGCTGTAGGCGTAGCCGCGCTCGCCGAGCACGTCGAAGACGGCGTCGGTCATGTTGTAGCCGGGGGCGCGAAAGCCCGTGATGGGCGTGCCGCGGACCTCGGCGAGCGCGGCCGCGGCCTTGTCGACCTCTTCGGCGACACCGGCGCGGTCGAGGCGGGTCAGGGCGTAGGGGTGCGACCAGGTGTGGCTGGCCAGCTCGTGGCCGTCGGCGGCCAGCTGGCGGGCCAGGGAGGCGGCGGCGGGCCAGCGCTCGAGGTCGGCGGCGACCACGAAGAAGGTCGCCTTGACGCCCAGCTCGGCGAACAGCTCGGCGAAGCGGGTGACCCCGCGCTCCCAGACGGCGTTGGTGGCGCGCGCCTCGTCGAGCCCGTGCAGCCGGTAGTACAGGTACAGGCTGTCGACGTCGACGTTGACCGCGGCGGCGCGCCAGGACACGGCCTCAGCCCTGGCCCTTGAAGCGGATGGCCCAGGTCAGGCGCGCCAGGCTCTTCAAGACGTGCGGGACGCGCTTGGCGAGGTTGATGCTGGGCGGGCGCTTTTCGTGGATGACGATGGGGATCTCGAGGATGCGGTACTTGTCCCGCTCGGCGCGGATCACGAACTCGCTGGTGAAGAGATCCTTGTCGACGATGCAGCGGCTGACGACCGGGAGCAGGCGCTCGCGGTGGAAGGCCTTGAGGCCGTGGGTGTCGGTGCCCTGGAAGCCCAGGGCCACGCGCAGCATGCCGTTGATGACCATGGTGCCGGCGCGGCGCACGAGCGGGCGCTGGTCCTGGGCGTCCTTGTGGGCCTTGGAGCCGACCACCATGTCCGCCTGGTTGGCGGTGAGGATGCTGAGGGCGCGCTTGTGGAAGTCGACGTCGCAGATGTCGATCTCGTCGCACAGGACGTAGGTGCCGCGCGCCTCGAGCATGCCGCGGCGCAGGGCGCGCCCGTAGTTCGGCTCCGGGCTGTGCAGGACGCGGACGGTGTCGTACTGCCGCTCGAGGCGGTAGGCGATCTCGAGCGTGTCGTCGGTCGAGCCGTTCTCGGTGATGAGGATCTCGTAGGTCAGCTCGGGCAGCTGCTCGCCGAGGCGCACGACGAGGTCGTTGATGGCGGTCTCGAGCAGGGCCTCTTCGTTGTAGACCGGGATGACGATCGAGGCGACGGGCTGATCGGGCTGCTGGGACACGGCGCGCTCCTGACGTCGGGGGGCCGGGGGGTGCGCCCGTATACTTAGGTGGCTCGGGCGGTGTCAACTATGGACACGGCCCGCGATCTCACGGATCGTCCCCGGTCATGGGGATCGTCGAGCTCATCGTCGTCATCGCGCTGGTCGTGGGCGTCTACCTGTTCTGGCGCAGCCGCCAGACGCGCGTCGAGGGCGACCAGCGCACCCAGGCGCTGCTGGCGCAGGACGTGGCCGGGTGCACGGGCGTCGTCGCCAGCGACCGGCTGGACGAGGCGGACGGGCGGGTGCGCCTGACCGACCGGGCCGGAGTGACGCGCGTCCTGCCGGCGCGGCTCGACGAGGCCGCCGAGCCGATGGTGCGCGGGCAGGAGGTGTTGGTGCTCGAGAACGCCGGCCCCGACGGCAGGGTCGTGGTCGCGCCGAGCGATCTGCCGGGGCTGGAGGACCTGTCGTGACGGGCCGGCGCGTGCGGGCGTCGGCGGCGGCGACGGTCGCCAACCTGGGGCCGGGCTTCGACGTGCTGGGGCTGTGCCTCGAGGGGCCGCGCGACGTCGTCGTGGCCGAGGCGACGGCCGACGGGCGGGCGACCCTGGGCGGGGTCGAGGGCGACGGCGGGCGCCTGCCGCGCGCGTCGCACCGCAACTGCGCGACCGTGGCGGCGCAGGCCGTGCTGGACGCCTTCGGTGACGGGCGCACCGGGGTGCGGCTGTGGCTGACCAAGGGGCTGCCGCTGGGGTCGGGGCTGGGCAGCTCGGCCGCGTCGGCGGTGGCGGCGGTGGTGGCGACGGCGGCGCTGGCGTGCCCGGAGGTGCCGCGAGCGGCGCTGCTGGACGCCTGCCGCGAGGGCGAGCGGCTGGCGACGGGGTCGCCGCATCCGGACAACGTGGCGCCGGCGCTGTTGGGTGGGATCGTGGCCTGCCTGCCGAGGGCCGGCGGCGCGATCGAGGTGGTCACCCTGCCCTGCGCGGCGCCGCTGTTCGTGGCGACGGTCAAGCCGGACGTCGAGGTGCGCACGGCCGACGCGCGGCGGGTGCTGCCGCGCGAGGTGGGGCTGGGGGACGCCATCGCCAACGTAGGGGCGACGGCCGGGCTGGTGGCCGGGCTGGCCAAGGGCGACCTGGCGCTGGTCGGGCGGTGCCTCGAGGACCGGCTGGCGACGCCGTACCGCAAGGGGCTCATCCCGGCGTACGACCAGGCGCTGGCCGCGGCGGTGGCGGCCGGGGCGGTCGGCGGCGGGATCTCGGGGTCGGGGCCGACGGTGTTCGCGCTGGCGGGCGCGCGCGCGGTGGCCGAGGCGGCGGCGGACGCGATGGTGGCGGCCTTCGCGGCGGCGGGGCACGGGAGCCTGCGGCTGGTCGGGGCGGTCGATCCGGGCGGGGCGCGGGTTCAGGCCGAGACGTAGAGCGGGCTGACCACGGCCTGCAGCAGGTTCGCGAGGGCGTGGACGACGACCGCCGGGCCGATGTTGCCGCCGCGGGCGCGCAGCCAGCCGAAGAGCAGGCTGGGGAAGAAGACCAGCAGGCGGTGCGGCCCGGGGATGAGGATCGGGTGCAGCAGGGCGAAGGCCAGCGAGGCGAAGAGGAGCCCCGGGCCGACGGAGGCGCCCATGAGGCGCCAGGGCGTGCCGAGCCATTGGTCGAGGCGGGTCTGCAGGTAGCCGCGGAAGAACCACTCCTCGGGCAGGGCGACCAGACCCAGGTGGATGACCAGGAAGCCCAGCAGCCACCAGAGGTCGCGTGAGCCGGTCAGGTGGCCGTCGGCGTCGGCGCGCTCGGCGATCTCGCCCAAGCGCAGGTCGGCGGCCGGGACGGGGCGGTCGTCGAGGGTGACGCGGACGTCGAGATCGCGGGCGTCGCCCAGCGGGATCCACAGGCCGCGGGCGCCGTCGGCGACCAGGCGGCCGTCGGGGCCGGGGCGGACGACGCGGCTGGTGGCGGGGACGTCGGGGCCGCGGCAGGTCACGGTCCGGGCGGCGATGACGTCGTCGGGAGATCGGACGGTGACGGCGAGCGTCCCATCGGAGGGCCCGACGACCCAGAGGCCGCCCCCGCCGAACCAGGCCACGGTGGGGGCGCCGGGGGCGTCGGCGCACGGCCTCGGGGGCGGCTGGTCACGGCCGTCGCCCCAGCGCATGAGCGCGTCGGGGTCGGGGCGGAAGGTGCGACCGAGGAGCTGGGTCTGGACGAGGTGGTGACCGGCGATGAAGAGCGGGAAGACGATGGCGACGGCGGCGGCCGAGAGCGCGGCCGTGCGGGTCCAGGGGCCGAGATCGACGCCGAGGTCGTCGATGCGGGTCGCTGTGCGGCGCAGCACGGCCGTGGGGACGACGAACAGGGCCACGGCGAGCAGGGCCTGCTGGTATCCGCGCAGCCACGGCAGGGCCAGGCTGACCAGGGCGATGAGCCCGGTGGCCGCGAACAGGAGCGTCAGGGCGGCGGTGATCTCGCGGCGGAGGCCGGGCGCCGGGGCGGGCCCCGGATGTTGCGGATTCTGCAACGAATTGACTTGGATGGGCCGTTGGGGGTACCTCTGCGAGGCTCGACGCCGTCGGAGCGGGAGTCCCGCGGAGGTGTTCGGCCCGGTTCATGGCACGAACGGGCCGGCCGAGGCAATCGGCGGAGACCGCAGCATGGGGGGAGCCATGAGAGGCACGACCACGACGACCCGACCCGCCGGCAAGCGCCACAGCCCGTGGCGGCGCGCGCTGGCGGTGACCCTGGCGGTGGCGCTGGTGACGCCGATGGCGCCGCGGATGGCGGTGGCCGCCGAGGGTGAGCCGGCGCGGGTGCTGCTGGTGCCGCTGCAGCGGGCCGAGAGCGTATCGAGCGTGGTGCCGGGGCGTGTGCAGGAGTACCTGCACACGATCCTGGACATGAACGCGCGCGTGAAGGTGGTCACGCCGGCGGATCTGGCGGGCGGACCGCCGCCGCCCGAGAAGAAGCCGGTCGAGACCAACCCGACGCTGGTCAAGGCCGACAAGGCCCTGTGGGACGCCAAGGAGCTGGCCGGCAAGGGCAAGTACCTGGAGGCGGTGAAGGGCTTCAAGTCGGCGATGGGCCTGTACGAGAAGGGCTTCGACGATCTGGTCGACTTCGACAAGTACGTGGACGCGGCGCTGGGGGTGGCCTTGAGCTACTTCCTGGCGGAGTACGACGACAACGGCGAGGACGCGCTGGGGCGCGTGCTGGTGCTGCGGCCGGACATCGTGCTCGACAAGCGCAAGGTGCCTGCGGCGGCGATCCAGGCGCTGGCGCGGCTCAAGGCGATCTACGGGGCGGCCGAGCTGGGCAAGGTCGAGGTGACGAGCCAGCCCGAGGGCGCCGACGTGTACCTGGACGGCGTGCCGAAGGGGCAGACGCCGGTGACCATCGACGGGCTGTCGCGCGGCAAGCACGTGGTCCGGGTGGTCAAGGACGGGCACAAGCCGTGGGCCAAGGTGGTCACGGCGTCGGCCAAGGACCAGGCGGTGACCACGCGGCTCAAGCCGGACGCGAACGCGGTCGTGGCGCGGCCGGCGGCGTCCATCGATCCGAAGGCGCTCGAGGCGGCGGTGGCGAGCGGGCAGCTGGACGCGGCCTTCCTGGCCAACGCGGGGGCCATCGCCGAGGCGCATCGGCTGGACGCGATCGTGCTGACCTTCATCCGGCGCGCGCCGGCGGGCGGCGGGTACGAGCTGGCGACGTTCCTGTACGAGCCCAGCATCAAGCAGGTGGCCGAGCTCGAGTGGGTGCAGCTCGACAGCGAGCTGAGCAACATGCAGGTGGCGCTGCTCTCGCTCGAGGAGCGGGTCGCGCAGTCGCTGGTGGTCTTCCCGCGCAGCCGCGTCGTGGCGGGGACCAGCAAGATCTACGAGAAGCCGGCCCCCGTGGTGGTCAAGGTCGAGCCCAAGCCCGAGCCGGTCGCCAAGGTCGAGCCCAAGCCCGTGCCGGTCGCCAAGGTCGAGCCCAAGCCCGAGCCGGTCGCCAAGGTCGAGCCCAAGCCCGAGCCGGTCGCCAAGGTCGAGCCCAAGCCCGTGCCGGTCGCCAAGGTCGAGCCCCGGCCCCAGCCCAAGCCCGAGCCCGTCGTGCGGGTCGAGCCGCGCCCGGCCGACTCGGTGGTCAAGCGCCCGCCGGTCGACGACGGCCGCGGGGGCCTCGGCAACTACGGCCGCCCGGACGAGCTGCCGTGGCAGGTGAAGCAACCTGACGACGGCGACAAGCGGTGGTACGAGAACTGGTGGGTGTGGGCCGTGGGCGCGGGGGTCGCCGGGGGCGTGACGGCGGTCCTGCTGGCGACTCAGCCGAGCGAGGAGCAGGCGCCCGGGTTCGCGACGACGGTCACGTGGAGGAGAGGTCAGTGACGTCGAAGGTGCTTGGGAGCGTTGGCGTGGGCAGGGCGTTCGGTTGGCTCCGCGCGGCGGGGCTCTTCGGGGCGCTCGCCGGGTTCGGGATGGCGGCCTGTGACGAGGCGCCGTCGGAGAAGGGCCTGGCGGTGGCGCTGTACACCGCGCCCGGCGCGCCCGACCCCTTCGAGAACGTGGGCTTTTTGCGGGTGCTGGTCGAGGGCGACGGGCTCTCGCAGGCCTACGAGAAGGTGGTCTCCTTCTCGAGCGAGGGCTCGGCCTCGCTCGAGGGCATCCCGTTCGGCAACGGGCGGCAGGTGACCATCGAGGGCTGGACCCGCAACGCCTCGGGCAAACCGGGCGCGGTGGTCAGCCGAGGACGCAGCGTGCGCGCCCGCGTGCAGCAGGGCGGCGGCGAGCAGGCGCTCAACGTGCTGATGGCGCGCGTCAACTCGATCTTCCCCATGGCCGACGCCGTGCAGCGCGCGCCGCAGGCCTTGAGCCAGGGGCGCGTCGGGCACACGGTCACGCGCACGGTGCGCGGCGAGATCGTCGTGGCCGGCGGAGGCACGCTGGCCGACGCGTCGGACCCGTGGTGGACGGGCGAGGGCGTGGCCGCCATCAGCAACGCCGTCGAGGTGATCGAGGAGCGGACCAACACGCGCCGCCCGCACGCCGCGATGGTGCAGGGGCGCGTGTGGCACACCGGCACGGCGCTCGAGACCGGGCAGGTCCTGCTCGCGGGCGGGTGGGCCCCGGTCGACGGAGGCCCGCCGGTCGCGCGCAAGGACGTCGACGTCTACAACCCTGGCCCCACCGGCACGGTCGACCGGCTCGACCGGCAGCTCGACAAGGCCCGCGCCGGGCACACGGCGACGCTGGTCGACGGCTTCTCGCACACCATCCTGTTCGTCGGCGGCGACATGGACGGGGTGGGCACCTACGAGATCTGGAACCCGCTGACCGGGATGCAGAAGCGGGCCGACCTGCCCGACGGCTCGCCGCGCCGCCATCACCAGGCGACGCTGTTCGAGATCCCCGGCCAGGCCAGCCCCTACGTGCTCATCACGGGCGGCGAGTCCGACGACGGGCCGCTCGCCTCGGCGCTGGTCTACGACATCGGCGGCGACGTCATGTTCCCGCTGCCGACCGGCCTGGGCGAGGGCCGGACGCAGCACACGGCGACCTGGGTGGAGAGCCGCGGCTACATCTACCTGGCGGGCGGCTTCACGGCGCTCGATCGCAGCGCGGCCTCGAGCGCGATCAGCGTCTACGACATCGGCAACAACGTCTTCCAGAACGAGATCGGCGGCTTCCAGCTGGCCACCCCGCGCGGCGGCCACACGGCGGCGGCCCTGCCGCGCAACGGCGTGCTGCTGGCGGGCGGCGTGGGACCGGGCGGGGCGCTGCTGGGTGACGTAGAGGTCATCCACGAGTTCCTCGATCCGACCAACAACATCTTCGTCATCGCGGTGGCCCCCAGCGCGGCGGGGGGCGTGCCCTACCTGCCGCAGTTCCTGGCCGGCGCGCAGGCCGCGTCGCTCGAGAGCGGGATGGCCCTGCTGGTCGGCGGCATCGGCACCGACGGCGCCGGCGCCCTGACGCACCCGACGAACCTCCTGCTCTTCAACCCCGAGTAGGCCCGAGCGGGGCGACCTCCGCGTCCGACGCCCCTGCAGGGACGCGCCGAAACGGCACCCGACGTTGACGCCTCGGGACGAATTGGATCGCGACAAAGGCTCGCGCTAGCATGCGCGGGCTTTTCCGGCGGCCACCCTCCCTCGCGCCGCCGGTCTTCCCGATCGGAGCACGATGGTCCGCACCCCCTCCCTGGGCGCCCTCCTGGTCGCGTGCGCGCTCGCCGCCGGGTGGCTCGGCCCGGCCCGCGCCGTCGTCCTGGGCGAGCCGCCCACGCTGTGGAAGCAGCACGCGGTCTATGGCCGCGCCGTCGGCGTGGGCAACACGCTGATGGCGACCGCGCCGCAGAACCCGCTGGTCAACGCCCAGCTGCTGCCGTCCTCCAGCGCCGTCGTCACGGCCGCCGCCATCCCCGAGGACGCCACGATCGCCGGCGCCTACCTGTTCTGGAGCGGCAGCAAGGACGGCCCGCCCGACAGCTCGGCGACGCTCCAGCTGCCCAGCGGCGGCGCGATCGGCGTCCAGGCCGACGACTGCCGGCAGCGCGGGACCCCGCAGCTGGGCAGCTTCTACTACTGCCGCGCCGACGTGACCGCCGCGCTGCAGGACGCCCCGCAGCTGACCGGCGCCTGGTCCGTCAGCGGCGTCGACGCCCAGCCCGGCGCCATCGACCCCTTCAACCCCAAGCAGTGCGCCCCGAACAGCAACGGCTGCCAGGCGAAATACGCCGGCTGGTCCCTGGTCCTGGTCTGGGAGGCCCCCAGCGAGCCGATGCTGCGCGACGTGCTGCTGTACGACGCCTTCATGATGCTCGACGAGACCCCCGAGTCCGCCGGCATCGCCACCTTCACCATCGACGGCTTCAACGTCGGCGACCCCGCCCAGGCCACCTTCACCACCTTCGCCCTCGAGGGCGACTTCGCGCTCGGCGTCCCGCCCCAGGACACCGACCCCGACCCGTCGGTGCAGTGCAGCCACTGCTGGGACTTCCTGCGCTTCAACGGCACCGAGCTGGCCGACGAGAAGGGCTGGCCCAAGAACTTCTTCAACAGCTCCAACGGCCTCGGCGTCGACATCGACACGGTCGACGTGTCGCACCTGGTCAAGCCCGGCCAGACCCAGGCCACCATCCAGGTCGGCTCGGGCGACGGCGTGGTCTCGTTCCAGCCCGCCTCCCACGGCCACGGCGAGGTGTTCTTCTTCGGCTACTCGGTCCTGTCGATCAGCCGCCTCGCCCCCAGCTTCAAGGGGCCCAAGTCCGTCCTGACCGCCGATCGCGAAGAGGTCGCCAAGGGCGAGCACGTGAAGTTCACGCTCGATCTGGTCAACGAGGGCTCCATCCACTCGCTGAACCTGGTCGCGCGCATCGAGAGCTTCCCGCCCCCCGGCACCGAGGTGGTCCCCGGGACGATGTTCCTGGGCGACACCCCCATCACCGCGCAGCAGCTGGCCTCCGGCGTGAACATCGGCCTGGTCCAGCCGAACCAGGCGCGCTCCGTCACCTTCACCCTGCGCGTCCTGCCCACGACGCAGCTCGACCAGATCCAGGCCCTGGCCCGCCTGACCTACGGCTACCCCGGCGCCGCCAAGCCCATCGCCCACCCGGTCGGCCCCGCCGTCGTCAAGCTCACCGACGCCCCGCCCCCGCCGGCCGTGCGCGTCGAAAAGCGCGTCGCCGACCCCAACGGCGGCGCCGTCGCCCCCGGTGACACCCTCGTCTACACGGTCGACCTGCACGTCGACGGCCCCACCCTGCCCGGCCCGCTGCGCCTCGAGGACCCGCTGCCCCCGACCGTCGACCTTGCGGGCGTCGAGGCGCCCCCCGGCGCCAAGACCACCGTCGCCCCGCCCTCGCCCGGCCAGGGGCCCCGGGTCGTGGTCGAGGGCCTCACCGCCACCCCCGACGCGCCGGCCACCGTGGTCATCCGCGCCACCGTCAAGCCGGCGCTGAACGACGGCGCCGCCATCTGCAACACGGCCCAGCTCGCCTTGTCGGGCCGCCCACCGCTGCTCAGCGAGCCCGCTTGCGTCACCGTGGGCGTCTCGGCCGTCACCCAGCGCCTGGTGGTCCAGCTCTACGAAGATCGCGACGGCGACGGCGCCTTCACCCGCAGCGCCGACTTCGCCCTGCCCGGCTTCCGCGTTCGCCTGTACCCCGCCCCGGCCGACGGCGACGCGGGCCCGCTGCCCGGCGCCCCCGTTGCCGCCGCGATCGCCGGTCCCGACGGCGCCGCGGTCCTGCCCGACCTGCCGCTGGACCGCTACCAGCTGGTCGTGCTGTCGGACACCGGCGCCCAGTTCCACCGCGAGATCCGCGAGGTCACCGCCAACACGAACCGCTTCGAGCTGGCCGTCACCCCCTCGGGGCGCGTGTGGCGCACCGACGATCGCACGCTGGTCACCGGCCTGCCGGTCCGCGCCCTGTACGCCGACGACGACCCGCTGGCCCCGGGGCAGCCCGTCCCCGCCGAGCTGCTCGGCCTGGGCCAGCAAGACCAGGCGCTGGGCCGCCACGGCCTGTACCGCTTCGACCTGCCCCCCGAGCGCCGCTACCGCCTCGAGGTCGTCACCCAGGGCAGCGATCTCCTCTTCCCCTCGCGCCGCTTCCCGCCCCAAGTGGGCCCCGGCGTCACCGGCCCCACCGGCGCCGTCACCGCGCAGGCCGATCCGCTCGCCGCCGCGACCGCGCCGCCCTGGTTCCTGCTGTGGGCCCCCGCGCCCGGCGCCGCCGCCTTCTCGCACAACCACCTGGCCCTCGACCCGGCCGTCGCCCAGGTCTCGCTGACGCTCACCGCGCTCGATCGCACCCTCCGCCGCGGCGAGGCCGCCACCTTCACGCTCGAGCTGCGCAACGAGGGCACCCTCGACTTCACGCCCGGCGCCGAGGGCGCGCTGGCCCTCGAGGTGCGCCTGCCCGAAGGCCTGCGCTACGTCTCGGGCAGCGCGCGCCTGCGCAACGCGGCCGGCACCCTGGTGCCGCTGCGCGAACCCGACGACCGCCGGACGCTGCTGCTGGGTGTGTCGGACGAGGACGGCGCGCTCGCGGGCCTCGAGCTGCTCGCCGGCGCGCGCCAGCTCGTCACGCTGCAGGCCGTCGCGGCGCCCTCGGCCGCCGTCGACGCCGAGCACACCGTCCGCGCCCTGGCCCTGCGGATGGGCGGCGAGGCGCTGACGCCGCAGAGCGCGGCCGTCGTGCGCCTCGAGCGTGAGGCCGAGTTCGACGAGAGCCTGGTCCTGGGCCAGGTCTTCTGCGACGCGGACGGCGACGGCGAGCAGGACCCCGGCGAAGGGGGCCTGGGCGGCGTGCGCGTCTACGCCGACCACGGCTGGTTCTCCGACACGGACCGCGCCGGGCAGTTCCACCTGAAGAAGCTCGAGCCCGGGCAGCACCTGTTCAAGGTCGACGAGGCCACCCTGCCGCCGGGCGCGAAGCCCACCACGCCGGTGCGGCGCCTGGTCTACTTCACGCCGGGCCTGGTGTTGCAGGTGCGCTTCGGCGTGACCTGCCCCCACGAGGTCGTCAGCGCCGGGCGCGCCGAGGCGCCCGCCCAGGCCGGCCAGGCGCCGCCGGGCGAGGTCGCGCTGGCGCCGCTGCCGGTGGTCACCGTGGCGGGCGACACCCGCACGCTGGCCCTGAGCCTGGACGGCCGGACGCTGCCCGACCTGGCCGCCGATCTGACCGTGCGCCTGCCCGGCGCAGCGCCGACCCGCGCCGTCAACGTCCCCTGGGCGCCGCTGGCGCTGGAAGCGCCGCTGACCTTCCAGCCCAGGGTGACGCTGCCCGACGCGACGGGCGCGACCTGGCGCCTCGAGGTGGTGCGCGTCGGCGACGGCAACGACCAGCTGGTGCGCGAGCTGTTCGGGCAGGGGGCGCCGCCCGACGAGATCGTCTGGCGCGGCCTGGACCCCGCGGGCACGGCCAGCGTGCTGGAGCGTGGGGCCCTGCACCGGGTGCGGCTGCACGTGGCGCACCCGGCGGCCGGCCTGGCGGTGAGCCCCGACGTGGTGCTGGGCGTCAGCTGGGGGGCCGCGGGCGCGCCGCTGTACGAGGAGACCGTGCGCGGGCAGCTGTTCGACGCCGGCATGGCGCCGCGCGGGCCGCTGATCTCGCGGCTCAACCGCGTGCGGCCGGTCTTGGCGGCCAACCCCGGCGCGCGGCTGGTGGTCGAGGTGCACAGCGACGACTCGGGCACGCCCGAGCTGGACATGACGGCGACCCGGCGCGGCGCGATGGCCGTCGCCGACGTGCTCGCCAAGCGGCTGCGCCTCGAGCCGCGCCGGTTCACGGTGGTCGGCCGCGGGTCGACGGTGCCGCTGCGGCTGGGCTTCGACGAGCGCAGCCGCCAGTTCAACCGGCGCGTCGAGATCCGGGTGCTGCCGGCCGTCGACGCCGCCAGCCTGGCGTCCCCGCCGGCGGCCGAGGCGCGCGCGGCGGCCTTCGTGCAGGGGCTGGCCGCGGACGGGGCCGACGCCGGGCCCTTTGCGCGCTCGGTCGACCGGCCTCGGAACGGCAAGCTGGCGGTGCGCGTGGTGGCCCCCAGCGGCGCGACCCGGGTGGTCGTCGCGGACGTTCCGGCGGCGGGCGGACCGGTGAAGCTCGAGCCGGCCGAGCAGCGCGCGCTGGCCGCCGATCCGCTGCGGCGCTTCGGCGGCGACGCGCTGGCCCGCGCGCTGGGCGAGCAGGCCGTGGTGGCGCCCTCGGGGGTCGCGCCGGGCGGCAAGCCGGTGACGGCCGACCAGCTGAAGGTGAAGCTGCCGCCGCGCGGGCTGCCGCTGGGGACCAACCGGCTGTTCCTGGCGGGCGAGACGCACCCCGACAACCGGGTGACGGTCAACGGTGTCGCGGTCGGCGTCGACGACCAGGGGCGCTTTTCCACGACGGCGCCGCTGCCGACCGGCAAGAGCGAGCTGGTCATCGTCAGCACCGACGCGGCGGGCTACACGGCTCGCGTCACCTGGCCGGTCGAGGTCACCGACCGCGAGTTCTT
Source organism: Myxococcota bacterium (assembly GCA_041687695.1). Lineage (GTDB taxonomy): Bacteria > Myxococcota_A > UBA9042 > PHBI01 > JAWLBL01 > JAWLBL01. Next base: position 43,342 of record JAWLBL010000030.1, on the reverse strand, counting down.
CCTGCTGGCGCTGGCCGACGGCGCGGTCGGACAGGTCGGGGCGCGGCTGGCCGAGCGCACCGAGGCGACGTCCACCGAGACCGACGGCGTGTTCCTGCAGGGGCGCGGGGCGCTGTACCTGAAGGGCCGCGTCAGCGGGTCGGCCCTGGCCGAGGAGCTGTTCGTCACGGCGCACCTGGACACGGCGCGGCGGCGCGAGTTCACGCCGTTCTACGAGCAGGTCATCGACCCGGCGCGGGACTACGCCGTCTTCGGCGACGCGTCGGCGGACATCCAGGACGCGCAGGCGCGCGGGCCGCTGTACGTGCTGGTCGAGGCGGACCGGTCGCGGCTGAAGGTCGGCAACTTCCGGACCGATCTGCAGGGCATCGAGCTGCTGCGCTACCAGCGCACGTTCTACGGCGTCGAGGTCGACCTGAACCACGCCGTGGCCGAGGGGTTCGACACGCGCCTGCAGGGCTTCGCGACCGACGACAACGACACCCTGGTGCGCGGCCAGGACGAGCTGCGGGCCACCGGCGGCAGCCTGTACTACCTGTCGCACCGCGAGCTCATCGAGGGGTCCGACAAGATCGAGATCGTGGTGCGCGAGCAGCTGACCGGCATGGAGCTGGCGCGCGTCACGCTGCTGCGCGACCGGGACTACCGCGTCGACTACCGCGACGGGCGCGTGACGATGAAGGCGCCGCTGGCGTCGACGGTGGACGCGCTGTTCACCATCGGGGATCTGCAGCCGTTCGGCGGGCGCGAGATCCTGGACGGCCACGAGGTGTGGGTGGTCGCGACCTACGAGGCGCGCGACGGCGGGGTGGCCGGGCAGTACGCCTATGGCGTGCACGGCGCGCAGCGGCTGGGCAAGCACCTGGAGATCGGCGGCGGCTACGTGCGCGAGCAGCGGCGGGCGGGCGAGGACTACGAGCTGCTGGGCGCGCACGCGAAGGTGGACGTGACCGAGGACACGCGGCTGACGCTGGAGTTCGCCGAGTCGCTGTCGAGCGACGGGGCGACGCGGGTGTCGAACGACGGCGGCCTGAACTATCGACAGCTGGACCGGTCGGGCGGCGAGCGGCACGGGTTCGGGTTCAAGGCGGGCCTGGACAGCCACGTGGGCAAGCTGGTCGGGGAGGAGGCGCTCGATCTGCGGGTGACCGGGTGGTACCAGTCGATGGACCCGGGCTTCCACGCGTGGGGGCACACGCTGCAGCGCGGCATGGAGAAGGTCGGCGGGCAGGCGCTGTTCCGGCCGACCGAGCACGACCAGGTGCTGCTGCGGGCGGACCTGGACACGGTCCTGCTGACCGAGCGCGAGACCGACCGGGACCGGTTCGACGCGCTGACTCGGCTGCGCTACTCGGGGCAGTACCGGCGGCGCATCGGGCGGCTGGGGCTGCTGGCCGAGGGGGCGTGGGCGCAGCACCGCGACGACGGCGACGGGGTGGTGCACGACACGGCGGCGGTGGCGCTGGGCGGCAGCTGGGCGTTCACGGACCGCCTGACGGGCACGCTGTCGCAGGAGGCCGTGCTGGCGGGCGACGACGCGGTGGTCGGCAGCAGCCTGGGCGACCGGATGACGACGAACGTCGGGCTCATCTACAAGCTGACGGACGACTTCGCGCTGAGCGTGGGTGAGATCCTGCGGTGGAACGGCGACAACGCGACGCGGGTCGGGGTGCGGACGCGGCTGGTCGACTCGGCCAACGTGTACCTCGAGGAGCGGTTCCAGACCCAGCGCGAGACGGGGGATCTCGTGCACGCGACCGTGGTGGGCGCGGACACGAACCTGGACGAGGCCGGGCTGGGGCGGGCCTGGGGCGAGTACCGCCTGGACACTGGGGTCGCGGCGCGCACGAACCGGGCGGTGCTGGGGCTGTCGCGGCGCTTCCCGCTGGCCGAGGGCGTGTCGCTGTCGGGCGCGTACGAGCACACGCAGACCTTCGGGGGCTACGAGGGGCGCGGCGGACGCGACGTGGTCAGCGCCGGGCTCGAGGTGCTGGCCTGGGACCGGCTGAAGCTGGGCGGGCGCTACGAGGTGCGCTGGGACCGCGGCGACCAGGTGCAGGACGGGAGCGAGCGCATCCAGGCGCTGCTGATGAACGGCCTGGACTTCAAGCTGACCGAGGATCTGACCTTCCTGGGCGTCGGCAACTACACGCTGACCCAGAACCTGACCAACCGCTCGGTCGAGGAGGAGGCGCTCGAGGCCACGGCCGGCCTGGCCTACCGCCCGGTCGAGGCGGACTGGCTGACCCTCGTCGCGCGCGCCACGCGCCACCTGCGCCACCGCGATCTGGTCCTGGTCGGCCCCGACGGCGCCCCGCTGGGCCTGACGCAGCGCCAGCTCAGCAGCCTGTTCAGCGTGGCCGCCATCTTCGAGCTGCCCTGGCGCTTCCAGCTGGCCGAGAAGGTGGCCTGGAAGCACGTGACCACGCGCCTGTCGGGCTCACCCGAGGCCACCGACGACCTGGTCCTGTGGGTCAACCGGCTGGGCTACCACCTGGTCGACGGCTTCGACGCCGCGGTCGAGTATCGCCTGCTGCACTCGGCGCTGGCCGGGGGGACCCAGCACGGCGCCCTGGTCGAGCTGGCCTACACCATCGCCCGCCACGTGCGCCTGGGCGCCGGCTACAACTTCACCGACTTCTCGGACGATCTGCTGGACGACCCCGACCGCGACCACGGCGGCTTCTACCTGCGCATGACCGGCATGTACTGAGCACCGCGCGTCGGCGCCCCCAGGTCGTCGCCTGGGAGGCGCCGGCGCGCTCGCCCGCTGTCACTGCGACATGACGTAGCTGTTGCCGGTCGACATCTCGTACTTGAGCAGGCCGTACTTGATGACCAGGTAGAGGTGGTCGGGGTTGACCGGGTCCATGGCGAGCGCGCCGTAGCCCATGTAGTTGCCGTTGTCGATGGCGCCGTGGGCGCCGGTCTCCCAGGGCGGGGCGCTCTTGATCATCGCGTCCGGGCTGGTCAGGAAGAGGGCCTGCCGCTCGCCCGAGTCGACGTCGACGGCGACCGCCAGGTAGGCCTGCACGCCGCCCGCCGTGATGAGGAGATCGCGCGTCGTGTCCCAGAACATCGTGCTCTGGCCGGGGGTCGAGGCGACCGACCCGGGCGGGTTGGCGATGACCGTCCGCTGGCCCGTGGCGACGTCGATGGACAGCAGCACCTTGCCGATCTGCAGCGTCGCGTACAGCTTGCCGTCCCGGACCAGGAAGCCCTCGAGGTTGCTGTACTGGGGCGAGGCGCCGCCGCCGACCTCGCCCATCGTCCCGTTCCAGCGCGACACGACCGTGCAGGTCGCCCCGTCGGGCGCGATGCGGACGACGCCGTTGCCCTCGGAGGCGTCGTTGCGGAAGCCCAGGTAGAAGCTGCCGTCGGGGCCCATGGCGAAGGCGTGGTGCTCGAGCTGCACCGGGGCGAAGCCGCCGTGCCAGGTGGCCTTGGCCCGGGTCGAGTAGCACTGCCCGAAGGCCGGCGCGGCGGCGTCGCCCTCGAGCGCCTGCTTCCACACCAGTGTGCGGGCGCCGGTGTCGGGGTGGACGCGCGTGATCTCCTTGTTTCCGGCGCGGCTGCCCCAGACGTACAGCATCCCGTCCGCGCCCAGCTCGAGGTCCCAGGCGCCGGGGAGCGTGGTCGCCTCGAACAGCTGCGTCCCCACCGACCGCTGCGACTCGTAGCCGCTGCCGTGCATCGTGTAGCCGCCGTCGGGCTCTGGGAAGCGCCCGCTGACGATGCGCCGCGCGCCGCTCTGGATGTCGTAGGCGACGACCATCCCCGCCCCCTCGTAGCTGGGGTCGGTGAAGTGCTTGGTCGCGAACAGCTCGCCGTGGGCCGGCGAGTAGACGCCGCCGCCGTTGAAGCTGTGGACCATGTGGCGGAAGTGCGGCCCCTCGCCCATGGTCCAGCCGTCGTCCCACGAGCTGGCCTGCGGCTGGCAGGCCTGGTTGCCGCCCATGTCGTAGTGGTCGATGTCGTCCTTGGTCGCCGCGTGGCGACGGCAGCGGCAGTCGACCTCGAGCGCCGTCTTGTAGGTGACGTGGTCGATGAAGCTGCAGCCGCGGTGGACCATCGGCGAGGTCTCGTCGCTCAGCGAGGTCGTGCACTCCGGCCCGCTCGGGCCCTCGAAGCAGATCTCGCCGTTGTCACACTCGGTGACGACCGGTCCGCTCGGGTAGCCGCAGGAGTCGACCTTGCGGACGCCGCTGGGCTCATACAGGAAGTGCTTGCCGAAGCAGACCACGTCGTCGGTCGGCACGCAGGCGCAGGTCGCCTCGCCCGGGGTCGCCTCGCTGCACCGCTTGCCGTTGGCGCAGGTCGAGAAGACGCCCAGGTCGTCGCCGCAGGCGTTGGTCAGCAGGACCCGCGTCGGGTCGCCGGGGTCGCACACGCGCCGCTTGTCGTCCTCGCACGAGCCGACGAAGGTGCACTTGGCCGCGCCGCCGCCGTCGTCGCAGGTGCCCACCCCGCACGGGTAGGTGCTGCCGGTCAGCTCGCCGCAGCCGTCCACCCAGTAGACGTTGCCCGGGTCCTCGTCGACGCACACGGTGGCCGTGTTGCCGCCGCACAGATCGGTCGAGACGCAGGTCGCCTCGCCCGACGCCTCGCTGCAGGCGTACCCGGCGCCGCACGGGTAGGCGCTGGCCATCACCTCGCCGCAGGCGTCGAGCCACTTGACCTTCGACGGGTCGGCCGGGTCGCAGAACTTCTGCGCCGTGCCGGTGCAAGGGTTCGGGTCGACGCAGACCGCCTCGCCCGCGCTCTCGTCGCAGACCAGGCCGGCGCCGCAAGGCAGCGTCGCGCCGCTCAGCTCGCCGCACTTGTCGAGCCAGTACAGGTTGCCGGGGTCGTCGGGGTTGCAGGTCAGGACCGAGTTGCCCGCGCAGGAGTCGGCGGCGACGCAGGCCGGGCTACCGGAGCTGTCGTCGCACACGGAGGTAGCCCCGCAGGGCCAGGAGTTGCCGTTGGGCTCACCGCAGCTGTCGAGCCAGAAGACCTTGGTCAGGTCGCTCGGATCGCAGAAGGTCGTGGTGTTGCCGGCGCAGCTCGGGGCGAGCTTGCAGGTGGCGAAGGTGCCCGAGTCGACGCACTCCGAGGTGGCGCCGCACTTGGTCGCGACCTTGGTCGGGACGCCGCACTTGTCGGTGAAGTAGGTGGCGGTCGGGTCCTCGGCGAGGCAGACCGTCTGGCCGACGCCCGCGCACGGGTCGACCGGCGTCGTGCAGGTCACGTAGGGGCCGCTGTCGTCGCAGGTGCCGCCGCCCGGGCAGGGCGTGGTCGTCGCGAGCGGCTCGCCGCAGTGGTCGAGCCAGCTGATGGCGTTGGGCTTGGCCGGATCGCAGCGCTTGGTCTTGCCGCCGCCGCAGGCCTGGTTGGTCACGACGATGGCCACGAGCAGCGGCTGCGCGTCGGCGCCCAGCAGGTAGGGGTCGGCGGCGGTGAGCACGCCGTCGGCGGGCGCGTCGGCGTGCACGGCGACCCAGAGGGTCTCGACGCCCGCCACGAAGCGGTCGAGGTCGACGTCGAGGCCGACCTTCGGGCTGGTGGTCACGGCGACCGCGCCCAGCAGCGCCCCGGGCGCGCCGTCGTCGTCCTCGTACACGGCGACCCACGCAGGCAGCTCGTCGACGGCGACGTTGGCCACCTTGATCTTGTAGCCCCAGCTCTTCAGCGTCTGGTCGGCGACCTGCAGGCCGTTGTCGGGCGGGTAGGTGGCCTCGAAGGTGGCCTTGACGGGCTGGCCCGCCAGGTTCAGGACGGGCGCGTCGAGGTCGGCCACACCGCCGGCGTCGGCGTACAGGGCGCCGGTCAGCACCGCCGGGGTCCACGAGCGGGTCAGGGTGACCGAGACTGGATAGTTGCGCGGGTGCTTGTCCCAGATGCGCTCGGTCCCGACGACCGCCCCGGCGGCGTCGGTGATGACGAGCTGGGCAGGCGCTTCGTCGAGCGAGGCGGCGACGGTCACCTTGGGCGGGTCCTGGGTGATGGTCTGGTCGGCGATGACCAGGGTGTTCGGCTCCTCGGGAGGCAGCGACACCTCGAGCACGCCCAGGACCGGAACGCCGTCCGCGTTCTTCACGACGGGGTCGTCGCCGTCGAGGCGGGTGTCCTTCGCGGTGAACTTGCCGTCGGCCGGGTCGTCGACGTGCAGCGAGACGCGCAGCTTCAGGCCGCTCAGGCTGGCGAGCGTGCCGACCGGCGGGTCGAGCGGGACCACGATGTCCTGGTGGGCGCCGCGGGCGATGAAGACGGCGCCGGCGAGCTCGTGGGTGCTGCCGAGCTCGTGCCAGACGGCGACCCAGCCGTCGGCGTCGAGGGTGGCGCTGGACACGGTGAAGGTGGCCGGGTCGGCGAGCTCGCCGCCTCGAGCGGCCATGGAGCCGACGGGCCCGGTCGGGGCGCCGTCTCCCGCGTCGCCGCAGGCGACCAGGGCGAGGCACAGGGTCAGCCGCATCGCGGCGCGAAGAGATCGAGTGGTCACGGGTGGTCCTGGGGTGGGCGGTGCGCGTGGGGCGGCCGGGCCGCCGAGCGCAGCCTACGCGCGAGATGGCGTCGCACGCCATGGGCGGCGTGACGATGTCAGAACCGTGTTAGGCCGGTGTTGCTGCGACGCAACAACGCGCGCGCTGGCGAACCAATCGACAGCCCACGGGAAAGCGCCCTAGAGTGCCGTCATGACGGGGGACGACGACGCGGAGGGGGCTGAGGACGTCTCGTCCTGGTGGATGGACTCGGCGCTGGCGCTGACGGAGCGGCCGGCGAGCTCGGCCGCCTGCTGGGGCGAGGGGCCCGAAGGGGCGATCCATCCGTTCGCGACCGCCGAGGGGGCGCGCTACCGCGACGCGCAACCGATGGCCCGCGGCGGGATGGGGCAGGTGTCGGTGGCGACCGACGTGCGGCTGCGTCGCGAGGTCGCGCTGAAGGAGGTGCTGCCGGGCGAACCGGGCGCGGCGGGGCTCGAGCAGCGCCTGGCGCAGGAGGCGTGGATCACGGCCCGGCTCGAGCACCCGGGGGTCGTCCCGGTCTACGACGCCGGACGGGGCGCGCGCGGGCGCCTGTTCTTCACGATGCGCCTGGTGCGGGGCCGGTCGCTGCGGACGGCCCTCGCCGACGGCGACCTGGACCTGCCGACGCTGCTGCGCCACTTCCTGGGCGTCTGCCAGACCGTGGCCTACGCCCACGCGCGCGGGGTCGTGCACCGCGATCTGAAGCCCGCGAACCTGATGCTGGGCGCCTTCGGCGAGAGCCTGGTGGTCGACTGGGGCGTCGCGCGGGTGCTGGACGACGGCCCGGGCGACGGGGGCGCCAGGGTCCCGGCCCCCCCGGGCGACCTGGCCGCGCGGACCACCTTCGGCGTCCGGGTCGGCACGCCCGCCTACATGAGCCCCGAGCAGGCCCGCGCCGAGGCACCCAGCCGCGCCGCCGACGTCTGGAGCCTGGGCGCCATCCTGTTCGAGATCCTGACCCGCCGCCCGCTCATCGCCGCGCGCACCGCCGACGAGGCCTTCGCCCGGCTCGAGCACGGCCCCGCGTTCGACCCGGCCGACGCAGCGCCCTTCGCCCCGCCGGAGCTGGCCGCCATCCTGATCCGGGCCCTGAAGCGCGACCCGGCCGAGCGCTACGCCGACGCCAAGCAGCTCGCCGACGACCTGGCCGCCTGGCTGGACGGCCGCCCGGTCGCGGCCTACCGCTACTCGCCCTGGGACCACGCGCGCCGCTTCGGCCGGGCCTTCCGGGTCCCGCTGCTGGTGGCGGCCGCGGGGCTGCTCGTCACCGCGCTGGTCTTCGCCGCGTCCTTCGCCCAGACCCTGGCCGAGCGCGACCGCGCCCGGGACGCCGAGGCGCAGGCGACGGCGGCGCGCGACCAGGCCGTCTCGGCGAGCGATCGGGCCGCCGCGGCGCTGACGCAGGCCGACCACAGCTTCGCCGCCCTGCTGGTGCAGCAGGCCCAGCTCGCCCAGCGCCACGGGGCCCAGGCCGAGGCCGAGCTGCTGGCCGCCCACGCGCTGCTGCGAGGTGCGTCCGCCGAGGCGCGCGGCGTGCTGGCCCGCCACGGCGACGCGCCGCGGGTGGATCTGGTGCACGTCGAGCCCGCCCCGGTCTGCCTGACCGCCCGCCTGTCTCCCGCGGGCACCCGCCTGCTGTGCCGCGAGGGCGACGCGACCTCGCTGTGGTCGGTGGCGCCGACGCGGCTGTTGTGGCGCATCGACGCTCGCCCCGAGGCCGTCGCCTTCGCCTCGGAGGCCCTCGCCCTGGTCAGCGACGAGCAGCACCAGGCCCACCCGCTGGACCTCGAGGTGGGCGCGGTCCTGCCGTCGGGGTTCCCGGTCGTCATCGAGCGCGTGGTCACGGGCGCCGGCGTGGCGCTCGGCGACCTCGACGAGCGCCTCGTCCTGTGGCGCGAGGCCACGCACGAGGTCGCGCCGCTGCTCGTTCAGGCCCGCCAGCCGCGGGCCGTCAGCGGCGACGGCCAGGTCGCGCTGACCTTCGGCGAGGACACCCATCGGCCGCTGCGGGTCGACCTGACCACGGGCGACCACCACCCCATGCCGGCCCTGCCCGGCTCCGCGCAGGGCCCGATCAGCGCGGCGCTGGACCACGTAGGGGCGCGGGCGGCCTTCGGCGGGACGCGGGGCGAGCTGCGCGTGGTCGACATGGCGAGCGGTGAGACGACGTGGCTGCGAGCGGTGACCGACCGTGCGCTGACGGACCTGCGCTGGTCGCCCGACGACGCCTGGCTGGCCGTGCGCGACGAGCGGGGCTGGGTCTCGCTGCACGAGGCGCGCGGGCGGGCCTGGCTGGCCTTGCCGCGGCTGCGCGCCCGCGACTTCGCGTGGCGCCGCCACGAGGGGGCTCTGGAGCTGGTGCTGCTGGGGGACGAGCTGCGCGTGGTGCGGCCGCCCGAAGCGGCCGAGGCCCGCGCCCATGGGGGCGGAGCGGGGCTGGCGACGCTGGCGACGAGCCCCGACGGCCGCGCGTTGGTGACGGTCGCGGGGTCGGGGGCGGTCCAGGTGGTCGCGGTCGGCACGGGCGAACCGCTGGGCGAGCTGCCGCCCGATCCCCTGCGGGCGGTCGCCAAGGACGCGGCCTTCCTGCACGACGCGCCGGACGAGCTGGCCGTGATCTGGCCTGGGCGGTTCCGAGTCGCGCGATGGCGCCTCGGGGAGGCGGACGCGCGGACGATGGGGCCCGCGACGAACTACCGGCGCGTGGTGGCGGCCGCCAACGGGGACCTGTTGCTGGCCGGGTATGGCGTGGCGCTGTGGCTCGAGCCGCGACAGGGCCCCGGGCGGGCCATCCCGGTGGGGGACGGCGGCTCGCCCATCGACGCGGTCGCGTCCGCCGACGGGCGGGTGGTGGCCTGGCTGTCGTCGCGCGGGCGGGTCGAGGTCGCGCGGGTGGGCGAGGCGCTCGGAGCGGCGCGAGCCGTGGCCGATGCGCCCGGGGCGGTCCGGGTGGCCCTGGACGAGGCGGGCGAGGTGGTGGCGGTCGCGCGGCAGGGCGAGGTGCGGGTGTTAGAGGTGGCGAGCGGGCGGGTGCGGAGGGCGGTGACCGTGCCGGGGGAGCGGCTGCGCGAGGTCGCGGTGGCGGCGGGGGGCGCGCGGGTGGCGGTCGGGACCGTGGACGGGCAGGTGTGGGTGTGGGGCGCGGGAGCCGCGCCGGAGATGGTCGGCGCGGGGCACCTCGAGCGCGTGTCGGGGCTTGCGTTCCTCGGCGGCGAGGGGCTGGTGAGCGCGGGCTGGGACGGCGTGGCGCTGCGCTGGGACCTGCGGGGCCTCGAGCGGCCGGCGGCCGAGTGGGTGCGCCGGCTGGAGGCGACCTGGGGCGTCGGGCTGGAGCACGCGACGCGGGCCGATCTGTGGTGACGGTGCGCGCGGAGGGCGCCGGTGGTACGGTGCCGGCATGCATCCTCACGCGCGCATCCGCACGCCCGACGGCCGGACCGTCGCGCTGGGACACGGGGACCTCGTCGGGCGGCTCGACGCGGCGGCCCTGCACCTGTCCGACCCGCGGGTGTCCGAGGCGCACGCGATGGTCAGCCTGCGCGGCGCGACCCTGAAGCTGCTGGCGCTGCGGGGGCGGCTCGGCGTCGAGGGACGGCGGGTCGCCGAGGTCGTGCTGGAGCCGGGGCTGGTGGTGCAGCTGGCGCAGGATCTGGTGCTCGAGGTGGTCGAGGTGTGCCTGCCCGAGCGCCTGGTCGCGGTGCGGTGGGGGGGCGTCGAGGGGCGGGTCCTGGCGGGGGTGGCGTCGCTGTTCGGGCCGGCGCCGTGCGAGCTGCGGACCGGGTTTCACGAGGCGGCCATCGCCTACGTGTGGTCGGGTGATGGCAGCGTTCGGTTGCGGCGGCGGGGCGGGGCCGACCGGACGCTCGTGCCGGGCGAGCGCGAGGAGGTCGCTGGGGTCGCGCTGGAGGTGGTGTGGCTGGCGCTGGAGGCGCACGGCGCGCAGGTGACGACCGCCAAGGGGGCGGTGGGGGCGCCGCTGGAGCTGGTGACGCGCTACGAGAGCGCGACCCTGTACCGGCCGGACGAGCCGGCGCTGACGGTGACGGGGGTGTCGGCGCGCATCCTGAGCGAGCTGGTGGCCTTCGGCGCGCCGGTGACCTGGGAGACGCTGGCGCGCGAGCTGTGGCCGCACGAGGTGGAGCCGGCGCAGCTGCGGGCCCGGTGGGACGTCAACCTGGGGCGGCTGCGGCGCAAGCTGGCCGAGGCGCGGGTGCGCACGGATCTGGTGAGCCACGACGGGCGGGGCAACGTGCTGCTCGTGCTCGAGCGCGAGGACGTGGTCCGCGACGAGGCGTGACCGGGCCGCGGCCAGCGTGAGGTGACCGCGGCCCGGGGGCCGGACCCGCCTCTGGTCCGCTCAGCCCTGAGGCGTCTTGCCGCCGATGCGGTGCAGCTCCTCGACGAGATCCTCGACGCAGTCGCCGCACTTGCGGTTGGCCGGGACGGCGACGTCGATCTTCTTGGGGAACGGCAGGTTCAGGTTGGCCATGATGTCGGCGAAGGTCTCGAAGGAGGTGTCGCCGCCGAGGCGGGGGTTGCGCTCGCGCTCCTGGGCGATGGTCGAGACGTGGCGGTGCTGGTAGTCGTGGGCCGGGTAGACCAGCGTGTCGCCCGGCAGCGAGAAGAGCGTGTCGCGCACCGAGCGGTACAGGGCTTCGGCGTCGCCGTTCTGAAAGTCGGTGCGGCCGCAGCCGTCGATGAGCAGGGCGTCGCCCGTGAAGACGCGCGGGGTGGCGCCGCGGTCGACGAGGTAGGCGTGGTGGGTGTCGGTGTGGCCGGGCGTGAAGAGCGGCTGCACGGTCACCGAGCCGAGGGTCAGGGGGCGGTCCTCGGCGACGCCGACGTCGGTGCAGGGCAGGCCGTCCATGGCCGGCTGGGCGACCTTGGAGCCGGTCAGGCTGCGCAGGCGGCAGGCCGAGGTGATGTGGTCGGCGTGGACGTGGGTGTCCAGCGTGTAGGCCAGCCGCAGGCCCAGCTCCTGCAAGGCGGCCAGGTCGCGGTCGACGGTCTCCATGACGGGGTCGACCAGGATGGCCTGCCCCAGCTCGGGGCAGCCCAGCAGGTAGGTGTAGGTCGAGGACGTGGGCTCGTAGAGCTGGCGGAAGATCATGGAGGCCTCCATCTGTGGTGCGGGGCGCCAGTATCCCACCGCGAGCGCGCAGACGCAGATCTGGAGCCCCAAAACGGGGTAGGCACAGCTTCGATCCCAAGGCTTGACCCGAGGGGCCAGGGCCCGTAGACACACAATCATTCAAAGGGTTTATTGAGTGATTGATCGTTTGCTCGCCGTCGTCACGCTGACCCTCCCCCTCCACCCCCAGGCGGCCCCGCGCCGCGAAGGCCGCGTCGTCGGCCTCGACCTGCCCTCGCCCCTGCGCACCCAACGCTGACCCGGAGCCCTCCCCTTGAGCGACGAGACCCCCATCGACTTCGAGGCCCGCGACGCCCTCTTCGGCGAGCTGGCCCGGGTCGGCCAGGCCCTGTCCAACCCGCACCGCCTGCGCCTGCTGAGCCTGCTGGGCCACGGCGACAAGCCCGTCGAGGTCCTGGCCCAGCGCATCGGCCAGTCGCTGGCCGCCACCAGCGCCCACCTCAAGGTGCTGCGCGCCTGCCACCTGGTCCGCACCCGCCGCGACGGCAAGCACGTCATCTACGGCGTCGCCGACTCCAAGGTGCTGACCCTGTGGCTCGCCCTGCGCGAGGCCGCCGAGGCCCACCTGCCCGAGGTCCGCGAGCTGATGCGCCTGTACCGTCGACACCCCGAGCGCCTCGAGCGCCTCGACACCGACGCGGTCGTCGCCCTCGCCCGCGACGGCGAGATCACCCTGCTCGACCTGCGCCCGCCCGACGAGTACGCCGCCGGCCACCTCCCCGGCGCGCGCTCCATCCCCTTCGCCGGGCTCGAGGCGTGCCTGGCCGAGCTGCCGCGCGACCGCCGCGTCGTCGCCTACTGCCGCGGCCCCTACTGCGTCATGGCCGTCGAGGGCACCGCCAAGCTGCTCGCCCACGGCCTGACCGCCACCCGCCTGCCCGAAGGCGCCCTCGAGTGGCGCGCCCAGGGCCGCCCCCTGTCCACCCCCACCCCCGAGGCCTGACCTTGACCCACCTGCTCGACCGCCACCGCCCCACCGCCGACGCCGCCTTCCGCGTCCTGTTCAGCCTCATCTTCGTCACCGCCGGCTACGGACACCTGGTGAACCCCGACGGGATCGTCCGCCGCCTGCTCTCCGCCCCGCTCGGCGCCTGGCTGGGCGCGCTGCTGCCCGCCACACCGCTGGTGGTCGCCTCGGGGGTCGCCCTCCTGCTCGCCGGCCTGGCGCTGCTCGTCGGCTACCGCACCCGCCTCGCCGCCCTGCTGCTCATCGGCGTGCTCGTCCCCATCACCCTCACCGTGCAGACCGCCCCGGGCGCCATGGGCCCGCTCTTCAAGAACGTCGCCCTCTTCGGCGGCCTCATCCACTTCCTCTTCGCCGGCGCCGGCGCCTTCAGCCTCGACGCCCGCCGCGCCCCCGCCGCCGCCCCGGCCGGAGCCGCCCATGCGTAGTCGCCGCCCCTTCATCCTGCTCGCCCTGGCCGCCCTGCTGCTGGGCGCCTGCGCCACCACCTCGGCCGCGACGCCCCCCGCGGGCGCCGACGCCGGCGTCGTCCTGCTGGTCCGCACCGAGCGCCACCTGCAGGTCGCCCTGAAGACCGCCGCCGACCTCCGCGCCGCCCACCCGCGCGAGGTCCACGTCCTGGTCTGCGGCGACGCGGTGACCGCCCTGCGCCGCGGCGCTCCCCTCGAGCCCGCGCTCGAGGCCGCCAAGGCCCAGGGCACACGCGTCGTCGCCTGCGGCCTGTCGCTGACCGACAAGCAGGTCGACCCAGCCGAGCTGTCGCCCCACGTCGACCAGGTCCCCAACGCCCTGGTCGAGGCCGTCCATCTGCAGGACCGCGGCTTCCGCTCCATCGAGCTGTGACCCCGACCGCGCGCGCCGCGCCCCTCGCCGCCGGGCGCGCGCGTGTTACCCTCACCGCCATGGATTCGCTGCGGCCGACCCACGACGACGCCCAGGACGAGGATCACGTCGTCTCGCTGCGCGAGGTGTCCTGGGCCGACTATCAACGGCTGTTGGCGATGCGCGGAGAGGCTCGCTCACCCCGCATCGCCTACCTCGACGGCCAGGCCCACCTGCTGAAACCGTGCCGGTCACACGGGGTCCTCGCCTCGCGCATCGGGCAGCTCGTCGAAGCCTACTGTCTGGATCACGGCCTCCGGTTCGAGGCCGTCGGCGCTTGGACACTCAAAGAGCAGCCGCGAGAGGCCGGCGTCGAGCCCGACGAGTGCTTCATCTTCGGCGACATGGCCAAGGACCGACCGGATCTGGCCATCGAGGTCGCCTGGAAGGGCGCCCTGGACAAGCTGTCCATCTACCGACGCCTCGGCGTGCGCGAGGTCTGGGTCTGGAAGCGCGGCACGCTGGCGGTCCACGTCCTGCGCCGCGGCCGTTACGTCGTAGAGCCGAAGAGCCTGGCCCTCCCCGACCTCGACATCGAGCTCCTCGCGAGCTGCCTCGACCGCCCCAGCGCCTACGACGCCATCGGCGACTTCTGCGCCGCCCTCGCCGCCCGGCCCTGAAGCCGCAGGGGGTCGCCCCCCTTCAACCGTCCCGGCGTCGGCCTCCAAGGCCCGTGAACCCCTCGCCTCCCGACCCCAGATCCCTGACGAGGGGGTCGGCCCCCCTCCGAGACCGCCCCTGGGCCCCCTGACGAGGGGGTCGGACCCCCTCCGAGACCGCCCCTGGGCCCCCTGACGAGGGGGTCGAACCCCCTCCGAGACCGCCCCTGGGCCCCCTGACGAGGGGGTCGGACCCCCTCCGAGACCGCCCCTGGGCCCCCTGACGAGGGGGTCGAACCCCCTCCGAGACCGTCCCGTGGACCCCCGACGAGGGGGTCGAACCCCCTCCGAGACCGTCCCGCGGACCCCCGACGAGGGGGTCGAACCCCCTCCGAGACCGTCCCGCGGACCCCTGAAGACGGGGTCCGCTTCCGCCTCAGCGCACCTCGACCACCCACGGGAAGGTCAGGACCTCGCCGCCGCGCGAGAACTGGGCCCACAGCTTGTACTTGCCGGCCTTGGGGAAGCGAGCCTTGAACTCGACGGTACCCGCTGGCGCTGGCGCCGCGCCGTGGTGGCCGCCGTGCCCACCGTCGCCGTGGTCGCCCAGCGGGTGGGCGTGCACGGCCGTCTCGACGTCCTCGTGCAGCACCATCAGGTGCCCCAGCGCGCCCAGGTAGGGCTGCAGATCGGTCACCGCCTGCCCGCTCGCCGCGTCCACCAGCGAGAAGCGCAGCGTCGCCTCCTCGCCCGCCTTCAGCGCGACCTCGCCCAGGCTGGCCCGCACGCCGCCTTCCGTCTTGGCCGCCTCGCGATCGGCCACCAGCGCCGCCATCGGCTCGGCCGCGCCGCCGCCGACCTTCAGGTCCTGGTGCACGACCAGGTTGCCGGCGCCCTCGGGCGTCACGTCGCCGAAGACCCGATAGTCGCCGGGCCTCGGCACCACCTGGGTCAGGACGAAGCTCCCGTCGGCCTGCGGCTCGGGGTGGACGTGGTCGAAGAAGCTCAGATCGCGGCTGACCACGAAGGTGTGCAGCTTCTTGTCGTGCACGACCTGGAAGTCCTTCACGGCCTCGCCGCCCGCGGCGTCGAAGAAGCGGAACACGTACTGGGCGGGCTGCCCGGCGACGACCTCGGCCGGGGTCGTCGTGACCTCCATGCGGACCGAGCGGCCGGCCTTGGCCCCCACCCCCTCGAAGCGGGCGGTCAGCACCTCGCCGCCGACCGTCACGTTGACCACGGCCGCCCAGCCGCCTTCGAGCGACGTCATCGCGTGCAGGTGGTCGCCCATGACGTGGAAGCCCAGGTCGGCCGCTTCGCCCTTGGCCTTCGAGACCAGCGTGCCCTTGGCGCTCACGCCGTCGAGCGGCAGCGTCTTCAGGTCCTCGTCCAGCAGGTAGACCAGCAGCCCGCTCGCGTGCGGCACCGCCTCGAGGTGGCGGTCGCCTCCGACGTCGACCACCTGCCCGCCGTGCGGCGCCTGGTGCGCGTGTGGCCGGTCGCCGTGGTGCTCGCCATGGCCACCCTCGGCGTGGTGACCCGCCGCGGCGGCCCCGGCCTGGTGGTGGTCCGCCGGCGTGCCGGGCGCGTGGGAATGGTCGTCGTGCTTGCCGCAGGCGACGAAGAGCAGCCCGGCCAGGCCTAGCCCGAGGAGCGAACGGGATACGAGTCGCATGAGTCTCTCCAGAGGGGGTGGGCGCGCGCCCGTCGGCACGCGCCCCGAGGTGGTTGGAAAGCCCGCGGCTCGGCTCGTTCTTCCCCGCGGGCCCAGGCGATCAGCGGCCGGTGACCCGCGCCGGGTAGCCGGCCTCGCTCAGAGCATCGATCATCGCCGCTGGGGTGGCCAGCGCCCCATGGCGCACCAGGACCAGGCCTTCCCCGCGCCGCACCTCGACCGCCTCCACGCCGCTGACGCCCTCCAGCGCGTGGTTCACGTGCCGCACGCAGGACCCACAGGTCATGCCCTCCACCTCGAACGCCGTCTGCTGGCTGGTCGTCTCGCGCTTTCCGGTGCCGATCATCGCGTCCTCTCCTGCGTTGTCGCGGGGCCTCATCGCCCCGCCTTCACCCCCACCGACGCACCCGCTCATTGGCGATGACACCCGCGGCGCGACTTTTCCCGGCGCCCCGTCGCCCCGCGACCAGACCACGCCGACCACCAGGCGGGCTGAGGCCGCCGCGGTTCACCGGCCGCCACTCGCGCCTAACCTCCTGTTGATCCAACGCTTCTTGGCAGGAGACCGCGATGTCCGACCACGACGAGCGCTCCGGCGACTCCGACATGGGTCAGCGCGGCGTCACCCGCATGCAGCACGGCGGGGGCGGCGACGACGGCCTGAGCCGCGACGAGCGCCACCGGATGATGCTGGAGCACCACCGGCAGACGCTGTGGATCCCCTGGACGCTCATCCTGCTGGGGCTGTGGGTGCTGCTGGCGCCGCTGACGTTCGAGTATTCGAGCGCCGACGCCATGCCCAGCGGCGGCCGCGAGGTGTGGCTGGGCAGCCTCGAGATGCGCCGCGCGGTGACGAAGTGGAACGACATCGTCTGCGGCGCGCTCCTCGTCCTGCTGGGCTGGCGCTCGCTGAAGCCGGGCGCCGCCATCGCCCGCTGGGCGGCCTGCCTGGTCGGGGTCTGGCTCACCTTCGCGCCCATCCTGTTCTGGTCGCCCTCGGCCGCCGCCTACATGAGCGACACCCTCGTCGGCATGTGGGTCATCGCCCTGACCATCCTCATCCCCGGCATGCCCAGGATGCTGATGTACATGAAGATGGGCGGCGCGGTCCCCAAGGGCTGGACCTACAACCCGTCGAGTTGGGCGCAGCGCTGGATCCTCATCGCCCTCGGCTTCGTCGGCCTCGTCGTCTCGCGCTACCTGACCGCCTACCAGCTCGGCTACATCGACCAGGTGTGGGACCCCTTCTTCGGCCCGCAGAGCGCGGCGGTCCTCGACTCGGCCATGTCCCACATGTGGCCCATCTCCGACGCGGGCCTCGGCGCCTTCGCCTACACGCTCGAGTTCCTGATGGGCTTCATGGGCAGCCCCAAGCGCTGGCGCACCATGCCCTGGATGGTCACCCTGTACGGTTTCCTGGTCATCCCGCTGGGCGCCGTGCACATCCTGCTGGTCATCTCGCAGCCCATCCTGGTCGGCGCGTGGTGCACCCTGTGCCTGCTCGCCGCGGTCATCATGCTCCCCATGCTGCCGCTCGAGGGCGACGAGGTCGTCGCCATGGGCCAGCACCTCGTCCGCGCCAGGCGCCGCGGCGCCTCGCTCTGGCGCACCTTCTGGAAGGGCGCCGAGCCCGAGGGCGCCACCGAAGACGAGCGCTCGCCGGACCTCGGCGCCATGCACGACCACCCGGTCCGCGTCCTGAAGGCCTCGGTCTGGGGCTTCAGCGTCCCCTGGACCCTGGCAGCCGCCAGCCTGCTCGCCCTGGCCGTCGTCTTCGTCCCCGGCTGGCTGAATCTCGACCGCCTCGCCTCGAACGTCTTCCACCTGACGGGCCTGCTGGTCATCGCCACCGCCGTCGTCGCCATGGGCGAGGTCTTCCGCCTGTTGCGCTACCTCATCGTCCCGCTGGGGCTCGCCCTCGCCGTCCTGACCCTGGTCCTGCAGGCGCCCGTCCTGGCCATCGTCATCGCCGTCGCCGCCGGCCTCGCCCTGGCCGCCCTGGCCCTGCCCAAGGGCCCGCAACGCGAGCACTACGGCCGCTGGGACCGCTTCGTCCGCTGACGGCCGAGCCGCGCTTCAGTCGGGCCGGAAGCGGTCGGCTTCGACGCCGTGCTTCTTGAGCAGCCGGTGCAGGGACTCGCGGGCCAGCCCGGCCTGCTCGGCGGCGCGCGAGACGTTGCCGCCGGCGCGGCGCATCAGGGCCCGCAGGTAGTCGGTGGTGGCCCGGTCGCGGATGAGCTCGACCGCCTCGCGGTAGGGCAGCTCGGCCAGCGCGTCGCCGGGCAGCGCCGCCGGGGCCGCCGCCTCCGAGACCTCGGGCGGCAGGTCGTCGCGGGTGACCAGCTCCCCGTCGGCGACGGCGGCGGCGCGCTCGATGGCGTTCTCGAGCTCGCGCACGTTCCCGGGCCAGGCGTAGGCGAGCATGGCCCGCGAGGCCTCGGGGGCGAAGCCGGTGGGGCCGCGGCTGGCGCGACCGCGCGCCCGCTCGAGGAAGGTCGAGGCCAGCAGCGGCACGTCTTCCGGGCGCTCGCGCAGGCTGGGCAGGCGCACGGGGAAGACGTTGAGCCGGTAGAAGAGGTCCTCGCGGAAGCGGCCCTCGGCGATGGCCGCGCGCAGATCCACGTTGGTCGCCGCGATGACCCGCGCCTCGACCTTGCGCGCCGTGGTCTCGCCGACGCGCCGGAACTCGCGCTCCTGCAGCGCGCGGTTGAGCTTGACCTGCAGCGGCAGCGGCAGGTCGCCCACCTCGTCGAGGAACAGGGTGCCGCCGGCCGCCGCCTCGATGAGCCCCCGCTTGTCGCCGGTCGCGCCGGTGAAGGCCCCGCGGGCGTGGCCGAACAGCTCGCTCTCCATCAGCTCGGCCGGGAAGGCGCCGCAGTTGACGGCGACGAACGGCCGCTCGGCGCGCGCGCTGGCGTAGTGGACCGCGCGCGCGGCCAGCTCCTTGCCGGTCCCGCTCTCGCCGGTGACCAGGACGGTCAGGTCGCGGTCGGCCGCCTTCTCGAGCAGCTGGAAGACCCGCTGCATGGCCGGGCTCTTGCCCAGGAGCTGCTCGAAGGCGTACCGCTCGCGCACCTCGCGCGCCAGGTGGTCGGCGCGGTCGCGCAGGTGCTTGTGCTCCAGCGCGCGCCGGACGCGCACCAGCACGTCGTCGGGCTCGAAGGGCTTGGGCAGGTAGTCCCACGCGCCCTCGCGGATGGCCTCGATGGCGCTCTGCACCGTGGCGTAGGCGGTCATCAGGATGACCACCGGCGGGGACGGCCGCTGGCGCGCCGCGCGCAGCACCTCGAGCCCGTCGGCGCCGGGCATCCGCAGGTCCGACAGCACGACGTCGAACTCGCCCACGCTCAGGGCCGCCAGGGCGGCCGCGCCGTCGGCGGCGAAGGTCAGCTCGCCCTGCCCCTGCAGGATCCGGCGGAGCAGCCCCCGCAGGCTGTCCTTGTCTTCGGCGATGAGGATGCGGCTCATGCGGCCTCGTGGATCGGGCCGGCGACGGGGACCTGGGCCGGCAGCCGCAGGACGAAGCAGGCCCCAGGCCCGGGCTCGTCGGCCAGGGTCAGCTCGCCCCCGTGGGCGCGGGCCAGGGCCGCCGAGACGGCCAGCCCCAGGCCGGTGCCGCCGTCCTTGGTGGTCTGGAACGGCTCGAACAGGGTGGCGCGCGCCGCCGCCGGGACCCCCGGGCCCTCGTCGGTGACGCGCAGGAGGGCCCCGTCGCCGTCGCGGCTCACCGTGACGCGCACCGTGCCCGCGGGGGCCGCTTCGGCCGCGTTGCGCACCAGGTTCCAGACGATCTGACGCAGACGCCCGGCGTCGCCCTCGACCTCGACCTCGGCGTCGCCCTCGACCACGCAGTCGGCCTCGAGGCCGGCCTGAGGCAGCTGCTCGGCCACCTCGCGCGCCAGCTCGACGAGCTCCACCGGCCCCGGGTGCAGCCGCGCCGGCCGCGCCAGATCCAAGAGATCCGCAACGATGGCCCGGCAGCGCTCGGCCTCGGCCGCGATCTGCCCGGCGTCGGCGGCCACCTGGGCGTCCGGGTGACGGCTGAGCAGGCGCGCGTATCCCAAGATGACCGCCAGCGGGTTGTTGATCTCGTGGGCGACGCCCGCGCCCAACCGCCCCAACCCCGCCAGCTTCTCGGTCTCGACCAGGCGCGCCTGCCGAGCCGCCAGCTCCTCGGCCATGCGGTTGAAGGCGCGCGCCAGCACACCCAGCTCGTCGTCGCGCCCCTCGGCCACGCGCGTGGCGAGGTCGCCGGTCGCCAGCCGCGCGGCGCCCTCCTCGAGGCGCCGGAGCGGCTCGGTGATGGAGCGGTCGACGTAGAAGCCCACCGCGGCCGCGAAGACCAGCGCCGCCAGGACGAACAGCAGCGACCGCCCCGCGTCCTCCCAGCGCCCAGCGTGCGAATGGACCGGCGCCGCGGCGACGCGCGCGCGATGGGGCGCCGTCAGCGCGTCGAGGCGGCTCAGGGCGTCGTCCACCAGGCCCAGCGCGCGCGCGTGGGCTTCGGCGAGGGCCACCGAGCCGCCGCCCAGGCGCGGCAGGATCTTCTCGTCGTAGTTGCGGCGCAGCGCCCGCGTCGTCTCGGCCAGCGCCTCCACCGCGGCGCGCTCGGTCTCGGTCGCGACTTGCCGACGCAGCGCCACCAGCGCTGCCTCGACCCGCGCCACCGCCTCGGCGTGGTGCCCGTGGTGGCTGGTGTTGCCCAGGATGAGGGTGTGCGCCTCGTGGGCGTACTGGTCGCGCACCGCGCCCCCCAGCTCGAGCGACGCGTGGATGACCTCCTCGGCGTGCGCCACGTCGTCCAGCAGGGCGTGGTACTCGTCGTGCTGCACCAGCGCGAAGCCCGCCGCGGCGGCCACGAAGGCGACCAGGACGGCGAAGGCGGCGAAGATGCGTCGGCGGATGCCGCGGGGCAGCATGGGGACCTCGGGCGCGCGGGGTGGCGCCGGACTGTAACCGAGTCGGTCACGCTATGACGAGCCGGGTCTCACCTGCGCACCCGGCGTGGCGCCGCGACGGCTCACAGGACCAGACGTGGCGCGGGGATTCGAAGTGGCACGGAAGCTGCTTTGTTCCGGCGGCATGAACGTCCCTACCCCGCTCACCGCCCTGTTGACCCTGGCTTTGCTGGCCGCCGCGCTGCCGGCGCGGGCCCTGCCGCCGGGGGGCGAGACCGATTCGGTCACACCCTGGGCGCGCCTCGTCGGCGAAGCCGAGGCCCGCTCGCCGGCCGTCGCCCGCGCCCGGGCCGAGCTGGCTCGCGCCGAGGCCGAGCTGTCCGCCGCCGAGCGCGCGCTGCCCAACCCCGAGCTGGAGGCCGAGATCGGCGTGGGCGCGCCGTGGGCCGAGGGGCGCTCGGAGGTGGCCGTCGGGGTGCGGCAGGCGCTGCCCGTCTTCGGGACCCGCCAGGCGCGGGTGGCCGAGCAGCGCGCTCGGGTGCGCGCCGCCGAGGCGCGGCTGGATGCGGCCCGGCAGGCCCTGCGGCTGGACGCCGGCGAGCGCGCGGCCCGCCTGCAAGGGGCGCGGGCGGTGGCGGCGATGCGCCAGGACCTGACCGCGCTCGCGGACGAGGTGGTCCGCGCGACCGGCGCGCAGGTCGAGGCCGGGCAGCTGCCGCCGTCGGCGCTGAACCTGGCGAAGGTCGAGGCGGCGGCGGCCCGGGCCGAGGCGCTGGAGGCCGAGCGCGAGGCCCGCCTGGCCGAGCTGGCGCTGTGTGGCCGGCTGGCGCTGGAGCCGTGCGCCGTAGGCGAGGTGGATCCCGAGATCGGCGGCCCGATGGCGGACGACGAGGCGGCTCTGGTGGCGACGGCGGTGGCCCGCCGGGCCGAGCTGGCCGCGGCCGAGCGCGAGGTCGAGGCCGCCGGGCACGCGGTGCGCGGCGCCGAGCGCGACCGCATCCCCGTCCCGACGGTCGGGCTGGGCTGGGCGCGTGAGGGCGAGGAGGTCGACGGACCGTTCACCCGCGAGGCCGAGCAGCGGATCGAGCTGTCGGTGTCGGTGCCGCTGCCCCTGTGGGGCTCGGGGGCGGCCGAGGTGACGGCGGCGCGGGCGGAGCGACGGGCGGCCCAGGCCGACGTCGAGGCGCTGCGGGTGGCCGTGGCGCAGCAGGTGCGGCAGGCGTGGACGCGGCTCGAGGCCGCCCGCGCGCGGGCCGCGGCCTGGGCCGAGACGGAGCCGGCGGTGGCCGAGACGCTGGCGTGGTTGGCCCGCGGCTACGAGGCGGGCGCGCTGTCGCTGGAGAGCTACCTGAACCAACGGGACCGGCTGGTGCGGGCCGAGCTGGCGCGCGCCGAGGCCCGCATCGAGCTGGCCGCGGCGCGGCTGGCGCTGGCCCGGGCGGTCGGGACGGCCGCCGAGGACGAAGGAGGGACGCGATGAAGCGGACGTTGACGACGATGGTGGCCGCGCTGGTGCTCGGCCTGGCCGGCTCGGCCGGGGCCCACGAAGGCCACGACCACGGGGCGCCGATTCCGCCGCCGAGCGCGACGACCGAGGAGCGGACGGCCGAGGCGGCGAGCCGCGATCTCGAGCTGCTGGTGCGATGGCCGGCCACCGAGGCGGGCCAGGCCGTGCCGATGCGCCTGTTCGTCGCGGACTGGGCCACCAACCGGCCGATCGCCGGGCTGGACCTGGACCTGAGCTTCGCGGGGCCGGGCTCGGTCGAGGCGCACGCGGAGGCGACCGGGGCCGCCGGGATCTACGAGGCCAGCGTCGCCTTCCCGACGCCGGGCCGGTACGCTCTGACGGTCACGGCGGTCGGCGGGGGCCAGGCCGAGGTGTTGGCCGTGCCGGGCGTCGAGGTGGGGCCGTCCGCCGCCGTGGCGACCGGACACGACGACCACGACCAGGACCACGACCACGGCGACCACGCGCACGGGTGGTTGAACGTCTGGACGGCCAGCGGGGCGCTGGCCCTGCTGCTGTTGTTGTGGGTGGCCTACGTCGCGGGGCGGCGGGCGGTGAAGATCGCAGCGTTGGCCGGCGCGGTGGTCGCGCCGGTGCTGGCGATGGGCGGCTGGCGGGCCATGGCCCACGGCGGCGACGACCACGCGCACGAGGCTCCGGTGGTCTCCGCGCCGCTCGCGCGCTCAGGCGGCGGGTCGGGTCAGGTCGTCCGCAAGGAGACGCAGTTCCTGCTCGAGGTCGAGACCGCGCTGGCGGCGCCGGCGGCGCTGGTGGAGCGGCTGGAGGTCACGGGCGAGGTGGTGACCCCGCCCGATCGCAAGGCCGGCGTGCTGGCCCCGCAGGGTGGCCAGCTGCGAACGGCGGGCGAGGGCGGGCGGCTGCCGACGGTGGGCGAGCGGGTCGAGCGCGGGCAGGTGCTGGGGGTGGTCGAGGCGGTGCTCGGGGCGACCGAGCGGGCCAGCTTCGCGAGCGAACGCGGACGGGCCGCGGCCGAGGCGCAGGCTGCATCGGCGCGGGCCGCGGCGGCGAAGAAGCAGCTCGAGCGGCTGCGCGGGCTCGAGGGCATCGTGGCGCGGCGCGATGTCGAGGCGGCGGAGGCCGAGCTGGCGGGGGCGCAGGCCGAGGTCAAGGCGGCGCGGGCGGCCGGGGCGGCCTTCAGCGAGGCGGGCGCGACGGCGCGGCTCGAGGTGCGGGCGCCCATCGCGGGCGTCGTGACCGCCGTCGGGGCCAGCGCCGGCGAGGTGGTCGAGCCCGGGCAGGCCCTGTGGACGGTGGTCGACCCGTCGGTGGTGTGGGCCCGCGCGCGGGTCTTCGAGGCCGACGTGGGGCGGGCCCTGGCCAGCGAGGCCGCCCAGGTGACGGTGCAGGCGTGGCCTGGCGAGCGCTTCGCCGGGCGGCGGGTGGCGGTCGGGGAGGCGGTCGACCCGGCGACGCGGACGCTCGAGGTGCTCTTCGAGGTCCGCGAGGGGGCCGAGCGGCTCAAGGCCGGGATGTTCGCCGGGGTGGCGCTGACGGCGGGGGCGCCCCGCGAGACGCTGGCCGTCCCCGAGGCGGCCGTGCTCGAGGTCGAGGGCCGGCGGCTGGTCTTCGTGCACACCGCGCCCGAGCGGTTCGAGGCGCGCGAGGTGGCGCTGGGCCGGCGCGACGGAGGGCGGGTCGAGGTGACCGGCGGCCTCGCCCCGGGCGAGCGGGTCACCGTGCGCGGCCTGGGCGCCGTGCGGCACGCGCCGCGGGCGGGGAGGTAGCGCCGTGTTCGATCGCATCATCCAGGCTTCGCTGCGGCACCGGCCGCTGGTCGCGGTGGCGGCGGTGGCCCTGCTCTGCTGGGGCGGCTACACGTTCACCCAGCTGCCGGTCGACGTCTTCCCGGATCTGAACCGGCCGACCGTCACGCTGATGACCGAGTCGGGCGGGCTGTCTCCCGAAGAGGTCGAGACGCTGGTGACGCGCCCCATCGAGTCGGCCCTTCACGGCGCGCCGGGCGTCCAGCGCGTGCGCTCGGTGTCGAGCATCGGCCTGTCGGCCATCTACGTCGAGTTCGACTGGGGCACCGACATCTACCGCAACCGGCAGCTGGTCGCCGAGCGCCTGGCGACGCTCGAGGCCGAGCTGCCCCCCGGGGTCACCCCGCACATGGGCCCGGTGACCTCGATCATGGGCGAGATCATGCTGGTCGGCCTGGTCAGCCAGGACGGCGCGACCCCTCCGCTCGAGCTGCGCTCGCTGGCCGACTGGACGGTGCGCCAGCGCCTGCTGACCCTGCCCGGCGTCGCCCAGGTCATCCCCATCGGCGGCGGGGTCAAGCAGTTCCAGGTGATGGCCGACCCGGTGCGCCTGCAGCAGTTCGACCTGACCCTCGACGACGTGCTGGCGGCCGCCGAGCGCGCCCAGACGACCACCAGCGGCGGCTTCATGGAGGTCGGCAGCCAGGAGCTGGTGGTGCGCAACGTGGCGCGCACCCAGGCCCTCGACGACCTGCGCCGGACGGTGGTCGCGCGGCGCGGCGGCGTGCCCATCACCCTGCAGCAGGTCGCCGAGGTGCGCGAGGGCCCTGCGGTCAAGCGGGGCGACGCCGGCGTCGACGGCGAGCCGGGCGTCATCCTGTCCATCCAGAAGCAGCCCAACGCCAACACCCTGACGCTGACGCGCGCGCTCGAGCAGGCCCTGGCCGAGCTGTCGGCCGCCCTGCCCGCCGACGTCGAGCTGGTGCCCCTGTTCCGCCAGGCCACCTTCATCGAGGCCGCCAACCACAACGTCGTCGAGGCCCTGCGCGACGGCGCCGTCCTGGTCGCCATCGTGCTGGTGCTGTTCCTGATGAACGCGCGGACGACCTTCATCACCCTGACCGCCATCCCGCTGTCCCTGGTGGTGACCGCCCTGGTCTTCCAGGCCTTCGACATGTCGGTCGACACCATGACCCTGGGTGGCCTGGCGGTCGCCATCGGCGAGCTGGTCGACGACGCCATCGTCGACGTCGAGAACGTCTTCCGGCGCCTGCGCGAGAACCGCCAACGCCCCGAGCCGCAGCCGGTCCTGCGCGTCGTCTACCAGGCCTCGAGCGAGGTCCGCAGCTCCATCGTCTTCGCGACCATGCTGGTCATCCTGGTCTTCGTCCCGCTCTTCGCGCTGGGCGGCATCGAGGGGCGCCTGTTCGCCCCGCTGGGCGTCGCCTACATCGTCTCCATCCTGGCCTCGCTGCTGGTCTCGCTGACCGTCACGCCGGTGATGGCCTCCTACCTGCTACCCCGCATCAAGCAGATGGAACACACCCACGACGGCCCGCTCGTCCGCGCGCTCAAGGGCCTGCAGCGGCGCGTTTTGGGGCAGACGCTGGCCCACCCGCGCACGGTGCTGACGGGCGCCGCCCTGCTGGCGGTCGGCGCGATGGCCACCATCCCCCTGCTGGGGCGCGAGTTCCTGCCGACCTTCAACGAGGGCACGGCCACCCTGAGCCTGCTGGCGACCCCGGGCACCTCGCTCGAGGAGTCGAGCCGCCTGGGCGCGCTGGCCGAGGACCTCATCGCGCAGTCCCCCGAGGTCGTGCACACGGGCCGACGCACCGGCCGCGCCGAGCTGGACGAGCACGCCGAGGGGGTGCACTCGACCGAGATCGACGTCGACTTCGCCGAGGGCGGCCGCCCGCGCGCCGAGGTGCTGGCCGAGATCCGCCAGCGCCTGTCGCTGCTGCCGGGCGTGGTGGTCAACATCGGCCAGCCCATCTCGCACCGGCTGGACCACATGCTGTCGGGCGTGCGCGCCGAGCTGGCCGTCAAGGTGTTCGGGCCCGACCTGACCGAGCTGCGGACGGCGGCGGCCCGGGTCGAGGAGGCCCTGCACGCGGTGCCCGGCCTGGTCGACGTGCAGATCGAGAAGCAGGTGCTGGTCCCGCAGGTGCGCATCGAGGTCGACCGGCGGCGCGCCGAGGCCCTGGGCCTGGCGCCGGGCGCGCTGGCCGAGCGGCTCGAGGCGGCGCTGGCCGGGGCGCGGGTCGGCGAGATCCTGGACGGCGCCCGCCGCTTCGACCTGGTCGTGCGCCTGTCCGAGGCGTCGCGCGACCGGCCCGAGCGCCTGCGCGAGCTGCTGGTCGACACGCCCGCCGGGCGCGTGAAGCTGGGCAGCGTGGCCGACGTGAGCGTGGCGGCCGGCCCCAACAGCGTCGCCCACGAGGGGGGCGCCCGCCGCATCGTCATCAGCGCCAACGTCGAGGGGCGCGATCAGGGCTCGGCGGCGGCCGACGTGCAGGCCGCCGTAGGCAGGGTGGGCTTGCCCGAGGGCTACCACGTGCGCATCGAAGGCCAATTCGAAAGCCAGCAGCAGGCTACCCGGCTCATCGCGCTGCTGTCGATCTTGTCGCTGGTGGGGATGGTCCTGGTGCTCTATGTGCACTTCCGCACGCTGCGCCTGGTCTGGCAGGTGCTGCTGAACGTCCCGCTGGCCCTCATCGGCAGCGTGACCGCGCTGTGGCTGGCGCACCTGCCGCTGTCGGTGGCGACGCTGGTGGGCTTCATCACCCTGTGCGGCATCGCCTCGCGCAACACCATCATGATGATCGACCACTACCTGCACCTGATGCGCGAAGAGGGCGAGGGCTTCAGCCTGGCGATGGTGACGCGCGGCTCGCTCGAGCGCCTGGTGCCCGTGCTGATGACCGCGCTGACCGCGGCGCTGGCGCTCATCCCCATCGCGATGGCGGCGGGCGAGCCCGGCAAGGAGATCCTCCATCCGGTGGCGGTGGTCATCCTGGGCGGGCTGGTCAGCTCGACCCTGCTGGACCTCGTCGTGACGCCGGCCGCCTTCTGGCTGTTCGGGCGGCGCGCGGTCGAGGTGCGCGAGCGGCCGCGGGAGACCGACGCCCTGGTCACGACCGAGGTGCCCGGGGCCGAGCCCGAGGCCGCGTGAGGAGGGAGCGATGAGCGACGCACGGACGAACGAGGTCATGGCGCGGCTGATGGCCGAGCGGGACGCCTTCCTGGGCTTCCTCGAGCGGCGGGTCGGAGACCGGGCCGTAGCCGAGGATCTGCTGCAGGAGGCCTTCGCGCGGGCCATCACGCGGGCGGCGACGCTGCGAGAGGGCGAGGCCGTCATGGGCTGGTTCCATGCGACCCTGCGCAACGCGGCCATCGACTGGCGGCGGCGCAAGGCCAGCGCCCAGCGGGCCAGCGAGGCGCTGAGCCGCGAGCTCGAGGGCATCGCCGCGGTCGACGACCCGCCCGAGGCGCTGGCCGAATCGGTGTGCCGCTGCGTGAGCCGCCTCGCGGGCGAGCTGAAGCCCGAGTACGCCGAGGCGCTGCAGCGCATCGAGGTGGACGGGGTGGCGGTCAAGGACTTCGCCGACGAGGCGGGGGTCACGCGGGCCAACGCGGCGCAGCGCGTCTTCCGGGCGCGGCAGGCGCTCAAGCAGCGGGTGGCGGCGACCTGCGGGCGCTGCGCCGAGCTGGGCTGCGTCGACTGCACCTGCGGGCACTGACTGTCATCGCATCGGTCCGGCCGCGTCCGTCCTGGTGAGCCCCCCGCGTGGCGTGGCGGGGCGAGACCCGAGACGGAGACGGACGATGGACTCGAGGCAGACGAGCGGCGCGGGCGGCGAGACGGAGCTGGCGATCGAGGGCATGACCTGCGCGTCGTGCGTGGCGCGCATCGAGCGGGCGCTGAGCGCCGTCGAGGGCGTCGAGGCGGCCAGCGTGAACCTGGCGACCCGGAGGGCGCGCGTGCGGCACCGCGGCCTGGACGGCGAGCGGCTGATTGAGGCGGTCCGGCGCACCGGCTACTCGGCGCGGGCGCTGGCGGCGGCCACCCCGGTCGACGTGGACGAGCCGGCGCGAGAGCGGGACGCGCTGCGGCGCAGCCTGTGGATCGCGGCGGCGGCGACCCTGCCGCTGACGCTGGTCGAGATGGGCGGCCACCTGATCCCCGGCTTGCACGCGTGGTTGCACGCGACCGTCGACCACGGGGCGCTGGCCATCGCCAGCTTCCTCCTGGCCACCATCGTGCAGCTCGGCCCCGGCCTGCGCTTCCACCGCACCGGCTGGAAGGCCCTGTTCCGCGGCGCCCCCGACATGAGCTCGCTCGTGTCCCTCGGCGCGGGCGCGGCCTACCTCTTCTCGACCGTGGCCGCCTTCGCGCCCGACGCCCTGCCGGCCGGCACCGCCCACAGCTACTTCGAGGCCTCGGCCATCATCGTCACCCTGGTCCTGCTGGGCCGCTGGCTCGAGGCCCTCGGCAAGGGCCGCGCCTCGGACGCCATCGCCCGCCTCGCCCGTCTGCAGGCCCCCACGGCCACGGTGGTCCGCGACGGCGTCCAGCGGGACGTCCCCACCGCCGAGGTCCTCGTCGGCGACCTGGTCCTGGTCCGCCCGGGCGAACAGGTCCCGCTCGACGGCGAGGTCGTCGAGGGCCGCTCCCTGGTCGACGAGGCCATGCTGACCGGCGAGCCCGTCCCGGTCGCCAAAGCCCCCGGCGACGAGGTCGTCGGCGGCACCTTGAACCGCCACGGCAGCTTCACCCTGCGCGTCACCCGCGTCGGCGACGACACCCTGCTCGCCAGCATCATCCGTCTGGTCGGCGACGCCCAGGCCAGCAAGCTCCCCATCCAGGCGCTGGTCGACCGGGTCACCGCCTGGTTCGTGCCGGCCGTGATGCTCCTGGCGGCCCTCACCTTCGGCCTGTGGCTGCTCTTGGGCCCCGACCCGGCCTTCAGCTTCGCCCTGGTCAGCGCCGTCTCGGTCCTCATCATCGCCTGCCCGTGCGCCCTGGGCCTGGCCACCCCGACCTCGATCCTGGTCGGCACCGGCCGCGCCGCCGAGCTGGGCGTGCTCTTCCGCAAGGGCGACGCGCTGCAGACCCTGGCCGACGTCGACGTGGTCGCCCTGGACAAGACCGGCACGCTGACCGAGGGCCGGCCCTCGCTGACCGATCTCCTGCCGGCCGCCGGCTTCGACGGCGACGAGGTGCTGCGCCTGGCCGCCTCGCTCGAGGCCCGCTCGGAGCACCCGCTGGCCGACGCGCTGGTCGAGGCGGCCGCCGCGCGCGAGCTGACCCTGAGCGCGGTCGAGGCCTTCGAGGCGATCCCCGGCTACGGCATCGAGGGCCTGGTCGACGGCCGGCGTGTCGCCGTGGGCGCGACCCGGCTGCTGGAGCGGCTGGGCGTCGACGCGGCGGCCTGGGCGCCGACCGTGTCGGCGCTGGCCGACGAGGCCCGCACGCCGGTGCTGGTCGCGGTCGACGGGCGGCTCGCGGCGGTGATGGGTGTCGCCGACCCGGTGCGCCCCGAGGCGGCCGAGGCCGTGAAGGCGCTGATCGCGCAGGGGCTCGCGGTGGTGATGGTGACGGGCGACCACGCACGGGCGGCCCAGGCCGTGGCGCGCCGCCTGGGCATCCGGCGGGTCGTCGCCGAGGTGCTGCCGGACGGCAAGGCCGAGGCGGTGCGGCGGCTGCGGGCCGAGGGGCGCCGGGTGGCCTTCGTCGGCGACGGCATCAACGACGCGCCGGCCCTGGCCGAGGCCGACGTGGGCGTCGCCATCGGCTCGGGCTCGGACGTGGCCATCGAGAGCGCCCAGGTCGTGCTGGTCCGCCCCGACGTGCGCGGCGTCACCCACGCGGTCGCCCTGTCGCGCGCCACCCTGCGCAACATCCGCCAGAACCTGTTCTGGGCCTTCGGCTACAACGCCGCGCTCATCCCGGTGGCGGCCGGCGCGCTCTTCGCGCCGTTCGAGCTGCTGCTGTCGCCGGTGATGGCGGCCGGCGCGATGGGCCTGTCGAGCCTGTTCGTCCTGGGCAACGCCCTGCGGCTGCGGCGCTGGGCGCCCCGGTCGGCCGCCCGGGGCATGGCGCAGGCCGCCGGCCGTGCCGAACCTCTGATCGTCGCCGAGGAGGCCTGACCATGACCCACCAGCACCACGGACACGGCTCGGCCCAGCCCCACGGACCGACGGACCAGGTCACCGGCGTCGACCCGGTGTGCGGCATGCAGATCGGCCCCGAGACGCCCTACCGGCTGGCGCACGAGGGCCGCGAGGTCCTGTTCTGCAGCGCGAAGTGCCGCGATCGCTTCGCGGCCGACCCGGCGGCCTACCTGGACACGCGGGCGGCGGCTGCGCGCCAGCCCGAGGCCCCCGCCGGGGCCAAGTGGACCTGCCCGATGCACCCCGAGATCGTGCGCGACGGGCCCGGCGCTTGCCCCATCTGCGGCATGGCGCTCGAGCCGATGACGCCCAGCGCCGAGGAGGAGACCAGCCCGGAGCTGGTCGACATGACGCGCCGCTTCTGGGTCTCGGCCGCGCTGACCCTGCCGGTGCTGCTGCTGTCGATGGGCGAGATGCTGCCCGGCCGGCCGCTGGACGGCCTGCTGGCGCCGCAGGACCTGACCTGGGTCCAGCTGGTCCTGGCGACCCCGGTGGTCCTGTACGGCGGCTGGCCGTTCTTCGTGCGCGGCTGGCGCTCGGTCGTGACCTGGAACCTCAACATGTTCACGCTCATCGCGCTGGGCGTGTCGGTGGCCTGGGTCTACAGCGTGGTCGCGACGGTCGCCCCCGGGCTGTTCCCGGCGGCCTTCCGCAGCCACGGCGGCGCGGTCGGCGTCTACTTCGAGGCGGCGGCGGTCATCGTCACGCTGGTGCTGCTGGGGCAGGTGCTCGAGCTTCGCGCCCGCAGCCGCACCGGCGCCGCCATCAAGGCCCTGCTGGGCCTCGCGCCCAAGGCGGCGCGCCGGCTGACCGACGACGGGCGCGAGGAGGACGTCCCGCTCGAGCGCGTCCACCCGGGCGACCGCCTGCGCGTGCGGCCGGGCGAGAAGGTCCCGGTCGACGGCGTGGTCCTGGAGGGCGCGAGCAGCGTCGACGAGGCGATGGTCACCGGCGAGCCCATGCCGGTCGAAAAGCGCGCCGGCGACGGGCTGATCGGCGCCACCATCAATGGCACCGGCGCCCTAGTGATGCGGGCCGACAAGGTCGGCGCCGACACGCTGCTGTCGCGCATCGTGCAGATGGTGGCCGACGCGCAGCGCAGCCGGGCGCCCATCCAGCGCCTGGCCGATCTGGTCGCCGCCTGGTTCGTCCCGGCGGTGGTCCTCATAGCGGTGGCGACCTTCATCGTCTGGGCCCTCTTCGGGCCCGACCCGGCGCTGACCTTCGCGCTGGTCAACGCGGTGGCGGTCCTGATCATCGCCTGCCCCTGCGCCCTGGGCCTGGCGACCCCGATGTCGATCATGGTCGCCGCCGGGCGCGGGGCCACGATGGGCGTGCTGTTCAAGAACGCCGAGGCCATCGAGCGCCTGCGCGCGGTGGACACGCTGGTGGTCGACAAGACCGGCACCCTGACCGAGGGCCGCCCGCGCCTGGCCAGGGTGACGGCGGCGCCCGGCTGGGACGAGGCCGATCTACTGCGCCTGGCGGCGACCCTCGAGCGGGCGAGCGAGCACCCGCTGGCCGCGGCCATCGTCGAAGGCGCCGAGGCGCGCGGGGTGACCCTGGGACAAACCGCCGGCTTCGAATCGCTGACCGGGCTTGGGGTCATGGGACAGGTCGAGGGCCGCCAGGTCGCGCTGGGCAACGCGGCCCTGATGGCCCAGCGCGGCGTCGCCTTCGGCCCGCTGGTCGAGGCCGCCGAGGCGGGCCGGCGCGACGGCCAGACGGTGATGTTCGTGGCGGTGGACGACGCGCCGGCGGGCCTGGTCGCGGTGGCCGACCCGGTCAAGGAGACCACGCCCGAGGCCATCGCCCGCCTGCACGCCGACGGCCTGCGGCTGGTGATGTTGACCGGCGACAGCCGCACCACGGCCGAGGCGGTCGCGCGGCGGCTGGATCTCGACGAGGTCATCGCCGAGGTCCGCCCCGACGACAAGGCCGCCGTGGTCGAGCGTCTGCAGCGCGAGGGCCGCGTGGTGGCCATGGCCGGCGACGGCATCAACGACGCGCCGGCCCTGGCCCGCGCCGACGTCGGCCTGGCGATGGGCACGGGCACCGACGTCGCCATGGAGAGCGCCGGGGTCACCCTGGTCCGCGGCGATCTGGGCGCCATCGCCGACGCCCGCGCCCTGAGCCGCGCCACCCTGCGCAACATCAAGCAGAACCTGTGGTTCGCCTTCGGCTACAACGCCCTGGGCGTCCCCATCGCGGCCGGCCTGCTCTACCCGTTCTTCGGCCTGCTGCTGAGCCCGATGTTCGCCGCCGCCGCGATGAGCTTCAGCTCGGTCTCGGTCGTCGCCAACGCCCTACGCCTGCGCCGGGCCCCCCTCCGATAGCGGAGCCCGGTCGAAGGCGCCGCACCTGGACGTCAGGACATCGGTGCACCGACCTCTCAGCATGCGCACCACGCTCCGAATCGACGACGATGCGCTTCGCGCCGTGAAGCGCCTCGCCGAAGCACGCCGCGTCCCCATGGGTCGGGTCGCCTCCGAGCTGATGCCCAAGGCGCTCTCCAGCGCTCCCGGCGTCCACGCCCACGGTGGGTTCCCCGTCTTCGAGGTCGGCCCGGATGCGCGCCCGATTACGCTCGAAGCGGTCCGCCGCGTGACGGTCAGGCGCTTGGACGTCAGCCGTTCCCCTCAGCGGTCGATCCGAGGACAAGGCCTCAGAATCAAGATGCTTTCCGAGCGCCGCGAGCGGCGCTGATCCAACGAGCCCGCGCGAGCGCGGGCACTCCAGCGGGCACCGACGCCGACCCTGGGATCGCCGGCTTCCAGAGGGTGTCGCAGAAGCCCAACCGGAGTGCTCCACCTTGGTGGAGCCCCCATCCGGCGCAGCTTGCTGCGCCGGGTTTGGCGG
Organism: Myxococcota bacterium; assembly: GCA_041687695.1. Taxonomy (GTDB): domain Bacteria; phylum Myxococcota_A; class UBA9042; order PHBI01; family JAWLBL01; genus JAWLBL01. The sequence continues at coordinate 10,399 of JAWLBL010000030.1, read as the reverse complement.
CCAGATCCCGGCGGCAAGCCGCCGGGGCCGGGGCTCCGGCAAGCCGGAGCACTCCATGGCCGCCTCAGCCGGCATCGATACGACACCCTCTTCCAGCCGGCCCCGGCTCGCGCCACGGGGCGGCGCTGCGCTCGCGGACAGACACGAGGTCTCACGGCTGCACGTCGGGATCGATGCCGTCGCGGCGCAGCTCGGCCGGGCTCGCCGCCCAGGCCACCGCCCCGGGCGGGTGCTGGTACCACCCGGGGTCGCCCGAGGCGGGCAGCCGGTCGCGCACCTTGACGATGGTCATCATGCCGCCCATGTCGATGAAGCCGAACGGCCCCGCGCCGCCCTTCATGGGGATGCTGTTTTCGGGCACCGGCATGTGCGCCTCGCCCATGCCGCTCATCCCGTCCTGCCCCATGCCCATGTAGCCGGGGACCAGCGCCGAGATGCGCCGGTGGGCCGCGGCCGCCTGGGCCCCGACCATGTTCGGGAGGTCGTGCCCCATCTGGTTCATGACGTGGTGCAGCATGTGGCAGTGCATGGCCCAGTCGCCCGGCGCGTCGGCCACGAACTCGAAGACGCGCACGGTCCCGACCGGCACCAGGATGGTCGCCAGCGGCCAGCGCGCGCTCGGCGGGACGGGCCCGCCGTCGGTCTCGACCAGCTGGAAGTGGAAGCCGTGCAGGTGGATGGGGTGGTGGTTCTGCACGCTCAGGTTGCCCAGCCGGACGCGGACCAGGTCGCCGCGCTCGGCCACCAGCGGCTCGGTGCCCGGGAAGACGCGGCTGTTCATCGTCAGGACGTTGAACTCCAGCATCTCCAGCGGGTTGGGCCGCGCCGCCCCCGGCTCGACGCGCCACTCGTGCAGCATCAGCGCGTAGTCGCGTACGCGCCGCGGCGGCCGCCGCCGAGGGTGGACGACGATCATGCCCATCAGCCCCAGGGCGATCTGGGTCATCTCATCGAAGTGCGCGTGGTACATGAAGGTGCCGGCGTTGTCGAAGGTGAACTCGTAGACGAAGGTCTCGCCGGGCGGGATCGAAGGCTGGGTCAGCCCCCCGACGCCGTCCATGCCGTTGGGCACCAGCAGACCGTGCCAGTGGACGGTCGTCTCGGCGAACAGCCGGTTGGTCACGTAGAAGCGGCAGCGGTCGCCTTGAGTGACCTCGATGGTCGGCCCCGGCGTGCGCCCGTTGTAGCCGACGCACTCGACGGTCAGGCCCTCGACGAAGGTGTGGACGATGGGCTCGGCGACGATGTGGAAGACCTTGACCCCGTCGACCTCGCGCCACGGCATGCGGGCGCCGTTGGGCGTGACGACCGTCCCGTCGTCGCGCCAGCCGGGCGGGGTGGGCCGAGGCGTGCGCCGGGGCGGCGGGTGCGGGCCCGAGGCCCCATGGCCGCCGTGTCCCCCCTGGTCCGACGCGGGCGTGGGAGGCGCCGGCGCGGACGACGGCGCTGGCGTGGTAGGCACGGCTGGGGCCGGCGCCTCGGGCTCGGGCCCGTGATCGTGGTCGTGGTCGTGCTGGGCCCTGGCCCGCCCGCTCAGCAGCGCGCTGCCCAGCGCCGCCCCGGCCACCAGGACGTCTCGACGCGACACCCCGCTCATCGGTGGTCCCCCCGGTCCAGCGAGCGCTCGAGGCCGGCCTCGGCCCCGCGCCCGTCGTCGTCCAGCAGCGCGCCGCCCCGCAGCGCCTCGGCCCCGGCCTGCGCCATCCAGAAGTCGGCCGTCGCCTCGACCAGCCTCAGCTCGGCCTCGAAGAGATCGCGCCGCAGGATCAGCAGCTCGAACGGGCTCAGGTTCATGGCGTTGTACTGCAGCACGCCGCGCGCGAGCAGCCGCCGCCGCAAGGGCACCACGACCTCCCGCAGCCGTCTCGCCCGCGCGTGCGCCGCCACCAGCCGCGCCTCGGTCCGCCGCGCCGCCGCCCGCACGTCCAGCGCCTGGGCCGCGTACGCCTGCTGAAGGCGACGCACCTCGGCCCAGGCCTCGGCCCGCTCGCCCTGCCCCCAGTCGAACAGCGGCACCTCCAGCGCGACCGCCGGCCCCACGCCCCAGCCCTCGTCGCGCTCGGCGGACACGCCCACCGCCAGCCCCGGAAGCACCGACCTGAAGCGCGCCAGGCCGACCCGCGCGCCCGCCGCCTCCAGCTCCAGCCGCGCCGCGGCCAGCGCCTCGCTCGCCGCTACGCTCGCCTCCTCGAGGGGCCGGGGGTCCAGGTCGGGCGGGACGGCCGGCAGCTCGGCCGCCAGCCTCAGCTCGGCCCGCCGCCCGTGGAGCCCCAGCGTCGCCGCCAGGTCCGCCCGCGCGGCCGCCGCCTCGGCCTCGGCGGCGCGCACGGCGACCGCCGTGTCCTCGGCCAGCGCCGCCTCCAGCAGCCGGTCGAATTCGGTGACGTTCCCCGCCCGCCGCAGCTCCTCGGCCAGCTGCGCGCTCGCGGCCGCCGCCTCCGCCACCCCGCGCCGCACCGCCAGTCGGGCCTCTGCGGCGGCCGCCCGCAGGTAGGCCATGCGCCCCTGGGCCGCGACGCGCAGGGTCGCCGCCACCGCGCGCCGCTGCCGCGCCCGCAGCTCGGCGCCGGCCGCGCTCGACGCCGTCCCGAGCGTCAGCAGGTCCGTCAAGGGGATCATGGCCCCCAGCTCGACCTCGGCGCCGCCCCCGCCGTCCACCGGGAAGCGCAGCTCGGCCTCGACCTCGGGGTTCGGCGGCGTGCGTGCGCCCAGCAGCCGCGCCCGCGCCGCCTCGAGCCGCGCGTACTCGGCCTGCAGCCGCGGGCTGTTCAGGACCGCGATGCGGGCCGCGGCGTCCGCGTCCAGAGGCTCGGCGAGCAGCGCGTCCACCTGCTCGCTCACCTGGGCACTGGCCCGCCCCTCCGACCGCCACTCGGGAGCCACCCCGAGCCGGGCCCGCGCGTCCTCGCGGACCGGCGCGAACAGCTCGTCACGGCTCGGCGCGCACCCCGTGGCGCCCAGCAGGCCCGCCGTCACCATCAGCGCGACCGTCGTCCGCATCAGTGCCCCCCGTGTTCGCCGTGGCCGCCGTCGGCGGGCGCCGGCGCCTCGTGGTCGTGGCCCTCGCCGCCGGCCGGCCCGTGCAGGCCCGCGGCCTGCGCCCGATCGAAGGCCACCGTCCAGGCGATCACAGCCTCGAGCTCCGCCCCCTGCACGGCGCCCGGCTCGTCCCGCGGCATGGTCGGCGGCTCTCCCGTGACGCCCAGGACGCGCCTCACCCGCTCGCCGACCTCGTCGGCGTGGTGGCCGCCGAACGGGTACCCGGTCATGTCGAAGTGCTCCAGGATGCCCTGGCGCGCCTTGGCCCCGCCCGCCGTGTGACACCGCGCGCAGTGGCGCTCGAAGACCGGCCGCGCCTGCGCCAGCGTCGCCTGCTCGGCCGCCGCGATGGCCGCGCGCTCGTCACGAGCCCCGCGAGTCCGGTCGTGATCCCGGCCGGGCAGATGTCGCGGCGTCACCTCGGCCGGCCACCGCGCCAGCGCCTCGTCCCGCGCCGCCGGCGCGGCCGGGCGCGGCGCTTCGGTGCCGACCACGGCCGGGTGATCGCTGCCAGCCGGCACCACGCCCGGCGGGGCGCACCCCGTCAGGGCCAGCATCCACGATGCGCTCGCTGCCAGCGACCTGCGCAACGCGTCCAAGGGTCACCTCCAGCCGGTGCTTCGGCCGTCCTGCTGTTCGGGGATGATCCTGACTAGTGCCGTTGAGGCCCCGGGCCAAGGCTGCAGGCGCGAAAGCCGCGCGTGCGGCGTTTACGTCGACATGGGCCGCCGCTTACACTGCCGCCACGAAGGCCGGCCGCACCCGCGCCGGCGCGCTGACTGGACGGAGGGTGGGACATGCTGAAGAGAACGATCTGCATCGCCTTGGTGGCCCTGGCCGGCTGCGACTCGAACGACGGCGAGGTCCCCCAGGCCGACACGGCCGCCCAGCAGGACGTCCTGCAGGAGACGAGCGCCGACGAGGACGCGGCCGAGCCCGACGCGAGCGCCCCCGACGCCGCCGGCCCCGACGCCGCGGAAGACACGGCGATCGCGCCGCCGACCGGCCAGGAGCAGACCTCGACCGCCGGCACCCATCAGGTCTGGATCCGCGACTTCGACGGCCCGGTCGGCGTCGGCGCCACCCTCGAGCTCCCGGTGACCATCCACACCGTGTCGGGCGGGCCCGCCTCGGGGCTCACCCCGCAGGTCGCCTTCATTCACAAGGGGATGGGCCACGGCGGGGCCAAGGCCCCCTACGTCACCGAGGTCGGCGGCGGCGAGTACCTCGTCCACGACGTCCAGGCCTCGATGGCCGGCACCTGGGCGCTCACCCTGACCTTCGCCCCGGGCGACTCGGTCACCTACGAGGTCGCGGTCCAGTGAAGCTGCTCCGATGTTCGGCGCTCGCGCTGGCCCTGGCCGCGCCCGCCTGCGGCGACACCCACCCCCACGACACTCGGGACGACCACGGCGGCGAGCACGGCGCCCTCCAGCTCGACTGGGACCAGGTCGCCCTCGGCTGCACCGTCATGGGCGAAGGCGACGCCGCCCACGTCATGTGCAACCACGGCCACAGCTTCAACTATCGGTCGGACAACCTCTACGCCCGCTGGCTGTACCTGCGCGACCTGGGCTACGACGCCCCCTCGGACGCCGACCTCATGATGGGGCCCGCCGACGCGCACGAGACCGGCGCCACCCTCCCGCCGCCGCTCACGCCCACCCTGCGCGCCCACGTCGGCGAGCGCACGCGCGTGCGCGTGATGTCCTACGGCCCCGAGTTCCACACCTTCCACATCCACGGGCACCTGTGGCTGGACGGCGACACCCTCATCGACAACCGCACCCTGGGCCCCGCCGAGGTCCACCAGGCCGACTTCTTCGCCGGGGCCGGCCACGCGACGCCCGACGAGCGGGTGGGCGCGGGCGACTGGATGTACCACTGCCACGTCGAGACCCACGCCGCCTCGGGCATGTGGGGGGTGTTCCGCGTGCTCGAGCCGGGCGACGACGACCAGGCGCTGGGCGACGACGGACGGTTCCCGAACGAGGTCCCGCCCCCGCGGGGCGGCCCGGGCGAGACGGTCGACATCTGGGTGGTCGCCGCCGAGGTCCCGGTGACCGTCACGCGCGAGTACTTCCCGGCGCTCACCCAGCTGGTCGAGGTGGACCGGATGGTGCGCGCCTATGTCCCCATGCCCGACGCCGAGGCCTTCGAAGCGGCCACCGCGTCGTCCGTGCAGGCGACGGTGCGCCCGCACAAGGCCACCTGGCAGCCCTGGATCCTGTCGCTGCGCGAGGGCACCACCGTCCGGGTGCACCTGAAGAACCTGATGCCCGAGCACCCGGCGTCGCTGCACCCGCACGCGGTGATCACGAGCCCCGCCGACGACGGCACCATGCCCGGCAGCGTCGCCTGGCCCGGCGGCGAGCCCGTCACCTACACCTGGACGGCCGACACGCCGGGCACCTGGCCGCTGCACGACCACGCCCGCACCATCGAGAACGTCGGCCGCGGCCTGTTCGGCGCGCTGGTCGTCAAGTCGGCCGACGAGGAGGCCGAGCTCGACCGCGACTACCTGGTCATCCTGCACGACTACGACATGGACTGGTTCATGGGCAGCGCCCAGCCCAGCGGCGGCGGTCACTGACCCGGCCGGGCGGCCCGCGCTGGGGTCGCTTGCCGTAGCGGGCCAGCGTCTCGGGGCTCTCGAGGTACAGCACCTGGCCGTCGGGCGTGGCGCCGATGGTCGCGGTGGCCTTGTCGACGGCCTTGCCGCTGACCGGGTCGACCGCCATGCGGCTGCTGTTGGCAAAAAGGCGCGCGGTCAACCCGACGCCACGCCGCGCCGGGCCTGCGCTGCCCAAGGTGACGGCTCCGCCGCCCGCCCGGCGATGACAGTTACGGGTGCGCGCTGCCCTCGAAGTAGGTCCGCGCCAGCGCGGCGGCCTGCTTGCCGACCACGCTGCCGATCTTGCGGCCCTCGAAGTCGTCGGGGGCGATGTGGATGCCGCCCCACAGGCGCGACTGGCCGGCCTGGTCGGCCGCGTCGTAGTAGCTGGCCCATTGCAGGTGCACGTCGACCGACGGCCCGGCCTCGAACACCAGGTACTGGTTCGCCTTGGCCACCCACTCGCCCAGGCCCCCCGGGAAGTAGGGCGACCCGGTGATCTCGGTCAGCACCTCGGCCCCGGCCCGGCTGAAGGTGCTGTGCCCCGACACGAACCCCGGGAAGGCCGGCGACACGAAGGTGCGCCGCTGGTAGGGGATCCAGTCGACCGCGCGGATCCAGCCGACCCCGCCGAACTCGGCGTCGCGGTCTCCCGGCTCGCCGCGCCACGAGCGCACGACCACCTCGCCCAGGTACGGCGCCAGGTGCGCGTGCCGCCCGCCTGGCGCGGCCGTCTCCTCGGTGACCAGCTCGATGAGCCCGTCGACCAGCGGCAGCCCGTCCGGGTCGTAGCCGGGCAGCGCCGGCGTCGTGCGCTGGCCCAGGCCGCCCATGTAGCGCACCAGCGAGATGGGGCGCGCCGAGTTGTAGTTCCGCTTGGCCTCCCAGGCCGCGATGGCCGCGTCGTGCACCGCCCCCGCGACCGCCAGGTACAGCTTCACGTCCCACTCGAGCCGCGGCAGCTCGGGGCCCTCGCCCCACAGGCGCCGCTCGAAGCCGGGCGTGTCGCTCACCTCGTTGCCGATCTTCACCCAGTGCCCGGGCGGCGTCTCGCTCTGCGGCCCGTCCGCCCAGACCTCGGCGATGACGCGCGCGAAGTCGTTCAGCGGCATCGGGTTCGGCGCGTAGGCCTGCCCCGTCACCGGGTTCAGCCCGTGCCCCTGCCCGTCGTTGGTCCCCAGCGGGTTGTTGCCGTACACGCCCGGCGACAGGTCGACGAGCTCGGAGTCGCGCGGGTCCAGCAGCGCCGACTTCTCGATCAGCTCGACGACGTGCGGGACCATCGCCTCGTCGAACACCGGCCCCTCGCCCAGATCGAAGTACGGCGCGCCCTCGGCCGGCCTCTCCATCGCGAAGGGCGCCACGTGCCCCCAGTTCGCGCCGATGTACCCCTGCACGCCCGCGTCGGTGATGATGCCGTTCTGCGTCACCGCGACCGCCAGGTTCAGCGGCTGCCACAGCGAGGGGTCGTTCAGCTTCGTCCCCGGCTGGTCCACCACCAGCGGCGGGTTCACGAACACGTAGCCGGTCGTGTCGGCGTAGTTCGCGGCCTCGTTGGCGCCGTCTTCCGCGAAGGCCGCCACGACCGCCGCCCCGATGCGGTTGCCCACCGCGCGCGGCGAGTCGCCGGTCGCCGCCGTGTCCGCCGGGTCGTACCCCAGCTCGTCCATCAGCGCGTCGAAGCACGCCAGCGACACCGCCCCGCCGTTCTCGATGGTGTAGCGGTGGGTCAGCACCCGATAGGCCGCGTAGCTGATGGCCTCGCGCCGCGCCGCGTCCAGATCCGCCGCCGGCGCCGCCTTGTCCGTCACCAGATAGCCGTCGGCCACCTCGTCCCAGGCCGCCCAGGCGTCGTACATCGCCACCGACGTGTGGAACAGGTTCCGCGCGTGCACGCCCGGCCGCGGGATGGCGCGCCGGATCGCGTTCAGGTTCGCCTCGTTCCAGCGCCGCGCGATCGACCCGTTCGGCACCGGGTCAATCTGCCCCGCCGGGCACTCGACCTTGGGCGTCGGCTTGTCCTCGGGCGGCGGCGGCACGTACGTCGGCACCTTCGCGCCCCCCGACGCACCTGGGTAATGGACCAGCGCCCCCTCGTTCAGCCGCGAGGTCACGACGTTGCCACCCACCGACCACACGCCGCCCCGGTCGTCGATCCACACCGCGTGCAGCGACTCGACGGCCAGCTCGAGCCCGTGGTCCACCTCGCTCCACTGCCCCGGCCCGTCGCGCCGATAGATGGTCCCCTGGAACCCGGTGGCGTAGCCCTGGCCGTCCTCGGTCACGCACACGCCCTGCAGCAGCGGGCACCCCTGGGGCGTCGCCTCCACCACGGTCGTGTGCTCGCCCTCGACGATGACGCCCCCGCTGGCCCCGCCGACCGCCACGAACGGCCCGCCCGCCGAGTGCACCGTGAACAGCGTGCTGCTGGTCGCGCCTTCGCCCACCCGCTCGAGCGACCCGTCGTCGCCCAGCCGGAACATGCGCCCGTGGCCGCCGACCACGAACGTCTCGTCGTCGTCGCCCCACACCTTGAAGAACCCCGGCAGGCTGCCGGTCGGCCCCAGCTCGGTCGTCGCCGGCAGATCGACGTTCCGCCAGGCCTGCCCGTCGTAGCGCCAGATGAACCCGTCGCGCCCCGCCACGCTGCCGACCGCGTAGACGTCGTCCGCCGCCCGCGCCCACATCCCGTACACCGTGTGCGCCGCGACCCCCGGCGTCGCCTCGCGGGTGAACACGCCGTCCTCGTAGCGCAGCACCGTCCCGTTGCCGCCGGCCAGGAACACCGGCCCCTCCGGCACCGCGTGCACCCACCACAGGTCGCCCTGGGTGCCGGTCTCGAGCCGCGTCCAGGCCTGCCCGTCGTAGCGCAGCACCAGCGGCCCCTGCCCCCGGTCCGCGCCCACCGCCCACACGTCCGTCGACGAGGTCCCGTGCACGGCCAGCAGCGCCTCGTCCAGCCCCTCCGCCACGACGGACCAGCGCTTGGCCTCGCCGCCCCCCTCGCCGTCGCACCCGGCCGCGCCCATCAGCGCCACCGTCGTCACCACCAGCGCACGCGCCCACAGCCCGGAGATGCCTCGCATTCGGTCCTCCTCGCGCCCCTGTCGGCGCGGCTCGCCGCCGGCGGGGCTCCCATCAGCGGTCGTTCGGTCGCGGCAACATACAGGATCGCCGCGCCCCGTGACCAGCCGCCCTCCTCGACACTGGACAAGCGCCAGCGCTGGGCCGAAGGTCTGCACCGATGAGCGACTGCTGCGGCTGTCAGATGGAGGCCGACACGCGCGAGCAACGCCGCGTCCTGCGCTGGCTGCTCGCCATCAACGCCGTCATGTTCGTCGCCGAGCTCACCGCGGGCCTGGTCGCCGACTCGACCGCGCTCGTCGCCGACTCGCTCGACATGTTCGCCGACGCCGCGGTCTACACGGTCAGCCTGCTCGCCGTCGCGGCCTCCGCTGCCCGCAAGGCCCGCGCCGCGCGCCTCAGCGGGCTCCTGCAGGTCGCCCTCGCCCTCTTCGCGCTGGCCGAGGTCATCCGGCGCGCCGTGCAGGGCAGCGACCCCGAGCCCGCCTACATGCTGGCCGTCGGCGCCGTCGCCCTCGCCGCCAACGTGACCTGCCTGAAGCTCATCTCGAGGTACCGCGAGGGCGAGGTGCACCTGCGCGCCGCCTTCATCTTCTCGGCCAACGACGTCATCGCCAACCTGGGCGTCGTCGCCGGGGGCGCGCTGGTGCTGCTGCTAGGCACCCATGTGCCCGATCTCGTCATCGGCGCGATCGTCGCCGTGGTCGTCCTGCGTGGCGGCCTACGCATCCTGCGCGAGGCCGCCGCGGGCTGATCACCTCACCCGACCGGCCACGAAGCCGATCGGGAAGCGCCCCGGCAGCGTCTCGACCCGCGCCACCTCGAAGCCGGCCCCCTCGATGGCGCCGCGCAGCCCGGCCACGGTGAACCGCCGGTGCTGCGGGAAGCCGGTCAGCGACGCCAGGCGCGAGAGCACCTTCGCCCCGAAGGTCTCGTCGTGGCAGAAGGTCGGCGCCACCAGCCGCCCGCCCGGCTTCAGGACGCGCCGCAGGGCCGCCAGCGCGCCCTCCAGATCGGGCAGCAGGTGCAACACGTTGGCCGCGACCACCGCGTCGAACGAGGCCGGCTCGTACGGCAGCGCGTAGACGTCCACCGTCTCGCAGCGGACGTTGTCCAGCCCCTCCGCCCGCACCCGCGCCTCCAGCTGGGCGACCATCGCCTCGGCGTAGTCGGTCGCGATCACCTCGCGCGCCGCCCCGGCGAGGGTCCCCGTCAGCAGTCCGGTCCCGGCCGCGACCTCCAGCGCCCGCTCGCAACCGGCCAGCGCCTCGCCCGTCAGCCGCTGCACCTCGGGCCACGACCGCGTCAGCAGCCGCACCGACCGGTCGTACCGCCCCGCGTGGCGCTCCCAATATCCCCGCTCGCGCTGCTCGCTCATCTCACCCGCCGGCGTCGTCCACGACGGCCGCCCCATACCGCGCCAACGCCCGCGCTCCAAGCATCGACGGCAGCGCCCCCTGGGATCGCCGGCTTCCAGAGGCTGTGGCGAAAGTTCAAACCGGAGTGCTCCACCTTGGTGGAGCCCCCATCCGGCGCAGCTTGCTGCGCCGGGTTTGGCGGCCAGATCCCGGCGGCAAGCCGCCGGGGCCGGGGCTCCGGCAAGCCGGAGCACTCCAAGGCCGCCTCCGCCGGCATCAATACGACACCGGCTGGAAGCCGGCG
>JAWLBL010000029.1:0-116257 GCA_041687695.1 Myxococcota bacterium | reverse complement strand
GGACCCGTCGTGAGCCCCCCATTTCGTTCCGTGCACTCATCGAAACGCAATGATTTCAGGCCTGTGGCGAAATAACTCATCATGACCTCTAGATCACCGAGTAGGCGTGGACTTGGAGTTGGAACCGCTCGACAACCTCGCTCAGCACCTCGAGGAACAGATCGCAGTCGGTTGGCCGGGCAAAGACGGCAGCGCGGCGCGCGCCACGGTTCATCACGTGGTGCCAGGCTCCCGGATAGTCGATGCGCTTGGACCGGCCCATGGTCAGAACTGTGCCCGTGAGCGCAGGGAAGGGCAAGCCGGTCATGTCGGCCGGCCTTGAAGCTGTCGAAGGCTCCGAGCGGCGTCTGCCTCAACCCAGAAAATGAAAAGTGATGAACCCTGGCACCTGCACTTTCGTCGCCGACAATGGCGGGCGAGCACCTCCGGCCGGCCCGCCATGATGGAGCGCACGGCCGCCGGCGAGGTCGAGCCCGACGACGCGCTCCGCTGGCTCGAGCGCATGCGGTGGTACGACCGCGTCGGCTAACCACCTGCACCGCGCGCTGCACCACCTCGACGCCCCTGCCACCGGCGCCGCGGAACAGCCCGAGGTCTACGCGGGCATCGACGCGGCGCGCTAGGCACACGCGCCGATTGAAGCCCGCCATCGCGCTCTTACGTTCGCCTCGAGCCCCGAACCGACGATCGGCCGGTCGCTGTGGCCTGCGTGCGGCGACGCCCGGGCACGACACGCCACGCGCCGCATGCTGGACGAGGAGAAGCGATGACTTCAGAGACCACCGAGGCCTTGGTGCGGGCAGCGACGTTGGCACCCTCGTCCCACAACACCCAACCCTGGAGGTTCCGCGCCAACGGCGACACCGTCGAGCTCTTCGCGGATCGCACGAGGGCGCTGCCGGTCAACGATCCCTACGACCGCGAGCTGACGCTGAGCTGCGGCGCCGCCCTCTTCAACCTGCGCGTGGCGGCGGCGGCGTTGGGGCGTGCCACGCGTATCGAGCTGCTCCCGAGCGAGGACCCGGACCTGCTCGCTCGGGTGTCGCTCGTCGAGGGGGAGCCGGAGGAGCTGGCCGAGCTCGAGCCGGCGCTGACGGCCCGCCACACCACGCGCGACGCGTTCTCCGAGCAGCCGATCGCCGAGCACCTGACGGAGCGACTTCTGTCGGCGGCGCGCCGCGAGGGACCGACGCCTCGCATCTTGGGAACCGCGGCGCGCAACGCCCTCGCGGTGCTCGTGGGCGAAGGAGACCGGCGCCAGTTCGACGACCCGCGGTGGCGGCGGGAGTTGGCGAGTTGGCTGCGCCCCCGTCGCAAGGGGGACGGGCTGGCCACGTCGGCTCTCGCCGCGCCCGTCGCTCGCGCCGTCGTCCGCGCTCTCGATCTCGGCGAGCGCACCGCACGCGGCGACGCACAGCTTGCGGCCTCTGCTCCCCTGCTCCTGGTGCTGAGCAGCGACGGCGACGAGCCGAGGGACTGGCTGGCCGTCGGTCAGGCGCTCGAGCGGGTCCTGCTCGAGGCGGCCGCCGACGGCGTGCAGGCCGGCTACCTCAATCAGCCCTGCCAGGTCGAGCCGCTTCGCGACCAGCTCGCCAAGCTCGTCGGCGATCACCATCCACAGGTTGTGCTGCGCCTGGGGCACCCCGCGAAGGCCCTCGACGCCGCACCGCGACGCCCCGTCGACGCCGTGCTCGAGCGCCCCTGAGCTCCCCCGGATGTGCGCACGTCCGACGTTGCCCAAGGCGGTCGAGTGACTACGCCTCTTAGGAGGCGCGCTCGGGGGGAGCGGACCAGGACCTACGAGACTCGCCATGTACGAACGGCACCAGCAGTGTGATAGGGGTCAGGTCGTTTCATATTTCACTTTGTCTCAGCTTCACGTGGCCACTTGGAATATGCAATGGGTAACGGCCTGACCCCTGGCGCTCCGGGAGGAGCGATCCTGTCCTCGGCCCTCTACGGCCACAGGACACGGAGGCGAATAGTTGCAGCGGTGCGCGGCCGCGTCGATGCGGCTGCCGACCAACGTGGAGCCTTTCCGCTCGAGCCATCGGCCGAACCACTCCCAGCCCGCGACGCCCCACGACGCGGGGTGCCCGCGGCGAAGTGCTCGCCTGTCAATTTTTTCGCGGAGCAGCACCGAGATGCGGCGAGGGCTGTCCCAGAGCGCGCGCTGGGCGCGCCACCCAGACTCGCCGCGCTGGGAAGGTACTTGACGCGGCCGGGAGAAAGGGGGCCTATGCTTCTTGTGCGCGCCCCTTTGAGCGCGCCCGGAGAACATCGATGGTGCGCGTCCCGTCCGCTCTGCTTCTCTCGCTGCTCGTCGCCTGCGGCACCCCGTCCGACTCGACCCCCGTTGCCGGCGCTCCCCAGGCCGACACGGTTGCCGACGCTCCCCAGGCGGACACGGATGCCGGCGCTCCCCACGCGGACACGGACGACGCTGGCGAGAGCTGCATCCCGAAGACGTGCGGCGAGCTCGGGGCCTGGTGCGGTGCGCCGGACGATGGGTGCGGAGAGCCGCTCGACTGCGGGTCGTGCCCCTCCGGGACCTGCGGCGCAGACCACACCTGCTCGTGCGAGCCCGAGTCCAACGAGACTTTCTGCAGGGCGCGTCGGGCGCGGTGCGGCTCGATGACGGGCTCGGACAACTGCGGGGACAGCCGCACGGTGGACTGCGGAAGCTGCCCCTTCGGCGAGTGCGGGCTCGAGGGGACCCCGAATCGCTGCGGGTTCGTCGACGCGCGCGACGGCAACAAGTACGGCTTCGTGACGATCGGGTCCCAGATCTGGATGAGCCACAATCTGAACTACGCCGCTACGTTCTCGTACTGCGCGCTGGGCGTCGATCCCGATCCGGATCCGTGCGACGACCCGAAGCACGGTCGGTACTACACGTGGGACGTCGCGACCCAGGAGACGTCCAGCGATGCGGTGCCGAGCGGCGTCCGCGGCGTCTGTCCCGAGGGCTGGCACCTGCCCTCGCGCGCGGAATGGGACCAGCTCGCCGACTTCGTGGCGCAGGCACACGGCGTCGAGGGCGACGAGATCGGCTGGCCCATCGCGCGCAGGCTCCAGGACCAGTTCGAGTGGGAGCCTCACGACGCGCAGCTGGGCGGCGTCCCCACCGACGACCATGGGTTCTCCCTCCTCCCGGCGGGTGTCCGGGATGCATTTTCCTCGGTCAACCATAAAGGCACGGACAGCTTCACCTGGTCGGCCACCGAGGACGGCGAGGATGTCGACAGGGCCGTCTGGTACACCTCGGGAAACGTGTGGGATGGCCTCCAGGGCATCCCGAACTCCAAGCTCTTTGCGGCCAGCGTGCGGTGCGTGAAGGACTGAAGCTCAGGCGAAAGGCGGCGCTGCCGGTCGAAGGGTGAATGGCCCCTCAGGACGAACGCGCCACCTCGAGCGTTGGCCCAGATGAGTTGCTCCGAAGGATGTCGGCCGACCTCGGACTCGAGTACGAGGAGCAGGGATGATAGGGGTCAGGTCGTTTCACATTTCAGTTTGTCTCAGCTGCACGTGACCACTTGGAATATGTAATGTGTAACGGCCTGACCCCAAGCCCTCCTACGACGCGACGCTCGGCGCCGACGCGCTCGCCCTCTTCATCGACACCGTCCAGAGCTTCTGCCAACTCTGATGATGAGCTCTCGATCGGACCGGAACCTATCCACTGCCGGCCGCGCCGCTATCCTGACCACGTGACGTGGCCGAGCTCCTGACGCACCGCAAGGCCTACATCGCGGAGAACGTCAGGCTTGGCCGCCTTCGCCTGTGCTGGTTCGGTCCCCCTGCACGCTGGAACCCAAGCTGCCTGGAGACCAGGAAGTGAAGCTGGATCCCCGCACCAAACGAACCGATCCGAAGCCATGGCAGGTCGCAGCCATGGCCTTCGGCCTGCTGGGCCTGGTCGCCGCGCTCGTCACTGGGGCGCAATCGATCAGCAGCACTCGCGCGGTCATCGGACAGCCCGGCATGTTCACCCACCTGCGCGCTATCACCTCGGTGGCCGAGATGGTGGCCGAGCGGTTCGCGGGCAACCTGGTCGGGCGCGACGTCATTCTCGCAGACGTCGTCGTCGCCGAGGTTCTGGGAGAGCGGGTCTTCCTGCTCCGACACGATGATGAGACCGTGCCGGTGGTCCTGTTCGGCGAGCTGACCGGCCGCCAGCTCGATCGCGCGGTCACGCTCGAGGAAGGCCAGCGCCTCCGGATCTACGGCGTGGTCCGGCAGCTTCGCGTGATCGCGGAGATCGCGAACGAGGACTTGCTCGACCCTGGTGAGGCCGCGAAGCTACGAGAGCATGAGATCTACGTCAGCGCGCTGCACGTCGCGCCTTTGCCGATCCCGGACCGCGAGCGCAGCCCGAGCCCGGAGCGCGAGCCCAGCCCGACCCCGGAGCGCGAGCGCAGCCCGACCCCGGACCGCGAGCCCAGCCCGACCCCGTACCGCGAGCCCAGCCCGACCCCGTACCGCGAGCCCAGCCCGACCGCGGATCGCGAGCCCAGCCCGACCCCGCCACCGGAACAGCCGTCGGTGCCGCGCGTGATCACCTCGATTGCTCAGCTCGCGGAGGTCGCCGACCGCGACGCGCTGCGAGGGCGCGATGTCGTGCTCGACCAGGTCCGCGTGCTCCGCGTCCTCGGTGACCATGTGTTCATCGTCGGTGACGAGCGCGACAGCGTGCTGGTCGCCCTGTTCGGCGAGCTCACCCAGCGGCAGCTGGAGACCGCGACCGTGATCCGGGCCGATGACATCATCCGGATCTATGGCGTGGTCCGGCGCCTGCGCAGTGTCCAGGAGATCGAGGATCTGTTGATGCTGTCACCCGAGGACGCCCGCGAGCTGCGGGCCCACGACATCTACGTCAGCGCATTGCGGGTCGTCCAGCAGGAGAGGTCGCCGTGACTCGCCCACTCGTCGATCCGGGCCTCGTCCGCAGCGTGATCTCCGACGCGAAGGTCGACTCCGCGTACTACATGTTCATGGCGCTGTCCGGCGTGCTCGCCGCGGTCGCGTTCCTGACCGACTCGATCCCGCTGCTGCTCGGCGCGATGATCGTGGCACCGGCATACCCTCCTCTCGCCGCGATCTCGTTCAGCCTGGCCGGCGGTTATCCCGGGGCCGCGGGTCGGGCGCTGCTCGCGCTGTTTGCCGGCGTCGGGCTCGCGATCGTCGCGGCGATCGCGACAACCTGGTTCTGCAACATCACCGGTCTGATCCCGGACACCATGAACCTGGTCGCGCAGCCGCTGCTCGAGGAGCGCGTCCGGACCGGCTGGTACAGCGTCCTCGCCGCGGTCGCCGCCGGAATGGCGGGCACCGTCGCCGTGATCAAGCGCAAGCAGGACACGCTGATCGGCATCGTCGCCTCGATCGCGCTCGTCCCAGCGGCGGCCGCCGGTGGGATCGCCGCCTATGCCGGCGATCCCGGGCGCGGGATCGGCGGGTTCTTGCTCCTTCTCGTCAACATCTGCGTGATCCTGGCCCTCGGGCTGCTGGTGCTCGTCGTGATGCGGCCCGGCCCCGAGGAGGCGCACGAGCATCACGAGAAGGAAGACGAGCTCGCACCGTCCGAGACCGAGTAGGCGCTCGTTGCGTCCAGGTGGGCTCGTCTCAGGCGAGCCGGAACCAACCGGCTCGCCGCCACCTACGGGCAAAGGGGTCAGATACCTGATTGTAAAACTGCTCGACCTGCGCTCGCCGCGGAACCCCGGACCAAGCGCCAGGGGTCAGGCCGTTACACATTACATATTCCAAGTGGCCACGTGAAGCTGAGACAAAGTGAAATATGAAACGACCTGACCCCTATCCCGCGTGGCCCCTGAGCTCTCGAGCTCTCGGACGTGGCCCCTGAGCTCGGGACTTGACCGGACTTGAATTGCTCCCTGGGACACGCCGAGCTGTCCACGGCAGGAGCAATTTAACTTTCCGGACGTGGCCCCTGAGCTCCCAGGGTATCGGCCGCCCCTCCTGCCGGCAAGGGCCTCCCCCGCACCCATCGCCAGGGTCTGCCCTCCAGCCGCAGCCGACCTTCAACCCACTCCGTCCGCTCTCGCTGCCCTTCGGCAAATCGCCCCGGAGACCCACCCCCGGAGGACGTGTCGAGCGCGTCAGCGGACGTCGATCGCCGCGCAGCCGGGCGCCTCGACCCGCGTGCCCGTGGCGCGGACGCTGGGCGCCTTCTGGCGCGACACGACGCGCACGATGGCGCCCGTGGTCGGGTTGACGAGCAGGTCTCGCGACTCGGTGTCCGAGCCCTCCGAGCAGCTGGGCCGGCACTCGTCGTCGACATCGACCGTGCAGGGGTTGCCTTCCGAGTCCTCACCATGGATGCGCGGCGCGGTCAGGTACGCCTCTACGCGGACGAGGTCGCCTAGCGGCGTGACGGACACCGAGCCCTCGGGCGCGCACTGGTACTCGCGGCTGCTGGTGAGCAGGACGTGGGTCAGGACGCCCTTGGCGTTCGGCGCGTAGAGGGCGAGGACCATGTAGTCGCCGTCGTAGAGGACCGCCGCGCTCGGCTTGGTTGTCGAGCACGGGTCGCCGCCGCGAAATTGCTCTCGGCACAGGCGCGCGCGGGCGGCGTCCTCGGTCGCCATGTCCGAGGAGTCCCAGGTGATTTCAGCTTTCGCATGCAGGTGCGCGCCGACCTGCCTCCAGGTCGCCAAGCGCTCGCCCGGGGGCAGGCGCTCGAAGGTGACGGTGCAGGCGCCCTCGACGGCTGGCGCGACGCCGCGGCGCTTGGTGACCAGGCCCAGGTTGTGCTGAATGGCTTTGTGCAGCTTCTCGTTGTCCGGCCCGGCGCTGGCTTCGAGGGCGGCCTTCAGGTCGCGCTCGGCCAGATCGAGCGCGGCGAGCTGGTCCTGACCCAGGGCGCCGTCCCCGACGCTGAGAAGGCGCGCGTAGCCACGGGCCGCCAAAGCGCGGGCGTCTCCGGGGACGACGGCCAGCGCGCGGTCGAGGGCCGCGATGGCCTCGGAGTGTTGTCCAGCGGCGGTGAGCTTTCGCCCGGCGGCCAGCTCGGCCGAATAGGCCGCCGGCGGCTTGGGCGGCGCCGCAATCGCGGGGGCCGCCAGGAGGGCGAGGGCGACGAGAAATCCGAGGCGGTGTGTGCAGCGCATGGCCGTTTCTCCCGCCTGCGCGGCCGCTTGTCAATCCCAAGCGAGGGCCAGCCCAGCGCAACCCATGCTCCGAGGGGACGCCCGCTCGAGCCACGACTCCCTTACCGAAACCCGAAACCCAGGGGCCACGTCCGTAAAAGTTAAATTGCTTGCCGTGCGAGACGCCTGGCGGTCGCCTCGAAGCAGGCGTGTTGAAGGGGCGCTGCTGACGCCAGGCGGGCGTGAGGCCGTCATGAGGTGCTCTCCGGTCCGTGGCGAAGCCTGGTTCGCACCGAGTCGATGATGGACTGTAGCTCTGGGTCGGTCGAGGCGAGCTTGCGGTAGTGGCTGGCCATCGGAGCGATGCTGGCGGCGATTTCGCGGCCGGAGGCGGCCGTGAGCTCGACGCAGAGGATGAGGGTAGCTCGGCGGGGGACGGTTGAGGCCTCCAAGAAGTCGAGCCGCTCCTTGTCGTCCTCGAAGATGTCCCGCCGCGCCGTCCCACGATTCATGATGTGGTGCACGAGCCCGGCCCCGGTGATCCGCAGTGGCCCCGCCATGAGCCGACGGTGCCCACCTCAAACCGGGCTGTCAACCGCGCCGAGGTGTCCCCGATAGGAGCAATTTAACTTTTACGGACGTGGCCCCTGAGCTTTCGGTGATCCGCAGTGGCCTCGCCATGAGCCGACGGTGCCCAACTCAAACCGGGCTGTCAACCGCGCCGAGGTGTCCCCGATAGGAGCAACTTAACTTTTACGGACGTGGCCCCTGAGCTTCATACGTGTGCTATGCTCGAAGAGCATGCTGACGTACGAGGCCTCCTGACAAGACTGCAAGACCCCACCCGAAGGGCAGGTCCGAGTTGGGAATTGCAGCGAAATCGTCAATCGCGTCACCAGAAGCGAAAGAAGAGACGACTTCGCCAGAGCAATCGCACACCAGCAATTCGTTCACCCCTGACCGGACGATCCAGTAGAATTGTCCGTCCTCCAAAAGGAGGCTTGTGGCGAACCTCCCTCGAGAACGAATCGCATCATCCGACACCTGACGTCGCCAACGAGTTTTTCCGTCTAGATCAAAACCGGACAAGGTGCGGTTAACGTGATCCGCCGCAAGTATCTGAACCGCGCCACCAAAACCTGTCGTCGCAATGGCGCAGCTAAAGTATGCCACTTCGAATGGTTTTCCAATGGCTGTGATCTGCTCGCCAGATGCACTAAAAAGAAGCAAGCGACCATGGCGGTCACAAGCTACAATGCGTGCAGGCTGTTCAGGAGTATCTGGGATGCAGGAGAGAGCAAGTATCGTTCCGAGGCAACCGGTCAAAGCGCTCCACTCGGTCCCTTGGCCAAGGTTCAGAACATAAATGCCCCCGCCAAGGAACCCCGTCCCAACTACTAAAGTGCGGCTTAAGCCGCTGCCTGATAGCCAAAAGGCGTCGACAACTCGACGCCAGGGGCGGGACCAACTGAACACCACCTCCCCCCGACCGTCCCAAACACAAACCTTCTTGTTGTGACGTGATAGGCCTAAGATGAGGGTACCGTACGAAGGGTCGGTCACGACACGTAGAGAATGCGCAGTAGGCCGAAGCCGCAGCGTGTTGACGATCTGCAGATCATCGTCCATGAAGTAGACTGCGTCATGACATGCTATCACCAATCGCATCCCACTTTGGACTTCACTTGCCTGGGCCGCCAAGCTAATCGGCCCGGTCACATTGATCGAACCAGCACCTTCCCACCGCATTCTGTCCCCCAATATCTAGGCCTGCATTCACCCGAACCGTTCGCACTTTGGAAACCCAGGGGCCACGTCCGTAAAAGTCAAATTGCTTGCCGTGCGAGACGCCTGGCGGTCGCCTCGAAGCAGGCGTGTTGAAGGGGCGCTGCTGACGCCAGGCGGGCGTGAGGCCGTCATGAGGTGCTCTCCGGTCCGTGGCGAAGCCTGGTTCGCACCGAGTCGATGATGGACTGTAGCTCTGGGTCGGTCGAGGCGAGCTTGCGGTAGTGGCTGGCCATCGGAGCGATGCTGGCGGCGATTTCGCGGCCGGAGGCGGCCGTGAGCTCGACGCAGAGGATGAGGGTAGCTCGGCGGGGGACGGTTGAGGCCTCCAAGAAGTCGAGCCGCTCCTTGTCGTCCTCGAGGATGTCCCGCCGCGCCGTCCCACGATTCATGATGTGGTGCACGAGCCCGGCCCCGGTGATCCGCAGTGGCCTCGCCATGAGCCGACGGTGCCCAACTCAAACCGGGCTGTCAACCGCGCCGAGGTGTCCCCGATAGGAGCAATTTGACTTTTACGGACGTGGCCCCTGAGCTTTGAGCCGACGGTGCCCAACTCAAACCGGGCTGTCAACCGCGCCGAGGTGTCCCCGATAGGAGCAATTTAACTTTTACGGACGTGGCCCCTGAGCTTTGAGCCGACGGTGCCCAACTCAAACCGGGCTGTCAACCGCGCCGAGGTGTCCCCGATAGGAGCAATTTAACTTTTACGGACGTGGCCCCTGAGCTTCGGCAGTGGTTGGGCAATCACCAGACACTTGGATGTCACAACAACCTGGAGGAAGTACTGGAGGAGGTAGCGTCCCGTCGGGCTTACCAAAGGCTGGGCAAGTTTTGTTGAGGTTCGGTGTTGGGGGTCCGCCAGGTAGACCCGCAGGCCATGGCCCATACAGCTCCTGCGTCACAATGCCCGCGAAATAGTGTGCGAACCCCTCGTTGCCCATAGTCTGCACCTGATCGCCAGTTCGTGACTCGGCAATCAGCTGCGCCAGTCTCTCAGCGTTGCGCATCGGGAAGTCGCGATCCATGTTGTAGGTGTTCGCACGTCGCACTACAACGGTTCTCGGATCCTTCCGTTTAACGACAACTGTCTCTTCCGGCACTACCAACACCTCCAATCCTTATCGGTACTCAACTCCCCACGCTGGATACAAGCGGGACTTCCGCTTCCAACCCGCGACATATTATACCACAAAAGCCCCCCCCCAAATACACCTAAGCGACCGCGCTGCGCAGATGATTCTTAGGTCAACTCGAGGCACTGCGCAAGGATCCCACACGGTGTCGTCGCCCGGCTCATGCTCGCCCAAATTTAGGAACAGTGAATTTCGATGCGTTCTCGATGCTCCACTCTGTTTCCCGTAGGAAACAGAGCCCAAGACAACGTCACGCAGGTCCATCGCTATATTCCGGCTTCGCTGATGGGTCACCGAGAAGCAGACTCCCGCTGCTTACCAGCATTTGACTGATCGAATCCAGGCCCTCCGCCCAGAATGCGAATACTGAAAGGGGCGGGCTTACGCTGAGCGTCTTCACGGCATGACAGACCGGTCGAGCCGCTCGCCATCTCAATTACATCCGTTTCCGAGTTGAAACAGAATGCTGTTCACGCTCGGGCTGACCGATGCTCAGCTCTTTTCGACAATCGCCGCTGGCTAGTTGATGGACACTTAAGACAGCGCAACATCTAGCTCATTCTATATCAAGAACGAGTCATTCCAGCAGACGCAATCGGAGATTGCCCTTGGAGTCGACCTCGCATACGTATGGTTTTTCGGGGTCATAAGCTACTGCTCCTCCGAAATCCAAACGTGGCGCGGAGCCAATTTCGGCCGATCGCAATAGACCCGATGAATCTCGGCGAAGTCGATACGCATGACTCGTCATCACTCGACGTTCGTCACTATGCTCCTGCCTACGTTCAACAAACTCGCCATTACGAAAACTAGCCCACGAAGCGAGGCGCTTGGCAAGATGGGCATCGGAAAAGGTCGCCAGCCATGGCTGGAGTTCGGACTGCCAGCCTTCAACAAATACAGTTGCAGGGGTTCTGAAGTCATCGGCGATCGCCCTCAAGAGCAACTCGTCAAAACGCGACAGCAGGAGATGCCCAGCCACAATCCGAGGGAACACAGATGCTTGAAGCAATCCGATGGCCGAGAGCTCCGGAAAATCCCGCATGGGCTTCTGGCAAGCTTGGAAGAAGTCAGTTGGCTCTCCAGAGCAAAACGCTTTCCACAAATTGGCCCACTGCGCTATCCTCGTTTTGCCGATCCCTCTTCCTTTGCTATGTGTTGCCTCAATGTTACGCAGTGAGGATACCGGCGATTCAGCGTTTGGGTTTGGAATTTCGAAATGCTGTAGATCACGTGTGACAATCGGGTAGGGTCCGCTCGGGGAGCCGAGAAAGTGAACTCGAAGTCGTTCGAGTAGACCAGTTGCTTGATGCGAAATCTGCCAAACTTTAACCAAGGACGACCATTTCCGTGTTGTCCAAATCGTCAGCTCAGTACTCGGCGAAAGCTGGATTGCATTCGGCGTAATTCCCCAATGCGCTCTCCGCAACCGAGCATGTTCAATTGGATCAACGTGACACTTACCACTAAGAACATCATCTCTAACGTCGACGAGGTTCTCCACCCCGGACACCAGCCCGATCGTATCGAGCATGTCGAAGGCCACATTCAAGACACATCGTGATCGTCCACTATCACTCATCTCGCACCTCAAAAGCCGCACTTGTAGCAGACTTCTGGTAGGTAGTCGTCAGGAGACTTGCAATAATCAAAGCATGTTTGACAAATCGGAGGACAGTAGAAGGGTTGCGCCGAATCCTGACACTTGACGTACGAATTCAGACAGCTTAAATACGACGGTTTGGGGTCAGGACTACCACAACCGAACGCACACGGAGAACCAGGCGTTTCGGGATCTCCTGGCTTTGGCTCAGGAACTTCATCATCATCCTCTTCGTCAGAGTCCCCAGCCCATAGGACCGATAGCCCATAGGACCGATAACCGACATTATGCCTACTTCCGCCCCCCGCGTCACCAGCGAACTGCCGGGCTCCGGACGCACCGCTGCGTTCGACTCTAGCGAGCCCATCGATTCAGCAGTGATGCCAATCGGTTGGCGTGCGGGCGCGTGGACCTCGGGCGCACCCTGAGCTGTCGTCACGGGAGGTCCAGCCAGTCCTGTGGTGGCGCTCGCTGCGGGGGCGGAGTCGGAGGGCTGGAGGGTAGGCCCAGGTGCTCGAGGATGGCCTTGGCGCCCATGGGGCAGGTCACCGTCGCCAGCACGGCGCGGCGGGTGCCGCAGTGGGCGCAGGTCAGGACGTCGATGCCGAAGGTGCGGCGCATCAGCTCGGCCCAGCTGCGGCGCTGTTTGCGGGGAGCCCGGCGAGCGCAGAGGTTCGGGGCCGGGGCTGAGGCGGACGCCGCGTCGGAACTCGAAGCCGAGGACGGGGCGGACGACGCTTCGGGCGTCGCCGGCTCGGAGGCCGGAGCCGAGGCCGGGTCGGAGGCGGCGTCGGACCCTTGGGCCGAGGCTGGAGCCGAGGCCGGGTCGTGCCCAGGCGCAGGCCCGCCGGCGCAAGGTATCTCTCGCCGACCAGGGGCGAGCGAGGTCACCTCGCGGCGCCAGGGCGCGTTGGGTGCGAAGACGCCGTGGTATCGGATGTCGTTGGTGCGCGGGGCGG
This sequence comes from Myxococcota bacterium, assembly GCA_041687695.1. Taxonomy (GTDB): domain Bacteria; phylum Myxococcota_A; class UBA9042; order PHBI01; family JAWLBL01; genus JAWLBL01. The sequence goes on along the minus strand of JAWLBL010000029.1, from coordinate 103,665 downwards.
GGATGAGAGGGACGAGGCGGCCGAGGAAGGTGAGCGGCGCCATGACCAGCCGTGTGACATAGGATGGCTGGCTGGCGGGTCCGCGTCGCCAGGGACGCGGGAGCGTCAGCTCGACCTGACCGTCCTCGCGCCAGCGGACCCGGTCGAGGGTGATGGCGGGTCTGAGAATGTAACGGCAGAGCGCTTCGAGCGCTCCTCGTCGGTTGCGCGGCGCGACGGTGGCGGCGTGGAGCGAGAACCCTTGCGTGCGAACGCACAGCGGCGGGGGCGGCGGTCTGGTGCCGGCGATGGGAGGCTGAGGTGTCGGGTCCTCGTCCTCGGCCACGGCGTCGACCTGTCGGTTGGCCATGCTGGCGAGGGCAAGCTGCTCCATGGCGTCGGGCGGTGAGGCGTCGTGGTCCTCGGGCGTCGGGTCGGCATCGAGGAGACCGCGTCGCCTCAGCAGGCGCGAGAGGCGACGCTGGAAACAGGCGAGGACGCGACCGATGTCCGCGTCGGTCAGGCGCGATAGCTCGCGGAACTTCAGCGGCCGGCCTGGGCGGGGGCGGTAGAAGACCCCGTCGAGGAAGAGGGTGTGGAAGTGCAGGTTGAGGTTGAGGGCCGAGCCGAAGCGCTGGATCGCCGTCACCGAGCCGGTTCGGCCGTCCGGGGCTCCGCAAGCACGGCCGGCCTGGTGGTAGAAGGCCTGGACCGTCCCGACGAACAACGCGAGCACGTCGCTGCGGAGCTGCGCGTCGTAGGCGAGTTTGGCGCGGAGCCAGTAAGGGAAGGTCAAGACCCATTGCCGAACTTGAACCTCGGGGAAGACCTCGTCGACCAGGTGCGCGGCCCCATCGGCCATCCTCCGCCCACCACACGAGGGGCAGACACCCCGGCCCTTGCACGAGAACGCGACCAGCATATCGTCGCGGCAGGAGTCGCACCAGACCCGCACGAATCCTTTGGAGAGGATTCCGCAGTCCAGGTAGCCGCGCAGGGTGCGCTCGACGAAGGCCGGCAGGCCACCGGCCGCCTCGGCCTGCTCGAGGAATTCGGCGAGGTGGGCGGCGACGACCTGGTGGAGGGGCACCTCTTCCGGGCGCCGTCGAACGTAGCCGGGCGGCTCTGGGGCAGGCGGGCGCATGGGCCGGCTGCCGGAAGCAGGGCGTGTGCCAGCGCGGAAGTCGTGGAATGCAGGGTGGTTGCGGGGGCATGCGGTGTCCCGTGGTGTCCCACGGGCGGGACATCTCGGGACAGGTGGGACACCTTGGTGCGACACGGATCTCGATCACGTCGCCTTCTCGGGGGCGGCCCGGAGCGGCGAAGCCCGCGGGGAGGACCTCACGGTTTCGGGGGGAGCGGTCCATAGCGCCGGCATGGCCGGCGCGGTCCATAGCGGGCCTGCGGCCCGCGGAAGAGCGTCGAAGTAGGCGGCGGGGGCTATAGCGCCGGCATGGCCGGCGCGGTCCATAGCGGGCCTGCGGCCCGCGGGGGCGGTGAGGGTCGCCACACAGGGGGGCGAGGGTCGCCACACAGGGGGGCGAGGGTCGCCACACAGGGGGGCGAGGGCCGCCACCCCGGGGGGCGAGGGCCGCCACACCGGTGTGGCGAGGTCGCCTGGGTGTGTGGCGGGGTCGGCTGGGTGTGTGGCGAGGTCGCCTGGGTGTGTGGCGGGGTCGCCTGGGTGTGTGGCGAGGTCGCCTGGGTGTGTGGCGAGGTCGCCTGGGTGTGTGGCGAGGTCGGCTGGGTGTGTGGCGAGGTCGGCTGGGTGTGTGGCGAGGTCGCCTGGGTGTGTGGCAGGGTCGGCTGGGTGTGTGGCGGGGTCGGCTGGGTGGTGTGGAGGCGCGGGGCGGGGATGGGCGCGCGGTTTCTTGATCGGGGCTGGTGGGGTTGACAGGGCGGGAGATGGCCGGAAGCATGGTCGCGAACCCTTCCCCGAGAACCTACGCGCAAAGGAGGAACCGATGCCGGGGATCGAGTTGGTCATGCCGACGGGCGAAGAGGCCGTCGAGGTGCTGTCGAGCGAGGCTCGCGCGCTGGCGCCCGAGGCGGTCAAGACGCGCTTCAATCTGCCGTACAAGGTCCTCATCGACGAGGGCTTCGAGACGGGGCGCTTTGCGGCGCAGTACTACCATCGCGACGACGAGGCCGGGGCGCCGGGCTTCGAGGACGTCGACTTCCGGATCCCGCCCCAGCTCGTGCAGCGCGTCGTGACGTTGTCGGCGGCGGCGAACGAGCAGCGCTATCGGGCGCTGTTCGGTCGGCAGGCCGGCGGGGCGCGGGGCGACTTCGAGGAGGGCGAGAGGTGCTTGAGGGGGATCAAGCGCACGCTCGAGTTCCTCTACGACGACGGCGTCGAGACCGAAGAGGATGAGCAGCTCGCCGCGCTCGCCGGCGAGCACGACGACACCGCCTCGATGGCGAACCTGTCGGCGGCGCTCTACGACTATGCGCGGCTCGGGCAGGCGAACCTGGACGAGCTGGCCAAGGTCAAGGTCTTCGACCCCAGCACGCTCGACCGGGCGCTGGAGCTGTCGCAGAAGCTCAAGGTCCCGGCGCCCAAGCCCGACCGCGCCGAGCTGGACCTGAGGAACCGCTTCCTGACGCTGCTCGAGGCCGAGATCCAGCGCATCCGCGCGGCGGCCGCCTACCTGTGGCAGGACGGTCACCCCGAGATCTACCACCTCTTCACCAGCGGCTACCGCCGGCAGCTGCGCCTCGCGCGGCGTCGTCGGCAGACGGGCTCGGAGGCGCCCGCGCCCACCACGCCCGAGCTGGTCGACGCCTGAGGCGCAAGAGGGGCTTCGAGACGGCAACGCCCGGCCTCCTGCGGACAGGGGGGCGGGCGTTGGTCGTTCCAGGGACGTAGGACTCCTCGGGATGCAGTTCGGGGCGTAGTGGGCGAACTCGCGCCCCGTCGGGTCGGCCCATGTCCTCGCCGTGGGCGGCGCCGCCGGGCGGTGACAGCCCGCAGGTCAGGTTGGGCAGGGCCTGCGCGCGATGGCAATGGGTGACAGCGGGCCGCGGGGCGCTACAATCCGCGGCGTTCAACCCGGCGCGCGACGAGGTGAGTGATGCTGACCCGACTCGAGCTTCGCAACTTTCGCGTCCTGCGACAGGTCGACGTGGACCTGAAGCCGCTCACGGTCTTCATCGGCCCGAACGCGTGCGGCAAGTCCAGCCTGCTGAGCGCGGCGCTGTTGTGGTCGGACCTGGCTCGGCGTGCGCAGTCCGAGCGAGGGGCCGCGCTTTGGGACGCAGCCGTTGACACGTTTAGGACGGACTGGCCGCTCCAGAAGGTCCGCTCCCGCGGGGCGACAGCGCCCATGTGCCTTTCGGCCCACACGCCGGGCAGGCCGAAGATGACGGTGTGCGCAAGACTGGAGAGCGAGGTCCGCGAAGGAGAGGAGTGGGTCACCTTTCACAGCGGGGCCGACGAGGTGCCCGAGAAGAGCTACCCGAGCGACACGTACGCGGCCGAGTTCATGGCCGCGAGCAGCCCCGCCCGCTTTCTGAATCTGGACTCACGCGCGCTGGCGGGCGCCGACTACGCCGAAACCGAGGTGCCTACGCTCGCGTCGAATGGCGCCGGGCTCGCCAGCCTGTTGGCCCACCTGGCAGCCACCGAGCCGGACCGATTCCGCGCCATCCAGGAGGCGCTGCGCCGGGTGGTGCCCCGGGCGGTCCGTGTGAGGACACCGCGCGCCGAGGTGACCATCCACGAGCGAGAAGCCATCCGGTGGGACGACAACCAGATGGTGCGGGACGTCCCGCGGAGCGTCTGGGGAAACCGAGTCGAGGTCGAGTTCGAGGGGATGGGCTTCTTCGAGGCCATCCTGTTGAGCGAAGGCACGCTCCTGGCCTTGGCCTTGCTGACGGTGCTGCATCAGAGCGACGAGCCCCAGCTCATCCTGCTCGACGATCTCGATCGAGGGCTGCACCCGACGGCTCAGCGAACGCTCATCGAGGCCATCCGTTCGGTCCAGAGGGAGCACCCGGCGCTGCAGGTCCTCTGCACCAGCCACTCGCCCTACCTCATCGACTGCTTCGACCCGTCGGAGGTGCGGGTCATGGCCATAGGCGACGACGGGTTCGCGCGCTGTAAGCGCCTCGACGAGCATCCGGACGCGGCCGAGTTGTCGCAGGGCCTGAGCCCAGGTGAGTGGTGGTCGGCGGTCGGGGAGGCGTGGGTGCGTGGCGATGGATGACGTCACGTTCCACTTCTTGGCCGTGGCCGAGGATGGCTGCGGGGCTGGGAACGTGCAGCGGCTGACCGACCGCGTGCTGGTCGACCTGGCGGCGCTCGGAGAGTCCCCGAGCCTGGAGTGGGTGGACCAGGGGACGATCGATCAGGCGCGACGGTGGGAGCGCCACGAGGGCCGGCCGTTCCTCACGGTGGCCGGGATCAAGCGTCGCGCGGTCGATGCGGGCATCAGGCTCCAGGGGCGCTTCGGAGCGCATCCGCCCGACACGCTGATGTGGCGGAAGCTGTTTGTCCTCCTCAGGCGTGACCCGCGTCCGCTCGAGTTGGTCGTCATCGCCCGCGACAGCGATCGCATGGATCGGCGAGCCGGCTTCGAGGTCGCGTTGGTGGAGAGTCCGCCCCCCGAGGGGTGCCAGGCGGTCTATGCCGACATGCATCCAGAGGCGGAGGCGTGGCGCATCGCTGCGTTCGAGCCGTCGAGCGACGAGGAGCGATCTCGACACCAGGAGGTCCGTCGCCAGTTGGGGTTCGATCCCGTGACTCACCCAGAGCGGCTGACCTCGACCGCTGGCGGCGAGCGGGACGCGAAGCGGGTGCACGACGAGCTGATGGACCGCGACTCCGACCGAAGCGCCGCATGCCTCGAGGCCTTGCTCGAACGACTGGCGCAGGTGAGCGCCGCGTGCGGTCTCCCTAGGTTTCTCGAGGAGGTCCGAGGGGCTTTGCTGCGGCTGTGAGGCGTGAACGCCGCCGTCCGAGCAGGACCAGACGGGGCTTCGAAAGGCCAACGCCCGGCCTCCTGCGGACAGGGGGGCCGGGCGTTGGGCGTTTCAGGGGTGAAGGGTTACTCGGGGATGCAGTTGGGGGCGAAGCCGACGAAGACGCACTGCAGGCCGGGGCAGCACTTGTCGGCGTCGGCGCCGGCGCAGACCGAGTTCTCGGGCAGGCACTCGTCGGGCGGAGGGTCCTTGGGGCCGCCTTCGTCCTCGACGACCTTGAAGACCGGCATCAGGCCGTCGCCGGGGGGCAGCAGGGTCGGGACCGAGGCGCCCGCGCGGAGCAGCCAGGTCAGGCCCTCGGCCGTGCCGACCGCGAAGGCGCCGTCACCCATGGGCAGCACGTCGAAGGCGCGGCCGAAGGCGTCGGTGGCGATGGTCTCGTGGCCGAACTGGGCGTACAGGCCCTGGTCGAGGGCCAGGACCCAGCCTTCCTCGTCGAAGTAGGCGTCGTAGGCCAGGGGGGCTTGGGGCAGCCAGGTGGGGCTGATGACCGTCACCGCGCCGTCGGCGTAGCGCAGCAGGCCGTTGACGCGGTCGGCGATGATGAGCGCGCCGTCGTCGGCGATGGCCAGGGCGAAGGGGTCCGGCGCGTTCTCGGAGTCGACGATCACCTCGACCTCGAGCTCGGGCGTGATGAAGGCCACGCCGCCCAGGCGCGGCTCGCCGTTCAGCAGGAACTCGGCGCCCAGGGCGAAGTCGGCCCCGGCCGTGCTCAGGCGCTCGGTCGCGCAGGCGACCCACACGCCCTCGTCGGTCACCAGCACGTCGCGCACCTCGCTGGTCGGCAGGCCGCCCACGTCGCTCTTGTCGTCGACCGCCACCTTCACGAAGCGGGTGTGCCCCGTGACCGTCCCGTCGTCCGCCAGCGTCAGGCGCCCCAGACCCCGCGGCCCCAGGTCCGCCATGTTCGGCGTGTCCATGTCGCCGTGGGTGGCGCTGCCGGCGACCCACAGCACGTTCTTGCCCTCGAAGGCCACGTCGTGGGTGAACAGCGACAGCTGCATGAAGGCCTGGTTCATGGTGAAGCCGCCCTCGGGGTGGCCGACGAACAGGCCGTCCTTGAAGGTGCCGATGGCGAAGTGCTCGGGCGAGGTCAGATCCATCGCCACCGGGCCGGCGTCGTCCGAGATGAGCGCGTCACCCAGCGTCACGTTCAGCGGGATCAGCTCGCCCGCGCGGTTGCTCATGACCTCGACCAGCCCCGTCTGGATGGTCGAGCCGTTGCAAGCCTGGCCCGCGTTGTCGTCGCGAAGGCCCGCGAACAGCCGGCCGTCGGCGGCGCCCAGCGAGCGCACGCCCGACAGGATGGGGCGCTCGATGCGCAGCGAGCCGTCGCCGCGGAAGCTCAGCGCGTACACGCCCTGCGCGCGCAGCTTGAACTCGCTGCACTGCTCGTACAGCGTGGCGTAGGTGCGGTTGGTGTCGGCCTCCCAGGCCAGCGCCCCGACGTGGGTCCCGGGCAGGCCGCCCTGGTTGTCCAGGCCGTACATCTTGCCGGTCGCCAGCTCGACCCAGACCAGGCCGCCGCCCGACGCGCCCGCGTTGATGCTGGTCTTCAAGGTGCCGCCGACCAGCAGCACCCCGTCGGTCTCGTCGAGGGCCAGCCGCTGCGCCCCGAAGGCGGTCGCCTTGCCGGTCGCCGCCGCGCCCAGGACCCCCTCGCTCATCAGGTGGGTCACCGTCTCGCCGTCCCAGGTCACGACGCCGCCCGAGGCCTTGCTCCAGCTGCCCAGCGCGACGACCGCCGCGCCGAGCGTGTCGCTCCAGACGATGTCGCCGACGATGCCCTCTGGCACGTCGTCCTCGCCGGGGACCAGCTCCAGCACCTGCCCGTCGATGTAGCGGACCACCTTGGTCCAGCTCTCGGCCGTCGAGTACAGCGCCACGAACACCGCGCCGTCGGCCGGGTCGACCGCCAGGGCGCCGACCTCGTCGCTGCCGAGCTCGTCGGCACCCAGCTCCTGCTTGACCTCGTACGTGTCGGCGTCCAGCAGGACCAGGCCCTGGCTGGTCGACACCCACAGGTGGGCGCGGTCGCCGCCGCGATCGACCGCGAGGTGGGTGGGCGAGGCGCCGCCCGGCAGCGTCAGCAGCTCGAAGGACTCGCCGTCCTTGATGATGAGCCCGGTCATGCCCACCACGATGCGCGTGTCGCCGTCGGCGACCACCTGCGCGGTGGGGCTGGGGATGGTGCCCTCGATCGGGAAGTTCACGTCGATGAGCGGCAGCTCGTCGTCGTAGACCGCCACCTCGCCGGTGGCGACGTCCAGGCGCAGCAGCGCCGTGTGCATGAGATCCTCGACGTAGGGGTCGAAGGTCGCCAGCGTCCCGACCCACAGCTCGCCGTCGATGAGGCTCAGGCCGCGCACGTCGCCCCAGATGCGGGCGCCCCAGCGTTCGGTGGCCATCGGGTCGCCGGGCGGGTCGATGGGGCCCGTGTCGGGATCGGCGTCGGGCTCGCTGGTGTCGGGGTCGGCGTCGGGGCCCGTGTCGGGGTCGCTGGCGTCCGGCTCGGTGGCGTCGGGCAGCGAGGTGTCGGGCTCGGTGGCGTCCGGCTCGGAGGCGTCGGGGTCCGTCGCGTCGGGGTCTTCGGCGTCCGGCTGGTCCGAGTCGGGGGTGGTGTCCGGGCTCGTGTCGGCGGTCGGGGTGCCGGGGCCGTCGTCGCCGCAGGCCGCGAGGGGGGCGGCGGCGACGAGGAGCGCGCTGAGGGCCGCAGAGAGGCGAAGGGTCATGGAGAGGCCTCGGGGGAGGGAGTGGAACCCCCGGGAGGACTGGGGGTTGGGGACGCCTGGCGGCCGAAGCAGGAAGCGTGCCAGGGGGCGGACGCGGCGGCCGGGCTGGGCCAGCGGGTCTGGGGGGCGCGGCGGCGGCCGGGTGGCGTGTGACAATCTGATCACAGGTGTGTGTGGAGAAATTGCACCATGTGGCGGTGCTGCGCGGTTTCCAAGGCGCTCCCGGATGGCCGGGGGGCGGCTTGACCGGCGGGGCCCGCGCCTGCGAGGTTGGGCGCTCGACGACTCGACATGCGTGGGGGTGGGGGATGCGCCGATTCGGTCAGGGCTGGGCCGTGGTGTGCTGCGTTGCGGCCGTGATGGCCGTGGCGGGGTGTGGGGACGACTCCGACCGGGGGAGCCTCGAGGGGGACATCGGGGCGGACGCGGTGCTGGGGGACGCGCCCAAGGCGCCCGACGGGGGCGGGGACGCCGACGACGGGGCGGGCGCGGACGAGGGGCCGGCCGGGGACGTGACGCCGGGGGAGGGCGAGTTCGGGGCGCCGTGCTCGGACAACACCGAGTGCGACAGCGAGCTGTGCGTCAAGCACCCCGAGGGCGGCTACGTGTGCTCGAAGCACTGCGAGGCCGAGTGCCCGACCGGCTGGGCGTGCAAGGCCATCGCCTTCAGCGAGCCGGACGTGAGCTTCGTGTGCGTGCCCGAGGTGAGCGCGCTGTGCGAGGCGTGCGTCAACGACACCGACTGCGGCGGCAAGAAGGACCGCTGCCTGAAGGTGGGGGCGGGCGAGGGGGCGCTGTTCTGCGGGCGGCACTGCGAGGCGGACGAGGACTGCCCGGGCGACTACGGGTGCGTCGACGCCGAGACCTGGGATGGGGGGACGGCGCGGCAGTGCGTGCCGAAGACGGGCAGCTGCGTGTGCGACGCCGAGACGAACGGGACCACGCGGGCGTGCCTGGTCGAGAACGCGTACGGGACCTGCTATGGGGTCGAGACGTGCGCGGGGGCGGACGGGTGGTCGGGGTGCACGGCGGCCGAGCCGGCGGCCGAGGTGTGTGACGGGGTCGACAACGACTGCGACGGCGAGGTGGACGAGGGGCACGCGCCGTCGCCGTGCTCGGTGAGCAACGAGCACGGGACCTGTGGGGGCGTGAAGACCTGCGCGGGGGCCGAGGGGCTGGTGTGCGACGCGCCGGAGCCGGCGGCCGAGGTGTGTGACGGGGTCGACAACGACTGCGACGGGTACGTCGACGAGGGCGAGGCGGACGCGGACGGCGACGGGGTGGCGGACTGCGTGGACCCGGACGACGACGGCGACGGGGTGCCGGACGACCAGGACAACTGCCCGCTGGTGGCCAACTTCGCGCAGCAGGACCTGGACGAGGACGGGCAGGGCGACGCCTGCGACGAGGACGACGACGGCGACGGGGTGCCCGACCAGCAGGACCTGTGTCCGGCGGTGGCCGACGCCGAGCAGCTGGACACGGACGGGGACGGGCAGGGCGACGCGTGCGACGAGGACGACGACGGGGACGGCTCTCCGGACGCCATCGACTGCGCGCCGACCGACGCGGCGGTGAGCCCCATCACGGTCGAGCTGTGCAACGGGGTGGACGACAACTGCAACGGGCTGACCGACGAGGGCTTCGCCGACACCGACGGCGACGGGTTGGCCGACTGCGTGGACGACGACGACGACGGCGACGGGGTGCCGGACGGCGAGGACTGCCAGCCGCTGAACGCGACGGTGGGGGCGGGGCTGCCCGAGCTGTGCGACGGGGTCGACAACGACTGCGACGGGCTGACGGACGAGGACTTCGCCGACGCGGACGGCAACGGGGTGCTGGACTGCGTCGAGGCGGATCTGGACGACGACGGGGACCCGGACGGCACCGACTGCGCGCCGTATGACGCCGAGATTCACCATGGCGCCGAGGAGATCTGCGACGGCAAGGACAACGACTGCGACGGGCTGACCGACGCGGGGGCGCCCGACAGCGACGGCGACGGGCTGGCCGACTGCGTGGACGTCGACGACGACAACGACGGCGACCCGGACGCGACCGACTGCGCGCCGACCGACCCGACGCGGTCGAGCAAGGCCGTCGAGGCCTGCAACGGGGCGGACGACAACTGCAACGGGCTGGTGGACGAGGGGTTCCCGGACCTGGACGGCGACGGGGTGGCCGACTGCGTGGACCCGGACGACGACGGGGACGGGGTGGACGACGGGGTCGACAACTGCCCGTTCGTGGCGAACCCCGGGCAGGAGGACGCGGACGGCGACGGGGCGGGGGACGCCTGCGACGACGACGACGACGGCGACGGGGTGCCGGACGTGGCGGACAACTGTCCGCTGGTGGCGAACGCGGGGCAGACCGACACGGACGGGGACGGGCAGGGCGACGCGTGCGACGCGGACGACGACGGGGACGGCGTGCCGGACGTGGACGACTGCAAGCCGCTGGACCCGGCGACGTTCCCGGGGGCGGTCGAGCTGTGCGACGGGGTCGACAACGACTGCGACGGCGACACGGACGGGGACTTCCCGGACAGCGACGGCGACGGGCTGAGCGACTGCGTGGACCCGGACGACGACAACGACGGCGACCCGGACACGTCGGATTGCGCGCCGATGGACGCGGCGATCCACGCGAACGCGGCGGAGCTGTGCGACGGGGTGGACAACAACTGCAAGCTGGGGGTGGACGAGGGGTACCCGGACCTGGATGGGGACGGGGTGGCGGACTGCGTCGACCCGGACAAGGACGGCGACGGGGTGGACGACGGGGTGGACAACTGCCCGGACGTGGCCAACCCGGACCAGGCGGACGTGGACGGGGACGGGCTGGGGGACGCGTGCGACCCGGTGATCCCGGGGCCGCTGGCGAAGATCGAGGTGCGTGACGCGGCGGACGGGCTGGGCGAGGTGGTGGGGGCGCGCTCGGTCGAGCTGGGGCAGACGCTGACCTTGTATGCGGCGGGGTACGACGCGGGCGGGCTGTACCTGGGGGACCAGACGGTGACCTGGAACGCCGAGGGGACGCTGGACGACGTCGCGGCGGGGCCGGGGGCGTCGACGGTGTTCGCGCCGGTGACGCCAGGGACCAGCGGGGTGGTGCGGGCGGTGTTCGCCGATGGCAACGTGGTGCCGGGGGCGACGGGGCTGCTGACGGCGGTGGCGCCGCCGGCGGGGCCGCCCGACCCGGGCAAGTCGACGCTGACCATCGACAAGACGGTGCTGGTCGCCGGGTCGAACGACACCGCGACGGTGACGGTGCGGCTGTACGACGAGTGGGGCACGCCGGTGACCGCGCCGCAGGGGGTGGTCATCGAGACGACGGCGGGGCTGCTGGCGGGCGCGGTGGTCCACCTGGGGGACGGGCGGTACGAGCAGTCGCTGGTGGCGGCCGACGCGCCGGCCGTGGCGACGGTGAGCGCCAAGGTGGGTGGGGTCGCGCTGCCGACGACGCTGACGGTGAAGATGATCGAGCAGCTGTCGGTGAGCGACGGGACGGTCATCGACTGCGACAACTACGCGGACTACCAGGGCAAGAACCTGCTGGTGGCGGGGGTGACGCTGACCGTCGCCAGCAAGGGGTGCGCGCCGATGGTGTTCGGGCACGTGCAGGTCAAGAGCGGCGGGGTGGTGACGACCAGCGCGCCGACGGCGACCGAGAGCAACTACATCGACGTGCAGGTGGCGAGCCTGCTGGTGGACGCGAGCAGCCAGGTGGACGTGTCGTGCAAGGGGCACCCGGCGAAGTACGGGTGGGACGCGACGCCGTGGACGACGGGCAGCAGCTATGCGGGCGGCAGCCACGGCGGGTTGGGTATCAATGGTAGCCGCTCGGGGACCAGCAGCGCGGCGCGGCCGGAGACGTACGGGGACCTGCGGGACCCGCGGTCGGCGGGCGCGGGCGGCGGCGGCGCGGCGGGCGGCGGGCTGGTGCGGGTCGCGGCGCTGGGCGAGGGGGCGACGGTGGTGGTGCACGGGGCCATCGTGGCCAACGGGTGCAACAGCGGCGCGGGCGCGGGCGCGGGCGGCGGGGTGCTGGTGCACACGCCGTACCTGGGCGGGTCGGGGACCATCGCGGCGCGCGGTGGCAACGGGGCGACGGCCAGCTGCGGGTATCAGTGTACGCAGACGGGCGGGCCGGGCGGCGGCGGGCGGGTGGCGCTGACGGGGTACGACATCCTGACGGGCAGCTTCGCGACCCCCAGCGCCTTCACCATGGTCGACGTGCGCGGCGGCACGGGCGGCGGGGCGGCGGGCGCGGGCACGCTGTTCATGCGGGCGAAGAAGGCGACCTGGGGCGACCTGGTCGTGTCCAACCAGGGCCAGACGCCGTCGGTGGCCGGGTCGACCCCGCTGCCGGGGGTGGGGCAGGGCGTCATCACCGCCCTCGCGCCGACGGTGCTGACGGACGTGAACCAGGCGTGGACCGCGGGCTACTACAAGGGCGGCTGGGTGAACCCGAACACCGCCCAGGGCGACCCCGGGACGCTGACCGACGACACCTTCGTGCCGATCGCCGGCAACACGGACACGACGCTGCTGACGGCCACGACGATGGCGGGGTTGGCGCAGGTGGGCGACACGTATCGGGCGGTGCACGTGTTCGACAACCTGGAGATCCGGGCCGGCGCGGCGGTGACCACCGACGGCGACGTGCTGGTCCTGGCGGGTGACCTGGCCAGCGGCGACGCGACGACCTTCGAGCTGCGTGGCGGGCTGACGGCCAAGACGCTGGACCTGGCCGCGGTCGACACGGTGCGCGTCAGCGGCGGCGCCCTGACGGCCGAGGCGCTGGTGGGCGGCGGCGACCCGGCGTTCCCGTTCGATCTGCGGGTCGACGGCGGCGCGCTGACCCTGCCGCACCTGACGGCGTCGGATCTGCTGGCCGTCGGCGGCACGCTGAGCGTCGGCACGTTGACCGCGCAGGACGACGTGCTGTTGCAGTCCGGCAGCGTGGTCACCGTGTCGGCCGACGAGGTGACGCTGGGCGGCGATCTGGTCATGACCGAGGCCTCCAAGGTGGTGCAGGCCGCCTCGACGGCGGCCGTCGAGCGGGCGCTGCGTGTGCAGGCGACCAACGTGATCGTAGAGGCGGGCAGCGTGGTCTCGGCCGACGGGGCGGGGTTCCCGGCGGGCTACGGCGAAGGCGGCCTGACGACGACCGGCAGCAAGACCTGGGGCGGCGGCTCGCACGGCGGCCTGGGCGGCGCGCGGTCCGGCAACGGCCCGGTCGGGGCGGCGTTCGGCGACCTGGCCTTCCCGGGCACCTCGGGCGGCGGCTCGGCGGCGGGCGGGGCCGGCGGCGGCGTCGTCATCCTGGACGTGGCGAACGCGGTGACCCTGAACGGAGAGGTGACCGCCGACGGGGCCGGCAAGCTCGAGGGCGGCGGCGCGGGCGGCACGGTGCGGGTCACGGCCAAGACCATCGCGGGCACCGGGCTCATCACGGCCAACGGCGGCGCCGGCCAGAGCTGGGACTGCGGCTACCAGTGCCAGCGCTACACCGGCTCGGGCGGCGGCGGCCGGGTCGCGCTGCTGGGGTATGGCAGCCTGCAGGGCAGCTTCGCGGTGGCCAACCTGACGGCCAAGGTGCAGGCGCGCGGCGGCGCCGGCCCGACCCCGGCGGGCGCCGGCACCGTCTTCCTGCGCCCCGCCGGCGCGCCCTGGGGCGACCTGGTCGTCCACAACGGCGGGGTGCTGGCCGGCGCCGGCATGACCCCGCTCGCGGCGCTCGAGCCCGGGCAGTCGCTGGCGCTGACCGAGGCGATGTTGCAGACCCAGGGCCCGCTGACGCCGGGGCGCCTGGCCGGCACCCTGCTCAACCCCGACGTCGCCCAGGGCGGCCCCGGGCTCGGCGACGACGTGGTCTTCACGGTCACCGGCAACGACGAGACCGACGTCTTCGTCGCTGGCGGCGACATGACCAGCGTCGCCCAGGTCGGCGCCACCTACCGGACGCTGTACGTCTTCCGCAACCTCGAGATCGGCGCCGGCGCCCAGGTGGCCACCCAGGCCGACATCCTGGTCCACCAGGGCGACCTGACCTCGGGCGACGCCACGACCTTCGCCCTCGGCGGCGAGCTGCTCGTCCACCGGCTCGACCTGTCGGGCGTCACCGACCTCACGGTGGCCGGCGGCGGCCTCGACGCGGCGCAGGTCATCGGCGAGGACGACCCGCAGTTCGCCTTCGCCACCACCATCGCCGGCGGCTTCCTGCGCCTGCCGGCCCTGTACGCCAGCCAGCTCACCGCCGATGGCGGCAGCGTGCGCGTGGGCACGGCTTCCGTGACCGGCGATGCGACCCTGGGCGGCGGCGCGCAGATGCAGGTCGACGCCGACGCGATGAGCGTCACGGGCACCCTCAACCTGCTCGGCGGCGCGACCCTGACCCACCTCGCCACCACCGCGGCCGCCCCGCGCCAGCTGCAGCTCTCGGTCGGCAGCCTGCTGGTCGACGCCAGCGCCGCCATCGACGTCAGCGGCAAGGGCTACCCGGCCGGCACCACCCCCGGCGCCTTCGCCGGCACGGCCAGCAGCGGCTATGCGGGCGGCAGCTACGGCGGCCGCGGCGGCCACGACGACAAGGACGGCCTGGCCATGGCGACCTACGGCCCGCTCACGGCCCCCGACCGGAGCGGCGGCGGCAGCGCCAAGGGCGGCGCGGGTGGCGGCCTCGTGCGCCTCACGGCCAGCGGCTCGGTCACCGTCAACGGCGCCATCCGCGCCGACGGCGTCGGCGCCACCCAGGGCGGCGGCGCGGGCGGCGGCGTCCACATCGTGGCCCCCTCGGTCGCCGGCAGCGGCGTGGTCAGCGCCAACGGAGGCAACGGCGCCGCCTACAACTGCGGCTATCAGTGCGCCTACCAGACCGGCTCGGGCGGCGGTGGCCGCGTCGCCGTCACCGGCTTCACCAGCCTCGGCGGCGCCTTCGCCACGGCCACCGGGGCCACCGGCTTCCAGGCGCGCGGCGGCGCCTCGGTGCGCCCCGGCGGCGCCGGCACCATCTTCCTGCGCTCGGCCTCCGCACCGCACGGCGACCTGGTCGTCGACAACGGCGGCACCGTCGCCCCCCTCGACTCGACCCCGCTGGTGACCCTGCCCGAGGGCACCGTCATCACCGCCTCGGGCGCCACCCTGTCCGGCTCGACCGGCTTCACGCCGGGCCGCTTCGTCGGCTACCGCCTCAGCCCCAACGTCGCGCGCGGCAACCCGGGCCTGGCGGACGACCTGGCGCTCCTGGTCACGGCCAACGACGGCACCACCGTCACGCTGCAGGTCCCCGTGGGCGTGGACCTCGCCGCCGAGGCCCCCGCCGGCGCCACCTACCGCGCCCTGTTCGTCTTCGACAACCTCGAGGTCCGCGGCCAGGCGCGCCTGCACACCGCCGGCGACATCCTGGTCACCAGCGGCGACCTCTCCAGCGGCGACGCGACCACCTTCGCCCTCGGCGGCCGCGTCACCGCCAAGCGCCTCGACCTGTCCGGCGTCACCACCGTCCAGACCACCGCTGGCGGCGGCCTCGACGTCGCCCAGGTCATTGGCGCCGCCGACCCGGACTTCGAGTTCGGCTGGGCCGTCACCGGCGGCACCCTGGTCCTGCCCCAGCTCAACGCCGCCGACTTCGCCGCCACCGACGCCCAGCTCACCGTCGGCCAGGCCGCCGTCGCGGGCAAGCTGACGCTCTCGGGCGCCTCGACGCTGACCGTCACGGGCGGCCACCTCGACGTCGGCAGCATCCTCCGCCTGCAGAGCGGCAGCGTCCTGACCCACCCGCCGTCCGAGCCCGGCGTGACCCGCACCCTGTCGGTCACCGCCGGCAGCTTCATCGTCGAGGCCGGCGCCAAGGTCGACCTCGCCGGCAAGGGCTATCCCGCCGGCCTCGGTTACAAAGCACAGCCCTTCGCCCTCAACCGCAGCGGCGCCAGCCACGGCGGCCTGGGGCGCGTGGGCAGCTACGGCGCCGCGGTCGCGTCGGTCTACGGCGACCCGACGGCGCCCGCGTGGCCCGGAATGGGCGGCAGCGGCGCGGCGGGCGGCGGCGCCCTGCAGGTCGTCCTCAGCGGCGCGATGGTGGTCGACGGAGAGATCACCGCCGACGGGGTCAGCGCCTCGACGGGCCCCGGGGCGGGCGGGTCGGTCCACATCTCGGCCGCCTCGCTCAGCGGCAACGGCACCATCCACGCCAACGGCGGCGCCGGCGGCAGCGTCAACTGCGGCTACCAGTGCGCCTACAACTCGGGCGGCGCCGGGGGCGGCCGCATCGCCCTGACGGACTGGAGCCTGATGAGCGGCGGCTTCGGCACCAGCCTGCAGACCAAGGTCCAGGCGCGGCCCCACTCGGGCGGCGCGGGCGCGGGAGGCGCCGGCACGATCTTCGTCCGCAAGAAGGGCGCCGTCCACGGCGACCTCATCGTCGACGCCGCCGGGGTCGCGGCCGCCACGACGCCGCTGCCCGCGGTCGCCGAGGGCGTGGTCCTGTTCGCCGAGGCCGACGGCCTGTGGGACTTCGGCCGCTTCACCCCCGACGCCCACGTCGGGATGCGCGTCAACCCCGACGTCGCGCAGGGCGCGCCCGACACGCTGACCGACGACGTCACCTACGTCATCGTCGCCAACGACGAGGACAAGCTGACGGTCGCCGTCCCCAGCGGCCAGCCGACCCCCGACACCCTGGCCCCGCCGGGCGCCACCTACCGCGGCCTCATGACCCTCGACCGGCTCGAGGTCACCGGCGGCGCCCAGCTGACCACCGTCGGCGATCTCCTGGTCCTGCTGGGCGACCGCCACTCGCCGGACGGCAGCTTCGACGTCCCGGCCGGATCGTCGCTCGAGGCCTGGGTGCTCGAGGTGGTCCCCGCCACCGTGGCGACCATCACCGGCGACCTTACCGTCGAGGCCCTGTTCTGCTCGGACTGCCCCTGATCGCCGGAAGTGACGCGGTTTCAAGGGTTTGGGGCGCGGTTACAAATACCGCGCCCCTGGCTCTGTGACCGGCCGTTGACGGTGCCTGGCGGGGGTGGGAGCCTCGGTCTCGGAGCGCGGGTTCGGGTCCGCGCCTCCGCCCGTCGCAACCGCCGCTCAATGGGGACCTCGTATGACCCAGCGACTCGCCGTGGCGCTCTGCAGCGCGTTCGTTCTGGCGCTCTCGACCCTCGCCGCCCCCTCGGCGGCCCTCGCCGACACCTGCTTCATCTGCACCAGCGGCAGCAGCGGCGAGTGCGGCGACGCCAAGTACTGCCACGGCGGCGGCAAGGACACCTCGGACGCGCGCAGGAAGTGCCGCGACGCCGGGTGCAAGATCGGCGGCACCGGCTCGTGCCCGACGGCGGCCAACGTCAAGGTCTGCAAGGTCGCCGACGGCCCCAAGCTGCCCAAGACCCACCGCTTCGCGCGCTACACCGGCCCGGGCGAGTGGGAGGCCTTCGCCGAGGGGCCCTGACGGCAGCGCCCGCGCCGTCCTGCGGCGCGTCACGCGGCCCCGGCGGGCCGTTCGAAACGAAGAAGGGGACCCGAGCGGGGTCCCCTTCTGCTTTCAGCGCCGGCGCCGAGGGCCGGCCGCCTCCGTGGGCTACCAGCGCTCGCGGTTGCCGTTGGGGCGCCCGCGGCCGCCGCCGCCGCCGTAGCCGCCGCCGCCGCCGAACCCGCCGCCGGCGCGCGGGCCGCGCGGGCCGCCGCCGCCCTGGCGCTCCTGGGCCTCGTTGACGCGGACGCTGCGCCCGTCGATGACCGCGCCGTCCATCGTCTCGATGGCCTGCTGGCACGAGCTCGACTCGGCGAAGCTGACGAACCCGAAGCCGCGGCTGCGGCCGGTGTCGCGGTCCATGATCACCTTCGAGTCGGTCACCTCGCCGAGGTGCTCGAAGGCGGCGCGCAGGCTGTCGTCAGTCGTGGCCCAAGCCAGGCCACCCACGAAGATCTTCGTACCCATGTCTCGTCACTCACTGAAACCCTGGACGCCTTCAAACAGTCAACGGTTCGCGCCGGCGCCAGGAGGCGAGCACGGTGCCCGCAGGGGGCTGCGAACGAGGCCCAAGCGACTTATTTCGTCGGGATCTCCACCTTAGCCGACCCTCCGAGGATGGCAAGCCGACGGGCCCTTCGCGTCCGGCGGCGCGGGAAGAGCCGCGGCTGACCCAGAAAGCGCTTTCCATTCGCATGTTTCGGTCTGCGAATCGCGCGCGTCGAGGTTGACCCGGGGCCGATTCTGCCCAATCTTGCGCGCCATGACAGGCCACGCCGACATCCAGCGGGTCCAGGCAGGCGAGGGCGGGCGCCGCGGCGTGACGCGCGCGCTCAGCGTCGCCCCCATGATGGACCGGACCGACCGCCACTTCCGGTGGTTCCTGCGCCGGATCACCCGCCACACGCTGCTGTACACCGAGATGGTCACCGCCCAGGCCATCCTGAACGGCGACCGCGACTACCTGCTCGGCTTCTCGCCGGAAGAGGGACCGCTCGCGCTGCAGCTCGGCGGCGACGACCCGCGCGCGCTCGCCGAGTGCGCCCGCATCGCGCAGGACTTCGGCTACGACGAGGTCAACCTGAACGTCGGCTGCCCGTCCGACCGCGTCCAGAGCGGCCGGTTCGGCGCGTGCCTGATGGCGCGCCCCGAGTACGTCGCCGACTGCGTGGCCGAGATGCGCGCCGCGACGGACCTGCCGGTCACCGTCAAGCACCGCATCGGCATCGACGACCTCGACCGCTACGAGGACATGCTGCGCTTCGTCGACGTCGTCGCCGCGGCCGGCTGCGACCGCTTCACCGTGCACGCGCGCAAGGCCTGGCTCAACGGCCTCAGCCCCAAGGAGAACCGAGAGATCCCGCCCCTGCGCCACGCCGAGGTCCACCGCCTCAAGCGCGAGCGCCCCGAGCTGGTCGTCGAGACCAACGGCGGCATCCTGACGCTCGCCCAGGCCCGCGAGCACCTCGTCCACGTCGACGCGGTCATGATCGGCCGCGCCGCCTGGGACGACCCCTACCTCTTCGCCACCGCCGACGCCGAGCTCTTCGGCGACCCGCGCCCGGTCCCGACCCGCCTCGAGGTCGCCCAGGCCATGCTCCCCTACGTCGCCGACTGGACCGCCCGCGGCCTCAAGCTCATCACCGTCGCCCGCCCCATGCTGACCCTCTTCAACGGCCAGCCCGGCGCCCGCGCCTTCCGCCGCCACCTCTCCGAGCACGCCGGCGCCACCTCGACCGCCGCCTCCATCCTCGAGCAGGCCCTCCGCGCCCCCGAGCCCGCCTGACCTCCTGGGACCGTCGGCTTCCAGAGGGTGTCACATTGATGCCGGCGGAGGCGGCCTTGGAGTGCTCCGGCTTGCCGGAGCCCCGACCCCGGCGGCTCGCCGCCGGGATCTGGCCGCCAAACCGGCGCAGCAAGCTGCGCCGGATGGGGGCTCCACCAAGGTGGAGCACTCCGGTTGGCTTTTTGCGACAGCCTCTTCCAGCCGGCCCTACTCGACCCGGACCGGCCTCGGCCACCGCGTGTCCCCCGAGCTCTGCGGCGGCTCCGTCCTCGGCCACGCGTCCGCCGGCACCCCGATGGCCCGCATCCGGCCGATCTCCTCGAAGGTGAGCGGCCTCGCCGCCTCCGGCCCCAGCGTCGCCGGCACCACCAGCGCCTCGCCGGTCCGCGTCTGCACCGCGTCCAGCCGATGCGCCTTGGTCGGCGCCCCCGCCTCACACCCCGGCGCCGCCGCCACGTCGCACGTCTCCACCACGAACCGCTCCGTCCCGAACCCGTGCGTCAGGTCCAACAGCGCCTCGTTGTCCGGCGCCTCCGCGTCCCCCTCGGAGTGACACCGGTCACATGCCATGAACGCGCTCACCCGCCGCGTCGTGTGCGGGTCGATGGGCCGCTGCCCGAACCCAGGCCGCACCGCCCCGCCGCCCGCCGGAAACGCCCTGGGACTGCGCGCCACGTACCGATGCTCCGCCGCCCCGCCCGGCGCGTCCAGCCACTCGCTCAACGTCACCACCAGCCGCTCGGCCGGCAGGCTCGGCATGATGAACCCGTTCTGGTCCCGCATCAGCACCATGTCGTGCGTCCGCACCGGCCCCCGCTCGGCCCGAATCGCCCCGGGCACCTGCGCCCCCGTCGTCAGGTACGCCTGCCCCTCGCTCAGGTCCACGGTCACATGGCACCCGTAGCAGCTGGGCATCCACCCCGCGTGGCACGTAACGCACCCGACCTCGCCCACGTGCCCCGCGTGCGCCGCCACCGCCGCCTCGGCCAGCTGCGGCACCACCAGCTCGCGCCCGTCCACCCGCGTCGTCAGCACCACCCGCTCGCTCTCCACCCGCAGCCCCGGCCGCAGCGCGCTCGTCCGCGCCCGCTCCGCCACCGTCCCGTGGCAGTCCTCGCACGTCGTCCGCACCACGCACGCCGCCCGCGACTGCAGGTGTCCGTCCCCGTGCAGCTCGGCCTGCGTGTGGCAGTCGATGCAGCTCATCCCCGCCTCGAAGTGCAGATCCGGCGGCGTCTCGTCCCAGTCGTTGCGCGTGTCCTCGTCCACCACCAGCGCCCCGGCCGGCCACCCGTACAGCGCCCGCTCCAGCCGCCCCGTGAACGGGCTCTCGTGCGCCGCGTCCGCCGGCGCCCGCATCCCCTGAAAGCTCAGCCCGATCTGCGCCCCGTCGTGATGGCACGCCACGCACGCCTCGGTCGGCGGCGCCGTGCTGATGCTGTGCCGCACCGGATGCCCCGCCGCCT
The DNA here is from genome assembly GCA_041687695.1 of Myxococcota bacterium. Classification (GTDB taxonomy): domain Bacteria; phylum Myxococcota_A; class UBA9042; order PHBI01; family JAWLBL01; genus JAWLBL01. The sequence continues at coordinate 83,242 of JAWLBL010000029.1, read as the reverse complement.
GCTTGTCCACCCACGGGTCGCTCGACCGGCTCAGCCCGTCCTCGGCGTACGGCATGTGACACCCCGTGCACCCCGACGAGCGGTGCGTCCCCGGCGCCTCGCCCGCCCCGAAGCTGCTCAGATGGCACCCGATGCAGGTCTTCGCCAGCAGCTGGTCCACCGCGTTGCCCGCCGTGGGCGCCTGCACCGGGTCCGCGCTGCCGGGCACGATGGGCGGCGGCGAGAACCGCGCGAAGGCGGCCACGGCCCCGCACCCCTGCGCCCCCAACGGCGCCGGGTCCTGCACCGGCACCGCCGCGAACCGCCCCACGGGCGAGCTGTCCTGCCCGGCCCGAAACCGCGCCGCCGCCAGCTCGCCCGCCCCGTGCGTCATCAGCGACCGCCGCGCCGCCGCCGCCACGTTCGTGTGACACCGCCCGCACGTGTCCTGCACGACCCGGTGGTCCCCCGGGTTCACGAACCGCAGGTAGTCCCGGTCCACCCGGTCCAGCTCGGCCGGCGACAGCCCACGCAGGTCCACCGGCCCGTCCCCCGGGCTCACGTGCGCCAGCCGCTGATCGTACATCCACTCCCCGCGGCACTCGGGCTCTCCACCCGTCACGACCAGCTCGCCGTCGCACAGCCGGTCCTGCCCGCCGTGACAGTCCACGCACGACAGCTCGGCCCACGGGTGCGCCTCCTCGATGCCGTGCGCCTCGCCCCGCTCGTCGAGCGGCTGGTGGCACACCAGGCAGTTGCTGCGATGCAGCACCACCCGCTCGGGCGCGTCGCCGCACGCCGTCACCAGGGCCGCTGCGGCCAGCGCCAGCGCCAGCAGCCTCATCACGCCACCCGCGGTCCCGTGCCTCATGGCCCCGGACGCTACCCAGCCCGCGCCGGCGTTACAACCGCCCACCGCAACCGGCTCCGCGCGCGCCCCTCAGCCCACCTTCCGCAGCACCAGCACCAGCCGCCATGCCGCCGGGCTCTCGAAGGGCGTCGCCAGGCTCAGATCCCCCAGCCGCGCCACGCACTCGAACTGCGGCACCTCGCCCAGCAGGCGCTCCCACCCGCGCTCGTCCGGGATGAACCACCGGCTGTCCATCCACCACGTCTTCTTGTCCTCGCCCCGCTCGGCCCGCAGCTCCAGCCGCACCGGCACCCGCCCCGGCGCCTCGAGCCGCGCGATGTCCAGCGTGAACGTCGCGTCCACCTTGCCCTCGGCGCTCTGCACGCTCCACGCGCTCTGGTGCTGCCCGGCGGGCGTGAGATCCCGCGGATGCGTCGCCTCGATGACGTACAGCCCGCCCTCGCGCAGCGACTCGGCGCACGTCTGCAGGTGCGCCTTCAGGTCCGCCTCGTCGTCCAGCTGGTGAATCGCCGACAGCAGCGAGAACGCCAGATCCGCCCGCGGCTTGACCACCGTCGAGCGCAGGTCCCCCTCGCGCAGGCTCACGCTGGGCAGATGCGCCAGCCGCCGCCGCGTGAAGTCCAGCATCGCCGGCGCCGCCTCGACCCCCACCGCCTCGATGTGCCCAAGCTGCGCGAACGCCTCGAGGTGCCGCGCCGGCCCGCACGCCCACTCGATGACCTCGCGGCACTCGCCGCGCCCCCACCGCGCCTGGCACTTCAGCAGGAAATCCCGCTCGGCCGCGAAGTCCCGATAGCCGAACGCCGCGTCCCACAGGTCGGGCGCCGCCTCCCACATCATCTCGCGGTGTTGCGGCCGGTGCGCCCCGAGCCGGTGCGAGAACGTGATGAGGTCGTCGTTGGGCTTGTAGAAGTCGCGAAACCGCGCCTCCTCCGAAAAGCCCAGCGCCTCGTAGAAGCCGTGCGCGCTGCCGTAGGCCTCCTGGCTCGACGTCTCGATGCGCACGATGCGCGCGCCCCGCGCCGTCAGGATCTCGTCCATGCGCCGCACCAGCGCCCGCGCCACGCCGCGCCGCGCGAACTTCGGGTGGGTCGCCACCCAGTACATGTCGAAGGTGCCCTCGGTCATCGGAGTCGGCCCGAAGCACACGTAGCCGGCGACCTCGCCGTCGAGGCCGGCGATGACGAACTCGTAGTCCTTCTGGTCCGGTTGGTTGAGCGCGACGTCGACCAGCTCCATCGCGACGTCCACCTCGTCGGGCGTGAACGACTCGATCGAGCGCAGCAGCGCCAGCAGGGGCTCGCGGTCGGCGGGCGAAAGGGGACGAAGCTCCATGCCTGTCGTGTCCTATGGCGACGGAAGTGACGCGCCGGCCATGGGCGGCCCGCGCGCGCAAAATCAGAACGGGCGCGGCTCGCCTAACAGCGGCAGGCCACCCAGCCAGCGCGCGGCGCGCCGCAGATCGGGGCCCAGCTGGCGGCGCGGGCGGTGCCCGGCGCTGGTGTTGGCGGGCGCACGCTGCGCTTGCCCGGCGCCAGCGCTGTCGAGGATGCGCCACACCACCTGTTCGTAGCTCAGGCCGGCGCGTCGCCCGGCGCCCGCGAACCCGGCCTCGGGGTCCAGATCGCAGTTCGGGTTGACGTCGATGACGAACGGCTGCCCCTCGGGGGTCAGGCGGATGTCCACGCGCCCATAGCCGCGCATCTTCACGGCGCGCGCCGCGGCCCGGGCCACACCCTCGACCCGCGCCCGCGTCGCCGCGTCCAACTCGGCGGCGATGACCTGCGACCCCTCCCACTCGGGCGAGCCCGGCACCCACTTGGACGCATAGCTGACGATCTTGGGCAGCCCGGCCTCGAGCCGCCCAAAGTCGATCTCGGTGATGAACACGACCCGCAGCGGGTCGCCCAGCAGCGCCACGTTCAGCTCGCGCCCCTCGACGAAGCCCTGCACCACCGCGGGCTGCCGCAGGTTGTCGACCACGCGCCGCACCCGGTCGGCCAGCTTCGCGGGGTCGCGCACCACCGACGAGTTGTCGATGCCGGTCGAGCCGTCCTCGCGGCTGGGCTTGACGATGCACGGCACCGGGATGCCCGGCGGAAGGCGGTCGGGGTCGCGCGCCAGGAACGTCGGCGGGACGGGCACGCCTTCGGCCAGCAGCACCGAGTTGCAGGTCGCCTTGTCCAGGCAGATGCGCAGCGTCTCGGCCGGGCTGCCCGTGAACGGCACGCCCAGCCGCTCGAGCAGGAAGGCCACCGCCGGCTCGAAGCGCGCGTCGCGCCGCAGCGACTCGCACAGGTTGACGACCAGATCCGGCCGGCTCTGGCGCACCACGCGCATCACGTCCGACGGGTGCCGGATGGGCGCCAGCACGACCCGCGCGCCGCTCGAGCCGGTCACCGCGCTGGCGATGGCCTCGGCGACCAGGCGCACGCTGGCGCGGGCCTCCTCGCCGTCGTCGGCGCCGGCCGTTGCGTCCGTGCCAGCAGCGCCCATTGCGTCCGTGCCGGCAGCGCCCATTGCGTCGGTGCCGGCAGCGCCCATTGCGTCGGTGCCGGCAGCGCCCTCTGCGCCATCGTCCCGAGCACCCAGGGACGGAGGTTCGTCGGCGTCGCCGCCGTCGTCCACCGAGGGGCGGTGGGTCACGGGCGCGCCGGCCCCCGAGGGGGCGTAGTCCTGGTTGAACAGAACGGCGATGCGGCTCACGGGGGGCGGTGCTCGTGCGTGAAGGGGGAGGGCGACCGGGTTGCCGGCCTGTCGATGCTCGTATGTCGGCCCGTTCGGGGAAGCAAGGGCCGAGTCGCGGAGCGGCCTCGCAAGCCGCTCGGACCTGACCCTCGGGGGCCCGTCCGGTCGCCGGGTGCGGGGCTACCGATCAGAAGGACCGCGGGTGGGGCTTTGTTCCCTCCGGCGGGCCCTTGCGCTGGCCAGCGACCGCCGGGCAGCCCATACTCCCGTCATCCCATCGAATACCTCGTCCTTCCGCTGTGTTCGATCCGACGCGCCCCGACGTCCGACGATCCCCGACGAGCGACATGACCACGCGTTCCGCACCCCACCACATCTTCCTCATCCCGGGCTTCTTCGGCTTCGCCAACCTCGGCGGCCTCTTCTACTTCATGCACGTCGCCGAGTGGCTCGAGCACGTCTTCGCCCAGGCCGGCCTCCCCGTCACCGTCCACCGCGTCCCGACGCTCCCGACCGCCTCCATCGAGGCCCGCGCCGGCCGCATCCTCGCCGCCCTGCGCGACCACGCCGGCGACCGCGGCCTCATCCACCTCGTCGGCCACTCGACCGGCGGCCTCGACGCCCGCCTGTTCACCACCCCGGGCTTCACCCTCCCCGACGCCCCCGACCTCGAGGCCTACGTCCGCCGCGTCCGCACCGTCGTCACCGTCGCCACCCCGCACTACGGCACCCCGCTCGCCTCCTTCTTCCGCAGCATCTTCGGCCAGCAGATGCTCCGGCTCCTGTCGCTGACCACCATCTACGCCCTGCGCTACGGCAAGCTGCCCATCGGCGTCGCCCTCAAGCTCGGCGGCCTGCTCGCCCGCCTCGACGACCACCTGGGCATGACCAACACCCTCATCGACCAGCTCTACGGCAAGCTGCTCGGCGACTTCACGGTCGACCGCCGCGAGGCCATCACCGACTTCCTCGGCCTCGTCCGCACCGACCAGTCCCTGCTCACCCAGCTCACCCCCGAGGGCATCGCCACCTTCAACGCCTCGACCGAGCAGCGCCCCGGCGTCCGCTACGGCTCCGTCGTCACCGCCGCCCGCCCCCCGGGCCTCGTCAGCATCGTCGAGACCGGCCTCGACCCCTACGCGCAGGCCACCCACGCCATCTACCGCGCCCTGCACCACATGACCTCCCGCATGGCGCCCGGCCACGTCCCGCTGCTCGACGACACCCAGCGCGCCGCCGTCGAGGCCGCCCTCGGCCGCTTCCCCGACGCCCGCACCAACGACGGCGTCGTCCCGACCCTGTCGCAGGTCTGGGGCGAGGTCATCCACGTCGACCGCGCCGACCACCTCGACGTCGTCGGCCACTTCGACGACCGCCGCCACGAGCCCCCCCACATCGACTGGCTCCACACCGGCTCCGGCTTCCGCCGCCCCGCCTTCGAGCGCCTCTGGACCCGCGTCGGCGACTACCTCACCGGCGCCGCCGTCCCCCGCGCCGCCTGAAAACGCCCGCGCCTCCGCTGGAGTGCCCCCGCTGGCGGGGGCTCGTTGGATCGCGCCGCTCGCGGCGCCCTCGTCACGCCCCGCCGCCTCCCCATGACTCCGCCTCCCCGGCCCGCTATGCTCCGCGCCCATGCGCACCGCCCTCCTCGCCGCCGGCCTGACCGCCCTGACCCTCGCCGCCTGCGGTGACGACCCGACCCCGGCGCCGCCGGCCGACGTCGCGACCGACGCCCCCGGCGCCGATCCGACCGATGCCGGCGCCGACACCGACCCCGTCGACGACGCCCAGGCCGACGCTCCGGCCACGCCGGACGTACCGTCCGACCCCGATCCCGACGCCGACCTCGACACCGCCGCCGCCCCCGACGTCACCCCCGACGTCACCCCCGACGTCCCGACCGTCCCCCCCGAGCCCCCGGGCCTGCTCCTCACCATCAACGAGCTGCCGCCCGATCTGAACGGCTCGGTCCCCTGGTCCGACCCCTCCGGCGCGCTCCACCCCTTCACCCTGCGGGTCAACCGCGCCAACTTCACCCTCGACGCCTCCCGCGTCGGCGGCGGCCCGGTCGACTGGTCCACCCTGGCGGTGACCTGCGACGCCCCCCTGCGCCTGCCCGACGGCACCCTCACCCCCGCCGGCGACCCGCTGACCGCCGCCGCCTTCGCCGAGACCGCCGACCCCGACCACCGCCGAGTCCTCTTCACCGACCCCGACGCCGCCCCCGACGCTACGACCGTCACTTGCGCCGCCGACATCACCGGCCCCGGCGGCGCCGCCTCCAGCGCCATCACCTTCGAGGCGGCCACGCTCCCCCCGGCCCTCGACCCCTTCGCCACCCCCGACGAGTGGCTCGTCGTCCTCTCGCGCGATCTCTTCGCCCTGAACGTCCAGCCCGGCCCCGATGGCACCAAGCTGGTCACCAGCGACCACGTCCCCGCCGGCAATGGCGTCCCCGACTTCGACGAGCCCTTCTACGAGCTCGGCCTCTTCAGCCACGACGCCCCCGAGGCCACCGCCGCCGTCAAGGCCCGCCTCCTCGCCACCGTCCGCGCCCACGCGACGCGCATCTTCGGCCTGACCGCCGACGGCGCCCCGCAACCCGGCGGCGTCCAGCTGCGCCTCTGGTTCGAGGGCGACCCCGGCGCCCCGTCCCCCGCCGACTACCCGACCGGCACCCTCTCGCTCATCGCGCTGGGCGGCGACGGCACCCCGACCGACCAGGCCACCGGCATCGTCGGCCGCGCCAAGATCGACTGGAACAACCAGGAGCGAGAGGACGACTCGGTCTACGGCCTCGGCGTGTACCCCACGGCGCTCGTCCGCCTGGTCCTGCAGAACCCCCTCGCGCCGCTGCTGCTGTCCAGCATCCTCCCCGAGACCGGCCACCCCATCGGCACCCTGCCCGAAGACGCCGTCTTCCTCGACCCCGCCTTCGACCCCGCCGCCGGCCACCCCTCCGAGGTCCTCGACCGCTACGAGATCTACGCCCTCGCCGTCGACCTCCTGGGCCTCGCCATGGCCAGCACCCTCTGCCATGAGATGGGCCACTCACTGGGCCTCGTCCCCTACGGCCCGCCCCCCGAGGGCCTCTTCGCCGAGGTGAACGGCCCCTCGTTCGTCGTGAGCCCGGTCCCCGGCGCCCACATCGACACCCCCGGCCTCAACGTCATGCAGACCGGCGCCGTCACCAACTGGGTCGAGGCCCTGTCCCAGGTCCCGACCTTCAACCCCCTGAACCTCGCCTACCTCCGCCAGCGCCTCGTCGTCGGCGCCCCCTGACTCCCGCGCGGGACCGCCGGCTTCCATGTGTAGTTGCAATGACGCCGCTCTGGGCGGCCTTGGAGTGCTCCGGCTTGCCGGAGCCCCGGCCCCGGCGGCTCGCCGCCGGGATCTGGCTGCCAAACCCGGCGCAGCAAGCTGCGCCGGATGGGGGCTCCAGCAAGCTGGAGCACTCCGAGAGGCTTCTGTGACGGCCTCTTCCATCCGGCCTGACTCAGCACGCCCCCTGACCTTTGCCTCTCGTCCTCTGACCACACCCCGCGCACCCGTCGTTCACCTTGACCCTCGCGCCGCCCGGCTCCGATACTCCGCGCGCCCCTTGCCCCGGAGCCCGCCCATGTCCCTCGAAGCCGACCTCCTCGCCCGCAGCAACGCCACCTGCGAGCTGTGCGCCGCGACCGACGACCTCGCGCCCTACGAGGTCCCCCCGACCCCCGACGGCACCGCCGACACCGCGGCCTGGCTGTGCGCCACCTGCCGCGACCAGCTCGACCACCCCGATCGCGTCGACCCCAACCACTGGCGCTGCCTCAACGACAGCATGTGGACCCCGGTCCCCGCCGTGCAGGTCCTCGCCTGGCGCATGCTCGACCGCCTCCGCGGCGAGGGCTGGCCCCAGGATCTGCTCGACCAGCTCTACCTCGACGACGAGACCCTCGCCTGGGCTCAGGCCGGCGCCTCGCCCTCCGACGACGAGCCCTCCGTCCAGCACCGCGACTGCCACGGCGCCGTGTTGGAAAACGGCGACACGGTCACCCTCATCAAGGATCTGGACGTCAAGGGCGCCAACTTCACCGCCAAGCGCGGCACCCCCGTCCGCAACATCTCCCTCGTCCCCGACAACCCCGAGCACATCGAAGGCCGCGTCTCCGGCCAGCAGATCGTCATCCTGACCAAGTTCGTCAAGAAGTCGACCTGACCGCCCCAACGTGGCGTCTACTCAGTCCGATCCAGGGAGACGGCCTCGAGTGGCCGCCCAGGAGTCGTCGGGAGAGTGGGGACGCCCGTTGCAGAGTCGGACTGAGTCCTGAGCCGCCGCAGGCGGCCCCGCGCCGGCCACGCCGGCGCTTTCAGCTTCGTATGGATCCTGGGAGGGCAGGGGAGAGGCGCGCTTGACATCAAATAAGCATTCGCTTATTGGATGCGCATGCAGAGCGCGGCCACAGCCGAGGACCGGATCTTTCACGCCCTGGCGGACCCCAGCCGGCGGGCGATCTTCGAGGCGTTGACGAGGGGGGAGGCGGCGGTCAAGGACCTGACCGCTCGCTTCGACATCTCGCAGCCGGCGGTCTCGCAGCACCTCGCCACGTTGAAGGGCGCCGGTCTGGTGAGCGGCCGCAAGGAGGGGCGCTGCGTCTACTACCGGGTGGACCCGCGCGGGATGCAGCCGCTCATCGACTGGATCGCGCACTACCGCGCCTTCTGGACCGAGCACATGGACCGCCTCGAGCGACTGCTGGACAGGATGGACGAATGAGCATCGTCGACAAGACCGCCCCGTCGCAGAACGAATCCATAGCGTTCGACTTCGATCTGCAGCATTCGCCCGCCAAGGTCTGGCGCGCGCTGACCGACCCCGAGCTGCTCAGCGAGTGGCTCCTGCCCGCCATCGGCTTCGAACTCCAGCCGGGCGCCGCGTTCAAGCTGAAGACCCAGCCGCAACCTGGCTGGGACGGCACCGTGCACTGCAAGATGCTCGAGGTCGAAGAACACACTCGCCTCAGCTGGCGCTGGGTGGTCGGCGACATCGACACGGTCGTCACCTTCACGCTGACGCCGACCGACGCCGGCACCCGGCTGTCGCTCGTCCAGTCGGGCTTCGAGCCGGCCCAGAAGCAGAACGCCGGCGGCGCCCGCTACGGCTGGAAGATGATGGGCGGCCGCCTGGTCGAGCTGCTCGCGAGGTTGCCATGAACATCGCCCTGTGGGTCCTGCAGATCCTGCTCGCCTTGCACACCGCCATCGGCGCGGTCTGGAAGTTCTCCAACCCGCCCGAGAAGACGATGCCCTCGCTGGGGGTGATCCCGCAGCCGGCCTGGCTCGGGATGAGCGTCGTCGAGCTGCTCGCCAGCGTGGCCCTCGTCGTTCCGCTCCTCCACGAGCCCTGGGCCATCGCGGTCCCCGTCGCGGCGCTCGTCATCGCCGCCGAGATGCTCCTCTTCACCGCGCTGCACCTCGCGTCCGGTGACAAGAGCCGCGGCCCCATGGTCTATTGGCTCGTCGTGGCCGCCCTCTGCGCCTTCGTCGCCTACGGCCGCCTCCAGCTCGCCCCCCTCTGAACCGCCCCAGCCCTCAGGAACATCGCCCATGGCCTCCGCGAACGACCCGCAGCCCTCGCCCGCGCACCCCGCCGACCGCCACGACCTCATCCGCGTCCAGGGCGCCCGCGAGAACAACCTGAAGGACGTCACCGTCGAGCTGCCCAAGCGCCGCCTGACCGTCTTCACGGGCGTCTCGGGCTCGGGCAAGTCGTCGCTCGTCTTCGGCACCATCGCCTCCGAGTCGCAGCGCCTCATCAACGAGACCTACAGCGCCTTCCTGCAGGGCTTCATGCCGACCCTGTCGCGCCCCGAGGTCGACGTCCTCGAGGGCCTGACGACCGCCATCATCATCGACCAGGAGCGCATGGGCGCCAACGTCCGCTCGACCGTCGGCACCGCTACCGACGCCAACGCCCTGCTGCGCATCCTCTTCAGCCGCCTCGGCCAGCCCCACATCGGCTCGCCCAACGCCTTCTCGTTCAACGTCGCCACCGTCCGCGGCGCCGGCGCCATCACCGTCGAGCGCGGCCCCGGCACACCCAAGGCCGAAGCCAAGGCCTACACCGTCTACGGCGGCATGTGCGCCCGCTGCGAGGGCACCGGCAGCGTCAACGACATCGATCTGACGCAGCTGTACGACGACAGCAAGTCGCTCTCCGAGGGCCCCTTCACCATCCCGAACTACAGCGCGGACGGCTGGTACGTCCGCATCTTCGCCGAGTCCGGCTTCTTCGACCCGAACAAACCCATCCGCGACTACACCAAGAAGGAATTGCAGACGTTCCTGTACTGCGAGCCCACCAAGGTCAAAATCGAGCGCACGAACATGACGTTCGAGGGCCTCATCCCGCGCATCCAGAAGTCGTTTCTGTCCAAGGACGTCGAAGTGCTGCAGCCCCACATCCGCGCCTTCGTCGAGCGCGCCGTCACCTTCACGACCTGCCCCGACTGCGGCGGCACGCGCCTGAACGAAGCCGCCCGGTCCTCCAAGATAGGCGGCATCAACATCGCCGACGCCTGCGCCATGCAGATCAGCGATCTCGCCGCCTGGGTGCGCGACCTCGACGCGCCCTCCGTCGCCCCGCTCCTGCAGACCCTCCGCCACACCCTCGACTCCTTCGTCGAGATAGGCCTCGGCTACCTCAGCCTCGACCGCCCCTCCGGCACCCTCTCGGGCGGCGAGGCCCAGCGCACCAAGATGATCCGCCACCTCGGCTCGTCGCTGACCGACGTCACCTACGTCTTCGACGAGCCCACGGTCGGCCTGCACCCCCACGACATCCAGCGCATGAACGACCTCCTCCTGCGCCTGCGCGACAAGGGCAACACCGTCCTCGTCGTCGAGCACAAACCCGAGGTCATCGCCATCGCCGACCACGTCGTCGATCTCGGCCCCGGCGCGGGCACCGCCGGCGGCGAGGTGGTCTTTCAGGGCGCCGTCGACGATCTACGCGCCAGCGGCACACTCACCGGCCGCCACCTGTCCGACCGCGCCAAGCTCAAGCCCAAGGTCCGCAAGCCCACCGGCGTGCTCGAGGTCCGCGGCGCCGACACCCACAACCTGCAGAACGTCGACGTCGACATCCCCTTGGGCGTCCTGGTCGTCGTGACCGGCGTCGCCGGCTCGGGCAAGTCCTCCCTCATCCACGGCTCGGTCTCCGGGCGCGAGGGCGTCGTCTCGGTCGACCAGTCCGCCATCAAGGGCTCGCGCCGCAGCAACCCGGCCACCTACACGGGCCTGCTCGACCCCATCCGCAAGGCCTTCGCCAAGGCCAACGGCGTCAAACCGGCCCTGTTCAGCGCCAACTCCGAGGGCGCCTGCCCGACCTGCAACGGCGCCGGCGTCATCTACACCGACCTGGGCATGATGACCGGCGTCACCTCCGTCTGCGAAGAGTGCGAGGGCCGCCGCTTCCAGGCCGCCGTCCTCGACTACCGCTTCGGCGGCCTCAACATCGCCGAGGTGCTCGACCTCCCCGTCGACGACGCGCTCGCCTTCTTCAGCGCCGGCGAGGCCCGCACCCCGGCCGCCAAGGCCATCCTCCTCCGCCTCGCCGACGTCGGCCTCGGCTATCTCCGCCTCGGCCAGCCCCTCCCCACGCTCTCCGGCGGCGAGCGCCAGCGCCTCAAACTCGCCACCCACATGGCCGACGACGGCGGCATTTACGTCCTCGACGAGCCCACCACCGGCCTCCACCTCGCCGACCTCCGCAAGCTCCTCGCCCTCCTCGACCGCCTGGTCGACTCCGGAAAGTCGGTCATCGTCATCGAGCACCACCAGGCTGTCATGGCCCACGCCGACTGGCTCATCGACCTCGGCCCCGGCGCCGGCCACGACGGCGGCCGCCTCGTCTACCAGGGCCCCCCGTCCGACCTCGTCGCCTCCCGCGCGACCCTGACCGGCCAGCACCTCGCCGCCTTCGTCTCCGGCCGCCCGCAACCCGCTCCGGCCGGCTGAGATCTGGCGTCGCCACTCGGAGTGCCCGCGCTCGCGCGGGCTCCCGGATGGCGCCGCTCGCGGCGCCAAGGTCGGGACGTTCGGCCACGCCCGCCTTCGCCTCCCGGAGTGCCCGCGCTCGCGCGGGCTCGCTGGATCGCGCCGCTCGCGGCGCCCCCGGAAGCTCTCCACCGGCAAGTCGATTTCGGCGCCCTGCCAGGCGACTTCGCCGGCCGACTCTGCGAAGATTCCGCCTGTCAGCCATCACGCGCCGCTCCGGAAGCCGCCAGAGCATGAAAAGTCCTCAACCCTGACCCTTCACAAACGCCATCTACTTGCGAAAGCAAGGAGCCCGAATGTCCCTTGGCATCATCGACGACCGCAAGATCCTCGCCATCACGCCCGCGAGCGTGCCCACCTGGGGCATCTTCTACGCTCGAGCCGATGAGGCCGAAGAGGAGCACACGTACCGCGTCAAGGTGCACGCGTGGGCGACCCGGGTCGTGGATTGGCGCGAGGGCGCCAGGGAGCCGAACGTCGAGGTCGTGCCCATGATCATCGACCACATCAGCGGCCGCCTGGAGATCGTCTCCTACCAGATCCCCGGCTTCGTCGGCATCGACGACTCAGAAGACTCACTGGGCCCGAACAAGCGCAAGACCTGGCTCCAACTCGGCCGCGAGAAGCTCGAGCGTTTCCACGGAATCGACCTGAGAGCCGTTGCGCGCGAACCCGCCGACAAGCAACGGGCCGGCGTAGATGGCGGCTCCGACGACGACAAATTCCGAAACTAGCCGTCCTGGCGCCAGGGATCGTCACCAGGCTAGAAGTGAAAGGTGATGAACCCTGACACCCGCCCTCGAATCCGTCGGGTTGACCTGGTCATGTTCGATGACTAAGTTCCGGGCATGATCGAAGTGAACATCCACGAAGCCAAGACCCACCTCTCCCGCCTCATCGAAGCCGTCCTCGCGGGTGAGGAGGTCGTCATCTCCAAGCGCCACCAGCCCGTGGCGCGGCTGGTGGCCTTCGAGAAGCCACCCGTCGTTCGCGAGCTCGGTTGGGGAGGCCGGGACGGGATGACGATGGCCGACGACTTCGACGCCCCGCTCGATGACTTCGCCGACTACACCTGAGGTCGGTCCGCGTGCCCTACCTGTTGGACACCCACACCTTTCTTTGGATGCGGCACACGCCGGAGCGACTCGGCGATCGAGCTCGCGCCGTCTGTGCCGACACCTCCAGCGAGCTCTTCATGAGCGTAGCGAGCGCCTGGGAGATGGCCATCAAGCTCTCGACCGGCAAGTTGTCCCTGCGAGAGCCGCTCCGCCAGGTCCTCGCCCAGGCCCGCACGACGATCGGCATCGCACCGCTGCCCATCTTGGAAGCGCACGTGCTGCGCGTCCGGGACCTCCCGTTTCACCACCGGGATCCCTTCGATCGCCTCCTGGCAGCTCAAGCCCTCGAGGAAGGCCTGACCGTACTCAGCGCCGACCCCTCCTTCGACGCCTACGCCGTGACGCGTCTCTGGTGAGCTGCGATGCCCCTCGACGCCCTCTACCGCCTCAGCCCGTTCAGCGTGTGCATCACTGGGTCGTAGCAGATGTCGTCCCCGGAGTCGTCCCTGCCATCGGGACCCAGCAGGCAAAGCGTGAACTCATCGGACTGCACGCTGTCGGGCGGTGCATAGACGAACCGCCCGACATCACTGGCTTCGAGGTGCTCGGGCGAGATGAGCCGCTCCTCAACCAAGTCCTCGAGCGAGCGAGGGAACGTTCCGTTCGCGGCCGAATAGAGTTGGAGGGCGTTGGCCAAATTCCTGAGCATCACCTTCCGACCGTCGATGTCGTCGCCCTTCTTCCTGCTCAGGCTGTGCCATACGAACGAACCGAGCGCCAGGCCTACGACCAGCACGACCGTAGCCCAGAGGCGCGCCTTCTGGCTGGATGTTTTGCTCATGCCGATGACGTACCCGTGTTCCTTCACCTGGTATCCCTGACCTGGTCGGCAACCGGTCCCATGGTGAGGTTCCGTCTTAACCCCTCCCAGGGTGTGGTTCCGCCGAATGCGGAGACCTCGGACGGTTACCGGTCCCAGGGTGAGGTTCGGGGGTCTAACAGCTGAACCTTTCCGTCCTGGGTGCCCGCCGCTATCCACCGGTCGTCCGGAGACCAGGCCACACCAACGACGTGGCTGTCGAGAGAGAAGCGGGCGAGCGGCTCTAGAGTGTCGACCGCACAAATTTCGACTCGATCCTCGAAGCCGATGGCCACGCGATCGCCGTTGCTGGACCTCGCTGCGGATCCGCCGATGTGATCTCCGAGCTTTCGTCGGGCGACAGCGTCCCCCTGAAGGTCGATGGTCCAGGCGAATGTGCCCTCGTCGTCGTCCTCATAGCTCATCCCGATGATGACGACTAGCCCGTCACGTGCCGCCTCCAGGTGGTAGATGGCGTGATCGAATTGGAATCGCCCGATCTCGCGGCCGTCGAGATCGAGGCGTAGCACATCGAACGGCGGCTCCATCTCGCGCATGTCCGACGCCAAGAGCGCTACGACGGACGCCATCCCAGGCGCGAGACGCAGGTCTCCGATTCCCGCCTTCTTGGGCAAGGTGAGCCATTGGCGGTGCGCCCCGGTGTCCAGGTCGAATGCGTGCAGCGAGGCTCGGTTGCCGACCCAGGTCATGCCGTCGGCTACGAGCAGCCTGTTTCCGGCGATGACCGTGCTCTGCCGGGATACCGCGCCGGCCCACTCCTCGGCGAGCAAGCAGATGGCATCGCGGGCTTCGAGGTTCCAGATCACCGCCGTGTAATCGTGGCTCACCGACGCCAGTAGTCCGTCGGACGCGAAGGCCAGGTCGTGAACACCCATGCGGTGGTAGGTGCACACGGTCGTGCGCTCGCCCGACTCGACATCGAACACGTGGATACCCACAGGGCCGTGAATCATTCCGCCGCCAGAGACGGCAAGCCGCTTGCCGTCTGCCGAAAATGCAAGGGCCGATGCCGGCTGCTCCCCGAAATCGAGGGCGACGCCTGACGAAGGTTCCCGCTGTGTGTTCACTACGAACCCGGACGGAGTCATCGCGAACCGCTTCGTCAGCTTCATCCAGGTCGAAAAAGCAGGCATATATCCTCTGCGGGCGAGGGTGTCGTGCGGATTCAGCCCGCGGGCCGGTCGTGCTGTTGTACCGGTATCAAAGCGTCAATGACGTTGGAAGCGCTGGATGCGACTTCACGTAGCGATCTACGTCGCGGCGGAGGCTCTGGTCATTGATCGCAGACGTCGGTGCCGGGGAGGGTCACGGTGCGCGTCGTACCGGCGTGCAGGACGGTGTAGGTGCCGGCCGGCAGGGCGCCGACGGAGCAGGTCGCCTGGACGGCCAGGCACATGGTCGGACATACAGACGCGTCGGTGTCCGTCGCGACGGTGGCGCGGCTGGTCACGCGGATGACGTGGCCGTCCAGCGTCGCCTCGCAGGAGGCCGACTCGACGCGGTCGCACTGGAGCGTCGCGCAGGGGTCGAGGACGACGTAGACGAAGACCTCGTCGCCAACGACGATGGGGTCCGGGTCCATGTTCGGTTCCGGCGCGGTGCCCTGCTCGGCGGGCACGAGGCAGGCGACGCCCTGGTCCGCGAGCTGGGTTCGCTTCCAGTCGTCGTCGCAGGCGGTCGCGACAGCGGCGCATGTCAGCAGCGCGAGGCTGCTCGTCAGGTGTCGCAAGCTCATCATGCGGGGCTCCGGGACGGGACACGGCGGCCTGAAGGGCCTGGGCTTCGTTGATCGTGGCGCGACAACTCTGCCTGGCGCTGACGACGACGGCAAGCTGGTCTCGCCGGCGCCCGACGGGGAGGGCGCGCTGAGGGCGGTGCAGGTTCAGGCCGGCTGGAAGCCGGCGGTCCCAGGTGACGACGCGCCAAACGGAGTGCCCTCGCTCGCGAGGGCTCTGGATCGCGCCGCTCGCGGCGCGCCCGCTCACGACGCTGGAACCGCTCCACCAAGGGTTCGCGACCTCGGCTGGGGAGGCCGGGGAGGGATGACGATGACCGACGACTTTCGACGCGCCACTCGACGAGCTCGCTGATTGACCCGCATACCGCATCTGAAGACGCTCCATGCCAGTTCCGAGATTCCGAGTTCGGAGTCCGAGGGTCAGCCGGTCCGGGCTCGCACCCACGACTCGCCGTGCTGGAAGTGCTCCGCCAGGGGCTCGGGTTCGGCGCGCCCCGCCTCCCTGTCGTCGAACGGCTCCATGGGATCGGCGTTCTGAACGACGAAGCGAATCAGGAGATCGAGCTGCGGTGAAGGCGACTGCTTGCCGCTCTCCCAGCGCGAGACCGTCGAGGGATCGACACGCAGGTGCTCGCTGAGTTCACGCGCCGACCATCCGACCGACTTCCGCAGGAACCGAATCTCCTCGGGCGTCAACCGCGCCCGTTTCCGAACCAGCGCCTTGGCCAGCTCACGGTTCAAGCTGGCCATGGCCGGGATCGACTCGAAGCGCTCTCCGCAGACCGTACACGTCTGTACCTGGATGTCATCGAGAACGACCCCCGGCAGAGCTCGGTACGGAATGCTCTCGCGGCGCTCCTTCAGCTCTCCCTGTCCGCAGACGTAGCACCTCATCGAACCCTCCACGCTGTCACGACCAGGACAGCCAACTCGGCCGGGAAGCACACGACCACGAAGTGACGGCCCCGGCGGACCCGATAGCGCCAGCTCCCGTGCTCCCACTCGCCCGGCTCGACCACACCTGCGCGAAGCACGTTGAAGACGTCGAGCTCGTCCATGCCGTCGTTGCGCATCTCCTCACGAGCATGCGCGCACTGAAGATGACACAACCACTCGACAGCGCAGCGCGGATGGCCTGCCTCGCTCGGGCTCTATCGAGGGGTCCGTCAGCCACGTCCTCAACCTAGGTGCGACTTGATCAAAAGTCAAGTTCTGGTGGTCCTCGATCGGGTTCCATTGCTTGGCGCACCCGGACCCCGTGTCGACATGAGATTGAGGCTGCGTGCAGCATTGGCGACGTGGTGCAGCACGGCTTCCAATGTGGCGGCATCGCGTGGCAGCTGGCACCGCCCAGCTAGAAGGCGCTTTCGGACGACGATTTCAGACGGTAGACCGAGTGCTCGGAACGCGGCCTGGAGCTGCTCTCGCACTCCGCTGTTGGAGATATCATCCAAGCCAGTCCCCTTGTGGGCGGGAACTATGCGAAAGAGTATCGCGCGGTCGCCGCGTCGCAGCGGCTGCGTCCAATCGGTCGCTTCAATCAGCCAGGCGCCCGCGATCCCCCGAAGCCGCATTTCCCGTGCGAACCCTCGTCGCGTCACGTGCATGCCAAGCCTTGCCCCGGTCTCCTGCCAGGTTTTTCTGAGTTCACGCTCGGCATGACTGTCTGGCCACGCCACCAGCGCCAAGAAGATTGATGTGCCGACGACGAATATCGCTAGATCTGACCACATCGCGTCACTGGGGGCATGCGTCGGTGCCGGGGAGGGTCACGGTGCGCGTGGTGCCGGCGTGCAGGACGGTGTAGGTGCCGGCCGGCAGCACGCCGACGGAGCAGGTCGCCTCGACTGGCAGGCAGGCGGCCGGGCAGCCATCCACGTCGGTGTTCGTGGCCACGGTGGCCCGGCTGGTCACGCGGATGACGTGGCCGTCCAGCGTCGCCTCGCAAGAGGCCGACTCGACGCGGTCACACTGGAGCGTCGCGCAGGGGTCGAGGACGACGTAGACGAAGACCTCGTCGCCGACGGCGATGGGGTCCGGGTCCATGTTCGGTTCCGGCGCGGTGCCCTGCTCGGCGGGCACGAGGCACGCGACGCCCTGGTCCGCGAGCTGGGTTCGCTTCCAGTCGTCGTCGCAGCCGGTCGCCGCGACCGCGCTGGCCAGCAGCGGGAGGGCGCTCGTCAGACGTCGAAGGCTCTTCATGCGGGGCTCCGGGCAGGAAAAGGGCGGCTTGGCGGGCCTGGGCTTCGTGCGCGAGCACTGTGCCTGCGACCGTCGATGACGGCAAGTCGGCCTCGTCGGTCGGGTAGTCATCACTGCATGGCCGCTATGGCGTTCAGCCGGTCTTCCACCCGGGATGCCCAATCTCTGCGGACCAGATGGGCTTCAATCAGTTCGCGCCATTCAGCTCGGACCATAAACGCGCAAGCCCATTGGGCGACCGCTGACGTCACGTCCTGACCGGCCGTCGACAGGTCGTCCAGCAAGTCGTCGCAGCTCGCCAGTAGCGCCACGATGTCCTCCAAGTCCTCGCTGACCCAGGGATCTGAAGTGCCGCGGCCTTGGAAGGCTTCGACCTTGGTCGCCAGCGCCCAGGCAGGTCGCATGATGGAGACCGAGGTGCCGTCGTCGAGTTCGATGGTACGCGCGTGCTCGCAGCCGCTGCGATAGAAGCGGTTCGTGAAGCCAAGCACGTGCTCGTCGTCGGGCATGATGTCTACGACACGTTCGCCCAGGCGCCATCGACAAACTGGCGCGCCCGGTTCAGCGTGGTGCTCGAAACCTCGCTGGCGAAGCTGCTGCTCCAACTCGGCGAACTCCGTGCGTGTTCTTACCGGAACGACGCAATCGACGTCTTCGGTGACCCGTACCCGCATGGCCCCAAACGGCTGTAGGTAGAGCCCTATTGTCGTTCCGCCGACGAAAACGACGGGCCAAGGCAGGCCTTCGAGGGCTCTGGCGACCTCAGCCATCGAGACGAGGTTGTCGTGCATCGTGCGCGAGCCTCTGCTTCAGTGCGTTCACCGCCAGCTTACGCTCGCGGACGGCGCCCACCCTGACCCCATCGACGAGCGCCAACAAGGCGTATAGCGCTGGGGACTTCGAGGCGATTCGGGGTGCCGTCGGGTACAGGGGCTGGATCTCCTCGCCGACGACGTCCCCCTCAGGGGCGGGCCAGACGTAGGGATGGGGTGATGCCCCGGCTAGCATGTCCGACAGCGGGGGCGCCGAGTGGGCGGTGGGAACTCCGGATGTGAGGCGGCCGGGAGCGGCCGGGAAGGCATAACGGATGCCGTGCTCGATGAACTCGAGCAACGCGTGGGTGTTCACGGAGCGTCGGCGCGGCGAGTAGAGATGGGCGTGACCCGCACGTCCGAGAGCGGCGTGGACGTGCGAGGACGACATGTCGAGGAGCGCCGCGAGGCTCGCGAAGCTCCAGCCCGGATCCACGGTCAGGACAGCTAGCAAGACCATGATGTCCTGCGGTTTCAGAGGCTCAGGGCCTCGCGTGGCACCCATGACTTCTCCTGCGTTCTCGATTCGAGAATAGAGAGCGGAGCGTCGTCCTGTCAATGCGGCGAGGGCGCGTGGACGGTCGGCACCTGCACGTGAGCGATGTGCCGGGCGCCGAGGAGGCACCGCCCGTCACCCGTCGCGGTCCCTTCGGCCGACCAGCGAGGCGGGGGCGCGCAGGCGCCAGGACTGGGTGATGAGCTCGGTCGCGCGGGCGACGGTGACGGCCTCGAGGCGCACCAGGACGATGGAGTGGCCGTCGTAGTGGGGTGTGGTGAAGAAGGTGTCGGGCTCGCCAGCGAGCAGGGCCCGCATGGCGTCCAGGGACGCGACCCAGACGACCAGGGCGACGGGGTCTTCGCGCAGCCAGGCGAACATGCGCGGCTTGGTGCGCCAGGAGGGGCGGCCGCCGTAGGAGGGCTGCTCGAAGGCGCCCGGCAGGGACAGGGCGATCTGGCGGACCTGGGCTTCGGTGACCATGACGCGACAACTCTGCCCGGCGCTGACGGCGACGGCAAGCCGAGGTCGTGGTTGCAGTGAGGAGCCGGTGACGGCTGAGGGGATGCGCGGCGGGGGAGGGCGCGGTAGGGTCAGGCCATGAGCGAACAGCGGACGGCCAAGCCGAAGCACCTTTCCATGCTGCGCGGGTTCGCGCTGGCGGACTTCCTGACCCTGGGGAACGCGGCCGCGGGGACGAGCGCGATCTTCCTGTGTCTGGGGTACCTGGACCCGACGACGCCGGCGGAGTCACGGGTGACCTACCTGTGGGTGGCGTTCGCGCTGCTGCCGGTCGCGTTCGTGCTCGACGCGTTCGATGGGGCGGTCGCGCGGTGGCGGCGCAAGCAGTCGCCGCTGGGGGCCGACCTGGACTCGCTGGCCGACATCGTGTCGTTCGGGGTCGCGCCGGCGGCGTTGGCCTTCACGATAGGCATGCGGGGCGGGTGGGACGCGGTCGTCCTGGTCTACTTCGTGTGCTGCGGCATCAGCCGGCTCGCGCGCTTCAACGTGACCTCGACCGCCCTGGCCGACGAGCGCGGCAAGGTGAAGTACTTCGAGGGCACCCCCATCCCGACCAGCCTGCTGCTGGTCGCCGTGATGGCGGTGGCGTTCTGGCAGGGGGCCACCGGCCCCGATCTGTGGCTGGGCGGCTACCGGCTCGGCCCCTTCATCCTGCATCCGCTGACGCTGATGTTCGCGCTCAGCGGCTCGGCGATGATCAGCGCGACCCTGCGCATCCCCAAGCCGTGAAGGGGGCCTGACGCTGAATCGGGGCTTGTCGCGGCGCACGCCCGGCCCGATGATCGCGCCGCCGTGCCCCGGGAGCCGCCCGCCGAGCGCTCTCGCCGCCCAGGAGCCCCGCCATGCGTCCCGTTCGTGTCATGTCCGCCCTCGCGCTGCCCGCGCTGCTGTCGCTCGCCGCCTGCAAGTCCGAACCGCCGGCCCCCGCGCCGCTGGACGACCAGGCCGCCGTGGCGCGCGCGACCGCCGCCATGGACGAGCTGCAGAAGACGCTGGGCGGCCGCCTGCAAGAGGCGCTGAAGGCGGGGCCCGCCGACGCCGTGACGGTCTGCTCGGCCATCGCGCCGGCCCTGGCGCGCGAGATCGGCGAAAAGCACCGCCTCGAGCTGGGCCGCAGCAGCCACCGCCTGCGCAACCCCGACAACGCGCCGCGCCCCTGGCTGGCCGAGTTCCTGGCGACGACCGAGCCCGCGACGTTGCTGCCGCCCAAGCCCGTGGCCGTCCCCATCTCGGAGCAGCGGGTGGGCGTCGTGCGTGGCATCCCGACCGCGCCCATGTGCACGACCTGTCACGGCCCCGCCGAGGCCCTGGCGCCCGAGCTGCGCGCCCGCCTGGACCAGCTGTACCCGGCCGATCGCGCCACCGGCTTCGCGGAGGGCGACCTGCGCGGCGTCTTCTGGGCCGAGCTGGCGCGCTGAGCCGCCGAGCGGCGACGTCGAGCGAGCGCGAACGCAGAGGCGGCCAGCGGGTCTCGGGCTCGAGAGGGTTTACAGGCGGCTGCGCTGCGTAGGAGGCTGCGCCGACCGCGACGTGCGGTGTGAGATGCGGGGGCGTCGATGCGGAAGCGCGCGGGAGTCGTCGGGCTGGGGGCGGCGCTGGTCGTCGCCGGCTGGTGGCTGTGGCGGATCGTGTTCGGGGCCCCACAGGGCTTCATCACGGGGCTGACGCCGATCGGGCCGGACGAGGCGCTGATCACGTTCCGGGCCAACGACGACGACGACCCGTCGCGGTTCTGGTTGGCGCGGGTGAGGGCGGGGCAGGGCGTCGTGTGGTGGCGCGAGCTCGCGCACGAACCGGCGCTGCCCTTCTATGGGCCCGAGGCGGCGGCCGGCGGGGAGACCGTCGTCGTGATGACGCGCGAAGGGGCCGAGGCGCGGGTCGAGGCGTTTCGACGCGCGGACGGCGAGCCCTCGTGGGAGCGGTCGAGTAGCGCCAAGCACGTCTTCGACCCGGCGCGGCTGGTCGTGTTCGATGAAGCATTCGCGGTGGCCAACGCGAGCGCCGACGGGTTGGAGGTGACCAGCATTGGGTCTGCTGATGGGGGCGTGCGCTGGGAGCAGCGTCGCGAGGTGTCTTCTCGCGACCTGCCGTCGCGTTTCGGACCCTGGCTGCTGTCGCGCCCCGAGGTCTGGACCTGGGAGCTCATCGACCCAGGGTCGGGCCGCGCCGTCGCGACGTTGCCATCGCGGATTCGCCCGTGCGCCTCGCAGGAGGCCCTGTTCGGGGTCGACCGGCATCACCTGTGGCGCTGGAATCTGCCCGACTTCCGGCCGACGAGGCTGGCCCGCGTGTCGCCGCCGTCCGATGCCGCCGAGCAGGCCGATGCGCCCATGCCGGTGGCCTGCGGTTCGTTCGGCTCGGACCTGGTCGTCTTCATGACCGACTACCGAGGGCCCACCGCGCTCGCGGGGCTCGACCCGGCGACCGGAGCCGAGCGTTGGCGCCTGGACCTGGGCGCCTACGCCTTCAACCACGACATCCACCTGTCGCACCTGCGGGCGATGGCGCTCGAGCTCGAGCCCTGGTCGGGGTCGCTGACGCGCTTCGTTCCGCTGGTCCTCGTTGCCCCGTCCGCCCCCGACGCGACGAGCTTCGACTTCCACCTGGCGATGGTCGACCTGGAGACGCGTCGCGTGGCCTGGCGTTCGTCGGCGACTCAGCGGCTGCTCTACAACAAGCTGATTCGCTACCAGGGGCGCTACTACCTGGACGAACACGGCGCGGTCACCGTGCTCGACGGCGCCACGGGCCAGATGACGGCGGCCGCGCAGGTCGGAGAGGAGATCAAGCCGTTCCACTTTCACGGTGGGCGGCTGTGGGTCCACTCGCGCGACTGGCGCGACCTGGACGAGGCGCCATGGGCGGTGCTGGACGCGGCGACGCTGCGCCCGTTGGCGCGACACGGAGACTTCCAGCCGACCGACATTCGGAGCGAGCGTGCGCGCACGCTGGGCCTTCCACCGGAGGCGATGGCTGGCGAGGCGACGGCGCTGAAGTAGCTCCGGCAACAGACGCCGCGCGGGCGCCGGAGGGCCGTCGCGAGCGTCGAGCGGACGCAAGGCCGCGCGGACGTTGTCGATCACGGCGTAGGGCCTGGCCCGGCCCGCTGGCGACATGGGGTCGCGACCTGGAAGGCAGGGTGGCGGGTCCATCTGCGACGTGGCGGCTGCGCTCGCGGGCACTTGGCCGAGGGGGGCGCCGACGGCGGAAAGCGACCGGAAGTTTTTTCTGTAGAGATTGCCAAAACTTGGCGTGAGAGGCCGCAGAACGGAGAAAAGTTCCCGTTGAACGCGGCCCGCTGGGCGCTATGGGTTCGCAGACGTGAGCGACTCGCTCACCTCCCCATCCTCCCCGACTCTGCCTCCCGTAGCGCGGCCTCTCGCGAGCCTCCGACCCCGCCATGACCCCCGTGGCGGCCACGCCCTCGTGTGTCGGAAGCCCCCCGCTCGCCCGCCGCGCGCACCCTTCTCGGAGACGAGACATGATCCGCATTGCGAACGCCAAGCGCGCCCGCCAGCTGGGCGTGGGCCTGGCCTCGGCCGCGGCCCTGGCCATGGGCGCTTGCGCCACCGACGCGACCCCCGACGGCTCCACCTCGACCACGGGCATGGCCCTGACCATGGGGTACGCCGCCGACGCCGTCGCCGGCTTCCAGTTCGACGTCAAGCAGATCCCGTGCAAGTACGAGACCCTCAAGGAGCCCCACCACTGGCAGGCCACCGTCGACCTCGAGGACTTCGCGCTGCCCTCGTTCGTCCCGGCCAGCGACTTCGACCCCGACAGCGAGCACGCCTTCGCCGACCACTTCTTCACCCTGCCCGCCGGGTGCTACGCCGTGAAGGCCACGCCGGTGGACGACGAGGGCAAGCCGGTCGAGGACTGCAGCAGCGCCTGGAACAAGAAGGTGAAGGTCTTCGACGGCAAGACCACCGAGATCCTGCTGGTCAGCCAGTGTGACGGCGACGAGGTCGGCGGCCTCGACGTCATCGGCACGGTCAACACGGCGCCGACCCTCATCAACCTGGACTTCAACCCCTCGAAGTTCGCCGAGACCTGCGAGCACGTCGAGGTCTGCGCGACCGCCCTCGACCCCGACGGCGACCCGCTCACCTTCGAGTGGAAGCAGAAGGACGGCGCCGACCTCGAGGAGCTCGAGGTCATCAGCCACAAGACCAACGATGACGGCTCGGTCACCGAGTGCATCCGCGTCCTTGCCACTGAGCCGGGCGCCGTCGAGCTGAAGGTCACCGTCTTCGACATGATGGAGGACGACGGCAAGGCCTGGCGCGTCGAGGAGTGGGCCGGCAAGCACGGCAAGGACGGCGTCTCCAGCGACTCGCTGAAGTTCCCGATGTACTTCGCCGGTGAGCCTTGCCAGGTCCTGCCGCCTGCCTGCGAGGAGACGACCCGCGACGCCATCGACAAGTACAGCTTCGTCGAGGGCGGCTGCGCGACCATCGTCATCCCCGAGGGCGCCTGCCCGGTCAAGCTCAGCTTCACCAGCTACGCGCTGCCCTACGGCACCGTGAAGCCCTTCGAGAAGCAGTGGGTCTTCGACAACGAGACCGACGTCTACGGCCCCGGCACCCACCAGGTGTGCGTCGATCTCCCCGACTGCGCCTGGCAGACCGATCTGTACCTGGGCAAGCTCATCTCGCACCTCATCCCGCACGTCGGCCACCCGCCGCACCTGCTCATCGACTGGGACGTGGGCGGCGAGGGCAAGTGCTACTTCCCGCGCGAGCAGTACTGAGCGCCTCGTGAGCCGCGCGGCCACGGCGTGAGCCGCCGCCGCCCGTCACGGCAGGCCGGGCTCTCCTTCGCGGAGGGCCCGGCCTTTTCGCGTCGAATGTGCCAGGCTCGGTGGGCGTTCAGAGCAGATCGCGCGAGCGGATGATGCGGACGCCGGCCTCGCGCATCTCGGTCACGGCGCGGTCGACGTCGCCAGGGGCCAGCTCGACGCCGCGGCAGGCGTCGGAGACGAGCGCCGCCTCGAAGCCCAGCTCGCGCGCGTCCAGCGCCGTCCACTTGACGCAGTAGTCGGTCGCGAGGCCCAGCACCACCACCTCGCCGACGCCCTGCTCGCGCAGGTAGTCGCCCAGGCCGGTCGCCTTCCTGTGGCCGTTGTCGAAAAAGCCACTGTACGAGTCGATTTGCCGGTCGGTGCCCTTGCGGAACACCTTGGCGACGCGGCTGGTGTCCAGCGTCGCGACGAACTCGGCCCCCGGGGTGCCCTGCACGCAGTGGTCGGGCCACAGGACCTGCGACAGCCCGCCCAGCTCGACGACGTCGCCCGGCGCGTGGCCCCGGTGCTGCGAGGCGAAGCTGCCGTGGTCGGGCGGGTGCCAGTCCTGGGTGGCGACCACCAGGTCGAACAGGCCCTGCAGCTGGTTGGCGATGGGCACGACCTCCTCGCCGTGGGGCACCTCGAGGGCGCCGCCGGTGCAGAAGTCGTTCTGCAGGTCGACCAGGATGAGGGCACGCTTGGGTTCGCTTCGCATCGGTCAGCCTCCTTGCGCGGCGGGTCGCCCGCCGTCGTCGTCACGGGCGCCGCCCCGCTCAGCCGCCCCGGGCGACGAAGGCGCGCAGCTCGGCCAGCTCGCGCTCGAAGCCGCCCGACAGGATGGGGAAGCGGCACCAGGTCTTCGGGTCCAGGTTCTCGTCGTCGAGGTGGAAGGACGGGGCGTAGCGCTCGCGCTTCCACTGGTTGCGCGACCACAGGCGGAAGAAGCGCTCGACCCACACGCCCAGCTGGCGCGGGTCGAGGTCCGGGTGGTGCGCGCGCATCAGGTGATAGACCTCGAGCGGGACGCGCTTGTCGCGGATGGCCGCGCGCTCGATGGCGTCGAGGAGGTCGTAGGGCATCAGATCGTCTTCGTCGGTCTGCGAGGCGCTGGGCGGGCGCAGCTCGGCGGTGGGCTGCAGCGCGTTGACGTGGGCGAGGGCCGCGATGGCCATGCGTCCGTCGGGGCCGTGCGCCTCGAGCCAGCGCAGCCAGCGGCGCAGGAAGGCCTTGTCGATGCCGCCGATGGGGCTGAGGCCGCCGGCGGTGTCGCCGTCCATGGTGGCGTAGCCGACCGCCGCCTCGGAGCGGTTGGAGGTCGCGAGCAGGAGCGCGCCGCGCAGGTTGGCGAACATCCAAATGCCCGGCGCGCGGGCGCGGGCCTGGATGTTCTGCAGCGCGAGGTCGTCGGTCTCCCAGGACAGGCGCCGCCCGAGCGCGCCCTCGACCAGGGCCAGGTAGTCGCCGACGACGTCGTCCACGTCCAGCTCGTGGTGCTGGGCGCCGATGGCCTCGGCGATGGCGGCGGCCGACTGGCGGGTCGCCTGCGAGCTGTTGCGGGTGCCCTGGTAGGCGGTCACGAGCAGCGCGCGGGTCGCCTGGCGGGCGTCGTCGATGTCGGCGAGATCCTTCAGGTAGGCCAGCCGCGCCCACAGGTCGGCCCAGCCCAGCTCGTCCGAGGCCAGGCGCGCCATCAGGTGGACCAGGCACGCGCAGGCCGCCGAGTCGGCGCCGCCGCTGAGCGAGACGACGAAGCCGCGCGAGCGGCTCTTGCGCATGTAGTCGAACAGGGCGAGCGAGACGGCGCGGGCGAACTCTTCCTCTTTGACGTGGGGGCCGTGCTCCCAGCTGGCGCCGCCCGGGGTGGGGACCTGCGGGTCGAGGCGCGGGTAGTCGAAGGGGACGGCCACGCAGTCGCTGGTGGGGGCGTCCAGATCGGGGCGGAAGCTGCCCGAGCGGGCCTGGGCCATGCGGGTGGCGGCGACGTCGACCACGGCGGTGGTGAGGGCGACCTGTTGGAAGGAAAAGCGCGGCCCGGTGGCGACCAGGCGGCCGGCGGTGGCGATCATGGCGCCGCCGTCGTAGATGGCGCGGCCGGCCTCGTTGCCGAGCAGGTTCGAGTAGACGTAGGTGACGCCGAAGGCGCGCGAGCCCTCGAGGACGAAGCGCTGGCGGACGTCGAACTTGCCGAAGGCGAAGTGGCTGGCGCTGGGGTTCAGGATGACGTCGACGCCCTTGACCGACAGCTGGCTGCCGGGGCGGGTGGCGACCCAGGCGTCCTCGCAGATCTCGAAGCCGACCTTGACGCCGCCGCAGTCGAAGTGGAGGTCGCCCAGCGGGTAGGCGCGGCCGCCCAGGGTGACCTCGGCGCGTTGGCCGGCGGGCCAGGCCTTGAACCAGCGCGGCTCGTAGTGGATGCCGTCGCCGGCGAGGAAGCGCTTGGCGACGAAGCCCTGGATGTGGGCGTCGGCGATGAGGCAGGCGGTGTTGAACAGGGCGTTGCGGAAAAAGAGCGGCAGCCCGACCGAGACGATGAGGCCCTGGGTGTGCGGCAGGATCTCGTGCAGGACGTCCAGCGCCAGCTGGTGGACGCCGGGCATGTGGAAGCCGTCCTCGCAGCCGTAGCCGGTGATGCACAGCTCGGGCAGGCACAGGAGGCTGACGCCTTCGGCGCGGGCCTGGGCGATGGCGGCGAGGATGTTGGCCTTGTTGGCGTCCCAGGCGAGCGGCGTCTGGTTCAAGACGGCGGCCGCGACCTTGAGGAGCTTCATGACGGGTCACCCGAGCGGTCCGGAGGGGACGGAGGGACGCTACCCGAGGCGTGGCGCGCCTCGAAGCCTCGGGCCCTCATCACGAGGCGGGTCTTGAGGGCGTGCAGGTGCTCTTCGAGCCCGACGGGGACCGGGTGGGGGTTCAAGAAGCGCTTGACGCCGGGGTGGAGCAGGGCGAGCTGGGCGCGGGTGCGGGCCTGGGCGTCGGCCAGCGGTGGAGGCTGCCAGACTCGCCGGCCGTGGCGGAAGATCGGGACGAGCAGGTCCTCTTGGGCGGCGCCAGAGGGCAGGCGCTTGCGGCGGGTGGGGTCGGTGGGGTCGACGATGACCCAGTCGCCGTCCGGGGGCGGGGTCGAGGTGTCGTAGATGGCGTCGCCGACCAGCTCGCCGCCCTGGATGAAGCGGCGGACCTGCTGGACGCCGGGGGTCGAGACCTTGATGGCCTGCTCGGAGAGCTTGAGGCGGGGCTCCCAGGGGGCGTCGGGGCCGGGGCGGACGGCGGCGAGCTTGTAGACGCCGCCGAGGGCGGGCTGGTCGTAGGCGGTGGCGAGCTTGGTGCCGACGCCCCAGACGGTGATCTTGGCGTGCTGGGTCTTGAGGCTTTGGATGACGTGCTCGTCGAGGTCGCTCGAGGCGACGATGACGGCGTCGGGGAAGCCGCCTTCGTCGAGGATCTTGCGGGCCTCGATGCTGAGCCAGGCCAGATCTCCCGAGTCGAGGCGGACGCCGACCATCTGGTGGCCGCGCTCGCTGAGCCAGCGGCCGACCTGGACGGCGTGGCGGACGCCCTGGAGGGTGTCGTAGGTGTCGACCAGGAAGACGCAGTTGTTGGGCATGGCCTCGGCGTAGGCCTGGAAGGCTTCGAGCTCGGTGTCGAAGCTCATGACCCAGCTGTGGGCGTGGGTGCCGCGGACGGGGACGCCGAAGAGGCGGCCGGCGAGGACGTTCGAGGTCGCGGCGCAGCCACCGACGAAGGCGGCGCGGCTGGCGGCGAGGCCGCCGTCGACGCCTTGCGCGCGGCGCAGGCCGAACTCGAGGACCGGCTCGCCGCCGGTGGCGTGGACGACGCGGGCGGCCTTGGTGGCGATGAGGGTCTGGAAGTTCAGGAGGTTCAGCAGCGGCGTCTCGAGGAGCTGCGCCTCGATGATGGAGCCGGTGATGCGGAGGAGCGGCTCGTGGGCGAAGACGACGGTGCCCTCGGGGACGGCGTCGACGTCGCAGGAAAAGCGCAGGTCGCGGAGGTAGGCGAGGAAGCCGTCGTCGAACAGCGGCGCGCCGTCGTTGCCGGTCAGGGTCGCGAGGTAGTCGAGGTCGCCGGTCGTGAAGCGGAAGCGCTCGAGGTACTCGGCGACGTAGGGCAGCCCGCAGGCGATGGCGTAGCCGCCGCCGAACGGCGCCTTGCGGAAGAACAGGTGAAAGGCGGCCTGCTTGCTGGCGTTGCCCGAGCGCCAGTACCCGTAGGCCATGGTGAGCTGATACAGATCGGTCAGCAGCGCCAGCGAGGTCCCGTAGAGCTCGCCGAGCGGCCCGGTCGCCTGAGGATGGTCTTCGCCCATGTTCGCCCCTGTCGTGTGCGCCCTTCCTCGCATTGCGGGGTCCCGAATGCAACCGAAGGGAGTCACGGCGCAGGCTCGAGGCGAGTCGATTCGCGCGGCCGGCCGGCATGTCTCACGCGCCGGTCGAGACGTCTCAGCCGCCCCTCAACGCCTCCTGGAGCACCCAGGTGTCCGCGTACTGCTGGAACCGGCAGATGCGTGGCCCTCGGAACGTGTAGACGTGACAGGCCTCGCAGACCACCTCGCGGCCGCTCGTGCGTGCCCGGGCGCGGTAGACGCCGGTGACGAAGACCACGTCGTCCACCTCGTTCATCGACTCGGGCTCGAAGGAGAACGAGGACCACGCGCCAGCGAATCCGGCGAAGATCCTGCGGACCACGGCCTCGACGCCGTGATGCACGCCGCCACCCGGGAAGCCCGGGTTCTGGCGCCACTCGAGATCCTCGGTGCAGAGCGCGAAGAGGCGCGCATCGTCCCGCTCCCGGAACGCGCGATAGAGCTCGCGGACGACGTCGACTCGATTCACGGCGCCACCTCCTCACCTTCGTCGAGGACCACGAGCCGGACGCCCGGCACATCCTTCCAGCGCCGCACGAGCTCGGAGATGGGCTCACGGTACAACGAGAACGTGGAGTGGTGCAGCGGAACGACCGTGCCCGGCTCGAACATCCGGACGAGCTCGAGGCAGTCGTCCGCGTCGAGGGTCAGCTGCCCCAGCGCGCCTCCTTTCCCAACACCACCGAGGTGTGGAAGCAGGAGGTCCGGTCGACCGAAGCGCGCCCGCACCCCCGGCAGCACGTCGAACAGGACGGTGTCTCCCGTCCAGTAGACGCTCCGGCGCAGGCCGTTCTGCTCGACGGTGAGCCAGTAGCCGTTGCCTCGGCCGAGGAAGCGATCGACGTGCTCGTCGTGGGCGTGGCGCGCGGGCACCGCAGTGACGCGCAGCGTGGTGGTGCCCGCGCGGAAGACCTTCTCCTCGAACCAGTCGATTCCGTCGGCCCGGTGAAAGCCGGCCGCCCTCGCCGAATCCACCTGGTGGACCGGGAGCACGAGCGGCAGGTCGTGCGAGAGGGCGCGGCGAGCGGTCGGGTCGAAGTGATCGGTGTGCGCGTGGCTGACGAGCACGAGGGAGACGGTGTCGCGCGGGAAGGCTGGCAGTGGTCGGAGGCGCTGGATGGGGGCGTCCTTTTCGCCAGTGTTCGGATTCACCTCGATCCGGAAGGCGTCCTCTCCTTCGCCGAAGACGGGGTCGGTGAGGAGGGTGAAATCGCCCAGCTCGAGCAGCGCGGTCGGTCCTCCCAGCCACCGCACGGTCACGTGAGGGGCGCGCGGGGGCGAAGGAGCGGCCTCGGTGCAGGCCGCGAGGCCCAGGGCGAGGACGAGGACGAGGGGAGCGTGGGTTCGCGTCATGCCCCTTCAGTAGCAGCCCTCGGTCGTCCGGACGAGCGCCGGATTTCGGAAACACCGTTCGGCCCTGTCGGACAATCAGCCGCGCCGCGACCCGATGTGGTCGATGAAGGCACGCACCTTCGGGTCGAGCTGTCTGGCGCTCGGGTGGAGCACGTGCAGCGGCACCCCCGGAGCAGCCCATCGGGGAAGCACCCGCTCCAGGCGGCCCGCGGCGAGATCCGCCGCGCAGAGCTCCTCGGGGAGCAGCGCGACCCCGAGCCCGTCGCGCGAGGCCTGTCGGATGATCTCCAGATCGTTCGCGACGAGCCGGGCGACCGGCTCGAGGGCGGCCGTTCTTCGGCCCGACTGCAGGCGCCATGTCGACGCACGCTCGCCCCCCGCGAACACGAGCGCGGCGTGGGTCGAGAGGGCTTCGACCGTGCGGGGGCGTCCGCGAGCGTCGAGGTACCCCGGGCTCGCCACGAGGTGACTCTCGTGCGCCCCGATGCGACGGGCGACGAGGGTCGAGTCGGCGAGGTGACCCATGCGCACCGCGAGGTCGAAGCCTTCGGCGACGAGGTTCACCGGGCGGTCCGTACAGACGAGGTCGATCCGCACCTGCGGGTAGCGCGCGAGGTAGCCGCTGAGCACCGAGGTGAACCCCGCGAAGTTGAACGGGGTGGTGATCCGCAGCAGTCCGCTCGGAGCCGCCTGGAGCGAGGTCATCGCGTGCTCCGCCTCCTGCACCGCGGACAGGATCCGGGCGCCGTGCGCGAGCCACGTGCGGCCCGCCTCGGTGAGGGCGAGCGCCCGCGTCGTCCGGTGCAACAGCCTCGCGTTCAGGCGTCGCTCGAGCGCGGCGACCTTCTCGCTCACGGTGGACTTCGACATCGACAGGGCGCGCGCCGCGCGGGTGAAGCTGCCGGCCTTTGCCACCTCGGCAAAGACGAGGATCTCATTCAGGTCCACGACGGATCTCCATGAAGCGGCCCGCTCGAAGCGTATCGTACCGAGGGTCGGGTTCAGGGGGCAGGCCGTCGTGGCGAGGACCGCACCCACAGTCGGGTCGTGGGGCGCCAACGACCGCGACTTGGGTCGGGTCCTGAGGGCCTGGCGGGTCAGCCCAGGGGAGGGCGGAAGAGCCAGAGGAGGGGGCGGACGGCCGGCAGGGGGAGGTGGCGGACGATGTCGACCTGGCCGACCTCGAGGGCGGTGAGGGAGGCGGCCTGCTGGCGGACGCAGCGGGGTTCGTCGTCGCCCTCGGCGAAGGCGGCGGCGAGGGCCCAGTTCCAGGACTGCTCGCGGAGGCGGCGGAGCAGCGGGAGGGTGATGGTGCGGTCGAGGCGGCGGGCGGCGCGGTCGAGGAGGTGCTGCTGACGGGAAAAGCGCAGGCGGGCGGAGGCCTGCAGGGCGTCGAAGTGGGCCTCGAGGACGTCGCAGAGCACGTCGTGGTCGAAGCGGCGGCGGGCGAGGGCGGGGGCGAGGCCGGTGGGGGGCGGGCGCTTGCCGTTGCCGCGGGGCGGCGTGAGGTCGCCGGCCTCGCGGAGGGCCTCGGTGGCGGCGAAGGCGAGGTCGTGGCCGGCGAACACGACCAGGGCGCGCAGGAGGTCCTCGAGGACGGTGCCCTGGCGTGAGACGGCGGTCTGCAGGGCGCGCTGCCACGGCCACGGGCAGGAGCCGTCGTGGCGGTCGAAGGCGTCGTCGGCGGCGAGGTGCGCGGTCAGGGCGCGCTCGGTCACGTCGAGGGCCCAGGCGGGGTCGAGGAAGCGGCCGGCGCGGGCGGCGGCGCGGATGGCCTGGGTCAGCTCGGCGAGGGCGCGGGCGCCGACCTCGCGGCGGTCGGCGGCGCGGGCGTGGCGGTCGACGCGGACAACGAGGCGGGCGGCGACGGCCTCGAGGCCGGTGGGCGAGGCGGCGGCGGAGGCGGTCGCGGAGGCGGGCGTGCTGCTCATTCGATGACCTCGAAGCGGGCGCGGCCGACCAGCTGGCCGTCCGCGGTCTCGACGTCGACCGTCCAGGGGCCGACGCGGCGTTCGGGGAGCTGGCTGGCCGACAGGCGCGAGCTGAGGCGGAGCGTGCCGCGCGGGCCGGGGGCGCGCTCGGTGGTGGCCTCGAGGCGCTGGACGACGCGGTCGTCGTGGCGCCAGACGTGGTGCAGGCGGTCGCCGGCGCCGCCGGGGAGGACGACGTCGGTGACGGCGTACATCTGGTCGACCAGCGAGGTGTGGAGCGAGGTGACCTGCATCTTCAGGCGGCCGTCGGGCAGGACCTCGGGGCCGACCGAGGCGGCGGCGACGTGCATCGGGACGGGCGGGATGACGGCGCGGCCGGCCCAGACGAGGGCCATGCCGGCGGCGAGGGAGCCGACCAGCAGCGCGGCGAAGCGCGGCTGGCGCAGGGCGCGCAGCGGGACGTGCATGGTGAAGAAGCCAGCGACGGCGATGGCGGCGGCGGTCAGCTGGACGGGGGCGGTGGCGAGGCCGGGCAGCAGGGCGGGGATCATCAGGTTGGCGGCCGCGAACAGGGTCACGGCGTAAAAGCCCGAGGCGAGGGTGCGCCAGCGCATCAGGACCTTGTCGAAGATGACGTCCATGGTCGAAAGGAAGGCGCACAGGGCGAGGACGACGACGAACCAGCGGTTGTCGGAGTCGAGGCTGGTCGACTTCCAGTAGAAGGGCAAAAGGAAGAACAGCATGCCCTGGTAGAGGTTCTTGAGGACGTAGGTCATCACGAAGAAGCGGACCTTGGCGCCCTTGGTCTCGAGGCGTTGGTCGCGCCCCGAGCCGAAGAAGCGGAAGGCCAGGACCAGCAGGAGCCAGACGAGGCCGACGCCGAGGGTGAGCCAGCGGGCGTTGTCGAAGCCCTTCTGGGCGAAGATGACGATGAAGACGCCGAGGCCGAGGGCGTAGAAGGAGTGGAACCACCAGACCTTGGCCCACAGGCTGCCGAGGTTGCGGCGGAGCCAACCCAGCGGGCCGCCGCGCGCCGGGGCGGACGCTGGGTCGGGGGTAGGGGAGGGCGTCGGGGTGGGGGCCGCGGTGCTCATGCTGACTTCCTACCATAGACGGGGGCCCGGGGCGCGGGGAGCGCGCGGGCGCGGAACACGGCGGCGGGGCGGCGGGCTCGTCCGGCGGCGGCCCGGGCGGTCGCGACTCGGGCGTTCCCAACGCGGGCGTCTTGCAATACGGTCGCCCTCGCAGCAGCACCAACACGGGACGAAGCGAAAGGATGCGTGCCATGCAGGGCAAGAGCGCGCCGGGGCGCAAGGGCGATCACATCAGGCGCGTCGGCATCGTGTTCTCGGGCGGGCCGGCGCCGGCCGCGAACGCGGTGATCGCGGCGGCGGCGACGTCGTTCCTCGAGGACGACCGGCAGGTCATCGGGTTCTTCCACGGGTACTCGAACCTGCAGGACTACCACCCGGTCACCCACCGGATGCTGCCCGACCAGCACTACCGCGTGTTCACCGAGCAGGATCTGCGCGGCCTGCGTAACAGCCGCGGCATCATCATCGGGACGGCGCGCTCGAACCCCGGAAAGGGCATCGAGCGCCTCGAGGATCTGGCCGACGCCGACAAGACCGCGCGCCTGCGCAACGTCTACAACGCGCTGGTCGACCTCGAAATAGACGCGCTGGTCTCCATCGGCGGCGACGACACGCTCAAGACCGCCAACTTCCTGTTCGAGTACCAGGAGCGGCTGCCCGCGGGCGCCAAGCGCGTGCAGATCGTGCACGTGCCCAAGACCATCGACAACGACTACCGCGGCATCGACTTCACCTTCGGCTTCTTCACGGCCGTCGACGTGATGGCCAAGGAGCTGCAGAACCTGCGGGCGGACGCCATGGCGACCAGCTCGTACTTCATCGTCGAGACGATGGGGCGCAAGGCCGGGTGGCTGTCGTACGGCGTCGCCATCGCGGGCGAGGCGCACCTGGTGGTGGGCGTCGAGGACGTCGAGGGCGACCTGGCGGTCATGGAGACGGTGACCGACCCGAAGACCGGCGAGACGCGCGAGGACAAGCGCGTGAACCTGGAGGCGCTGGCCGACTGGATCGTCGACACCATGACGACGCGCGAAAAGCGCAACAAGCACTACGGGACCATCGTGCTGGCCGAGGGGCTGGCCGAGCTGCTGCCCGAGTCCTTCCTGCGCGACGTGGGCCGCGACGACCACGGGCACATCTCGCTGGGGCGCATCGACCTGGGCAAGATGATGTCGGCGTATGTCAGCGAGCGGTACCACCAGCGGACCGGGCGACGGAAGAAGGTCACCGGCGTGCAGCTGGGTTACGAGTCGCGCTGCGCGCCGCCGCACGCCTTCGACGTGATGCTGGGCAGCCAGCTGGGCATCGGCGCCTATCGGGCCCTGGTCGAGGAGAACCTGTCCGGCTACATGGTCAGCACGCTGGGGCAGCTGGATCTGGCCTTCGTGAAGTTCGGCGAGCTCATCGACCCCAAGACCCTGAAGACGGACATCCGGTTCATCGAGCGCGGCAGCGACTTCCACCGGCTGGCGCGGTTCCTCGAGACGCGCACCGACCGGCTGGACCCGTGGGGCCCGGGGCGGCGGCGTGAGTAAGACGACGACGGCGGCGGCGCGCGCGGACCCTCAGAAGGGCAGGGTCAGGGTCGCGCCTATCTCGTCGACGTCCGGGTGCAGGAAGAAGACCGACGCGCTGACGAGCAGGTCGTACCAGAAGTGGGCGGCGACCGGCGGGGCCAGGCTGTAGTCGTTCCAGACGTAGGAGGCGCCGAACCAGGCGCCGACGGCGGTGATGAACGGCAGGCTGATGAGCAGGTACTCGACGCGGTCGCCCTCGTCGAAGAAGAGCGCGTTGGGGGCGTGGGCGGCGCCGAAGATGAGGGTGCCGGCGAGCCAGCCGGTGGTGTGGCCGGCGCGGCGGGCGATGGAGGACTGGACGAGGCCGCGGAAGGTGGCCTCCTCGCCGATGGCGACGTGGGTGAAGGTCGCGGCGCCGATGACGCCCAGGGCGGGGTAGGCCTCGAGCGGGTGGAAGCCGAAGGGGCGGTCGGGCGGGGCGCGGAAGCCGACGTCCTCGGTGAGCAGCGTCAGGCCGACGGCCAGGCCGGTCGCGACGAGGACGCCCGCCCAGACGTCGGGGCGCTTCAACACCTCGGGGTTCCAGGGGGCGTAGGCCAGCTCGGCCAGGGTGTCCTGCGGGGCGTAGAGCCGCCGCAGCGCCAGGTGCTCGTCGATGATCACGTCCGAGGCCGAGTAGAGCCACAGGTTCTGCAGGCCCAGCAGCGGCAGGAAGACGCCCGGGTGCTCGATGGAGTCGCCCTCGTGCACGGCGGCGGTGGTGATGGCGGTCGCCACCTCGGCGCCGGTCAGCGCGGCCAGCACCCAGCCCTCGGTGTCCTTGCGGTGGCACAGCTGCCCGACGCCCGGCCACAGCAGCCCCCAGTTGGCGTTGCAGCGCGGGCGGGCCAGCCGCTCGCCGGCGTCCAGCTCGCGCGCGGTCGACGGCGCCTCGTGGCTCATGCGCGCGGGCTGCACGGGGACGGCGCAGCCGGCGGCGGCGGCGGCCGTCACCAGGGCGAACGTCGATGGGAGGCGGGGCGACTTCATCGGCCCGGCGGTTGTACCCGATCCTGCATCGCGGCGCGCCAAACGGGTCCCGAAGGTCAGGCGCGGCCCTTCAGGTAGTCCTGGCGGCGCTCCTCGGGCAGCTGCTCGATGGCGTAGCGCAGCATGGTGCGGGGCATGCGGGCGTAGCGCGGGCGCAGGAAGGCCTCGAGCCGGTCGCGGTCGCGCTGGCCGACCTCGCGCAGCATCCAGCCCACCGCCTTGTGGACGAGGTCGTGCGGGTCGCCGAGCAGCCGGTCCGCGAGGCGCAGCGTCTCGTCGAACGCGCCGGCCTTGATGTAGCCGAAGGTCGCCAGGACGGCGACGCGGCGCTCCCAGACGTCCTGCGAGCCGGCCAGCGCGTCGAGCGGCGCTTTGTCGCGGTCCCTCAGGAAGGCGCCTACGACGTGCTCGGCCGAGGTGTCGACGAGGTCCCAGTTGTTCACGAAGCGCAGGTGGCCCATGTAGGTCCCGAACAGCCGCTCGCGATGGGCTTCGGTGGCCCTGGGGAACTGCAACGCCATGACCAGCAGCGCGACCATCCGGTCCTCGTGCCAGGGCGAGGTCAGGAGGGGCGTCACCTCGTCGAGCGGCAGGGCTCTGAAGCGCCTCGCCAGCTTGCGCAGCTCGGGCACCCGGACGCCGCGGAAGCGGTCGCCCTCGCCATAGCCGCCGGGGACCGCCTGGAAGTAGCGGGCGAGCTGGGTCGCCTTGTCGGGGTCGGCGAGCCGCTCGAGCTCGCGCTGCACGTCGGCCGCGCACATCGCACTCATCTCGTTCATGACGCGAACGGGAACCCTGCGGTCCGGCCGCTGTCAAGGGCCTCACGCCGGCGGTCGCGCACGGCGCCGCGAAGGTCTGCTATCGTCCCTCGCATCGTCACAGCCGGAGAGTCGCGATGGGCCTGCTACACCGCGTCTATGCTCGTCACGCCCCCGAGGTCTGGGAGGTCGAGACGCGCCTAATGCGCCGCCTGGGGCTGGTCCGCCGCCCGGTCGCCGTGCAGTGGATCGTCACCTCGGCCTGCGATCTGCACTGCCCGCACTGCTACTCGGCCGCCGGGCCGCGCGACCCGCGCGAGCTGACGACCGAC
The DNA here is from genome assembly GCA_041687695.1 of Myxococcota bacterium. Classification (GTDB taxonomy): domain Bacteria; phylum Myxococcota_A; class UBA9042; order PHBI01; family JAWLBL01; genus JAWLBL01. Next base: position 46,775 of record JAWLBL010000029.1, on the reverse strand, counting down.
GAGGCCCGGCGCCTGCTGATTGACGAGCTGGTCGCCCTGGGGCGGCCGCTGCTGGTCCTGGCCGGCGGCGAGCTGCTCTTGCGGCGCGACGTGCCGCAGATCGTGGCCTACGCCAAGGAGCAGGGGCTGGACTGGGCGCTGCACACCCACGGTCGCCTCGTCCCCAAGTACCGGGCGATGTTCGAGGATCACCCGCCGGTCCTGGCCGCCATCAGCCTGGACGGCCCCGAGGCCTACCACGACGCCTTCCGCGGCCGCGCCGGCAGCTTCCGCGACGCCCTGCGCGCCATCGAGACGCTGCGCGAGATCGGCTGCCGCGAGGTCGTCGCCAGCACGACCGTCACGCGCCGCAACGCCGACATGGCCGCCGACATCCTGCCGGTCGTCATGGCCTCGGGCGCCGACTCGTGGGGCCTGCACCTGTTCGCGCCCGAGGGCCGCGGCCACGAGCACGCCGCCCTGTTCCCGACCCCGGAGCAGCTGCGCCGGGTGGCCGCCTTCGTGCGCCGTAAGCGCGCCGTGTTCCCCATCGAGCTGTGCAGCGAGTGGGGCAGCGCCGGCGCCGACGACGTCTACTACCGCGACCAGCCGTTCCTGTGCGGCGCGGGGCGCATCACCTGCGTGGTGTCGGCGGCGGGCGAGGTGATGCCCTGCACGACGACCGACGCGGCCGAGAGCCAGGGCAACGTGCGGCAGCGCCCGCTGCGCGAGATCTGGACCGACGGCTTCGAGGCGTTCCGGCGGGGCGGCGCGGGCGCGGCGTCGGACGGGCGCGAGTGCTGGCTGCAGGCCCGCAACGGCAACCCGTGCCGGCACCACGCCTTCGGGCCGGCGCCCGAAGGCGCGGCGGAGGTGCGGCCATGAGCCTGCGCAGCGTGCTGTTGTGGACGGCGGCGCTCGCCGTCACCGCGGTGGTCCTCTATCGCTTCCGCCGCCAGCGCGTGGTGGTCCTGTCGGGGCGCTGGTCGCCGCGCCTCGTGCGCATGGTGGCGGTGCTGGTCGTCGCGCTGGGCCTCGCGCGGGTCGAGGCCGCCGAGCCCGAGGCGCCGTGCGCGCCGGCCGACCAGGTCGTGCAGCAGCGGCCGCGGGTGCTGGTGGTCTCGGCGCCGCTCGAGGTGCCGCCGTGGCTGACCACGACCGCGGGCCTGGCGCGGCTGGGTGAGACGCTGGCGCCGCGCGGGAGGTGGGCCACGCTGAAGCAGACCTTCGCGCGGGTCGAGCTGGCCGCGCCCGGCGAGCGCGAGGAGGCCTGGCGGCGGGTGAAGCTGGCGGCGAGCGCGCACGGAGTGCCGGCCGGTGAGCGGTTCGAGGCACTGGCCGACAAGGCCATCGCGGGAACGCCGGCGACCTTGGCCGAGGTCACGGCGGTGGTCGACGCGGTCGAGGCGGCCGGGGTGGTGGACGCGTGGTTGGTGGGCTGGGCCTTTCGGGCCAGCGAGGCGGTCGCGTCGAGGGCGCCGTTGCGGCAGGCCGAGCGCTCGGCGGTGGCGGCGCTGTACGGGCGGCTCGAGCGGCACGCGCGGCTGGCGGACGCGGTGCAGCGGGCCGGGATCGAGACGGGGCCCATCACCTATCGGCCGTGGCTGAAGAAGTCGGGGCCGCCGCCGGGGTGGTCGGACGTCGTCGTGCCGGCCGGGATGCCCGGGGCCGTGGCGAAGGCGGCGAAGACGGCGACGGCCGGGACCTGGACCACCGAGGCGACCCTGGGGCTGACGGTCGCCAAGGCGCCCAAGGGCCTGCGCCTGCACCGGCAGGGGCTGGAGGTGCCGCTGGCGGACGGGGCGCGGGTGCGATTCGGGCGTCTGGACATCCTGCAGGTTCCCGAAGGCGCGTCGGCGCTGGTGGAGATCGACGGCCTGGGCTCGGTGACGCTGCCCGCGGGCGGCGTGACGGCCTGGAACGTCGGAGCGCTGCTGCCGGCCGAGGCGCGGGCGAAGGTCACGGCCTGGGTCGAGGCGGCGGTCGACTGCCCGCCCGGCCACTCGGTGCGCGCGCTCGAGGCGGTCCTGCCGGCGGCGCAAGGGGCCATCGCCGACAAGCTGGCCGCGCGCCCCGACGCGTCGCTGCTGCGGGTGCTGCGCGCCGCCTTCATCGACTGAAGACGGCGCGGCATGGGCGTCACTTGCCGAACTTCTCGAAGGTGCGGGTGATCCAGGACCTCGGCCAGCCGCGCGCCGGGGCGAAGCGGCGGAGCAGCTCGAGGTTCTCGATGACCGAGTGCTTGCCCGCGCTGAGCGTCCCCGTCGCGTCGAAGCGCAGGTAGAAGGTCTCGCCCGGCGGGCCGATGAGCTCGAGCAGCTCGTCGATGTGGGCGTCGTCCTGGAAGACCTTGTCGCGGTTGAGCGGCAAGGTGAGGTCGAGGTCGTCCCAGGCCCTCTCGAGCTGCAGCTCGACCTTGCCGCGGCCGCGCTTGAAGGTCGGCTCGCCGGGGCGGACGAGGGACAGGTCGAGGTGCGGCCCGTGCTTGATGGTGGGGTTGTTGGGACCCGGGAGGCGGCGGTAGGCGCCGCGGAAGGCGCGCCGGAACTCGACCGCGTCGCGGCCGACCGGCTGGCCGTCCTTGAGCACGTAGGCGAGGTCGATGTCGCCCGTGGCCTGGATGGTGCGGCCCTCGCTCCAGGAGACCAGGGCCGTGTCGGCGTCGGTCTTGCCCTTCTGCCACAGCGGCTTGGCGAGGACGCCGTTCTCGACGTGCGTCCGGCGCATGTCGGCCTTCTTGCCGAAGCTGCGGATGGCGATCTCAAAGCCGCCGCCCAGCTCGTCGTTGGCCATCTTGAAGGCCAGGATCTCTCGGTCGGACAGGCCCATGGACCGCAGGAACCGGCGCGTCTGGGCGGCCTGGCTGGCCGCGCGGACGTTGGCGGCCTTGCGCAGGGCGGCCTGGGCCTCGCGCACCGAGCGTTGCGCGCCCGAGCGGGCGGCCCGGACTGCGCGCAGGGCGCCCCCTCCGACGCCGGCGGTCAGGGCCGTCGCGGCCAGGTCGGTCGCGATCTGTCCGGCGATGCTGGCGAAGCGCGTGCCGCGGCGCTGCAGCGAGGCCCACGACGCCCCGTCGGCGATGCCGCGGACCAGGTCGGCGCCGGCGCGGACCAGCTCGATGCCGTCGAGCACCGGGCCGATGAGGGCGCTGCCCAGGAACGCGCCGAGCGCCTGGAGCGAGCCCCAGAAGCCGAGCGGCTGGGTCGCGATGAAGCGGTCGGCCTCGGGGTTGGACCGCAGGTCGACGACGTAACCCATCTCGGGGCCGTAGGTGAGCTTGCCGAAGCCGACCGTCTCGGTGGCCGGGGTGGCGCGGCGCAGGGCCCAGCTGACGGCGGGGTCGATGCGCACCATCGGGTAGGGCCGGAACCAGGCGCGGTCGCGGGTCTCGAGCAGCTCGATCTCGCCGGCCGGCGCGCCCGGCTTGCGGAAGGCCCCGTCGTTGTCGTCGCGCACGCCGACCAGGTTCCCGGCGCTGTCCTCGAGCACGTGGTAGTGGGCCTGGTGCGGCGTGGCGTCGGTCGGCTTGAACATCACGGCGCCGAAGGCCATGTCGTCGGCGCCGTGCACGAACAGGGCCGTCCCCGGATGGGTGTCGTAGGCGACGTCGAAGCGCTCCTCGAGCACCTGGCCGTCGAAGTAGACGAACCCGCGCGGCACCTCGCCCTGCAGCTGCGAGGCCTGGGCGGCGCAGCCAGCGGGCAGCGGGTAGCGCTCGTAGGCGCGGCGCCCCAGGGCGTCCCAGGCCACCCGGTACTCGGCCGCGACGGGCCAGACCTGGTTGTCGAGCGGGCCGGGGTCCTTGCAGGCGTCGGGCTCGCGGGCGGCGACGGCCACCAGCTGATCGAAGGCGTCGTAGACGTAGCGGTGGCGCGGCTCGGCGTCGGGCGCGCCGCAGACGCCACCCGGGCAGCCGTCGTGCGCGGGCAGCAGGCCGGCCTCGTACGCGAAGCGGTAGGTGTCGACGCGGTCCACCGGCTGCCCGCCGAGCGTCTCGCTGGCCAGGTCGGGCGTCATCGGGATGCCGGGCAGCGAGGCCAGCGCCGGCTCCTTCTTGCGCAGGTGCGTGGCCGTGCGGATGCGCTCGAGGCCCGGCTTGGCGAAGCCCTCGCCGTCCCATGACAGGGCCATGTGCGTGACCTCGGCGGCCTTTCCGTCGATGGGGTCCCAGCCGAGGGTCTGTTCGCTCTTGAGGCGGTCGCCGTCGTAGGTGCGCCAGGTCGAGCGGATGGACGGGCGCCCCGACCAAGCCGGGTAGACCGTCGTGAACGAGCGCGTCAGGCGCCCCGTCGCGTCGACCATCGAGGCCGTGTAGACGGTGTCGACCGGGTTGTCGTCGAAGTACTGGTCGTAGGTCCATTGCAGCCCAAACATGCTGAGGGGCAGGTTGGCGGCGAGGTGGCTCTTGCCCTGCAGCGGCAGCGCGTCGATGGCGGCGCCCAGGTCACCCTGCTCCTCGCCGTCGCGGAACCAGGCGGCGCGCGTCAGGACCACGTCGGGGCCGCGCCAGTAGCGGCGCTCCTCGTAGAGCTTGGTGTCGCTGGCCGTGAGGAGCTGGACGCGGTAGCGCTGGCCGAGCTCGTCGTAGTCGAAGCGGTGGCGCAGCGTGGTGGACGCGCCGGCGAGGTAGGTGGAGGTCGTGGTGACGTCGCGCTGGACGGGCAGGGCGCCGGCGTAGGCGTAGGTGATGGAGGACAGGTGGTTGTCGCGGAAGAGGCCCTTGGCGCCGGCCTCGCCGGTGATGCTGGTCAGGCGGCCGGCGCCGTCGTGGGCGTAGGTGAGCGAGACCGGGTCGCCGCCCGGGACGTCGTGGGTCAGGGTGACGAGCTGGCCGCGCTGGTCCCAGGTGGCGTCGACCCGGCCGTGCGCGAGGGGGCCGCCCGCGGCGGGGTGGCGGACCTGGGCCTCGAAGCGCAGGTTGTCGTGAGCGTCGTGGCCCTGGATGACGGTCGAGATGGGGTCGCCGTCGGCCGTGAGGCTGCGCGCGAGGCGCAGCTGCGAGAGCGCGTTGTGGCGGTACTCGCGGCGGCCGGTGGTGACGATGGGCTCGGCGCTGGCGCCCGGGGCCGGTGAGGGCTGGGCGGGCGTGGCCACGACCTCGACGACGTGGCCGAGGGCGTCGGTGACCGACGCGTGGATGGCGCCGCTCAGCGTGCGGTCGCGCCAGGGGTGGCCGGCCTCGTTGCGCAGCGACTCGCTGACGAGCCCCAGGTCCGCGGGGCCGGGGCGCGAGCGGACGGGCTGGCCCGAGGCGCCGTAGTCGTAGCTGCGGACCGCGCGCTTGGCGCCGCCGACGAGGTCCTCCTCGGCGCGTTTGTAGGCGCCGTTCCACGTCGTGCGGGTCACCGGGTTCGACGAGCCCACCAGGGCGCTGTAGACCACGTTGCCGAGGCCGTCGTAGCGCAGCTCGCGCCACTGGGCGCGCAGGTCGCGGGTCCCCCGGACGCGCCCGAGCGCGTCGTACACCGTGCGGCTGGTCACGCGGCCCAGGCCATCGAGCGTGTCGCGCACGCGCCCCAGGCGGTCGTAGCGGACGCCGCGCGCGATGACGACGTCCTCGTTGCCGTCCGAGGCGTGGTGGCGCTCTTCGCGCGACTGGAGGTGACCGGCGAGGTCGTAGACGTAGCGCACCGAGCGCACGAGGGCGCCCGATGCGTCGTCGTGCGCGTAGGTGCCCTCCCAGCAGGGTGCGCCGAGGTGGCTGTAGACGATGCGCTGGTGATCGAGGCGCGCCGCGTCGGGCCCCTCGACGAAGCTCTCGACGACGCGCCCGGCGTGGTCGCGGGCGTAGCGGGTCGTGCGGTAGGGCACCGCCTCGGGGGCGACGACCGGCCCCTGGCCGTCGAGCTGGGCCTCGCGCTGCACGACGGTCTGCCCGAGGGCGTCGTACTCGCGCGTCTCGAGGGCGAGGAGGCGGTCCACGACGCAGGTCTCGGTCACCTCGCCAGCATCGGCGTCGAGCGCGAGGTCCGGCGCGTAGCCGCGCACCTCGACGCGCTGCGGGAAGCCGGCCGCCGTGAAGTCCGACAGCGCCACCGCCTGCACGGCGGCTCCCGGCGCGCAGCCCGGCGGGCCCACGGGGTCGAGGACGCGGCGGCTCACGAGCCGCTGGTGCGCGTCGTAGGCGAAGTGTTCGACCACGCGCTCGCCGCCGGGCCCGACGCGGTCGGTGCGGCCGGCGTCGGAGGCGACCAGCAGCCCGTCGGCGTCGTAGTAGTGCTGCCGCGTGACGTGGTGCGCGGCGTCGCAGGGGGCGCAGCTGGTCGGGGCCGCGCCGTCGGTGGTCGCCTCGGTCAGCAGGTGCCCGGCGGCGTCGTGCACGAAGCTGCGCAGGACGAGGCGCGGGTTGCGCTTGAGCGGGTCGTCGGGCGAGACGTCGGCGAGGTTCGCGTCGCCGAGCGATGGGACGTCGTGGGCGGCGAGCACCTCGTGGACCGGGGTGCCGCTTGTCACGGCGGCCACGATGGCCGCCACCTGGGCCGGGTCGGCGCCAGCGCCGGGCGCGAGGCGGTAACGCGGGTGGCCGAGGCCGTCGTAGGCGGTCAGCGCGAACACGTCCTGGGTGTCGCCGCGCTGGACGACCGCCGCCAGGCGGCCCATGCGGTCGTAGACGGCGTCGGTGACGGAGGCGCCGCCGTTGGCGCAGCCCACGCAGTCCAGGCTCGCGGCGTTGTAGTCGAAGGCGTCGTCGGTGTTGACGCGCGAGGACACGACCCGGTCGCGCCCGTCGTAGGTGAGGTCGACCTGCTGCGGGAAGCGGTCCGGGTCGGTGACGACGCGCACCAGGCGATCGCGGGCGTCGAAGGTCTGGACGGTCTTCACCGTGACGACGCAGCTGCCGTCGGTGCAGGCGCCGCCGTCGCAGTCGGCGCTGGACGCGCAGGCGACCAGGCGCTGCTCGCGGATCTCGGTCAGGTTGCCGCGCGCGTCGGTGCTCATCTGGGTCGTCACCGAGGCCGGCACGGCGCCCGCGCACAGGGAGGCGTCGACGACGGGCAGCTCGCCGCTGGTCGTGACGCCCGCCGGGTGGCCGAGGTGCGCGACGGGCAGCTTGCCGCTGCGCGCGCTGAGGGGGTCGCCCGGGGCCACCTCCGGCGTCTGCCACAGGCGGGTGACCCGGGACGCGACGGTCGCGCCGTACTGGACGCGGCGCTCGGCGACGAGGCCGCGCAGGCGCCCGGCGGGGACGTGGTCGTACTGCTCGCCCCAGGCGACGACGCCGCCGTCGACGGCTTGGGTCGGGGGCAGGGTGCGCGTCGCAGGCAGGCAGGCGCGGCCGGGCTGGGTCGGGTCGAAGGGCCAGTAGCTCTGGGTCGTCTGGGCGCCGCCGGGCGCGACCTCGGCGACCAGGGCGTAGCACTGGAAGCTGGCGTGCGAGGGGGCGTTGACCTCGGCGTAGTCGAAGGTGGTCGTCTCGGGGGCGCCGCCGCCGACCGGGAAGACGCGGCGCTCGACCAGGTGGCCCTGCGGGCTCCAGTCCAGCTCGGTGCGGCGGCCCGACGGGGTCTCGATCGCCGCGACCAGCCCCGCCGGCGTGTGGGCGTAGCTGGTCGTGAGCGGCGTGTCCGCGCGCCCGGGGCTGGTCGTCCCGGCGAGCGTCGCGGGGTCGGCCACCGGGCGCGTGACCGTGACGGACTCGACGACCCGAGGGCCGCCGTCGGGCAGCGCCGTCAGGGCGTAGGCGCGCAGGACGCCGTCGGGGCCGAGGACCTCGACGCCCTGGGCCGTGTCGGCGAGCTCCCAGGTGGCGCCGTCGCGTCCGTCGGCGTAGGCGCCCTGCGCGGCGGGGCCGTCGGCGTCGCGGCCGAGGCGCTGGCGGGCGACGCGGCCCTGGGCGTCGTACTCGACGACCATGGTCGGCGCGTCGAGCGTGGTGTCGGCGTCGGCGACCGCCTCGAGGCGGCCCTCGGCGCCGTAGCGGTAGTGCCGCGTCTGGGTCACCGCGCCCGGGCCGCTGGCGAGGACGGTGACCGTCGTCAGGCGCTGCCCGCCGTGGCCGTAGGTGTAGTGGACCTCGCGGCCGAAGGGGTCGACCAGCCGCGCGATGCGGTCGCCGGCCGGCGTCGGCGTCCAATGCACCTGCGTGGCGCGGCCGGCGGCGTCGATGATGGCGGTCAGCCGGCGGGTCCGCGTGATCGGGTCGACGGTGTCGCGCCAGACCAGCTCGACCTCGTGGAAGCGCGGGTCGACGACGCGGACGAGGTGGCCCTTGCAGTCGAAGATGCGGCGGTGGCCGGCGGGGTCGGTCAGCTCGTAGAAGCGCTGCTCGTTCGGGCCGAGCTCGGTCTCGGCGCTGGCCTCGTCGGGGCGCGGGCCGAAGGGGTGGACGTCGCGCGCCACCTGGCCCGGCGGGACCTGCAGGGTGTACGAGCGCAGGGTCGCGAAGAGCCCGCGGGGGCTGTCGTAGGTGACGACGCGCGCCGTGAACTCGCGCGCCTTCAGCGTCTGCTCGGCGTGGTCGTAGACCCAGTAGTGCGGCCCCGGGCCCCCGGCGGCCGTGAAGGTCACCTCGGTCGAGGCGCCGGGGTGGCGGAACACGTCGACGCGTCCGGCGCCGTCGGCCAGCGCCAGGTCGACCGGCGCGTCGTCGGTCTCGAGCAGGGTCCAGGACAGGTCGTCGGTCGCCGGGCCCAGGCGCTGGTCGAAGCCGAACACCCAGCCGCCGAGCCAGCCGCCGCCCGTGGGGACGTTGGCGCCGTTCCAGGTGCGCGACAGGATCACCGGCGGGCCGACGTCGCCGCCGTCGACCACCAGGTCGACCTCGTCGAGCAGCAGGCTGCGGTCGTGGAGCTGGACGCCGACGGCGGCCTCGGCGGGGGTGGCTCGCGAGGGCTGCTCGTCCTCCTCGGGGATGCGCAGGCCGAGGCGCGCGTTGCACAGGTGGAAGCCGGCCTCGTCCTCGGCGCAGGCCTGCTTGGGGAGGACCGCGAAGCTGACGCGCCGGACCCCGACGACGACGCCGTCGGCGTCGCGCACGACGACCTCGATGGTGACGATGCCTTCGCCGTCGAGCTGGACCTGGACCGTCCCCGAGGTCGTGTCGACCTGCCCGTCGCCGTCGGAGTCACCCGCCAGCGAGGCCGCGCCGCCGACCACGCGGAAGGTCGTCGAGGCGCCCTGGGGGCTGACGGCGAGCGTGACCGTGTCCCCGGGCGCCACCTCGCCCGCGGGGGCGCCATCGACCGTGGCGCTGACCACGAGCTGCGGGCCCTCGACGGCCACGGCCCGCAGGGGCGCGGCGCGGCCGTAGGCGTCGCAGGCGGGGGCGTCGTTCAGGCGCGGCCACACCCCGAGCAGCGTCGTGGCGCGGCGCGCCGGGTTGCCCGGCTTGAACAGCTCGCGCCAGGCGGTGCAGCGGAGCGACTTGGTCTCGGTCCAGGAGTCGCCCTGGGGCGAGTCGACCTTCAGCGTGAGCTTGGTGGTCGCCGACGTGCACGCCAGCTCGGTCGCGTTGGTCAGGCGGTGGCTACCCTTGGCCGCCCTGGCCCAGTCGGCGCGCAGCTCGTCGTCGGGGCAGGGGAAGGACTCGATGGCGTAGCCCCCGATGACCTTCTTGCGCTTTCGGGTCTGGCAGGTCACCCAGAGGTGGGCGTCGGGATCGTCGGCGGGCAGGACGAGGGCCTCGGGGACCTCGAGCCCCAGGTCGAAGCGCGGGCACAGGTCCGGGTCCGGGCAGGGCGCCAGCTCGGGGATGGGGCCGTCGGCGGGGGCCGTGGTCATGTCCTTGTCATGGACGTAGGCGTCGGCCGGGACGAACAGCCGCAGGCCCGTGCCCGCCACGGCGCCGTTCAGGGCGTGCCCGACGGCCAGCAGGGCGCCGTCGCCGAGCGGGACGAGGCGCCGGGCCCAGACGGGCCGCTCGCCACCGGAGGCCCAGTCGTAGCTGCGGCCCCCGAGGTCGCTGGTGTGCGAGGCGACCTGCGGCGTGGGGCCGAGGCGTCCAGTCTGCAAGCCGGCGCGGACATAGCCGTAGGTGTCGATGACCTTGGTGAAGGGCGACCAGCCGGTGACGTAGCGCGGCGCCGGGCCCGAGGTGGCGTCGACCAGGGCGGCGCCCAGCTGCTGGGTGCCCAGGTCGGCGACCACGGGATCGGTGCCGGGGGGCGCCGCCAGGTCGATGACGCGCCCGTAGCGGACGAGGGCGTGGCCGTGTCCGTCGAGGGCGAGGTCGGCCGGCTTGGCCTGGACGTCCATGACCCGGGCGCCGACGTGCGTGAGCGTGGTCGGCCCGGAGCTCGACAGCGTGTGGACGACCATCAGCGGATAGGGACCCGGGCACTCCATGCCGGCCAGGCACAGCGGGGGCGGGCAGATCTGGATCATCCCGCCGCCGCTGCAGCCGCGGCACGGACAGTAGCCCGCGTCGCCGCCGCCGCCGCCGCCGCACGTGAGGCCGCAGGTCTCGGCGATGTCGACGCAGACGCCGTCCCACTCGGTGTCGCAGCAGTAGGCGTCCTTGCCGCACACGCAGGCCTCCAGCTCGGGGTCGCTGGCGCAGCCCTGGCCGCCCGCCTTGCAGCAGGACGGCGCGTCCGCCGGGTAGGCCGCCTCGCAGGCCTCCTGGAACACCGAGGGGCACTTGGCGAGGTCGTTCAGGTCGTCCGAGAACTCGTAGGGGCTCTTGAACCAGTTCTGCGTGTCCCGGTCGCAGCCCACGATGTCGGGCGGCTCGTCGGTCAGCATCACGACGCGGTATCGGTCGGGCGCCCCGGCCTCGAGCGCGCGCTCGACCCGCATGGGGCCCACCTGGGTGTCCACCTGGGCCAGCACCTGCCAGCCGGGCCCGAAGACGCGCAGGCGCGGGACGCGGTGCATCTCGCTCTCGTTCAGGGCGGGCGTGCACAGGGGCGGCACGATGAGGTCGTCGCCCGCGACGTAGATGCGCCCGAGATCGTCGACGGCCACGTCCACGGCCCGGTGGGCGGCGCCCTCGGAGGGCAGCGCGACCGGCGTCGCCTCGCGCACCTGACCGTCGGCAGGGATGGGGCTCTCGTACAGGCGGCCGTTGGCCGTCAGGACCAGGAAGCGCGCGTCGTCCGTCACGACGACGGCGCTGGGGGGCGACGCGGGCGACAGGGCGGGGCGGACGACGCGCCAACGGACCTGTCCGCTGAGGGGGCTCAGGCCCACCAGCCAGCTGGCGCCATTGCTGGCGTCGAGGCCGACCAGGTAGCTGGACCCGGCGTCGGTGGCGACCTGCAAGAGATCGATGAAGCGGGCGTCCGGGACGTCGACGGGAGCCTGGGCCTGCAGCGGGCCATCGGTCAGGACGCGGGCCAGCCGCGTCGACGTGCCCTCGGGCCAGGCCAGCCACGTCCCTGCGTCGCCGGTCGACACCAGCAGCGCGTCGAGCGGACCGTCGTGGAACAGGCCGCAGGTCCCGCCGCACGTCTTGCCGCAGCTCAGCGGCGACAGCTCGCCCGGGTAGGGGGTGCCCCCGCCGCGGACCAGGTCGTAGCGCTCGGCGAGCTGCGTCGTGAGCGACGGCATGAAGCGGCGGTCGGCGCTCTGCGGCCAGCTGGCGCCGGCGAAGCCGAAGTCGCACGCGTCTCCCACGCCGTCTCCGTCCCCGTCCTCCTGCCCGGGGTCGCCGACGTGCGGGCACAGGTCGACGTCGCCGCAGACCCCGTCGCCGTCCTCGTCGTTGGCCGGGTCCGCCGGGCAGGGGTCGCAGGCGTCGCCCAGGCCGTCGCCGTCGGCGTCGAGCTGCTCGGGGTCGGCGTGCGCCGGGCACAGGTCGTCGGCGTCGCACACGCCGTCGCCGTCGCCGTCGGGACAGCCGCCGTCCGGGCCCGGCGCCGTGTCGGGGCCGGGGTCGGGGCCGACGTCTCCGGGGGGCGCGACGTCGGCGTCGGGAGGGGCGACGACGTCGGGCTGCGGGGCCGCCGGCGCGGTCGCGACGAAGGCGTCGCTGAAGTGGACGACGCTGGCCGTGACCGAGTCGCCGAGGACGGCGCCGCCGAGCCAGTCGTAGCCGCCGCCCGGGGCCTCCCAGTAGATGCCCGGGCTCGGGTGGCCGGGCTCGAACCAGAGCGTCACCACGGCCGGCACGGCGAAGGTCAGCCCGCCAGGCTCGAAGCGGGTGAGCGAGGCGCCCGCCGTGAAGGCCGCCGGCGGGTCGTCGGGCGTGCGCGTCAGGGTGATGGTGACGATCTCGGACAGGGCGCCGTGCGGGACGATGAGGCGCGCGCCCGGCAGCGCGAGGACGCCGCCCTCGGGGCCGATGTCGGCGCTGACGGCGGTGGCTTCGGCGGGGAAGGGGTCGGGCGGCGGCGCGGCGTCGGCCGGGTCGACGGCGTCGGCGGCGTCGGCCTTGCTGACGTCCGCGTCGGCGGCGTCGGGCGAGGTGGAGGGCTCGGGCGCGGGCCCGCAGGCGGCGAGGGCGGCCGCGGCGAGGGCCGTCACGAGCCTGGCGAGCGGGGTGGGGCGGGGGGGCATGGGCGACCTCACGGCAGGCACACGCCGAGGTCGGCGCGGCCGAGCCCGTCGTAGCAGTGGGTTCCGAGGGCGTCGGCGCAGTCGGGGTGGGCCTGGCCGAAGGGCGACACCGCGGTGCGGCAGGCCTGAGAGCACTGAAAGCCGGAGTAGTAGAAGCAGACCCCGCCGCCGGCGCAGACGTCGCCGTAGGTCGAGCCGGGGGGGCACTGGGCCATCGGCTCGAGCGGGAAGCCCTCGACGGCGCCCGCGGCCAGCACGCACTGGTCGACGCCTCCGGCCAGCTCGCCCATCTGGCAGACGGCCCCTGGGTCGCATCCTCCCTGGGCCGCGCCCGGCTCGAAGGTGCACGTCGCGCCACAATAGCCGAGCGGCCCGGGCTCGGCGCCGGGTTCGACCGGCGCGCACGCCTGTCCGGCCGGGCAGCTTCCTGGGTCGTCCGCTGTGGCGCCGGTGGCGCAGGCGACGGCACACGCGCCGCCCGCGCACACGAGCCCCTGGGCGCACCCGGCGCCCGCGCCGCAGGCCAGGCCACACTCAATCGTCGCCTGGCTGACGCAGAGTGAGTCCCAGCCGCTGCAGCAGTAGCCGTCCAGCGCGCACGCGCACGCGCGGACCGCGTCGTCGGTGCAGGTCTGACCGCAGCAGGCCGGCTCGCCGCAGGCCTCGCCGACGCCCGCCTCGTCTCCGGTCAGGGCGACGCACTGGCCCAGGCCGGCCGTCTGCGCGTCGGGCAGGCACCAGGCGTCCGCGCCGCACGGCTGCCCCGAGACGAACGGGACGCACCCGACGCGGCAGACGCCAAGCCCCTGTCCCGGCGCGGCCACGCAGACCTGCCCGTCCTCGCCGCAGGCGCCTGGGGCCCCCGCGACGGCCGCGGGATCGCAGGGCGCCCTGCAGAACGAGTCCCAGTCGCCTTCGGGGGTGCAGACCAGGCCGTCCAGGCAGCTGCCCTCGTAGCAGTACTCCCCCTCGGCCGCCCAGCCGTCCGTCGACGGCTGGCACAGCGCCACGAACGCCCCGGACTCGGCGTCCTTGCCCGCGACCTCGCAGAAGGTCCCTTCGGGGCAGGGGTCGGGCGCCGCGAAGGCGGGGCAGGGCGTCCCGCAGCGCCCCTGGTCGAGCACCTGGCCGCCCATCTCGTAGGGGACGCACTCGCCGCCCGGGCCGCAGGGGACCGTCGGGTCGCAGTCGGGCGCGACGCACGTCCCCTCGACGCACAGCAGCCCCGGCGCGCAGCCGTTGACGGTGTAGCAGACGCCGCCCTCGGCCTGACTACCCGCGTACAGGCACTCCGTCTGGCCCCCGACGCTGATGCAGGTGCCCTTGGGGCCGCAGTCGGCGCTGCCCAGGCCGCCGCAGGTCGCCGGCAGGCACAGCCCGATGGTGCCGTTGGTCGGCAGCGCGCAGGCCTCGTCCGGCCCGCACTCGCCGTCGGTCCAGCACTTGGCGAGGCACAGCCCCAGGCCGTCCTGCGCGCCGGCCACGCACAGCCCGCTCTGCCCCAGCTGCGCCGTGCAGTGCGAGTCGAACTGGCAGGTCACGCACTGACGAGCCGTGGTGTTGCAGACCGGCGTCGCCCCGCCGCAGTGGCCGTTCGACGTGCACTCGTGGCACGTCCCGACGCTGACGTAGCAGCCCGGCGCCTCGGGCGGGCAGTCCGCGTCGCCCAGGCAGGTCACGCACTGACCGTTCGACGTCCGGCACAGCGGCTTGGCCGGATCCTTGGTGCACTGCGCGTCGGCCGTGCAGCCGCCGCACGTCCCGTCGTCGCGGCAGACGGAGCTGCCCGAGCAATGGGCGCTGTCCAGGCACGCGACGCAGGCACCCGCGTCGCACCATGGCTTGCCAGGCGCGACGCAGTCGGCGTCGGCCGTGCAGGGGCCGCAGGTGGACGTGTCGGCCCGGCACACCTCGCCGGGCGCGCAGTCCGCCGGGCCGAGGCAGGCCACGCAGGCCCCGGCCGCCACGTCGCACAGGGGCGCCGCGGCCGGGCAGTCGGCGTTCGCGACGCAGGGGCCGCAGTCGTGGGTGTCGGCGCGGCAGACCTGCCCGCCCGCGCAGTCGGCGGTCGTGGCGCACTGCACGCAGCGCTTGGCCCCGTCCAGGCAGATCGGCGCCTCGGGGTCGGCGCAGTCGCCGCTGGTCAGGCACGCCACGCAGCGGCCCGACGCCACCTCGCACCAGGGGCGCTGCGGGTCGGCGCAGTCCGCGTCGGACGCGCAGCCGGGCAGGCCGGCGTCCCAGGCGAGGACCTGCGCCACGGCGCCGTCGCCCTTGTCCGCGCCCAGCTGGCCATGGCCGTTGTCGCCCCAGGCCCACAGCGCCCCGTCGGGGGACAGCGCCGCCATGTGGACCATGCCCGAGGCCAGCGCGACGACCTGCGGCAGTCCGTCCGGCGTGCTCGGAGCGGCGTCGACGCCCGGGACGTCGCCCCAGGCGAACACCGCGTCGCCCACCAGGGCCGCCCCGCCGCGCGCGGCCGCGACCACGGCCGAGACGCCGGTCATCGGAGCGCCCGCCTCGACCGGGTGCGCGATCTCGACCGGGGTCGCGACGACACCCGCGAGCGACGCGCTGGCCAGGGCGCCCGAGTCGGCCGTGCCCCAGCCCAGGACCCGCCCGTCGGCGGTGAGCGCGAAGCTGACCGTGTCGCCGGCGGCCACGTCCGCCACCCCGGTGATGGGCTGGCCGCCGCCGTCGACCAGCGGCGCGGCCGACGTCTGGACCTGGTTGGGCGCCAGGCCGGCGAGTCGCCCGTAGTAGCCGCTGCCCCAGCCCCAGACGGCGCCGTCGCCCGTGACCGCGAGGGCGTGGAAGTCACCGGCCGACATCGCCGTGACGTTGGTCAGGCCAGCGATCTTGGTCGCGCTGGTCACGGCGTTGCTGGTGGCGCCGGTGGCGCACTGCCCGGCCCCGTTGTCGCCCCAGCACCACACCTCGCCCGCGTCGTCCAGGGCCAGGTTGTAGCCCTGGCGCGCCGCGACGGCCTGGACCTTCACGCCGGCGAGCGAGGTCGCCTGCACCGGCAGCCCCGAGGTCCAGGTCGAGGTCGTCCCGGTCCCGTGGAGCCCCTTGGTGTTGGGGCCGTAGACCCACACCGTCCCGTCGTGGCGCAGGGCGAGCAGGTGGCTGGCGCCGACCGCGACCTGCTTCACGTCGGTCAGCTCGGGCACCCGCGCCAGGCCCCAGGACGAGGTCGGCGTCGCGATGGACTTGCCGAAGAGCCACACGCTGCCGTCGGCGCGCAGGACCGCGGTCGTGTTGCTGCCAGAGACGACGCCCTGGTTGGCGGTGCGGCGCGCCGCGGGAGCGACGGGGTGGACGGCCGAGCCCGTCATGTGGCCTCGCCCCAGCTGCCCCTTGTCGTTGGCGCCGGCCAGCCACGGGTGCCCGTCGGCGTCCAGCGCGGCGAAGGTGTCGCGAGCCGCGAAGACGTCGGAGACGGGCGGGAGGTCTGCGATGGGGCTCGACTGGGCGCTGGTCGACGGGAACCGATGGACGACGCCATCGCCGGTCAGGGCGAACACCGCGTCGTCGTTGGCCGCGACGGCGACCACCGGCGCCTCGGGCGCGCTCAGCGGGGCCAGGGTGAGGCCGCCCAGCAGGGCCCCGTCGTCGCGCAGGAAGGCGTTGTGGTCGTCGCGCGGCGCCATCCGCAGCACACAGGTGGCGGCCGCGGCTTCGATCGGCAGCGGCGCGTCGGGGCACGGCCCGCAGCCGGCCGCGAGGAGGTCCTTGCCCCCGTTATCGCCCCAGGCGTAGAGCGTCCCGTCGTCGCGCAGGGCGAAGCTGCGGTAGCCCGCCGCCGCGATGGCCACGACGCCGTCGAGGCCGGGGACCTCGCCCTCGACCGGGAAGCCGGTGGGCCCCTGGCTGCCCGTCCCGAGCTGCCCCTGGGTGTTGTCGCCCCAGGCCACGACGCGGCCGTCGACGAGCAAGGCCAGACTGTGGCGAGCGCCCGCCGCGATGGCCACGACGTCCTGCAGCAACGGCACCGCCAGCGGCACATTCGACAGCTTGGGGGCGTCCCCCGGCTGCCCCAGCTCGTGGGCGTCGTTGCGTCCGAACGCCCGCACCGTCCCGTCGGCGAGCAGGGCGAGCCCATGGTAGTCGCCAGCGGCGACCTCGACCACGTCGGCGAGGCCGACCTGAACCGGCGCGGCCAGCACGCCGCCCGTGAAGCCGAGGCCGAGCTGCCCGTAGCCGTTGTCTCCCCAGGCCCAGAGCTGGCCGTCGTCGTCGACGAACAGGGTGTGGCGCTGGCCGGCCGCGACGCGGGTGGCGGGCGCGACGCGGTCGGCGCTCGGGTCGCAGGTCAGCACGGCCTTGGAGCAGGTGACGGCGACGCCGGTGAAGGCGGCGCCGGCGAGGGCGCCGGTTCCCGCCGTGACGAGGCACGTCTGGCCGGCGGGCGGGGCCTCGACGGTCACTTCGAAGGGTGACAGATCCGGCAGCGCTTCGGGAAAGGCGAACGTCTTGGCGCTCTTGGCGACGGTCAGCGGCGGCCCGTCGCCCAGCCTGAGGGTGACGGCGTCGGCGTGGCCGGTGATGGTGCCGCCGACCGAGAACAGGTCGGTCGCGCAAGTGACGGCGAGTCGGACACATCGGCCAGCGCGCTGCCGGCGCCGTCCTGCACCACGCAGGTCTGGCGCGGAGCGGCGGGTTGGACGGCGACCGCGACCGCGTAGGGGGCGCTGACGGGCACCGGCGTCGGGAAGGTGAAGGGGCCGTCGGCCGGCACGGCGAGCGGGTCGGCGCCGCCGTTGACGAGGACGAGGCCGGCGCCCGTCAGGCCGTCGACCGTGCCGCCGACGGTGACCGTCTGGGTCGCGCAGGTGACGACGACGTCGGCGACCGGAGCGCCGGAGAGGGTGCCGGTGCCGTTGGCGACGGCGCAGAGCTGCGGCGGCGTGTGGGGCTGGTCGGCGATGGCGACCGCGTAGGGCGCGCCGTCGGGCAGGCCGTGCGGGAAGGTGAAGGGGCCGTTGACGGCGACGGCGAGGGGCTGAGCGCCGTTGAGGGTCAGGGTCAGGCCGGCGGCGGCGAGGCCCTCGACGGTGCCGCCGACGGTGAGGCCGCCTGGGAAGGGGCGGCGTCGGCGCAGGCGACCGAGACCGAGGTCACGTCCGCGCCGGCGAGGGCACCGAGGCCGTTCGAGACGACGCAGAGCTGGCCTGGCGGGTGGCTGCCGACGGTGACGGCGAAGGTCGCGCCGTCCTCGATCGGTTCGGGGAAGACGAAGGGGCCGTCGTCGGCGACGGGCAGCGTGGCGTCGCCGTTGAGGGCCAGCACGAGGCCGGGCCCCTTGGCGCCCTGGACGGTGCCGCCCACCGAGAAGCGGTCGGTGACGCAGCCGACGCGCACGGCGGTGACGTGCGTCGTGACCACGCCCTCGCCGGCGGCGACCGTGCACGTCTGAGCGGGAGCCGTGGGGTGGGTCGCGACCGTGACGGCGTAGGCCGCCCCCGCTTCGAGCGCCGAGGTGAAGGTGAAGGGGCCGTCGCCGGCGATGGCGAGCGTCTCCGAACCGAGCGCGAGGGACAGGCCGTCGCCGCGGACCCCCGCCGCGACGCCCGCGACGATGAACCGGTCGTCGGGGCCGACCGCGTGGTCCCGGTCGGTGTCGCCGACCGCGTCGGACGGTGGGTTGGCGTCGGGATCGGTCGTGGGCGCGCCGGCGCCGTCGCCGCACGCCGCCCCAAGCACGAGCGCGCACAACGCGCTCCACACGGGTCCCCGTGACATGATGCCGCCCTCCCGATGGCCGGAATTGGACCATCATAGTGCCGGCCCGCGGCGGGCGGCAACCCGACCCGGCCACCGCGCAGCGCCAGGCGACGCCCCGGCGTCTCGCGGCTCCGGGCGCGAGATCCGCGAGTGAGCCGGGACGTCTTTTCGTCCATCGACGACTCGCTTAAGCTGCCGTCGACCGCGGGCCGGAGCGCGCGGCGATGGGAGGGGCGAGATGGCGGCGGTCGAGAAGCTGTTCGAGCGGCTGCGTGGGGGCGGCGGCGGCGCACCCAAGGCGGCGGGGCCCAAGCGGAGCAAGCTGAGGTGGGTGCTGCCCGCCTGGGCGGGGCTCATCCTGCTGGGCGCGATCTTCAGCGGGTCCGGCGTCGCCGTCGAGGTGCAGCCGGGCGAGGTCGCGGTGGTCTACAACAACTCGGGCATGGCGATGTTCGGCGAGCCGGCGCGCGTGGTGAAGGAGCAGGGGGTCATCATGTTCTTCCCCTTCTTCCAGCGCGTGGAGAAGCTGGACATCCGGCCGCAGATCTTCGTGATGGAGGGGCTGCAGGAGGTCAGCGACAACCACGTCAAGCGGCTGACCGTGCGGGCCAACGACGGATCGAACTTCTACTTCGAGAAGGTCGAGATCCACTATCAGATCATCCCGAGCATGGCCGCCGAGGTCATCGCCGAGAACGGGCCGGGCGACGCCTACAAGGCCAAGGCGATCCGGGTGCACGCGCGCGAGGTGCTCCGAAACGAGTTCGGCAACTACTCGTTCTTGGACATCGCCGACCCGCGCACCTACGGGCAGGCGACGGCGCAGGCCAAGGAGGCGCTGAACGCGCGCTTGAACCCGCTGGGCATCGAGGTGACCAACATCCCGCCGCCCAAGCCCAAGTTCGACCAGCGCGTCGAGACGGCCATCGAGGAGCGGCAGAACGCCGATCAGGAGGTCGAGGTCCAGCAGGAAAAGCGCGAGAAGCTCATCCAGGAGAAGGGCCGGCGCATCCAGCAGGTCGAGCAGGGCAAGAGCGCCGAGTACCAGCAGCTCATCGCCGAGCTCGAGGCGCGGCAGCAGCAGGCGTCCAACAAGCTCATCAGCGTCAAGCGCGAGACCGACAAGTACGTCATCGAGCGCGAGGCCAGCGGCAGCGCGCTGCGCGACGAGAAGGTGACGCGCGCCAAGGCCAACGAGGTCGCCTACCAGAAGGAGGCCGAGGCGATGATCGCGCGCATCAAGGCGGTGGGTGAGCAGGGGCCGGACGTGCTCAACCGCGAGATCGCCGAGCACGTCTTCCCGCAGTTGAAGCGCGTGTCGGCGACGCCGATCTCGCGGGCGCAGACGCCGGTGGACCTGCGCTACCTCGAGGGGGCCGGACGATGAAGTTCCTGAACTATCTCAGCGCGTTCATCATCGCCGTGTGGCTGGCGCCGACCATGTGCACCGAGCGCATCGACCCCGACAAGATCGGCGTGCGGCGCAGCATCGAGGGCGGCGTGGCCGAAGAAGACTTCCACGTGGGTTATCACCTCAGCCTGCCGTTCGTGCACAGCTGGTACCAGCTGGACGCGACGCACCACTACCTGGAGTTCAACGAGGACGACGGCACGGCGCTGGACGTGCGCACCAAAGAGAACAACATCATCTTCATCGACCTGTCGGTCATCTATCGCATCAAGGCGGGCGAGGGCTGGAAGATCGTCAGCGAGGGCTTCGCCGACAGCTACGGCGACAAGGTGAAGTCGACCGTGGTGGGGCTGCTGCGCGAGCAGCTGGCGAACATGTCCAACCTGGACGTGCAGGTGCCCGACAAGCGCAAGGCGGCGGCCGAGCAGGCGCTGCCCATCCTGAACGAGGCGCTCGAGCAGTATCACATCGAGGCGACGCACGTGGTGCTGCGCGGCATCAAGTTCCGCGAGCAGTACGAGGAGAAGCTGCAGAACAAGCAGTACTTCGTGGTGCAGGGGCGGCTCGACGAGGCGCTGCGCAAGGAGTCGCTGGCCAAGCAGGACACCGAGACGCTGGAGAAGGGCATCGGCAAGGAGATCGCGCTCAAGGAAGAGGAGTGGAACAAGAAGATCGAGGAGCTCAAGAGCCAGTACGAGCTGAAGATCGCGCTGGTCGAGGCCGAGGGCGTCGAGTACGCGCGCAAAAAGCGCGCCGAGGCGGACGCGGCGTTCGCCGAGCGAGAGGCCGAGGGGAACCTGGCCGAGGCGATGGCCGAGGCGCTGGGCGAGCGGCTCAAGGCCGAGGCGCTGTCGACCAAGGCGGGGCGGACCTACAGCGCCATCGAGGCGGTGCGGCGCTTCGAGCTGGGGGACGTGCAGCTCAACTCGATGGACGCGACGTTCCTGCACCAGTTCGGCAGCATGAGCGCGTGGCGGCGCTTCTTCCTGGCGGAGTAGCGGATGCTGCTGAGGCTGGTGCTGTTCGCGATGCTGGCCGGGGCGGCCTGGGGGCTGGCGACCTGGTGGCGGCGGCAGCGCATGCGGCGGCTGCCGGCGGTGCCGGAGCGGTGGCTGCTGCTGGAGCCGGTGGACGAGCGGATGCGCGAGGGGCTGGAGCTGCGCGAGCGGGTGGCGCGGCTGGTGCGGCGGCCGTCGAGCGGGCTGACGCGCGAGCTGGTCGTGGCGGTGGACGACCTGCTCGAGGGCGTGGCCGAGCTGGTGGAGCTGCGGCTGGAGGTGGCGCGGCACCTGGGGACGCTGCGGCGGGCCGAGGGCGCGGGCGGGGCCGAGGGGCGGGCGACGGCGAAGCTGGCCGAGCGCGAAGAGCACCTGGGGCGAGAGGCCGAGCGGGCCATCGTCGAGCTGCGCGACATCTATGCCGACCTGCTGGGGACGGTGGCCGACCCGCGCGAGCAGGGATCGGTGGCGTCGGCGCGGACGCGGCGGGCCGTCGACGAGCTGAAGGTGCGGGTGGAGGCCGAGCGGGACGTGCGCGCGGTGGCCGAGCTCGAGGCGTGAATACGGCGGGGGCCGCTGCGTCTTGGCGGGCTCTCGTGACCTCGAGGAGCCCCGCCGTGCCTGCCTTCGTCCGCCGAGCCCTGTTGTGGAGCGCCGCCGCCAGCCTGTGGGCCGCCGCCGGGTGCGTCCAGCACGTCTACCGTGTCGATCCGACGCCGCAGCCGGTGTACGTCGCGCCCGAGCCCGTGTACGAGCCCGTGTACGAGCCCGTGTACGAGGACTGGGACGACGAGCTGCCGGGCGAGCCCATCGGGTCGGTCGACGTGTTCTACGACGAGCTGGCGCCCTACGGCAGCTGGGTCGAGTACGACACGCTGGGGCGCATCTGGGTGCCGGCGGACTACGGCTACGAGCCGTATCGGGACGGGCACTGGGTCTACACGCGGCACGGGTGGACGTGGGTGGACGACCGGCCGTACGGCTGGGCGGTGACGCACTACGGGCGCTGGGTGTGGATCGAGCGGTGGGCGTGGGTGCCCGACACGCAGTGGGCGCCGGCCTGGGTCGAGTGGCACAGCAGCGGCGAGTACGTCGGCTGGCGGCCGGTGGGGCACCCGAGGTGGAACAAGCGCCCGCCGCCCAAGCACCACCACGGCAAGTGGGTGCACCACGAGCACGTGCACGGCAAGAACGTCGCCAAGCACTACCTGGGCGTGCACCAGGCCGAGAGCGTGGCCGCCAAGGGCAAGCCCATCCCGCACCACAAGCGGTCCAAGTCGGGCAAGACGTGGGCGGCCGGGCCCAAGGCCGAGCACATCGGCCGGCTGCCGGAGCCGGCGAAGCTGACGCCGGGGCAGGCGGGGCTGCGGGCACGCGACCTGGGAGCGACGCCCAAGCAGCACCAGCACGGGCCGGACCACCGCGAGGCCAAGCCGCTGCAGGTCAACCCGGTGCGCGGCCCGGTGGACGAGGGGCCGCGGGCCGAAGCCGAGCGGCGTCGGGCGGAGGAGGCGCGTCGGGCCGAGGAGGCTCGGGCCGAGGAGACGCGCCGGCAGCAGCAGGCCGAACAGGCGCGTCGTGCCGAAGAGGCTCGAGTCGAGGAGACGCGCCGGCAGCAGCAGGCCGAACAGGCGCGTCGTGCCGAGGAAGCGCGTCGCGCTGAGGAGGCGCGTCGGGCCGAGGAGGCGCGCCGGCAGCAGCAGGCCGAACAGGCGCGCCGTGCTGAGGAGGCGCGTCGTGCCGAGGAGACGCGTCGGGCCGAGGAGACTCGCCGGCAGCAGCAGGCCGAACAGGCGCGCCGGGCCGAGGAAGCGCGTCGTGCCGAGGAGACGCGCCGGGCCGAAGAGGCTCGCCGCGCCCAGCAGGCCGAGCAGGCCCGCCGGGCCGAGGAGTCTCGCCGTGCCGAGGAGTCTCGCCGTGCCGAGGAGTCTCGCCGTGCCGAAGAGGCCCGCCGCGCCCAGCAGGCCGAGCAGGCGCGTCGTGCCGAAGAAGCCCGCCGTGCCCAGCAGGCCGAACAGGCCCGCCGTGCCGAAGAGGCTCGCCGTGCGCAGCAGGCCGAACAGGCCCGCCGCGCCGAAGAAGCTCGCCGTGCCCAGCAGGCCGAGCAGGCCCGCCGTGCCGAGGAGTCTCGCCGTGCCGAAGAGGCCCGCCGCGCCCAGCAGGCCGAGCAGGCGCGTCGTGCCGAAGAAGCTCGCCGTGCCCAGCAGGCCGAGCAGGCCCGCCGTGCCGAAGAGGCCCGCCGCGCCCAGCAGGCCGAGCAGGCCCGCCGCGCCGAGGAGGCCCGGCGCGCTCAGGAGTCGCGGCGGCGGGCCAACGAGTCGCGGCGGCCGTCGCGCTGACCGCCCGGGGCGGGCCTCACACGTCGAGCTCGATGCCCACCGGGGCGTGGTCCGACGGGGTGAGGCCGTCCTTCTTCTTGCGCTCGTCGCGGTCGATCCAGGCGGTCTTGACCTTGGGCAGCAGGACCTCGGTGACCAGCACGTGGTCGATGCGCATGCCCTGGTTGAAGCGGAAGGCGGCGCCGCGGTAGTCCCAGAAGCTGAAGGTCTTGGGCTCGATGTGCGGCTTGACGGCGTCGTACAGGCCGAACGACATCATCTTGGCCCACGCCTCGTGCTCGAGCGGGTGGTAGGTGGGGACGTTCTCGAAGGCCTCGACCGACCACACGTCGTCCGGCCCGGGCGCGATGTTCAGGTCGCCCAGCACGACCGCCGGCGCCGAGCGGTCGCACGTCTCGGGCAGCCACCCGCACAGGCCCTCGAAGAACCGCAGCTTGTACTGGAACTTGGGCGAGTCGGCCGACTGCCCCTGCGGGCAGTACAGGTTCACGATGCGAATCCCGGCCGTCGTCGCCGCGATCAGCCGCGCCTGGTCCTCGTCGGCGCCCGTCAGCCCCTTGTGCACGTCCTCGAGCGGCGTCTTCGACGCGATGAGCACCCCGTTCCACTGCGACTGCCCGTGGATGGCCACGTGATAGCCCCGCTCCCTGAACATCTCGACCGGGACCTTGTCCTCGGTCAGCTTCAGCTCCTGCAGGCACAGCACGTCCGGCGCCTTGGCGTCCAGATACATCCGCACGAAGTCGGCCCGCGCGTTCAAGCTGTTCACGTTCCACGTCACGATCTTCAAGGGGCCCTCCTCCAGCTCACCCGTCCCGTTCGTCCCGCCCGACACCTACCACTTCCCGGACCCGCCTCCAACACCCTCGCGCCGCTCCGCATTCGTCCGACTCTCACACCCGGGTTCATGCACGACGGGACGTGGACGTGAACCGTTGGCGTTCGGTAATACTCCTACCAGCAGGAGGCGGCATGCGAATCACATCGAAGGGACAGGTGACCATCCCCCAGGAGATCCGCGAGGCGCTCGGCCTGCTCCCGCAGACGGAGGTCGAGTTCAGGATGGAGGGAGACTCGGTGCGCATCGTCAAGGTGGAGTCGCCTCGGCGCGAGACCCGCGGGCAGTCGATCGTGCGTCGGCTGAGGGGAAGCGCGACCGTGTCGATGACCACCGATGAGATCATGGCGCTCACCCGGGGTGACGATTGACCCGGCCCACCATGGTGGACAGCAACGTCCTGCTCGACGTCGCGCTCGATGACCCTACATGGGGAGCTTGGTCCTCCGAGACCCTCGAGCGATACGGCAGTACGAGCGTGCTGGTCATCAACCCACTCATCTACGCCGAGGTGTCGGTCGGATTCGAGCGCATCGAAGACGTGGAAGCCGCGCTGCCCACGGACGTCTTCCGCCGCGAGCCCTTGCCGTGGGAGGCCGCCTTCCTGAGCGGCAAGTGCTTCGTCGACTACCGGAGGCGGGGAGGGGCTCGACGCAGCCCGATGCCCGACTTCTACATCGGAGCTCACGCTTCGGTGGCCGGCTACCGCCTACTGACCCGGGACGCTGCGCGCTATCGTTCGTACTTCCCACAGCTCGATGTCATCGCACCTGAATTGTAGCTATCAGGGCTCCTCGCCGGCGCCAAAGGTGAAGACCGTCGTACTCTGAGCCGAAGCTCCTGACCCAGCGGTCACTGACCTCGCTTGTCTCGCTGACCTGGATCGTTACTTCGCCCGGCTCACGTTGCCAACGCCCAGTCCCCTGGGGACCGAGCAACTCAATTCTGCGGACGTGATCCCTTGGTCCGGGCCCATCCGCCATCCAGCAGACCGCGTCCTTCAGCGACCCGCCAGCCTGCCGCAGCGACCCAGGAACTCCGTCCAGACCGCGGCACAATCAAAGACGAGTGGCTCCCCCTGCAGCGATCCATCCAGTGCCCCGGAACCCGGCACGCCTCGACCTCACCAGCACGCGCTTGAACGAACGCCGCACTCTCCACAGCCTCAAAGACGCAGTCGCTGCTAGCTTCCAAAGGGCTTGACGCGGCTCCGACTGGTCGCTAGGACTGGTCACATGAAGACCATCGGCGCCACCGAGTTCAAGACCCACTGCCTGGCGCTCCTCGACGAGGTCGCCCGAGATGGCGAGGTCCTGCTGATCCTCAAGCGCGGGAAGGCCGTTGCGCGCGTGGTCCCTGTCGTCGAGGCCGCGGCCTACCCACAGGCGAGCCTGCTCGGGACCGCGATCGCCGAAGACGACCTCATCGAGCCGCCGCTGCCGCCGGAGGACTGGGAGAGCCTGACCGGACCATGAGCGTCGTCCTCGACACGCACGTCCTCGTCTGGTGGACGAGTGAACCAGACCGCCTGACGCCGCGAATGCGCGAGAAGCTCGCGAGTTGCGGCCCACAAGCGCCTGTCCAGGTGCCGGACATCGTTCTATGGGAGGTCGCGATGCTCGTGAGCCTCGGCCGCTTGAGGCTGGCGCGGCCTCTACGTGACTGGCTCGAGGCGGCCACCGCGCCGCCCCTCGTGGCCTGTGTTCCCATCAACGCGGCCATCGCGGCCGAGGTGGCCGCGCTTCCCGCGACCTTCCACAGAGACCCTGCCGACCGACTCATCGTCGCGACCGCCCGCGTCCTGGGCTTGCCGCTCCTGACGATGGACGCCCGAATTCGTGACAGCGGCGTCGTCGAGGTCATCTCGTAGAAACCGTGACCCGATGAAGCGGAGCGAAGGGGGTCAAGTCCCAACTCGCACATTTCTTCATCATGCACCTCGCGCAACCGACCGTCTGTACTCGAGTTGTTTGTAAGTTGGGACTTGACCCCTGGGACTTCGCACATTTCTTCATCATGCACCTCGCGCAACCGACCGTCTGTACTCGAGTTGTTTGTAAGTTGGGACTTGACCCCTGGGACTTTGCATCTCCCGCAACCGACCGTCTGCACTCAAGTTGTTTGTAAGTTGGGACTTGACCCCTGGGATCTTATGGGCGTGGCCTGACTGAGGTTCTGGAGGCTCGCCAAGTATTCGAGTGCGGCAGCTTCACTGTCTTCGATGGCGATTTCGACGGCGCGCTTGGCGGCGTCGAGGAGGTGACTGGCCTGTTTCAGCAGGGAAATGGCCGCGCGGACCGCCGCAACATATTCGCCGGCCTGCTGAATCAGGACCTTCGGTATGGGAAGGCGCAGAAGTTCCTTTTCGTCGAATCGGGGATGGTTCGAACCGTCCTGTGACCACTTCAAGACAATCTGCGGCAACTCAGAGCGCAGATAGATCATTAGAGCCTCTGCGGGAAGACTGCCGGACTTCTTGGGTCGGAGCACGATGAATTCTGTCGATGCTACCATTGGGATACTGCCGCTGGATTGCACGATTGCGATTTCCTTCAGGTATGAGCGAAGCCTGGAGACGACCAGATCTCCAGTGCGGATTACCTTTTTGGTGCTGGCAATCGTCTTCCTGTCAGTCGCTTCTTTGGACTCATCAAGAAATGGGCTTAGTGCGTCGTTCAGATCGTAGTTCCGGACCGCAGCGGACCCAGAGTCACTATTCGGCTGCCACAATTTCCTGATCGAGTCGAACAGGTCGCCTACTCTACAGTCCGAAAGGGCGTCTAGTTTCGCCAACGCCTCTGTCCTAGCGGGGTGGAAGTATTCTGCGTCGACACGACCGGCAGCGAAGGCGTCGCGGCTATTGCGCACATAGCTCGATTGTTCTGGTGCCTGCCAATTCTCCAGTCCAAGGGCGCCAAAGAGGAAGGCTTCGGCTTGCTCAAACTGCTTGGCCGATTTTTCCCGCAACTGGTAGGCGCGTTGGACAGACGTAGAGATGTCGTCCTCGAACCTCTCCGAGAATCGCGGAATCAGCAGTCGGCATATTTTAGATATGAACAGGTTTGGCTGCACGCTGCCCGTTGTCTCACGTGACGACTGGATTCTCCCGTAGCGGCCAAGTAGAAAAGTCGACAGGAGGTAGGGGGACATCGCACTCTTATCCAGCCGAATGATTCCGACGTGTCGGTCACTGTTGGCTGGCAATAGATCTGCCGTCACCACGGCGGAATTGCCGATGGTGCCGACGGTCGAAATCAGCACGTCGTTCTCGCGCAGCGCAGTTCGCGGATTTGCGGCATGGAAAGATGCTGTAACCGTCTCAAATTGGTTTCGATCGACATAGTTCTCTTTTGGGTGCTTAGCCGACAGCACCTTCACTTCGCCGTCAGCTACGAAAGGCAAAGAGGTATGTATGCCATCAGTGATTGTCGCCAATTCACCGAGGGGCACTGCACCGAGCCCACGTAAACATGCAATCGCCTCCAAAGGCGTCTTGCCGAAATACTCGGCGTCGGTTCGGAAGACCTCGTTACCTTGGCGTACATCAGAAAAGGCGATTTCAGTTGCTTCCAGCCCCTTCAACAGGCGCGAATACCGCGCCGTGTCAAAGGGGCTCATTGAAAAAAACCCAGGCCCTCCTTTTTGGCGAACTCGATGAACGCCTCAGCGATGCCGTCTTCGGTCAAACCGTCATGGTTGAAAAGGTCATGCTTGACGATCAGGTGGCCGTGTTCATCAAGCAGCGGCGATCCGTCGGCCGCCTGGCGGTAGATCTTGTCGCCGGAGTTGTCCTTGCTCGGCTCGCGCATGGTGGCGAAGAAGATGGGATAGTCGTCCAGGTGGGGGCAGAGCGGCCCGGCCGCCGGGTTGTTGTTCCACTTCTGCACGAACAGCACGCTGGTCTTGGTACCTGTATGGGGCTTGAAGACGTTGCCGTGCAGGCCGACCACAGCGAGGATGCGGCAATGGGCGGCGAGGTACTCGCGCACGTGCTTGTCGCTAGCGTTGTTGAAGCGCCCCTGCGGGAGCACCACGGCCATGCGACCGCCGGGTTTGAGGAAGTGGAGGTTGCGTTCGATGAATAGGATGTCGCGCCCCACCTTGCTCTGGTTCTTGACCTTGACCTTGCGGTAGGTGCCGTCGGCCATCTTATAGATGACCTCGTGGCTGGCATGCAGGGTTTCGGTGAAACCGGGGGCTCCGCCGGTAGAGTCGACGATGTTCTTATCCTTGGGATCGACCTTGGCGATCTTGTCGAAACTGACCGAACGGGCCAGGTCGTACTTGGCGAGGATGCGGGTCTCCTTGATGTCACCGGCAAAGGGCGGGTTGGCCATCAGCACGTCGAAGCCGAAATCGCGATTGCTGGTATTGGTTAGACGCAGCTTGCGCAGCTTCTTCCAGCCTTGGCCGTAGACATCGGTCCATGCTTCATCGTCGGTCTTGTCGCTCCAGCGCTCGTAATCGAGGCTATTGAGGTGCAGCACATTGGTCTGCCCGTCTCCGGCGATGAGGTTCAGGGTGCGGCCGACGCGCACGGCCTTTTCGTCGAAGTCGATCGCGAACACCTTGTCGCGCACATAGTCTTCGCAGCGGGCGGGCTTCTTCTCGGTGGTGAAAAGATGGCTTTTCGGATGCCCCTCTTCCCGCATGATCTGCTCCCATACGTGGAAGATGCCGTGCACCGGGAATCCGCAACTACCGGCGGCGGTGTCGATGAGGGTCTCATGCGCTTGGGGGTTGAGCATCTTCACGCACATATCGATCACGTAGCGCGGCGTGAAATACTGGCCCTTTTCGCCCTTGCTGGATTTGTTGATGAGGTACTCGAAGGCCTCATCAACTACCTCCAGGTTGGAGTTGAAGAGCTTGACCTTCTCCAGTGAGGAGACGCAGACGGCCAGATGGCTGGCGGTAAGCTGGATCTTGTCACCTTCGGGGAAGACGCCCTCCCACTTGTCGCGGGCCTTGTCGAAGAGATCCTGAATCTTGGCCTTGAGTTCGGTCTCGGTTTCACCGTAGTTCTTGAACACCAGATGGCGTTTGTGGTCGCGACCACTCTCCAACTCGTCGTAGAGCTTGGTGAAGACGAGCTTGAACAACTCCTCGAATACGTCCACTCCGGCGTTCGCTAAAACCTCATCCTCCATTTCCAGGATGAGGTCCTTGAGCGACTTCTTCTCGTTGACCAGCTTGTCAAGCCGAATCAGATCGTCCATGGTCCAACGTTCGGAAAGTATGTCCGAAAGCCGTTCATGTGCCGACGGTATGGCCGGGATGTCCTCGAAGTAGTTTGGGTCTTTGCGGTGGTAATAGGATATCTGTTCGCCGTTTGTCCACACACCCATGGGGGCGCCCGTGGCGTTGCAGTAGCTCTTGAGCTGCTCCTTGCCATCCTTGAGTTTGGGCTTCTTGAGCTCAACGAGGATGTAGGGTGCGTTGACGTTGTCCTTGTCGAAGATGCATATGTCGGCGCGCTTCTTCTCACGACCGAAGCTAACTGCGTGTTCCAGTTCCATCCGGTTGACCGGATAGCCCAGGTCGTCACGCAGCACCATGATATACAA
Source organism: Myxococcota bacterium (assembly GCA_041687695.1). Classification (GTDB taxonomy): domain Bacteria; phylum Myxococcota_A; class UBA9042; order PHBI01; family JAWLBL01; genus JAWLBL01. Next base: position 17,478 of record JAWLBL010000029.1, on the reverse strand, counting down.
TTGCCGCACTGCCTCTTCGGGTGTGAGCTTGATGGGCTTCCCACGCACCAGGCAGGTGACATAGGGCGCTGGCTTCCTGCCACTGTCTCGGATGGCGATCGATGCTTCAAAGGTAGCGATTTGCTCGGCCTTGAATTGGCCGAGCTTGTAAGCGGTGTCTTTGAGTAGCTCGGTAAGTGTAGTGGTCATTGGACGGCCCAGGGTTCACGTCTGTAAAGGTTGGATTGCTCTGTCGCGCTGCTGGCGACGTGCATGTCGGCGCACCGGCTGCCGGTTCGGCGATGAGCCGGCCGTATCAGGCCACTGGCTAGGTCGGCAGTGAGGTGTCGCGGCTGGGGACCGCTCGGCGACGCGGCGAGCTTTGTACAGCGACGCACCTGTCCGAGAGGGGACCGGCTCCGGGTGGTCGCGACTAGAGACGGCTCGGGCGACAGCAGAAGGTGCAGGGTCGGGTAGGGCGCCAAGCGAAGACACTGGGGGCGGCAAGGGACGCGAAGCCGTTGGGGTCTTGGGGGGGCTGCTTGGGCGCTTCGCTTGGGCATAGTCGCGTTCGTTGGCCTCGTCGCGGGGGACTGTATTCGGTGGGATCGAGGGGCGCAACCAGTTAGGGGCCGGAAGGTTGACGCCAGGGCGTTCGGGGGCGGCGCGGAGAGTACTAGGTGGCCGGTGGAGGAAGCCCGGCGACTGGTCCGCGGCGCGGCGTTGTTGGGAGCAGTGGCTCGCGCGAGTGGCGGGCGCCGCGATCGGGCGGCGTCGGCTGGGAAGGGGCTGGGGCGCTCGAAGGGGCTGTCGACGGGACGCACGGGACGAGGGTTGGTGCGATCGGGGCTGTCGGTGACGGTCGATGGGCGCGGGGCTGGGCCTTGGGAGGACGTCGGCAGAGGGTGCGGTGCTTGGGTTGGGGCTGGAGGGGCTGTCGATAGGCCGATCGGGTGAGGAGTCGCGCGGTTGGAGGTGGCGGGGTGCCTCCGAGGGGGCGAGGGCCGGCTCGGAGCGGCTGTTGACGAGCCGGGCGGGTCGAGGGTTGGCGCGGGCGGGGCTTCGGAGACGGTCGGGGTGCGCGGGGGTGGGGCTTGGGAGGGCGGGGGAGCTCTGGGGTTTCCGCGAGTTCGAAAAAAGTTGGGCGGGGGCGGTTGACGACCGCTGGAATGGCTTGGCATGGTTCGTGTCAAGCTTTTCATCGGGTGGTCGGTTCGCTCGCGTCAAGAGGGCGCGGGGCGAGGGACTTCCATTGCCTGCGATGCGGGACGCAGCGTCGCGAAGGAGAGTGGCCATGCCTGGGGCTACCGATGAGGTCGAGGTCGAGCTGGGCGGGGGTGAGGGTGAGGCGGTCGATCCGCTGGGCGGAGGCGCAGCCGGAGAGGCGAACCTGAGGCGGGCGACGGCGCTCGCGACCAGGAGCGAGCCGGAGCTGTTCGCGCTGGACGCGGACGCGCTGTTGCGGCCACGGGTCGGGCGCGAGGTCGCGTGGGGGCAGACGTTGCACGTGCTCGAAGCGTTCGAGGAGGTGCGGCCCCTGCTGAGCAAGGAGTACTCGGCCGAGCGCGTGGCGCGGGTCGAGGCGGCGTTGGCGCGGGTCAAGGACGACGCGCTGGTGCTGGCTGTGGCGGAGCTGAGGCGGTCGGACGCGCTCGCCGAGATCGAACCCAGGGACAACAGCCTGCCGAGTCGGGTGCGCAGGGCCGATCAGATGTACTTCGCCTGGGCCGAGGCGCTGGGGGGCGCGACGGCGGCGGGGCGCAAGAAGCTGGACGACATCCGCTCGGGTCGCGGCTCGCGTGACGACGCCGAAGACGTCGTGCGCCTGGTCGAGTTCCTGCGGCCGCTGGTGGTGGGCGTGCAAGGCATCGACGCGCTGACCCCCGAGGCCCTGGACGCCGCCGAGGCCGACGCGACGCTGCTGTTGGACCTGCTCGGTCGGCACGAGGCCGGCGGGGCGCGGGCCGCCCAGGAGCTGGTCACGCGGGCCTACACGGTCTGGCACCGCTCGTACATGGAGATCGTCCGGGCCGGGCGCGACCTCGGCTTCGAGCAGGCCGACAGCGAGAGGCGGTTCCCGAAGCCGAGCGGGGCGTGGGGAAGGATGCCGGTCGCAGCGGCCAACCCGGCCGCGACCCCGGTCGCGACGCCAGAGCCCGTCGACGCCTGACGCGGGTCGTTCGGAGGGGCGAGCGCGTCGGGCCGCCTCACGGCGCGTGCGCAACCTACAAACCTTGTCGTTTTGGGCGTCGTACGAGCCGAGAAGCGACAAGGTTTGTCGTTTTGGGCGTCGTATGAGCCGAGAAGCGACAAGGTTTGTCGTTCTGGGCGTCGTACGAGCCGAGAAGCGACAAGGTTTGTCGTTTTGGGCGTCGTACGAGCCGAGAAGCGACAAGGTTTGTCGTTTTGGGCCTCGTATGAGCCCAGGGCGAGAAGGTTTGTCGCTTGGGCGTCGTACGGGCCGGGAGCGAGAAGGTTTGCCGCTCGAGGCTTCGAGCGGCGCCGGTCAGCGGAGGAAGGCGACGACCGCGATGCGGCCTTGGCGCTCGGTGTAGCGGACCAGGACCTGGCCGCTCTCGGTCGGGGCGTCGGGGGTCTTGCGGCGGTGCCAGCGCTCGAGCTCGACCAGGTGCGGGGAGAGGGTGACGCGGCCGAGGATGTGGGCCTCGACCTGGGCGTGGCCGCTGAAGAGGGCCTCGTAGCGCTGGCGGAAGGCGGCCATGCCGCGGAGGGTCACCTGGCCGTCGGCGTCGAGGACGACGACGGCCTCGGCGTAGCAGGCGCAAAAGGCGTCGATGTCGCGAGCGTTGTAGGCGCGGAGCTGCGCGTCCGCGAGGGCGACGACGGCGTCGGCCTGAGGGGCGTCGGTCATGGGCGGGGCCTCACCGGTGGACTTGCGAGCGTCAGGGGCAGGTCTGGCCGTAGCCCTGGCCGGGGCAGAAGCATTGGCTGCCCAGCGGCGCCGGCGGGGCCGGGCAGCGGGCGTTGCCCCAGCCGTCGCAGCAGCGGTTGCCCATGGGCGGGCCGAGGTTGATGGGGCCGAGGGCCGACTGGGCCAGGTTGAAGCCGTCGACGAAGATGTCGGCCTGCATGAGGACGACGCCCGAGGCGTTGAGGGCGGCGGCCGGGATGCCGATCTGCAGGGTCGGCAGATCCAGCGCGTCGGTCGGGACCGTCAGCGGCTGGGTGCCGGTGGCGACGCCGCCGTGGAAGTCGCGGAAGGGGCTGCCGGGCGGCGCCGGGATGGGGCGGACGACGCCGTCGGGCCACTGCACGCCGAAGCGGATGACGACCTGCACCTGGCGGCCGCGGGCGTTGTTGACCCGGCCGGGCACCGAGAAGCCGACGGCGGGGCCCTGGGGCGTCTGGACCGGGGTCGCCACCGGGGGCTGAAGGCCGACGACCACCGGGACGGCGGGGGCGACGACCGGAGGGGTCACTTGCGGGCCGGGGCCAGGGCCGGGTCCGGGCCCAGGACCCGGGTCCTGGGGCTTGGGCGCCGGGCCGTTGAAGTCCTGCACGACGTAGCCCTCGCGCACCGTCTGGCGGAACACGTCGAAGCCGATCCAGCCGAAGCCGCCGTCGCCCCACTCGGTGCCCCAGGAGTTGATGACCTTGAAGGCCTTCTTGGCGTCGTCGTAGCCGACCAGCGTCATCGCGTGGCCGCCCGCCGGCGCCCCGCCGGTCGCCTGGTAGACCTGCGGCCCGCGCAGGCGCATGAAGGCCTGGTCGACCATCATGCCGATGAGGACCGGGTAGCCGGCCGCCAGGTGGGTCTTGACCTCGGTCGGGTCCATGACGTTGACGCGGCGCCAGGTCTGGATGCGCCACGCCTTGGCCGCGGCCTGGGCCTGGGCGTCGGGGCGCTGGTGGCAGCTGGTCGCCGTGTAGGGGAAGGCCGACAGCGGCGCCACGCCCTGCTCGGTCAGGACGGCCAGCGCGTCGGTGAACAGCGACCCCTGGCAGTTGGGCGAGCGGTTGATCTGGTTGAAGATGTAGCTCGGGCTGAACTGACGCTCGGGCGCGTCGGGCTTCCAGCTCTGCCGCTGGGCGGCCTGGTGGCTGCGCAGCGCGTAGGCGATGGCCCAGCCGACGCACGAGCCCTGCTCGCCCTGGTTGCCGGGCCTCGGGAAGGTCGCGCTCATGTCGACCCGCGCCGGCAGGTTGCCCATCATCGGCGGGGCGGCCAGCGGCACCGACCGGTAGGCGTCCTCGGACGCGAACTGGAGGCCGGTCTTGAAGCCGGGCGCCTCCTGGGCCGCCGCGGGCCCGGTGACCAGCGCCAGCGCGAGCAGCGCGGCCGTCGCGCGCGTGAGACGATGCAGGACCTTGTTCACGACTACTCCACGGGCGCCGCGCACCCCTCGAGCTCGCAGGGCGAGGTGTCACAGTCGTCGGCGACGCGCATCAGCCACAGGTCGGGGGCCTCCCCCGAGGTGTGTCCCCCCAGGACGAAGCCGCCCGGCGCCGCCGCGACGCCCGCCACGATACGCGACAGGCCGGCCGACGGCCACGCCTGCGTGGCCAGCGCCTCGGGCCCGGCGTCGGTCGCCCCGAAGCGCCCGTACCAGACCAGCTCGCCCGACGCGGTCGAGACCCCGGCCAGGATCAGGTCGCCCTGGGCCGTCAGCGCCCCCGCCAGCGGCCGCGCCTGAACCACCCGATCTCCGACCGCCTCGCCCGCTGCGTCGTACAGCGTCACGAACCCGGACGTCCCGACCGGGTCGGTCGCGTAGTCGTCACGCAGCCCGGCCACGAAGAAGCCGCCGTCCGGCAGCGCCTCCAGCACCCGCGGCGCGCGCGCCACGTCCGGTCCCTCGGCCTCGACCGGCTGGTCCCACGCCACCGTCGACCCGCCCTCGCCGTCGGGCTCGATGCGCAGCAGGTGCAGCCCGTCCTCGAGGGACGCCGCCGCCAGCACCCCGCCTTCGACGGCCGCCAGGCTCAGGCCCGCCGCCCCGTTGCCCAGCGCGCGCGTCCACACGACCTCGCCGGCCGCGTCCAGGGCCCGCACCGCCGGCCCGGCCTCGTAGACCCCCACGTAGAACGGCCCCGCGCCCGCGCCCGCGAGCGCCAGCGGGATCTCCTGCACCGCCGGCTCGCCCAGGTGCTCGGCGATCACCTCGCCGGCGGCGTCCACGACGGCGAACCACGCCCGCGGCGTCTCGCCTGCGCTCGTCCGCGTCTCGGCCAGCAGCGCCACGCCCCCGTCGGCCGCCGCCGCCAGCGCCACCAGCCGCGCGACGCCCGCCCCCTCGAAGGTCACGCTCGACACCGGCTCGCCCGCCGCCGTCCAGCGCGACAGCCGGACCCGCTCGCCCCCCTCGTCCGTCTCCGTCCCGCCGACCACCAGGTCGCCCGTGCTCGTGACCACCACGGCCCGCCCCGTCTGCGCCAGGGCCTGCTCGTCCACCCGCTGCCAGGCCGACGGCCCCTGCACGACGCACGCCCCGGCCTCGCAGGCCCCGCCCACCTGGCACGGCCCGTCGCACGGCCCCGCGGTCGGCGCGTGCTGGCACTCGCCCGAGGCCCCGCACGAGTCGGCGGTGCAAGGGTTGGCGTCGTCGCACACGTCGGTCACGCCCTCGGGCGGCTCGGCGCAGCTCACGAGCGGCACGCACACCCCCTCGACGCACGCCGCCAGCTGTGCTTCCTCGCACGCCGCGACCTCGGCCGGGCAGTACCCGGTCGGCGGCGTCGTCCCGCACCAGCTGTTGCCCAGCCCCTGGGCCTCGGCCGTGAACGCGTCGACGCTGCCGCTGGCGACCGCCACCGCGCACAGGCCGCCGCACTTGGGCAGCGCCGGCGTCAGCACCCGGCAGTCCGCGTGCCGCGCGCACGCCCCCCGGGCCTGCGCCGCGGCCGTCAGCGCGTCCGACAGATCCTCGCGCAGCGCTTCACAGGTCAGGCACCCGCCCGGCGTCGACCACTCGTCCAGCGCGCAGCCGGCCGAGCAGCTGATCTCGGCGCACGCGCCGGTCGCCTCGCAGGTCCACGCGCCGTCGACGCACGCGCAGGTCGCGGTCGGCAGACAGGTCCCGCAGCAGCACGCCTGGCCATAGTCGCACGTCAGCTCGGCCGCGCAGGCCGCGCCCGCCTTGGGCTGCACGCTTGGGCACGTCGGCGCGGGCGCGGGATCGTCGCCGCACGCGGCGAGCAGGGCCCCTAAGGAGAGCCCGAGCGCGAGCCAGAGGGTCGTCCCGACTCGCCGGGGACGCGGACGTTGCATGGTCATGAGGTGGCTCCTGCCGGTGGTCTCGGCAGGAAGATGCCGCGTCCGCCCCCGCCGGAGCAAGCCGGGAGCGAGCGCCGCGGGCGGTCTCATGCGCCGCCCGCCGGCGCTCGGAGCTGGGCTCAGTTCACGCGGTAGCGCACCGGCACGTAGTCGCGTCCGCGATTGTCGCGGCCCTGGCCGCGGTATCGGCACACGCGGCCGTCCCAGTAGTAGCCGGCGCGGCAGACCGCCCCGTCGCGGCGCCGGTAGTCGACCCTCCGGTAGCGGGTGTCGCGCCGCCCGTCGCGATATCGGGCGTCGCGATAGCGTCCGTCGCCGTAGTAGTAGTCGTCGCCGTAGTAGGGGTCGCCGTAGTAGGCGGGAGAAGAGCCGCCGCAGGCCGGCGCCAGGGGAAGCAGCATCAGGGCGGCGAGGCCCAAAAGCCATCCACGCATGTGATGTCTCCGGGGGTGGGCCACTCCGTGCGGCAGAGGCCGCTAGAGCTGGAGTGGTAGTGATTCCGGTGGGATGGGTGCGCCCATCCCAACCTTCGCCACCACCCGGGGGGCGGTCGAGAGGTCGATCGAGGGTCACTCGTAGATGACGACCGCCCAGTGCAGCGTCGCGGGGGTGAGCGACGGCCCCAGCACGAAGTCGAACTTCAGCTGGAACTTCTGGCCCACGACCGAGATGGCCTTGCTCATGAGCGGCGTCCAGGGGCCGTTGTCGAGGCGGTAGGAGACCTGCAGGGAGGCGTCGGCGGGGAGGTCGGCCTCCCAAGACACGTGCTTCCAGACCGTGTTGGGGTCCCCCGAGTCGACCACCGGCGACTTCCAGGTCGGGTGCGGCTCGATGAGGCAGTTGGCCGTCAGGCCCGTCATGTCGCCGCTGTAGCCGTAGGGCATCATCAGCGAGCCCGCGCCGAAGGACGTCACCTCGCCCGTGACCGCGTCGATGCGCGAGGCGTTGTTGCTGCTGAGGTTGACCGTGTAGACGTGGCCGTCGGGGTCGACGGCGAGGCCTCGCGGGTGGTCCTGCCCGCTGGGCAGCTTGTGGGTCTCCGGCGCGCCGCCGGGCAGGTAGCTGGCGACCGCGTCGATGTTCGGCATCGCGGCCCAGACTCGGCCGTCCAGATCGACCGCGAGGCCGGTGGTCTCGCTGCTGAGCGGGATCTTGTCGATGAGCTCGCCCGTCAGCGTGTCGACCGAGCGCAGGCTGGACGAGCCGCCGAGCCACAGGCGCTGGTCGGCGTCGACCGCGAAGCCGTAGACCATCTGGGGCGACTCCCAGGCCAGCTCGAGGTCGGGCGGCGCGCCGCTGCCCTCGAGGTGGAGCTTGCGGACGCCCGTGACGAGGTCGGCGACGTAGAGGCCCGTGTCGTCGGCGGTCAGGCCGTACAGCCAGTTGACCCCGGGGACCGTCGCGGACTTCAGGACGTCGCCGCTGGCCGGGTCGAGCGCGTAGACCATGCTGTTGCTCGAGCAGCCGGCCAGCAGGCGCCCGTCGGTGGCCAGCACCACGCCGCGCGCGCCGGTGCACCCGGGCAGCTGGGTCCACCACAGCGTCTCGCCGAGCTTGGTGTGCTTGGCGACCACGCCGTCGTCGCGGCAGCTGGCGATGATGTTGGTGTCCGAGTCGAGGAGGATGCGGCTGGGGTTCTTGCAGGTGTCGAAGGGCGAGCCCGGCAGCAGCAGGGGCGGCGAGACCGAGATGTCGAACACCGTGATCTCGGAGGCGCCCGAGGAGGGCAGGGCGAGGAGGCGCTCGGAGGTGCAGAAGTCGTCGGTGCCGGTCGTGAAGTTCGCGTCCCACGACGCGCAGTCCTGCGTCTCGCCCAGCTTCACGGCGTGGCCGCAGCCGCCGCGGCACTTGCCGTTTTTGCACAGGCCGTCTTCGCATGAGTCGATGTGCACCCACTCGAAGACGCCGGGCGAGGTCTCGTCACAGCGCACGAGCGACTTGGGCGCGGCGCAGATCTTGGCGCCCGGCTCGCAGGCCAGCGGCTTGCAGGCGCCCTCGAGGCAGTACTCGCCCGGCGGGCAGAACTCGGCCTGCCAGGCCATGCCGTCGGCCTGGCATCGGAAGACCTGCGTCGCCGAGGCGCACTCGTCCTTGAGCGCGTCGGGGTCGCACAGGGGCGGCGGCACGTCGGGCTCGACGTCCTCGCCCGCGTCGACCTCGACCTCGACGGCGTCCGGCTCGTCCGGCGGGAGCTCGGGTTCGACCGCGACGTCTTCGACGGCCTTTCCAGGGCCCGGGTCCTCGGAGCAGCCTGCGCCCAGGGCGAGCGCCACCGCGAGCGCGACCGGCGTCGCGGCCAGGGCGAGAGACTTGCGCACGTCGTTCAAGGGCGACCTCGTTGGGGAGGGGCAGGGGGGGGCGCGGCCGGGCCGGGTGGCGGCGGCGCCGGAGCCGTGGCGCCACGATGGCTGACGCGCCGCGGCGAGGCGGATAAGGTGGGCGCCAAGGATGCGCAACCGAGGTGATCCGATGCAACAGTCGAGGTCCGTGGCCGGTGACGGGCCGCTCAACGTGCTGGGGATCGCGGGCAGCCTCCGCGCCCGATCGTTCAACCGGGCGCTGCTCGCCGCGGCGCGCGAGCTGGCCCCCGAGCGGCTGGTCATCACCCCGTTCGAGCTGCGCGAGGTGCCGCTGTACGACGGCGACGAGGACCGCGACGGCGCCCGACCGGCCGGCGCCCAGCGCCTCAAGGACGCGGTCGCCGCCTGCGACGGCCTGCTCATCGTCACGCCCGAGTACAACCACGGCATCCCGGGCGTGCTGAAGAACGCCATCGACTGGGCCTCGCGCCCCGGCATGCGCTCGCCCCTGGCCGGCAAGCCGGTCGCGATGATGGGCGCGGCGCCCGGCCTCATCGGCACCGCGCGGGCGCAGCTGCACCTCGAGAACGTGCTGATGTCGACCCAGTCGCACGTGATGCCGCACCCCGGCGTCCTGGTCGGCGCGGCCGCCCAGAAGTTTGGTGACGACCTCCGGTTGACCGACCAGGCCACGCGGGACTTCGTCGGCGCCTTCTTGCGCCAGTTCGCCGAGTGGATCGAGCGCATGAAGCGCTGATCGTCCTCGGACGCGCGGGTCAGGCCCGGCGGCGTCGCCCCAGCAGCGCCACCAGGGCCATGGCGAGGGGCAGCCAGCCGTGGCCAGCGCCGCCCTGGCAGCCGCCGCAGCCTTCGCCGCCGACGCCCGGAGTCGACACCAGCTCTGGGGACTCGGTCTCGGCGTCGGCGGAACCGACGGCGTCGCCCGCGTCGGAGCCCGCGACGTCGCCGCCGACGTCGTCCGCGGCCTCGGGCATCGGCTCGGGCATCGGCTCGGGCCCGACCTCGACCTCGGCCGCCTCCTCGACCGCCTCGACCGCCTCGACGGCTTCGATCTCGACGACCTCGGCCCCTTCGACCGCCTCGACGACCTCGACGACCTCGACCGCCTCGACCGGCTCGGGCCCAACGTCACTGACGCACTGGCCGGCCTGGCACGTGCTCCCGGCCCCGCACCCGCCGCACGACCCGCCGCACCCGTCCGACCCGCACTCGAGCCCGTCACAGCTGGGCGTGCACCCCTGCCCGGGGCACTCGAGCGGCCACTGCCCGCTCGGGTCCGCGCCCGACTGCCCGCAGTCGTAGTACCCGGCCGCGCCGTTCCAGCCGCACCCGTTGTTGCACAGCTCCTCGACCAGCTGCCCGTTCTGGCAGTACTTCAGCTGCCCTTCCTCGCAGCACCCCTCGAAGCTGATGTGGAAGCACGGGTCCGCCGTGCACACGCCCGCCGCGCACACCTGCCCGGTGGCGCACGTCCCGCACGACCCTCCGCACCCGTCGTCGCCGCACCCCTTTCCGGCGCACTGCGGCTCGCACGCCTCGCACACGCCGGCCGCGCAGGCCTGCCCGGCAGCGCACGTCCCGCACGACCCGCCGCACCCATCGGGGCCGCACGCCTTGCCGTCGCACTGAGGCTGGCACGGCAGGCACTGCCCCGCCTCGCACGTCTCGCCGTCCACGCACTGGCCGCAAGACCCGCCGCACCCGTCGTCGCCGCACGCCTTGCCGTCGCAGGCGGGCGTGCAGCACGCCTTCAGATCGCACACCTCGCACGCGTCCGCGCAGCAGTCGCCCATGTTGACGCACTGGTTGTCACACCAGCACTGCCCCCACGGCCCGCTGCTGCTGCCGCCGCACTTGCCCGCGCATCCGCCCGCCACGCACTGGCCGGCGCTGCACATCGTCCCGCTCTCGCACGTCCCGCACGACCCTCCGCACCCGTCGTCGCCGCACGCCTTGCCGTCGCATTGCGGCTGGCACGCGACGCACACGCCGTCTACACAGGCGTCCGCCCCCTCGCACGTGCCGCACACGCCGCCGCACCCGTCGCTCCCGCACGTCTTGCCGTCGCATTGCGGCGCGCAGCACTGGTAGCCGTGGCACACTTGCCCCGCCTCGCACCCGCCGCAGTCGACGCCGCAGTACGACCCGCACCCGATGCCGTCGCAGCTGGGCTCGGCCGGGCACGCCGAGCAGTCCTGCCCGCACTCCAGCTCGCAAGCCGCCGCGCAGAACACGTCCCACCCCTCGCTGCAGCACCCGGGGTACTTCGCGCACACGCAGGCCTCGCACGCGCATCCGCCGCAGCCCGTCACGCCGGTCGGCTGCGCCAGGCATCCCTCGGGCAGGGGCATGCACTGAAACAGCCCGTCCACGCACTCGGTCCCGGCCGGGCAGGTGCCGCAGCTGATCCCCTGCGGGTCGACTCCGCACGCCTTGCCGTCGCACTGCGGGGCCCAGCAGCTGCCGTCCTCGAGGCACACCTCGCCGGCCTCGGCGCAGCTGCCGCACTCGCCCGGACACCCGGGCCCGCAGCTGCCGGCCTCGCCGCACCCCGCGCCGCAGTCCGAGCACGCCCGCGGGTGGGTCCCCGTCGGGTCCTCGGAGCCCAGGGCCTGCCCGCAGTCGTAGTAGCCCAGCGGGTTCCACCCGCAGAAGTCGAACCCCTGCGCGCAGTCCAGGCAGTACAGGTTCGCCCCCTCGCACCACACCGCGCGCCCCGTGGCGTCGCAGCACCCGGTCAGCGTCACGCCGTCGCACCCGCCGACCACGCTGGGCTCGAGCGCCCCCTTGCAGTCGACCATCTCCGGCAACGCCGCCGCGCTCGGCGCGGACAGCGTCACGACCGCGGCGACCGCGGCGACCAGGGCAGCGAGCAGGGGACGGGTCACGTCAGTCTCCGACGCAGGTGTTGATGGGCAGGTCGCAGGTCTGGCCCTCGGGGCAGTCCAGGTCCTTCACGCAGGGCACGTGCCCCTCGACCTGCACCTTGCCGGTCAGGTTGCTGAAGACCTGCAGCTCGACGCAGCCGGCGGCCAGCTCGACCGCGTCGACCGTGCGCCGGTAGACGTTGAAGGTCGTGAACCCGCTGACCCCCGAGTCCATCAGCGCGGTCACCATCGAGGCCGGGATGGTGTACGCCCCGGTGTCTTCGACCTCGCACACCAGCAGCGCCGGCGAGTTGCCGTGCTGGTCGATGTTCAGCGTCATGTAGACGCTGCCCGGCCCCTCGCTGGCGGTCCAGGTGACCGGCATCGCCTGGCCCTTCTTCAGGGTCAGCGTCTCGTCGGGCAGCGCCAGCATCGGGACGCCGTAGGCCTTCAGCGTGAAGCCCGGCAGGTCGCCGCCCGCCGCCGTCAGCGTGATCTCGGCCCCCGCGGTGGTCATCGGGAAGGGCAGGCTGCTGTTCGAGTAGGTCTTGGTGACCGTCGGCGTCATCGTCACCGGCTGCGCGAGCCCCGTCACCGTCACCTCACCCACCGACTGGTTGGCGGGGTAGGGCACGCAGCTGCCGTCGTGGTCGCACAGCTGCCCGCCGGCGCAGGGCGGGTCGCAGAAGGGGTTCTCCTTGCGCATGAGGCGGCAGGGCCCCTCCTCGGCGACCGGCTGCAGCACGGTCAGCGGGATGACGCCGCTGGCCACCTCGCCCGAGACCCAGCCGTAGAAGTCGAAGTGCGCCACCTCGAACTTGCCGATGCGCTCGCCGTTTTGGCACTCGGTGTTGCCGGTCCAGCCGGCCGGCTCGCCGGTGTCGCCCTCGACGTCCTGCGACACGTCGTCGCCGATGTCATCGCCGACGTCCTCGACCGCGTCCCCGTTCGTGTCCTCGATGGCGTCCGGCTCTGCGACGTCGTCGACGTCTGGCCCGGCGTCGGCCGCGTCCTCGGTAGCGTCCGGCGTCGCCGTGTCCTGGCCAGCGTCGCCCGTGGCGTCCTGGGTAGCGTCGTCCTGTGCGTCGTCGCCGACGTCTTGAGCGGCGTCCTCGGAGGCGTCGTCTGCGGCGTCTTGCGTCACGTCGGCGGACGGCGAGCCGCCCTCGTCGTCGCAGGCTGCGAAGGTGGTCAGCGCCAGAGCCAGGCCCAGCGCGGTGGTGCGTCGCAACATCATGAAGAGGGCTCCGAAGGGTTCAATCGTCGCGGGGTCACTCGCCGGCGCCCAGACCCCACCCGGGGTGCGGCCGCGCCTGCTTGATGACCAGGGTGGGGGGCTCGCCGGGGGTCGGCGCGTCGAACTTGAACTCGACGTCCATGGCGAAGAACTTGCCGGGCGTCTTGCCATAGACCGGCTTGAAGAACTTGTGGATGGCGTCCAGCCCCTGGCCCAGCGCGTAGGTCTGCGCGTTGGTCAGCACCGTCTCGCCGGGGCCGACCAGGTTCGAGCGGCTGAGGAAGACCACCGGCTGTCCGCTCATCTCGTAGTAGTAGATGAACGAGTCGGTCGTGGTGCCCGGATCGGGGATGACCACCGAGGCGCCGCCCTTTTGCACGTTGACGTAAAAGCCCGGCTCGAGGCCGGTCGTGTCGAAGATGTTGGCGGTCAGCGCGACCCCGTTGGCCGCCTCGGTCGGGTAGGACGGGTGCGACAGCAGCGCCATGCCGACGTTCAGGTGGTCGATGCTGCGGTACTCGCGCTCTTGATAGGCGCGCGAGCTCCACACGCTGGCCCACACCTCTTGCACGGCCTTGAGGATGGGCTTGTCCGGGTCGTTGGGGTCGCCGCTCTTGGACGTGTACAGCCCCGCGCCCGAGAAGCCATCGAGGTCCTCGGCGTTGGTGCTGGAGCGAAAGCGCATGCGCTGGCCCGGGAAGTCGGCCGCCAGTTTGGCCATCAGCTGCGTCTCGAAGTCGGCCGGGACAGGCGCCTGCTCGATGGCGTGCCGCAGGGCGGCCAGCACCTGGTCGCGGTAGACCGGGTCGCCGCGGAACTTGTCGTCCTGGAGCATCGCCGCGACGTTCACGTCCAGCCCGTTGTGCTTCATGAACGCGTGATAGTGCGCCAGCGGGATGGCGAAGCCGCGCGGGGTCGGGACCTTGGCGCCGACGTGCGTCAAGGCCGCGAACTGGCTGGCTTTCCCGCCGTAGGCCGGGATGGCCGCGGCCAGCGCTTGTTCGAGGGTCATCGACTCGAGGTCCAGGAGGTCCTCGGCGTCGACCAGCGCCGTCACCTCGAGGCTCATCGGCGGCAGCACGATGGGGGTCGGCTTGTTGGCCTCCCACCAGGCGTCGGCGTCGGCCTGGGTGACGGCCTTGACGGCGTAGTCCTCGGGTTTGACCGTCAGCTCGACCCACTGCCCCTCGAGCGCGCGCAGCGCCGGGTCGTCCATCGCGCCGATGAGCGCCATGTTGGGCGTGCCGCGGTTCTGGCTGAGCACGTTGATGTGCGCGAGCGGCGTCTGGTAGGCGTTGGTGATGATGCCCGCGACGACCCCGATGTCGTTGGGGACCCCGTCGAGCACCACGAGGTCGCGGAAGTCCAGGGGGGCGGACTCGAGCTGCTCGGTCGTCATGAAGCGCAGCCGGCCGACCGACCGGCCCAGGTTCAGCGGCTGGTAGGTGATGCCCGCGAAGATCTCGTCGGTCGACACGAGGCGGATGTCGTCGGGCAGCTTGGCGGCCTCGACCTCGACCGCGACCGAGGTGGGGTGGAAGCCGATGACCGGCCCGAAGAAGCCGGCGTCGCGGATGGCGTCGAAGGCGGTCTCGATGAGGTCGGCGGTGGCCGTGTCATAGGGCGAGATCTCGTAGACCCACAGGTCGGGGCCGGCGTAGTGGGTCAGCGCGCCGAGGATGAAGCGTCGCGTCGGGCTGAAGTACTCGGTCGTGTTGAACTGCTGGAGCGGCGGGACGGGCGGCTTGCCCATGCCGGACAGGTGCGCGGTCGCGAAGTCCCAGTGGATGGGGTAGCGCTGCGTGTTCTGGAAATACAGCGCGTTGCCGTCGACGCGGTCGATGACCGTCTTGACGGATCGGGCGCCCGGGATGGCGGCGGTCAGCGGCAGTGAGGCCAGCTGCGCGAAGTCGCCCTCGCAGCCGATGGTCGTCGCGAAGTCCGGGTCGCTGTCCGCCTCGAGCACGCAGACCTGGGGCAGCAGCTGCGGGACGTCGTCGGGGCCGGCGTCCGGCGTCACGGCGTCGTGGGTCGAGGCGTCACCCGCCGTCGCGTCGTCCTGAACCTCGGAGGCCGCGACATCTTCGCCCTGCACGTCGGCGTCGGGCGTCGCTGGCGCGGGGTCGTCGTCGCAGGCCGCGACGAGCGCAGCCGCCGTCAGCACCAGCGCCAGGCCGACGCAGCGCAACATCGGCCCCCTCACGGGTGATAGGCCGTGGGCTTGGAGGGGACGCCGATCTTCACCTCGAAGACCTCTTTGGCCCAGCCGTTCGGCAGGTAGAGCGACAGCTGGTCCCAGCCGCCGACGCCGGTGCCCCACTGCATGTTCGGCAGGTAGGCGCCCAGGGACTTGCCGTCGATGATGACCTTGGAAGACTGGCCGTCCGGGGTGATGCGGTAGATCTTCGACTCGCTGTAGTCGGCCACGTAGACGTTGCCGCAGGCGTCGACCGCCATGCCGTCGTGCCAGCCGGTGCCGACCGACGCGAAGGGGACCAGCTTGCCCGGGACGCCGTCGGGGCTGATGGACATCGCGTAGATGGTCGGGTTGCCGTTGAAGCCGCCGATGTACAGGGTCTTGTAGTCGGGGCTGAACGACAGCCCGTTGGGGTTGCTGATCTCGTTGGTGATCATCGTCTTGTCGCCCGTGAACGGGTGGACGCGCCAGACGACGTCGGCGTCGTGCTCGGTGAAGTAGACCCACCCCTGGAGATCGATCTCGAGGCCGTTCGGGTAGCTGAGTCCGGTGACCAGCGGGTACTTGAGGCCCTGCTCGTCGACCCGCGTCAGCTCGCCCTTCTGGTTGTCGCAGACGATGAGGTGCCCGTTGGGCAGCGCCCGGAGGCCGGCGCGGAAGTTGAAGCTGGGCACGAAGAGCTGCGGCGTCTGGCCGTACTTGCTCTTGAAGATGGCCTTGTCGTTGGAGCCGATGAGGTGGCCGTGCCGGTCGAAGGCCAGGTCCTCGGAGGCCATCGGGCCGGTGAGCTTCGTGAGCGGGAACGGCCCCTCGGGGATGGCGTCGCAGTCGACCTCGGGCGTCGGCGGCAGCGTGGCGTCGGCGCTGGGCGCGGCCGGTAGCCCGTCCGTGAACGGCGTCCGGGCGGCGACCCCGGCCAGCGCAGCCTTGCTGATGGGCCCGTTCGGGCGCTCGAGGGCGCCATCCAGATCATTGACCGCCGTCACGGCCGGCGAGACGGCTCGAGGCGCCTCGCTCAGGGCCCCGACCTCGGTCGCGGAAGGGGCCTCGACCGACGCTCCGGCTTGCTCGACCGATGCTCCGGCCTGGTCGACCGACCCGCCGGCCTGGTCGACCGGCTCGCCGGCTTCACACGCCAGCAACAGGCCTGACAGGCCCCCGGCCAGCGCGGCCGCCCACATCCTCGTCCGGGCTGTCCCCATCGACATCCTCCGCCGCCACGTTCGTCGGGTCGGTGACCGGCATGCTAGCGATGCGGTCGGCCCATGTCACCGCCGCGTGACCATGCGGGCGCCCTCGCGTCACCGCTCGACGGAGTCGTCCGCCGGCCGCTCGAAGATCAACATGTAGTTGTCGACGAGGAAGCGCGGCGCGGGATCCGGACGCGGCGTGAAGCCGGCCGCCTCGATCTCGGCCGCGAACACCTCGCGCCCGGCCCGCACATGCTCGAGCAGCCACTTCTCGGTCTTGCCCGGGATGCGCTCGAAATCGACGACCACCAGCCGCCCGCCGGGCTTGAGCGCCTTGCGAATCGACGCGAGCACCGGCTCCGGTGCCTCGAAGTGGTGATAGGTGTCGCACACGAAGACCACGTCCACCGACGCCTCGGGCAGCCCCACGTCGTCCGTCCGGCTCAGGTGCACCTGGACCTGCTCCAGCCCCTCCTTGGCCGCCCGCGCCTTCAGGTGCTCGACGAACTTGGGCGAGATGTCGACCGCGTGCACCTGCCCGTCCGGTCCCACCGCCGTCGCGAACGCCTTCAGGAAGGCCCCGGTCCCGGCGCCCACGTCGGCCACCGCGTCCCCTGGCTCGAGCGCCATCGCCGCCACGATGCGGTCGCGCTCGCGATAGACCTCGCGGCTCTCGCCCTCGAAGGTCTTGGCCCAGCGGTCGACGTCCACGTCGCCCAGGAACCGCTCGTTGATGCCTTCCGGCGGCCGCCCCGCCTTGGACTTGGCCTCACCAGCCTCCTGGGCCTTGGTCGCCGCGGGCGGCGCCGCCTCGCCGACCGGCGCCTCGGCCGGAAAGCGCTGACACGCGCACCCTGCCAAGGCCACCACCACCAACCACGCCCCGACCCAACCGCGCCCCGACCGCATCACCCGGACCTCCGCTCCGCTAAGCCGCGCCGCACCCTACCAGAGCGCTCCGCCGCCCCAAAGCAGCACGCGTCCGAGCGTCGAAGCCCTCATCGACGACGCCGCGCTTCTCGAAAGGGACGCGTGCGCCCCTGACGAACGCGGCCAAGTAGGTCGTGGTCGCCGCAGTTGAAGCCATCGTGGACGGTCATCGGCGACCTCGCGCACGACAGTCCCCAGCGCCCGGGTCATCAGTCCCCGACACAGCCTCCAGACGACTGATTCGCGTCCCCCCGGCCACGCCAACGCTGGCTCACCGAGCCTCGAGCGTGCTTGGCACACCCCCTGCTCTACGCGCCCTCCGAACCGCCCGGCCTGCGCCTCCCAGCGCACGCCGGCCTCATTCGGAGGTCCACCATGTCACGCGCCCGCCCGGTCGTCCCCGGAGAGATCGTCCTCATCACGCGCCGCGCCCACCGGCGCCGCTTCTCCTTCATCCCCGAGAAGAAGGTCCGCCAGATCTTCGGCTACGCGCTCGCCGTGGCCGCCGAGAAGCATGGGGTG
>JAWLBL010000028.1:0-123859 GCA_041687695.1 Myxococcota bacterium | reverse complement strand
CCTTGCACCCATGCCCCCGAGTAGATCACGGTACGGTCGGCACGTCGATCGCTAATCGCCCGGATCGACTGCGAAATCTATTCGCTACAGGCTCCTAGCCTTCCGGGGAGCGCACGGGACGGGGACGCAGCCATTGAGATCGCACAGAGACGACCCCAGGGAGGGCATCCCGTTCGAAGACGTCGACGACGTCATCGGCCTGGCCGACGAGCTGGAGCGCAAGCACGCGGACCGGCTGCCGTTGGCGGATCTGTACGCGGTGGGAGAGGACCTGGGCGTGTCGGCGCAGGCCATCGACCGGGCGCGGGGCGAGCTGATTCGGCGGCGCGAGGAGGCGGCGCGCGCGCAGGCGGCGAAGGACGAGCGGCGGCGGCGGCGGCTGACGCGGGTCGGGATGGCGGCGGGCGCGCTGGTCGCGGTGGTGGTCCTGGTGGGGCTGGTGTCGACGGCGGGGCTGCGGGATCTGCACGCGCAGGTCGAGGCGCAGCGGGCGCGGGTGCAGAGCGTCATCGAGCGGCGCGCGGCGATCGGGCGCCTGTTCGAGGGGCAGCCGGACTCGACGGACAAGACGGCCGAGCTGGTGGGCGCCGAGAACCGGGTGCGGGTCGAGACGTCGCGTTATCAGGAGGCGGCGGCGGCCTACAACGCCGTCGCGGGGCAGAACCGGGCCTGGCTGGGGGTTCGGCTGCGGGGGCTGCCCAGCGAGGTGCCGCTGCGGGTCGAGGGAGGCGAGTGATGAGGCGAGCCATGACGGCGTTGGGGGCGGCGGCGGCGCTGCTGGTCGCGGCGACGGCGCTGGGGGTGCCGGTCACGGGCGTGCCCAATCCCCGGGTCGGCAACGGCTGGGTCAGCGACACCATCGACGTCATCGACGTCCCGACCGAGCAGCGGATGAACGCGCTCATCGACGCGGCCGACCGCGAGCTGGGGGTCGAGATCGCCGTCGTGACGGTCGAGTCGGTCGACGCGCCGACCACCAAGGACTTCGCGACGGATCTCTTCGCCCACTGGGGCATCGGCAAGGCGGGGCGCGACACCGGGCTGCTGATCCTGCTGGTGCGGGGCGAGCGGACGATCGAGATCGAGACCGGCTATGGGCTGGAGGCGGCGCTGACCGACGGCTGGCTGTGGGACATGCAGGGCGAGGCGATGCTGCCGCACTTCAAGGAGGGGCGGTACGGGGCCGGGCTGATGGCCGGGCTCGAGGCGTGCCTGGGGCAGCTGCGGGCCCGCAAGGACCTCATCGGGACCAGGGCCTCGGCGCCGGTCCCCGGGGCGGGAGGGGGCGCGGGAGGCGGGGCGACGGGGGGATCGGGCGCGCCGTGGGGGTGGCTGGGCTTCGGCGGGCTGGGGGTGGTCGGGGTGTGGGGCTGGCGGCGCAAGCACCGCCGCGACCGCACCTGCCCGACCTGCCAGGTGATGATGACGATGGTGCCGGACACCGAGGACGACGAGCGGCTCGACGCCGGCCAGCGCACCGAGGAGGCGCTGCAGTCGGTCGACTACGAGATCTGGGACTGCGCGACCTGCGACCACACCAGGACGATCCGGCTGAACAAGTGGCTGAGTGGCCGCTCGAGGTGCCCGTCCTGCGGCTACAAGACCCGCCGGGTCGACACCCGCACGATCACCCCTGCCACCTACGACTCGTCCGGGCTGGCCGAGGTGACGGAGAGCTGCGCCCACTGCGACTACTCGAGCCGCCGCACGCGCACCCTGCCCCGCAAGACGCGCAGCACGACGTCGTCGTCGGGCGGTTATCGGTCCAGCGGCAGCTCGTTCGGCTCGGGCAGCCGCAGCTCGGGGTCGAGCTTCGGCGGCGGGCGCTCGGGCGGCGGCGGGTCGAGCCGGCGCTGGTAGCGCGCCTTCGGTTGCCCTCGTCGGGCGGGGTCGCACTGTTACCCCATCGCCGCCCCCGAGCCGAGGACACCGATGGCCATGCAGGAACGACCGGCGCAGGACGCCTCCGTCGAGGGGCGGCTGCTCACGACGCTCGAGCGGCTGCTCGAGATCCAGAGCGTCGACCTGGGCGACGCGCTGTCGAAGGCGGCGGATCTCGTGGCCGAGGCGCTCGGCGCCGACAAGGTCGACGTGTTCGTGCTGGACCCGGCGCGCGCGTCCCTGGTCGCGCTGGGGACGAGCAGGCAGCCGCTGAGCGCCCAGCAGCGGCGGCTGGGCTTGGACGTCCTGCAGATCGCCAACGGGGGGCGCGCCGTGCAGGTCTTCACGACCGGCGAGACCTTCGTGAGCGGGCGCGCCGACCAGGACGCGGACGAGCTGCTGGGCATCAAGCAGGGGCTGGGCGTCAAGTCGAGCCTGGGCGTGGCCCTGGACGTCACCGGGGCGCGGCGGGGCGTGCTGCTCATCTCGTCGCTCGCTGCCGACCGCTTCAGCGCCAGCGACGCGCGGTTCGCCGAGGCCGTGGCGCGGTGGATCGGTGTGCTGACCCACCGCGCCGAGCTGGTCGCCGCGACGACGCAGGGCGCCATGGACGAGGGGCGGCGCGTCGCGGCCGAGGAGCTGGTCACCGTCCTGGCGCACGACTTCCGCAACTACCTGACGCCGCTCCGCGCGCGCGTCGATCTGTTGCGCCGGCGCGCCGAGCGCGAGCAGCGGGCGCGCGATCTGCGCGACACGGCGCACGCGCTGCTGGCCCTCGAGCGGCTGTCGGGGCTGGTGATGGACATGCTGGACGTGGCGCGCATCGACCAGGGGCTGATGCACCTCATGCCCGAGCCGCTCGAGCTGCGGAGCTTCCTGGAGGAGACCGCGGCCGGCCTGTCCACGCCGGCGCACCCCATCGAGGTGTGCCCCTACGAGGAGGTCGTCGTCAGCGCCGACCCGGCGCGGCTGCGGCAGTGCGTCGGCAACCTGCTGTCGAACGCGGTGGCCCACTCGCCCGAGGGCGCGGCCGTGCAGATCGATCTGATGGTCGTCGACTCGGAGGGCGGCCCCTGCGCGGTGGTCCACATCGCCGATCAGGGCCCCGGGGTGCCGCCCGAGGTGCTGCCGCGCCTGTTCGAGCGCTTCGCGCCGGGGCCCGACTCGCGCGGGCTGGGGCTGGGGCTGCACCTGGCCAAGCGCATCGCGGTGCTGCACGGCGGCGACCTGACGGTGACCTCGCACCCGGGTCACGGGACGCGGCTCGAGCTGCGGGTGCCCACGCACATGGGCGCCTGAGCGGGCGACGGCGGGCGCGCTCAGCGGCGGAAGGTCACCCGGATGGGCGGCGAGGTCGCGGCATAGGGCTGCCCGGCGCGGTCACGGGCGGGCTCGAAGCGGGCGACGCGGGCGCAGCCGAGGGCGGCCTGGCCGAAGCCGTGCCCCGGGTCGGCCAGCACGTCGGCCGACGAGGCGCGGCCGTCGGCGCCGACCACGACGCGCAGCAGGACCACCTGCTCGTCGATGCCCAGCCCCTCGGCCTCGCGCGGCCACGGGCAGCCGATGGCGCCCATCACCTCGCCCGAGGCCATCGCCTCGAAGGCCAGGATGACGCCGATGACGGTGCCGAACAGCCCGACGAAGGGGGCGTTGTTGCCCAGGGTGCCCAGGTAGGCCAGGCGCGCCTCGAGCTCCTTGCGTTCGATGGCCATGGCGCTCTCCATGCCCTTCTCGGCCGCCCGCGGGCCGCGGTCGGCCAGGCGCAGGCCGGCGCAGGCGACGCCCGCCCCGACCGAGCGCAGCGGAGCGAGCACCTCGAGGGCCCCGGCGCGGTCGCCGGCGCGCAGGTGGGCGTCGAGGACCCCGACGAGGCCGCGCAGATCGTCGCTCTTCTGGCGATAGAACACGAAACGCTCGATCGCGACGGCGACGCTGCCCGCCGACAGGGCGAAGAGCAGCCACATCACCCAGCCGGCGCCGAACTGGATGAAGAGATCATCGAGGGTCTCGACGGTGTCCATGATGAGGAGGCCTCCTGCGGCGCCGCCGCCCCTCGTACGAGGAGGGCGGCGCCGGTCGGGGGTTGGCGCAGGCTAGCGGACGCGGACGACGTCCAGGGTGAAGCCGGGGTAGGTCACCGTCGGGCTCGGCTGCTCGCCGCTGAGGTTGAGCAGCGTCGTCTCCGAGTAGTCGGGCTTGGTCTGGCTGATGAAGAAGTCGCTGCCGATGACGTAGGCCGCGCTCGAGTAGGCGCCCTCCTCGTCGACGGCGATGACCTCGTCGCCGAGGGTCGCGAGGTCGTAGTGGCGCCAGGTCCAGCCGTCCGCGTACCACTCGCCGTAGGTGGCGCCGGGCTCGGTGTTGACCTTGTCGGTGTTGACCTTGGTGGTGTCGACGACTGGAGGCGGTCGCGGAGGGAGTCGCCGAGGCCCAGGCGCTGGGTGTCGCGGCCGTGGCGGCGGAAGACGGCGCCGGGGAGCGGCTCCTCGGCGCGGGCGAGCTGGCTGTAGGTCTTGAAGAAGGCGATGTTCTCGAGGCGGTCGCCGAGGGCGTCCAGCTCGTGCTCGACGCCGCCGACCAGGGTGAAGAGGTCCTGCTGGGCGGTCAGGGGGTCGCGGGCGGCGGGGTCGAGCTGGCGGCGCTCGTCGCCGGTGCGGGTGGTGAAGGTCGGCGACAGGGACACACGCAGCGCGTGGGCGGGCGACAGGCGCCAGCCTAGGTCGAGGCGGGCGTAGCCGCTGTCCTGCCAGGTGACCTGGTCGCGCGGGCGGGGCTCGAGCTCGCCGGGCTGGCGGCGCTCGGTGACGCAGCGGCCGTACCAGTCGTAGACGCAGTCGCCGACGTCGAGGAGACGGGTGCGGCCGTGGGCGTAGCCGCCCAGGAGGTCGACGGTGAGCCGGTCGGCGAGGACGTGGCGATAGGCGACCGTGGCGCCGGCGCTGACGCGGCCGTACTCGACCTCGCCGTAGGGCACGGTCATGACGACGTTGTGCTGCAGCTCCTTGTCGAAGCCGGCGACGAAGGCGCCGAGCACGAGGCGCTTGGCCCAGGGGCGGTCGAGCAGGCCCGCCTCGAGCTTGGCGCCGGCCGCGTGGTAGGCGTCGTGGAAGCGGCGGACGCGGGCCGGGGCGAGGCGGCCGCGGTCGTCGGGGACCTCGACGTCGATGGCGTAGTCGTTGTCGGCGTCGTCGAGGAAGCCGCCGACTCGGGCGAACAGGCCCGTGGCGGGGTCGTGGTGGCGAGCGCCCAGGGTCAGCCGGTGCGTGCCGAAGGAGCCGAACTGGTAGGAGGCCGCGCCGTGGGTGCCGGTGAGGTCGTCGGTGGTGACCAGGTTGACGGCGCCGCCCAGGGCGTCGGCGCCGAAGCGGATGGGGACCACGCCGCGGTAGACCTCGACGCGCTCGACCAGGTTGACCGGGACGTTGGCGAGGCCGAACGGGTAGCCGGACAGATCGAGGGGGACGCCGTCGATGAAGAGGCGGATCTGGTCGCCGGACAGGCCCGCGAGGGACATGCGGCTGCCGGAGCCGAGGCCGCCGCCGCGCTGGACGCCGACGCCCTTTTCGCGGGCGAGGACCTCGCCGAGGTCGGCGGACCGCTGCTTGGCGTCGCCGGTGTCGATGACCTGGACGGCGCGGGCGGAGTGGCGCAGGCGCTCGCTGGCCGAGGGGCCCTGGACGGTGACGTCGATGGGGTCCTGGCGGCCGGAGGGGAGCAGGCGGAGGACGGGCTCGACGGTGTGGCCGTCGGCGACGGCGATGGGGAGGGTGAGGCTGCCGAGGCCGGGGGCGTCGACTCGCAGCTGGTAGGCGCCGGGCGGCAGGGCGTCCAGGTGGAAGCGGCCGTCGAGGTCGGTGCGGGCCTGGTGGACGGCGCCGTCGGGGGTGGTGAGGGTGACGAGGGCGCCGACGGCGGGGCGGTCGGAGGCGCCGGGCGCGTTGCTTCGACAGGCGCTCGTCAGCGGGCGCTCGTCAGCGGGCGGCCTTCAGCGGGCCCCGCCAGCGGGGCGCCGTCAGAAGGCGTCGTCGCAGCTGTCGGTGGTGACGAAGTCGCTGCCCAGCTCGACGCTCATCAGGACGATGGTGTCCGCCTTGAGCGCGGGGTCGAGCTCGTCCCAGGCCTGCTCGACGAGGACGGCCCACTCGGCGTTGAGGGTCCAGATGTGGAGGATCTGCTTCACCCAGACGTCGTCGTCGCTGACGTTGGCGCTGCTCTCGTTGACGCCTTCGAGCTTCTTGGTGAGCAGGGTCGTCGCGTCCTCGACCGTGTAGACCAGGATGGGGCCCTTGTAGGCGCGGCTGACGGAGACGCCGACGCGCTCGCCCGCCATCCAGACGGCGTAGTCGGTGATCGAGCCCTGAGCGGTGTAGGTGATCTCGGTCTCGGTCTTGTAGAGGTCGGCGGCCTCGCAGGCGTCGAGGACCTCCATGCTGAAGGTCTCGGAGCACTTGGAGGAGCCGCCGGCGTTGGGGCCGTCGAAGAGGACGAAGGCGTCGGGGTCGAGGTCGGCGGGGTCGAAGGGGTCGCCGTCGAAGTGGAAGAGGTTGAGGTGGAAGCTGGGGTCGGGGTTGTCGAGCTCGGCCGCGAGGGCGCCGCAGGCGCCGGTGATGGTGCCGAAGGCGGTGGGGGGCTCGGGGGGGCCGGTGTCGGGGGCGGTGTCGGGGTCCAGGGCCGTGTCGGTGGCCGTGTCGGGGGTCGTGTCCATGGCCGTGTCGGTGGCCGTGTCGGGGTCCGTGGCCGTGTCCGCGGCCGTGTCGGGGTCGGTGGCCGTGTCGGGGTCCGGGGCCGTGTCAGAGGCCGTGTCCGTGGCCGTGTCCGTGGCCGTGTCGGGATCCGGGGCCGTGTCCGGGACCGTGTCGGGGTCTTCGCTGTCGGAGGAGGCGTCGCCCTGCCCGTCCGGTGCCGTGTCGGCGGCGGCGTCGGCGGCGTCGGCGGGGGTGGCCGAGGGGCCCTCGTCGCCGCAGGCGGAGATGGTCAGCGCCAGCGCGGCGATCATGGCCCAGGTCGTCTTGCGCATCGTTCGGTCCCTCCGGGGGACCGTCATACCAGAGCGTCGGGCCGTCGCAACGCCGTTCGCGGCCCGGGGGTTGAACCGCGGGCGCGTGGGCGGCACGGTGGCCCCTCCCCCGCCACCCGTGCCGCCTTCCGAGAGGACCCATGCGCCTCGCCTCGTGTCTCGCCCTGCTCTGGGCGCTGGGCGCCGGCTGCCAGCCGCGCTCGGCCGCCGCCGGTGACGACCCCAACCGCGCCCCGGTCATCGGCAACGTCAGCTTCAACCCGGCCAAGTTCGTCCGCGCCTGCGAGCCGGTCGAGATCTGCGTCAGCGCCTCCGACCCCGACGGAGACCCGCTGACCGTCGCCTGGCAGCGCCTCGACGAGGCGGCCCCCCTCGACGGCCCCACCGTCACGCGCAGCGACGCCAGCGGCAACACCCTGACCGAGTGCGCGCGCTTCCTGCCCCGCCGCGCCGCCGCCTACCAGCTCGAGGTCCGCGTCAGCGACACCCCGCCCCGCCGACGCGGCGTCGTGCTGCGCGACAGCCTGAAGTTCCCGCTCTACGCGGCCGAGGGCACCCGCCCCTGCCCCTGACGGCCGAGCCGCCGCGAGCCGCGCTGGGCGACCGGGCTGCCAACCGGCTGCTAACGGGCTGCGCCGTAGCTTGCCGCTGCCGGGAGGGCTGCGTACAGTCCGGCCCCGGCGCGTGGACAGGGGTCCGCGGGCCGCGGAACTGGCCGAACGGCGGCGGACGGGAGCGACATGGCGGCGGTGCTCGAGGCTCAGGGGCTGCGCAAGGAGTACGACGGGTTCGTGGCCCTGCAGGGGCTGGACCTCACCATCGAGGAGGGCGAGGTCTTCTGTCTGCTGGGCGCCAACGGCGCCGGCAAGACCACGACCATCCAGCTGTTTCTGGGGTTCATCGCCCCGACGGCCGGGCAGGTGCGCATCAAGGGGCTCGACGTCGGGCAGCACGGGCTCGAGACCAAGCGCCACCTGGCGTACATCCCCGAGAACGTCATGCTGTATCCAAACCTGACCGGGCTCGAGAACCTCGAGTTCTTCACCCGGCTGGCCGGCCGTGACGAGCTGGGCGAGACCGCGCTGCGCGAGACGCTGGTCGAGGCGGGCCTGGCCAAGGAGGCGGCCGACCGCCCGGTCCGGACCTACTCGAAAGGCATGCGCCAGAAGGTCGGCGTCGCCATGGCCATCGCCAAGGGGGCCTCGGCGCTGCTGCTGGACGAGCCGACCAGCGGCCTGGACCCCAAGGCCTCCAACGAGTTCTCGCAGCTGCTCGCGCGGATGCGCGACCGGGGCGTGGCCATCCTGATGGCGACCCACGATCTGTTCCACTCCAAGGAGGTCGGGACGCGGGTGGGCATCATGAAGCAGGGGCGGATGGTCGGGCGGCACGCGACGGCGGACCTGTCGCACGCCGACCTCGAGCGCATCTACCTCGAGCACATGCACGACTGAGGGCGCCGCCGTGATGCGAACCGTCGCGCTGGTCGCGCGCAAAGAGATGAAGGAGCTGGTCCGGGACGGCCGCTTCCGGGTGGCCGGGGCGCTCGTGCTGCTGCTCCTCATGACGGCGCTGGCCTTCGGCTGGCAGCAGGCCTCGACCCTGGCCGCCGAGCGGGCCGCCGCGCAGCACGTCGCCGAGGAGGACTGGAAGGGCCAGGGCGACAAGAACCCGCACGTGGCCACGCACTACGGCAAGTACGTGTTCAAGCCGGTGGGGGCGCTGGCCTTCCTGGACCCGGGCGCGGACCCGTACCTGGGCGTGACGCTGAAGCTGCAGGCGCACCAGCAGAACCTGCCGCAGGACGCCGCCGCGCGCGATCAAGCCTCGATCAGCCGCTTCGGGCAGCTGTCCGCCGCGACGGTGCTGCAGCTGTTCGTGCCGCTGCTCATCATCGCGCTGGGCTTCGGGGCCTTTAGCGGCGAGCGCGAGCGCGGCACGCTGCGCCAGGTCGCCAGCACGGGGGTCCGCCCGACGCAGCTGCTGGCGGGCAAGGCGCTGGGGCTGGCCGCGGTGCTGGGGATGCTGCTCATCCCGGCGGCCGTGGTCGCGGCGGTGGTGACGCTGCAGGCCGACGGCGCCCATGACGCGACGGGCGGCGAGGTCGGCGGGCGCCTGGGCATGATGGCGCTGGCCTATCTGGTGTACTTCGGAGCCTTCGCGGGCGTGACCTTCCTCATCTCGGCGCGGGCGCCGTCGTCCCGGTTCGCGCTGGTCGCGCTGGTGGGCTTTTGGAGCCTGACCTCGCTGGTCGTGCCGCGCATCGCCGGCGACGTCGCGGTGCGCGTCGTGCCGCTGCCGACGCCGGCCGAGTTCACGCAGGCCGTGCGCGCCAGCCTCGAGGGCGGGCTGCCCGGGTCGGCGCCGCGCGAGGACCGGGTCGACGAGATCTCGAGCGCGATGCTGGACAAGGCGGGCTTTTCGGGCGCCGAGACGCTGATGGACGAGTCGGCGCTGCAGGGCATCGAGCTGCAGGCCGAGGCGGCCTTCGAGGACGAGGTCTACGACCACCACATCGGGCAGCTGATGGAGGCGATGGCGCGGCAGGAGCGGGCGGCCCAGTGGGCGGCGCTGGCGTCGCCGCTGCTGGCGATTCGGACGGTGTCGGCGTCGCTCGCCGGGACGGACTTCGCGCACCACCGGGCCTTCCAAGTGGACGCCGAGCGCTACCGCAAGGCGCTGGTGCAGGCGATGAACGACGACTTCGCCCAGAACGCCGGGACGGCGGGCTGGGACTACAAGGCGGGGCGCGAGGTGTGGGAGAAGGCGCCGACCTTCGAGCACCAGCCGCCCGGGCTGGGTTGGGCGCTGTCCGAGCAGGCGCTGGGTTGGGCCCTGCTGGGGCTGTGGCTGGGTTTGGCGTGGGCGGCGGCCGCATGGGCGGCGGCGCGCGTGCGCGTCTTCTGACGCGGGCCGGGGAGCGCGATGTTCTGGAAGGTGGTCCGGGTCGAGTGGCGGAACCTGCTGGCCGAGAAGGCGGTCGGGTGGCTGCTGGGGTTGCTCGCGGTGATGGCGGCGTACGCGGCGTGGAGCGGCGCGACCTCGGTCGACGTCTCGCGGGCGGCGGCGCAGGCGGCGGTGGCGGCCGAGGCGGCGCAGCTGGCCGAGCTGAAGGCGCAGCTCGCGGCGGTCGAGGCGGGCGGCCCCGCCCTGCCCTACTCCCGTGACCCGGGCGACCCGGCCGTGGCGGGGCGCGGGCTGGCGGGGCGCCTGGTGGCGCTGCCGCCGACGCCGCTGGCGTCCATCGCGGCCGGGCAGCGGGACATGCTGGCCGGGACGGTGCGCCTGACGACCCAGAGCCGGCTGACCGCGACGCCGCAGGGCGAGGCGGCGATGACCGGCCCGACGCGGCAGATGACCGGGGCCTTCGACCTGGCCTTCGTGTTCGTGGTGCTGCTGCCGCTGCTCATCATCGCGCTGACCTACGATCTGGTGGCCGGCGAGCGCGAGCGCGGCACGCTGGCGCTGGTGCTGTCGCAGCCGGTGTCGCTGGCGACCTTCGTCATGGGCAAGGCCTTCCAGCGCGCGCTGGTCGTGGTCGGCGTCACGCTCGTCCTGGCCGCGGCGGCGCTGGCCGGGGCGGGCGACGGGCTGCTCGGCGGCGACGGGCTGGCCCGGGCGGCGCTGTACCTGGGCGCGCTGGTGGCCTACGCGCTGTTCTGGTTCGCGGCGGCGGTCGCGGTCAACGCGCGCGGGCGCAGCTCGGCGGGCAACGCGCTGGCGCTGGTCGGGCTGTGGCTGGCGCTGGTCGTGGCGGTGCCGGGGCTGGTGCGGGTCGTGGTCGAGGCGGCCTACCCGCCGCCGTCGCGGGTCGAGCTGGTGAACCTGACGCGCGAGGCGACGAGCGAGATCGAGGAGGAGCTGACCGCCCTCGAGGGCACCCACGGCGAGGGGGCGCCCGCGGGCGACCGCCTGCTGAGCGTGCAGGAGGAGCTTGACCAGCGCATCGGGCCGGTCGTCGTGCGCTTCCGCGAGCAGCTGGCCGCGCAGCAGTCGCTGGTCGACGGGCTGCGCTTTCTGTCGCCGGCGCTGGTGCTGCACGAGGCGCTGGTCGACGTCGCCGGGACCGGGGCGCTGCGCCAGGCGCGCTTCGACGCGCAGGTCGACGCCTTCCACCATGAGTGGCGGGCCTTCTTCTTCGACCGCGTGCGGGCCGGCCAGCGCCTGACCAGCGCCGACTACGACGCCCTGCCCGCCTTCGCCTTCGTCGAGGAGCCCGTGTCCAGCCTGGCGCTGCGGGTCGGCGGCGGCGTGCTGGGGCTGGTGCTGCCCGCGTTGGTGCTGCTCGCCTGGGCGGCGACCGGGCTACGTCGGGTCGGACGCCTGGCGTGACGACGGCCGAGGCCGCGGCGTGACGATGGACCGCGGCGGGGGCGGCGGGCGCACGATGCGCTCGTTCATGAAGGACGCGTCGGTCAAGGATCACCGGCTGGCGCCCGGCACGGTGCGGCGCATCCTGGGCTTCGCGGCGCCCTTCAAGTGGCGCATCGCGCTGTTCTTAGGGCTGGTGGCGCTGGACGCGACCATCGGCGCCGCGGTGCCGCTGCTGTTCCGCGAGATCATTGACGTAGGCATCGCCGAGGGCCGGCGCGGGCTGGTCGTCGGGCTGGCGGCGGCGGTCGCCGGGCTGGCCGTAGCGTCGGCCGCGCTGGCGCTGGGGCAGCGCTGGCTGTCCTCGCGCATCGGCGAGGGGCTCATCGTGGACCTGCGGACCGCCGTGTTCGACCACGTGCAGCGCCTGCCGGTCGCCTTCTTCAGCCGCACGCAGACGGGCGCGCTCATCCAGCGCCTCAACGGCGACGTCCTGGGCGCGCAGCAGGCCTTCACGTCGACCCTGTCGAACCTGGTCAGCAACGCGCTGAGCGTGGTGCTGGTCCTGACGGCCATGTTCGTCATGTCGTGGCCGCTCACGCTGCTGTCGCTGGCCCTGGTGCCGCTGTTCCTGATGCCCGCGCGGCTGATGGCGCCGCGGCTGCGGCGGGTGACCAGCGAGCGCTACCGCCTCAACGCCGACATGGGTCAGCTGATGGCCGAGCGCTTCAACGTGGCGGGCGCCGTCCTGGCCAAGGTGTTCGGGCGCGCGGACGACGACGCGGCGGCCTTCCGCGAGCGGGCCGAGCGGGTGCGCGACGCGGGCGTCCTGCAGTCGATGTACGCCGGCGTGTTCCGGGTGTCGCTGACCCTCCTGGCGGCGCTGGCCGTGGCGCTGGTCTACGGCCTGGGTGGGCTGTTCGTCATCGACGACGCCATCGGGATCGGGACGCTAGTGGCCATGACGGCCTACCTGGGGCGCCTGTACGGCCCGCTGACCGCCCTTTCGAACGTGCAGGTCGACGTGATGACGACGCTGGTCAGCTTCGAGCGGGTGCTCGAGGTGCTCGACCTGCCGCCCAGCGTGGATGACCGGCCCGACGCGCGGCCGCTGCCGCCCGACGCGCCGGCCTCCATCGAGTTCGACCACGTCTCGTTCCACTATCCGGCGGCGAGCGAGGTGTCGCTGGCCTCGCTCGAGGCGTTGGCGACGCTGCCGGCCGACGCCGGGGCGACGGTGCTGGACGACGTCAGCTTCCGGGTCGCGCCCGGCCAGATGGTCGCGCTGGTGGGTCGCTCGGGGGCGGGCAAGAGCACGCTGACCGTCCTGGTCCCGCGGCTGTACGACGTCACCGCGGGCGCCGTGCGGGTCGGCGGGGTCGACGTCCGCGAGGTGACGCAGGCCTCGCTGCGCGCGCGTATCGGCGTCGTGACCCAGGACGCCCACCTGTACCACGAGACCATCCGGGCCAACCTGGCCGTGGCGCGGCCCGACGCGACCGAGGCCGAGCTGCTGGCCGCCCTGGACGCGGCGCGCATCGGGGAGCTGGTCGCCGCGATGCCCGAGGGGCTGGACACCGTGGCCGGCGACCGCGGCTATCGCCTGTCGGGCGGCGAGCGCCAGCGGCTGGCCATCGCGCGCCTCCTGCTGAAGGCGCCGGACATCGTCATCCTGGACGAGGCGACGGCGCACCTGGACTCGGAGTCCGAGGCGGCCGTGCAGCGGGCCCTGGCGACGGCGCTCGAGGGGCGGACGTCGCTGGTCATCGCGCATCGCCTGTCGACCGTGCGCGAGGCCGACGCCATCCTGGTCCTGGACGGCGGGCGCGTGGTGCAACGCGGCACGCACGCCGAGCTGCTGGCGGCGGGCGGACTGTACGCGGAGCTGTACCGGACGCAGTTCGCGCAGCAGGAATGAAGGCAGGGGTCAGGCCTGGCCGGGGCCTGACCCCGCCGCGGACTACTGGCCGATGCCCAGCAGCTCGACGTCGAAGACCAGCATGCCCTGCGGGCGGCCGGGGCGGCCCTCGTAGGCCAGGTTGGCCGGGATCCAGAAGCGGCGCTCCTCGCCCTCGACCATCAGCTGCAGGCCCTCGGTCCAGCCGGGGATGACGCGGTTGAGCGGGAAGCGGGCCGGCTGGCCGCGCGACACCGAGCTGTCGAAGGCCTTGCCGTCGGTGGTCCAGCCCGTGTAGTGGACCGTGACGACGCTGGTGGCGGTGGGCTTGGTCGTGCCCTTGCCCGGGGTCAGGACCTTGGAGGCGAGGCCGCTGGCGGTCTTCTCGGCGTCGGCCGGCGGGGCCGCGACGTCCGGCGGGGCCGCGGGCATGGCCGCGGGGGCCGAGCCGCCGACCATCTTGGTGGCGCCCATCTCCTGCATGACCTGCGCGTACGAGCCGACGCGGCCGGTCTCGTGGTGGCAGTGGTTGCGGTGGCAGTTGAACCAGCCCTTGGGCGGGCTGGCCGGGTCGAAGACGACCTCTTGCCCGGCGGCGGCCTGGGCGTCGGCCTCGGTCGGCTTGGCCTGCTGGGCGCCGGCGTCGGCGGCCGGCGGCGTGGCCGGCGCGGCATCGGCGGCGGCCTCGGGCTGCGGGGCCGGGGTCGCGTCGGCGGCGGGCGCGGGAGCCGGCGCCTCGTTGCCCTTGCAGCCCAGGCTGGTCAGCGCCAGCGCCAGGCCCACACCCGCCACAGCCATAGTCCAGGTCGAGAGCTTCATCGTCCATCCGAGGTTCAGGGGCGCTCGCGTCGGCCCGTGAGATGGGGCCGGCCCCGCGAGCGCGCTTGGGATGCCGGGGCATGTATCGCAACGCGGCCCGGGCCGCAAACGTTCAGCCGGCCTCGCTCACGCGGCGCGCGACGCTCGGTCGGCGGGGGCGCGGTCCTGCGCGGACGCGGGGAAGCGCAGCCAGCCGAGCTGGGCCATGGCGGGGACCAGCAGGAGATCGGCGAGCAGGGCGACCACCAGGGTCATCGGGAGCAAGGTCCCGAACATCTGCGTGCTGCCGTAGTCGCTCAGCGCCATGGGGGCGAAGCCGGCGCCCAGGACGACCGTGGTCATCACGATGGCGCGGCCGGCGAAGTCGTAGGCGCGGCGCAGGGCCTCGGCGCGGCCGGCGGCGTCGGGCGCGCAGCGGGCGGCCTCGAGGCGATAGCGGACCAGGAAGTGGATGGTGTCGTCGACGCCGATGCCGATGGCGAGCATGGCCAGGGCGAGGTGGTCGGAGTCGACGCGGTCGCGGGTGAGGCCGAGCCAGGCGCCGAGGACGAGGACCGGCAAGGCGTTGGGGAGCATCGACCACAGGCCGACGCGCAGCGAGCGCAGGGCGACGACCATCATCAGGGCGATGACGGCGAAGGTGAAGCCGAGGCCGCGCTGCTGGCCGGCGAGGACCTCGTCGAGCCAGGAGCCGATGAGGTAGAGGATGCCCGAGGGCTCGACGGAGACGGCGGCGGCGGCTTCGCCCAGGTGCGAGGCCGAGAGCGTGGCTATGGCGTCACCGGTGACGGCGGCGGCGCGGACGCCCTCGTCGGCGAGACGGATGGACAGACGGGCGACGCGGCGATCGAAGTCGATGAGGCGCGTCAGGCCCTTGCCGCCGGCCATCTCGAAGAGCAGGACGTACTGGGCGATGGCCTCGCGGGAGTCGGGGAGGCGGCCGGCGGCGGGGTCGCCCTCGTGGATCTCGTGGTGGACGCGGGCGACGAGGTCGACCACGGAGGTGACGGCGTCGACGTCGGGGCGGGCGGCGACGGCGTCCTGGAAGGCGGCGAGGCGGGCGAGCAGGGCCGGGTCGAACAGGCCCTCGGGGGCGGCGGTCTCGACGAAGAGGTCGAGCTGGTGGGTGCGGGGGAAGTGGGCGGCGAAGAAGTCGGCGTCGCGGCGGACCTGGTTGCCCTCGCCGAGGCGCTGGGTGAACTCGGTCTCGACGTGGAGGCGGGTCAGGCCGAAGGCGGTGACGGCGAGGACGGCTGCGGTGGCGGCGACGACCAGGCGGGGGCGGCCGGTGGCGAGGCGGGCGGCGCGGGCGAGGAGGCGGTCGAGGCCGTCCTGGACGTCGGAGGTGGCGCCGGCGCGCCAGGGTTTGGGGGCGCGCATGAGGGAGAAGGCGATGGGGACGAGGGTGACGGCGAGCAGGAGGGCGATGGCGACGCCGACGCCGAGGGTGAGGCCGAGGAGGCGGAAGGCGGGGGTCGGGACGAAGGACATGCCGACGAAGCCGACGAAGGTGGTGGCGGAGGTCCAGACGCAGGCGGTGCCGACGTCGGCGGCGCTGAGGACGATGGCGTCGTCCTTTGGGTGGCCGGCGGCGAGCTCGAGCAGGTAGGCGCTGACGAGGTGGATGATGTCGGAGAAGGCGACGATGAGGACGACGGCCGGGACCATGGCCATCATGACGCTGACCTGGGGGTCGAGCAGGATGGCGAAGGCCATGGTCCACAGGACGGCGACGAGGGCGACGCCCATGGCGATGGCGACGGGCCAGAGGCGGCGGAAGAGGAGCCAGACGATGACGAGGAGGACGGCGGCGCACCAGGGGAAGACGCGGGTGAGGCTGACCTCGGTCTGGGCCATGACCTCGCTCATGACGGCGAGGAAGCCGGCGCGGTGGAGCTGGTGGGCGGCGAAGCCGGCGTCGGTGAAGGCGGACAGGACGTCGGCGACGATGGCGGGGCCGCGCTCGGCGGGGCGGTCGGGGTCGGGGACCAGCTCGACGACGACGATGGCGTGGCGGCCGTCCTCGGAGGCGAGCAGGGCCGCGGCGAGCGGGTCGGCGCGGTAGGCGGCGAGGGTCTGACGGGCGGCGTCGGGGCCGTCGTCGAGCGCGTCGCGGAGGGCGTCGTCGAGGCGGGTGGCGCGCAGGCCGCCGCCGGTGAAGCGCAGGCGCTGCGCGGAGTGGGGGCTGACGACGGCGTCGACGTCCGCGAGGGCCTCGACCCGGAGGACGGCGTCCTCGAGGCGGTCGAGGGTGGCCTCGGCCAGGAGATCGGCGTCCTCGACGGCGACGATGACGGCCTCGTCGCTGCCGAAGCGGGCGATGCGCTCGAGGTAGGTGGCGTAGGCCGGGGTCTCGCCCAGAAAGAGCTTGCCCAGCGAGGTGCCGATGGTGGCCCGGCCGAGCGCGACGACGGCGAAGGCGCTGACGACGGCGACCAGGGTTAGCACGGCGACGCGGTGGCGGAGGACGAGGCGGACGTATGAGGACATGTTCATGCGGGCGCGATGCTACTCGGCGTCGGCGCTGGTGTCATCGAGGCGCGGGAAGTGCTACAGAGGCGGAACGATTCGTCACGGAGAGCCCCCATGCGCACCCTGGCCGCCCTCGTCCTGACCGCGCTCTGCGCCCTGCCCGCCTGCGACGTCCTCGAGGAGCGCCTCGACGGCAAGGCCGCCCCGCTCAAGGAGGCGGATCTACCCAACTGCTCGCGCGTGTTGACGTGCTGCGCGAACCTGGGCGCCAGCTCGCTGACCGCCGGCGCCGTGCAGGACAGCTGCGAGGCGCTGGTCCCCGCGACGGACACGGTCATCACGCAGTACCAGGTCGGGCGGCAGAAGATCGAACAGGACCAGGCGACCTCGGCCGAGACCAAGGCGCAGCTGCTGGCCGAGCTGCGCCAGACCACCCAGGGCACGATGGAGCCGGCCTGCCGCTGCCTGCTCGAGGAGACGGTCGGCAAGGTGTCGGCCAACAACTTCCTGTCGCCCATCGACTGCGAGACGGTGACCAGCTCGGGCGCCCTGCCGGACGGCAAGCAGTGCTCGGACGTGACCGACGCGGTCCTGAACCCGCCGACCGAGTGAGCGCGAACGCCACCGAGGCGCCTGCGGACCTGGCCCAGGCGCTCGCCGACTGCCCCGACGCCCAGCGCCGTTGGGAGCGCCTGCCCCCGAGCCACCGCCGCGAGTGGCTGAAGCACTTGGACGAGGCCAAGCGC
The DNA here is from genome assembly GCA_041687695.1 of Myxococcota bacterium. GTDB lineage: Bacteria > Myxococcota_A > UBA9042 > PHBI01 > JAWLBL01 > JAWLBL01. The sequence continues at coordinate 106,716 of JAWLBL010000028.1, read as the reverse complement.
CCCGAGACGCGAGCACGTCGGCTGGCCAAGGCGATTGAGACGCTGGCCGCGGAGGCGTAAGGGAGGGGGCGACCGGGCGCCCAAGCCGTCTTCGACTGAGGCGGCGGGCGGTCAGCCGGCGGCGAGGGCTGGGGCGGGTTGGGGCGCGGGGACTTCGGCGTCGCCGTCGACGGGCTCGGTGGGGTCGTCGGGCTCGGCGGTGACCAGGGGCAGGCGGACGGTGAAGGTGGCGCCCTGCCCTTCCTCGCTGTGGGCGGCGATGGTGCCGCCGTGGGCCATGACGAGCTGGCGGGTGATGTACAGGCCCAGGCCCAGGCCGCTGAAGTTGCGGGCGCGCTCGGCGCGCTCGAAGCGCTCGAAGATGCGGTCGAGGTCGGAGGCGCCGATGCCGATGCCCTCGTCGGCGACGCTGATGGTCGCCTCGGGCCCCACCATGGCGCAGACGACGTGCACCGGCCGGCCGTTGCCGTACTTGACCGCGTTGCTGATGAGGTTCGTCACCACCTGCTCGACGCGCAGGACGTCCCAGCGGCCCGGGACCGGATCGTTGCAGTCGACCAGGATGGGCGTGCCGGTGGCCTGGCCCGCGGCCTCGAAGCGCTGCGCCACGTCCTGCACGATGCTGGCGAGGTCGGCGTCCTCGACCAGGAGCGGCAGCTTGCCGCTGCGGATGCGCGCGACGTCCAGCAGCTGCTCGACGAGACCCCCGAGGCGGCCGATCTGCCGCTCGGCGACGCGCAGCTTGTCGAGGACCTGCTTGGCCGGCATGGCCCCCTCGCCCTCGCGCTCGGCCCGCCGCGTGAAGCCCTGGATGAGCAGCTGCAGCGAGGTCAGCGGCGTCTTCAGCTCGTGGCTCGCCACGCCCAGGAACTCGTCGCGTGCCTTGACGGCCTCCTCGGCCTGCAGGCGCGCCTCGTGCTCGCGGGCCAGCAGCCGCGCCCGCTCCTCGTGCGCCCGCCGCTGCTCGTCGATGTCCGTGAACGTCCCCAGCCACGCCACGACGTTGCCGGCGTCGTCCCGCTCGGGCAGCGCGCGACACAGGATCCAACGCCACTGGCCGCCCTGCGCCCGCAGCCGGCAGGTGGCCTGGAACGCCTCGACCCGCTCGAGGGCGGCGCGCCACTCACGCTGAAACGCGCCCGCGTCTTCGGGGTGCAGTCCGGGCGGCACCTGCTCGGTCAGGATGAGGTCGGGATCGGTGCCGGTCAGCTCGCCCCACCCGCGGTTGACGTAGTCGATGCGCCCGTCCGGCCGCGCCGTGAAGACGACGTGCGGGATGGCCTCGGCCAGGTTGCGGTAGCGCTGCTCGCTCTCGCGCCTCACCATGGCCAGCTCGGCCTCGCGCGCGCGTCGCTCGCTCTCGGCCAGCCGCTGCGCCTGCCAGGCGATCTGGCGCGTCTTGGACCACAGCTCGACGAAGACGCCGACCTTGGACCGCAGCACCGCCGCGTCGACGGGCTTGCGCAGGTAGTCGACGGCGCCCGCCGAGTAGGCGCGGTACAGAAAGCCCACGTCGTCGTCGGCGCCGGTCAGGAAGATGATGGGGGTCGCCTCGGTGCGCTCGCGCTGCTTGAGCAGCGAGGCCAGCTCGACGCCGTTGATGTCCGGCAGGACGATGTCCAGCAGGATGCAGGCGAAGTCCTGCTTGAGCACCTTGCGCAGCGCCTCTTCGCCGGTGCTGGCGCACACGAGATCGTAACGCGAGCACTCGAGGATGGCCCGCAGGGCGGTCAGCGTCTGGGGCGAGTCGTCGACGAGCAGGATGCGTGCGCGCTCGATGTCGCCAGTGGGTTCCAACGAAGCGTCCATCAACCGACCTTGGCAGTTTCGCCCTTGGGGAGCCAACGGTGCAGCGTCGCGACGAGAAGCTCGGGGTCGACGGGCTTGGGCACGAAGTCCGTGCAGCCGGCCTCGAGGCACTTGTCGCGGTCGCCCGGCATCGCCTTGGCGGTCAGGGCGATGATGGGCAGCGCGGCCCAGCGGGAGTTGCTGCGGATCTCGCGCGTCGCCGAGTAGCCGTCGATGCCCGGCAGCATGATGTCCATCAGCAGGGCGTCGAGGGGGCCGAGGGTGTCGATGCCGTCGATGGCCTCGCGGGCCGAGTCGAAGGTGATGACCCGGGCGCCGAGGCGCTCGAGCAGGCTGGTGACGGCGAAGAGGTTCCGCGCGTCGTCGTCGACGGCGACGATGACCCGGTCCTGGAGCGTGCCCGCCGACAGCGGCTTGGGCAGCGGCAGGGCCAGGGGCTTGTGCTCGAGCGCGACCGGCACGGGCAGGCGCGCGACCTCGCCGACCGGCACGAAGAGGGTGAAGCAGCTGCCGATGCCGGGGATGGACCGCAGCGCGATCTCGCCGCCGAGCAGCCGCGCCAGCTCGCGGCTGATGGTCAGCCCCAGGCCGGTGCCGCCGAAGGTGCGGCTGGTCGACGCGTCGGCCTGCTGGAAGGCCTCGAAGATGCTGGCCTGCTTGTCCTCGGCGATGCCGATGCCCGTGTCCTGGACCGCGAAGGCCAGGACGGAGCCCGACTTCTGCAAGGAGTCGGACTTGAACGGCGTCCCGGGCGGCGCGAGGCCCACGTCCAGGCGGACGCGGCCGCGCGAGGTGAACTTGAACGCGTTGGACAGCAGGTTCTTGAGGATCTGCAAGAGGCGCTGCGAGTCGGTGACGATGGCCTCGGGCGTGTCGTCCTCGATGTGGATGTCGAACTCGAGGTGCCGCTCGTTGGCGACCTGGCGGAACCCGCGCTCGACGTACTCGCGCACCTCTCGGAGCGTGAAGGGCTGCTGGCGCACCTCGATCTTGCCGGCCTCGATCTTCGACAGGTCGAGGATCTCGTCGATGAGGGTCAGCAGATCCTTGCCGGCGCCGCAGATGGTCCGCGCGTACTCGACCTGCTTGTCGTCGAGGTTGCCGTCCTGGTTGTCCGCCAGCAGGTTCGCCAGGATGAGCAGGCTGTTGAGCGGGGTCCGCAGCTCGTGGCTCATGTTGGCGAGGAAGTCGGACTTGTACTTCGAGGTCCGGGCCAGCTCGGCGGCCTTCTCCTCGAGCGAGGCCGAGGCGCGCGCGATCTCGCGGTTCTTGATCTCGAGCTCGGAGGCCTTCTCCTCGAGCAGCTTGCCGCGCGAGGCCAGCTCGGTGTTGGAGCGCTGCAGCTCGGCGAGCAGCTCCTCGGTGCGCATCGAGGCGGCGATCATGTTGAGCACGACGCCGATGCTCTGCGTGAGCTGGTCGAGGAAGGTCAGGTGGATGGGCTCGAAGGCGTGGAACGAGGCGAGCTCGATGACCGCCTTGAGCTGCCCCTCGAAGAGCACCGGGAACACCGAGATGTTGCGCGGCGCCGCCTGGCCCAGGCCCGAGCTGATGAGGATGTAGTCGTCGGGCACGTCGGTGACGAGGATGGGCTCTTTCTCGAGCGCGCACTGGCCGATGAGCCCCTCGCCCGGGACGAACCGGTTGGAGACGCTCTTGCGGCGCGTGTAGGCGTAGCTGCTCTTGAGGACCAGCGCCGGCTCCTCGTCGGTGCCCTGGATGACGTAGAAGGCGCCGTGCTGGCTCTTCACCAGCGGGGTCAGCTCGCTCATGATGAGCTTGGCCAGCGACTCGATGGTGCGCTGCCCCTGCATCATGCTCGAGAACTTGGCGAGGTTGGTCTTCAGCCAGTCCTGCTCGCTGTTGGCCCGCGTGGTGTCGCGCAGGTTGGCGATCATCTGGTTGATGTTGTCCTTGAGCTGCAGCACCTCGCCCTGCGCCTCGACCGAGATGGCCCGGGTCAGGTCACCCTTGGTCACCGCGGTGGCCACCTCGGCGATGGCGCGCACCTGCGTGGTGAGGTTGCCGGCGAGGCGGTTCACGTTGTCCGTCAGGTCGCGCCAGGTCCCGGCGGCGCCCGGCACCTTGGCCTGACCGCCCAGCTTGCCCTCGATGCCCACCTCGCGGGCCACCGTGGTGACCTGCTCGGCGAACAGGCGCAGCGTGTCGGTCATGTTGTTGATGGTGTCGGCCAGCTCGGCGATCTCGCCCTTGGCGTCGAGGCCCAGCTTCTGCCTCAGGTCGCCGTTGGCGACCGCGGTCACGACCTTGGCGATGCCACGCACCTGGTTGGTCAGGTTGGTCGCCATGACGTTCACGTTGTCGGTGAGGTCCTTCCACGTGCCGGCGACGCCGGGCACCTGCGCCTGCCCGCCCAGCTTGCCGTCGGTGCCCACCTCGCGCGCCACGCGCGTCACCTCCGCGGCGAACGCGCGCAGCTGGTCCACCATCCGGTTGATGGTCTCCTTCAGCTCGAGGATCTCGCCGCGCGCCTCGACCGTGATCTTCTGCGACAGGTCGCCGGAGGCCACCGCCTTGGTCACCAGCGCGATGTTTCGCACCTGGTGCGTCAGGTTGCCGGCCAGCTGGTTCACGTTGTCGGTGAGATCCTTCCACGTGCCGGCGACGCCCGGCACCTGCGCCTGACCGCCCAGGTTGCCGTCGGTGCCCACCTCGCGCGCCACGCGCGTCACCTCGGCCGCGAACGCGCGCAGCTGGTCCACCATCCGGTTGATGGTCTCCTTCAGCTCGAGGATCTCGCCGCGCGCCTCGACCGTGATCTTCTGCGACAGGTCGCCGCTGGCCACCGCCTTGGTCACCAGCGCGATGTTTCGCACCTGGTTCGTCAGGTTACCGGCCAGCTGGTTCACGTTGTCGGTCAGATCCTTCCATGTGCCCGCGACGCCCGGCACCTGCGCCTGGCCGCCCAGCTTGCCTTCGGTGCCCACCTCGCGCGCCACGCGCGTCACTTCCGCCGCGAAGGCCGACAGCTGACCCACCATCGTGTTGACGGTGTCCTTCAGCTCGAGCATCTCGCCCTTGACGTCGACCGTGATCTTCTTGCCGAGATCCCCGTTGGCCACCGCCTTGGTGACCGCCGCGATGTTTCGCACCTGGCTGGTCAGGTTGCCGGCCATCGAGTTCACGTTGTCGGTCAGATCCTTCCAGGTGCCGGCGACCCCGGGCACCTGCGCCTGACCGCCCAGCTTCCCTTCCGTACCGACCTCGCGCGCCACGCGCGTCACCTCGGACGAGAACGACCGCAGCTGGTCCACCATCGTGTTGATGGTGTCCTTGATCTGCAGGATCTCGCCGCGCACATCGACCGTGATCTTCTTGGACAGGTCCCCGTCGGCGATGGCGCGCGCCACCTTGGACACGTCGCGCAGCTGCACGGTCAGGTTGCCCGCCAGCTGGTTCACGTTGTCGGTCAGATCCTTCCACGTCCCGGCGACCCCGGGCACCTGCGCCTGACCGCCCAGCTTGCCTTCGGTGCCCACCTCGCGCGCCACGCGCGTCACCTCGGCCGCGAACGACGACAGCTGATCCACCATCGTGTTGATGGTGTTCTTCAGCTCGAGCATCTCGCCCTGCACGTCGACCGTGATCTTCTTGGACAGGTCGCCCGTCGCCACCGCCGTCGTGACCGCCGCGATGTTTCGCACCTGGCTGGTCAGGTTGCCCGCCATCGAGTTCACGCTGTCGGTCAGATCCTTCCAGATGCCGGCGACCCCCTTCACGTCGGCCTGGCCGCCCAGCTTGCCTTCGGTACCGACCTCGCGCGCCACGCGCGTCACCTCGGCCGCGAACGACGACAGCTGGTCCACCATCGTGTTGATGGTGTTCTTGATCTGCAGGATCTCGCCCTGCACGTGCACCGTGATCTTCTGCCCCAGGTCGCCGCTGGCGATCGCCGTCGCGACCTTGGACACGTCGCGCAGCTGGATGGTCAGGTTGCCAGCCAGCTGGTTCACGTTGTCGGTCAGGTCCTTCCAGGTGCCGGCGACCCCGGGCACCTGCGCCTGACCGCCCAGCTTGCCTTCGGTGCCCACCTCGCGCGCCACGCGCGTCACCTCGGCCGCGAACGACGACAGCTGATCCACCATCGTGTTGATGGTGTTCTTCAGCTCGAGCATCTCGCCCTGCACGTCGACCGTGATCTTCTTGGACAGGTCGCCCGTCGCCACCGCCGTCGTGACCGCCGCGATGTTTCGCACCTGGCTGGTCAGGTTGCCGGCCATCGAGTTCACGTTGTCGGTCAGGTCCTTCCACGTGCCGGCGACCCCGGGCACGGTCGCCTGACCGCCCAGCTTGCCTTCGGTGCCCACCTCGCGCGCCACGCGCGTCACCTCGGCCGCGAACGACGACAGCTGCCCCACCATCGTGTTGATGGTGTTCTTCAGCTCGAGGATCTCGCCCTGCACGTCGACCGTGATCTTCTTGCCGAGGTCGCCGTTGGCGATGGCCGTGGCGACCTCGGCGATGCCGCGCACCTGGTCGGTCAGGTTCGACGCCATCGAGTTCACGCTGTCGGTCAGATCCTTCCAGATGCCGGCGACCCCGGCCACCTGCGCCTGACCGCCCAGCTTCCCTTCGGTACCCACCTCGCGCGCGACGCGCGTCACCTCGGAGGCGAACGACGAGAGCTGGTCCACCATCGTGTTGATGGTGTTCTTCAGCTCGGCCATCTCGCCCTGCACGTCGACCGTGATCTTCTGCGACAGGTCGCCGTTGGCGACCGCCGTCGTGACCAGCGCGATGCCGCGCACCTGATCGGTCAGGTTGCCGGCCATCGAGTTCACGCTGTCCGTGAGGTCCTTCCAGGTGCCGGCGACCCCGGCCACCTGCGCCTGCGTGCCCAGCTTGCCTTCGGTGCCCACCTCGCGCGCCACGCGCGTCACCTCGGCCGCGAACGACGACAGCTGCCCCACCATCGTGTTGATGGTGTTCTTGAGGTCCGCGATCTCGCCCTTGGCCTCGACCGTGATGGTCTTGGACAGGTCGCCGTTGGCCACCGCCGTCGTGACCAGCGCGATGTTACGCACCTGGCTGGTCAGGTTGCCCGCCAGCACGTTCACGTTGTCGGTCAGGTCCTTCCACGTGCCCGACACGCCCTGCACCTCGGCCTGGGCGCCCAGCTTGCCCTCGGTGCCCACCTCGCGCGCCACGCGCGTCACCTCGCTGGCGAAGGCGCGCAGCTGCTCGACCATCGTGTTGATGGTGTCCTTGAGCTCGAGGATCTCGCCCTTGGCCTCGACCGTGATGGTCTTGGACAGGTCGCCGTTGGCCACCGCCGTCGTGACCAGCGCGATGTTACGCACCTGGCTGGTCAGGTTGCCCGCCAGCACGTTCACGTTGTCGGTCAGGTCCTTCCACGTGCCCGACACGCCCTGCACCTCGGCCTGGGCGCCCAGCTTGCCCTCGGTGCCCACCTCGCGCGCCACGCGCGTCACCTCGCTGGCGAAGGCGCGCAGCTGCTCGACCATCGTGTTGATGGTGTCCTTGAGCTCGAGGATCTCGCCCTTGGCCTCGACCGTGATGGTCTTGGACAGGTCGCCGTTGGCCACCGCCGTCGTGACCAGCGCGATGTTACGCACCTGGCTGGTCAGGTTGCCCGCCAGCACGTTCACGTTGTCGGTCAGATCCTTCCACGTGCCCGACACGCCGGGCACCGACGCCTGCCCGCCCAGCTTGCCCTCGGTGCCCACCTCGCGCGACACGCGGATGATCTCGGAGCCGAAGGCCTGCACCTGCCCCACCAGCGCGTTCACCTCGGCCGCGATCTCGCTGACCGTGCCCTCGGCGCCGTCGATGTCGACCCGCGCCGTGAAGTCGCCCTGGCGGATGGCCTTCAACACCTCGAGCACCGCCAACAGCTGCTGGTCGAGCGGGCTCGGCTTGCGCCGCGTCGCGCGCGCCTTGGTGGTGCTGGCCTTGGTCCCCTTCGCGGGCGCCGGACGCGCCTCCACCTCTGCCGACATGCGTCACCTCGGTCGTTTCCCATCGCGCACCCTAGGGAGCCGTGGCGACGGCACCAAGTTTCCAGTCCCCAAGGATTCGCAACCCGGACCACACAAGCCGGAAACCATTAGAGATTTCACGAGCCAGAGGCACCTCTTCCCGGCGCGACGCCCAAGGGGCCCACTGCCGGCGGACCGCCGCGGCCCGGACGCGCTCAGGCGTCGGCGGCGGCGGCCGCTGTGGCCGATGCGGGGGCGGCGCGGACCATCCGGCGGACCGTGGCGGTCAGGAACCCCGTCGCGATGAGCCCCTCGACGAAGGCCGTGAGCGTGGCCGCCGCGAAGACCCACACCGGCCCGAGGTCCAGCGCGGGGATCAGCCACAGGACGGCCACCGCGAGCAGGACGAGGCGCACGACCGCGGCGAGCAGCGGCAACACCGCCAGGCCGAGGGCCTGCATGACCCAGGTCGGGACGAAGGTCAGGGCCGCGGCGACCAGGGTCGGCGCCGAGACGCGGAAGTAGTCGACGGCGACGGGCAGCTCGGAGTCGCTCTTGATGAACAGGAGCCCGGCGACGTGCCCGCCGAAGAACAGCGCGACCGTCAGGACGCAGGCGTAGGCGAGCGTCCAGGCCAGGGCCGTCCGGCTGGCGAGGGCGATGCGCTCGGGCTGGTTGGCGCCCTTGTTCTGGCCGGAGATGGCGGCGGCGGCGGTGCCGACGGCCAGCATCGGCAGCATGGTCTGCTGCAGGACGCGAAAGCCCCCGCCGGCGGTGGCCGTCCAGGTGGCGCCGTAGGGCTTCATGGCGGCCAGGACCAGGCCCAGCACCACGGAGAGCAGGAAGAACTGCGCGCCCGCGGGCAGGCCGCGGACCAGGACCTCGCGCCAGGTGTCGCGCGAGAAGGCCGGCCGGCGCAGGTGCAGGCCGCGAGGGTCGGAGCGGCGCAGGAGGCGGACGACGTACAGGGCGCAGGCGGCCGCCTGGGCGATGACGGTGGCCAGCGCGGCGCCGGCGATGCCGAGCTCGGGGAAGGGGCCGAGGCCGAAGATGAGCAGCGGGTCGAGGGCCAGGTTGAGCAGGACGGAGACCACCATCATGCGCATCGGCGTGGTGAAGTCGCCGCTGCCCCGGAAGGCGTTGCCCAGGACGATGAGCATCAGCTGGAAGAAGAAGGTGTAGGCGTTGACGCGGAAGTAGGCGAGGCCCTGCTCGTAGACGGCGGGGTCGTCGGTGAAGGCGTGGACGTAGGCCGAGGCGCCGAGGAGGGCGACGACGGTGGCGACGAGGCCGGTCGCGGCGCCGATGACGGCGTAGGTCGAAAACAGCGTGCGGGCCTCGTCCAGGCGGCCGGCGCCGTAGGCCTGGCTGACGCGGGCGATGACGGTGGCCGCGATGACCTGGCTCACGGCGAGGACGATGAAGAAGACCTGGAGCGAGATGGACAAGCCCGCTACGGCGGCCTCGCCGAGCTGGCGCACGAAGGCCAGGTCCACCAGCGCGAAGACGGACTGCAGCAGCAGGGCCAGCAGGACCGGCAGGCCCAGGGCCACGAGGTGCCGCGGGATGGACCCGCGGGTCAGGTCACGGGCGGCGATGGGCCGGGCTCCGCGCGGCCGTCACGACCACGCGCCGGCCTCCTCGCCGAGATCGTCCTCGTCGATCCAGACGTCGCCCTTGCCCTCGCGGACCAGCTCGGGCGGGTCGACCGTGAAGTCGATGACGGTCGAGGGCTCGGGGGCCTGCGGGCCCTGATCCAGGATGTAGGCCGGGCGCACGTACAGGCGCCGGGCGACCTCGACCGGGTCGATGAGGGGCTCGTCCTCGATGGGCGGGACGCTGGTGACGAGGATGGGCTGGCCGAGCTCTTCGGCGAGGGCCTGACAGACCATGTGATCGGGCATGCGGATGCCGATGGTCTTGCGCTTGCCGGTGGCCTGCTTGGGCAGCTCGCGCGAGGCGTGCAGCAGGATGGTGTAGGCGCCGGGCAGGTTCTGCCGCATGAAGCGGAAGGCGGCGTCGCTGACGGCGCGGGCGACGCTGCCGACCTCCTTGAGATCGCCGCAGATGACGCTGCAGCGCTTGGCCTTGTCCATCTGCTTGGCGGCGTAGAGCTTGGAGACGGCCTGGCGATCCCAGGGGTTGCAGGCGATGGCGTAGATGGTGTCGGTCGGGATGATGACCAGCTCGCCACGCTGGAGCGCCCCGACGGCCGGACCGAGGGTCCAGACCTCGGGCACGTCGCGGTCCAAGGGGATGATCTGCACGTCAGCGCCTCCGGGCCCCGCAAGATAGGCATGCGAGGTCGAATTGCAAGCGCGGCGGCGCCGAGGCGGCCCGGTCGGGCCCGGGACGGGGGCGAGCGGAAACCGGGCTGGGCACCTGCACTGGCACGTCGGCGCGATGCTTGGTATCAGAACGGGGTGCACGCGTAGGCGCCGCCCGCGTCGACCTCCGCCCCACGGACCGGCCCCCTCCCCTATGACCCGCACCGACGCCCAGCCCGACCCCCTCAAGGCCATCCGACGCCTCGACCACCAGGGCCTGGTGGTGGCCAACTACATGGTCGGCCCCCTCGAGGGCGAGGACGGGCGCAGCCGCGTGTACGGCGGGCGGGCGCTGGGGGCGGCGCGCGAGGTGAACGTCCGGATCATGCGGCCGGAGTTCCAGGACTTCCGGGCGTCGACCGGGCACACGTCGAACCGGTACGTGCACGAGCTGCGGCTGGCGTCGGAGGCCGGCGGGGCGGCGTGCGTGCGGCACCTGGACGCCGGGACGACGGCGGCGGGCGAGCACTACCTGGTGCGCGAGCGTCTGAGCGGGCAGGTCCTGCGGCAGGTGCTGGCAGCGAGCGAGCGGTTGGACTTCCCGACGGCCATCGGGGTGGTCGCGGACGTGGCGGGGTGCGTAGAGAAGGTGCACGAGCTGGGGTTCGTGCACGTGGACCTGCGCCCCGACAACGTCGAGGTGACGGCGCGCGAGGACGGGTCGCTCGAGGCGCGGATCATCAAGCTGGACCTGGTCGTGCGGGCCGGCGACCCGCCGATGCACGGGGGGCGGCCGGCGTTCATCGGGCACGGGGCGTTCGTCGCGCCCGAGGAGGCCGAGGGCAAGCCGCTGGCGCCGACGGTGGACATGTACGGGCTGGGAGCGCTGCTGTACGAGCTGACGGCGGGGCGCAAGCACCTCGAGGTCGCCGACCGGCCCGAGGCCGTCATGGACTACCTGCGCGGCCACGGGAGGCTGCCCTCCGAGAAGCTGCGCAACCTGGTGCGCGGGCTGCCGGACGAGGCGGACATGCTGGTGGCCAAGTGCCTCAAGCGGCAGACGCCCGAGCGGCCCGGATCGGTCGAGCAGCTGCTGCGGGGCCTGCAGCACGTCCTGAAGATGTATCAGGAGGCCAACAAGCAGGCCGTGATCCCGCCGGGGCTCTGGAACCGCTTGACGCGGTAGGCATCCGGTCCCACCTTCGGGCCTCCCTTGTCAGAGGGTGGAGGGCACGAAGAAGTGGCGAAGCTGGACATGCACACCTGGGGCCTGCGCGACGCGCTCGAACTTTACAACGTCGAGGGCTGGGGCGGCGAATATTTCGGCATCAACGACCGCGGTGACCTCGTGGTGCACCCCAAGGGCCCGAGCGGCCCGCGGGTCGACCTCAAGGAGCTCGCGGACGATCTCGTCAAGCGCGGCCTCGCGATGCCGCTGCTCATCCGCTTCTCGGACATCCTCGCCTCGCGCGTGGCCGTGTTGTGCGAGGCGTTCAGGACGGCCATCGCCGAGTACGGCTACAAGGCGCCCTACCGCGCGGTGATGCCGATCAAGGTGAACCAGCAGCGCCACGTCGTCGAGGAGATCCTGCACTTCGGCCGGCCGTACAACGTCGGCCTCGAGGCGGGGTCCAAGCCCGAGCTGCTGGTGGCCCTGGCGATGGTCGAGGACCCAGAGGCCCTCATCATCTGCAACGGCTACAAAGACTCCGAGTACGTCGAGACGGCGCTGCTCGCCCGCAAGCTGGGCCGCAACTGCATCATCGTCATCGACCGCTACGAGGAGGCGGACATGGCCATCGCCGCGGCGCGCAAGCTGGGCATCCGCCCGGTCATCGGCGCGCGCGCCAAGCTGGCCGCCCGTGGCGCGGGCCGCTGGAACGAGTCGTCGGGCGAGCGCAGCAAGTTCGGCCTGACCACCACCGAGATGGTGCGCCTGGTCGACAAGCTGCGCGAGCACGACATGCTCGACTGCCTGCAGCTGCTGCACTTCCACATCGGCAGCCAGATCACGACCATCCGCGCCATCAAGGACGCCCTGCGCGAGGCGGGGCGCTTTTACGTCTCGCTCGCCACGATGGGCGCCAACATGCGCTACATCGACGTGGGTGGCGGCCTGGCGGTCGACTACGACGGGTCGCGGTCGAACTTCCACAGCTCGCGCAACTACTCCGAGCAGGAGTACGCCAACGACGTCGTCAGCGTCCTGATGGACATCTGCGACGAGAGCGAGGTCCCGCACCCGGTCATCGTCAGCGAGTCGGGGCGCGCGCTGGTGGCGCACCACTCGGTGCTGCTGTTCAACGTGCTCGGCGTCAACGAGCTGGTGCCGCAGTCCGAGCCGGAGAAGCCGGGCGAAGAGGACCACCGCGTCCTCAGCGATCTGTACGACGCGTTCCACAGCGTGACCCGCAAGCGCTACCAGGAGGCCTACCACGACGCGGTCACGCTGCGCGACGAGGCCATCCAGCTCTTCAACCACGGCATGCTGAACCTGCAGGAGCGCGCCCGGGCCGAGGCGCTGACGATGCAGATCTTCTTCAAGATCCTGCGGACCACGGAAGAGCTCGACTATGTGCCCGACGACCTGGCGGATCTGCCCGCCAATCTGTCGGACACCTACTTCTGCAACTTCTCCATCTTCCAGTCGGTCCCCGACCACTGGGCGGTCAAGCACCTGTTCCCGGTGATGCCCATCCACCGGCTCAACGAGCGCCCGACCCGCCGCGGCGTCCTGGTCGACGTCACGTGCGACTCGGACGGCAAGATGGACGAGTTCATCGACCTCCGCGACGTGCGCGACTGGCTGCCCATGCACCCGCTCAACGGGCAGCCGTACTACCTGGGCGTGTTCCTGCTGGGCGCCTATCAAGAGATCCTGGGCGACCTCCACAACCTCTTCGGCGACACGCACACGGTGCACGTCGACGTGACCGACAGCGGCTACACGCTCAAGCACGTCGTCGAGGGCGACAGCGTCAACGAGGTGCTCGGCTACGTCGAGTACTCGCGCGCCGACCTCATCGCGCGCGTCCGCATGGCGACCGAGCAGAGCCTGCGCGAGGGGCGCATCAGCCTCGAGGAGTCGCGCGCCCTGATGCAGCGCTACGACTCGTCGCTGTCCGGGTACACGTACCTCGAAGAGGACGACCTCCCCTGGGAGGCCCCGGCCCGCTGACGGAGCCGCTTGACGTAGCCGCGAGCCTTGGGCGAAGGTCCGCCGGCGGCGCCAGACGTCTCGTCGGGCGCCGCCGCTCTCAGCAGGAGACCTTCGCCTTGAGCCGCCTCGCCCTCGTCGTGCTGTCCCTCGTCAGCCTCTCCGCCGCCGCCTGCGGCGGCTCCGCCGGCACCGTCGTCCGCGACGACGGCGTACACCACTCGATGTACCCCTACCGGGTCGCCTACACCGACACGGCGCGGTTCCGGTTCGTCTCCGACGACTGGGCCGTCGAGAACTACCGCCTCGACGCCAGCGGCCGCCCGGTGGACATGAAGTCGGGCAACGCCTACGTGGCCACCATGGAGGTCGACGTGACCGGCGACGGGGTCCCCGACAAGCTCGGCGAGTTCCCGCGCTACGACCTGCGCCTCGAACACCGGCGCACCGGAGCCCTCATCTACCTGCGCTCGCTGCCGCTCGAGCGCAACCAGGCCGACACCGACCTCGAGGTCCTCGCCCACAACATCGTCGAGGACCTCGCGACCAGCTTCCTCGTCACCGTAGCCGGCCCGAACGCGGCGGCCGCCGCCGTCAAGTCCGCCGAGTCCGGGCGCATCACCTCGCAGCAGCGCGTGCAGGTCTCGGGCCACGACGCGCTCGACTTCGTCCTCGAGACCTTCGCCGGCGCGAACCCCGCCCCCGACGCGCAGCCGCTCCGCCGGACGCGCTACGTCTTCGTGCGCGCGCCCTTCCGCCACCCGGTCAAGCAGGTCGGACGCGACACCGTCTACCTGCCCATCCTGGTCGTCCTCGCCTACAGCGCCCAGCCGGACCAGTTCGACACGGCCGCCGCCGACTTCGACCGCTTCCTGGGCACCTTCGCCGTGCTCGACGACGGCGGGGTCGTGCGCCGCGAGGCCTCGCGCCTGCTCCGCTGCGATCCGGACCGCGAGGCGACGACCCTGCAGATCGAGGTCGGGGCGGACGGCGCCGGCAAGCTCGTCGGCACCGACGTGAAGCCGACCAAGAAGAGCTGCCAGGCCGTGCTCATCAACCAGCTGCGCTTCGCGGCCACGGGCCAGGGCCGCACCTTCGAGACGACCCTGACCGCCCAGCCCTGAGCCGCTCGGGCCGGCGGCCGGGGCCGTGAGTTGACGCGTGGTGACCCCTGGGTGACCTTCCTGCCCGGGGGGGCCGCCGCCGCGGCCCTCGCCACGCCCCCCGCAGGAGTCTCGCCGTGATCCGCCTGGCCCTCGCCATCCTGCTCTCGACCGCCACCGCGGCCTGCGGCAGCGCGGGCGGCACCCTGGTGCGCGACGACGGCGTCCACAACGCGCTCTACCCCTATCGCATCGGCTACGCCGACCCGGCGCGCGGGCACTTCGTGTCCGAGGAGTGGGTCGTCGAGAACTACCAGACCGACGCGTCAGGGCGGCCCACGGCGCTGAAGTCGGGGGCGATGTACCGCGCGTCCGTGCTCGTGGACGTCACGGGCAACGGACAGCCCGACAACCTGGGCCAGGTGCCGCGCTACGACCTGCGCCTCGAGCACCGCCTGACCAGCGCCCACCTCTATGCCCGCGCCTTGCCGCTCGAGCACGCCCTGATCGAGGCCCCGCTCGACGCGCTGGCCACGCGGCTCCTACCGCGGCTCGCCCACGGGCTCGCGCAGGACGCGCGCCCGCCGGCCGGCCCGCCCTCGGCCGCAGCGGTCCCCCCCAGCGGCCGCATCGTCTCGCAGCGCAGCCGCACCCTCGCCGGCGCCCCGGCGCTGGATCTCGTCATCGAGGGGCTCGCGGCCACCTCCGACGACGCCGCGCCGCGGACGATCCTCAAGTCGCGCTACCTGCTGATGCGCGCGCCCTTTCGCCACCCGGTCAAGCAGGTGGGCCGCGACACGGTGCTGCTGCCGGTCGTGGTGCTGCTGGCCTACAGCGCCGCGCCTGACGAGTACGACCTGGGCGCGCCCGACTTCGAGCGCTTCATCGCGCGCTTCGACCTCCTCGACGACGCCGGCGTGCTGCGCCGCGAGCGGGCGCGCCTGATGCGCTGCGACCCGCAGCGGGACGCGATGACGCTGAAGGTCGAGGTCGACCGCGAGGGTCACGGCGCCCTGCTCGAGACGGACGCGCGCCCCGAGAAGAAGAGCTGCCAGGCGGTGCTCGTGGGCGAGCTGCGCTTCGCCGCGACCGGCGAGGGCCGCGTCTTCGAAGCGACCCTCGGCCAGCAGCCCTGAGCCGCCCGATGGACCAGACCTCGCCGCCCGCCCGCTCGCCCTGGCCGCGCCGCCTGCGCCGCCTGGCTATCGACCTCGTGCTGGTGGGCGCCGTCCTGTGGGCCGTCTCGTGGTGGCGTACCCGCGACCTGCTCCCCGACGACGCGCCGGCGCCGGCCCTGTCACTGCCGACGCTCACCGGCGAGGCCGTCTCGCTCGAGGACGCCCGCGGGCGCCCCACGGTCCTGTACTTCTTCGCCCCCTGGTGCACCGTGTGCGACCTGGCCTCGAGCAACCTCGTGGCCCTGCGCGACGCCCGCCCCGAGGCCGGGCTGGCCATCTACGCCGTCGCCCTGTCCTACGAGGATCCGGCGGAGGTGCGCCGCTTCGCCACCGAGCACGCCCTGAACGTCCCGGTCCTCCTCGGCGACGCGGCCACCGCCTCGGCCTGGCGCGTCTCGGCCTTCCCGACCTTCTACGTCCTCGACGCCGACGGCCGCGTCACGTCGCGCACCGTAGGCTACACGACCGAGCTGGGCCTGCGCCTGCGCGCCCTCTGAGCGGCTTGACCGGCCACCGAGGCCCCGCCAGTATTCACGCGGTCCCCCACGCGCCGAGGTCCCGCATGCGCCACCCCGCCCTGCCGCTCATGGTCGCATTGTGCTGGCTCGCGTGCGACGCCGACGCCGGCGAGGCCCCAGTGACGCTGCGCTCCGACGCCGTCTTCCTGGTCGAGAGCGGTCCGCTCATCATCAACCTCGACCAGCGCGACAGCTTCGGCATCCTGGACGTCGCGGTGGACGCCGACCGGGTCGCCGTGCTCTTCGTCGACGGCTCCACGGGCTTCGTAGACCACTACACGCCGACCGGCTCTTTCCAGGGGACCTCGGTCACCGGCAGCAGCGCCTACCTCCTGGCGCTCAGCGACGACGCCGGCGAGACCTGGACGCTCGAGGACCTCCCGGCCGGACTCCCGCACGGGACGCCCGCCCTGGTCCACCTCTGGCAGGGCCGCATCTTCTTCGTCGCCTTCGCGGGCCCTCCCGCCGACGTCCCCAACGAGCTGAAGGTCTCGACCGCCGCCGTGGCCGAGTACTTCCCGGGCACGCGTAGCTACAGCCCCGTCCTGGGCGGCGTGTTCGGCGGCACGCAGCTGGCCTTCGATGGCAAGCTCGTGCGCCGCTATGCCCAGCAGATCGACGGACGCGCCGTCGACGTAGGCGACCCGGCCAACACCCTGGGCTACTACTACTGGCAGGAGTTGGACCTCGACACCGGCGCGTTCGTGAGCCACCAGGTCACCTACACGTTCGCCGAGACCTGCTATGCGGACCACGTCACGACCAACCGTGGCGCCTCGTGGATCGGCTACGGGCAATGTGGCAAGCCCAAGGTCACGGCCTGCCTGATGCGCGCCGAGCCGCGCCGCACCTTCGCGGGCGACCCGCTGCCCTCGGACGGCTCCATGAGGTCGAGCCCGAACGCGTGCGTCCCCATCGCGACCTGGCCCGCGTCCAGCTCCTCGGGGTCACGCCTGGTGCTCGGGCACGCCGATGGCACGTTCCAGAGCTTCAGCCGCGACGGCCACGCCTTCGCGGCGCGCCTCGGAGCCGTCGAGACGGCCGTCGTCACCGACACGCCGTGCACCTCGACCGAGGACGACCCCTTCGGCGAGTGCCCCAAGGGCCTGTGCTCTCAGTCCATGGACTGCGGCCTCTACCCCGAGGTGTGCGGGCTGGCCGAGCACCGCTGCGTCGTCTTCGAGAACGGCGCGGTCATGCACGAGGTCCACCTGGGCGCAGGCTCGCTCGAGCCGGGGCGCCGTGGGCTCCTGCGGTCGCTCTCGGCCGACCTCCACGTCCTGCGCGCTCCGGACGCCCCCGACCGCTTCGTCCGCTTCGCGGGAGACGCCGGCCTCGTCGAGGTGCCGCTCGCCGCCTCGCCCTGCACCGATCCCGACCGCTGCGGCCACTCGAGCGTCCTGGCCGCGGCGGTGAGGCTCTCGGACGACAGCTATCTCACCTTCTACTCGGTCGACCGCGGCGCCAAATTCTCGAACCTCTTCTTCTACGCCATTCGCCAAGCGCCTCCCGAGGCCCCTGTCACCGACCCGCCCCCGCCTCCCCGCCCCGGCCCCCTGCAGGGGTGCACCAGCCCCGTGCCCGCGCCGTCCCCGCTGGACGACGCCTGCGCCCTGGCCTCGAGCTGTTTCCCGGACGGGGTCGCCGTGCGCACCTGCAGCGAGAGCTGGCGGCAGGTCTCGCCGGCCGCCCGCGAGGCCTTCATCGACCGGGTCACCGCCCAAGGCTGCGGCGCCCTGCCCACCATCGCCGACGTCTACGCCAGCTTCAACGCGCCCTCCACGAGCCCCTGCGCCGACACGGACGGCGACGGCGTCGCCGACGTCTTCGAGGCTCCCGGTGACACCGACGGCGACGGCCTGCCCGACTTTCGAGACGCCGACGACGACGGAGACGGGCGCGCCGACGAGGCCGGTGTGCCCTGGCCCCACCTGCCGCCCCTCGACACCGACGGGGATGGCGTCCCCGACCACCGGGACACCGACTCCGATGGCGACGGCGTCCCCGACGCTCAGGACAACTGCCCGCTGGTGCCCAACGCCGACCAGGCCGACGCAGGCTCCGACGGCCACGGCGACGCCTGCGACCTCGTGCACTTGGGCTCGGGCCTCCGAGACGCTGACGGCGACGGCATCGCGGACACCCAGGACAACTGCCCGTACATCGCCAACCCCGACCAGGCGGACGGAGACTCCGATGGCCTCGGCGACGCCTGTGAGGGCCCGTCGCTCGCCGAGGCGGGGCTGGCCAAGACGGCCTGCGACGGCGACGTCCTCGTCGGCTGCGACGCCACCGTCGACTGCGCCGAGCTGGGCCTCGCTTGCCAAGCCAACCCCCTCGCGTCGATCGCCGACCCCTTCGTCTGCGGCCCGGTCGTCCAGTGCCCGCTCGAGCGAATGGCCGGGGGCCGGTGCCAGGGGAACCTCCTCGTCTACGAGACCTTCGGCGCCCACCGCTACGCCGACTGCGCCAAGCTGGGCCTCGTCTGCGACGACGGCACCCAGCGCGCCCATTGCCGCGCCCCATGAGCCGATGATGCCCCAGACCACCTCCCCTTCGTTCGAGTCCCTGTCGACGCCGCTCCTCGCCGAGGACGGCCACGCGCTGTGGCAGGTGCCAGACGGCTGGCAGCAAGGCCGCGGCGCGTTCGGCGGGCTGGTCCTCGCCGCCGCCGTCCGCGTCATGGAGGCGAGCGCCCCAGCCGACCAGCCGCTCCGCAGCCTGACGGCGACCCTCTGCGGCCCCCTGCAGCCGGGCGACGCGACGCTCCCGGTGCAGGTCCTCCGCGCCGGCCGCCACACGACCGCCGTCGAGACCCGGCTGCTCCAGGGGGACGGGGTGTGCGCCCAGGCCACGGGATTCTTCGGCCGGGCGCGCGTCCCCGACGGCGACTGGGCCACCCTGCCCTCCCCCGCGGCCGGCGACTTCCGCGACGCCCGCCCCATGACCCTGCCGGCGCCGCCCGCCCCGGTGTTCTCTCGCCACTTCGAGTACCGCCCGACCGGCCCCGCGCCCTTCAGCGGCGCCGCCGAGCGCGCCGTCAGCGGCTGGGTGCGCTACCGCGGCCCGGTCTCCCCCGACGCCGCCTATGTCGTCGCCCTGGCCGACGCCTACTGGCCGGCGGCGCTGACCACCTTCCGCGCCCCCCGCCCCATGGCCACCGTCACCAGCACGGTCGAGCTGCTGGCCGACCCCGGCACCCTGCCGACCGACGCCCCGCTCTACTACCGCGCGACCTCGCCCGCGGCCGCCGGAGGCTATGCCGCCGAGCTCCGCGAGCTCTGGACCGCCGAGGGGCGCCTGGTCGCCTTGAACCACCAGACCTTCTGCCTCATCGCCTGATCGCCGACGCCTCCGGCCCCGTCGCGCCGGGCAGCCGGGTTTGTGTCGCACCGACGCGCGCTTAGGGTCTTCGCACGCCCCCGCATCGCCCGGAGCAAGCGAATGGCCGACGCGACCGACGCCCCCGACGTACGCCCCGACTGGCACGCGCTGGCGCCCCACGAGGCGCTGCGCCGCCTCGACAGCCGCTCCGACGGCCTCGACCCCGGCGAGGCGGCGCGGCGGCTCGAGGCGGTCGGCCCGAACGTCATCCCGCGCGGCCGCGTCGAGGGCCCGCTCAAGGTCCTGTTCCGGCAGTTCACGAGCCCCATCGTCCTGCTGCTCATCGCCTCGACCGTCGTGGCGATGCTGCTCGGCAAGTTCGTCGACGGGCTGGTGGTGCTGGCGGCGGTGGTCATCAACGCCATCGTCGGCTTCATCCAGGAGTACCGCGCCGGCAAGGCGGTCGAGGCCCTCTCGCGCATGGTCCCCCACGACACCACCGTCCTGCGCGGCGGCGGTCAGTCCACCGTGCCCTCGAGCGAGCTCGTCCCCGGGGACGTCGTGGCGCTGGCCTCGGGCGACCGCGTGCCGGCGGACGCGCGCCTGCTGGTCGTGCGCAACCTGCGCGTCGACGAGGCGGCCCTGACCGGCGAGTCCGTCCCGGTGGGCAAGGGCGCCGAGGCCGCACCGGGTGACGCGGTGCTGGGCGACCGACGCAGCATGGCCTACGGCGGCACCCTGGTCACGTCGGGCCACGCCAAGGCGGTCATCGTCGAGACCGGCGCGCGCACCGAGCTGGGCCGCATCTCGGCCATGATCGAGCAGGCCACGGATCTCGACACGCCGCTGACGCAGGCGCTCGACAAGGTCGGTAAGTGGCTCACGGTGGCGGTCCTGGTGGTCGCTGGCGCGCTGATGGGCATCAGCCTGCTGCGCGGCTACCCGATGGCGGACGCGGTGTTGGTCGCCATCACGCTGGCCGTCGCGGCCATCCCCGAGGGCCTGCCGGCCGTCATCACCATCGCCCTGGCCATCGGCGTGCAGCGCATGGCCCGGCGCCACGCCATCGTGCGCAAGCTGCCGTCGGTCGAGACGCTGGGCAGCACGACCGTCATCTGCAGCGACAAGACCGGGACGCTGACGCGCAACGAGATGACCGTCAAGGCGCTGTGGACGCCCGGCGGCGGCTACACCCTGTCGGGCGTCGGTTACGAGCCCGAGGGGGCCCTGGCGGCGAGCGAGGGCGAGGCCCTGCAGGCGCCGCCCGAGGACGCGCTGACCCTGGCGCGGGCGGCGGCCCTGTGCAGTGACGCCACGCTGGTGCACGAGGAGGGCGCGTGGACCATCTCCGGGGACCCGACCGAAGGCGCGCTGGTCGTCGCGGCGCGCAAGCTGGGGCTCGACGTAGAGCGGGCGCGCGGCGAGTGGATGCGCCTGGACGCCATCCCCTTCGAGTCTGAGCACCAGTACATGGCGACGCTCAACCGGGATCCGGCCGGCGGCGCGCGCGTCCTGGTCAAGGGCGCCTTCGAGGCCGTGCTGGCGCGCTGCGACATCGCCGAAGCGCAAGCCGCCGAGGTCCACGGCGCGATGGAGCGCATGGCCAAGAGCGGCCTGCGCGTGCTCGCGATCGCGTCGGCCCCGGCCCGCGAAGGCGCGACGACCCTCGAGCCGGACGACGTCGAGGGCGGGCTGACCCTGCTGGGCCTGGCGGGCATGATGGACCCGCCCCGGCCCGAGGCCATCGCCGCGGTGCAGGCCTGCCATGAGGCGGGGATCGCCGTGAAGATGATCACCGGCGACCACCCTTCCACGGCCGCCGCCATCGGGGCCGAGCTGGGGCTGACGACCGGCCGCCACGGCGCCGTGACCGGGCGCGAGATCGCCCGGGCCAGCGACGAAGAGCTGCGCGCCCTGGCCGCCGACTCGGACGTCTTCGCCCGCGTCGCCCCCGAGGACAAGCTGCGCCTGGTCCGCATCCTGCAGGCCGACGGCCACGTGGTGGCCATGACCGGCGACGGCGTCAACGACGCGCCGGCCCTGAAGCAGGCCAACATCGGCGTCGCGATGGGCATCACCGGGACGGCCGTGTCCAAGGAGGCGGCGGACGTCGTCCTGACCGACGACAACTTCGCGACCATCGCCGCCGCCGTCGTCGAAGGCCGGCGCATCTACGACAACCTGGTCAAGTCCCTCGCCTTCATCCTGCCCACCAACCTGGGGCTGGGGCTCATCCTCATGGTCTCGGTGCTCTTCTTCCCCGTCATCGAGCTCGACGGCCAGGCCGTGCCCCTGATGCCGATGCTGCCGGCCCAGATGCTGTGGGTGAACCTCATCGCCGCGGTGGCCCTGGCGCTGCCGCTGGCCTTCGAGGCCCCCGAACCGAACGTCATGAACCGCCCGCCCCGGCGCCCCGGCGAGCCGATCCTGAACCGCTTCGTCGTGGTGCGGACCTTCCTTGTCGCCGCGCTGATGACCGCCGCCGCCGTCGCCGTCTTCCAGTGGGAGTACGCTCGCTTCGCCGACCGCCTCGGCCACGACCTCGCCATCGCCGAGGCCCAGACCATGGCCATCACCACGGTCGTCGCCTTCCAGATCTTCTACCTGCTCGCCTCCCGCAGCGCCCGCGACCCCATCCGCGCCATCGGCTGGCTGTCCAACCCCAGCATCTACGTCGGCATCGGTGTGCTCGTCGTGCTCCACCTGGGCTTCATCTACCTGCCGCCCCTGCAGCGCGTCTTCGGCAGCGCAGCCCTCGACCCGCTCGGCCTCGCCGTCTGCCTGGGCCTCGGCGCGCTCATCCTGCCCATCATCACCTTCGACAAGTGGCTGCGCCGCCGCGCCCACCGCGACCCGCTCGGCCCCACCACCTCCGGCGCCGAAGCGACGCCCGGCCCGCCGCGAGCCCGCCACCCCCACCCCGGGACCGCCTGAGCGCGCGCGGCCAGGCGGTTGGCCGCGCGCGCCAGCTCCGAGGAGCCGTCAGCGGGTCTTCGAGCGCATCCGCTCGTAGCCGTGACGGACGGCGTCCTTCAGCTCCTCCCAACGCCCCGGGTTACGCTCCTCGAAGCGCCGGCGGGCGTCGCCCTCGACCATCGACCAGTCGCGGCCACGGTACTCGGGCTGGCTCGCCATGTGGGCGCCGAAGCGGTAGGCGGGCTTGACGCTCTCGTAGTCGCCGCGCCCGCGGAAGCTGCGCCCGTGGTGCGCGCGGTAGTCCTCGTCGAGGCCCAGCCGCTCGATCTCCACGTCGGTCCGCCGGATCGTGTCGCGGATGTCCTCGGTGTGCGTGCCGGCCTCGCGCGTGACGATGACCTCCTCGACGACGCGCGCCCGCTTGTCGACGACGGCCTCTTCGTGGCGCTCGCGCGCTTCGATGGACCGATCTCGGAAGTCGCGGTCGCTCGCCGGCCGGTCCACGGGCCGCCGCTCGACGTTGACGCGCTCGTCGCGCAGCTCGACGTGCTCCTCGACCGGGCGCTCCGTCACGTGCGACGTCACGCGCACGCCGCCCTCCTCGACCTCGCGCTTGCCGACCCGCAGCTCCTCCTCGACCACCGGCACCCGCTCGGTGCGGCCACCGCGCTCGCCACGCACGTCCGTGCGCTCGCGGCGGCCCGCGCCCACCGGACCGGGCCGCGTGACGTCGCGCTCGCCCGCGCGCCGGACCTCGCCGTCCCCGGCGCGGCCGATGCCCGTGCTGCCTCGGGCTTCGCGGCGGCTCATGTCCACCGGGTGGTGCCGGCGCAGCACCTGGCGCGCGTCGCTGGTGCGGTCACTCGACAGCTGCGTGACGACCATGATGAGCCCCTCCCGGATGGCCTCCAGGTAGGTCGGCTCGGCGTCGCTGGGGATCCCGTAGGTCTCCAGCTTCCGCGGCCGGTCGTTCGGGCTCACGATGTCGACGTTGCCCAGGTGCTCGCGCTCGAGCTCGTCGTGCGCCGCCTTGGCGTCTTCCATCCGTTCGAACATCGCCAGAACGGTCAGCATGGCATCCTCCCTGTGTCCTCGGGCCTGTCCGGCCCGGTCCTACCGCCCGGAGCGCTCCCCGTCCGGGGACTCCGGCGGCTCCCGCTCGACGCGCACCCGCTGCTCGCGGACCAGCACGTCGTGCGTCTGGGTGTGTTCCTCGCGTCGGCGCCGGATCCGCACCTCCTCGACCAGCACGAGCCGGCGCGTCACCACCAGCTCCTCGGCCAGGACGGGCACCACCGTCACCTCGCCCTCGCGCCGCGCCTCGGGCGTCGGCTCCCCCGCCTCGACCACGCGGCCGACCGGGACGCGCTCGACCTCGACCACGTCCCGGCCCAGGACCTGTTCGACACGCTCGAGCCGTTCGCCGGTCTCGACCCGGACGCGCACGCGGTCGCCCTCGACGACTCGCTTGCCGACCACCACCTCCTCGCGGACGACCGGCAGGACGCCTCGCTCGACGGTCGGCTCGAGCAGCGCCGCCTCGGCGGCCGCGTCCAGCGTCCAGACCTCACCCTCGCCTTCGCCGAGCCCGCCTCGCCGGATCGCCTCCTCGGGCAGGCGGGCCACGCGCCCATCGTCGAGCGCGAGCACCACCCGGCCGTCTTCGGACCGACCCGGCCGCAGCGTCCCCGTTAGGCCCCCCGGTCCGCGCACGCGGACCTCGGCGCTTCGTGGTTCGTGCTTCACGGCCGATTCCCTCCCCGACCCAGACCCTAGCCACGAGGATTCCGGGACCAACCCGCCCGAGCCGCTTTCCCGGCGCGGCGCGCGAGCGCGATTGCGCCGCCGCACGGCTGGGAGTAGCGTCGCGACGATGTTTGTCGCCCTGCCCCGCCTCTGGCTCCTCGCCCTCGCGCTGGCCCTCGCCGCTTGTTCCGCGGCCGCCTCCGCGCCGGCCCCAGCCCCACCGCCTGCAGCCCCGGCCCAGGACCCGGCCTCGCAGCCCGGGGTGCCCCTGGGCGGCGCCTGCGGCGCTTCCTTCGGCGAGTGCGACGCCGCCGGCTACTGCGCCCATGTCGACGACGCCTGCGGCGCGCAGGTCGCAGGCGTGTGCACCCAACGTCCGCGGGGCTGCAAGCGCGACTGCCCCGGCGTCTGCGGCTGTGACGGCCGCTTCTACTGCAACGCCTGCGTCGCAAGGGCTCGCGGCGTCGCCGTCCGCCACGCGGGGCGTTGCGCGCCCTCCGACGACGCTCCGGCGCCCACGTCCCCCGACTCCGTCCTCCCCTCCGAGCCCACCCCATGAACATCCTCCGCGCTCCCCGGGCCCTCGCGGCCGCGGCGCTCCTCGTCCAGGCATGGGCCCCGCCCGCCGCCGCCGGCACCGAGACCCGCCAGCTGCCCATCATCGACGGCGCGCTGGCCACGCAGGACCAGCTCTACGCGACCGTCGCCCTGGTCGACCCCGACACCGGCGAGGCCTTCTGCACCGGCACCCTCATCGCCCCGCGGGTCGTCGTGACGGCGGCGCACTGCCTGGTGGTCGAGGACGAGGACACGGGAGCCATCACCGAGCGTCTCGGCCCCGAGCACGTCCTGGTCGTAGCCGGGCTGGTCGACGTCGCCGAGGCGACCTGGGAAGAGGCCTACGCGCCGCTGACCGTGACGGCGCACCCGGACTACCCGAACTACGCGCCCCAGCCGCCGCACGCTTCCGGTGCCGGCCGCCTGGACGACATCGGCGTCCTGGTGCTCGAGGAGGCGGTCACGCAGCTGACCCCGGCGGCCCTGCCCAGCGAGGCCGAGGCCATCGCCGCCCTGACCGCCGGCGTCCAGGTCATCGTGTCTGGCTACGGCAAGACGTCGGTCGACGACGAGGCCACCGGCCTGCTCTTCGTCGCGGAGACGTCCTTCGTGCACCGGGCCGAGGCCGAGCTCGTCCTGGGGGGCGCCGGCGAGCCGGACACCTGCCAGGGCGACTCGGGCGGCCCGGCGTATCTGGCCATCGGCGACGTCCTGGCGCTCGTGGGCACGACGTCGCGCGCCTCCGACGACGTCGAGCTGCCCTGCGGCGAGGGCGGCATCTACGCCTTCACGCCGAGCTATCGCCAGTGGCTGGCCACCGCGTCGGGCGGCGCCTACGAGCCTGCGGACCTGGGCACGCCGACCGGCCCGGCCGATCCTGCGACGCCGGATGGCGGCGATCCCGCAGACGACGACGACGCGTTCACGGACGAGGACTTCGACTGCAGCGCCGGGGCCGCGGGCGCGAGCTGGCCGGCGCTCATGGGGCTGCTGGCGCTCGCGTTGCGCCGCCGCCGTAGCACCTGACCGCCCGGCGTCTGGCGCGCGAAGGGCGCCTCAGGTGCTTCGGCAGTGGAAGTAGACGTTGCAGGTCTCGCGTTCGAGGCTGCCGCCCACCAGGGGGTACGAGAGGATCCACGGGTCGAGCGCGGTCCCGACGACGTCGCCCATGGCGCGTGCGCGGGTCAACAGGTGGCTCATCGGGCGGTCGGGGCCCAGCGAGCGGGCCAGCTCGCGCCGCAGGAGCGCGCGGTCGTTGGCGTGGAAGAACAGGGCGCGCTTGGCCGGGTCGACCAGGCCCTGCTGGAAGACGATGAGGCGGCTGAGCGAGAGCAGCTCGCCGGCGCTCGAGGGCGCGCGGAGCAGCCGGGGCGCCGAGCGGCCGTCGAGGGCGAAGTACAGCTTCATGTCGACGAGGCCGCGCGGGCCGAAGTCGAGCCCGACGATGTAGGTCAGGTCGAGGTCGACCGACGGCGGCGGCTGCGGGACGCCGCAGAGCTCGCCCAGGGCCTCGATGACCGAGCGCGCCCCCAGCGACAGCACGGCGTAGAGCTTGACGCGCGTGGCGGCCGGGTCGGGGCGGGCGTCGAGCCCGACGACGAGCTGCAGCACCGGGCCGGCGTCGAACGGTGCGTCGAGGAGCGCCTCGGGGACGACGGCGCCCGTGCGGTCGGCGCACGCGCGGAAGGTGGAGACGATCTCGCGCGCGAGCCCGCGCGGATGCCGGCCGACGTCCCAGTACCAGGTGAAGCGATAGGGCTCGAGCGTGGCGAGGCCTACCTTGGCCGAATACTCGATCGAGTCTGGAGCCCGGGACACGGCCGCCACGCAGGCGTCGACGGCGGCCACATGGGCAGGGGTCGCGTCGTCGACGGCCAGGAGCGCCTTCACGAGCGGGGTGTGGCCGCCGCCACCCGTCGGGCGCCGACGCGCCGCCTCCGCGCGCGCGGCGCCGCCGTAGCCGGTGTCGAACCGCGTCATGGGCGCTGGGGGCCTGCGGCGTGTCCCATCGACCCGAATGCGCCCGGCCCCATCGCGGGGACGTCGACGGCGTTTGCTCTGTCGGCGACTTCCGGGTCGGACATCATGGATCACCACCCTAGGACCCGCCCAGCATACACCTGCGTCCTTGGGGTGTCACGGCGCGCTCGTCCGATTTCAGGCCGATTTCGCTCGCTGAAGACGCGCCTTCTGGCGGCGTCCCTTGCGCTCGAGCATGGGGCGCAGCGCGCGCGTGAGGGTCGGGGACAGGTACCCCACGGTCGTCAGGACGCCGGAGGAGGCGGGGAGCTTGCGTTCGACGCGCCCGTCGGCGGCACAGTCGAGCACGGCGCGGGCCACCTCGTCGGCCGTCGAGATGGGCTGCGAGAGGGCGAGATCGCTCACCCGCGTCAGATCGTCCATGATGAAGCCGGTGTCGACCGGCCCGGGTGAAACGACGCTGATTGTCACGCCGGTCCCACGCAGCTCCTCGGCCAGGGCGTAGCTGAGCGCGCGCAAGCCGAACTTGGTCGCGGAATACACCGCCGCCCCAGGCGTCGGCACGCAGCCCGCGAGCGAGGCGACCTGCACGATGGCCCCGCCCCCACGCGCCCGCAGCAGCGGCAAGGCGAGGCGCGTCAGCAGGACCGGGCTGCGCAGGTTGACGTGCACCATGTCGGCCAGCGCGTCGACGGGGTTGTCCTCGAAGCGCCCACGGTGATGCAGGGCGGCGTTGTTCACCAGCACGTCCAGGCCACCGAAGGCCTCGACGGTCCGCTCGAGCAGCGCCCGGCACGCCCCGTCGTCGCCCACGTCGGTCCGCACGGCCAGCGCGTCGCCCCCGGCCGCGCGGATCGACGCCGCGACCGCCTCCAGCCGCTCGGCGCCCCGCGCCGCCAGCACCACCCGCGCCCCCTCGGCCGCAAAGCGCCGCGCCGCCGCCTCTCCGATCCCAGCCGAGGCCCCCGTGACGACGACCACCTTCCCCACGAACCGCCCACTCATCGTCCCCTCCCTCCCGATGCGATCCCCGCCGGCCCCTCCCCACGCTCCGAGGCAACGGCCGACCCCTGCCAAACTGCCCCCAGTCGCGTCCCCGCGCCAGGCGAATCACGACTCCAGAACGCGAACGGCGGCAGGGAGTTGGCTTGGCTCGACGGCGCGCCTCGGCCGGGGCGCTGCCGAGGTTCGGCATTGACTCGACCGAGGTCACCGACTATTGCCCTCGCGGCAGGGGGAGAAATTTCACGGCGGGCAGGCGCTGGGCCGTGAGGTTTTTTCATGTCTTGGGGGCAAGACGTGATGGCGCGATTTCGTCCGTGGGCTCGTCCGCGTGCGCGGATTTTCATCCACTCGGGCGCGCGGAGGGCCATGGCCTTCCTCGCTGTGACGCTGTGGACGGCGTCGGCGCTGGCCGATCCGCACCCACCGACCTGGGATGGCGGGGCCGGGCCAGCGGTGCACTTCGCTCCCGCCCCCTGGCCAGCCGAGCCACCGGCGGCGAGCTGCGCCGAGACCTGCGGCGAGTGGAAGCCCTATACGCGCTTTCAGGACTCGCTGCGCGACCCGCGAAACCAGGACCCGTCCAACGGCGGCACCGCGCCGCAGAACTACGTCAACGTCTCGTCCTCGTGCCAGGATCGGGCGCTCCCGAGCATCTACTACAGCCTGTACCAGCACCCGTCCGACCCCGACAAGGACGTCATCCTCTTCCGATGGCGCGTCGAGCAGATCGCGCACACCTACGCTACCGGCCCGAACGCCGGCACGGCCGGCGCCGGGCATCCCTGGAGCTCGGCCCTGTGGACGGTGCTCTTCGACGTCGACGGCAGCGGCTATCGCGATCTCGCCGCCCACCTCGACGGCTCGACCGGCAAGCCGGGCGCAGCCATCGACCTCCTCGTCGGCGTCTATGGCGCCACCCAGACGCACTCGCTCGACTACATCGGCGATCCCGCCATCCATCAGCTCGCCCACAACCCCACGGCGTTCGTCGACGCCCAGTCTGGCCAGCTGCTGAACTTCCAGAACCAGGTCGCGCCGGTCGCCAGCTGGCCCAACGGCGCCGCCGAGGTCGTTTGGGACTACGGCACCAGCCGCGCGATCCTGGTCTCTACCAACTCGTGCAACGAGTACTTCATCGACTACCAGATCCCCGTCGCCATGCTGGACGCTACGGCGCTCGGCGGCCCGCGCATCACCCGCTCGACCCCGTTGTCGATGCTCTTCTGCACGGCCAACAGCCTGAACGACCCGTTCCAGAAGGACTGCGCCATCAACCGCAAGTACACGGGCAGCGTCGGCAAGCCTGGCCCGTACGGCGACTACATCTCGTTCGATCAGGACAAACCCTACGCCCAGCCGATCATCCGAGACGTCGAAGCGTCCGCGCCGACGACCTGCAACGACGTCTACGACCTGACGGCGACGGTCCAGGACACGCTCTGGGTCAACCCTCAGGGCGTCATCGAGCCCTCCGTCCAGGCCGTGAGCTTCTGGTACTACTACGACGTCGACGGCGACGGCGTCACCAACGACGGCCAGCCCTGGCGCTTCGCCGCCGGTGCGACCCCGGTCCCGGGCACTCTCAACAAGTGGCGCGCCAGCTGGGACTCGCGCCAGCTGCCCAAGGGCCGCTACCTGGTGGGCGTCCAGGCCGTCGACGACGACACGCGCCTCGACGACGCCATGACCGCGTCCGGCGTCGACAACCGCACCTTCTCGTATGTCACCAGCGACGCCGCCGGCCGCCTCCACGTCGGCGGTCAGTGGCAGGTCGATCCGGCCGACTTCCCCTCGCACGACCCGGCGCTGGCGCCCCAGGCCGACCAGGACTGGTACGGCAACCCCCTCATCACCGGCGTCCAGGTCGCCACGGTCGGTGTCGATCTCGCCATCAACGTGTGCGGCGTCGGCCCGACGCTCACCGCCGCGGCCAGCAGCAGCCAGCTCGCCCCGGGCGAGGCGGTCACCTTCACCCTGACCGTCGACAACGACGGCAACCCGTACCCGGCGTCGCTCACCAGCCTCGCCAACCTGCTCCCGCCAGGCTTCACCTACCTCCCCGGCAGCACCACCGGCACCTTCTGGAACCAGGACCCCGCCGCCGACGGCCAGACGCTGACCTGGACCTTCGACCCCGCAGTCACCGTCCCGGCCGGCGGCAGCGTGACCCTCGCCTTCGACGCCACCGCCAGCGCCACGGCCGGCCACTACAACGATCTCGCCACGGCCCTGACCAACTTCGGCGAGCTGGCCAGCGACCCCGTCCCGGTCACCGTCTATGGCGCCCAGCTGGGCCTGTCGATGACCCCCGACACCTACCTGGTCCCGCCCGATGGCGCGACCGTCGTCACCTACGCCCTCCCCTGGTCCAACGCCTCGGCCGTCCCAGTGACCGCGGGCACCCTCCAGGTGGTCCTCCCGCCAGGCGTCACCCATACCGGCTGCTCGGGCGCCCCCTGCGCGTTCGACGCCGCCACGCGCACGGTCACCTGGACCCTGGGAGACCTCCCCGCTGGCGCCACCGGTACAGCCAGCCTCTCGGTCACCGTCGGCGCCACCTGGACGACGCCCTCGCTCGCCCTGACGGCGACCCTGACGGCCACCGCCCCCGACGGCGCCCCCGTCACCCGCGCGGCCGGCAGCACCATCGCCGTCGCCGTCCCCGCCCCGGCCCTGTCGCTGACCAACCAACCCAGCGCCGTCCAGGTCGCCCCCTCGGGCTCGGTCACCTGGACCCTCGGCTACAGCAACGTCGGCGCAGGCCCCTCCTCGGCCACGCTGCTCACGGACGCCCTGCCCGCCGGCTTCACCTTCACCGGCTGCGCGGTCGCCGGCAGCACGCACTTCACTGCCTGCACTCACGTCGACGGGGTAGTGACCTTCCACGGCGCGGGCGGCGCGGGCGTTGGCGTCCCGGCCGGCGCCTCGGGGACCGTCACCGTCACCGCCACCGCCGCCCCGGCCCCCTTCACCTACCCCAACCCCGCCGTCAACGAAGCCTCCGTCACCTGGTCGGGCGCCTCGGCCCCCG
This sequence comes from Myxococcota bacterium, assembly GCA_041687695.1. Classification (GTDB taxonomy): domain Bacteria; phylum Myxococcota_A; class UBA9042; order PHBI01; family JAWLBL01; genus JAWLBL01. Next base: position 76,164 of record JAWLBL010000028.1, on the reverse strand, counting down.
TCGACGCCACCTCGGCGGTGGGCGTCACCGGCCAGTACTGCCAATCGGTCTTCTACTTCCGCCGCGGCCCCGACGATGCTCTGGCGACGATCCGCCCCGCCACCCTGGCCATGCCCACGAGCACCGCGGGCTACTCGACCACCGTCGCCGACATCGCCAACACCGCGTTCGGAGACCCCGCCAGCTACCCGGACCAGATCGTCTTCCTGCAACAGGACACCTACGAGCAGGCCATCGACCTGTCCGGCCAGGTGGTCACCGTCAACTTCATGCTCGGCGCCGTCCAGGGCGGCGCCCGCACGCGGGTCATCCTCCAGAACGCCAGCACCGGCGCGACGCTCGCCACCAGCGCCGAGATCCAGGTGAACAACGGGCAGGCCTGGTACACCTACGAGGTCACCCTCGGCGCCAACGTCACCCTGGCCGCCGGCCAGCAGCTGCGGTGGATCTTCCAGTTCCGAAAGCCCGGCGGCACCCGCGACATCACGTTCTACTACGACTCGATCAGCCAGAACTCGCGCTCGTCGTTCTGCGCGGCCAGCGCCCCGCCGTACCTGACGCTGTCGAACACCGTCGACAAGTCCCTCGTCCCGGGCGGCGGCGCTCCCCTGACCTGGACCCTGCGCGTCAACAACACGGGGGGCGCCACCGCCAGCAGCGTCAGCCTGACCGACGTCCTGCCGGCGGGCGCGGCCAACTGCCAGTATTCCCTGAACGGCACGACCTGGGCCGCCTGCTCGGGCGCCGCGGCCAACCCGCCGCAGCACACCTTCGCCTTGGGCAGCCTGGCCGCCGGCGCCTCCGCGGTGGTGTTCCTCCGCGCCGACGTCCCCGCGGGCGCGCAGGCCGGACAGATCCTGACCAACACCGCCACCGTCACCAGCGCCCAGACCGCCGCCGTCCAGGCCACGGCGACCACCACCGTCGGCACGGTGCTCGGCGGCTCGCCGCGCCTCGTGCTGACCAAGGCCGTCGACAAAGCCCGCCTGCGCCGCGCCGAGACCGCCACCTACACCCTGACCGTGGTCAACATCGGCCAGGCCGCGGCGACGGATGTCACGGTCACCGACGTGCTCCCTGCGACGCCCTACTTCGGCTACGTCCCCGGCAGCATCGCCGGCGGCACGACCCGCGCGGTCGACGGCGACGCCCTGACCTGGAACCTGGCCACCCTCGGCGCCGGCCAGGCCGCGACCCTCACCTTCCAGATGGTCGCCGCGGCCGCCGGCCTGCCGGACGGCGAGACCACGCTCGACAACACCGCCAGCGTCAGCGACCCGGCCTGGTGCACCGCTCCCACGGTGGCCGGTTGCGTCAGCGGCGCGGTCGGCGTCACCCTCGACGGCAGCGCCGGCCTCGCGCTGACCCACGAGGTCGACCTCACCACGGCCGCCCCCGGCGAGACCCTGACGTTCACCTCGACGGTCAGCAGCTCCGGCTCGGCGACGGCCACTGGCGTGACGGTCAGCGTCCCGCTCCCCAGCTGGCTGACCTTCTCCGGCCTCGCGTCCGGCTCGGGTCAGTTCGACCCGCTGCTCAAGCGCGTCGTCTTCGACCTCGGCGCCCTGCCCTCGGGCGCCTCCGCCGCCGTCTCGTTCACGGCCACGCTCGTCTCGCCGATGCCCGCCGGCACCACCGCCATCGCCACCACCGCGACCGCCAGCGCCAGCAACGCGCAGACCCGGACGGCCACCGCCACCACCCTGGTGACCGCCGCGCCCGCGCCTGCCGTGCACGTGTCGGGACCCGCCAGCCTGCCGGACCCGGCCGCCGGTCTTGTCGCCGCCGTGGACGGCGCGACCACCTTCCAGGTCGACTCGGCCGCGCGCCTCGAGGTCGGCGACGCCGTCGCCGTCGGAGGCATCATCGCCCACGTCGTGGCCGTCGTCGGCGACCTCGTGACCGTCGATGCGCCGGTCACGGCGCCCGCGGGGGCCCCGGTCCACGTCGGGGCGACCTTCGTCCTGACCTGGGACAACGCGGGCGACGCCGACGCGCCCCTCGCGACCCTGACGGCCACTCTGCCCGCCGGGTGGGCCTACGTCTCGACCTCGCGCGCGCCCGCCGCGGCGCCCGACGTCGGAGACACGGGGTCGATCAGCTGGGATCTGGGCACCCTCGGGGCCAGCGCCGGTGGCACCCTCGAGCTGGTCGCGCTGCCGACCGTCTCGGGCACGCTCACGGCCACGCTGGACGATGCGGTCCACTGCGTCGCCACCAAGCCCGCCGGCTGCACCGACCAGGCGACGGTGCTGGTCGGCGGCCTCACCGTCGACAAGGCGACCACGACGCCTGCCATCGCCGTGTGGCCCGAGGGCGGCGTCGCCGGCTACACCATCACGCTCACCAACTCGCTGGCCACGCCCGTCACCGGCGTGACGGTCACCGATCTACTGCCCGCCGGGTTCACCTACCGCCCGGGCAGCGGCGCGCCCGCCCCCGACGCGGTCACGGACGGCGTCCCCACCTGGACCGACCTGACCGTCGCCGCAGGCAGCCAGCTGGTCCTGACCTTCCAGGCCGACGTCTCCTCGGACACGGGCAGCGCCAGCTACGACAACGAGGTCACCGTCGCAGCGCCGCCCGTCGTCGGGGTCACCCCCTTCGACCCGCTGGCCACCACCGCCGAGGATGTCACGGTCCTGGGCGCCGACAAGCTGGTCATCACGGGCTACGTCTTCCAGGACGCCACGCCGTACGGCGTCTTCGGCGGCGGCGACGTGGGCCTGGCCGGCGTCGCCGTGCACGCCGAGGCCGCCAGCCTGCCCGGCTCGCCCTATGTCGCGACGACCGACGGCTTCGGCCGCTACCAGCTGATCCTGCCCGCGGGCGACTACAGCGTCGGGGTGCCATCGCTGGCCGACGCCACGCTGCACCCGGCCTTCGACGACCCGGCCCTCGTGAGCGGCAGCGGCGGCACGGTGCACTCGGTCGACTTCGGGTACGTCCGGGGCGCCTCGGCCAGCCTCAGCACCGTGACGGCCACCCCGGACAGCGGCGTCATCGCCGACGGGGTCGACGTCTCTGTGGTCACCGTCACCCTGCTGGACCCCGACGGAGCTCCGGTCATCGGGCTGCCCGTCGAAGCGTTCGAGGTGGCGTTGACGGGCTCGGCCGCGGCCGGCCCCATCACCGAGAGCGCCCCCGGGGTCTACACGTTCGCGGTCACCGACGTGACGGCCGAGACCGTCGGCGTCACGGTCTCGGTGTGGGGCGCGGCGCTCGAGGGCTCGCCCACCATCGGCTTCGTGGCCCAGAGCTTCACCGTCCAGGCCGGCGTCGACGGCGAAGGCGGCACCGTCTCGCCCGCCGAGCAGGCGGTCGGCGATGGCGATGTGACCACGGTGACGGTCACCGCTGACGAAGGCTACGAGGTCGAGGCCGTGGTCGGCTGCGACGGCGCGTTCGACGCGGCGAGCGGGGTCTACACGACCGGACCGGTGACGGCCCCGTGTCAGGTCACGGCGACCTTCGTGCGGAAGCGCTACGTGGTCGAGGCCAGCGTGACGGGCGCAGGCGGCGTCGTGGGACCCAGCAGCCAGGAGGTCGCGCACGGTGACACGGCGGCCGTGACCGTCACGGCGGCGCCTGGGTACGTGGTGGACACGGTCGGCGGCTGCGGCGGCGCCTTCGATGCGGCGACCGGCGTCTACACGACGGCGCCCGTCACCGGGCCGTGCACGGTCGAGGTGAGCTTCACGCCGGTCGGGCCGTGGCTGGCGCTGTCGGCCGACCCTGACAGCGCGCTCATCAACCAGGATCTCCTGGTGACCGTGCAGCTGGTCGGTGAGGATGGCGATCCCGTGCAGGCCGAGGCCGAGCTGTGCGTGGCGCTCGAGGCCCTGGGCGGCGGGGCGCCCTCGCTGGCGCCGGTCGATTTCGCGGACGCGGTGCTGGGCGACGACGGTGAGTTGTGCGGGTGGACGGCCACCGACGGCACGGCCAGCTTCCTGGTCACGACCGACGAGGCAGGCGACGTGGTGGTGACGGCGGTCAGCGAGGCGCTGGGCAGCACCGACACGCTGACGCTGACCTTCGGAGACAACTGCCCCGGCGTCGACAACCCCGACCAGGCGGACCTCGACGGTGACGGCCTCGGCGACGCCTGCGACGACGACCGCGACGGCGACGGCGTCCCCAACGACGACGACAACTGCCCGAACACGCCCAACGCCGACCAGGCCGACACCGACGGCGACGGCGCGGGCGACGCCTGCACCAATGACAAGGACGGCGACGGCACCCCGGACGGAGACGACAATTGCCCGGAGGTCGCCAACCCCGATCAGGCCGACCTCGACGGTGACGGCACCGGCGACGCCTGTGACGACGACCGCGACGGCGACGGCGTCCCCGACGGCGACGACAACTGCCCCGACGTCGCCAACGCCGACCAGGCCGACCTCGACGGTGACGGCACCGGCGACGCCTGCGACGACGACCGCGACGGCGACGGCGTCCCCGACGGCGACGACAACTGCCCCGACGTCGCCAACGCCGACCAGGCCGACCTCGACGGTGACGGTACCGGCGACGCCTGTGACGACGACCGCGACGGCGACGGCGTCCCCGACGGCGACGACAACTGCCCCGACGTCGCCAACGCCGACCAGGCCGACCTCGACGGTGACGGCACCGGCGACGCCTGCGACGACGACCGCGACGGCGACGGCGTCCCCGACGGTGACGACAACTGTCCCGACGTCGCCAACGCCGACCAGGCGGACCTCGATGGCGACGGCCTGGGCGACGCCTGTGACGACGACCGCGACGGCGACGGTGTCCCCGACGGTGACGACAACTGCCCCGACGTCGCCAACGCCGACCAGGCGGACCTCGATGGCGACGGCCTGGGCGACGCCTGTGACGACGACCGCGACGGCGACGGTGTCCCCGATGGCGACGACAATTGCCCCAACACGCCCAACGCCGACCAGGCCGACATCGACGGTGACGGCACCGGCGACGCCTGCAGCGAGGACAAGGACGGCGACGGCACACCCGACGGTGACGACAACTGCCCGGATGTTGCCAACCCCGACCAGGCCGACCTCGACGGTGACGGCACCGGCGACGCCTGTGACGACGACGGCGACGGCGACGGCGTCCCCGACGGCGACGACAACTGCCCCGACGTCGCCAACGCCGACCAGGCCGACCTCGACGGTGACGGCACCGGCGACGCCTGCGACGACGACCGCGACGGCGACGGCGTCCCCGACGACGACGACAACTGCCCCGACGTCGCCAACGCCGACCAGGCCGACCTCGACGGTGACGGTACCGGCGACGCCTGCAGCGACGACAAGGACGGCGACGGCGTCCCCGACGGCGACGACAACTGCCCCGACGTCGCCAACGCCGACCAGGCCGACCTCGACGGTGACGGCCTGGGCGACGCCTGCGACGACGACCGCGACGGCGACGGCGTCCCCGACGGCGACGACAACTGCCCTGTCACGGCGAACGCCGATCAGGCCGACCTCGACGGCGACGGCCTGGGTGACGCCTGCGACGACGACCGCGACGGCGACGGCGTCCCCAACGGCGACGACAACTGCCCTGTCACGGCGAACGCCGACCAGGCCGACCTCGACGGCGACGGCCTGGGCGACGCCTGCGACGACGACCGCGACGGCGACGGCGTCCCCAATGACGACGACAACTGCCCGGACGAGCCCAACGAGGACCAGGCCGACCTGGACGAGGACGGGCTCGGCGACGTGTGCGACGACGACATCGACGATGACGGCGTCCCCAATGGCGAGGACAACTGCCCCGTCACGGCCAACCCCGACCAGACCGATACCGACGGCGACGGCACGGGTGACGCCTGCACCGACGACAAGGACGGCGACGGCGTCCCCGACGACGAGGACAACTGCCCCGACGACGCCAACGCCGATCAGGCGGATCTCGACGGCGACGGCCTGGGCGACGCCTGCGACGACGACATCGACGGCGACGGCGTCCCCAACGACGAGGACAACTGCCCGACGGCGCCGAACGGGACGCAGCTCGACCTGGACGGCGACGGCCTGGGCGACGCCTGCGACGACGACATCGACGGCGACGGGGTGCCGAACGACGAGGACACCTGCCCGACCTTCTACAACCCGGACCAGGGCCAGCTCTGCGAGCCCGACGGCGACGGCGACGGCGTCCCGGACGCGGACGACAACTGCCCGGACGTCTACAACGACGATCAGGCGGACCTCGACGACGACGGGGTGGGCGACGCCTGCGACGACGACATCGACGGCGACGGGGTGCCCAACGACGACGACAACTGCCCGGTGGTGCCCAATGCGGCGCAAGCGGATCTCGACGGCGACGGCCTGGGCGACGCCTGCGACGATGACATCGACGGCGATGGCCTGCTCAACGACGAGGAGGGCCTGCACCAGACGGACCCGCTGAACCCCGACACCGACGGCGACGGCCTCAGCGACGGAGACGAGGTGAGCGAGCATGCCACCGACCCGCTCGACCCGGACACCGACGGCGACGGCCTGAGCGACGGCGACGAGGTGCACGAGCACGGCACCGACCCGAACGACCCCGACACGGACGACGGCGGCATGTGGGACGGCGACGAGGTCACCTTCGGCCTCGACCCGCTGAACCCCAGCGACGACTATGGCGTCTATGGCTCCCGCCTGCAGGGCGGCGGCGGCTGCGCGGGCGGGTCGGGCGGCTCCGGCGCCCTGTGGCTGGGCCTGCTGGTCGCGCTGTGGCTCGCGACGCGTCGGCGATCGGCTTCCGCCGCGGCTAGCGTCGCGATGGCGGCCAGCCTGGTCGCCGCCGCAGGCCCGGCGCGGGCGCAGAGCTTCGTGGCCCCCAACAACTCGACCGCCTTCCAGGTCGAGACCTACGAGGCCATCCCCTCACGCGACACCGGCATCCTGAACGCGGCGACCTCGGACACCTTGCGGCACCTGAGGTCGTCCTTCGGGCTGCTCTTGCAGTACGCGGCGCGCCCGGTCGAGATGGTCCGCATCGCCAACCCCGACGCCGACGAGTCCGTCGTCGACGGCCAGCTCAAGGCCGAGCTGGGCGGCGCCCTGGGCCTGTACGATCGCTTCGAGCTGGGCCTGGCCATCCCCTTCGTGGCCTACCAGTCGGCCAGCAACCTCGCCTTGTTCGGCCGCGAGGACGGCGATCTCAGCAGCTACGCCATGGGCGACATCCGCGTCGTCCCCAAGGTGCGGCTGCTCGACCCGCGTGGCGCCGGCTTCGGCCTGGCCTTCGCCGCGCCCGTGCACCTGCCGACCGGCGACGCGGAGTCGTTCAACTCGGACGACACCGTCCGGGTCGAGCCCCGCCTCGTCGCCGACTACCACCACCCCAGCGGCGACGCGGTCGTGACCGCCAACGTCGGCTACCAGGTCCGCCCGCGCCGCACGGCGCAGAACCTGGTGCTCGACGACACGGTCCGCTGGGCGCTGGCCGGCCGCCTGCGCCCCGGCACGCCGCAGTTCCAGCTGCTGGCCTCGCTGTACGGCAGCATCCCCACCGAAGAGAACGTCAACCCGCTGGACCCGACCGACCGCGGCTACGCCATCGAGAGCTTCCCGGTCGAGCTGATGGTCGGCGGTCGCTACGACGTCACTCGCCGCGTGAAGGTCGACTTCGGCGGCGGCGCCGGCCTGACGGCGGGCATCGGCGCGCCGGCCTGGCGCACGATGGTGTCGGTCACCTGGACGAACCAGAGCTACGACCGCGACGGCGACGGCGTCGAGGACGTGGCGGACCAGTGTCCGGACGAGCCCGAGGATCTCGACGGCTTCCAGGATGGCGACGGCTGCCCCGACCTCGACAACGACGGAGACGGCCTGCCGGACGTGGCGGACCGCTGCCCCGACGAGCCCGAGGACCGCGACGGCTTCCAGGACGAGGACGGCTGCCCCGACCTCGACAACGACGGCGACGGGATCCCGGACACGGACGACCGCTGCCCCAATGAGCCCGAGGACGTCGACGGCTTCCAGGACCAGGACGGCTGCCCGGATCCCGACAACGACGGCGACGGGATCCTGGACGTGAACGATCGCTGCCCCAATGAGGCCGAGGACTTCGACGCGTTCCAGGACGGCGACGGCTGCCCCGAGCCCGACAACGACCAGGACACGGTGCTCGACGGGGCGGACCGCTGCCCCAACCAGGCCGGCCCGCCGGACAACGAGGGCTGCCCGGTCGACACGGTCCAGCTGACCCGGGACAGCATCCGCATCCTCGAGCAGGTCCAGTTCGACACGGCCAAGTCGACCATCCGCAAGGTCAGCTACCCGCTGCTCGAGAAGGTCGCCAAAGTGCTGACGGACAACCCGGCCATCACCCTGGTCCGGGTCGAAGGCCACACCGACGACCGCGGGCGCCCGGCGGCCAACATGGTGCTGTCGCGCGACCGCGCGGCCTCGGTCCGGCAGTTCCTCGTCGAGCGCGGCATCGCCCCGTCGCGCCTCGTCTCCGAGGGCTACGGTCAGACGCGCCCCATCGCGACCAACAAGACGCCGGACGGCCGCGAGCAGAACCGTCGCGTGCAGTTCGTCATCCTCGAGGTCGACGGCCAGCCCCTGCCCGAGGCCTCGGCCGACTGATCCGACGGCGCTGGCGCCCTCACCGCGCCAGCGCCGCCTCGGAGCTCACCGACGCGCCAGTCTCGCTGGCGCGCGTGACCCGCCGCGACCGATCACCACCGCACCTGCAGATGCTGGTTGTCGCGGCAGGCGACGTGCACCAGCCGCTTGACGCTGCCCAGCAGCCGGTGGGTGATCTCGACCTCGTAGCGCCCCTCGGGCAGCGCGATGGCCTTGGTCGGCGACACCCCCAGGCCGACGCCTCCGACCGCGACACGCGCCCGCGGCACCGTGGTCACCCGCAGCTTGCCCTTGCAGCCCGCCCTCGCCTCGACCCGCTCGCTGGCCGCCGCGCGCCCCTCGTCGCCGGCCGCGGCCCCGTCGGCCGCTGACGCCGTATCGCATCCGAGGCACGGCGCCGCCGCTATGCGCACGGCGTGCACCTCGGCCGGCCTCGTCGTCCACACCAACCCCAGCGCCACCCACGCCACCGCCCACCGCCTCATGGCGTGACCTCCCCGACGATGACCTCGACCAGGCTGCCGTCCTCCCACCCGAACAGCGCCGGCAGCCGCCCCACGCGGCTCTTGACGTGCCGGATGCCCTTGCCGGGCGCCCGGAACGCCCGCGCCGGGAGCTTCGCCCCGACCAGCCGCTCCATGGCCGCCTGGACCCCGGCCTCGGCCAGTCCGACCGAGTCCCGCTGCTCGCGCACGATCAGCGCACCCACCACCACGCCGCCCTCGGTCGCCAGATGCACCCGCACCCCCAGCGCGTCGGGGATCCTCTCGACGACCAGGTGCTCACCGTCGCGCCGCACCGTCCCGGCTTTCGCCCACCGCAGCGCCTCCTCGGCGACCAGCGCGTCCTCGCCCAGCGCCCGCTTCCCTGCCAGCAGGGTCCCTCGCCGCGCCGCGATCGCCTCCCGCTGCGCCGCCAGATCCAGCCGCGCCCCGAAGATCCCCTCCAGCTCGCGATAACGCGCCTCGGCCGCCCGGATCGCCGCCAGCTGCTCGCGCGGCTCGCCCTCGACCGCCCGCCACGCGCCGGCCGCCGCGACCTGCGCCTTCATCAGCGCGTCGAGCCGCTCGGCCGAGCCCACGCTCGGGTCCACCTCGATGGCCCGCTCCAGCGCCCGCGCCGCGCAGGCCACGTCCGCGCCGCACGCCACGGCCGCGACCTGATGCGCCTGCACGGTCACCTCGCGCGCCCGCGCGTCGCCCTCGGCCAGCCCGTCCACCAGCGCCAGCGCCGCGTCCGGGTCGCGCGCGTCCAGCTGCGCCGCCGCCATCGCCAGGCGCTTGGCCGTCAGCCGGCTCCTCAGCTTGTCCAGCCCCGTCAGATCGTCATGGTCGGCCGTCAGCGCCGCCAGCTCGCGGCCAGCCTCGTCCACCTCGCCGCGCTCCATGGCCCGCTCGAACCATGCGACCCGTAGCCGCTCCAGCTCGGCGCGCAGCGGCGCCGGGTCGGCCATCGCGGCCACGTCGCGCTCGAGGCGCGCCACAGCCTGCCGGTTGTCCAGCTCCTTGGCCTCGGCCAGCGCCAGGCGCGCGACGGCCTCGTCGACCTCGCCGCCGCGGTCGCCGCGCCGCACCAGCGCCTCCACGTGGGTCCGCGCCGCCGTCAGGTCCCCCGCCTCGAGACCGTCCAGCGCCGCGCCCGCCGAGGGCCGCGCCACGACCAGCACGCCCGCCAGCACCAGCCCTCCCAGCAGCCCCAACGCCGGCCCCACCGCGTCACCGGGACCGAACGGGTTGCGCCGCCGCGTCGAGCAGACCCGGCGTCGCCAGCTGGCCGTCCCCACGACCAACCCGACCATCAGCACGGCCAGGCTGGCCGAGAACCACGCCGCAGGAGCCCACCGATAGAACGGGTCGCGCAGCCCGTACCACAGGCTGCCGACCGCCCAGGCCACGCCCGCCGTCCAGGCCGCCGCCTTCACCCACTTGCGCCGGCTGCGAAACGGCGCGTCGTCCCAGTCGGCGGTCGGCCGCGGCTCCCACCCGACCAGGGTCACGTGCCCGACCGTCCCCGAAAAATCGAACTCGACCCGCCCGACCGGCGCGCCGTAGGTCGTCAGCGTCTGGTGGACCACCCGGTCGAACCGCGGGTGCCGCCCCCGGTCGGCGACCCGCTTGACCTCCAGCCACTCGACGTCGGGCACGACGCTCATCACCTGCGCCTCACTCAGCAGGCCCCGCGCCTCGACCAGCCCGGTCCGGGTCGCCCCTTCCCAGTCCCTGGCCACGGGTTCGCGCGCCTCGAACCCGGGGTGCCCCGACCCGTACCGGCTCGGCGGCACCGGCTCGACGGCCTCGTAGACCGAGTAGGTCACCTCGGCCCAGCGCTCGTGACGCCCCGCGCCCTCACACCGCTCACACTCGACCCGTCCGCCCACGCAAGCGGGGCAGTCCACGGTCGTCGCCCCGCGGCAGCCCTGGCACTGGACCATGCGGTTGCCCCTGGCGGCCGGCCGCGTCCCGGTCCCCCGGCAGACGCCGCACCCCAGGCGGCCCGCCCCGTCGCACCGCCGGCAGTCCACCCGCCGGTCCCCCGAGCAACCGCCGCACAGAGCCACGTGCCGCGTGCCCCGCTCGATCTCCGCCTCGTCCTGCTCCCACGGCCTGATGTCCTGCTCGCGCAGCGTCGGCTCGCTCAGCGCCTTGCGCCCCCGGTACGGCTCGGCCCGCCACACCGGCTCGCGCCGCTCGCACTTGGTGTACAGCCGCCCGTACTCGACCAGCTCGACCTCGACCTTCGAGACCAGCTCGCCCGGCTGCCTCGGCGCGAACACCTGCTCCGAGGCCCACAGCGCCGCCGCATGCAGCGCCTTGACCTCCTGCCCCGTCCGATCGAGCTCCATCGCCGCTCCCCGCCGGCCGTGTCGTCAGCCGCCCTTCCGACCTACACCGAGCCGGCGCCCTTGCCAACCGCCCACCGACCGCCGCCCCTGCAGCGCCACACCTCGTAGCTCATACACGGCCGGCTGCGACTCGCCTGACCGTCCCGCGACCGCTGGCGTCTCGAAGCCAGTCGGAGTATCTCACGCCGCATGCGAATCTTCGTCACGGGCGGCTCCGGCTTCATCGGGGGACGGCTCATCGAGCGGCTGTCCTCGCGGCACGACCTCGTCGCCATGGCGCGCTCGGACACGGCCGCGGCCCGGGTCGAGGCCTTGGGCGCCCGCCCCGTGCGCTGCGATCTGGCCGACGTGTCCGCGGCGCCCCTGCGAGGCGTCGAAGCGGTGGTTCACGCGGCGGCCCTGGCGGCCGACTACGGCCCTCGCCAGGCCTTCTGGCGCGCCAATGTGCTGGGCACCCAGCGCCTGCTCGACGCCGCGCGCGACGCTGGCGTCCGCCGCTTCGTTCACGTCGGCACCGAGGCGGCCGTCTTCACCGGCGGTCACCTCGTGCGCATCGACGAGTCCCTGCCCTTGCCCGCCCGCCACGCCTATCTGTACTCCGAGACCAAGGCCGAGGCGGAACGGCGCGTACTGGCCGCCGCCGCGCCCGGCTTCGAGACCCTGGTCATCCGCCCGCGTCTGGTCTGGGGCCCCGGCGACACCACCGTGCTCCCCGCCCTCGTCCAAATGGTCCGAGCCGGCTCCTTCGCCTGGATCGACGGCGGCCGCCACCTCACCTCGACGGCCCACGTCGACAACGTCGTCCACGCCCTCGAGCTGGCCCTGACCGCCGGACACCCTGGCCAGGCCTACTTCGTCACCGACGACGCTGACCTGACCTACCGCGACTTCCTCACGGCTCTGCTCCGCACCCGCGGCGTCGACCCTGGCGACCGCGCCGTCCCCGGCTGGCTCGCCCGCCCCGCAGCCGCCCTCGCCGAGACCTGGTGGCGCCTCTTCCGCAGACCCGGCGCCCCACCCCTGACCCGCTTCGCCGCCGGCATGATGAGCCGCGAGGTCACCCTCGACATCACCAAGGCCCGCCGCGAGCTCGGCTACGCCCCCCAGGTCAGGCTCGAACAGGGCCTCGCCGACCTCGCCCAAGCACCCACCTGAGCCACGCGCCACACCAGCCGCCCTGTTCAGGCTGCTACGCTTCTTGGTGAGCGTGTACAGGGAACAAGTTGACTCTTACGGACGCGGCCCCTGAGGTTTCGCCGGCGCCTTCCCACGCCAAAACCAGCCCGTTCACCGCCCCCCGACCCCCGATTTCGCCCCTGCCACCCCCCAACCCGACCTGCCCCCGAAACCCGACCCTTGGTGCGATTTCTGGTGTCCCGAAACCCGACCCTTGGTACGATTTCTGACGCGGTCGCGGGGTTCCAGTGTTTGTCTGGGCTTGCCCCCTCCCGCGCTCATGCTCGCGGCCGACGGGAAACTACCTCCTAAGTGACACAGGAGGCTGCCTAGCGGCCCTGCGCCCGCTCCAGCGCGGCTCGCAGGCGCTTTAGCTTGTCGTCCGAGTCGGCAAATTGGTCGACGACGCGGCCGCTGGGTTGGCGCACGATGAAGTAGGGGACGCCATATTGACTGGGAAAAGTGACGCCGGCCTGGCGGAAGGCTTCGACCAGCTCGCCGGGGGCCCAGGGGATGAGGCGCCAGACCTCGAAGGGCATCGCGTAGACGCCGAAGTACTCTTCGACCGCCCGGGCGGTCTTGTCGGTCGCGAAGGCGAAGAAGCGGACGCTCGAGCCCGCCTTCTGGGCCTTTGAGACGAAGTCCACGAACCAGGGCAGCACGTGCTGGCACGCCGGGCAGTTGGTGCGGTACAGCAGGATGACCTGCACCTCGCCGCGGGCGGTGCCCAGCACGTCGGGCAGGCGGTCCACCTTCAGATCCTTGACGACGACGCCGGACGAGGGGGGCTGGGTGGGGGACGCTGAGAGGGCAGCCGGCGCCAGGAGCGCCAGCGCCAATGAGAGAGCCTGTAACGCGCGAATCATCTGGGCCTCCGTCCGGCCGGTCCATGGGTGACGCGAGGCAGTCTCGACCAGGCCGCGTTCGGGTGCAAGGTCGGCTTGGCTGGCGCGGTCCATAGCACCGGCATGACCGGCGCGGTCCATAGCGGGCCTGCGGCCCGCGGGAACAACACTCTGCGACAGCCTCTGGAAGCCGGCGATCCCAGGGAGGCCGGTGCTGGGACGGGCGGAGATTCGGGCCGACTGGAAGCCGGCGATCCCAGGGGGGCAGGTGCTGGGTCGGGCGGAGATTCGAGCCGGCTGGAAGGGTGTCGTACGGGATGCCGGAAGAGGCTGTCTTGGAGTGCTCCAGCTTGCTGGAGCCCCGGCCCCGGCGGCTTGCCGCCGGGATCCTCCCACCAAATCCGGCGCAGCAAGCTGCGCCGGATGGGGGCTCCACCAAGGTGGAGCACTCCGGTTGGCCTTCTGCGACGCCCTCTGGAAGCCGGCGGTCCCAGCGGCTAGTCCTGGCCACCCGCGGGAGCGCGTCGACGGCGGCTGGGGGGCGTGGTACGGTCCGAGGCGTTGCGAGCGAGCGCCCCGATGCCCGAAGGCCCCCCGTCCCCGCCGTCCCCCGCCCGGACCGAGGCCCGCGCCAGGCTCGAGGCGGGGCTGCTGGTGGTCGCAGCGCTGGCCGCGGTCGCTTCGGTAGTCACCAGGGCCGCGATGGGGGTCTTCAACCACGACGTGGGCTGGACCCTCGAGGCCGCCGGCCGCCTGCTGGACGGCGGGTCCATCCCGCGCCACGTCTTCGACAACAACCCGCCCCTCATCTACTGGCTGTCGGTGCCGGTGGTCGGGCTCGCCCGCGCGCTGGGCGTCCCGCCGCTGGTGGCCTGGGACGCCGTGACCCTCGCCCTGTGCGCCGGCGTCGCCTTCGCCCTCTACCGCCTGCTGACGGGCGCGGGCACCTGGCGCCGGGCCCCCGCCATGGCCGCCACGGGCGCCGCGCTCACCGCCTTGCTCGTCCTCCCCCAGGCCAGCTTCGGCCAACGCGACCACCTGGTCGCCGCCCTCCTCGTCCCCTACGTCACCGCCGTCGGCCTGACCGCCACCGGGCGCTCCCCAGCCCCCCGCGCCCGCGCCGCCCTCGCCTTCGCCGCCGCCGTGGCCATCGCGCTCAAACCCTTCTATGCCCTGGTCTGGCTGCTGGCCGAAGCCTGGCTGGCGGCGTCCCCCGCGGGCCCGCGCCACGGTCTGCGCGGCGCCCTCGCGCGGCGCGACAACCAGATCATCGCCGCCGCCGGCGCCCTGTACGTCGCAGCGGTCCTTGTCTTCACCCCGGGCTGGCTCGAAGCCGCGCAGGTCGCTGCCTCACTCTACGGCGCCTACGCCGAAGGCGTCCCCTGGCCGAACGCCGCCGCGGCCGCCCTGGCCCTGGCGGGCACCCTCGCGCTGGTCGTCCGCCAGCCGCCGGCCGTCGCCCCGCTGGCCCGAGCCCTGCTGCTTGCGGCCCTGGCCGGCTACGCCGTCGTCCACGTCCAGGGCATGGGCTTCAGCTACCACTTCATCCCCGCCGGCGTCTTGACGGCGCTGCTACTCGCCATCCTCCTGCTCGGCATCGACGGCCCGACCTGGGACGCGCTCTTGCGCGTGCCCGCCTCCATGCGCCCCGCCCTGCTGCTCGTCGTGGCCGCCGCCCTGGGCGCCGTCTCCGCCGCCGGATACGCCGCCCGCCCCGCGCAGGCCACGGCCGCCGCCCGCCTGGCCCAGCTGTTTCGCGCCGAAGCCCCCGGCGAGGCCGTCTTCGTCATGTCCTCCTCCGTCCCGCCGGCCTACCCGGCCATCAACCTGGCCGGCGTCCGCTCGGCCTCGCGCTTCAGCTGCCTGTGGCCGGCGCCGGGCTTGTACGCCGACGCGCCGGCCGACGCGCGCCCCTTCCCCTACCGCCCCCTCGCCGACCGCGGCCCCACCGAGCGCGCCTTCGTCGACGCCGTCGTCGCGGACCTCACCCGCGACCGGCCGCGCCTCATCCTGAACCACCGCGCCCCCCACAAGCAGGGCTTCGGCGCGACCCGCTTCGACTACCTCGACTACTTCCTGACCGACCCTCGCTTCGAGGCCCTCTTCCGCGCGTACGAGCCGCGGCCGGCCGTCGGCACCTTCGACGTCTACCGCCGCCGTTGACACGCGCGCGGTTGCGACCGGCCACGGCGCCGTGCAAGATATGGGTTCGCTGCCGCGGGAGGGCCGACGATGAAGCATTGGGGCTTGGGTGTGTTGTTGGCGCTGGTCGCCATGGGCTGCGGGGACGAAGGGACCACCACCCCGGGGGCCGCCGACGCCGATGTGACCGGTGACGCGGCGCAGGAAGTCGCCGAGGCGGACAGCGCCGGGGACTCGACGGTCGCGCCGGACGCCCAGCCCGACGCCGAGGTCCCGGACGCGGCGGACGACGGCGAGGGGCCCGACACGGCCGTGCCTGACGTCGTGGTGCCGGATGCGTCCGAGGGCGACGCGGACGCCAGCGTTCCCGACGCAGACGCCAGCGTTCCCGACGCGGACGCCAGCACGCCCGACGCGGTGACGCCACCCGAGGGCGTTCAGACCGCCATCGGCGGCTGGACGATGACCCCCGGCGAAGAGGCGACCAAGTGCGTGGTCGTCCGGCTCGACAACCCGACGGCCATCAAGGTGCGGGCCATCCACACCAAGCTGTCGCCGGGGTCGCACCACCTCATCGTCTATCGGTCCAACGAGACCACCGAGAAGCCGACCCCGTTCAACTGCACGCCCTTCACCAGCACCCTGTCGGGGGGCAGCGTGCCGCTGATGATTACGCAGATCCCCGAAGAGACGCTGCAGCTGCCCGACGGGGTCGTGTTCGAGCTGGGCGCCAACCAGATGGTACGGCTCGAGGCCCACTACCTGAACTACTACCCCGAGGACATCGTCACCAACGCGGTCGTCACCTTCGAGGAGGCCGACCCGACCGGCCAGTACGAGCTGGCCGACTTCTTGTTCTACGGCAACACCCAGTTCTCGCTGAAGCCGAACCAGACGACCACGCTTCCGTGGACCTGGGTCGACGTGCCCAACGGCTCCAAGGTGTTCGGCCTGACGGCCCACACGCACCAGTACGGCACCAACGTCGAGATCAGCGCCTCGACCGGTGTGGACGACCCCGGCACGGCGCTGTACCCGGCCGATGAGGCCTTCGACTGGGCCGAGCCCCCGTTGGTCGGCTTCGACCCGCCGGTCGAGTTCCCCAGCGGCCTGGGCCTGCGCTTCCGCTGCACCTGGGACAACACGACCAACAAGACCATCGGCTTCGGCGAGTCGGCCAACAAGGAGATGTGCTTCCTGTGGGCCTACTACTACCCGTCCCAGGGCTACCGCGTGTGCGCCAAGGGCCTGTTCGGCTGCCCGCCGGCGGACTGACCGCACCCACCGACGCGCCCGGCTGGGGTCCCTCAGCGGGCGCGCCGCGCGCGCATGAAGCGCTCGAACTGGGGCGGCAGCGGGCTCTCGAAGGTCAGGGCCTGGCCCGTGCGCGGGTGTCTGAACGACAGCCGCCACGCGTGCAGGCCCAGACGACCCAGGCCGGGGTCGTCGACGCCGTAGAAGGCGTCGCCTACGATGGGGTGCCCCAGCGCCGCCAAGCTCACGCGGATCTGGTGCTTGCGGCCGGTCCCCAGGCGCACGTCCAGACGGGCGAAGTCGCCCGCGACCTCCAGGGTGTCGAAATGGGTGACCGCCTCCCGCGCCTCGGGGTGCCCGGGGGCGACGCGGACGCGCATGTCCTGGCCCTCGACCAGCTGCAGGGTCACCGTTCGCGCGGGCGGGTTCGGGACGCCGTGCACCAGCGCGACATAGGTCTTCTCGACCGTCGGCCAGATCTCTCGGAAGCCGGCCCGGACCTCGGCGTTCTTGGCGACGATGAGCAGGCCCGAGGTCTCGCGGTCCAGCCGGTGCACCGCATGCAGGCGGCCCTTGAACGTGCCCTCCGCGCGCAGCCGCTCGGCGACCAGCACCATGACCGTCCGCTCGACCTCGCGCGCCGTCGCGACCGTCAGCAGCCCCGCCGGCTTGTCGATCACCGCTAGATCCGGGTCGTCGTAGAGCAGCCCGATCCCATGCCGATCGCGGCGCGACGGGTCGCGGCGCTGGCGCGCGTCGTCGACCTCGACCACGTCGCCCGGCCGCAGCGGCGTCGCCGGGTGGGTCACGACGTGCTCGTTGACGCGCACGGCGCCGTGGCGCAGGCGCTCCTTGACGGTGGTCTTCTTCCAGCCCTCGAGCCAGCCCTGCAGGGCCGGCAGCAGGGTCGTTTCGGTGGCGGCGACGAACCTCGGCATGCGCGCACGATGCGGCGCGCCGCCCCCGCTGGCAAGCCCCGTCAGAACGAGGCGGCGGAGGCGGCCTCGACCGCGGCCTTCCACGCGGGCGGCAGGTCGCGTCCGCGCAGGGCGCCGGGCTCGAGCGGCGGATACAGCTCGGCGTAGCTGCGGACCGCGGTCGGGTCGACCCGGCGCATCAGGTGGTGCGGGCGCAGCTCGTTCGGGTGGTTCAACCCGGCCGCGGCGACCAGCTCGAGCAGCGCGTCCAGGGTCGCAGCCTGATAGCGGGCGATGCGCTCGGCCGCCACGTCGACGTCCAGCGCCGCCGCCAGGCGCGGGTCCTGGGTGGCGATGCCCAGCGGGCAGGTGTTGTCGTCGCAGCGCAAGGCCTGCACGCACCCCATCGCCATCATCATCGCGCGCGCCGAGGCGCACACGTCCGCCCCCAGCGCCATCGCGCGCGCCATGTCGAAGGCCGTGGCGATGCGCCCGCTGGCGACCAGGTGTACCCGCGCGCGCAGATCGAAGCCGACCAGCAGCTGATGCGCCAGGGCCAGCCCCTCTCGCAGCGGCGTCCCGACCGCGTTGGCCAACTCGAAGGGCGCCGCGCCGGTGCCGCCCTCGCTGCCGTCGACCGAGATGAAGTCCGGCGTGACCCCCGTCTGGACCATCGCCTTGCCCAGCGCCGCCAGGTCCCTCCGCGACCCGACGCACAGCTTGACCCCGACCGGCTTGCCGCCCGACAGCTCGCGCAGCCGCGCCACCAGCTCGAGCAGCCCCAGCGGCGTCGAGAACGCCGAGTGCGCCGGCGGCGTGACGACGTCCTGCCCCACCGGGACCCCCAGCACCCGCGCCACCTCGGGCGTCACCTTGGCCGCCGGCAGGATGCCGCCGTGGCCCGGCTTGGCCCCCTGCGACAGCTTCAGCTCGATCATGCGCACCTGCTCGTGCGCGGCCTTGTCGGCGAACAGGCCCAGATCCAGCTCGCCCTTGGCGTTACGGCAGCCGAAGTACCCCGTGCCGATCTGCCACACGACGTCTCCGCCGCCCGACAGATGGTCGGGGCTCAGCCCGCCCTCGCCCGTGTTGAAGGCGAAGCCGCCCAGCGCCGCCGCCTTGCTCAGCGCGCGCAGCGCCTGCGGGCTGAGCGTCCCGTAGCTCATCGCCGCCGTGTTCAGCAGCGCGCTCATGTAGGGCTTGGTGCAGGTCGCCGCGCCCGGAGCCGCGCCACGAGCCACGCCCTGTCCCCCGATCAGAAGACGCGGGTGCGCCGTCAGCGGCGCCCGCGGGACCAGGGCGTGCTCGAGCCACTCGTGGCCGACCGCCTCGACGTCGCGCTGGGCGCCGAAGGCGATGGTGTCCTGCACGCCCTGGGCGCGCCGCTGCACCAGCTGGCGCACCTCGCGGCTGAAGGGGCGCGCGTCGGTGTCGGACTCGACGAAGTACTGCCGGATCTGCGGGCGGATGCTCTCGGCGACGTCGCGCAGCCGGCCGACCAGCGGGTAGTTGCGGCGCAGCGGCCGCGCGGTCTGCTGCATGTCGACGAAGCCGACCAGGATGAGGGGCCCCACGACCACGAGGGACCACAAGGTCGGCGGCGAAAACCAGCCGGCCACCCAGATGGCGACGAGGGCGGCGACGCTGCAGGCGACGAAGAGGCGACGGGCCAAGGCGCTGTCCGGGTCCGGGGCCGCGGCGGCGGCCGACGAGGGCTCGACCTTCCAGTCACCACGCTCCGGTCGGGCCGGGGCGGCTCACTGGAAGGGGTTCGGGTACGCGGGCGTGACCTTGGGGCCGCCCTCGGCGCCGACGGCCGCCTGCACGGCGCCCTTGGGCCACGCCACCGTCGCGACCTCCCACAGATCGCCGTGCGACAGCACGACGTCCTTGAAGTCGCCGACCACCTCACCATAGTGCAGCACGCGCACCCGGACGATGCTCGGGCCGTACCCGAAGTCGCTCCAGTAGTGCACGCCGATGGTGTAGCTGCCCGCCTCGGGCTTGAAGTGCTCGATGCGCTCGGGGCCCTTGCCCTCTCCGTCTTCCTTGGTCAGCAGCGGGTCGCCCTCGGGCCCCGGCGCCCCCCAGTCCGGGTTGGTGTCGACCCAGTACAGGTCGGCGTCGAAGTCGAACCAGCCGTCGGGCTGCCCGTCGCCGTCGTAGTCGGTCCCGATCCACGGCAGATCGTGGCGCAGCAGGTGCAGATCCAGGTCGGCGCTGGCCCCCGGGCCCTTGTCGGTGGTGTTGGTGTCACCGGGCGTCTGCCAGGTCAGCTCGACGACGAGCGGGGTGGCGGTCGAGACCTTGATGGTCTTCTGCGCGGTGGTGCACGACGGCTTGACGACGCCGTCGACCAGGTCGAAGACCTTGAGATCGAAGCGATAGTTGCCGGGACCTGCGACCTGGTAGGTCACCTCGGGCGCGTCGGCGCCGGGCTGCAGCGGGCCGGGCGACGTGCCGTCCGGGGTGACGATGGCCCAGGCGAAGACGTCGGGGGTGCCCTCGGGCGAGAAGCTGGGCAGGCCCGAGGCGTGCACGGTCGAGTTCGGCGCGGTGGCCTTGCCCTCGGCGATGTCGATGACCGGGATGGGGCACGAGACGTCGCTGGCGAAGCCGGTGACCGGCACGTTGAACACCGGGTTCGGGGCGTTGGTCAGGAACGAGATCTGGGCCGTCTCGGACAGCGGCAGCCCGTCCTCGTCGACGGGGCTGGCCTTGCTGGGCATGAACTTGACGCCGATGGTGGCCGACTCGCCGGCCTGCAGCGTCCACGGCAAGGGACCAGGGCCGGTCGACAGGTCGAGTTCGAAGGGCGTGCCGGCCGGGGCGACCAGCGTGGCCGAGTCGATGACCAGCGGCAGGGCCCCGCACGAGGTGATGGTGACCGGCTGGTTCTTGAAGGTGTTGAGGTAGGCGCCGCCGAAGTCGACGACGGCGGGGGCGGCGGTCAGGCACGGCGCGGCGCCGACGCCGACCCAGGGGACCGTGCCGGCGTTGGAGTTCGAGGCCGTGTTGTCGAAGATGACGGTGCCCTTCTTCAGGCCGGGGCTGCCCGTCGAGAAGGTGATGGTCGCCTCGACCTGGGCGCCGGGCTCGAGCGTGGCCGGGGTCTCGAAGTCGGTCGAGAGCCCGAGGTCGCCCGAGAAGCCCACGCCGTTCAGCTCGATGGCTCCGTCGCCGATGTTCTTGAGGACGACGACGCGGGTGCTGGTCTCGCCCGGCAGCACGGTGCCCATGTCCAGCGCCTTGGGCTGCACCAGGAGCAGGCCCTTGCTGAGGATGACGTCGACGGGGACGACGGCGTTCGAGGGGACCTGGGCGCCGTGTAGCGCGCCGTCGAAGGGCGTGCCCCAGCAGCGGTACTCGGCGTTGGCGGTGAGCGGAATCTGCAGGGCGGCCTGGGTTTCGCCGTCGATGAGCACGCCGTCCTTGGTCCAGACGTAGTCCACCGAGACGTCGTCGCCGTCGGCGTCGGAGCGGTTGCCGGCGAGGCAGGTCAGGACCGAGTCGGTCGTGGCGTTGGCGGGGCCGGCGGTGACCGAGGCGAGGGTCGGCGGCGTGTTGGCGATGGTCACCTCGGCGGTGGCCTTGGGGCCGGTGGCCAGGCCGTCGAAGGCGTGGACCTCGACCCGCCAGACCTCGTCGCGCTTGATGACGGCCGCTGGCAGGGTCGCGGCGCCGTGGGGGGTGGGCTGATCGTCTCGGAACCACGCGTAGCGGTAGGTCACCTCGTCCGGGCCGCCGTCGGGATCGATGGCCGGGACGGTGATCTCGACGACCAGATCGTCGCCGGCCGTGGGCTCGGCGGGGGTGATGGCGATCTCGACCGGCCCCGGCGGGTCGTTGTCGCCCAGCCCGTCGCCGAGGATGTCGGCGAACGGAGAGGTGTCGGACTTGGCGTCCGGCAGGTCGTCGGGCCCGCCCTGCCCGCCGTCGCCGCAGGCGGCCACGAGCAGGGCCGCGAGGGCCATTGGGGCGAGGGTCGCGAGACGCGCTGGGTGGGGCCGCTTCATGGGGGACAAAGCTGCCGCGTCCGGCGCCTCGCGTAAAGGGGATCCGGGACCGGGGCGCGGTCCCGGTTGCGAACGGGCCACCGAGTCGTCGAGGAAAGGCGTTGCCATGCCGCGGGCCCGGGGGTATGGCCACGCCATGAGCGACACCACCACCGAGGGCATCCGCGTCCAGGTCTCGAGCCTGTACATCGCCGAGCGCAGCTCGCCCGAGGACGACTACTACTTCTTCGCGTACCGCATCCGGATCTCGAACGAGGGCCACGAGCCGGCGCAGCTGGTGTCGCGCCACTGGATCATCACCGACGCCAACGGCAAGGTCGAAGAGGTCGAGGGGCCGGGCGTCGTGGGCGAGCAGCCGCGCCTCGAGCCGGGGCAGGCCTTCGAGTACACGAGCGCCTGCCCGCTGACGACGCCGGTCGGGTCCATGCACGGCAGCTATCAGATGATCCGCGACGACGGCGACGGCTTCGACGCGCGCATCGCCCCGTTCACGCTGGCGATGCCCAACGCCCTGCACTGAGCCGTCGCGGGCCCGGTCACACGGGCGTGCGTGGATGGCGCGACACGGCCGAGCGCATGACCAGGGCGTAGACCCCCACGAGCAGCAGCGCGCCGACGGTCGACATGACGACGCCGGCGAGGCTCGCAATGGTCGGGTACAGCCCCAGGGCGACGCCCAGGAAGCCGAAGGTGAACGAGCCCAGGAAGGCGAAGATCATCGTGGAGAGCATGCCGGCCTGCGAGTGACGCGGCAGCATCCAGTTGCCGACGACGCCGACGGCCAGGCCGACGATGAGCATGACGAGGATGGGCATGGGGTCTCCTCCGGGTGACGGTGGGCTTGCGCTGAGACCGTAATCACCACGGGGAGTTGCGAAGCCTCAGGGGCCCGCGATGCAGCGGCGCGGCGGGTGGTCCGGGCGGTGGCGCTCGGGGACGAGCTCGAGGGTCAGGTGGTTGATGGCCCAGGTCGTCTCGAGCTCGTGGTGCAGGGCGGCGCGGGTGCGCTCGAGGGCCTCGAAGTCCTCGCTGACGACGTGGAGGGTCGAGGTCAGGACGACGTAGCCGGCGTCGAGCTCCCAGACGTGGAGATCCTCGAGGCAGCTGACCTCGGGGTGCGCCAGGATGGCGGCGCGGACCTCGTCGACGTCGACGCGGCTGGGCGAGACCAGCATGAGCGACAGGGCCGACTCGCGCAGCAGGGGCCAGGTGGCGATCAGGATGAGCACCGCGATGAGCAGGGTGACCAGGGGGTCGATGGGCGTCCAGCCGGTGGTGGCGAGGACGATGGCGCTGACGATGACGCCCAGCGAGCCCAGGGCGTCGCCCATCATGTGGAGCATCGCGCCGCGGATGTTGTGGCTGTCGCCGGCCTCGCGGTGCAGGTACCAGGCGCTGGCCAGGTTGACGATGAGGCCGATGATGCCGACGACCAGGACCGGGCCGGCCGGGATGTCGGGCGGGGCGCCGAGGCGCTCGATGGCGCCGTAGATGAGGACGCCGGCGACGACCAGCATGGTCAGGGCGTTGCCGAAGGCGCCCAGGGTCGGGGCGCGGCGGTAGCCGAAGGTGTGGCGCGGGCTGCCCTCGAGGGCGGAGATCTTCTCGGCGCCCAGGGCGAGGGCGAGCGCGCTGACGTCGGCCAGCATGTGCCCGGCGTCGCCCAGGACGGCCAGCGAGTCGGTCACCAGGCCGATGACCACCTCGACCAGCATGAAGGCGAAGTTGATGCCGAGCGCGATCCACAGGGCGCGCTGGCGCACCTGCCCGACGTGCGCGTGGTGGTGCCCGTGGCCGTGGCCGTGGGCCCCCGGACCGTGATCGTGGGTGTCGGTGCGGGCGGTCACGCGGAGAGTATGGTCACCCGCGGGCGCGCGAACAACAACGGAAGCGGCTTGATCGGCGCGAGTCGGGGAGTATCGTGCGTCGCGCCCAGTCGAGCCGCCCTCGCGAGGAGTCCAGCAGATGCCCGAGTTCCATTTCGAGCCCATGTTCCAGGTCGGCAAGCCCAAGGTGACCTGGCGGCACCTGACGAGCGACGGCGTCGAGGCGCGGACGCTGGGCGACCGCGAGTTCCTGGTCGTGCAGCCGGCGGCGCTCGAGCGCCTCGCGCGCGAGGCCTTCGCCGACGTGTCGCACCTGCTGCGGACCAGCCACCTCGAGAAGGTGGCCGCCATCCTGAGCGACCCCGAGGCGTCGGACAACGACCGCTTCGTCGCGCGCGAGCTGATGCGCAACGCCATCATCGCGGCCGACCGGGTGCTGCCCAGCTGCCAGGACACGGGGACGGCGGCCATCATGGGCAAGCGCGGCGACCGGGTGCTGGTCGAGGGCGACGACGAGGAGGCGCTGTCGCGCGGCGTCTTCCAGACGTTCACCGAGACCAACCTGCGCTACTCCCAGGTGGCGCCGCTTACGATGTTCACCGAGAAGAACACCGGGACGAACCTGCCGGCGCAGATCGATCTGCTGGCGACCAAGGGCGACAGCTACGACTTCCTGTTCGTGGCCAAGGGCGGCGGGTCGGCCAACAAGTTCTCGCTGTTCCAGGAGACCAAGGCCCTGCTGCGCGAGGACGCCCTGATGGCGTTCATCTGGGCGCGCCTGCAGGCGCTGGGGACGGCGGCGTGCCCGCCCTACCACCTGGCCATCGTGGTGGGCGGCACCAGCGCCGAGACCGTGATGAAGACGGTCAAGCTGGCCTCCACGGGCTACCTCGACCACCTGCCGACCGAGGGCAACGTCCACGGGCGGGCCTTCCGCGACGTGGGGCTCGAGGCGCGGGTGCTGGAGATGGCGCGCTCGACCGGCATCGGGGCCCAGTTCGGCGGCAAGTACTTCTGCCACGACGTGCGGGTCATCCGGCTGCCGCGGCACGGGGCGTCCTGCCCGGTGGGCGTGGGCGTGTCGTGCAGCGCCGACCGCAACATCCTGGGGCGCATCGACCGCGAGGGGGTGTGGCTCGAGCAGCTCGAGACCAACCCGGCGCGGCTGCTGCCCGAGGTGGCGGGGGCCCACGAGGGCGGGCAGGCCGTGCGGGTCGATCTGACGCGCCCGATGAGCGAGATCCGCGCCGAGCTGACCCGGCACCCCATCGGGACGGCGCTGCTGCTGACCGGGCCGATGGTCGTGGCGCGCGACATCGCCCACGCCAAGCTGAACGAGCGGCTCGAGCGCGGCGAGGGGCTGCCGCAGTACCTGCTGGACCACCCGGTCTACTATGCCGGGCCCGCCAAGACGCCCGAGGGCTACGCCTCGGGCTCGTTCGGGCCGACGACGGCGCAGCGCATGGACCCCTACGTGCCGAAGTTCCAGCCGCTGGGCGGCTCGCTGGTCATGCTGGCCAAGGGCAACCGCTCGGCGCAGGTGACGGCCAGCTGCAAGGAGAACGGCGGCTTCTACCTGGGCTCCATCGGCGGCCCGGCGGCGCGCCTGGGCAAGGACTGCATCAAGAAGATCGAGGTCCTCGAGTACGCCGAGCTGGGCATGGAGGCCGTCTTCCGCATCGAGGTCGAGGACTTCCCCGCCTTCATCGTGGTCGACGACAAGGGCAACGACTTCTTCGCCGGCCTACGCAAGCCGGGGCCGTTCGCCGTCACCCAGTGACGGGGTCAAGCGCACGCGCTCGATGACGCGGGCCAGCGGCTCGGCCGCCAGCCCGCAGGCCGCCCACAGCGGGGCGTAGTCCAGGCGGATGAGCCCGTGCACGTTGGCGCGAGCGGCGCCGTAGTCCCAGGGGCAGGCGCCGACGGCGCGCCGCAGCGCCCAGCCCGAGGTGTACTCGACCGCGAAGCAGGCGCCGGCGTAGGCGAGCCCGCGCTGCCACCAGGGGGCGCCACGTCGGGCGAGCGCCCGCCCGAGCTGCTCGCAGAGCAGGCCGCCCGCGCCGTAGATCGGGTGCATCCAGACGTATGAGTGCCCGCGCAGGCGCGAGTCGGCCCGGCGCTGGCAGCTGTCGACGGCGGCCGTGAAGACGACCTCGAGCGCCCAGCCCATCAGCCCATAGAGCGCGAAGCGGCCGCCGCGCGTGAGCGGCGCGTGGTCCTGCGAGGTCGACACGGCAAGACGCCTCCCCGGGGTGCGCGGACCGACATCGAAAGGAGTAGGCCCGCCGAGGTCGCCAGGCCAGCGGGTCGACGGGTGCACCAGCGGGTCGGCGCTGACTGCGCCAGCGGGTCAGTGGTGGGCGCGCCAGACCCGGTAGGAGCCGTCCTCGAAGAGCACGTCGTGCTTGCGGAAGGCGGCCTCGAGCACGGGCCCGTAGGCGAGGTGCCGGTTGGCGACCGCCACGAAGGCGCCGCCGCGGGCCAGGCGCTTGGCGGCAGCGGCGGCGAACGCCTGGAACAGGGTGCGGTCCTCGTCGCGGCCCTGGTGGAACGGCGGATTGGTCACGATCAGGTCGTAGAAGGGCTGCGCCGGGAGATCCTCGGGCGCGGCCAGGTGCACCTTGGCGTTGGGGGCCACCTCGGCGGTGAAGCCGTTGGCGGCCAGGGTGCGGCGCGCCGACTCGCAGGCGGGCGCCGAGACGTCGAGCAGGTCGACGCGGGCGTCCGGGCGGCGCAGGAGGTAGCTGGCGCCGATGACGCCGCAGCCGGCGCCGAGATCCAGGATGCGCTTGGCCTTGCCGAACTCGCGCAACACCGGCAGCAGGCGCGCGGTCCCGGCGTCGAGGCGCCCGTGGGCGAAGGTGCCTGGCAGGGTCACGCAGGTCAGGCGACCGAAGGGCGTGTCGGCCTCGAAGCGGGCCTCGAGCGCGTCCAGCGTGGGCTCGGGGGCGCGCTCGCCCTCCCCTCGCGTGGCGACCAGGACCCGGCAGTGGCGCTTGAGGTGGGCCACGTCGACCGGCCCGAGGGCGGCCTCGAGCAGCTTGGCCGCCGACTTGATGCCGTCGCGCTGGTGGCCGGCCAGCCACAGCTGGTCGCCCGGACCCAGGCGGGCCCGCGCGACGTCCAGGATGACGGCGAGCTCCTCCTTGGAGCGCGGCATCAGGGCGGCCAGGCGCGGCTCGTCACCCGGCGACGGCAGGACGCCCAGCTCGGCGGGGGCCTGCACGGCGCGGGCGGCCAGAAGATCCGTCGTGAACAGGCGCGCCGGCCCCCAGTCGGGGGCGCTGTCCGCCAGCGGCGCCAGCGGTCCACCCCAGACCAGGGTCGGGCGCGGCGGGGCCGCCTGAAGGGCTTCGGCCAGGGTCAGCGCGGCCGGGTCGAGGTCTTGCTCGCCCGCCCGGGTCAATGGGAACGCCCGGGGGACGGCCTGGGCGACGTCGACGGGACCGCGGCGCGGCGCTGTCGGGTCGAGGCGGCCAACGCGCGGGCGGCCGGGTCGGCGTGCTCGCGCGACAGGCGCTCGAGGGCCTGGTCGGCGGCGGCGTGGCGCACCCAGCGCAGGGCGCGGATGGCGTGGTCGCGGACGGCGGGCCGGGTGTCGTCCGTCAGGCCGAGCACACGCGCGACCAGGGCCGGGTCGCCGGGGTCGCCGAAGGCGCGCGCCAGCGTGTAGACCGCCTGGCGACGCACCTCGGGGTCGGCGTGCGCGGACAGCCCCTCCAGGGCGGCGCGGACCGGCGCCTCGGGGTACAGGCCGAGGAAGCCGATGGCGCGCGAGCGGGTCCAGGCGTCGCGTCCGTCCTGGGCGGCGGCCGCGAGCAGGCGCGCCCGGGCGTCGGGGAAGCCGGCGTCGAGCTGCGCGCGGGTCGGCAGCACGTCGATGGCCTTTAGCAGGGCCTCGAAGCGGGCGTCGGCGTCGCGCGGGGCGGCCGGCGCCGCGGTGGCCGAGGCGCCGAGCGCCAGGGCGGTGAGCATCAGACCCAGGAAGGCGAAGCGCTTGGTCGTGCGAAGCATCACAGCCCCTCCGGATGGCAGACCCAGGGATTGGAACGGATGACCCGGCCCTGCCATTCACTGAGCTTGTGGCCGACGCCCTGGTTGTGCATGAGCCACGAGTTGTCGCTCTCGGGCGTGTCGGGCAGCGGGTCGTGGACGGGGCCGCCGGTCAGGATCGCGAAGAGCTCGTTCTCGCTGGTGTGGAACAAGCCCAGGAAGTGCCCCAGCTCGTGCGCCATGGTCGTGGCCACGCTGTCGGCCATGCCCGGAGGGGAATTGACGACCACGGCGACGCCGCTGCGCGAGGTGCCCTGCATCATCGGAGGGCCTGGGACGCCGCCCGCGACGCCCAGCACCACCCCGAAGGGGCTGGTCAGCTCGTCGACGAAGAACAGGTTGGCGGCGTTGAGCTCGTTGGCCGACGAGGCGCGGAACATCTCCATCAGATCGCTGCCGGGCCCTTGCAGCGTCTCGATGACGCGGAACTTCTCGTCCACGTCCTGCCAGGTGATGTCGCCCAGGGTGACGCCGACCTGCCCGTAGATGCCGCGCACCTCGTCGAGGATGGCCAGGAACTCCGGGTCGTCCTGGGCGGTGGCCGCGGTCCAACCCCGGGCGCCGGTGAAGTGCAGGTTGAGGTCGAGCCGGCCCGTGGTCGGCGCGCTGGGCAGCACCTTGGCGTAGACCTGCACCTGGACCGCGCCGTTCTTGGGGGCGCCCTGCGAGGACATGCCGGCGACGCGCAGGACGTGCTCGCCGGGGGGCAGCGAGGCGTCGGGGTTGTTGGGCACGATGGCGGCGCTCGCGGCCTCGCTGAGCGAGACGCGGTTCTTGCAGCCCAGGCAGACGCCCAGCTGCGTCCCCTTGTCGCTGGACATCCAGCCCGCCGTCACCAGGTCCACCGCGCCGGCCTTCCAGCTCTCGATGGTGTACATGCCGTCCTCGTCACCGATGACGGCGGCCGTCACGGCCACGGCGCCCGCGGGGACGTCGATGGCGATGGCCTCGGAGACGCCGCCCAACAGGTTGAGGCTGAGGCCGTCCACCAGGACCACCAGGTCGTCGCGGCTCTCGCAGGTCGGATCGCCCACCAGCTGAGTGTCCTCGACGGTGTCGGCCGCCGTGGCGTCGTCCTGCGTCGCGGCGTCGCCCTCGGCGGCGTCGTCCGACTTCGCGGCGTCACCCTCTACGGCGGCGTCGCCCACGGCGCCCTGGCTGCTGCCGTCGCCGCACGCAGGCGCGCCTACCAGGGCCGCGGCCACGAGGAGGCCTGCCATCATTCGACGTCTCATCGTCCCTCCGTCCAACTCGGGAGGCGGCTACCCTACGGGATCGCGCCGCGCGGGGGCAACGCCGATCGCTCGGGGGCCTCTGGGGGCGCGTAGCGATCGTGGAGGTCGCGGCCGCGGGCGTGCCCGACGCGCAAGCCGAGGCGGCTGGGGAGCGCCCGGCGTGGCCGGGGGGCCTGGACGGCCGACGCGGGCTCGGCGGGCGCGGCCTGGGCCTCGCGGGGGTCGGTCGGCTCGGAGGGCAGCTGGGGCAGCCACTCGGGGCGCGACCGGCAGTGGGGCATGCGCGCGTGCTCGAGGCGCCACAGCGACCAGGGGCCGGTGTGCCCCAGGTAGGTCACCCGCGAGGCGAGGTGTCCCCAGCTGGGGGTGTCGCGCGTGCCGAGCAGCAGGTAGCCGTACCAGCAGGCCGCCTGGGTCGCCATGAAGCGGTGGGCCGGGCCGGTGACCTCCGGGACGGCCGCCTCGGCGCGGCCTCGGACGCCGTCCGAGTCGCCTGCGTCGGGCGCGCCGGACGGCAGGCCGCCGTTGAGGGCCATGTGCACGGCGTGGAGCAGCTCGCGGGGGGCGCCGCGCAGGACCTCGGCGCGGCCGGCCTCGTCCAGGACGGCCAGGCGCGCGTCGGTGGGCAGGCCGTCGACCAGCTGGACCAGCGCGGGGGGCAGCTCGTGGGCCTCGAAGGCGTCTACGGCGGCGCGGACCGACCAGGGGAACACCAGCGCCAGGCCGACCATGGCGGCGGGGACGCCGCGGCGCCCCAGGCGTCCCGGGGGCAGCTCGAGCCAACCCAGGCCGACGAGCAGGACCAACGGGACGAGGCCGTCCAGGGCGGAGCCGCGGCCGGCGGGCCAGAGCCCCAGCGCGCTGGCGACCAGGGCCATGGCCAGCGCGCCGGTGGTCCACTCGACGGCCAGGGGCGAGCGGCCGAGGCGCGCGCGGCCGGCCTCGCTGCGCCAGAACAGCCCCGAGACGATGGCGCCGACCAGCACGACGAAGCTCCAGTCGTCGAACAGGCCCGTCCAGTGCTCGATGGTCTCGGCGCCCAGGCGGGTGAACAGGTCGAGGGCGGCCGGGACCGGCGGAGCGACGGTGACGGCGAGGGCGGGGCCCAGCAGGCCCCCGGAGAGGACGCCGAGGGTGGCGAGGGCGGCGGCCAGGGTCAGGCGGAGCAGCTCGAGGCGGCGCGCCGGCAGGGTCGCGACCAGGGCGGCGGCGCCGACGACCAGGGCCATCGAGAGCCAGGGAGAGAGCCAGCCGGCCGCGACGGCGAGGGGAGACACGACGGCCAGCCGCGCCCACGACCAGCGGCGGTGGACGGCGACCAGCTCGGCCAGCGCGAGGACGACCAGCGGGATGGCCAGCGCGTCGGAGAGCTGCCCGCCGACCAGCTCGGCGTTGTAGGCGAGCGGGAAGGCCAGGAAGGCGAACCAGCGTGGGCGGCCTGCGACGGCCAGCCAGCGGGCGGCCGCGAGGGGGACGGCGACGGCGGCCAGGGTCAGCAGGAGCTTGCCGGCGGTGATGAGGCCGAGCACGCCGCCGAGCGCGGCCCACAGGCCGGTGACGGGTCCGGCGGCGCCGGCCTCGAGCTCGAGCGTGGCCATGAGCGACGAGCCGTCGCCGGCCGCCAGGAGCGCCGCGGGGGGCAGCTCGGTCGCGAAGGAGCCCAGCGGCGGGACGGCGGCCGTCCACAAGGGCGCCACGCTGAACACGGTGGCGCCGAGGAAGGCGAGCCAGAACGGCCCGTCGCGCCGCAGCCTGGCAGCCGCCGCGGTCCAGCGCGCGGCCGCGTCGGGTCCGGCGGAGGGGGGCGTCGGGTCCAGCGAGGGCGCGGGGGACAGGGTGCTCACCGGCGGGTTCATTACATGAGGTGCGGGCTTGCAGTCCACCTCGGGCCCCACCATCATTCGCTCATGATCGGCCACCCCAGCACCGCCGCCCTCATCTTGCCCGGCTTCGACGTCCCGCGGGCCGTCCAGGCCGTCGACGCGGCCCTGCGGGCCAAAGGATACACGCGCCGCGACGCGCCGCCGCCGCGGGGCTACCACCCCGAGCCCGGCGAGTGGGTCGGGTTCGTGGCGACCGCCCCGCGCGAGGCCGAGGCGGCCCTGCTGCTGGCCGAGGATCTGCAGACGATCTTCACCGTCGCCGTCCTGGTGAGCCGCGCCATGCCCGAGCAGCCCTTCCTGGCGTGGCGTCGCTTCATGGGGGCCAACCCCGTGATGAAGCTGTTCCTGGCCGGCAAGCCTCAGTGGAAGGACGGCGAGGACGCCGACCTCGAGGTGCCCTGGGACGTGCCCTACGAGCCGCCGATGGGCATCGTCGGGGCCGAGGCGCTGGGGCTGCCGGGGCGGGCCGGCGACCTGGCCGGCGACTTCGAGAGCGTGCTGCGCTCGTACGGCGAGGCCGTGGCGCACCCGCTGCCCCACGAGGAGGTCGTGGGCTGGGTGCGCCGCGACAGCCGCCTGGCCCCCTGACGGCGAACCGTCAGGCCGCGGTGGCGCCGAAGACGCGCGTGAAGATGGCGTCGACGTGCGCCAGGTGCGGCCCGAAGTCGAAGCAGGCGCGGACGGCGTCCTCGCCCAGGGCGGCGCGCACGTCGGCGTCGGCCAGCAGGAGGGTCAGGAAGTCCTTGCCCTCTTCCCACACCGGCATCGCGTTGCGCTGCACCAGGTGGTAGGCCTTCTGGCGCTCGAGGCCGGCCTCGACCAGGGCCAGCAGGACGCGCTGGCTGAAGATGAGGCCCCGCGTGCGCTCCAGGTTCGCGCGCATGCGCTCGGGGTAGACGACGAGCCCCTCGACCACGCCCGCGAAGCGGTGGAGCATGAAGTCGAGCAGGATGGTGCTGTCCGGCCCGATGACGCGCTCGACGGACGAGTGGCTGATGTCGCGCTCGTGCCACAGGGCGACGTTCTCGAGGGCGGCCAGCGCGTTGGCGCGAACGAGGCGCGCGAGGCCCGAGACGTTCTCGCTGAGCACGGGGTTGCGCTTGTGCGGCATCGCGCTCGAGCCCTTCTGGCCGGCCGAGAAGCGCTCCTCGGCCTCGAGCACCTCGGTGCGCTGCCAGTGACGGACCTGGACGGCGAACTTCTCGATGGACGCGGCGACGACCCCCAGGGCCGCGAAGAAGGCGGCGTGGCGGTCGCGTTGCACGACCTGCGTCGACACCGGCTCGCAGGTCAGGCCGAGGCGCGCCATGACGCGCTCCTCGAAGTCCGGCGGCGTGTTGGCGAAGGTGCCGACGGCGCCGCTCAGCTTGCCCGCCGCGATCTCGGCGCGCGCCGCCTCGAGCCGCGCCCGGTTGCGCTTCATCTCCTCGTGCCAGCCGGCCATGACCAGCCCGAAGGTGATGGGCTCGGCGTGGATGCCGTGGCTGCGGCCGATCATCGGCGTCAGCTTGTGCTCCATCGCCCGGGTCCGCGTCGCCGCCAGCAGCCGATCGACCCCGGCCAGCAGGAGGTCACAGGCGTCCCGCAGCTGCAGCGCCAGCGCGGTGTCCAGCACGTCCGAGCTGGTCAGCCCCTTGTGCACGAACCGGCTCGGCTCGCCGACCTGCTCCTCGACGTGCGTCAGGAAGGCGATGACGTCGTGCTTGGTCGTCGCCTCGATCTCGAGGATGCGCGCCGCGTCCAGCGTCACACCCTCGCGGATGTGCGCGGCCGTCCCCGCCGGGGCGAGCCCCTCCTCCTCGAACACCTCGACCAACGCCAGCTCGATGTCCAGCCAACGCTCGAACCGCGCCGCGTCTGTCCAGATGCGCGCCATCTCCTGGCGCGTGTACCGCTCGATCATGACTCCCCCCCCCCCCCGCCGGTCTTGAGGATGCGGGGCGGGAGCCTACTCGGCCTCGGCGTCCGCGCAACAGCGGAAACCGACATACGGGTGGCCGCCCGTCCGTCGGCTCGACCGCCCGCAGGTGCCGCTCTCGCCGTCCTTGTACGCGCTGCCGCCGTTGACGAACCCGTCCGACGTCCACTCCGCCGCGTTGCCGACCATGTCGTACACGCCCCAGCCGCTCTTGCACTTGCTCAGCGACCCGGACGCCGCCAGCGGCTTGGGCAGCCCGTTGTCGGCGACCATGTTGCACGCCTTGGGATCGTACTTGCTGCCGTACGGGTACTTGCCGCCGCAGGCCCCGCGCCACTCGCTGCGCGTGCACAGCCGCCGCCCGCGCGCCTTGCAGGCCGCCTTGGCCTCGCCCAGGCCCACGTTGGTCCGCGGCGGCCGCCCGGCGCCGGGGAACTCGTGCCGCTCGATGCAGTAGACGTTCCAGTCCTGCACCTTGGCCCCGTCGTCCAGCACGACCGTCGTCTTGCGCCGGATGCGCGCCATGCCCGCCGGGCACTTCAGCGCGTCGGGATCCGTCGGCACGAAGGTCGCCTTGGTGCGCGGCGCCTCGGCCTTGGCCTCGCCGCCGTCATCTTCGTCCCCGCCGTCGGAGCCGCCCGCCACGGCCTCGCCGTCGTCGGGCTTCCCACCGCCCTGGTCCTGGCCCTCAGCCTCGGCCTTCGCACCGGCGGCCTGCGCGGCCACGTCGGCGGCGCCCGCCTGCGCGGCGGCGCTCCCCTCGGTGGGCACGGTCGCGACCGTGGCCGATCCGGCCTCCTTGTCCCCCGCGTCACCGGCCTGAGCCACGGCGCCCGCGTCCGCGCTGGCGACCGCCCCGGCGTCCGCGCTGGCGGCCGCCCCGGCGTCCGCGCCCTCGGCCGCAGCGGCCACGGCCACCTCGGCGGCGCTGGCCACGTCGGTCCCCTGGGCTGCGGCCCCGGCGTCGGCGGCCGCCTCGGGCGTCGCCGCCGCGTCCGGCGCCGCTGCCGCCACCAGGGCGCTGCCAGGGCCCGCGTCCGCTTCGGCGGCCGGCGTCTGGGCGCCAGGGCCGGGCGCCGGAGGATCGACGGCGGCGCTCACCGGCGCCGGCCCCGCCGACGCCGTCGGCCCCGGGTCCGTCGACTCCTCGCCCATGATCTTCGCCACGACCAGGCCGGCCACGACCAGCGCGACCACGGCCAGGCCGATCGCCACGAACACCATCGGGTTGCGGCGCCGGCGCAGCATCACCGGGACCCTGGCCCCGGCGGCGCCGGCGGTGGCCGGAGAGGACACCAGCAGCGACACGTCGCGGCTGGTCTCGGTCCGTGGGCCGCGCGGCCCGGGCCCGTCGACCGTCCTCAGGCCGGCCAGGCTCGGGCGCGGCAGCGTCGCCGTGTCGAAGGGCCGGCTGTCGGACGAGGACGCCTGCGCGCCGGCGCTGGCATCGGTGACGTCCAGCAGTGAAAAGTCCGTGAGCTGGATGCTGGAGGGCTCGGCGCCCACCTCGAGCAGCGACACGTCGTCGAGATGGATCGACGGCTCGAGCGCGCCCGGCGCGGGCCGCGACGGAGGAACCGCCGGTGTCCGGGGCGGCGACGGAGGACCCGCCGGCGCTGCGGGCGCCTCCTCCTCGATCAGCCCCGAGGCCTCGATCGCCTCGCTGGCCTCGATCGCCTCGCTGGCCTCGATGGCGCCGGTCGCGTCGATGGCTTCGACGTCCTCGATGGCGTCCACGGCCTCGATCGCGTCGCTGGCGTCGATGGCCTCCATCGCGGCGACCTCGTCGCCCTCCCCCACCTCGACGATCGACGACTCGATGACGTGCACGACGTCGCTCGCCGTCGTCAGCGTCGGGTCCAGCGCCACCTCGAGCAGCGAGTCCTCGGAGACCTCGACCACGTCCGAGAGCTCGACCGCGGACAGCGCGTGGTCCTGGGACGCGTCCAGGATGCGCGCGCCGACCAGCTCGCCCTCGGCGCGCGCGCCGGCCGGCGAGGACGGACCCGGGCGCGGGGCCTCCTGCGGCGGGGCGCCGCCCGCTCCGAAGGCGATGGGCTCGTCGGCCTCCTCGTCCGGGGGCACCAGATCCAGGCGCGGCGCCGGGCGCGGTGGTGCGGCGAGCTCGACCTCGCGTCCCATCGCCTTGGCGTACTCGGCCAGCTCGGCCAGGCTCATCGAGGCCGTGTGGCCCTCACCGTCGTCGGTCGGCCACGACGCCGGCGGCTCGAGCATCGTCACGTCGGGGTCGCCGTCCGAGACGAGCCCGGGCGGCATGGCCACCTCGCTGGTGTCGCCGGAGGGCGGGCGCCGCGGCACGCGCGGGGCGACCCCGACCAGGGTCTCGCGGCCGGCCGCCGTCGCCAGGCCGGTCGCGTCCAGCGGCAGCCGCAGATCGGCGCAGGCACCCTCGAGCGCCGCCCAGAAGGCGCGGATGTCCCGGTGGCGTCTCGTCCGGTCGGCCGCGGTCGCGCGCTCGAAGACGTCATCGACGGCCGGCGGGACGCCCAGCCCCTGCGCGATGAGCGGGATGCCCCCGGTCGGGCGGCGGCCACCGATCAACAGGCCGAACAGCAGCGCGAGGCCGTGCGGATCGGCCTCCTTGCCCTCGGCCCAGGTCTCGCCGCGTTGCTCGGGCGCCGCCCAGCCCTCGCCGCGCGGCGCCAGATCCGACGTAGGGATGGTCTGTCGTCCGTCGAGGTACCAGGGGTCGGAGATCCGGACCCGCCCCGCGCCGTCCACGAAGACGTTGCTGGGCTTGAGGTTGCCGTGGACACCCAGCTGGTGGATCCACTCGAGGGCCGCGACGACCTGCCGCATCAACCCCAGCACGTCCGAGGTGGTCAGCCCGGCTCCATGCAGCTTGATCCACGTCGCCAGATCCAGGCCGTCGACGAGGTCCGTGACGACGTAGTTGCGCCCGTCCGAGGACGTGCCAGTGACCACATCCCTCAGCCGGACGACGTGGTCGTGCACGTAGGCCCGCGCCCGCTGCAGCCGCAGCGTGTTCGCCTCCTTGAACGGCGCGGCGAAGAGCGCCGGGTGCAGCACCTTGATCGCGACGGCCTCGCCCATCCGCTCGTCGTGCGCGAGCCACGTCACGCCGAGCGGGCCGGGGCCCAGCTCGCGCTCGAGCCGGTACCGCCCGTCGATGGTCGTCCCAGGTGCCGGTCGCCAGGGCCCCGCGTCGTGCTGCATGCGTCGGATCTCCAAGCCCATCGAGCGCTCGGCGCGGCTCATCGGGGAGACTGCCACATACCAGAGCCGCGCCGCCTCGGGCAAGGGACGCTCCGGTCCAGGATAGGGCTATCGAGTTCTAGCTACGGGCGTGTTGGACTGCCCGAGCTTGCTCGGGCTCGTGGGTCGCGCAGCTAGCTGCGCGGGGAGGCATGGGACTGTAGCCTCGTGGGCGCAGCGAGCTGCGCCATGCCGGAGCACGAGCGAGCTCGTGCAGTCCGGTGGCCCGAACTAGAACTCGATCACCCTGCGGTCCAGGAGGGTCGCGGGAACCCGCCCCGGGCCCGGGCCCGTCGACGCCCTCGCCGGTGAAGCGACGAAGGCCCACGGCAACGCCGCGGGCCCTCGCCGGTGCAGGCCTCGACCGGTCGGTCAGGCCGCGACGACCTCGCCGTAGCCGAAGACCAGGGCCTCGGTCGTCGGCTCGACGTCCACGCGGACCGCGCCGCCGCGCTCGAGGCGCCCGTAGAGGATCTCCTCGGACAGCGGCTCGGCGAGCAGCTCGCGGATGACGCGCGCCAGCGGCCGGGCGCCCATCGCGGGGTCGTAGCCCTTGCGTGCGAGCAGCTTCTTGGCGTCCTCGCTGAGCTTGATGGCGACCTTGCGGTCCCCCAGCTGCCCCTCGAGCTCGCGCACCATCTTCACGACGATGCTCTCCATGACCTCCATCGGCAGCGCGCCGAAGTCGATCTTGGCGTCCAGGCGGTTGCGGAACTCGGGCGTGAACGCGCGCTTGAAGGCCTCGCTGGTGTCGCCGAAGGAGGTCTCCTCGGAGAAGCCGACCTTGCGGCGCGCCAGATCCTCGGCGCCGACGTTCGAGGTCATGATCAGGATGACGTGCCGGAAGTCGGCCTTGCGGCCGTTGTTGTCGGTCAGCGTCCCGTGGTCCATGACCTGCAGCAGGATGTTGAAGACGTCGGGGTGCGCCTTCTCGATCTCGTCGAGCAGCAGCACCGCGTGCGGCGTCTGCGTCACGGCGTCCGTCAGCAGGCCGCCGCGGTCGTACCCGACGTACCCCGGGGGCGCGCCGATGAGCCGCGAGACCGTGTGGCGCTCCATGTACTCGGACATGTCGAAGCGGAGGAACTTGACGCCCATCACATCGGCCAGCGCCTTGGCCAGCTCGGTCTTGCCGACGCCGGTCGGGCCTGCGAACAGGAACGAGCCGATCGGCTTTTCGACCGAGCGCAGGCCGGCGCGGGAGAGCTTGACCGCGCGCGCGACCTTGGCGACCGCCTGCGGCTGCCCGAAGACGCGCTTCATCAGCTCGCCCTCGAGGTCGCGCAGGTTCTCGCGGTCGGTGCGGGTCATCGACTCGACCGGGACGCGCGCCATCGAGGAGATGACCTCCTGGATGTGCGGGACGCCGACCTGCCGGCCGCCGGCCAGCCGCCGCGCCGCGCCGGCTTCGTCGAGCACGTCGATGGCCTTGTCGGGCAGACGGCGGTCCGTCAGATACTTGGTGCTGAGCTCGACGGCGGCCTTGATGGCGGTCGAAGCGAACGTCACGCCGTGGAAGCGCTCGTAGCCGTCGCGCAGGCCCTCGAGGATCTTGATGGCGTCCGCGGGGCTGGGCTCGGGCACCTCGACCACCTGGAAGCGGCGCGCCAGGGCGCGGTCGCGCTCCATGTGCTGGCGGTGCTCGGCGAAGGTGGTCGCGCCGATGCAGCGCAGCTTGCCGTTGGCCAACGCCGGCTTGAGCATGTTGGAGGCGTCGAGCGAGCCGCCGCTGACGGCGCCCGCGCCCATGATGGTGTGGATCTCGTCGATGAACAGCACCGCCCGCTCGTTGTCGGTCAGCGCGTTCATGACGGCCTTGAAGCGGGCCTCGAAGTCGCCGCGGTAGCGCGTCCCCGCCAGCAGGGCGCCCATGTCCAGGGCGTAGACGGTGACGCCCTCGAGCGCCTCGGGGATCTCGCCGCGCACGATCTTGCGGGCGAGCCCCTCGACGATGGCGGTCTTGCCGACGCCGGCGTCGCCGACGAGCAGCGGGTTGTTCTTGCGGCGGCGCGCGAGGATGTGCACCACCCGGTCGACCTCGCCGGACCGCCCGATGAGGGGATCGATGTCGCCGCGGGCGGCGCGCTCGTTGAGGTTGGTGGTGAAGGCCTCGAGGGGATCGGATGGCACGCCGCCCTCCGCCTCCTCGTTGTCTCCCGAGGAGGGACGCTCGTACGAGGGTCGGGACATGTCGCTCTGGACCGAACCGTGCTTGGGGATGTTGTGCGAGATGAAGCGCACGACGTCGAGTCGGCTGCACCCCGCGTTCTCGAGGAGGAATCGGGCGTACCCGTCGGGCTCGGCGTACATCGCCACGAGGACGTTGTGCGGACGGATCTCGTCCTTGCCCGACCCCTTGACGTGCAACGCCGCGCGCTGCACCACCCGGGAGAACCCGAGCGAGGGCCGCGCCTGGTGAGGCACGTCCTCCCGAACCTTCGGGATGTCGTTGTCGAGGTGGCCTTCGAGCTCGTCCTTGAGCTGGCGAAGGTTGGCCCCCGCTTGGGCCATCACGTGCCGCGCCTCCTCGTCGTGGAGGAGCGCGAGGAGCAGGTGCTCGACCGTGCTGAACTCGTGGCGGCGGCGTGTCGCCTCCGCGATGGCCAACTCGACGCAGACCTGCAGTTCCGTACTCAACTTCATCTCAGCACCCGCAATGGCAACTGGGCGCGCTCAGTCGTCGGGCTCCGTCGTGCACAGCAATGGCATGCCGTGTTCCTCGGCGAGCTCCAAGGTCTCCTGGACCTTCGTCTCGGCGATGTCGCGCGTGTAGACCCCGGCGACGCCGATGCCCTTGTGGTGGATGGTTAGCATCAGGTGGGTGGCCTCCGTCTCCGACTTGTGAAAGACGTTCTGAAGGACCCACACGACGAACTCCATGGAGGTGAAGTCGTCGTTGTGCAAGAGGACTTTGTAAAGCCTAGGACGCTGCGTCTTCGGCCTGCGCTCGAGGACGGTCTCGCGACCATCTTGCGGCTCTCCGGTCCGCGGCCGTTCAGGACCAGCCATGGCGGGAGCCTCCGTGCTTCCTACGAGCTACTGTCATTACGAATCCTCTCAAAGCCAGCGCCATCCGCCAAGGGAGCGCACGCATTCGTTTCGAAAAACTCCGTCAGAGCCAGCAGCCATGCGGCTCAGCCCGAGAAGGACCCCTGCGCGGCGTCCGCCGCGAGAAGGCCAAGGTGGGCACGCCGGCGGCCGACGCAAGGGGCAGGTCGTCATCGGGGCGCCCGGCGAAGGGCCACAGACACGCGCAGCCCCTGCAACCGCTCGCTTGACTTCACCTGGGGGCTCGGCGAGGCTCCGACCTCGCCTGCCCCCAGCGCCTCGCGCGCGGCCCGCGCGGCCGCGTCCGCGCGCCCGACGGCGGTCGACACCGGCTGCGCTCGAAGCACCCCGGACCCTTCACCGGACCTTTCAGAGGAAGTCATGAGCCTGGACCTCAGCCACGCGGGACTCTCCACGCATCGTACCGTCTACCGGAACCTGGTCCCCGCACGGCTCGTGGAGCACGCCCTGGGGCGCGAAGAGGGCCGCCTCGCGGCGGACGGACCGCTCGTCACCCGGACCGGAAAATACACCGGCCGGTCGCCGGACGACAAGTTCACCGTCCGCGACGCCGAGACCGACTCCACCCTGTGGTGGGGCAAGCACAACCGAGCCATCACGCCCGAGACGTTCGCCGGCCTGCAGCGCCGCGTCGCCGAGTACCTGTCGGACCGCGACGTCTACGTCCAGGACTGCTACGCCGGGACCGACCCCGAGCTGCGCCTCAAGGTGCGCGTCATCGCCGAGCGCGCCTGGCACGCGCTGTTCGCGAACAACATGTTCCTGCCCCCGGCCCCCGCCGAGCTCGACGACTGGCGGCCCGACTTCACCATCCTCCACGCCCCCGGCTTCAAGGCCGAGCCCGCCCGCGACGGCACGAACTCCGAGGCCGCCATCTTCGTCAACTACACCGACAAGATGGTCGTCATCTGCGGGACCGAGTACGCCGGCGAGATCAAGAAGAGCATCTTCACGGTCCTCAACTACGTCCTGCCCGCCAAGGGCGTCCTGGGCATGCACTGCTCGGCCAACGTGGGGCGGGACGGCGACGTGGCCCTCTTCTTCGGCCTGTCGGGCACCGGCAAGACCACGCTCTCGGCCGACCCCGAGCGCTCGCTCATCGGCGACGACGAGCACGGCTGGACCGACTCGGGCGTCTTCAACTTCGAGGGCGGCTGCTACGCCAAGGTCATCCGCCTGAGCGCCGAGGCCGAGCCCGAGATCTTCGCCACGACCAAGCGCTTCGGGACCATCCTCGAGAACGTCGTCATGGACGACGAGACGCGGCTGCTCGACCTCGACGACGACCGCTACGCCGAGAACACCCGGGCGAGCTACGACATCCGCCAGATCCCCAACGCCCTGGTCGACGGGCGCGGCGGCCACCCGCGCAACATCATCATGCTCACCTGCGACGCCTTCGGCGTCATGCCGCCCATCGCGCGCATGACCCCCGACCAGGCGATGTTCCACTTCCTCAGCGGCTACACCGCCAAGGTCGCCGGCACCGAGCGCGGGGTGACCGAGCCCAAGGCCACCTTCTCGGCCTGCTTCGGCGCGCCCTTCATGGCCCGCCACCCGACGGTGTACGCCAAGCTGCTCGGAGAGAAGATCGCCCGCCACGGCGTCAAGTGCTGGCTGGTCAACACCGGCTGGACCGGCGGCCCCTACGGTGTCGGCAGCCGCATGCCCATCAAGTGGACGCGCGCCCTGCTCGGCGCGGCGCTGGCGGGCAAGCTCAACGACGTCCAGTTCAGCCCCCACCCCATCTTCAAGGTGGGCGTGCCGGTCGAGGTCCCCGGCGTCCCGCAGGAGGTCCTCGACCCGCGTCAGACCTGGGCCGACAAGGCCGCCTACGACGCGACGGCCAAGAAGCTGGTCGACCGCTTCCGCGCCAGCTTCGAGGAGTACGCCGAGTTCGCCAGCGACGGCGTCAAGGCGGCGGCGCCCAGCTACTGAGGCGACGCGAGAGGTCTCGAGCACACGAGCCGCGGGGGGCCCCTCCGCGGCTCGTGGCGTCTGTGGCCGGGGTCCGCGCCGGCTCCAGGCTTGGCCTGAGCCGGACGCGGGCCGACAGGCCGTCCGCTCAGCCCACCTCGGCCAGGTCGGCCTTGGCCGGCTCCGACAGGCGCCGGGCGGCCCGGTCGAGGGCCTCGACCCCGTTGAAGACCTCGGCGAGCTGCCGCGCCTCGACGATGTTGTCCTCGATGGAGCAGTAGGTCCACGCGCCGTAGCGGCCGATGGAGTGCACGCCGCGGGCGGCGAGGAGCTGCTTCTTGGCGGTCACGTCCGCCAGCGAGGCCTGCGTGATGTGGACGTAGGCGGGGTCGAGCACGATGTCGTGCGAGCTGACGAGGCGGTGGCCGTCGACGACGCCGGTCTTGGCCAGATCCTCGAGGACGCGGGCCTTCATGGCCTCGATGGTCGGGCGGTCGACCGGCGCGTCCTTGGGGTAGCCGACCTCGACGTACATGCTCATGCGCGGCGTGTCGAAGATGTTGTCGTAAAAGCCGATGCGGTAGAACGACACGCTGCGGTCGGGGAAGTACATCCAGTGGATGCCCTCGGGGCCCTTGCGGTCGAAGCCGAGGTTGAAGACCAGGACCTTGTTCCAGCTGTAGACCGAGCGGTCGTAGGGGACGCCGGCGAGGTCGAGCAGCTTGGGGAACGGCGCCGAGCTGATGACGTGCTCGAAGGCGATCTCGCGGCGTGTGGTGCGGGCGACCTTGCGGGTGAGGTCGAGCGAGACGACCGCCTCGTTCAGGGCGATGCGGTCCGCGTGGACGCCCTGGGCGAGGGCGTGCACGTACTGGATGGCGCCGCCCTCGGGGTAGGTGAAGGTGGCGTTGTAGCTGGCGTTGTCGGGCTGGCGGAAGTTGCGGACGATGTCCTCGAGGTTGGCGTAGGGGAAAAAGCGCCCCATGGCGTCGACGTCGAGGGCGCTCAGGCGCGTCGCGTAGAGCTTCTCGTTGTAGGGGATGAGGAACTTCTCGGCGATGCCGCGTCCGAACTTGGCGTAGAGCATCTCCTCGAAGTTGCGGGCCGGCCGGTCCTCCTTGAAGAACAGGTCGTAGAGGCAGTCGATGAACTCGTCCTGCGGCAGCTGGTGGATGTTCTTCTGGAAGGGGAAGTCGACGAGCCGGTCGCCATAGTGGATGCGGCTGTCCTTGTTGACCGTGAGGATGCGCTGGCCTTGCATCCGGTCGACCAGGTAACGCTCGATCTCGGGCCGCTTGAAGTGGAAGAAGTGG
This sequence comes from Myxococcota bacterium, assembly GCA_041687695.1. Lineage (GTDB taxonomy): Bacteria > Myxococcota_A > UBA9042 > PHBI01 > JAWLBL01 > JAWLBL01. The sequence continues at coordinate 33,921 of JAWLBL010000028.1, read as the reverse complement.
CCCGAGTAGTCCCAGACGAAGCCGTCCTGTTGGACGGTCCGGCAGTAGCCGCCGATCTCGCCCAGCGCCTCGCAGACGAGGTAGTCGTCGCTGTCCACCCAGTCCGCGAACGACAGGCCGCTCACGCCCGCGCCGATGATGAGGTACCTGGTCCGCTCCACTTCACTCGCTCCGTCTGAGGGCCGAGCGCCTCGGCGCCTGGGGTGCCGCTCGGGGGGCCCCGCGGCCGCCCGTCGATCGCGCGCATCGTGGCCCGACCCCGCCGCGGATGCAACCGACGCGCGCCCTGCAAGGTTTCGAGCCAAGTTCTCTGTAACCGGAGCGGTCGGCGGTTGATTCCCGGCCGGCGCCGGTCCTAGAATGCGCCTCGTTCGGGACCAAGCACGACCACGCGCACCTCCGGGAGACCCCCCTATGCTGCTCCATTCCATGGCGCGAGCGTTCACCCTCTGTACCGCCCTGCTCGCGATCGGCGCCGCCGGCTGCGGGGACATCAAGGTCAGCGCCGACAACGACGCGGCCGGCGGCGAGGACTTCGTCAAGGGGGACGCCCCCGACGTCCAGACCAAGACGTGCGGCGTCGGCAAGCACAGCGAGTGCGACGACAAGAACTCGTGCACCGACGATCGCTGCGAGGCGGGCGTCTGCGTCAACACCGAGCGCGACAACGTCTGCAACATCGACGACGAGTGCTACGCGCACCTCGAGACCAAGCCCGACAACAAGTGCTTCGTGTGCGACACGGCCGCCAGCACGACGGCGTGGAGCGACGTGGTCTGCGACGACTCCAACTCGTGCACGACCGAGGCCTGCGACTTCAAGACGGGCTGCGTCTACGACGACCTCGAAGACGGGGCGGCCTGCGACGACGGCAGCGCGTGCAGCAAGGACGACGCGTGCAAGGCCGGCGAGTGCGTCGGGACGTGTGTGTGCGAGGTCGACGCCGACTGCGGCGACACGCCGGTGGGCCCCTGCGAGAAGGCCGTCTGCGCCGACAACGTGTGCGTGGCGACCAGCGACCTCGCCAAGGACGGGCAGACCTGCACGGACGGTGACAAGTGCGTGACCGGCGCGGTGTGCGCGGCCGGGGTGTGCGGCGGCGGGACGCCCAAGGACTGCTCGGCGTCGGGCGACGGCGCCTGCACGGTGGGGGCGTGCAACCCCGACACCGGCGGGTGCGAGGCGCAGGCCGCCGAGGCCGGGACCAGCTGCGACGACGGCGATCCCTGCACCGTGAGCGACGCCTGCGGGGCGGGCGGGTGCGAGGGCGCGCCGATGGACTGCGGCGCGTTCGACGGGCCGTGCACGTCGGGCCTGTGCCAGGCGGGCACCTGCCTCGCGCAGGTGAAGGTGGGACAGAGCTGCGTGCACGCCAACGCGTGCATCGTCGAGGCCGTGTGCCTCGAGGACGGGACGTGCCAGGGCAAGTGGGACACCGGCGGCGACTGCGCCTGCGAGACGAACGCGGACTGCAAGGACAACCTGGGCTGCACGCAAGAGGTCTGCAACGTCGAGACCGGCGAGTGCTCGTTCCCGGTCGTCGGCGGCACCTGCTTCATCAACGGCAAGTGCGTCTTCGCCGAGGAGGTCAACAGCGTCAACAGCTGCCAGGTCTGCGACCCGGCCGAGCCGACGAGCTGGTCGCCCTACCCCTGCGACGACGGCAACCCGTGCACGACCGACACGTGCGACCCGCTGCTGGGCTGCGTGTCGACGCCGGCGCCGGGGGCCGAGTGCGACGACGGGGACCCCTGCACGCAGAACGAGATGTGCAACGCCCAGGCCGAGTGCGTGGGGACCTGCCCGTGCAAGACGGACGAGCAGTGCGAGGGCGCCGCGGTCGAGGTGGGCGCGTGCGAGCGGGTGGCGTGCGTGGGCTTCGAGTGCGTCGCGGTCCCCGACACCGGCAAGAACGGGACCAGCTGTGACGACGGGGACCTGTGCACGACGGGCGAGGTGTGCGACGCCGGCGAGTGCCTGGGCGGGGCGGCCGTGTCCTGTGACGCCGGCGACCCGGCGGGGTGCTCGACGACGGCCTGCGACCCGACGACGGGCCAGTGCGTGGCGACGAACAAGGCGGCCGGGACGCAGTGCGACGACAAGGACCCGTGCACGCTGACCGACCAGTGCTCGGCCGACGGGGCGTGCGCGGGCGTGCCGCTCGACTGCTCCGAGTTCGACGACGCCTGCAACGCCGGGTCCTGCGAGGCCGGCAAGTGCGTGACGACGCCGAAGTCCGGCGAGCCCTGCGACGACGGCGAGAAGTGCACGACGGGCGACGTCTGCGACGCGTCGGGCAACTGCGAGGGGAGCTGGGACGCCGAGCTGGCCGAGTGCGGGTGCCCCGACGACGCCTGGTGCGACGATGGCCTCGACTGCACGGTCGAGTTCTGCAGCAGCGAGAAGAAGTGCGTCTACACCGTCAAGGATGGCTTCTGCTCCATCGGCAAGACGTGCTTCGCGGCGGAGGCGGTGAACCCGAACAACGCCTGCCAGGTGTGCAAGCCGGCGCTGTCCAAGAGCAACTGGCAGTCGCTGAACTGCGACGACGGCAACCCGTGCACCGACGACACCTGCAACACGGCGACGGGCTGCCAGAGCGTGACCGACGACACCAACAGCTGCAACGACGGCGAGCCCTGCACGAAGGACGACCACTGTGAGGACGGCGCGTGCGTGGGCTACTGCCCCTGCAAGGTCGACGGCGACTGCGAAGGGACGCCGTCCGCGTGCAACCGCTTCGCGTGCCAGAACTACGAGTGCGTCGAGGTCGCGGACACGAGCCTGAACGGGTCGGCCTGCGAGGACGGCAAGTACTGCACGACCGGGGACGTGTGCCAGTCCGGCGAGTGCAAGGCGGGGCCGGCGCGCGACTGCTCGGCGTCGGGCGACGGGGTGTGTACGGTCGGGGCCTGTGACGAGGTCGGCGACAAGTGCGTGCCGCAGGCCGCGCCCGACGGGAACGCCTGCAGCGACGGCAACAGCTGCACCCAGGACGACGCGTGCTCGGGCGGCGTGTGCAAGGGGACGCCGCTGGACTGCTCGGCCTACGCGGACCAGTGCAACGCGGCGGCGTGCGTCGGCGGGTCGTGCAAGAAGACGCCGCTGACCGGGACGGCGTGCAACGACGGTGACGCGACGTGCACCATCAACGACAAGTGCACGTCTGCGGGGACGTGCGTGGGCACCTGGGACTGCGGGTGCCAGAGCGACGGGGACTGCGCCGGCTTCGGCGACACCTGCAACACCGGCCGCTGCGACGTGTCGAGCGGCGAGTGCTACAAGGAGCCCAAGCTCGGCGAGGCCTGTGACGACGGGTCGGCCTGTACGTCGGCGGACCAGTGCGACGCGAACGGCAAGTGCACGGGCAGCGCCTACTCCTGCGACGACGGCCTGGCATGCACCGAGGACGTCTGCGACGGCGCGGGCGGCTGCAGCAACCCCGTGAAGTCGGGGCAGTGCCTGGTCGACGGCAAGTGCTACAACGGCGGGCAGCTGAACCCGGACAACGTCTGTCAGAAGTGCACGTCGGGGACCAGCTGGTCGAACAACGACGGCGCGACCTGCGACGACAAGGCGGCGTGCACGCAGGGCGACGTGTGCGGCGGCGGCGTCTGCAAGGGGACCAGCTACGTCTGCGACGACGGCCTGGCCTGCACGACCGACAGCTGTGACGGCAAGGGCGGCTGCAACCACGCCATCGGTTCGGCGCACTGCGTCATCGGCGGAGCGTGCGTCGCGGCGGATGCGAAGAACCCGAACAACCCCTGCCAGAGCTGCCAGCCGACCAAGAGCAAGACGGCCTGGTCGAACAACAACGATTCGTGCGACGACGGGGTCGCCTGCACGCACTCGGACGTGTGCAGCGGCGGGACGTGCGGGGGCACGGCCTACGTCTGCAACGACGGCAAGGGCTGCACCACCGACACCTGCGACGGCAAGGGCGGCTGCTCGTATCCGGTGGCGGCGGGCAACTGCCTCATCAACACGTCGTGCTACGCCAACGGAGCGACGAACCCGGCCAACTCCTGCGAGCAGTGCGCGGCGGCGACGTCGCAGACGAAGTGGTCGGCCAAGAGCGCCGGGACGGCCTGCAACGACGGCCTCAGCTGCACGACCGGCGACGCCTGCAACGCCGAGGGGCAGTGCGTCGGTTCGCTGGCGGGCTGCACGGCCCTGGCGTGCGAGACGGCGTCCTGCACCGAGGACGGCTGCCTCATCACCTTGAAGGCGGGCTACTGCAAGATCGACGGCGCCTGCCACGTGGACGGCGCGTCGGACGGCAACAACACCTGCCGCAAGTGCGACGCCGCCAAGAGCACCAGCAGCTGGACCAACGTCAGCGGGTCGTGCAGCGACGGCAACGACTGCACCCACTCCGACGCGTGCGCCAGCGGCGCCTGCGCCGGCACCGGCTACCTCTGCGACGACAAGCTGGCCTGCACCGCCGACAGCTGCGACGGCAAGGGCGGCTGCAAGTTCACGCAGGACAAGGGGACCTGCCTCATCGACGGGGTCTGCTACAAGGACGGCGAGCCGAACCCCGACAACCCGTGTCAGGTGTGCAACGCCTCCACCAGCGCCAGCGCCTGGAGCAACGTCGCGGACGGGACGGCCTGCCCCGACGACAAGCTCTCCTGCACCCACGACGTCTGCGCGCAGGGCCAGTGCACGCACCCGCTCGACCCCAAGTCGGGCAGCTGCCTCATCGGCAGCACCTGCGTCCAGAACGGCACCACCAACCCGTCCAACGACTGCCAGGCGTGCGACATCAAGAGCAGCACCTCGGCCTGGACGCCCAAGCCCGCCGGCTCGACCTGCGCCGACGACGGCAACCCCTGCACCGACGACATCTGCTCGTCCAAGGCGACCTGCTCGCACCCGTCCAAGGCGAACTTCACCGCCTGCAGCGACGGCAAGACCACGACCTACGGCGACTGGTGCTACAACGCGACCTGCAGCGGCTTCACCCGGGCGCTGTCGTCCAGCTTCAGCTCGGGCGTCGACGAATATACGGCCGCGTCGCCGGGACCGAGCTCGGACGTCTACGCCGTGCATCAATCCCCAGCGAGTCTCACCGTCAACAGCTACACCCAGCACTTCAAGGGCGGCACGTCCTCGACCGACTCGAACCTCCTCGGCAAGGGCGCCCCGAAGATGACGCTCGGCTGGAACTACCTGGTCTTCGGGTCTAGCCTCAGAGTGTGGGACAGCAGCACGACCAGCTGGGTGAACTCGTCGACCAGCGGCAGCCTCTCCGCGGCGTTCAATGCGCTGCCCAATGGCACCTGGACCGGCTCGAAGGTGTGGTCGAGCTCGTGCTCTCAGTTCCCATGTATCATCACCACCTCCTACAAGTTCGCCGGGCGCGACGCCGAGAACACGAAGATGACGGTCCGCGGTTGCTCCGGCTGGTCGAGCTTCAGCTGCTCCGACGAGGCGGTGTCGACGACCAACGAGTTCCCCGTCGCCGTCGTGCGCCTGTCGACGGGCGAAGTCATCATCGTGGCCAACTACAACTCGGAGACGAGCCCGACCATCGTCGACTTCTTGCGCTACAACACGTCGAACAGCGCCTGGGCGTACGACAACAACATGTACGTCAGCGTCTCGGGCCAGCGCGCGCTCGAGGCTGAGGCGGTCGGCAACCAGATCGTCGTGGTGGGCACAGGCGGCCTGCTCCTCGCTGGCGGCACGGCCGATATGGTCAAGGTGACCCTGCCCGGCCTGAGCAATCAGGCGTCCACCGACTTCTGGGACGTGGCCACCGACGGGAAGAAGGTGTTCGTCATCGGTCGCTATCAGACCAGCTCGGCCGCCATCTTCTACATCGCGCACGCCGACGCGACCAGCAACCTAACCCTGGGCAGCAGCTGGACGGTCAACACCTTCGCGAACACGGGATGCAAGCTGGGTGACTGCCCTGGCCCCGAGCAGTACTCGCTCAAGGCCATCGAGGTGAAGGCCGACGAGTTCTTCCTCTTCGGCGGCTGGGCCAACACGGCGACGGGGCAGATGGACAAGGCCGTCTTCCGCTGGACCCCTTGATATCTCAGTTGCTCGTCGGTGCCGGCCATGCGACCCGGCGCCGACGAGCGGCACCGACAGCTTAGGACCCTCTCGTGAAGACATCGGCACCGCTTCTCGCTGCGTGGCTCAGCGTAGCTGCTGGCCTGTCCGGCTGCGCATGGGATCCGATCTCCGTCTATCAGGATGTGAAGGTCGATACCGACGAGTTGGACGCCGAACATGATGACCTCAAGGCGCCGACCGAGGCGGATTCTGACGGCACAGATGTGGACGCGACCTTGGCCGACGGCGTGGACCAGGATGGGGCGGCGCTCTCGGACGGCGCTGATGCGGGTCCTGAGCCCGACGTGACGCCCTCAGGAGTCTGTACCGGCGGAGGGAACGCAAGTCTCACAAATACGGGCGCGGTCTGGACCGGCTTGAACTGCGCCGAATGCTTCGAGAGCGGGTTTGATGAGGCGTGCGTGAAGCAGTGCCTGGACAACGAGACCAACCTCCAAGACGACTGCGTTACATGCCTGGTCGAGCTGGCCTATTGTGCCAAGGAGGTCATGTGTAGAGACAAGTGCAGCGGCGTTTGGGGTTTCAAGGCCGCTGAGTGTCAACAGTGCATCGCCGACCGGTGCACCGAAGGCTTCGATGCGTGCTCGGACGCCCCAGCACCGACTTGCGTCTGCGAACCGGGCTCCTGCGGCGAGTCCGAGTGCGGAACACAGTGTGGGGGATGTACCTCGGGCCAGGTCTGCGGAGACAACGGCCAATGCGTGTGTGAACCGCTTTGCTCGGGTAAGTCTTGTGGACCCGATGGTTGTGGCGGGTCGTGCGGCACGTGCGACTCGGCCGAATCGTGTGTATTCGGGGAGTGTCGGCTCCTGGAAGACGCCTACTGCAACGACGTCCTGAAGTGTAGGGCATCCTGCACGTCGTCGGATACGGACTGCCTCGTCGGCTGCTTGGAAGCGGGCCGTCCACACGTACTCGCTACATTCCCTGACTTGCAGGGTTGCATGGACGACATGGGCTGCGGAACGAGCTACGTATGCGCGCTGCTCGAGTGTCCCTATGAGTTCAGCGCGTGCTTGGTCGAGCAGGCCGGTTCAGCCTCGTGCTCAGACACCAACGCCTGCATCGAAGCATGCATCCCCCGGTCAGGCGAACCTGACTTGGAGTGCTACGGCACGTGCTTCGGAGCGGGTGATGTCCTCGCCCAGGGCCTCATCTACGCCTACACCGAGTGCTCCCATTGCGCGGGGACGTGGACCGGAGGACTGCCTCCGTGCGGCGAAGCCGTCACGGTGGACCAGTGTCAGGAACTGGCAGCCCTGTGTGAGTGAGCTCGGGGGCGCTGAACCTCCCTCGGCGAGACCATCTCCAAGCACGACGCACATCCGGGGACCTTGACGCACCGCGGCTTGATGGGGGTTGGGGCGTGTGCTAGGTGCGACGCGTCCCGAGCGGTTGCCGGGGTCGTGAGGCGCGGACCAGCGGTGGGCCGGCGAACGCGACCGGGACCGGCGCCGCGTGACCCCGAGTGGAGCCAGCGTCATGCAGCACAACATCGCCCGCGCGGAGCTCATCGATCGCCTGCTGACCGACCTGACGTCGGAGCGGGCCGAGGCCGGCGATAACCACGAGGCGCTCATGACGGCCTTCGCGCAGGCCGTCCTGAGGCGGGTCGACGAGCAGTACCTGTACCGGCACCGGCTGACGACGCTGGCGGCCCAGCTGCAGGACTCGTTCCGGTGGATGACCTCGGGCATCGTCTCGCGCGAGGTCGAGGTGCGGGCGTTCCAGCCGACCGAGGCCGAGCACGGCTACGCGCTCGAGGGGCGGGTCATCGAGACCGTCATGCCCGATCAGCCGTTCATCTTCGACACGCTCAAGCTCTACCTGCGGCAGCGTGACGTCCAGGTCCACAACAGCCTGAACATCATCTTCCCGGTCGTGCTCGACGGGGCGAAGCTGGTCGCCATCACCCCGCAGGCCGAGCAGAGCCGCAACTGGAGCTACACGCGCTGGTACGTCAGCGTGCCGGCGGGGCTGCGCTTCGAGACGATCGAGGCCGAGATCCGGCAGCGGCTGAAGGTCTCGCAGGCGATGGTGCGCGACTTCCACCGCATGACGCGCGTCATCAAGGACTTCGCCAACGAGTTCGACTTCCTCGCCAAGGAGGACACCGGCCACCGCGACGACTGCCTGGAGGTGCGTGACTTCCTCGAGTGGGTCACGAGCGAGAACTTCATCCTCATGGGCATCAGCTGCTACGTCGTAGACGCCAAGGGGCACCTGCGCATCGCGCCCGAGCGCGGGCTCGGGGCCATGCGCGACGAGGCCATGCCCTCGGGGCGCGGAACCGACGACGCGATGCGTTTTCTGGCGCGGGACGAGCGCCTGAGCTGGCCCATCGCGCGCGTGCGCAAGTCGACCGAGGAGAGCCTGGTGCACCGCGCCGGCAAGGTCGACGAGATCCTGGTGCGGACCTTCGACGACCAGGGGCGGTGGAGCGGCGGCTTCGTCATCCACGGGATGTTCACGTTCAAGGGCCTGGGCCAGCCGGGCAGCGACATCCCCATCCTGCGCCGCAAGGTCAACCGCATCATCCGCGAGTCGGCGACGGTCCTGGGCAGCTACCAACACAAGAGCCTGGTCAACGCGTTCAACGCCCTGCCCGTCGAGTACCTGTTCGAGGCCGACGACGAGACCATCAAGGATCTGCTGCAGCTGAGCGTGAAGGCCGACGCGACGCGCGAGATCCAGAGCCAGGTGGTCATCAACGAGGACGCCTCGAGCGCGTACGTCTTCGTGGTCCTGCCCAAGGAGCACTACTCGGACGAGCTGCGGGTGGATCTGCAGGACATGCTGCAGGGCGAGCTGAAGGCGACCTACGTCGACCACCGCATGCACCTCGGCAAGTTCGGGACCGTCGCCCTGCACTTCTACCTCACCGGCGAGCGCGAGTTCGGCCGCGCCAACCTGGAGACGGTCGAGGAGCGGCTCGTCGAGCTGGGGACGCCGTGGACCATGCGGCTTCGGCAGCGTCTCGAAGAGGACATGGGCCATCTGGTCGGGGCCGATCTGTACGCGCGCTACGCCGACGCCTTCCCCGAGGCCTACACCGAGATCACGTCGGCGGCCGAGGCCGTGGTGGACATCGGCCACCTCGAGCAGGTCGTGGCGACCGGGCGGATGCGCTTCGACATCCTGCCCTCGCGGGCCAGCGAGTCCGAGGCGCTGCTGCGCATCTACAGCGCCCAGGAGATGCGCCTGACGGACATCCTGCCGGTCGTCGACAACTTCGGCGTCGTGGTCGTCGAGCAGTACGCGACCGAGGTGACGAGCAAGAGCGGGCAGCCCCTGAGCGTGAACACGCTGCGCGTCGAGCGCGGCGAGACCGACGTCCTCAGCCAGCGCGTGGCCCTGGTCGACGCCCTGATGGCCGTGTTCGAGCGGCGCATGCGCAGCGACCGCTTGAATCGGCTGCTGCTCAAGGCGCACCTGACCTGGAAGGAGGTCGACCTCTTCCGGGCCCTGTACACGTACAGCCGCCAGCTCGGCAGCCAGATCGGCGCCGAGATCCTGCAGAAGGTGCTGATGACCCACAGCACCTACGTCTCACGCCTCGCGGCGCTGTTCCGCGCGCGCTTCGATCCCGATCTCGAGGTGTCGGACGCGCACCGCGCGGACGAGGTGGCGCGCCTGGGACGCGAGCTGCGTGACTACCTGACCCACGTCAAGGGCTTCGAGGAGGACCGGGTCCTCAGCATCATCCTGAACCTCATCGAGGCGACGCTGCGGACCAACTTCTACGTGGCCGAGCGCAGCGACGGCGAGCACTTCATCAGCCTGAAGATCGAGTCGGCGCGCGTGCGCGAGATGCCCGAGCCGCGTCCGATGTACGAGATCTACGTCCACCACGCGCGCATCGAGGGCGTGCACCTGCGAGGCGGCCGGGTCGCGCGCGGCGGCATCCGCTGGAGCGACCGCATCGACGACTACCGGTCCGAGGTCCTGGGCCTCATGGCCACGCAGATGCTGAAGAACACGCTCATCGTGCCGGTCGGCGCCAAGGGCGGCTTCGTCCTCAAGGACCCCATCGAGGACTTCCGCGAGGCGCGCGCCCGCGCGGACGCGCTGTACCGCATCTTCATCCGCGGCCTGCTCGAGATCACCGACAACATCCGTGATGGCCAGGTCGTGCCGCCGCCGCGCGTGAGGCGCTACGACGGCGACGACCCGTACCTGGTCGTGGCGGCCGACAAGGGCACGGCTCACCTGTCCGACACCGCGAACGAGCTGTCGCGCGCCTTCGACTTCTGGTTGGGTGACGCCTTCGCGTCGGGGGGCTCGGTCGGCTACGACCACAAGGAGAAGGGCATCACCGCGCGCGGCGCCTGGGTGTGCGTGCGGCGGCACTTCGCCGAGATGGACCTCGATCCCGAGATCGACGAGGTGAGCGTCGTCGGCATCGGCGACATGTCGGGCGACGTGTTCGGCAACGGCATGCTGCTCAGCAAGTCCATGAAGCTCATCGGCGCATTCAACCACCGCCACATCTTCCTGGACCCCACCCCCGCCCCGGGCCCCGCGTGGCAGGAGCGCAAGCGCCTGTTCGAGACCAAGGGCTCGCAGTGGACCGACTACGACGCGAGCCTCATCTCGGCGGGCGGGGGCGTGTTCGACCGCGGGGCCAAGGCCATCGAGCTGTCGCCCGAGGTGCGCGAGCGGCTGGGCGCCAGCGAGGACGTCGTCTCGGGCGAGCGCCTGATTCGCCTCATCCTGACCGCCGACGTGGATCTGCTGTGGAACGGCGGCATCGGGACCTACGTCAAGGCGACCAGCGAGTCCCACGCCGAGGTCGAGGACAAGGACAACGACCGGGTCCGCGTCGACGCCAGCCAGCTGCGCTGCAAGGTCATCGGCGAGGGCGGCAACCTGGGCGTCACCATGCGCGGGCGCGTCGAGTACGCGCTGGCGGGCGGGCGCGTGAACCTGGACGCCATCGACAACTCGGGCGGCGTGGATCTCAGCGACCACGAGGTCAACCTGAAGATCCTGCTGCAGCCGCTCGTGCGTTCGGGCGCCCTCGAGAAGTCCGCGCGCGACAAGCTGCTGGTCGAGGTCGGCGACGAGGTCTGCGACATGGTGCTCGCCGACAGCGACAGCCAGAGCCTGGCCATCAGCCTGGACGAGGCGCGCAGCCGCAAGAACGTCTGGAACTACTGGCGCGCCATGGACACGCTCAAGGAGCAGCTGGGCTTCTCGCGGCGCGCGCAGCGCCTGCCGGACGCGGCCGAGATGATCGAGCATCGCCTGGCGCGCAAGCAGGGTTTCTTGCGGCCCGAGCTGGCCAAGCTGCTCGCGTACTCGAAGATGGTGGTCTACGCGGGGCTGACGGCCGAGCCCATCGGCACCCTCGACGAGCTGATGCCCGATCTGGTCGCCTACTTCCCGCCCGCGGTGATGGAGCCGTTCGCCGCGGTCGCGGGCGAGCACATGCTGGCGCGCGAGATCGCCGCGACCGTCCAGACCAACCGCCTGGTCGACATGGGCGGCGTCGCCTACTTCCCGCTGATGATGAAGGCGACGCAGCGGTCGGTCTCCGAGATCGCCGCCGCGACGCTGCTCATCGAGGACGTGCTCGGGGTGCGGCCGCTGCGCGAGGCGCTGCGCGCCCTGGGCGCCGCCGCGACGGCCAGCGCCGTCTACCAGGCCATCATCAGCGTCCAGCAGGTCGTGGCGGACGCCGTGCAGTCGCTGCTCGATCGCGCCGTCACTCCGGTGACGCTGGCGACCCGGCCGCGGCTGCAGCCAGCCGGCGAGGTGGCCAAGGCCCTGATGGCCAACATCGAGGACGTCCTGCCCGCCGAGGGGCGCCAGGTCCTCGATCGCGAGGCGGCGCGCCTGCGCGAAGCGGGCGTCCCCGAGCTGTTGGCGCATCGGGTCGCCGCCCTGAGGCCGGCCAGCCACGCGCTGGCCGTCGGCGAGCTGGCCGCGACGACCGGCCGCGATCCCCTGGAGCTCGCGCGGCTGTTCTTCGCCGCCGGCTACGGCGGGCGCATCATCCCCTTCGTCGAGCGCATCACGCAGCAGGTCTACCGCGACGGCTGGGACCACCTGGCCATCCAGCGCATCCGTGGTGCGCTGTTCTCGAGCCTGCTGGACCTCGTCGGGCTGCTGGCCGCCCGCCCCTCGCAGGGCGGCCGCGACGCCGAGGGCGAGGCCCTGGCGGTCGACGGGCTCGGCGACGTGGCGCGCCAGATCTCGGGGCTGCTGCAGGAGCGCATCCCGGTCAGCGCGACCTTCGTCTTGAGCGAGCAGCTGCGCCAGCGCGTCCGCGCGATGGAGCTCGAGCTGGCGGCGCGCGCGTCGGTCGGCGAGCGGCCGGCCGCGGCCCTGGCCAAGGCACGCTGAGGCGACCGCAGGCGTCCGGCGCGCGCGGGTCCCCCGCCGCGGCGGGCGCCGGCCGGCGGACCTGAGGCCGGGGCCGTGGCCGTGGCCGTGGCCGTGGCCGGAGCCGTGGCCGTGACCGAAGCCGTGGGCGTGGCCGGGGCCGGAGCCGAGGCCGTGACCGAAGCCGTGGGCCGTGGCCGCGGCTGGGGCCGTGGGCCGTGGCGGAGGCCGGGGCCGTGGGCCGTGGCCGGGACCGTAGCCGCGGCCGCGGCGGAGGCCGGCACCGTGGCCGTGGCCGCGGCCGTGGGCCGGGTCCAGAGGTCCACGGCCCACGGCGCGGCGCCTCATCAGGGAGTGCGGACGAACATCACGCCGTCGAGGTAGAAGTCCGAGCCGCGGCCCGTCCCGACCGCGTACACCGAGCCGTCCTCGCGGCCGCGCACGTCGGCCAGGTTCGCGCTGCCCGAGCCGTCGGTGCCCAGCTGGTGGATGGTCCAGCTCGACGCCGCGGTGCCGTTGGCCGCGCGGTCGGCCGTCCACAGCTCGTAGACCCGCTGTGTGCTGGTCGCGCGCCAGGCCGACAGGACGACGACGTCTGCGCCGATCCAGGCGCCGGTGAAGGTCCGGTTCGCCTGACCGTTGTTCACCGTGACGGTGTTGCCCCAGGCGCCGTTCGTCGCACGGAACCGCATCAGGCCGTTGGTGCCGACCAGGATGAACCGGCCGTCGCCATAGGCGGCGATGGCGGTGGTCTGCGTCATCGCGGCGCCGCCGTCGTTGTAGCCCGAGCTCCAGGGGCTCTGGGTGCCGCCGGCGTTGTCGTAGGTGTGGTTGTAGTAGTAGCCGCTGCCGGCGCTCTGGTCGGCGCCGAGCGACAGGTGGGTCGTGCAGCCGTTGGCGCCGCAGGCCTGGTAGCCGGTCACGGCGCGCGGCAGGCGGGCCTGGGTCGTGCCGAGCGTCTGCACGGTGCAGGTGACGGAGCCGACCTCGGTGCAGCGCCGCACGTACGGCTGCGAGTTGGCCGATCCCACGACCCACAGCGTCCGCTGGCCCGCCGGGTTGGCCTGAGACCAGACGCCGAACAGGCTGCCGAACCCCGTGGCGTACAGCGCGTTGGCGAGCGGGCTGGTCGCCGTCCACCCCGTGCCGTCGAACTGCCAGAGCGCGGCGTTCGAGTCCACGGCGAAGCCGCCGTGCAGGTCTCGGAACAGGTAGCCTTGGATGGTCGACTGGTAGATGCCGGGCAAGGTGGGGTTGGTGGCGTCGACGATGGCGTAGGTGGACCCGCCGCCCCACACCGGGCTGGCGCTGCCGACGACGAACCACTTGCCGGCCGCGTAGTCGACCTCGTGGTAGCCGACGTGGCCGATCTCGAGCGCGTCGCCGTTGGCGCGGTGGACGACGTAGCCGCGGCACTTGCCGGCGATGCACATGTCCGCGGTGGTGGCGTCGTCGCCGTCGTCGCACGCCACGCCGCCGAGCTTGCCCTCGCACTGCGGGTCGACGCCGCAGCCCGCGACGGGCGCGTGCGTGCAGCCCGTCGGCCCGCAGGCGTCGGTCGTGCAGGCGTCGCCGTCATCGCAGCTGACCGGCTGGCCCTTGCATGCGCCCCCGCTGCAGGCGTCGCCGCTGGTGCACGGGTCGCCGTCGTCGCAGGCGGACCCGCTGGCCACGGGGCTCGACTGGCACTGGCCGTTGGTCGGGTTGCACGAAGAAGTCGTGCAGGGCGCGGCGGACGGGGCGCAGACCTTGGCGACGAACGTGCAACCGACGGCCGGGTCGCAGGCGTCGTCGGTGCAGGCGTCCCCGTCGTCGCACGGAGGCAGCGGCGCGTGCTTGCAGCCGACGCCCGGCTCGCAGGTGTCGACCGTGCAGGCGTTGCCGTCGTCGCACGTGTTCTTGACCGACCCGACGCACGAGCCGGCCTGGCACACGCTGGCCAGCGTACACGGGTCGCCGTCGTCGCAGGTCGCCCCGTCGACCGCGGCGTTGACGCACTGGCCGGTCGCCGGATCGCAGGAGTCGGCCGTGCACGGGTTGCCGTCCGAGCAGTCGACGTCCGCCCCCTGGCACACGCCGCCGACGCACGCGCCGCCCTTCTTACACGGGCCGGCCGGGCAGCTCGTCCCGTCCGCCAACGGCGCCTTCACGCACGCCCCGGTCGCCGCATCGCACGTCACGCTCTCGCAGACGCCGCCCCCGTCGCACGTGACGACGGTCGCCGGGTCCACGACGCACGCGCCCCCCTCGCACCGCGGCACGCCGTTGCACAGGTCGCCGTCGTCGACGCAGTCCGCGTCGGCCTCGCACGCGCAGACGGACTCGCCGACGCACGCCCCGGCGACGCAGGCGTCGCCCGACGTGCAGTCGTTGCCGTCGTCGCAGCCCTCCCCGTCGTCCTTGGGTACGACCCCGCAGCCCTTGACCGCGTCGCACACCGCCGTCGCGCACGCTCCGCCGCCGGTGCACACCACCGCGACCCCGCCCTTGCAGGTCCCGCCGGCGCACGCCTCGTCGACCGTGCACGCGTTGCCGTCGTCGCAAGGCGCCGAGTTCGGCTTGTGGACGCACCCCTTGCCGGCCTGGCAGCTGTCGTCGGTGCACGGGTTGCCGTCGTTGCACACCTTGGTGTCGCCGCCGCCGCACTCACCGGCGGCGCAGACCGTGCCCTCGGTGCAGGGGTCGGCGTCGTCGCACGCCGTCCCGTCGGCCACCGCGGCGACGACGCACGCGCCCGTCGTCGCATCGCACGCCCCCACGGCGCAGACGCCGTCGCCCAGCTTCGAGCAGTCGACCGGAGCGCCGACCACGACGCAGACCGCCGCCTGGCACGACCAGGTGCCCAGGCACAGATCGAAGCCCTCGCCCGCGCAGTCGTCGTCCGACTCGCACGCGCACACCGGCTCGCCCACGCACGCGCCCTCCACGCAGACGTCGCCCTCGGTGCAGGCGTTGCCGTCGTCGCACGCGCCCTCGGCCGGCAGGTGCCCGCAGCCCTTGATCGGGTCGCACACGTCGGTGGTGCAGGGGTTCCCGTCGTCGCACAGCCCCGCCGCCGCCACGCAGGCGCCCGCCTGGCACGTCGCCCCGACCGCGCAGGCGTCGGCCGGATCGCCGCACGTCGTCCCGTCGGCCGCCGGCGTCGTCCCGCACGCCCCGGTCGCCGGATCGCACTGGGACACGAGGCACGGATCGTCCGAAGGCGGGCAGCCGACCGGCTGGCCCAGCCCGACCTGGCACTGACCGTCGACGCACACCAGCGCCGCCTGGCAGAGATCCGTCTGGAAGGGCGCACAGTCGGCGTCGGACGCGCAGTCGCACACCGAGGCGCCCCCCAGGCACGCCCCGGCGGCGCAGGCGTCGCCCGAGGTGCACGGGTTGCCGTCGTCGCAGGCGGTCCCGTCGTCGACCGCGGTCTGCACGCACCCGGCCTCGGGGTCGCAGCTGGCGACGGCGCAGGGCCCGTCGACCTCGCAGGCGACGGGACCACCCGACGCGCACAGCCCCGACTGGCAGCTGTCGCCGACGGTGCAGGCGTCGGCGTCCTCGCACGGCGTGCCGTCGGGCGCGGCGTCGGTCACGCACTCGCCGGTCGTCGGCTCGCACCCGACCACGGCGCACGGGTCCTTGCCGGGCGCGCAGGTGACCACGGTCGCCGGGTCGAGGGCGCACACGTCGGCCACGCACACCAGCGTGCCGTTGCAGGCGTCGCCGTCCTCGAAGGCCGCGCAGTCGTCCGAGGTCTGGCAGGGGCACTGGTTGTCGCCGCCGACGCACGCCCCGGCCGCGCAGGTGTCGGTGCCCGTGCAAGGGTTGCCGTCGTCGCAGGCGGCCCCGTCCGAGGCCTCCTCGACGCCGCAGGTCCCGTCGGCGAGGCACGCGGCGACCTGGCACACGCCCGGCGCGACCTGGCCCTCGCAGTCCTCGGCGGTCGTGCACTCGGGCGGCACCACCGTGTCGATCGTGCCGTCGTCGCCCGGGCCCGAGTCGACGTCCTGCGCGTCCGGCTCGCCCAGGTCGGTCGCGCCCACGTCGCCCTCGCCCTTGGTCGGCGGCAGCTTCAGCGCGTCCTCTCCGACGTACTGCAGCGCCGACCCGGCCACCGGATCACTGCACGACGTGAGCAAAGAGACCGCGCCCACCAAAACCGCGAAGCCAAAGCCACCCCAGCGTTGCATCGCCCCCTCCGTCCCCGTCCGAGCAAGTGGGCGCCCCCGCGCCGTGGCACGTGGGGCCCGGACGAGCATACCGCTGGGCGAGGCGCGTCGAAAGCCCCCCCGCGGTCGCCAGTAACCGGTCGACGCGGCGGCCGCTCAGCGCACCAGGCGCGACAGTCGGCGGAACTCGTCCGTGCCGGCGGCGCCGAGGGCCAGGAACAGGATGGTCTCGGCGTTGACCAGCCGGGCGCCGGCCTCGGCCAACAGGCGCAGCCCGTTGTCGCGATGGCGCGGGTGGCGCGACACGACGGCGTCGATCGGGACGAAGACGCGGTGGCCGGCCGCCAGGAGATCGAGCCCGGTCGCGAGCACGCACACGTGCGTCTCGGCGCCGCACAGGACGACGTCCCCGGACAGCGGCGGGCTCAGGGCGCCGAAGGCCGGGCAGGCGGCGACCGAGAACTCGACCTTCTCGAGGCGGTCGGCCCCCTCGAGCGCGCCCGCCAGCGCGCCGACCGTCGGCCCGAGCCCCGCCGGGTACTGCTCGGTGAAGACGACGCGGCCGCCGAAGTGGCGGAAGGTCGCGACGAGGGCCTGCGTCGCCTTGACCAGCTGCGCCAGGTCGGCGTCGGGCATCACGGCCATCAGCCGCTCCTGGACGTCGACCACGAGCAGGGTCGCGGCGCGGGGGTCGGGGACGAGGTCGGCGCGGCCGGTCATCGTGGCTCCTTGGGTCGGCTCCCGGGGCCGGTGGGAGACGCGGCGCCCATGGAACCAGAGCGTCCGGTGCAGGGCAAGCAGCCCCGCCATCCGGGCGCCCGGGAAGCCGACGACGCGCGCGGGCGACCTTGCCAGCGCCCCGAGCGCTTCGCTAGCATCGGCCTTCCGGGAGCTTGCGACGCACGCTCCCCGCCGTCCCCTTCCCCGTCAGCGAGCGAAACCGCCATGCGTTGCCCCAGCCCGGCCCGGTCGTCGGTCCCCCACCCGTCACGCCGGCGGATCACCTCCCTCGCCCTGGCGCTCGCGCTCGCCGTCGGCGCGCTGGCGGGCTGCGGCGGCGACGGCGCGCCCGACAAGCTGACGTTGCGCATCACCTCGGACGTGCCGGTGGGCGGCCAGTCGCTCGAGTCGCTGCGCGTCCTGCTGCGCCACGACGACGGCACCCGCTTCCCCGAGGATCCCGCCTCGCCGGCGTTCAACCTCGCCCTGGGCGCCGACAACGATCCGACGCGCGGCCCGCTGTTCGCCGCCATCGACTACGGCGGCGCGACCTTCGCCACGCCCGACGTGTTCGTCCAGGTCACGGGCCGCGTCGGCGCCAAGGTGGTCACGCAGATCGAGGCCCCGGCGCGCCTGGGCGATCGAAAGGTGGTCCACGTGCACCTGGTCGCGATGGGCGACCTGTGCGACGCCGACGGCGACGGGTTCGTCGACTGCAACGTCGAGGGGTGCTGCCCGGGCGGGACCAAGACCGGCCTGAGCGACTGCGCGCCCGACGACCCGAGCTCGCACCCGTGGGCCTACGAGGACCCCTGCGAGCCGTGCGACGACACGGCCGACCAGGACTGCGACGGCGAGGACGTGCCGTGCATCGACGAGGACCAGGACGGCATCGCCGACTGCGCCGAGGTGGCCTGCGGGCTGGGTGATCCGAACCGCGGCCCGGGCCTGCCGGAGAAGTGCGACGACGTCGACAACGACTGCGACGGGCTCACGGACGAGGACGCGGTCTGGTCACACGGCGGACAGAGCTACCCCAAGGGCGCCGAGTGCGGCGTCGGGGCGTGCGCCGGGGGGCAGGTGGTGTGCGCGGCCGACGGCTCGGCCGTCTGCTCGAGCGTGGGGAACGCGCTGGCGGCCGAGATCTGCGGCAACGGCGTCGACGACGACTGCAACGGGCTGACCGACGAGGGCTGCCTGGGCGCGGATCTGGACGGCGACGGCTTCACGAGCGGCGCGGGCGACTGCGACGATCACGACTCGGGCGTGTTCCCCGGCGCGGCCGAGGGGTGCTGTCCGCTGGCGCTGCGCGACGGCGACGCCGTGCCGAGCGCGTGCGACCGCGACTGCGACGGCGAGGTCACGTGGTGCGCGGCGGGCGACCTCGACGGCGACGGCTTCACGGAGGCGGCCGGCGACTGCGACGACTCGGACGCCAGCGTCTACCCGGGCGCGCCCGAGAAGTGCGGTGACGGCGTCGATCAGGACTGCTTCGGCGGCGACGTCGACTGCGCGACGGTCGTGGACGCCGACGGCGACGGCTGGAGCCCGCCGGCCGACTGCAACGACGCCGACCCGGACGTGCACCCCGGCGCGGCCGAGGTGTGCAACGGCAAGGACGACGACTGCGACGGCTACGTCGACGACGGCAACCCCGACACGAACGACGGCGGGCCGTGCGGCGAGACCGAGGGCGAGTGCGAGGCGGGCGTGTCGGTCTGCTCGAACTCCAGCGGCAAGACGGGCGAGGTGATCTGCATCGGCTTCGTCGGGCCGGCGGCCGAGACGTGTGACGGCAAGGACAACGACTGCGACGGCGGGACCGACGAGGACTTCACCTACGAGGGGGCGCCCGTCGGGCAGGCCTGCGACGGCGTGGGCGAGTGCGGGCTGGGCCAGGTCGAGTGCAACCCGGCGGGCGACGGGGCGACGTGCAGCACCAACGCCGACGGCAGCGACCCGGACGTCCAGCCTGAACAGTGCGACACGCTGGACCACGACTGCGACGGGCAGGTGAACAACGGGCTGGGGCTCGAGCAGTCGCCGTGCAGCCTGCAGGGGGTGTGCGGGGCGGCCGGCGCGGTGGTCGTGGCGACGTGCGACACCGGCGGCACCTGGACGTGCGACTACTCGGGCGTGCCAGGCTACGAGGCCGACGCCGAGAAGACCTGCGACGGGCTGGACAACGACTGCGACGGGACCGCGGACGAGGAGTTCCTGGTCAACACGGGCTGCGACGGCGACGACGAGGACCAGTGCCTCAACGGCACCGTCAAGTGCGCGCCGGACCAGGTCAGCACCTACTGCGACGAGACGAACGCCGCCAACGCGGTCGAGGTCTGCGACGGGCAGGACAACGACTGCGACGGCGAGACCGACGAGGACTTCGTGGACCTCGGCGAGCCCTGCGACGGCACCGACCTCGACATGTGCAAGAACGGCACGCGGGTGTGCGCGGCCGACGCCAAGGGGACGACCTGCGCCGAGACCATCGTGAACATCCAGGAGATCTGCGACGGGATCGACAACGACTGCGACGGGCAGACCGACGAGGGCTTCCCCAAGCTGGGCGAGGCCTGCGACAGCGACGACAGCGACCTGTGCAAGAACGGCACGTTCACCTGCAAGGCGGACGGCCTGGGGGTCGAGTGCGTCAACGAGACGGCGACCAACCTGGTCGACGTCTGCGACGGGCTGGACAACGACTGCGACGGGCAGACGGACGAGGACTTCCCGACCCTGGGCGACGCGTGTGACGGGGCCGACTCGGACCTGTGCCAGAACGGGACCGTGACGTGCGCGGCGGACGGGTCGGCGGTCGAGTGCGTCAACGAGTCGGTGACCGACATCGTCGACACCTGCAACGGGCTGGACGACGACTGCGACGGCGAGACCGACGAGGACTACGTGGCGGGGGGCACGGTGACGTACGACGGCGGCCCGTACGCGGGCGACGCCGGGAAGGTCAAGGGCGCGAGCTGCGGGACGGGCGCGTGCGCCAGCGGGACGGTCGTGTGCGCGGCCGGCGGGCTGGGGCTGACGTGCGACACGCTGACCAAGGTCGCGGTCGAGCTGTGCAACGGCGTCGACGACGACTGCGACGCCGAGACCGACGAGGACTGGAAGACCGGCGGGACCTTCACCTACGACGGAGGGCCGTACGCGGCGGACGCGGGCAAGGTGCTGGGCGACGCCTGCGGCGCGGGCGAGTGCGCCGGCGGGCAGGTGGTGTGCGCGACCGGGGCGACGCTGACGTGCGACACGGCCGGCAAGGCGTCCGACGACCTGTGCAACGACAAGGACGACGACTGCGACGGCGAGACCGACGAGGCGTTCGGGCCGGGCGGCACGGTGGCCTTCGTGGGCCTGTACTGGGGCGACGAGGGCAAGGTCAAGGGCGACGCGTGCGGCGCGGGCGAGTGCGCCGGCGGGTCGGTCGCGTGCAGCGGCGACGGGCAGGCGCTGGTCTGCGGGACCGAGAGCGGGGCGCAGCCCGAGACGTGCAACGACAAGGACGACGACTGCGACGGGACGGTCAACGAGGACCCGGTCGACGTGGCCGAGGCGAACTGCAAGGCGGTGGGCGTCTGCAGCGTCGCCGGGGCGGTCGAGGCGGTGTGCAGCCCGACGGGGAGCTGGTCGTGCAACTACCTCGACGAGGACTACGTCGCGACCGAGAGCGGCGCCGGCGCGGCCTACTGCGACGGCCAGGACAACGACTGCAACGGGGTGACCGACGAGGGCTTCCCCGACCAGGACGGCGACGCGCAGGCCGACTGCGTCGATCCGGACATCGACGGGGACGGCATCCCTGACAACGTGAACGTGCCGTCCGGGTACTCGGTCAAGTGCGGCGACGGCGTCACCACCAACTGCAACGACAACTGCCCGACCACGGAGAACCCGGCGCAGGGCGACCAGGACGACGACGGCCTCGGTGACGCGTGCGACACCGACCGGGACGGCGACGGCGTCGCGAACGTGTCCGACAACTGCCCGAGCACGCCCAACGCGGACCAGGTCGACACCGACGGCGACGGGCTGGGCAACGCCTGCGACCCCGACGACGACGACGATGGCGTGCTGGACGCCAACGGGCCGGTCTGCGACGGGTCGCAGAAGACCTGCAGCGACAACTGCCCGCTGGTGCCCAACCCCGACCAGACCGACACCGATCTCGACGGGGTGGGCGACGCCTGCGACGACGACATCGACGGCGACGGCGTGCTCGACCTCGCCGACGCCGACCCGTGCAGCGGGGGCAACACGACGGGGTGCTCGGACAACTGCCCGCTGGACCCGAACCCCGACCAGCGCGACACCGACGAGGACGGCGTGGGCGACGCCTGCGAGGCCTGTCCGGCCACCACCCTGCCCTTCGACGTCTGCGGCGACTGCATCGACAACGACTGCGACGGGGTCGCCGACAACGACGCCTCCTGCGTCTACCAGCGCGCGTTGACGGTCACCGCCGGCGACGCCGTCGCGGCGGGCTACTCGCTGTACGTCGACGTGAACCACAAGGCGCTGGTCGACGCCGGCATGTCGAACGCCGACGGCAGCGACGTGCGCATCTACTACACCGAACCGGGCGGCGCCGTCGTCGAGATCGACCGGGTCGCCGACCCCGTCAGCCACCCGCCGAACGCCTCTCTCGACCTGTCGTGGAACAAGGCGTTCACCCGCATCTGGTTCAAGGCGCAGGCGCCGCTGGCGGCCGGGGCCAGCACCACCGCCTACCGCCTGACCTGGGGCCACGGGGGCAGCGCCAAGGGCGACGAGAAGAACGTCTTCCACTTCGCAGACTTCTTCGACCGCGCCAACAGCACGACCGTCACCGGCTGGAGCGAGAACGAGCCGGGCAGCACCGACATCCGCATCCAGGGCAACGCCTTGAAGTGGGAGGACTCGGGCGACACCAGCTACCCGGGCGCGACGGCGACCTTCTCGAGCTTGACCAGCGGCAGCTACATCTGGCGCTTCGGCTTCAACTGGCAGCGCACGGGCAACGAGGGCTCGTACGACCTGTTCATGCAGTTCGGCGATGGGCTGTCGCTCGCCAACAACGTCGTCACCAACACCGGCGTGGGGCCGTCGCTGCGCTGGAGCTCGTCCGGGGCCACCCACCAGGTGCTGTTCACGGACGAGCCGACGGCCGACTCCGCCGTCATCACCACGGGCCTGTCCGGGCCGCGGCGCATCGACGTCATCACCCACCTGACCAGCCCGACCACCGGCGGCGTCGCGGGCACCTACGACCTGTACGTCGACTACGCGGAGATCGCCCAGAGCGCCCTCTTCCGCGCCCCGCTCAGCATGACCGGGCTCAACTCGGTGCGGCTGTTCACGTCGGGGCTCAACGAAGGCAACTTCGACAGCCGCCAGTTCGACTACGTCCTCGTGCGCCACTTCGTCGCCAACGAGCCCAAGGTGACGCTGGCCGGCAAGGAGGACACCGGCTGCGCGATGGCGAACACCGGCCTGCTGGCCCGCTACTACCTGGACGACGGCACGTCTGGGACCACGCCGACGACGGTGGCCGACGCCGCCTCGGACCCGCTCGATCTCGCCCTCACCACCTCCAGCGGCAGCCCCAGCTGGACCACCCTGAACGGGCAGAAGGGCCTGTCCTGGTCGACCGTCGGCACCGCGGCGCGCGCCTCGGCCCCCATCGCCGGCACCAAGGTCCACAGCGCCCTCCACAACGCCAAGACGGCCACCATCGAGCTGGTCTTCGACGCCGAGGCCTTCGCCGCGACCAGCAAGCTGTTCAGCCTGGGCGCCGGCGCCAGCAACCGGCTCACCGTCTTCGGCGAGGGCGCCAACAGCTCGCGCCTGTTCCTGGCCGCCGCAGGCGTCGCCAAGGCCGGCAGCTGGGTCATGGACCCGCTGTCGAGCGGCCAGGTCATCGTGCACGTCGTCTACGACTCGGCCCACACGGCCACCGGCTCGCGCTCGCGCCTGTACGTCAACGGGTTCCCCGTCACCAACGAGGCCGCCGGCATCCCGGCCAACGCGGGCATCGACCTCAACGGCGGGACCTTCTACTTGACGGTGGGCAACGGCGGCGGCTCCAACGCGGCCTCCATGCAGGGCGTCATCACCTACGCGGCCCTGTACGGCCACGCCTTCTCTCACGCCGAGGTGCTCAAGAACGTCGGCGTGCTCTACCGCGACGACGACACCCGGAAATGATGCACGTCGCTCGTTGACCGCCGTCGCGAGGTGCCTATGCGTTCGTCCGCCCTGACATCAGGAACGAAACGGACCAAGGAGGCATCGCGATGGCGGCCACGACGGAGCACGTCAGCCCCGAGCAGTTCCAGTTCCAGGCCGAGGTCAACCAGGTCCTCGGCCTCGTCATCAACTCGCTGTACTCGAACAAGGAGATCTTCCTCCGCGAGCTGATCTCCAACGCGTCGGACGCGATCGACAAGCTCAAGTACCGCGCGCTCACGCAGCACGACCTCGTCACCGAGGGCGCCCCGCTCGAGATCCGGATCCTGCCGGACGCCGAGGCGGGCACGCTGACCCTCGAGGACTTCGGCGTCGGCATGACCCGCGACGAGCTCATCGAGAACCTGGGCACCATCGCGCACTCGGGGACGCGGCGCTTCCTCGAGGCGGCGCGCGAGCAGGCCGGCGCCGGCGCGGGTGAAGGCGGCGACGCGCTGGGGCTCATCGGCCAGTTCGGCGTCGGCTTCTACAGCGCCTATCTGGTGGCCGACCGCGTCGAGGTGGTCAGCCGCGCGGCGGGCGCCGAGGGCGGGCAGGCCTACCGCTGGAGCAGCGACGCCAAGGGCGGCTTCACCGTGACGCCGGCCGAGCGCGAGCACCAGGGCACCTCCATCGTGCTGCACCTCAAGGACGACGCGAAGGACTTCCTGGACGCCTGGAAGCTCAAGGACCTCGTCCGGCGCTACTCGGACTACGTCTCGCACCCCATCAAGCTGCAGGAGGAGCGCTGGGAGCGGCCCGAGGGCGCGGCCGAGGACGCCGAGGCCGAAAAGCAGCTGGTCCTCGAGCAGGCCAACCGCGGCAAGGCCCTGTGGCAGCGGCCCAAGGGCGAGCTGAAGGACGAGGACTACCAGGAGTTCTACAAGCACCTGGGCCACGACTGGGAGGCGCCGCTCGCCTGGACCCACTTCAAGGTCGAGGGCGTCCAGCTGTTCACCGGCGTCCTGTTCCTGCCGCGCAAGGCGCCGTTCGATCTCTACGACCCCAACAAGCGCCGCGGCGTGCGCCTTTACGTCAAGCGCGTCTTCATCATGGACGACTGCGAGGAGCTGGTCCCGCAGTGGCTGCGCTTCCTCCGCGGGCTCATCGACTCGGACGACCTGCCGCTGAACGTGTCGCGCGAGCTGCTGCAGGACTCGACCGTCCTGCGCTCCATCCGCAAGCAGATCGTCAAGAAGGCCCTGGATCTGCTGGACGAGCTGGCCAAGGACCGGCCGGACGACTACCGGCTGTTCTGGGAGCAGTTCGGCCCGGTGCTGAAGGAGGGCCTGCACTTCGCGCCCGAGTCGCGGGACCGCCTGGCGAAGCTCGTCCGCTTCCGCAGCTCCAAGGTCGACGGCCTGACCTCGCTCGCCGAGTACGTCGAGCGCATGCCCGAGGGGCAGGACGCCATCTACTACATCGTCGGCGGCTCCGAGAAGGCGGTCGCGGCGAGCCCCCACCTCGAGGCCCTGCGGAGCAAGGGCTACGAGGTCCTGTACATGACCGACCCCATCGACGAGTGGGCGGTCGAGGGCCTGTCGACCTTCGACGACAAGCGCCTGGTGTCGGCGCTCAAGGCGGACCTGCCGCTCGAGGGGCAGGACGAGGCCAAGGACGAGGGCGAGGACCAGCGCAAGGACGAGCTGGCCGGGCTGCTGGCCAAGTTCGAGCAGGTGCTGGGCGAGCAGGTGGCCAAGGTGCAGCTGTCCAAGCGCCTGACCTCGTCGCCGACCTGCCTGGTGGTGCCCGAGGGCGGCCTGCCGGCGCACCTCGAGCGGATGCTGCGGATGAACCAGCAGGACGTGCCGGCCACCAAGCGCATCCTCGAGCTCAACCCCAAGCACCCGCTGGTCGAGAGCCTGCGCAAGCTGCACGCCGACGACGCCGACGCGCCGCAGCTGACCGAGTGGATCGAGGTCCTGTACGACCAGTCGCTGCTGGCCGAGGGCAGCCCCATCGACGACCCGGCGCGCTTCGCGCAGCGGGTGACGAAGCTGCTCGAGGAGGCGGCCGCCCTGGCCGTCCCCAAGGCCGAAGCCTAGCCGGCCGGCGCTCCGCTCGAAGGGCGCGCTCTCTCACGAGGGCGCGCCCTGCGCCTTCTCGGAGGTCGGCGACGTGTCCAGGTTGACACGTTCCGATCGGCAGGTCGGCGAGTCCGGAGCCTCCCGGCGGGCGGACGCACGCCGTTACACCAGCCATCTCGGCCACTTGCGCGCAAGCCATGCCCATGGCACGCGTCTTGCCTATGGCACGGGTCGTCACCCAAGGAGACGCCCCATGCCCAGCCCGACCTCGACCCCGCTCGCCCAGGCCCTGACGACCGCTCGTTACCTCTATCTCGAGCTGGTCGTGCGGGGGACGCGCCTGCTGTGGCTGCTGCCGTGAGGCGCGGCGCCGGTCACCGCCCCGCCGACACCGGGCGTTTGCGGCCGGGGCCCCGGGTGGGCTATGGAGAGGCCCTCCGGGAGCCGCCATGCAGTACGACATCTTCTTCTCCATCAGCCAGACGCCGGTGGACGGGTACCTGCCGAGCGAAGCCGAGATGTTCCGCAACTTCTTCGAGCAGGTCGAAGCGGCGGACCAGCTGGGCTACGGGACGGCGTGGATCGCCGAGTCGCACCTGTCGAGCGAGGTGCAAAAGCGCGGCCCCGAGCCGGTCATCCCGCACTGGGAGGGCGAGGTCGGGCTGAACGTCGACTTCGTGCAGCTGGCCGGGAACGTGCTGCGGCGCACCCGGCGGCTCGAGGTCGGCTCGGCCGTGATGAACATCCTGTGCATGGGCGGCCCGGTGGCGCACGCCGAGCGCGTGGCGGCCTGCGCGGCCCTGCACGGCCTCGACCCCGCCGAGACGCGGCGGCTGCACGTCGGCTTCGCGGCCGGGCGCTTCGACTTCATGAACCGCGCCTCGGGCATCGTGCCGCGCGACGCGGTCGAGCGGGCCCTGGGCCCGGTGATGAAGGGCAAGACCTTCGACGAGGCCGCCGAGATCTTCCTGCGCCTGTTGCGCGGCGACGAGCTGGCCTCGTCGGATCTGGCGCCGCGGACGGCCACGCGGGCGGACTTCCGCTCCGACGACCACTGGCGCGCCGTGCAGGACGCGGCGGGCACGACCGACGAGGTGGTCACGCTGCGCCCGCGGTGGCAGTTCGACCGCCTGAAGATCGTCCCTAGCCAGTGGCGGCGCGAGCTGGTGCAGCCGGTCATCGGCTCGCACGACCCGGAGCTGCAGGAGCGCGTCAACCGCATCCTGCCGGTGCAGGTCTTCAACCTGTCCATCACGCGCCCCGAGGTCATCGAGGACACCCACGCGCGCATGGCGCGGGCCTACCACCCGGACGGCGGGCCCTGGCAGCGGGCCTACATGCCGCGGACGACCTTCGTGTTCCTGAACGAGCAGCCGGGGCTCAGCCGCGAGCAGCGCCGCGCCCGGGCGCGCGAGGAGGCGCGGCGGGCGCTGGGCGCCTACTGGCGGGCGCTCGAGGGGACGCTGGACCCGAACAAGGTCGACAGGGCCGCCGACAACGCCCTCGTCGGCGACGCCGAGGAGGTCGCCCAGCAGATGGTCGAGCGCTTCCACCCGGACGACCGGCTGATGCTGTGGTTCGACTTCTTCAACCACGACTCGGCGCGGGTCGTCGCCGACATGGAGGCCTTCCAGCGCGAGGTGGCGCCGCGCGTGGCCGAGAGGCTGGCCCGATGAGCCCGACGCGGTCGGGGCGCGGCGACAGGCCGGGCGACGCGCTGTACCCGACCAGCCCGCTGGGCGAGCAGGACGCGCGCATCCCGACCGGGCGCGACGTCGAGTGGGAGCCGCTGGTCGACTACCGGCGGCACGGCGTCAGCGAGACCACGGTGCACGGGGCGGTGGCCTGGGCCAGCGGCGGGCGCATCGTGCACAGCTTCGGCGGCAACGTGCTGTGTTACGGGCGCAGCATGATGAAGCCGCTGATGATGAAGCCGCTTGCGAAGGCGCTGGAGGCGGCGACGTCGTGGCCGCAGCGGGCCATCGCCGTGTCGAGCCACAACGGCGACGTCGAGCACGTCGCGGCGGCCCAGTCGCTCTTGCGCGAGGACGAGTGGGGCCTGATGCAGACCCCGCTGGACGTGCCGCTGGTGCAGTTCGGGCGGCAGGTGCGGCGGCCGCGGCGCTGGTATCACTGCTGCTCGGGCGAGCACGCGGCGATCCTGCTGGGGTCGCGCCTGATGGGCTGGCCCCGCGCCGGCTACACCCTGCCCGACCATCCCTTCTTCGAGGCCTACCTGGGCGTGCTGCGGCGCTCGCTGGGCGCCGACTGGCGGCCGCTGCGGGTCGCGCGCGACGGGTGCAACCTGCCCACGGTCTCGAACACCGTCGGCGAGCTGGCGATGACCTTCGCCGATCTGGCGCGGCACCGGGACGAGGACTGGATCTGGGAGGCGATGACCCGCCACCCGGACCTGGTCGGCGGCTTCAACCGCCTCGACAGCAGCATCCTCAAGGCGTGCGGCGGCGCCGTGGTCGCCAAGGAGGGCGCGGACGGCCTGCTGGGCCTGGCCATCGTCCACGACGACTTCCCGGACGGGCTGGGCGTGGTCATCAAGATCGCGCACGGCTGGAACCCGCAGGCGACCTGGTACGTGGCGCGCGCGGTGCTGGGCGTCCTGGGCTTCGAGCTGCGCAACCCCTACCCGCTGCACCGGCAGAAGGCCTTCCTGGTGCCGGGCCTGGTGCCCGAGCGGTATCTGGCGCGGCTGGAAGAGGTCCCGACCTGGGACGACTTCGACCCCAACCGTGACCGCTTCAGCCTGCCCGGCCTGGGCGGGGACATGCGGCCGGCCTCGGCGGGCCTGGGCGGCGGCTGGCCCGCGGGAGACGAGGCATGAGCGACCCTCGCGTCCTGGACCACTTCATCGGCGGGCGCGCGGTGGCGCCGGCCGGCGGCGAGCGCATCGACGACGTGTACCCGGCGACCGGGCAGGTGGTCGCCCGCATCGCCCGGGGCACCGCGCCCGACGTCGACGCGGCGGTCGCCGCCGCCCGACAGGCCAGGGAGGGCGCCTGGGGCCGCACCAGCGCCGCCGAGCGCGCCGATCTGCTCGACGCCGTGGCCGACCGCCTCGAGGCGCGCCTGGACGAGCTGGCCGCGCTCGAGTCCCAGGACACCGGCAAGCCCGTCGGCCTCGCCCGCACCATCGACATCCCGCGCGCGGTCGCCAACTTCCGCTTCTTCGCCGGCGCCGCCCGCCACGACGAGACGCCCTGCCACCCGATGGCGCAGGCGCTCAACTACACGGTGCGCCGCCCGCTGGGCGTGGTCGGCCTCGTCACCCCCTGGAACCTGCCGCTGTACCTCCTCAGCTGGAAGGCCGCGCCCGCCCTGGCCATGGGCAACACGGTCGTCGCCAAGCCCAGCGAGCTGACCCCGCAGACCGCCAGCGCCCTGGCCGAGATCCTGGCCGAGGCCGGCGCCCCGCCCGGCGTCTTCAACGTCGTCCACGGCTACGGCCCCGAGGCCGGCCAGGCCCTGGTCGCCCACCCCGACGTGTCCGCCATCTCGTTCACCGGCGGCACCGCCACCGGCCGCCACGTCGCCGCGACCGCCGCCGCCAGCTTCAAGAAGCTCAGCCTCGAGCTGGGCGGCAAGAACGCGACCGTCGTCTTCGCCGACGCCGACCTCGACGCCGCCGTGGACGGCGCCGCCCGTGCCGCCTTCACCAACCAGGGCCAGATCTGCCTGTGCGGCTCGCGCATCCTGGTCGAGCGCTCCCTCCACGACCGCTTCGTCGACGCCCTGGCCCAGCGCGCCGAGGCCATGCGTCTGGGCGACCCCGCCGACCCGGCCACCCAGCTGGGCGCCCTGGTCTCGCAGGCCCACCGCGACAAGGTCGAGGGCTACGTGGCGCTGGCCCGGCACGAGGGCGGCACCCTGGTCACCGGCGGCCGCCGCCCCGACCTGCCCGCCCCCTTCGACCGCGGCGCCTTCCTGGCGCCGACGCTGATCACCGGCCTGTCCCCCACCTGCCGCACCTCCACCGAAGAGATCTTCGGCCCGGTCGCCACCGTCCACCCTTTCGACACCGAGGCCGAGGCCTTGGCCATCGCCAACGGCGTCCAGTACGGCCTCAGCGCCTCGGTCTGGACCCGCGATCTCCAGCGCGCCCACCGCTTCTCGGCGCGCCTGGACGTCGGGATGGTCTGGGTCAACACCTGGCTGATGCGCGATCTGCGCGTCCCCTTCGGCGGCGTGAAGGACAGCGGCGTCGGCCGCGAGGGCGGCCGCTGGTCCCTCGAGTTCTTCAGCGAACCCCAGAACATCTGCATCCACCTGGGAGGCGCGCCGTGAGCACCCCCGGCTCCATCGTCGCGGGCTTTCTGGCCCCGCACCCGCCGCACCTGGTCTACGCCGACAACCCGCCGCAGAACGAGCCGCGCGCCGAGTGCGGCTGGGAGGAGCTGCGCTGGGGTTACGAGCGCGCCCGCCGCTCCCTGTCGGACCGCGACTTCGACGTCATCGTCGTCCACTCGCCCCACTGGAAGACCCGCGTCGGCCACCACCTGCTGGGCGTCGAGCGCTTCCAGGGCCTGTCGGTCGACCCCATCTTCCCCAACCTGTTCCGCTACCACTACGACCTGCGCGTGGACGTCCCGCTGGCCGAGGCCATCGCCGCCCAGGCGACCGAGGCGGGCCTGACCACCCAGCTGATGCGCAACCCGCACTTCCGGGTGGACTACGGCGCCATCATCGCCTGCCACATGCTGCGCCCACAGTGGGACAAGCCCATCGTCGTCATCTCCAGCAACTCGGCCTACTACGACTTCTCCAACGAGGTCGGCGAGGCGCAGATGCTGGCCCTGGGAGAGGCGACCCGCCGCGCCATCGAGGCCAGCGGCCGCCGCGCGGTGCTCGCCGCCAGCAACTCGCTGAGCCACCGCCACTTCACGGTCGAGCCCGCCATCCCCGAAGACATGACCCACGAGCACATCTACCACCACGGGCAGTACCTGTGGGACATGCGCGTGCTCGACCTCATGCGCCGCGGCCAGACCCGCCAGCTGCTGGGCCTCATGCCCGACTTCATCGAGCAGGCGACCAGCGAGTGCAAGGAAGGCTCGCTGACCTGGCTGCTGGGCGCCCTGGGGCTCCCCGGCTACCCGGCCGAGGTCCACGCCTACGGCACCGTCATCGGCACCGGCAACGCCGTCGTCGAGTGGGATCCGCGCCGCGCCGCGCCCGCCACCTCGCCCCACGAGGCCCGCCCATGACCTCGCCCACCCCTGCACGCCCCGCCGGCCTGCCGCTGGGCCTCATCGTCCCCGGCAAGCCCCACCCGCTGCTGGCCGCCGACCGCTCGCCCCACTGGGCCGCCCTGCGCGACGCCTTCGCCGTCGCCGCCCAGCGCGTCCGACAGGCCGACGCCGACCTGCTCCTGCTCTACAGCACCCAGTGGCTCAGCGTCATCGGCCACCAGATCCAGGCCGATCCGAACCCCGAGTGGGTCCACGTCGACCAGGAGTGGCACGACCTCGGCGCCATCCCCTACGCGTTCCGCATGGACGCGGCCTTCGCCGACGCCTACCAGCAGGCCGCTACCGCCCGCGGCCTGCACGCCCGCACCGTCGCCTATCGCGGCTTCCCCATCGACACCGGCACCATCGTCGCCCTGAAGCTGCTCGACCCCGAGGGCCGCCTGCCCGCCTGCGTCGTCAGCTGCAACATGTACGCCGACCGCGCCGAGACCCTGGTCCTGGGCAAGGCCGCCGCCGACGCCCTGCAGGCCACCGGCAAGCGCGCCGTCGCCGTCGCCGTCACCTCGCTGTCCAACCGCGTCTTCCCCGAGCCCATCGACCCGGCCGCTGACCGCCTGTCCTCGCTGCAGGACGACGAGTGGAACCGAAAGCTGCTCGAGTTCCTGGGCCAGGGCCGCCTGGAAGACGTCTCGCAGCTGGCCCGCGACTTCAGCCGCCAGGCCCACGCCGACCAGAAGCTCAAGGCCATCTGGTGGCTGGGCGCCGTGATGGGCCAGCACAACCGCTACGAGGGCGACGTCCTGGCCTACGGCCCCATCTGCGGCACCGGCGCCGCCGTCGTCGCGCTGAAGCCGGCCGCCAAGGCCGCCGCCGCCAAGGAGTTCGACGAGGAGGACGTCGAGGTCTTCCGAGGCGACCGCAGCGTGCTGACCCCGGTGGCCGGCGAAGGCCCGGCGCCCCAGCCGACCCCGGCCGCGCCCTCCCCGCCTCCCAAGCCCGCGCCCGCGACCAGCGCCCCCGTCATGGCGGCCGGCGCCCCCGCCCCGGTCGGCGCCTACCCGCACGCCCGCCGCGTCGGCGATCTGCTGTACCTGTCGGGCGTCGGCCCCCGCCAGGCCGGCACCAACGCCATCCCGGGCGGCCCCATCCGCGACCCGGGCGGCGCCCCGCGCGACTACGACGCCGCCGCCCAGACCCGGGCCACCATCGAGAACGTCAAGGCCATCCTCCAGGCCGCCGGCGCCCGCCTCGAGGACGTCATCGACGTCACCGCCTTCCTGGTCGACATGGATCGCGACTTCGCCGCCTACAACGCCGTCTACGCCGAGCACTTCTCGGGCATCCAGGCCACGCGCACCACGCTGGCCGTCACGGCCCTGCCCACCCCCATCGCGGTCGAGCTCAAGGTCATCGCCGTCGCGCCCAAGTAGGCGCCGACCGTCAGGAGGACGCGTGGGGCTGCTCATCGACATCTCGCCGACCGTCTCGCCCGCCATCGCCGTCTGGCCGGGCGACGTGCCCTTCCGCCGCGAGGTCGCGCTGGACATGGCCCAGGGCGCCAACCTGACCCTCAGCGCCATGACCACCACCCTGCACGTCGGCGCCCACGTCGACGCCCCCAGCCACTATCGGCAGGACGGCGAGTCCATCGAGGCCCGCTCGCTGGACCTGTACTACGGCCGCTGCCAGGTGGTCGCCGTCGACGTCCCGCGCGGCGCGCGCATCCGCCCCCAGCACCTGCGCGAGCGCCTGACCGCCCCGCGGGTCCTGTTCAAGACGGGCACCTTCCCCGACCCGGACCGCTGGAACGACGACTTCGCCAGCCTCTCGCCCGAGCTGGTCGATCTGGCCGCCGCCATGGGCGTCCGCCTCATCGGCATCGACACCCCCTCGGTCGACCCCATGGACGACAAGCTGCTCGAGAGCCACCAGGCCCTGGCCCGCCACGACATGGCCAACCTCGAGGGCCTGGTCCTCTCGCACGTCGAGCCCGGCCTGTATACCCTCGTCGCCCTGCCCCTCAAGCTCGCCGGCGCCGACGCCTCGCCGGTCCGCGCGGCCCTGCTGCCGGCCTCCTGAACCTCCACCCAAAGGTCTCGCCCATGGCTCCGTCCTCGCTCGAAGATCTCTTCGCCAGGCTCTGGGACGCCTACGTCGCCATCACCCCGCAGGCCCACCGCGTCCACGCGCTGCTGGGCGATCTGGGCGAGTCCATCCACAACGACCACGTGGCCTTCCGCACCTTCGACCTCGACCCCATCCGCCTGCCCCGCCTGGCCCAGCCCTTCCTCGACGCCGGCTACGTCGAGACCGGGACGTATCGGTTCGAGGACAAGAAGCTGCTCGCCAAGTCGTACAGTCACCCCAGCGGCCAGCAGCCGCGCGTCTTCATCAGCGAGCTGCTGACGGGCGAGTTCTCCGCCGACCTGCAGCGCGTCTGCCGCGATCTGGCCGCCCGGGTCGACCCGACCCTCCCGCCCGAGCGCCTGCTGACCGAGGCCCCCACCTGGCCCGCGGTCGACGCCGAGACCTACGAGCGCCTGCTCGCCGAGAGCGAGTACGCCGCCTGGGTCGCGGCCTTCGGCCTGCGCGCCAACCACTTCACGGTCGACGTCAACCGCCTCGGGCGCCTGACCTCCATCGCCGCCGTCAACGCCTTCCTGAAGGAGCACGGCTTCGCCTTGAACGCCGCGGGCGGCGAGATCAAGGGCGGCCCCGCCGAGCTGCTCGAGCAGTCCTCGACGCGCGCCAGCCGCGTGCCCTGGACCTTCGCCGGCGGCGTGCAGCGCGAGATCCCCAGCTGCTACTACGAGTTCGCCTACCGCTACCCCGACCCGGCGACCGGCCGCCGCTTCGACGGCTTCGTCACCCAGAGCGCCGACAAGATCTTCGAGTCCACCAACGTCCGCTGACCCGCCCCCCGGGCCTCCCGGGGAGCGCGCCGGCCCCCCCTGGGCCCGCCGGCTTCCAGAGGCTGTCGCGAAGGGCCAACCGGAGTGCTCCACCTTGGTGGAGCACCCATCCGGCGCAGCTTGCTGCGCCGGGTTTGGCGGCCAGCTCCCGGCGGCAAGCCGCCGAGGCCGGGGCTCCGGCAAGCCGGAGCACTCCAAGGCCGCCTCCGCCGGCATCAACACGACACCCTCTTCCAGCCGGCCCCAGCCTGGGATCGCCGGCTTC
>JAWLBL010000027.1:0-127020 GCA_041687695.1 Myxococcota bacterium | reverse complement strand
CTTGCACCCATGCCCCCGAGTAGATCACGGTACGGTCGGCACGTCGATCGCTAATCGCCCGGATCGACTGCGAAATCTATTCGCTACAGGCTCCTAGTCCGACCTGGTTGTCGCTACTCGAGGGCCACGATACGGTCCCAGCATGTGGGCACGCAGTCGAAGTCGCTGTGGGTGACGGGGTTGCCGTCGACGCCGCCATGGAGGTCGTCGGTGTGGACAGCGAGGCCGAGGCGACCGGCGCCGGCGTGAGCCGCTCGGAGGGGGAGCTGATGGTGTTCCTGCTGCGCGAGCAGCTGCGCGAGGAGGATGGCGTCCGGCTCGAGCACCTGGACGACGACGGACTCGGGCTCGTGTTCGCGTCCGGTCCGGTGCCGCCGGGCATGAGCGCGACCGCCGCGTGGCTCGACGCCGCGCTCGCGGGCCACAGGCTCGGGGAGCCCGAGTCCGCGCTCGCGCTGATCCACGACGTGGCGGTCGAGGAGCGATTGCTCGCGGCGGCCGCCATCCGCTGGCGAGCGAACCAGCTGGTCATCGCCTGGGTCGGTGACGTCCGCGGCCACCTGCTGCGCGGTGATCAGCCGCTGGCCCACACCCGCGAACACACGCTCGGGCGTGCGCTCGGCGTCGTACCAGGGGCTGGGGGCGCGGCCGAGCGCGTGGTCGTGCGCATCCTGGGCGGGCCGGATCATCGCGCCGAGGTCGAGCGCTGGTCGACCGAGCCCGGCGATCGGCTGCTGCTGTGCGCGCCCCATCTGCATGACTTTCGCCCGCCGGCCAGCTACCTCCGCGACGCGCTCGACTTCACCCGTCCGTGGCCCGGCCGGCTGCTGATCCACTCCCCAGGAGCCAGCGGGTGACCGGTCCTCGGTGAGCTGGAGGTGTGGGGTGGCCAGGCGAACGGGCGCACTGCTCCGCGCTCGCTCGGGTCGAACCCCTCGTCCACGACGAGGTGCGGTGGCGTGGGGGCTGACCGGTGGGCCGGCCGCGGGGGGAGGGGAGGAGGGCCCCGCCGGCCGCCGAGTAGCGTTCGGGGCGCGGGCCGCCTCGGGGGAGCCTGGGGTCCCCGAGGCGGGCCCGGCGGGGCTCAAGCCGTCGTGGGGCGCCGGACGCCCATCGGTTCACCGGCGCGGTGCGCGGCGGCCGCGAACATCAGGCCCAGGGGCAGGCCGAAGAACAGCGCGTGCATCACCAGCTGCACCATCTGCGGGGCGCCCAAAAACCAGGGGTAGATCACGCGCGCGATGATCTGGAAGTTCACCAGCCACAGGGCCGCGCCGAAGACGAGCCCGAGCCCCGCCTGCTTGCCGTAGCTGGCCTGGGTGTCGGGATCGAGCCGCGCGGCGATGGCGCCGTAGATGAGTCCGAAGCTGGCCGAGAGGATGAGGTGGATGATGAGGCCCACCACGAAGGCGACCCCGGCCGAGGTCCCCATCAGGGCCTCCTGGCCCAGGACGATGCTGGCGAACATGCGCAAGGGCATCAGGGGCGGGTCGCCCATCAGGGCCGCGCCAGCGATCTCCATCACGGCGAAGATGACGCCGGCGACGACGCCGAGGCCGGCGCCGAGCTTCCAGTTTGGGGAGCGATGCGTGTGGTGAGCCATCGGACGGTCCTCCTGTCGGGTCGAGCGGGTGCGCGACAGGCCTCGGGAGTGACACCGGGAAGGTAGGCACCCGCCGGTCGAGCGAGCGCCGCGGTGAATCGGCCGCGCCCCGGCGCGAATCGACCCATCGCGACAGCCTCTGAGAGCCGGCGAACCCAGGAGCGGCCGGCGCCGGGGATGGCGGTGAGGGCCGGCTGCAAGGGCCCTGTAGCGATGACGCCGCCGCAGGCGACCTTGGAGTGCTCCAGCTTGCTGGAGCCCGGGAGCCGGCGGCTTGCCGCTGGGGATCTGGCGGCCCAACCCGGCGCAGCAAGCTGCGCCGCATCGGGGCTCCGGCAAGCCGGAGCACTCCGGGAGGGCTCTCGCGACACCTCTGGAAGCCGGCGAGCCCCTCAGCCGCGTCGGTGAGCCCGCCGGAGGGGATGGTGACCCGGTCAGGGATGGGTGGTGACCCCGCCGGGGTGGGTGGTGACCCCGTTAGCAGGGGATGGTGACCCCGTCAGCAGGGGGTGGTGACCCGGAAAGCGGGGCTGGTGGCCAAATTTTCCCCACCTGCGGCCTTGGCGGTGTGGGCGGCGAGCAGGGCTCCACGGCGACGCCCGCGTCGGGGCGGCGCCGTGGAGGGAGCGTCACGCGGGCTCGGCGACCGGAGGGGTCGGGGCGGGCCCGCCGCCGCCCGGGTCCCCGACGCGGCTGGGCCGGTTCCCGTAGCAGTGGTCGAGGCTGTAGCGCTTGTGGCGGGTCGGGTCGTCGGCGTAGGCGGCCAGGCCCTGGGCCGAGACGTAGAGGAGGGTGTCGAACAGGAGGCGCTCGATGCGCTCGCGCTCCAGGGTGCCCAGGGTGCGGGTGGCGCGCATGAGACGCGCTTCGCGGCGGGCCTCCTTCTGGGCGTCGATGAGCTTGCGCGCCTCGATGACCAGGGCGTCGACGCGTTGCTGGTCGGGCAGGTGGTCGCGGACCACACCGACGTTCTCGAGCACCACCTCCATCCGCATCATCACGACGTTGAGCCGATTGGAGCGGTGGGTCTCGCGCGAGAACAGGCTCGACGGCAGCGAGGCCGCCTTGCCGAGCGCGGCGAACTGGCCGCGAATCTCGAGCAACCGGACCCGCGCGTCTTCGGCTTGCCTGGTCTTGAGGGCCGACGCGGCGTCGACGCGCCCGAGCTCGGCCTGGGCCGGGGCGACCAGACCCATCAGCAGCCGGATGCGCTCGAAGACGCCCTCGCTGACCCGGTAGCCGCGCGAGAGCAGGTCCGGGAGATCCTCCTCGCCGCCGAGCATCTCCTCGGCGTCGGCGACCAGATCGGCCGGGTGGATGGTCACCTCGGAGAAAGAGCTCATCGACGCGGCCTCGGCCAGCAGGGACTCGGCCGTGGGCATCGCGAGGGGAACGTCGGGGAGAACGCCGGGACGCAGGTCGTCCGCCGTGATCTTCTTCATGGTCTCTACCTCATGAAGGCGTGCAGGTTGTCGGGGAGACGGCGCGTGGGCACCGCCGACGACCGTTGCACAGCCGGATGAGGTCTGCAAGGCGACCCGCGACGCGACTGTCGGCCTGCATGGAGGTCAATCCCGATGCTCGCCGGGCTCCGAAGGCGACAGGGCCGTGCGCAGCTCGTCGATGCGCCGCCGGATCAGCTCGTCTCGCTCGGTGAGGCCGCTGATGCCACCGAGCTTCTCCAGCGCCTGTTGTGCCTGGTCGAGCAGACCGATGGCGTCTGAGGCGGGCTGGTGATCTCGCAGGAGCTGCGCGGCCCGATACGACGTGTAGGCCAGGTCGCGTAAGTTCTCGGGATCACTTGGCCGTGACGACTCCAGTCGGCGGTTCGCTTCGAGCGCTCGGTGGAACGCTCTGGACGCCTCGTCGGCCTTTCCCTGCTGTGCGAGAGCATGCCCGAGGTTTGCGAGCGACGCACTGAGCCTGATCTGAGCCTCTGCATCGTGAGCGTGCTCGCTGGCGACCGGCTCGAGCAGCGTCGCCGCCAAGCGAAACTGCTCCTCCGCCCTCTCGACCTCATCGAGCGTCGCCTGGGCAACGCCGAGGTTGTTGTGGAGCGAGGCGAAGAACAAGGCGCGAGGTGGCACCGCCGCGTTCGCCGCTTCGAGCGTCGACCCCAATCGAACGGCTTCGGCATACGCCTCGACCGCCTCGGTCGTTCGGCTCTGGTCGAACAGGGCATCGCCGATGGTCGCGCGGGCCGAGACGGTGAGACCTTGGATTCTCTCATCGTCCGCAGCCGCACCGGGCCTCGCCGCCGCGAGCCGATCGAGGGCGCGATGGGCGAGGTCGAGGGTGGCTCCCGACTGGCCCAAGGCCAATCGGGTGTGCGCCAGGTGCAGCATCGTTTCGACGAGATCACCCGTGAACTGGACGTTTGCGGGTGCGAGCTCGTGTTTCGCCGACTCCAATGTCAGCAACTCCTCGTACGATGCTTCGGCCACTTCCAACCTGTCGTTCGCCTGCGCGATCTTCCCAAGCAGCGCGAGGGCGGCCGGGAGGTGTTCCGGGGAGCCGTCGCGCGAGGACGTGACGGCGCGCTCAGCGGAATCGAACGCTTCAGGGAACTTCCTGAGCGCCTCTTGGACCCTCGCCAGCTCGAGCCACCATGGGCCCGGGCACTGGCCATCGCTTTGCACGATCGCAGCCGCCAGATGGCGTTCCGCGGCGATGAAGTCGCCTTGCGCGGCCTCGGCCCGGCCGAGTACCCAACAGGCCCGGCCGAGGGGCATGCCAGGTGGCGCGAGGGTGGTCGCTTGCAGGGCGTGGTCCCGGGCGATGCCGGCTTCACCGCGCTCGAGATACGCTTCGGCGATGCGACAGTGAGCTTCCGCCTCGGCCGCTACGTTGCCGTGCGCGCGGGAACGCGCGAGGGCCCGCTCGGCGAGCACCAGATTCGTGCTCGAGGCGTCCGGTGCGCTGCGTTCGAAGGGCAACATGAGCGTGCCAGGCCGAAGCAAGACTTGCTCGCCCTCTGCCTCCAGAGCCAAGGCTCGCATCGACCACATGTCGGGGGCCGCGTCGCGGCTGCGCGGCTTGAAGGCGACGGGCGCGACGAAGATGACGCCGCCGTCGCGGTGGCGGCGCAGGCGCTCGCGTCGCTCGTTCAAGCGCATCATCAGTCGGTCCCAGGCGGCCTTGGAGGCGTCGTCCTGCCGATCGATCGCGATCCAGGCGCCATCGTCCGTGGGATCACCGGTGAGTAGCGCCTCGAGGATTTCGTCGACCGACTCGGCGCCGTGGACGGGGAGGCTCTGAAGGCGCTTGCCGCGGTGCGCGAGGAGGTCGGCCAGCCGCGTCTGCAGCTCGCCGGCTACCGTAGGAGAGTTCGTGAAGATCCAAGCCAGCCAGAAGCCTTCGGCCCACTCGACGTGCTGCCGAAGCGTCCGCCAAACGGCCTCGACCTCGGGAGTGGGGGCGTCGAAGGTCAAGGCTTCCTCTGCGCCTCGGCCTCCAGGTCCGAGATCTGTTGAGCCACGGCCTCGACCAGCAGCGGGTGCACCGACCACCAGTCCTGCCCGTTGCGATAGGTGAGCACCAGGTGGTTGTCGAAGAAGCGAGCGAGATCGTGGAGGCGGTCGTGGTCGTCGAGCTGGGCCGAATGGGTGCGCTCGATGCGATCGAGCCAGCGCGCATCGGCGTGGGTCAGGGGCAGGTAGTTGTTTCGGACCTCGTGCTTGGCGAGCTCGATGGTGCGCTGCGTCGCCGGGAGTCCGTATTGCTCCGATAGACGGAGCAAGCTCTGCAGCAGCCGAAACAGGTCTCGCAGATAGCCACCCGAGGCCAGGATCATGTCATCGAGTGCGGCTTGGTCCGGCAAGACGCGTCGCCAATTCCCCCTTCGAGCGATCACCCTCTCGAGCACCGCCAGCCCTTGATGGCACGGAGAACCGTCACGCTGCCGGACCTTCACGCACTGAATCTGAGCCTCGCCGTCGTAACGACCGGCCAGGCCCGGGGTCTTGATCTTCAGCCACGGCGGGACGGTGTAGACGACGTGCAGGTTGGGGATGCGGAGCTTCTCTGCGTGGAGGTGGAACAGCACCTCGAGGGAAGCTGCGACCTCGGTGGCGTTGAGCGCGGTTCCACGGATGTTCTCGACCGAGTCGAGCAGCAGGACGACTCGGACGTCCTGGCCATACCGGGCTTGAAGCGCCTCGACACAGTCCTGGAAGAACGCGTGGACATCGCTGACCAGGGCGCCGAGATGACCTTGCAGCCTCTTTTGCAGAACCTGACGAAAGGTGGGATCGGCCTTGAGGTTGGCCTTGAGGTCGACACCCACGTCTGAGAGCTTCGCGGAGGCGCCCAGCCCCGTCAGGTCGACCTTGGTGCGCGTCATGAACGCCCAGAAGCGCTCGAAGTAGCCTTCGCTGAGCTGGTCGGTCCCGAGGATGTCGGGGTCCGCCTTCAGGCTCTCTCCGAACGCACCCGCCATGGCAAGGAGGAAGTCGCTGACGTCCACGGGTGTGTGGAGGTTGAGGTAGTCCTGCATGTCGCAGATCACGACGACGGCCCCGGAGGCCTCCAGCTCGGCCTTCAACCGCCTCAGTTCGGTGCTCTTGCCCGTCCCGCGAAAGCCGCTGAACAGCTGCGCCGTCTCGAGGTCGGACGTCTCTATGTTGAAGCGCAGGCGCCTGACCGGGTCAGCGGGCGTGAGCTCCGGATCGTCATAGAGCGACACGTACCATGGGTCGTCGGGTTCGATCGGCCGATCCCGCAAGTTGCGGTAGAAGTCCTTGAGGAAAGCTGAGTCGTCGTTCGCCACGAGCGCACCTGTCGTCGGAAGGCTGTCGGAGCATACGAGCGCCGCGGTCCCCTGTCATGGAACCGTGTGGAGGGCCAGGACCTGTCCTGGTGCGGTCAGTGCTGAGGTGGAGCGGTCGTTCTGCGACAGAGCGCGCCGTCGGCCTCGCGGACCCAGAGGTGGCCGGTGCTGGCGTCGAGGTGGGTGCCGCCGACCCAGCGGTCGAAGGGGAGGAGGTCGAGGCGGTTGGCTTGGCCGCGCAGGACGGCGTGGCCGGCTTCGGTGAGGGCGGGCCGGCTGGAAGCCGGCGAACCCAGGAGCGGCCGGCGCCGGGGATGGCGGTGAGGGCCGGCTGCAAGGGCCCTGTCGCGATGACGCCGCCGAAGGCGGCCTTGGAGTGCTCCAGCTTGCTGGAGCCCCGGACCCGGCGGCTTGCCGCCGGGATCTGGCCGCCAACCCGGCGCAGCAAGCTGCGCCGCATCGGGGCTCCGGCAAGCCGGAGCACTCCGGTGGGGCTCTCGCGACACCGGCCGCAAGGGCCCTGTCGCGATGACGCCGCCGAAGGCGGCCTTGGAGTGCTCCAGCTTGCTGGAGCCCCGGACCCGGCGGCTTGCCGCCGGGATCTGGCCGCCAACCCGGCGCAGCAAGCTGCGCCGCATCGGGGCTCCGGCAAGCCGGAGCACTCCGGTGGGGCTCTCGCGACACCGGCCGCAAGGGCCCTGTCGCGATGACGCCGCCGAAGGCGGCCTTGGAGTGCTCCAGCTTGCTGGAGCCCCGGACCCGGCGGCTTGCCGCCGGGATCTGGCCGCCAACCCGGCGCAGCAAGCTGCGCCGCATCGGGGCTCCGGCAAGCCGGAGCACTCCGGTTGGGCTCTCGCGACACCGGCTGGAAGCCGGCGGTCCCAGGGGCGGCCGATGCTGGGGATCGCGGTGGAGGGCCGGCTGGAAGCCGGCGATCCCAGGGGTGACGTCCGTGGGGCCTGCGGGTCGTCAGGGGGTGTAGAAGGCGCCGAGGATGAGGCCGAAGACCAGGTGGGACAGGAGGATGGAGATGGGGGTCTGGGGGCCGTAGTTGAGGCCGAGGAAGCCAGGGGGCTCGAGGAGGGGGGCGGAGGTCGGGGTCTGGTGCTCGCTGGCCATGTGGGGGTGGAGGCCGGGGAGGAAGGTCAGGGCGACGGTGGCGACGAAGGCGCCGTGGACCAGGCCGATGGCCGCGCCGAAGGGCCAGGTGGCGAGGCCCGTGACCTCGAAGGCGGCGACGTAGACCAGGGAGAAGAGCCAACCGTTGACGAGGTGCAGGGCGATGCCGATGGCCTTGGCGCGGTCGCGGTCGGCGGTGACCATCGTGCCGAGCAGGTAGGGCATGTTCATGCGGGTCAGGCCCAGGCCCTGGCTGCCGGCGAGCAGGGTCGTGAGGACGACGGTGGCCGCGAAGCCCCACAGGAGCCAGCTGGCGACGTTCATGGCGGGCCTCCGTGCAGGTGGGGCGGCGGCGCCCCCTTGCCGTGGCGGACGTGGGCGCGCTCGCGGGCGGCGAGGGAGAGCGCGGCGTTGATGAGGCCCACGTGGGTGTAGGCCTGGGGGAAGTTGCCCAGCGCGGCGCCGGTCGCGGGGTCGACCTCTTCGGAGAACAGGCCCAGGTCGTTCGACCAGGCGAGCGCGTCGGTGAAGGCGGCGCGGGCCTGGGCCAGGGTGCCGGCGCCGCGGGCGAGGACGTCGGCCAGCCAGAAGGAGCAGATGCCGAAGGCGCCCTCGCCGGCGTCGCGGCTCTGCTCGTAGCGGTACAGGAGGCCGGGGCCGCAGGACAGGCCGCGGACCAGGGCGCGCACGGTCGCTCGGATGCGTGGGTGGCTGGCCGGGTGGAAGCCGTACCAGGCGAAGAGCAGGGCCGCGGCGTCGAGGCGCTCGTCGCCGTAGGCCTGGACGTAGGCGCCCTGACGCGGGCTCCAGGCCCGCTCGAGCAGCTCGCGGCGCAGGAGATCGCGGTTCTTGACGAAGCGGTCGCCCGGCAGGCGGGGCAGGGCGCGCTGGGCGTGCAGGGCGATGAGGCCGTCGAGGGCCTTCCAGGCGAGCAGCTTCGAGTGGGTGTAGTGCCGCGGCGGGGCGCGCAGCTCCCAGATGCCGTCGTCGGGCTGGTCCCAGTGGCGGCAGACGAAGGTGCCGAAGTCGACCAGCATGCGGCAGGTCTCGGCGTCGAGGTGCTCGCGCGAGTGGCCGACCAGCTCGAGCACGGCCGCGACCAGCTCGCCGTAGACGTCCAGCTGGTGCTGGTCGGCCGCCGCGTTGCCGATGCGCACCGGGCGCGAGCCGCGGTAGCCGGGCAGGTGCTCGA
This sequence comes from Myxococcota bacterium, assembly GCA_041687695.1. GTDB lineage: Bacteria > Myxococcota_A > UBA9042 > PHBI01 > JAWLBL01 > JAWLBL01. The sequence continues at coordinate 118,338 of JAWLBL010000027.1, read as the reverse complement.
GGCGGCGCTCGGGGCGCGGGGCGCGGCCGTGGACGTCATACAAGACGCGCAGCTCGGGGCGGGTCAGGCGCGTGGCGTGCAGGCACCAGCCGACGAAGCCGCGGGCGTCGTCCGCGAGCCCGAGGCGGTGCAGGGCGCGGGCGGTGAAGGCGGCGTCGCGCAGCCAGCAGAAGCGGTAGTCCCAGTTCAGGTCGCCGCCGAGGCGCTCGGGCAGCGAGGTGGTGGCGGCGGCGACGACGGCGCCGGAGGGGGCGTAGCGGAGCAGGGCCAGCGTCAGGGCGCTGCGGACCACGGCGGCGCGGAAGGGGCCGTCGTAGCGGACCCGGGCGGCCCAGGCGCGCCAGTGGGCGAGGGTGGCCTCGAGGCGCGCGCGGGCGGGCTCTTCGAGAGGCGGCAGGACGGCCGGGGCCTCGAGGCTGTAGGACAGCGAGAGATCGAGCGTGTCGCCGGCGCGGAGGCGGAAGCGGCCGACGGCGCCGCCGTCGCGCAGGGTCAGCGGGCGGGTGGACCGCAAGGTCAGCAGGGCGCGGCCGAAGGAGACCCGGACCCCCAGCGGTCCGGCGTCGCGCCAGCGCGGGCGGTCGGCGCCGAAGCCGGGGCGGGGGGCGAAGACGACCTCGACCTCGACCTCGCCGGCCTCGCAGCGGGCGAGCCGCAGCAGCTCGTGCTCGGGCGCCGGCTCGCGCGCGTCCGCGGTGATGGGCATGAGATCCGTCACGACCAGGCGGCCGGCGGGGGTGTGCCAGCGGGTCTCGAGGACGTTGCTGTCGGGTAGGTAGCGCCAGGTCGGGCGCGCCGGGGCGGCGGGGGCGACGCGGAAGACGCCGCCGTCGGCGGCGGCGAGCAGGGCGGCGAAGAGGGCCGGGCTCTCGAAGCGCGGCCAGCAGAGCCAGTCGACGGAGCCGCCGCGCGAGACGAGGGCGACCGAGCGGCCGTCGCCGATGGCGGCGTGGTCTTCGATGGCGGGCGGGCTCATGACGGCGCGTGATTCGGCGCGCGGCGGAAGGGGCCGTGGCGCTCGGCGGCGGCGAACATGAGGCCCAGCGGCAGGCCGAAGGCGAGGACGTGCAAGGCCAGCTGCACCAGGGGCGCGGCCTCGAGGAACCAGGGGTAGAGCCAGGGCGCGAGGACGGCGAAGTTGACCAGCCAGACGGCGGCGCCCCAGAGCAGGCCGAGGGCGGCCTGGTAGGACAGGCGCGCGCGGGTCTCGGGCGCCAGCAGCAGGTTCAGGGCGCCGTAGAGGATGCCGTAGCAGCCGGACAGGGCCAGGTGGAAGAGGAGGCCCAGCAGCAGGTGGGCGCCGCTGGCCTCGAGGAGGATCTGCTGGCCGAACAGGACGCTGGCGTACAGGCGCAGCGGCCCCGAGGGCGGGTAGCCCACGAGCGGCGCGGTCAGCATCTGGGCCATGACCAGGAGCATGGCGGCGAACAGGCCGAAGATGAGGCCCTTCTTCAGGCTGCGTGCGGGGTCGTCGACCATGGTGGCCTCCGAATGGGGTGGCGCAGGGGGACCGTAACGACCAGGTCGGGAGGAGCGAGGGAGGCGGGGTGGCTCGTAGTTTGCGAGGGGGCTGGGGGTGGCATAGAACCTGGGCGCGCTCTTTGCCGGTGGGAGTCCCATGCGCCTCGTCCTCATCGCTGCCCTGACGGCCCTGGTCCTGACGCCCGCGGAGGCGGCGCCGCGCGTGGGGGCGCTGGAGGAGGCGCGGCGGCTGGTGCGGGCCGGGGACGACGAGGCGGCCGTCGCGGCGTTGACGCCGGCGGTGGGCAAGCTGAGCGGGGCGGACGGGCGGGCGGCGCGGTACCTGCTGGGGCGGCTGCTGACGGAGCGCGGGGACGCGCGGGGGCTGGCGCACCTGGAGGCGCTGCCGGCGCCGTTCGAGGACTTCGACGAGCTGCGCTTGCTGTGGCTGGCGCGGGCGCAGGTGCTAGCCGGGCGGGGCGGCGAAGCGCTGGCGACCATCGAGCGGTTCCTGAAGGTGGCGCCGAAGGCCCCAGGAACGACCGCGGAGGAGGCGCCGGAGCTGCGGCTCGAGCGGGCGCGGTTGCTGCGGGCGGCGGGGCAGGACGAGGCGGCGCTGGCGGCGCTGGCCGAGGTGATCGACGGCGGGCCGCGGTGGGCGCGGGCGCGGGCGCTGCGGACGCGGGCCGAGTTCCTGAGGGCGAGCGACCCGGCGCGGGCGGACGAGGTCGAGCGGCGGCTGCTGGTGGCCTACCCGAGCGAGAAGGCGACGCTGGCGCCGGGGCTGCGGGCGACCGAGGGCAGCCTGACGGTCGACGAGAAGATGACGCGGGCGCGCAACATGATGGCGCGCTGGGACTACGAGCGGGCGCGGGTCCTGTTCCGGGGGCTGGTGGACCACCCGCGGTACGGCGAGGAGGCGCGGTGGAGCGTCGGGGTCATCGGCCTCGAGAAGCTGCGCGACGCGGCCGAAGAGCCGCGCGAGATGTTTCGCGGGCTGGCCGAGAGGGCGGGCAAGCACCGGGAGGGCGCGCTGTACCGGCTGATGCGGACCTACATCAAGGAGGACCGCTACGCCGAGGCGCTGGAGGTGGCCGACCGCTACGACCGGCTGTACCCGAAGGGCGAGCACCGCGAGGCGGTGGCCTACTACCGGGCGTGGCTGCCGTTCGACGAGCGGCGGTGCGAGGCGGCGATGGACGCGTACATCCGGGCGTTCGGCAACCGGCGGTCGCTGGTGCGCGGGTTCAAGGCGTGGTGCTTCATCCGGGCCGAGGACTGGCGGGGGGCGGTGGCGGCCTTCGAGGAGCTGGTGCCGTACGGCAACCCGCTGGTGCGCGGGAAGGCCTGGTATTGGCAGGCGTATGCGCTGGACAAGCTCGGGCGGCGGGGCGAGGCGAAGGAGAAGCTGGCCAAGCTGCAGCGGGACTATCCGCTGACGTGGTACGCGATGCTGGGGCTGCAGCTGGAGGCGAAGTGGGCGGGGCGTGACCCGAGGGCGTCGAAGCTGCCGTGGCCCAAGGGCGGCGGGCGGCCGGCGGTGCGGTCGGCGCTGACGGCGTCGGGGTGGACGGCGCCGAAGCTGGCGGGGGCGACGGCCGAGCGGTTCGCGCGGGTGCGGCGGTTGGTCGAGCTGGGCGAGGTGGATCGGGCGCGCGAGCTGTACCGGGGCGTGCGCGCGGCGGTCGAGCGGGCGGTGCCCAAGGCGGAGCGCGAGGCCTTCATCCTGTTCATGGGCGCGCAGGTCGAGGACTTCAAGCACGGCTGGCAGACCGTCTCGAACGGGCAGCTGGCGGCGATGACCGACATGCCGCGGGCGGGCGACGTGCGGTGGCTGCTGGGCTACCCCGAGGCGTACGCGCCGCTCGTCGAGCGCCTGGGCGCGCGCTTCGGCGTCTACCCGCGCTTCGTCTACGCCGTGATGCGCCAGGAGAGCCGCTACAACCCGGCGGCCATCAGCCACACCGACGCGGTCGGCGCGCTGCAGATGATCCCGCCGACGGCCGAGCGGGTGGCGCTCGAGCTGGGGACCGCCTACGACGAGCGCACCTTCTGGCGGCCGCCGGTGGGCTTCCCCTTCAGCTTCAAGTACCTCGCCAACCACCTGGCGCTGTGGCGCGGCAACCTGGTCCTGACCGCGGCCAGCTACAACGCCGGGCCGGCGCCGGTCGCGCGGTGGCTGGCCGAGAACCCCGGGCAGCCGCTGGCCTTCGTGGTCGAGGAGATCTCGTACTCCGAGGCGCGCAACTACAGCCGCAAGGTGGCCGAGCACCTGCTCCGCTACCTGTACCTGTACGAGCCCGACGCCAAGGTCCGCGGCCAGGTGCTCGACGCCCTGTTCCCGGTCGCGCTGAACGTCCCCGTCCCCGCCGACCCCGGGTACTGACCCTCGGGGCGGGCGGGGACGCGCCGCCTCAGCCCTTGGGCTTCTGGCGGTCCTCGGAGCCCTTCTTGCCGCCGCCGCCGCCGTGCGAGCCGCCCCCGCCGCCCTCGACGGTGCGCTCCTGCTTGAGCTGCCCCGTGTTGACGCGCCGCGCCGTGTAGCGCTCGTCCAGCGTCGGCTCGCCGCGCTCGGCGAGCAGCTGGTTCACCTTCTTCTCCATCTTCTTCTTGATCCGCTTGGACGACATCGGAGCCTCCTCGTCCGGTCCACGAGGAAACACCGGCACGGCTCGCGCGGAGGTCAACCGCCGCCGGGCGGCTCGGCCGGGGGCGCGAGCGGGCCGTCAGGCGCCCCGAACCGGCGGTCTCGCTCGGCCTCGATGAGGCCGCAAAGGGGGTGCTGCTCGCCGAGCGCCACGCGGGCGCGGGGCAGGGCGAGGGCGAAGTAGTCCTCGGTCAGCAGGTACCGCAGCCCGCCGATGGGGAAGAGGACGGCGACGATCATCCCGACCTCGCGCTCGATGGGCAGATCGAGCGTCAGCTCGGCCAGGCCCAGCTCGCCGCTGGCGTTGGGCGGCAGCGGCGCTCCGGTCGCCTCGTGCTCGGCCAGCATCGCGCCGATCCGCGTCAGCTCGTCGAAGCGCATCATCATGCGGACCCGCTCGGTGACCGGGGTCTGACGGACGCACTCACCCGGGCTGGGCAGCGGGCGGGCGCTCGGGGCCGCGACCCCCAGCCAGCGGGCCATGGCGGCCAGCCGGTGCCGGTCCAGGTCGCTCTCCGGCAGCGCCTCGTCCAAGGTGGCCAGATCGCGGGCCGTGCGCTCGGGCGCGGCGAGGCGTCCGTCGAGACGTCGCTCGCAGAAGGCCGCGTTGACCCGGCAGGTCGCCGCCATGAACGCGGCGGCGCGCGTCACGCCGAGGCAGCGCCCGAGCGCCTCGGCGAGCAAGGCCCGCGCCGACCGCCAGCCGTCCAGCTCGGTCGCGCAGCGGGCCTCGAACAGCGCCGCCTGGTTGACCACCGCGGCGACCGCCGGGCCGCGGAGATCGGCCGCGCGCGCCGCGTCGACCGCCCGGGCGAGCAGGGCGCGGGCCTCGTCGAGGCGCGCCTGCGGGTACAGCGAGAAGGCGGACAGCGCGAGCGAGGCGACGGCCTGCTCGGCGCGGCCGCAGCCGAGGTCGTGATCGGCGGCGCGCAGGAACCACGGCTGCGAGGCGGTGAAGACGAGGCGTCCGACGGCGCGCCAGCCCAGGCCATGGGCGATGTCGGCCATGGCGTCGACGCGACCCTGGCGCCGGGCGACCCGGTACCCGGCGTTCAGCCAGCGGCCGGTCGCCCACGTGCGGCGGGGCAGGTCGGCGGCGATCAGCAGGAGGCAGAGGTCGGGCAGCTGCCGGCCGGCGTCCGGCGGGCTCGGCGCGTCGTCGCCGGGCTGGGGAGGGCCACAGTGATGGCCCTGACCGGGGGGCAGGATCTCGGCCGAGAGCAGGCCCAGGCAGAAGATCCAGAGATCGCGGTGCTGGCGCCAGGCCTGAAGGCTGGCGGCCCGTCCGACCCGCGCCCAGCGGCGGGCCTCGGCGGCTGCGTGGTCGAGCAGGCGCTGCTGGAAGCGGGCGTGGCGCTCGACCCCGGCGGCCCAGCGGGCGGCGCGGGCGGCCTCGGCGTCGAGGTGGAAGCGCGGCTCGGCGGGGCCGGGGTCGCGGGCGGGGTCGTCGTCGGTGACGAGGAAGAGCTCGACCAGCTCGCGCAGGTGGCGCTCGCACGCGCCGGGCTCCAGCCTGGAGACGGCGGCGGCCCAGGACCGCGAGAAGGGCCGGTCCTCGAAGGCGCTGAGGGCGGCGAAGAGGTCCCAGGCCGCGGGCGACATCACCCAGCGGAGGTGCTGGAAGGGGAGCAGCGAGCCGCCGGGGTCGGCGTCGGAGGGCGCGGCGGGCGCGTCGCGGGGGGCGGGGGGCGCGGCGGGCGCGTCGCGGGTGGCGAGGGGCGTGGGGTCGGCGGTGATGCGGGCGGCGAGGGCGCCCGTGGCGGTCGCGGGCTCGCGGGAGAGCACGCGGCCGGCGATGTGGAGGTGGCGGGGGACGCCGTCGAGGACGGCCAGCAGGCGGCGCGTGCCGGGCCAGTCGCCGGCGAGGCGCGCGCCGCCGACCCAGCCCTCGAGGATGGCGAGGGCGGCCTCCTCGGGCAGGCCGCCGAGGGCCAGGGGCTCGGCTCGGAGGCGGTCGCCGAGGTGGGGCAGGTGGCTGGTCACCAGCGCGTGGACGGCGACGTCGTCGTCCACGAAGTGCTGGACGACCTCGGGGCGGCGCACGTCGTCGAGGACCACGAAGCGCCCGGGGCGCCACAGCTCGCGGCGGAAGGCCTGGTCGAACTGGGGGCGCGCGACCATCGCGGGCTCGGGCAGGGCGGCGCGGAAGCCGAGCAGGTCGGCGAGGTGGAGCTGGGTGGCCAGGACCAGCTCGGGGTCGTCGAGGCGGTTGGCCTGTATCCAGACGAGGCCGTCCGGGTAGTCGGGCTCGAGCTGGCGGGCGACGAAGGCGGCGAGCGCCGACTTGCCGATGCCGGTCGGGCCGGCGACGGCGACGACGTCGGGCCGGGCGCCGCGTGACAGGCGCTCGCGCAGCCGGGGCGCCTCGGCGCGCGGCGACCAGGGAGAGGGGGGCGCGGGGGGCGCGAAGCCGGCGGCGCGCAGGCGCTGTGCGACGGGAACAGGCTTCGGGAGCTGCTCCGACTCGCGATCGCGCGGTGAGGTCACCCTTCCTCCCGAGTTCGCGGCGTCCTACTCGCGTCGCCCAGGCGGCCCCCACCGCCAGAACGTCCAGCCTACACCGAGGCCCGGCTCGAGTCGAACGGCGCCCGGAGGCCGCGGCTTCGGGTCAGCCGGGGGCGTGTCCCCCGCCGGGGGCGAGGTCGGGCGGCTCGTCGGGCGGCACGATGCGCACGGAGGCGATGCGACGCGGCGACGCCTCGAGCACCTCGAGGCGCGTGCCGTCGGACAGGTCGACGCCCTCGCCCGCCGCGGGGATGTGGCCGATGCGGGCCAGGATGAGCCCGGCCACGGTCGAGTAGCCCTCGCCCTCGGGGAGGTCGAGCGGGGTCGCGCGGTTGATGTCGCGGATCGGCGCGCCGCCCGGGACGACGTAGGCGCCGTCGTCGTCGCTGCGCACCAGCTCGAGGGGCAGCTCGTGCTCGCTGACGATCTCGCCGACCAGCTCCTCGACCAGATCCTCGGCGGTGACGAGGCCGGCCACCGAGCCCCGCTCGTCGACGACGACGGCGAGCTTGAGGCGGCGGCGCTGCATGGCGCGCAGGGCGTCCAGGCTGCGCATGGTCTCGGGGACGAACCAGGCCTCGCGCACGATGGGGTCGACGTTGAACGGCTCGGGGCCGCAGGTCAGCGCCAGGACGTCCTTGGCGAGCACGTAGCCGACGATGTTCTCGACGCCGCCGTCCTTGACGGGCAGGCGCGAGTGGCCGGCCTCGATGGCGATGGCGACGGTCGCGTCCTTGGGGGCGTTGCGGTCGATGCACACCATGCGGCCGCGCGGGACCATGACCGCGGCCACCGGGACCGCCTCGAGGTCGAGGGCGCGCGAGGCGATCTCGCCCGTGTGGACCTCGACCGAGCCCTGGCGCGCGGCGCTCTCGACCAGGTGCTGCAGCTCCTCGGCGGACATGCGGGCCTCGCTGAAGGTGGTCTTGTCGCCGAAGACGCGCAGGACCAGGTTCGAGCTGGCCGTGAGGAGCCAGACGATCGGCTTGGCCAGCTTGGCGAGGCCGAGCAGGGGAGGGCCGATGATCATCGCGTAGGCTTCGGCGTAGCGCAGGCCGAGCGACTTGGGCACCAGCTCGCCGAGGACCAGGGAGAGGTAGGAGATGCCCGCGACCACGACGCCGAGGGCCACGCCTTCGGCCGAGTCCCCCAGGCCGAGGTCACGGAGCCGGGGCGCGAGCTGCTCGGCGATGTCCGAGCCGCCGAGGGCGGCGGCGGAGGCGCCGACGACGGTGATGCCGATCTGGACGCTGGCGAAGAAGCGGTCCGGATCGCGGCGCAGGCGCTGGACGGCGTGCGCGCGGCGCTTGCCCTGCTCGGCGAGCTCGTCGAGGCGGCTCTTGCGGACCGAGACGATGGCGATCTCGGCGCCGGCGAAGACGCCGTTGAGCAGGATGAGGCAGAAGATGATGACCAGGGAGGTGAGCATGGCGCCGCTGCAGATCGGAGGGAGGCGCCATCCTCGGGGACGCGCGGGCTCGCGTCCATTCCGAACGCCACCGGCGGCCGTCGGGAACGCCGGAGCCCAGGGCGGTCGCAAAGTCGCCAATGGGCTCGCCACGCCTCGCATTCAGCGCGGCGAGCCGCGCTACGCCGGAGCACGAGCGAGCTCGTGCAGTCCGGTCGTCGGACTCCGCGGTGGATTCGTGGCGGCGAGTGTTGACGGACTGCCCCAGCTCGCTGGGGCTCGAGGGCCCGCGCAGCTCGCTGCGCGCAACGCTCGACGGACTTTGCGATGACCCTGCGCCGGAGCCCCGCCGGCCTTGTGGTCGACGGGGCTCCAGGATGGCGCTCGGGCTCGCGTCAGAGGGCGGTGGCGTACAGGCCGCCCTGCATCTGGATCAGCAGCTCGCTGAGCAGGGCCGCTTCGGCGGCCGAGACGGACCCCGTCGCCATCAGGCTGGCCTCGGCGCTGGCCGCGGCCTCGAAGGCGCTCCACGCCGCGGCGATCGCCTGCGCCGACGCCTCCGCGCCACCCGTCGCCGACGCCTCGGCGGCCGCCCGGACCTGCGCGGCCCACGCGGCGCTCGCGGTCGTGGCGCCTTGCATCGCCTGCTCGATCGCCGCCCGCACCCCCAGGTCGGCCCCGAACGCGGCGGTCACCCACGCCTCGAGGGCCGCCGTCGTGTCCAGCGTCAGCTCGCCGTCGCCCATCACCGCGGCGACCCAGGCCGCGCCCGCCGCGTGCACCTCGGCCTGCGACCCGGCCTCGGCCGTGGCGGTCACGAGCGCCTCGTAGGCGGCCTCGACCCCCGCCGCGAAGTCGCCGTCGGCCTCGGCCTTCGCCGTCGCCGCGAACGCGGCCGCGTTCACCAGCTGCCCACGCGCGTCGGCGACCCGCGTCGTCAGGGCGTCCGCCCCGGCCCGCGCCGCCAGCGTCGCCTCGAAGGCCGCCGTCGCGATGGCGGTCGCCCGCCCCTCGGCCCCGATCCCGGCCTCGTCACGCGCCCCCTGAGCGGCCAGGAAGGCCTCGGCGGCCGCCTCGTAGCTGCCCTCGGCCGCCATGGCGACCGCCGCGGGGCCGTCGATCAGCGCCTCGATCAGCGCCCGGTCGACGCTGGCCGGGTCGACGCCGCCCAGCACCACCGCCTCGAGCAGCACGCGCGCCTCGGCGGTGCTGGTCAGCGTCACCGGGGGCAGCGCCACGGCGCCCTCGCCGGTCAGGCCCGCCTCGATGACGGCCGCGCCGACGACCTGCCCCTGGGCGTCGACCAGCTCGAGCACGGTCAGCGCGTCCTGCCGCTCGGGCGCCGACGGCACCGTGAAGACGCCGGTCGTGGCGTCGACCGCGCCGGCCGCGACGACCTGGGCCGCGCCGGCCGCGTCGACCACGACGATCCGCGCCTTGGCGGCGCTCCGCAGGCGGGCGTCGGCGTCGGCGCGCGCCTCGGCGACCAGCGCCTCGGCCCCGGCCGCGCCATCGACGGTGGCCTCGATGAAGCCATGCAGCGACTGGGTGGGCGCGGCCGGCGGGTCGTCGGGCACGCTGACGTCGTGCAGGGCCAGGGTCGCCTCGGCGCCCCCCTGCGCGGCCAGCGCCAGCTGCGTCACCTGGCCGGCCGACAGCTCGCCGGCGCCCGCGACGGCGGCCCGCAGCTCGGCGTCCAGCTGGGCCCAGGCCTCGGCGGCGGCGGCCGCTCGATCGGCCTTGGCCTCGGCCTCGGCCAGGCTGGCCTCGAAGCCCGCGCGCGCCTGAGCGGCCGCCTCCAGGGCGACCTCGACGGCGCCCGCGGCCTGACCCACCAGCTCGCTCAGCAGCCCGGCCTCGCCCTCGACCTCGCCGGTCAAGCGCGCCTTCAGCCGCGCCCGCGCCTCGGCCACCGCCTCCAGCTCACCGGCGGTCGCCAGCGCCGCGAAGTACGCCTCGAAGGCGGCGCGCAGCTCGGTCCGGGCCTCGCTGTCGGCGCCGGCCTGGGCGGCCGCCTCGAGCTGGGCGGCCAGCTCGGCGTGGCCGGTCAGCGCGACGCCGTGGGCGGCGGCGGCCTCGGCGAAGGCCTGCCCCTTGGCCTCGGCGGCCAGGGCCCAGGCGGCGGCGGCGGTGGCGGTGGCCTGGGCGGCCGCGTCGACGCCCAGCTCGGCGCTGACGGCGGCCTGGGCCTCGGCGTGGAAGGCGGCCCAGGCGTCGCGCGCGGCCCACTCGCTGCGGGCGGCCTGCAGCCGGGCGGCCAGCTGGGCCCAGGCCTCGGCGCGGGCCTCGACCATGGCGCGGGCGCTGGCCTCGGCCTGGCCTTCGACCCGCGCCGCGGCGCCACGATAGGCGCGCGACGCCGCGTGAGCGGCTCGGCCCAGGGCGTGAGCGTCGGCGTGGGCGGCCATCTCGGCGCTGACGAAGGCCATCAGGGCGATGGTGTCGACGTCGCCGGCCGCGACGCCGGCGGCGGTCAGGGTCAGCAGCGCCTGGGCCTCGGCGCTGGTCTCGGCGCTCATCGGGGCGCTCGCGATCGCCTCGCCAGCGTCCGGAGCGGCCGGCACGATGACCTGCGCCACGGCCTGGGCCGAGGCGTCCGAGCGGGCCTGCAGCAGCGCGGGCCCGTCGAAGGCGGGGACGCCCTCGAAGGTGAAGCGCCCGTCGGCCTGGATCTCGGCCTCCGCGACGACCACGAGCGAGCCGCCCTCGGCCACGCGGTCGAGGGTGACGGTGCGCGCCTCGCCCGAGGCGGCCGTCTCGGCGGTCAGGGCGCCGGTGAGGGTCCCGCCGGCCTCGGCGTCGGCGGGGGTGGCCGCGCCGTCGCAGCCGGCGGCCATGAGGGCCAGCCCGGCGCCGAACAGGGCGCCGCGGCGGGCGGAGTCGAACAGCATTCGCGAGAGCTTCATGTCGGGACCTCCTGTGTCTCCGTGAGGTCACGTTCGCAAGCGCCGTGCCAGCCCACGGAGGCCGCGCGGACGCGGCGCCGCGGCCAATCACGCCGTCATGGGCCGGCACCAGGCGCGCCGGATCGGTAAGCGTTACCGGTCAGCTCGACGCCCTCGTCGCGGCGCGCTCGCGGCAGGAATCGGGTCGACGTGCCGCCCACCGGTCGCCACTGTAGGCGCTCCGGGCGCCGCCCAAGCGTCCGCCGGAGGCCCCATGTCCAGTGACTACGCCCGTGTCGCCGCCGCCATCCGCTTCCTCGACGCCCACGCCGACGCGCAGCCGACCGTCCCCGCGCTGGCGCGCGCCCTCGGCCTCAGCACGTCCCACTGCCACCGGCTGTTCCAGCGCTGGGCGGGCGTGACGCCCAAGGACTTCCTGCAGGTCCTGACCCTCGCGCGCGCCCGCGGCCTGCTCCAGGACCAGCGCACCCTGCTCGACACCAGCCACGCGCTCGGCCTGTCCGGGACCGGCCGCCTGCACGACCTCTTCGTCACCCACGAGGCCATGACCCCCGGCCAGTACAAGGCCGGCGCCGACGGCCTGACCGTCTCGTGGACCCTCGTCGAGACGCCGCTGGGACGCGCCCTGATGGCCGCCACCCCGCGCGGCCTGTGCCACCTGGCGTTCCTCGACGACACCATCGTCGCCGACGCCCTGCTCGACCTCGCCCGCCGCTGGCCCCGGGCCACGCTGTCCCGCGCCCCGGACGCCCTCGCGCCCCTCGCGGCGTCGCTCAACGCCCGCCTGGCCCGCGCCGCCGGCGCGCCGCTGCCGCTCGCCCTGCGCGGCACCCCCTTCCAGCTCAAGGTCTGGGAGGCCCTGCTCCGCATCCCCGAGGGCCGCGCCACCACCTACGGCCAGCTCGCCCGCGCCCTCGGCCACCCCCGCGCCGCCCGCGCGGTCGGCGCCGCCGTCGGCGCCAACCCCGTCGCCGTCCTCATCCCCTGCCACCGCGTCATCCACCAGAGCGGCGCCCTCGGCGACTACCGCTGGGACCCCACCCGCAAGGCCGCCCTCCTCGCCCTCGAAGGCGCCCGCCACCGCGCGGCCGACCCATCCCCTCGCCCTGCGCGGGCGTGATACGCTGCCGACATGCCTCACGACCCCTCGGACGACCTCCCGCCCACGCCCGCTGCGGACGACGTCCTCCGCGCCTGCCCCGAAGACGCCGAGCCCTCGCCCGTCCCCGGCCTCAGCCGCGGCGAGTACGACGAGCTCGCCGACAACCTCCGCTGGTTCGGCCCGCTCCCGCTCGACGTGAAGCTGCGCACCATCGCCAAGCACATCCGCGCCGCCCGCCGGCGAGGTCTGAGCCCCAAGGACGAGACCGCCGATGGGACCTGAGCCCGAGCTGGATCTGGGGAGCCTGGCCAGGCGCTGGCGAACGCAGGGGCACCGGTTCCTGCTCATCGGGCGTCAGGCGGTCGTCCTGTACGGCGCGCCCGTGTTTTCGTTCGACTACGATCTCTGGTTTCCGCCGCAGGCGCGGCGACCGGTGCTGTCGCACCTCCAAGACGACCTCGGCTGCGAGCTGTCGGCCGCGCCCGACGAGCCGCGTCCGATCGTGAAGGTGTACAGCGGTGGCGACCGCCTGGACCTGTTCTTCGTGCGCGCGCTCGTCAACCGTGAGGGGACCGAGCTGACGTTCGAGGACGCCTGGTCGCGTGGCGAGGAGCAGCGCGCGGGCGACTACGCGATCCGGATCCCGGCCATCGACGACTTGATCACGCTGAAGAAGATGGCCGCGACCCCGCGCCCCAAGGACGAGGAAGACATTCGCTACCTCCAGGTCCTCAAGGATCTGCGGTCGCGGGGCGAGGGGCCACGGGAGGACCCTCCCAAATGACGCGGGCCCCGGACGCGCTCGCGGTGGCGAGGCGGCCGGGGCCCGATGTCTCCTCGAGGGGGCCCGTCAGCGGCGCCGGGTCAGTTGCCCTGCAGCCACTTCTGGTAGGCGTCGAGCGAGGGCTCGCGGCCCAGGAAGTCGCGGACCAGGTCGCGGGCGTCGCGCGAGCCGCCGGGGGCCAGGATGAGGTCGCGGTAGGCGCGGGCGACCTCGGCGTTCTCGATGCCCTCGGCCTCGAAGCGCGTGAAGATGTCCTTCGCGAGCGACAGCGACCACTGGTAGGTGTAGTACATCGAGCTGTAGCCCATCAGGTGCCCGAAGTTGGCGTAGATCTTGTCTTCGGGCGTGCGCGGGTAGGGGCTGTAGTCGCCGTAGATGGTGTTCGTGAACTTCTCGAGGTCGACCTGCTCGGGGTCGGCCGTGTGGAGGTAGAACGAGTAGGCGGCGTAGAAGACCTGGCGCATGACGTCGGCGCCCTTGCCGAACTCCTCGGCCTGCCGCATGCGGCGGACCAGATCGGCCGGGATGGGCTCGCCGGTGTCGACGTGCTTGGCGAAGCGCTGCAGGACCTTGGCGTCCCAGGCCCACTCCTCGAGCAGCTGCGACGGCGCCTCGACGAAGTCCCACTCGACGTTGATGCCGGCCAGGTTCACGTACCGCGCGCGGCTGGCCAGCAGGTGGTGGATGAGGTGCCCGAACTCGTGGAAGAAGGTCGTGACCTGGCTGTGCTCCATCATGGCCTTGCCGTCCCCCTCGCCGGGGTCGGGGAAGTTGCAGACCAGCGTCCCCATCGGGATGTCGCCGCCCTGCGTGCCGGTCTGGATGCTGAACATCGCCGCGTGCTTGTACTTGTCTTTGCGCGGGTGCATGTCCAGGTAGAACTTGCCGACCAGCTTGCCGTCGGCCTTCATGGCCCAGGCCTCGACCTTCGGGTGCCACACCGGCTCGTCCGGCAGCCGCTCGAACGACAGGCCGAACAGCTCGCCGTACAGGGCGAAGATGCCGTCCTTGACCGCCGAGTAGCCGAAGTAGGGGCGGACCTCCTTGGCGTCGAAGGCGTGCTTGTCCTCGCGGACCTTGGCCATGTAGTAGAAGCGGTCCCAGGCCTCGATGCGCTTGGCCTTGGGGTCGTCCTTCTTCTTGGCCGCCAGCAGCTCGGCGAGATCCGCCTGCATCCGCGGCCGCGCGATCTTCGCCACGTCCTGGATGAACGCGTCGATGGTCTTCTGGTCGCGCGCCATCTTGTCTTCGGCATTGTACGACGCCCAGTTGGGGTGCCCCAGCAGGGTCGCGTACTCGTGCCGCAGCGCCAGGACCTGCTTGAGACGCTCGCCGTTGGCCGGGAAGCCCCGCCCCATGAAGGCGTCGTACAGGTTCTTCCGCAGCGTCGTGTCCTTGGCGTAGGTCTGCACCGGGTAGAAGTCGGTGTAGTCGGTCGTCAGCGCCAGCTTGCCGTTCTCGTTGGGCTTTTTGGCGTCGATGAAGTCCTGCGGCAGCCCGGCCAGGCCCGCCGGCCCGTCGACCTCGACCGAGCGCACGTCCTCGTTGAGCAGCTGCCGGAAGGCCTGGCTCGCCTCGACCAGCTCCTTGTTGATGGCCTCGAGCCGCGTCCGCGTCGCCTCGTCCTTGTCGACGCCCGACCGCCGGAAGTCGCGCAGGATGTGGCTCAGGCTCCGCGCCAGCTCGGCGTCCCCCGGCGGCGGCTGCACCGCGCTCAGCGCCTCGTACAGCGCGCGGTCCAGGAACACCTTGGTGCTGAACTCGCTGAGATCCTGCTGGCACTGCTTGGCCGCGCCGCGCACCGCCTCGTCGGGGTGTACGTTGAACATCAGCGACGCCCACCCGGCCGCCGTGTCGGTCACCCGCATCATCTGGTGGAAGGGCGCGAAGGTGTTGTCGACGGTGTTGGTGCCGCCGTCCGCCTTGACCTGCCTGACCTCGTCGGCCAGCGCGCGCCCGCGCTCGAGCCCACCCGCGCACACCTCGGTCAGCTTGTCGGCGCTGACCCACACCGGCCCGGCCGCGCCGGTGTCCGGCTCGACCGTCGCGGTGGTCGCCGCGGCGGGGGGCGGCCCCTCGGGCGGAGCGCCGGCCGGCGCCTGGACGGACGCGCCGCCGCAGCCCATCGCGGGCGCGGCCAGGACCAGCGGGAACAGCAAGGTGCGCTTCATCATCGTGGGGTTCCTCTGAAGGTGCGGATCACGGGGGCGGGGCCGCCTGGGGCGCGGGCAGCAGCCCGTGACGTTCCCAGACGGTGTCGTTGTAGACGTTGACGGCGTCCAGCTCGCGGCTGCGGGCCGAGACGGAATGAGCCAACCCGGTGAAGGTCATGAGCATGCCCCCGAGCAGGCTCGTCGTCAGCAGGATGGCCTCGCCGGACGACAGATCCGACGGGTCGTCCGCGGTCGCGAAGACCAGCGCGGGCGCGCCGCTCATCACCAGCGGCCCGGCGATGGCCAGCAGCACGCCGGTCCACGTGTCCGAGCGCGCCTCGTCGGCCAGCGCCCGCGCCTCGGGCACGTCGGCCACCATGCGCGCCAGCCCGTCCCCGAACGGGTTGAACGGCTCGGTCCGCGTCCCTGCCTGCCACAGGATCTCGTTCGAGCGCTGCACCCGCTTGAGGTAAGGCAGGTCGCGCGGCGCGTACCGCGTCGACGCGCAGCCGCTGCCGATCGCCGCCGCCACCAGCGTCCACGCGGCGGCCCTCACGGCGCCCCCTGCGTCCGCAGCCACATCGTGTCGTTGTACAGGTTGACCGCGTCCATCTGCCGGGCTTCGGAGCTGACCGCGAAGAACACGCCGGCCGCGCTCGCGGACAGGCCGGCCGCCATCAGGCTCAGCGTCAGCGCGCCCTTGCCCCCAGACAGCGGATCGTCGTCCAGCGCCGAGCTGATGAGGAAGGTGCTGAGCCCTCCGGCGAGCAGCATCGTCCCCAGCGGCACGGTGATGGCGGCCAGGACGGCGTCGTTCTGCGACTCCTCGGCGTAGGCCCTCGCCTCGGGCACCGCCGCGACCGCCTGCGCCAGCCCACTGCCCAGCGGCGAGGCCGGGTAGCTCCGCCCCTCGACCACCCACTGGGGCCCGCTCAGCGCCTGCACCTGGCTGATGAACGGGCCGGGGCGCGGGCGGTACTGCGAGAACGTGCAGGCCGGCGCCACCGCGAGCGCGACCGCCACCGCCACCGCCGCGTTCACGCCAGGACCACGCGCGCGTCGATGGCGACCAGCCCCTCCGCGGTCAGGACCAGCGGGTTGAGATCCAGCTCGCCTATCTCGGGCAACGCCTCGACCAGCGCCGAGATGCGCACCAGCACCTCGGCCAGCTCGGCCCGGTCCAGCTTCGGCAGCTTGCGCGCCCCCTCGAACAGCGCCTGCGCCTTGATCTCGCCGATCATGTCCAGCGCGTCGCGCCGCCCCAGCGGCAGCAGCCGGAAGGCCACGTCGCCGAAGACCTCGACGAACACGCCGCCCAGCCCGACCATCAGCAGCGGCCCGAAGTCCGGGTCGCGGCTCATGCCGACGATGATCTCGGTGCCCGAGACCTGCTCCTCGACCGTGAACCCGGTGATGCGCGCGCCCGGCTGCCGCTCGCCCACCCGACGCCGGATGAGCGCGCAGGCCTGCGCGACCTGCGCCGCGTCCGCGACGTTCAGCACGACCGCGCCCACGTCGGACTTGTGCACGATGTCCGGGCTGTTGGCCTTGATGACCACCGGGAAGCCTATGTCGGCCGCCACCCGCGCCGCCTCGGCCGCGTCCGCCGCCTGCCCCGCGCCGTTGTAGCGGACGCCCGCCGCCGCCAGCACCCGCCGCGCCCGCTCGAGGTCCAGGTTGCGCTGCCCGGCGGCCCGCGCCTCGGCCAGCGCCCGCCGCGCGGCCTCGTGGTCCGGCGCCGGGTGGCGCGGCAGGGCGACCTCGGGGGCCGGCTGCCGGGACAGCCACTGGCCGCGCCGGACCAGCGCCTGCATGGCGCTGACGGCCATCTCGGGCATGTTCAGCTCGGGCACGCCGCGCTCGTCCAGGTACCTGCCGACCTCGGTCCCGATGAGGCCGACGAAGCTGGCCGTCAGGGGCTTGGACCAGCTCGGGTCGGCGTGGGCCTCGGCGATGGCCTGGGCGGTGGCCATCGGGTCGGTCATCGCCTGCACGGTCATGATGACGATGACGCCGTCGACCTCGGGCGCGCGGCCGATGACGTTGATGGCCTCGCGGTAGCGCTCGGGCGTCGCGTCGCCGATGACGTCGACCGGGTTGCCGCGCGACCAGACGGCCGGCAGCACGGCGTCCAGCGCGGCCAGGGTGTCGGCCGAGAGCGTGGCCAGCTCGAGCCCGGCGCGGACCAGGGCGTCGGCGGCCAGCACGCCGGGGCCGCCGGCGTTGGTGACGACGGCGATGCGGCGGCCCTTGGCGGGGGGCTGGTGGGCCAGGGCGCGGGCCCAGACGGCGAAGTCCTGGGTGGTGGGCGCCTGCAGCACGCCGGCCTGGGTGAAGGCGGCCTCGTAGGCGCGCGCCGAGCCGGCGAGGCTGCCGGTGTGGCTGGAGGCGGCCTTGGCGCCGGCCTCGGTGGCGCCGCCCTTGATGGCGACGATGGGCTTGAGCGGAGAGACGCGCCGGACGACGTCGAAGAAGGCGCGCGGGTCGCGGACCGCCTCGATGTAGACGGCGATGGCGTGGGTCTGGGGGTCGTCGGCGAGCCAGGCGATGACGTCCTGGTCGTCGACGTCGGCCTTGGCGCCCAGCGAGACGGCGGCGGACAGGCCGAACGCCTCGCGCTGGGCGTAGCTGATGAGGCCGGTGACCAGGGCGCCGGACTGGCTGAGCAGGCCGATGCGGCCGGGTGGGGGCGGGGCGGCGGCGAAGCTGGCGTTGAGCGCGGCGCCAGGGCGCAGGACGCCCAGGCAGTTGGGGCCGATGAGGCGCACGCCGGCGGCCTCGGCGGCCTCGGTCAGCTTGCGCTGCAGGGCCTGGCCCTCGTCGCCCAGCTCGCCGAAGCCGGCGGTGATGACGATGACGCCGCGCGCGCCCGCGTCGGCCGCCTCGCGGATGAGGCCGGGGATGGTGGCGGGCGGGGTGGCGACGAGCGCCAGATCGACGGGCGCGCCGATCTCGCCCAGCGCGCGGTGGACCGGGTGGCCGAGCAGCTCGCCGCCCCTGGGGTTGACGGCGTAGACGGGGCCAGGGAAGCCCTCGGCGCGGTCGCGGCCGCCCATGCGTCCGAACAGCAGGTTCTCGAGCAGGGCGTAGCCGACCGAGGTCTCGCGAGCGCTGGCGCCTACGACGGCGACCGAGCGGGGGGCGAAGAACGCGTCGAGCGAGGCGAGCGCGGGCATGGCGGTCCTCGGGAGGAGCGGCGAGGGTGAGCGTGAGGCCCCGCAAGGTAGCGGCTCGCGACCCGCCGGGCAACGGCCGAAGCCGGCCGCCGAGGGCCGGGCGGAGGCCCGCCGGTCGGGCGCGCGGGACGTTTGTCATTTCGGCGGGGTCCGGGCTACGCTCCGGCCGACTCGTGACGCGGGGAGAGCGGCGCATGACGCAGCGCTCGGACGGTGAGGTGGCGAGCCCGATGCGGATTAAGCGCGCGCTGGCGTTCAGCGACGTCGGGCTCAAGATGAAGGTGAACGAGGACGCGGTGCTGCAGGCCGCGGACGTGCCGCTGTACGCCGTCGCCGACGGGACGGGCGGCCCCGAGCCGGCCGACATCGCGCTGGACGTGCTGCGGCGGCGCACACCGCTGCTCCGCGAGCGCATGGCGCACGTGGTCCGCGATCGCGCCTCCTCGAGCCGCCTGGCGATCGGCCGCTTCTTCGAGGAGGCCTTCGCCGAGGCCTCGGCCGAGATCCAGGCTCGCGCCGAGCGGCTGGGCAAGGGGCGCATGGCCTCGACGCTGATCGCGGCCACCGTGGTCGACCAGTACGCGTTCGTGGCCCACGTGGGCAACTCGCGCGCCTACCTCATGCGCAACCACCAGCTGTGGCGTCTGACGACCGATCACACGGTCGCCATGGCCCAGTACCGTCGCGGCGACATCAGCGCCGAGGAGTACAAGGCCAGCCCCTTCAAGAAGACGCTGACCCAGGCCCTCGGGACCACGCCCGAGCTCGACGTCGAGTTCGCCGAGGTCTGGCTCGCGCCGGGCGACGTGCTGCTGCTGTGCTCGGACGGCCTGACCCGCGTGGTCACCGAGGAGCGCATCGCCAACGCGCTGGCCGCGGGCGACCTCGCGCGCGCCTCGCGCGAGCTGATGCAGGCCACGCAGGACGCCGGGGCGCCCGACAACGTCAGCCTGGTCCTGCTCGACGTCGAGTCCGCCGGCGGGGACGCCGGCCGGGTCGCCAGCACCGTCGCGTCGCTGATGCGCGAGGTCTTCCTGTTCCAGGATCTCAGCGAGCCCGACCGCATGGTCATCGCCCCCTACCTCGAGGAGCTCTTCTTCGAGCCGGGCCACACCATCTGCGCCGAGGGCGAGCCGGGCGACGTGTTCTACGTCGTGCTGTCCGGGCGCGTGCGCGTCACCCGTGGCCACACCCACCTGACCGACATCGGCCCGGGCGGCCACTTCGGCGAGCTGGCCCTGGCGCGGCCGTCGGCCCGCAGCGCGACGGTCACGGCGCTCGAGAAGACGCGGGCCTTCGGGCTGTCGCGCGCGCGCTTCCAGCAGATCGCCCGCGGCAAGCCCGAGATCGGCGCGCGTCTGCTGATGCCGCTGCTCGACCACGTCGGCGACCGCCTGGCGGATCTCACCGAGCGGCTGTCCAACATCGAGCGCGCCGTGCACAGCACCCCGCCTCGCGCCAAGGCGCCGGCCTGACGCGCGCGCCGCGTCCTCAGGCGGGGCGCAGCAGGTTCATCAGCGCCTTGCGGCGGACGTGGTTGAGGCGTCGCGCCAGGGTGGCCGGGTCCAGGTCGTCGAAGGGGCCCCGCACGATGAGCGGCGGGCCGACGGTGCGCTGGAGCGCCACGCCGCCGACCTCGGCCGCGGGCATCGCGCCCGACAGGTCGCTCCAGGCGACGAAGGTCTGCGCGCGTCCGCGCACCAGGACGACCCCGTCGCTGCGCAGCAGCAGGTACTCGTCGTCGACCAGGATGCGCATCAGGCCGAGCGTCGCCACCAGCGGCCCGGCCAGCACGGCCAGCCCGCCGAGGACGGCGGCGACGGCGGCCAACGACGGCTCGCCGGCCGTGGCGCGCAAGGACAGGGACAGGGTGAGGCCGCCCACGGTCACCAGCGTCGAGGCCAGCAGCACCACGCGCACGATGGCGCGGCGCTGGCTGGGGCGGTACCACTCGACGACGAAGGGCGTGGGGCGACCCGGGTTCGCGTTCATGCGTGGGCTCGCGTCACCAGGGAGTGCGTCGGTCCACCCACAGGATAACGCCGCGCCGTGGCGGTCGACAGGCTCCGGCCTCAGGCGCGGTCGAGGGCCAGGTGCTCCAGCGGCGTGACGAACTCGCCGCTGGCGGCGGCCGGCGCGGCGGGGGGCGGCTCGGCCTCGACGGCCGCGCGCTCCAGCGACAGGTACGACGGCAGCAGGCCGCGCGCGCGCAGCGGCTCCCACACGGCGTCCAGGGTCGACAGGCGGACGAGCCCGCGATGAGCCAGATCGGTGACGCTGCGCAGCAGGCTGATCGGGCCGCGATCGAAGTGGTTGGCCAGCTCCTGCGCCAGATCCACCACCGACTGCGCGTCGATGAGCTGCTCCTGGAGCAGGTGCAGCCCCATCTGGAAGGTGTCCCAACAGGGGACGACCCGGCCGCTCCACGCGGCGAACCGCGCCGGTGCGCTGCGCTTTTCCAGGTTGATGTAGACCCGGTGGACCAGCTCGCCGCGCGGCAGGTTGGCTGTCAGCCCGGTGACGTAGGTCGCGTCCTCGGGGTCGACGCCGTTCTTGAGCAGGGTCTGGTGCAGCGCCTCGCCGCGCAGCCGCCCCGCGACGATGTCGGCGTACAGCCCGTAGATGAGGGCGTCGGACTCGCTGTCGTCGCCGAAGAGGATCTCGCGCACCGACCAGGGCAGCTCGCGCCGGTTGAGCAGCAGCGCGCTGAGCTTGTAGCCGATCTGCTCGCGGACGCGCGCGACCTTGCGCGAGCGCAGGATGGCCAGGTGGTCCTTGAAGGTGATGCCGTCGTACTCGACCCCGTCGTACAGCATCTTGCGCTCGATGACGCGCCGCAGCTGCGCCGGGCTGCCCGACACGAAGTACAGCGGGTTCGACCGCGCGAGGCCGTCGTGGTCGCGGTGGCCGCGCCGGATGGCGCGCAGCAGGGCCGCCGTGCCGGCGATGTTGCGCTTGTCGACCGCGAACTCGAACGGGATCGCCAGCAGCCCCTTGAACGAGTCGAACTCGCTGACGAGGTACGTCTTGTCGATGTCCCAGATGAAGAGATCGCCCCGAAAGTCCTCGGCGTAGGTCCGCTCGCTCGACCGCTCGAGGGGATAGCTGTACGGGGTCGCCGCGCCCTCGCCGCGCCCGAGGCCCAGCCGATCGCGCCACCTCACGAGACGGCTTCCCCGTTGCGCGCGACCTTCGCCGCGCCCTCGCGCCCGTTGCCCTCGCGCGACGCGATGGCGGTCGCGTAGTCCAGGATGGACCCGGTCACGGTCGCCGGCTCGCCGATGGGCGAGTAGCTGTTCTCGTAGCGGCTCGCCCGCGCCATCAGGTTCTGCAGCACGCTCTCGATGGCCGCGCCCTCGAACAGCGCCTTGTAGACGCCCTCGCAGATGGGCATGTCCACCCCGAGCCGCCGCGCGTGCTGGTGCGCCGCCTGCGTCGTGAAGACGCCCTCGGCCACCATGTGCATCTCCTTCTGGATGTCCGCCAGCTTCAGCCCCTGCGCCAGACGCCGCCCGACCGTGTGGTTGCGGCTCAGCTCGCTCGTGCACGTCGCGATGAGGTCCCCCACCCCGGCCAGCCCCAGGAACGTCATGGGCTCGGCCCCGAGCGCCTCGCCGAACCGCGAGATCTCGGCCAGCCCGCGCGTCATCAACATCGCCAGCGTGTTCGCCCCGAACCCCAGCCCGTGCGACACCCCCGCCGCGATGGCGATGATGTTCTTGAGCGCCCCGGCGATCTCGACGCCCACCACGTCGAAGTTGCCGTAGATGCGAAAGCGCGGCCCGGCCAGCATCCGCTCGGCCTTCTCGATGACCTCCTCGAAGCGGCTCGCCACCACGCACGCGCTCGGCTGCTCGGCCAGCACCTCGGCCGCCAGGTTCGGCCCGCTCAGCGCCCCGACCTTGCGGACGCACGTCTCCTCGCGCAGCACCTCGCTCATCCGCGTCAGCCGCGCCGCCTCGAGCCCCTTGGTCGCGCTGATGAGGATCTGGTCGCCCGTGACGTGGTCGCCCAGTTCGAACGCCACCTCCCGGACGGCCTTCGACGGCACCACCACCAGGATGACCTCGGCGTGCCCCGCCGCCTGCGCCAGGTTCGACGTCGCCCGCACCTTCTCGTGGATGTGCCGATCGCCGTGATAGGTCCGGTTGGTGTGTTGCTCGTTGATCTCGCGCACGACCTCGTCGTCGCGCATCCACAGCATCGTGTCGTACCCGTGGCACCCCAGGACGTGCGCCAGCGCCGTCCCCCAGGACCCACCACCGAGCACCGTCGCCGTCTGACTCGAGCCGCGCTGGGGCATCAGGCCGCCTCCTCCTCGCTCCGCGCCGCGCCGCCCCGCGGCTCGGCCACCACCTGCTCGAACCGGTAGCCGACCAGCCGGTTCTGGTAATACAGCAGCAGGTTCATGTCCTCGGCGAACACCCGGTCGCCGTGCCGCGCCAGCACCGGCGTCGCGTGATAGGTCCCGAAGTGCTTGAGCGCGTCGGCGATGATCGCCGTCGGCTGCCCGCCCGCGACCGTCTCGTCCATCCGGATGCGCCCCTGGTCCGACAGCTTGCGCGCCGCCTCGGCGATGCGCCGCACCCGGTCGGCCAGCAGCCCCATCTCGACGCCCGCCCCGTCGCCGCCCGTCCGCAGCAGGCGGTACAGATCCATCTCCGGGTTCACCGCCTTGAGGTGCTGGAACATCGCGAACGCCACCAGGTTGGTGGTCAGCACCACGTTGTTGCTTCGGAAGGCCCGCGCCACCGCCTCGCCGCACTCGGTCGTGTACACGCGGTCGCGTTGCGGCAGCTGCCCGTAGGTCCCGTCCCGGTCCTGCACGTAGCGCCGGATGTCGACCCGCCGCCCGCGCGGGTCCAGGCTCTCGCCCTCCTCGTCGACCGCGTTGCCGAACGGGTCGATGGGGTCGCCCACCGTCACGGTGATCTTGCCGTCCAGGTTCACCAGCGCGCGCAGGAACTCGTAGACCTTCCGGGGCCGCGAGCTCTCGTCGTCGGTGATGATGTAGCGCGACTTGCCCAGCTTGCGCAGGTGCTCCTCGATGAGCGTCTCGGCCTCGAGCACCAGGTGGTAGTTGAGGTTGACCGGCACCACGTAGACGTTCGGCTTGGCCTTCCCGCTGCGCAGGTTCTGGATGTAGGCGCGCAGTCCGCTCGACATCAGGCCCAGCTTCAGGTGCTGCTCGACCTCGCCCGACCTCACGCGCGTGCCCGCCGGGAAGAACAGGTTGCTCTGCCCCAGCTCCATCGAGACGGTCGCGTACTCCTTGAGCACGTCCTTGTACAGCGGCGCCTGCTTCATCCGGTCGACCCGGTAGGCGCCGAGGTTGCGCATGAAGAAGGCGATCATCGGGTTCGAGAACAGGTTCAGCCCGGCGCCGTAGGTGAACGGCGGCAGCCCGGCCGCGTAGAGCATCCAGCCGATGACCGGGCTGTCCAGGTTCGACACGTGGGTCGGCGTCAGGATGACGGTCCCGCGCTCCTGGCTGCGCCGCAGCGCGCCGACCTGCCCCTGGATCCGGATGGTGTCGCCGATGTCCGGCAGCCCGCCCTCGGTCAGCAGGCGCTTGGGGCTGATGGCGTTGAGCAGCATCGGCAGCCCCTTGGGCAGCACGCGCGTCGCCATGCTGTAGACCCACGGGTTGAAGTTGCCGACGATCTCGCCGACGAACCGGTCGACGATGCGCTCGAGCAGCCGCCGCATCTCGGCCTCGCCGGCCCGAGACAGGCGCGACTTCACGTCGTCCCAGAACGCCAGATCCGCCGCCCAGGTCGGGCTGGTCTTGTCGGCCGTGAGGCGCTTTCGCTCGAAGTACAGCGTCTCGTTGATCAGCACGTCCAGCGGCAGCCCGTCGGGCAGCGCCGCCTGCTGGATGCAGGCCGCCACGATGCGGCTCCTGACCTCGACCACGGCCGCGTCGCGGAGATCGTTCCTCATCCCGGGCCTCCTCGCCTCGTCACTGACGTACCGGGCCACTTAGCAGCTACGCCGCCCGCCCGTCTACCTGACGACCGCCAGCGTCGGTCGGCCGACGACCGCTGCGGGCGGTCAGGCCCGCTCGATGCGCTCGACCGTGATGGTCAGCTCCTCGACCGTCGTGTCCGTGCCCTTGGCGTCGAGCACGAGCCCCTTCCACTTGGTCGGCCACGCGTCGAAGAAGTTGTAGCGGCAGATCTCGCTGCCGTCGTCGGCGCAGATGATGATCGACCCCGAGCGCCGGTCGATCCGCCCCTCGGCGGTGGCCTTGCGCCACTCCCACAGCTCCTGGTTGTCCGTGGTGCCGCGCTTGAACGTGATGTCGGTGAACTTGTGGCGCCCCGGGCGCTTCCGGACGATCTGATCGACCGACCCGCCGTACTCGATGACCTCCGTCTCCGATCCGAGGCCCTCCATCGCCTTGAACCGGGCCGACGCCAGCCCCTCGATCTCGATGCGGAAGTTGAAGTTGCCGATGTGGTCGTGGCCGCGGCCCCAGAATCCCATCCTCGCCTCCGTCACGCGGACGTTGTCGCCGATGATGTCGTGCAGGCCCCCACTGTACCCGACCCTACAGCCCTCTCAAGACCCCCGCGAGGTGCCACCGCCCCGTCCGCTTCTCGTACAGCAGCGCCCCGCCGCCCTCGAGCGCCACCAGCCCCGTCTCGCCCAGCACCGTCGTCGTGTCGTCGTCGGCCTCGCTGGCCAGCAGCCGCTCGCGCACCCACCCGCCGCCGCCCCCCAGCAGCTTGCCGACGTCCATCTCGTCGACCTTCACCCCGTAGTCCCACACCACCAGGCTCGACACGTCCAGCCGCGCCTGCTCGGGGTTCGGCCCGCCGATCGTCCGGCGCAGCCCCTCGTGGAACGCCGCCAGCTCCGTCCGCGCCAGCGTCAGGCACGGCCTCACGTTCGCCACCTGCTCGTGCCAGACCCGCGTCGGCCCCCCGTCGTCGGCCCGCGTGTTCATGATGCGATCGGCCAGCAGGCACCCCGCCTCCGTCTCGACCTGCTCGACGAAGTGGATCGTGATGAAGTTCAGCGGCCCGCCCTTCAGCTCCAGCCGCGGCGCCAGCACCTTCACGTCCGTGACCGCCTCCTCGCCGGTCGTCCGCCGCTGCGCCCACAGGTCGGGCCCCATCGACTCGTCCTCGCCCGGCAGGGTCCCCTTGAACTGATCGTGCAGCAGCCTGCGCAGCGCCTCGGCGTCCCGCGCCACCATCGCGGCGCGCCACGGCCCGTTCACCAGATCCCACGCGGCCCGCGCGTGGTCGATCTCCCGCCCCGCCGCCATCGGCGGCGCCACCGAGTCGTCGCGCTCCGCCACCGCCACCGCCCCGAAGAACGGCCGCCCGTCGGTCGCCCGCGCTGGCACGCCCCCCGGCGCTTCGACGCGCGCGCCGTCCGCCACGCTCCCCGCGTCACAGCCCACCGTCACCACCGGCGCCAGCAGGCACGCCGCCCCGACCCCCACGATCCTCGCCCAGCGCCACCGACCCGCCTGCCTCATCGTCGCCTCCGGCCGCCCCGCGGCCCCGCGGCACCCCAGCCGCGCACGCCAGCCTACCATGTCGCGGCCCCTCCGGTGGATTCCTTCGGCGCCCGCGGCCCGTATGCTATACACCCGCCGCCTCGCACCCGGAGACCCGCGCCCATGAGCCTCACCTACCGCGACGCCGGCGTCGACATCGACGCGGGCAACGAGCTCGTCCGCCGCATCCGCCCGCTCGCCGCCGCCACCCGCCGCGCCGGCGTCCTCGACGAGATCGGCGGCTTCGGCGGCCTGTTCGGCCTCAAGGAGGCGGGCTTCTCGGACCCGGTCCTCGTCAGCGGCACCGACGGCGTCGGCACCAAGCTCAAGCTCGCCTTCGCCACGGGCATTCACGACACGGTCGGCATCGATCTGGTCGCCATGTGCGTCAACGACGTGCTCACCCTCGGCGCGCAGCCCCTCTTCTTCCTCGACTACTTCGCCTCCGGCCGCCTCGACGTCGACACCGCCGAGGCCGTCATCCGCGGCGTCGCCGCCGGCTGCGCCCAGGCCGGCTGCGCCCTGCTCGGCGGCGAGACGGCCGAGCTGCCCGGCATGTACGCCGACGGCGAGTACGATCTCGCCGGCTTCTGCGTCGGCGCCGTCGAGCGCGACCGCCAGATGCGCCGCGATCGCGTCGCCGCCGGCGACATCCTGCTCGGCCTGCCCTCCTCGGGCCTGCACTCCAACGGCCTGAGCCTCGCCCGCAAGGCCCTGCTCGAGCAGCTCGGCCACCCGCTCGACGCCAGCCTCCCCGGTCTGGACGCCCCGCTGGGCCAGGCCATGCTCACCCCGACCCGCATCTACGTGCGGCCGGTCCTCCACGCCCTCGACGCCCACCGGGACGCCATCCACGGCATGGCCCACATCACCGGCGGCGGCCTCGTCGACAACGTCCCGCGCGCCGTCCCCGACGGCCTGGCCGTCCGCCTCGACTACGGCGCCTGGCCCGAGCCGGCCCTGTTCGGACTCATCCGCTCGGCCGGCGTCGCCGAGGACGAGATGCGCCGCACCTTCAACCTGGGCATCGGCTACGTCCTCATCGTCGCGCGCGACGCCGCCCCGGACGTGCAGGCCACGCTCGCCGCGGCCGGCGAGGCCGCCACCGTCATCGGCGAGGTCGTCCAGGCCCCGTGATGCCACGCCTCGCCGTCCTCATCAGCGGCCGGGGCACCAACCTGCAGGCCCTGCTCGACGCCCACGCCGCCGGACGCCTCGCCGCCCAGCCCGCCCTCGTCGTCTCCGACGTCCCCGGCGCCGCCGGCCTCGCCCGCGCCGCCGCCGCCCGGGTCCCGACCCAGGTCGTCGCCCCGGCCGACCACCCCTCCCGCCGCGCCTGGTGCGCCGCCCTCCTCGCGGCCCTCGACGCCCACGCCGTCGACCTCGTCGCCCTCGCCGGCTTCATGCGCATCCTCCCCCGCGCCTTCATCGCCCGCTGGCGCGGCCGCCTGGTCAACGTCCACCCCTCGCTGCTGCCCGCCTTCCCGGGCCGCGACGCCATCGGCCAGGCCCTGGCCGCCGGCGCCCCGTTCACCGGCTGCACCGTCCACTTCGTCGACGAGGGCGTCGACACCGGCCCCGCCATCGCCCGCCGCGCCGTCCCGGTCCACCGGGCCGACACCCCCGACAGCCTCGGCCAGCGCATCCAGACGGCCGAGCACGCGCTGTACGCGCGCGCCCTCGACGCCGTCGCCCGCGGCGCCGTCCGCCTCGACGGCGATCACGCCGCCTTCGCCGACCCGGCCCTGCGCGCCGACCTCCTGCCGCCCCTCCCCCAGGCCCCCACCCCATGAGCAGCGCCTGGTACCACATCATCGTGCTCGGGACGGACCTGGGCGGCCTCGTCTACGCGGCGCTCGCCTCGCGCGCCGGCTACCGCGTGGCCGTGCTCGGGCAGGGCGCCCGCCCGAACCTCTACCGCCACGAGGGCCACGTCTTCCTGCGCCAGCCCGAGCGCTTCTACGGCTTCGCCACCTCTCAGGTCGTGGGCCAGGTCCTCTCCGAGCTGTCGCTCGCCATGGAGCTCAAGGGCCGCCCCTGCGCCACCGACCCGGTGCTGCAGCTCGTCCTGCCCGACCGCCGCCTCGACCTCACCAGCCACGACGAGCGCTGGCGCCGCGAGCTGGACCGCGAGGTGGCGGCCGATCTCGACCCCGACCGGCTGACCTCCTTCGACGCCTGGGCGGCCGAGCGCGCCCGCGACGCCGACCCGGCCCTGCGCGCCGATCACCTGTACCCGATGACCGGCTGGCGCGCCGCCGGCCGCTACCGCGCCGCCGCCGGGGCCGCCCACGATCTGCTCGACGACGCCCCCGACCCCGCGCCGGTGGCCAGCGTCGCCGCGCACCCGCTCTCGCGCGCCCTGGTGGCCGCCCCGCTCCTGCACCTCGCCGGCGTCCACGACGGCTCCCGTCCGCTCGGCCTCGGCGCGCTCCCCACAGCCCGCCTCTGGACGCACCTGCGCGGCGGCCTGTACCGCCTCGGCGACGGCCTCGACGGCCTCAAGGCCATGTTCCTGCGCAAGCTCGTCGACCAGTGCGGCGACCACCGCCCCCACGATCTGGTCGACGAGATCGTCCTGCGCCGCGGCCGCGTGAAAGAGGTCCGCCTGGCCGGCACCGGCGAGACCCTCGGCTGCGAGCTGCTCGTCGTCAACGCCGACCCGCGCCGCGTCTTCCAGCTCATCCCCACCGACAAGCGCATCGGCCGCTTCCACGCCACGCTGACGTCGCTGCCGGTCTCGGCCTGGCGCCTGACCGTCAACCTGGCCGTCGACCCGCGCGTCATCCCGCGCGGCATGGCGGGTGACGTCGTGCTCATCGCCGATCCCGCGGCGCCCCTCACCGGCGACAACGCCCTATGGGTCACCCGTGCCCCCGACGGCAGCTTCGGCGAGCGCGACGGCCGCCCGGGGCCTGGCACGCTGCAGGTCTCGGCCCTGATGGCGACCACCGGCCTCGGCCCCACGGTCGGCGGCGCCCGACGCCTGACCGACCGCGTCGTCGAGCGCCTGCAGGCCTTCATCCCCTGGCTGTCGGACCACCTGCGCGTCATCGACACGCCGGCCCTCACCGTCGAGCGCGGCTCCGGCCAGCCGATGCTCGACCCGCACGAGCTGGCGCCCGTCTACGAGCGGCCGGCCCCGATGACCCTGGACGCCAGCGCCCTCGCGCCGGCCACCCCCTACGACAACGTCCTGCTCGCGGGTGACGCCCTGTACGGCGGCCTCGGCTTCGAGGGCGCGTTCTTCGGCGCCGAGCAGACCCTGGCCGCCACGCGCCAGCTGCTGCGCCTCAAGGCGCCCCTGCGCTGAGCGTCTCGCCGGCGCCTCCCGCGCCTTTCCGTCCTCGTCGCGGTTGACCCGCCGCCCGAGTCTTGCTTGTGTTCCGGCGGCGCCGGGCCGACCCGGCCGGTCCGCGACCTCGAGGTCACGTTGAAGCACGCCCTGTTCGTCACCATCGCCGCTACCGCGCTCGCCGTCATCGCGGCTCCGCACGCGAGCCGGGCCGAGACCTACGTCGAGGTGCCGCCGGCCGAAGCCGGCTACACCTGGGACGCGCTCGTCACCGAGATCGAGCGCACCAGCCCGCTGATGCGCGCGGCCCGCGCCGGGCTCGACGACTTCCAGGCCAAGATGGCGCAGGCGCGCTGGGCGATCCTGCCGACCTTCCGGCTCGAGGCCGGCGCCGCCCCGATGCCCGAGCTGCGGGGCAACGCCCTCGAGAGCGAGGTCAACTTCGACCGCTGGGGCTATGTCTGGCGCGTCAACGTGACGATGGTCCAGCCGCTGTGGACCTTCGGCAAGATCTCCAGCCTGCGCGAGGCCGCGCGCCACGGCGTCGCCGTCGGCCGCGCGCAGGTCGACGTCGCCCGCTGGGAGCTCCGCGTCCGCGCCGCCCAGGCCTACTACGGCGCGCTGCTCGCGCGCGAGCTCGACGCCATCCTGGTCGAGGGCAACAAGTGGATCTCCCGCGCCGAGGAGCGCATGGAGCGGCAGCGCGCCGAGGACTCGGACGACTACGACCAGCTCGAGCACCTGCGCCTGAAGACGCGCGTCGCCGAGTTCTACCAGCTCGAGACCGACAACCGCCTGCTCGCCACGATGTCCGGGCAGGGGCTGCGCCTGCTGCTGTCGCGCCCCAGCGACGCCCCGGTGGCCCTGGCGGCCGACTCCCTCCAGCCCATCGCCGTGACGCTGCTGTCGGCCGACCGGTACTGGGCGGTGGCCAAGGGCAACGACCCGAAGCAGCGCATGGCGCGCGCGGCGGCCGGGGCGCGGCGCGCCCTCGCGGACAACAAGCGGGCCGAGCTGTGGCCGGACCTCGTGCTCGCGGGCGAGGCGCGCCTCGCCGACAGCAACGTCGCCGAGGACCAGCCGACCTCGTTCGCCAACGACCCCTACCACGCGCGGTCGGTCGGCGGCATCGTCGGCCTGCGCTGGAACCTCGACATCCACCAGCGCCTGCTCCGCGCCGACGAGGCCTCGGCCCAGGCCGACAAGGCCGCGCAAGAGGCGGTGGTCGCGCGCGACCTGCAGGAGCTGAAGGTCCGCGAGCTTCATCAGAGGCTCGAGAACAAACGCGCCCTCATCGAGGTTTACGCGCAGGCGCAGCGGTCCGCCCAGGGCTGGCTGACCGCGAACTGGGATCTCTACGACGCCGGCTTCGGCAGCTTTCGAGACGTGATGGACGCGCTCGTGCAGTTCTACAGCAAGAAGGTCGCCTGGCTTCAGAACGTGCACGAACACAACGTGCTCGTCTGGGAGCTGAGCCAGGCGGTCGGCGCCGACATCACTCAGCTCGCGCCCGCCGAGCCCCCGCAGGCCCCGCAGGCCACGCAGGATTGAATCTCGGCGGCCCGCCGCCGTCCGACGCGCTGTCCGAGCCCGACCCCAAGGAGTCCTCCCCATGCGCAAGGTGTTCCCCGCCGTCCTCCTCGCCCTGTTCGTCCTCGGCCTCGCCGGCGTCGCCTCCGCCGCCGACAAGCCCGCGGGCGACCCCAAGGCGAACGTCGACCGCGCCTACGCGGTCATCAAGCAGTCGGTCGACGCGGCGACCACCCGCGACAAGCTCGTCGAGGACATCACCGGCCACTTCGACGCCCTGGTCGACTACGACGCCTTCTCCAAGAAGACCCTGCGCGCCACCTGGGACGAGATCACCCCCGAGCAGCAGGCGAAGTTCAAGGCCCTCTTCCGGCGCCTCGTCATCAAGAACTACGCCAAGCGCTTCAAGCCCAAGGCCCAGTTCACCGTCTCCTACCGCGGCGACACGGTCTTCGCCGACGACGGCGCCAAGGCCGAGGTGAAGACGACCGTCGCGGGCGAAAAGGCCGCCGCCGACGTCGACTACCTCTTCGAGCCCGTGAAGGTCGGCGGCAAGCTCGAGTGGCGCGCCGGCGACATCGTCGTCGACGGCGTCTCGATGGCCATCAACTGGCGCGGTCAGTTCTCCAAGATCGTCAAGAAGAGCGGCTTCGACGCCCTCCTCGAGCGCATCGAGAAGCAGGTGAACAAGCCCGACGCCGAGTAGGCCGCCGCGCGGCGTCTGGACGGTCCGTCCGCACCGAGGCCGGGTCCCACTTGGGGGCTCGGCCTCTTGCGTTTCGGGAGCGACGAGGATGCCGAGAGCGTGGCCGTGGCGAACCGAAGACCGCGGAGTGAGAGGCCAAGGCTCTCCGCCGGTTGGAGTGCCCGCGCTCGCGCGGGCTCTTGGGGTGACGAAGCTGGAGCGCCCGCGCTCGCGCGGGCTTTCGCGCCACCAGGTTGCAGCTCTCCGCCGCTAGGAGCGCCCGCGCTCGCGCGGGCTCATGGGTTGGCGAAGCTGGAGTGCCCGCGCTCGCGCGGGCTTTCGCGCCACCAGGTTGCAGCTCTCCGCCGCTAGGAGTGCCCGCGCTCGCGCGGGCTCATGGGTTGGCGAAGCTGGAGTGCCCGCGCTCGCGCGGGCTTTCGCGCCACCAGGTTGCAGCTCTCCGCCGCTAGGAGTGCCCGCGCTCGCGCGGGCTCATGGGTTGGCGAAGCTGGAGTGCCCGCGCTCGCGCGGGCTCCTTGGTTGGGGAAGCTGGAACGCCCGCGCTCGCGCGGGCTCCTTGCTTGGGAAGCTGGCGGCGCAGATTTGGGTCGTGGGGTCGGTCGGAGTAGCCTCCGCTCCGGTCGGCCTCAAGCGTTTTGGTCGCCTGACGGCGCCGAAAACGCTTGACCCCGCCCTCCGCTGCGGCTGGAGGGCCGATATCGGCCCGGAAGGGGACCTTCCGGGCCGCGGGGCGTCCCGGCCGGTGGCCGGCGTGGGTGTCTCGAGTTGGGAGCCTGCGCTAGATGCGACGCTCACGCGTTCACGGCTTCCGTGCCGGGGCGGAGGAGAAGGTTCGTCGTCCCGGTACGAGAACCTGGATTCTGCTCTCCGCCCCGGGGCGGAGGCCCAGGCGGTCGTCGCCGTCCCAGTACGAGAACCTGTGTTCTGCTCTCCGCCCCGGGGCGGAGGGCCAAAGGCGGTCGTCGTCGTTCCGGGACGAGAACCTGGATTCTGCTCTCCGCCCCGGGGCGGAAGTCCCGGCTGGCGGGCACCGTCGTCCCGGTACGAGAACCTGGATTCTGCTTTCCGCCCCGGGGCGGAAGTCCCGGCAGCTGTCGTCGTCCCGGGACGACTAATTGTATGGGCGTTGAATTGCTCCGTCCCGGGGCGGAAGTCCATGCGTCCGTCGTCGTCCCGGGACGACTCATTGGCTGCTTGTTCCATGGCTCCGCCCCGGGGCGGAAGCTCAGGCGTCCGTCGTCGTCCCGGGACGACAAATTGTATGGGCGTCCAATTGCTCCGCCCCGGGGCGGAAGCCCAGGCAGGCCGTTCGTCCAGGGACGACCAATGACCTGGGCGTTCGATGGCCCCGCCCCGGGGCGGAAGCCTCGCCGAGCCCGTCGTCCCGGAACGGCTAATTGGCTAGGTGTTTAATTCCCGGAGGAAGTTGCCAGGCTGGGAGACGAGGTAAGGGCTGCGCCCAGTCGCCGAGGCGTACGGGACGCACCGCGGCCCGGAACGCCCCGTTCCGGGCCATATCAGCCCCCAGCCGCAGCGGAGGACGGGGTCAAGCGTTTTCGTCGCCGCAAGGCGACTAAAACGCTCGAGGCCGGCCGGAGCGGAGGCTACCCCCACTCCAAACCGGCCTCTAGGCTCAGACTCAGCCGCCTTCGCCGCCGCCGCCGCCGCCGCCGCCGCCGCCGCCGCGCGGCGGGCGTGTACTCGCCTACTTACACTTGCGCGCCGGCAGCTTCTCGACGTCCTTGATCTTCTCGACGAGGACCGCGTCGCGGGGGTCGAGGACGACCGCCTCCTTGTAGAGCTTGAGGGCGCCGTCGCAGTCGCGCGACTTGACCATCGCGTCGGCTTGCATGACCAGGGAGCCCTTCATCTCGACGAGGAGACCGATCTCCTCTTGCGCCTCGGCGTGGTAGACGCTGCCCTCGCCGATCTCGCGGAGGGCCTTGGCGGCCTCGGCGTACTTCTTGTCCTTGCGGAGCTTGCGAGCCGACTCGAGGGTCTCCTGGTGCTTCTGCCAGGTCTTTATCTGGTTGATGGCCTTCTGGGCCGTCTCGTTGAGCGGATCGCGCTCGAGCACGCCCTCCCACGAGGTCAGGGCCTTGTCCCACTCGCGGCCCTTGACCGCCGCGGTGCCCTGGTCGCTCAGGAGCTGGATCTCCTCGGCCTTGAGCTCGGCCTCCTCCTTGGCCTTGTCGGCCTCCTTCTGCGCCTTTTCGTCCTCGGGCGTGACGGTCGCCGACTTGGCCTCCTCGGCCTGCGGCTTGCCGAACAGTTTGTCGCCGAAGAAGAACCACGTCGCGCCGCCGCCGATGACCAGCACGAAGAAGACGCTCAGCCCGACCCACAGTCCCGTGCGCGACTTCTTGGGCGGGGCACCCCAGGCCGCCATGTCGGCGGACGAGGCCTGCCGCCCGCGGGCGGTCGGCGAGGACGTGGGCGCGGCCTCGGGGATCTCGACGATGAAGTCGGCGTTGCCGAAGCGCACCGTATCGCGGTGCCCGGCCGTCCCGGTGGTGATGCGCTCGCCGTTGATGAAGCTGCCGTTCGAGCTCTTGAGATCCTCGATGGTCAGCCGGCCGCCGCGCTCGAAGGTGAGCTTGGCGTGGATGCGGCTGATGCTCGGATCGATGAGCGTCAGGCCGCAGTCCTTGCCGCGGCCCACCAACGTCGTCGCCTTCTCGAGGCGATAGACCTGGTCGGTGAAGGCCAGGTTCTGCCCGTGCAGCTTGACCAGCACGCGATCGACGGGCGCCGCGGCGCTGGCCGTGTCGCTGTCGATGTGCAGGAAGTAGTCGCCGACCTTGATCTGGGCCGAGCCCTCGATCGGGAAGACCTCGTGGATGCGCCGGCCGTTGACGAACACGCCGTTGGCCGAGCCGAGGTCCTCGATGTAGCACTTGCCGTCGACGGTATACAGCCGCGCGTGGCGACGCGACACGTTGTCCGAGGGCAGGACGATGTCGGCGCTCTGGCTGCGCCCGATCAGGAACTCGCCGTCCTCGAACGTGTACTCGTCGGCGACGGCGCCGTTCTTGTCTTCGATGACCAGAGTGAACATCGGTAAGCGCTTATGACCGGCTCAGGATTTCGCGCGTGCGGAAGCCCTCGGGCGTCGCGGCCTCGACCTCGACGATCTCGACGACCCGCGGCCCGCCGCTTCCGTCTCGCTCGACATGGACGATGACGTCGACCGCCTGGGCGACCATGGCGCGCGCCCGATCATCGAGCCGCGCGCCGGAGACGAGCTCGAGTTCCAGCGCCATGCGCTGCAGTAGCTTGTGGGCCGACCCGGAGGTCATGACGGCGAACAGGCCGTCGTGCCCGCTGAGCGCGAGCGTCACGAACCCGTAGACGTCCGACCCGGCCACCTCGTCGAGCAGCGCGCGGTCGACCTTCAGCCGCGGCAGGAGCCCGGCGAGATCCTCGGCGTGCGCGTCGAGGTGATCCTTGTCGAGGCGGACGACGTTGCCGTGAGGCAGCCGCAGCTCGCGCACGTGCTCGACCAGCGCCACGCGCTCGTGGCTGGGCACGAAGTAGGCGAGGGCGTTCATCACCGTGGTGCGGCCGCCGCCGGTGCGGCCGGAGACGACGACGTTGCGGCGCTTGGCGATGGCGTCGGCCAGGTAGCCGAGCGCCGCCTCCGTGAGGCCGCCCGAGGTGACGAGCGACTGGGGCGTGACGACCTGAGCGCGCGGCCGGCGGATGACCACCACCGGGCCGGCGGGCGCCACCGGCGGGCGGATGACCTCGACCGACGCGCCGGAGCGCAGGTTGCCGTTGAACATGGTCGGCGCGTCGCCCGGGACGTGGCCCAGGTGCTCGGACAGCGCCGCGACGACGGCGTCGAGGTCCGAGGCCTGCGCGAACCCGGGCGCCTCCTCGGCGCGGCCGGACCGGATCACCCGCACCTGGTCGTAGCCGTTGACGTGGATCTCCTGCACGGCCTCGTCGGCGAGCAGCTCGTCGAGCCGACCGAGCCCGACCGGGGCGGTGTCGACGGGCGCCGCCGCGACGACGCCGGGCTGCGGCGTCGCCGGACGCGCCGCCACGGGGGCCGGCTGCACGGGCTCGGGCCGAGCCGGAGCCGGCTCGGGCGCGGCCGGCTGCGCCGTCGCGACGTAGGGCTCGATCGCGTCGAGGTCGTCCAAGGCGTCGGCGGCGTCGAGCAGATCCAGGTCCGCCGGTTCGGGCGCGTGGTAGCTGGCGGCCGGCATCTGCGCGACCGTCTTGACGGGCGCCTTGGCCGGGCGGCCGCCTCCGTCGAAGTCGATGTCGACCTCGACCCAGTCGTCCAGATCGGCCGCCGTGTCGTCGGGGACCTGAGACAGGTCGATGGCCGCTGTCGCCTCGACCTCCATCGCGGCGGCCGCGGCGCCGACGTGCTCGGTCGGTCCGGTCGACACGGGCGCGGGCGGCGGGCCCGGGTGCGTGCTGGCGGGCGGCTGCGGCTGCGACGCCTCGACCTCGGTCATGACCTTGAGGACGAAGTCGCCGATGTAGACCTTGTCCTCGGAGGTCAGGATCTCGGGCGCCGTGATGCGGCGGCCGTTGACGTAGGTGCCGTTGGTCGATCGCAGATCGACCACGACGATCTTGTCGTCTTTGTCGACCAGGCGCGCGTGCCGCTTGGAGATGTTGTTGCGCGGGAGGACGATGTCCGAACCCTGCGTGCGGCCGATCGTGACCTCTTCCTTGTCGAACTGGAGCCGCCGCTCCTCACCGTTTTTGTCACGGATGGACAGGATCAGCATCGCGCCCAGCTCCTCGGCAGAGAGATGATCGGGGGAGACGTAGACCC
Organism: Myxococcota bacterium; assembly: GCA_041687695.1. GTDB lineage: Bacteria > Myxococcota_A > UBA9042 > PHBI01 > JAWLBL01 > JAWLBL01. Next base: position 82,354 of record JAWLBL010000027.1, on the reverse strand, counting down.
GTCCAGCGCCTCGGACGGGGCCGGACGACCCCTACGTCGTCCCGCGGAATTCTTCTGACCTTTGCGCTGGAATGTCAAATGGTTCACCCAACTTCTGCGGCGCGCTCGGGGGGCGTCCGGGTGGCCGCGAGCAGGGCCCTCGCGGCCGCCTCCGGGGTGGTCGCGCCGAACACGGCGCCGATCGTGGCGACCCCGGTCGCCCCGCAGGCACACAGGCGGGCCGCGTTGTCGGGCCCCACGCCGCCCACGCCGAACACGGGCAGGCGCAGCCCGGCGATCGTCTCGCGCAGGCCCTCCGGCCCCATCGGCGGGCCATCGCTGGCTTTCGAAATCGGCGCCCACACGGGCCCGAGCAGCGCCCAGCGGGCCCCGGCCCGCGCCGCCGCCTCGAGCCCCGCCCGATCGTGACACGACCGCCCGACCGGCAGGGTCGGGAACGCCTCCTGGATCGCGCTCACCGTCACCCCGCGCTCCGGGAGCTGCACGCCGTCGGCGCCCACGGCCACGGCGAGATCGGCGCGCGCCGAGACGATGAGGGCCGCCCCGTGCCGCCGCGTCAGCGCGCGCAAGCGCTCGAGCCGCGACAGGCGCGTCCGATCCGGGCTTCCGCCGCGATCGGCCGCGCGGTCGCGATCGATGACCGCGATCTCGCCCGCCCGGGCCATCGGCAGGACTCGCGCGAGGACCTCGAAGACGCGCTCGGCCCCCAGCGAAGGCACGTCCGCCACCAGGACCAGGCGCGCCCGATGGATCAAACGCCGTCCCCGACCAGCGCGCCCGCCGGCGCCCCCACGACGCCCTCGAGCGGGCTCGACGCGGTGGCGTAGAGCTTGCGAGGGATGCGGCCGGCCAGGTAGGCGGCGCGCCCGGCGCGCGTCGCGTCGCGCATGGCGCCGGCCATCAGCACGGGATCCCGGGCGCCCGCGATGGCCGTGTTCATGAGCACCGCGTCGCAGCCCAGCTCCATCGCGATGGCCGCGTCCGAGGCCGTGCCCACGCCAGCGTCGACGATGACCGGCACCGACACCGCCTCCATGATGAGGCGCAGGGTCACCGGGTTGCGCAGGCCGAGGCCTGTGCCGATCGGCGCCCCCAGCGGCATGATGGCGGCGCACCCGGCGTCCTCGAGGCGCTTGCAGACGACGATGTCGTCCGAGACGTACGGCAGGACGGTGAACCCCTCGGCGACCAACACGCGCGCCGCCTCGAGCGTCGCCTGGTTGTCCGGGTACAGGGTCTTGTCCGGGTCTCCGATGACCTCGAGCTTCACGAGGTCACCCATGCCGACCTCGCGGGCGAGCATCGCCGTGCGGATCGCCTGCTCGGCCGTGGTGCAGCCGGCCGTGTTCGGCAGCAGCGTGTAGCGCTCGAGGTCGATGCTGTCCCAGAACGAGTCCTCGGCGTCGCGGTCCAGATTCACCCGGCGGACGGCCACGGTGACGACCTCGGCGCCGCTCGCCTCGAGGGCCCGCCGCGCGATGTCCCGCGTCGGATACTTCCCGGTCCCGACGAAAAGGCGCGAGCGGAACTCACGCCCCCCGATGCGCAGGGCGTCGTCGCCCTCGGTCCCCGTCGACGCGCTCACGGCCGCCTGGCTCTCCATCTAGGCCCCTCCTCCGACGAACTGGACGATCTCGACCTCGTCACCGGCCGCGAGCAGATGCTCGCCGTGCCGGGCCCTCGGGACGATCCGACGGTTGACCTCGACGGCCACGCGCCGCCCGGACTGCCCGAGGCGCTCGAGCAGCTCGGCCACGGTCAGCCGCTCGGCCGCGAACGCGCGCGGCTCTCCGTTGACGACGAGCGAGAGGGTCGGCTCCATGCGGCCGCGTCCTACCACCGCCGCGCCGCCTTGTCAGCCCCCGGCCCGCGGCCCCTGCCGCGCCGGGCGCGTTGTGCGTTGCGCCGAGCCCTGACGCGGGCTAGCTTGCGCGGCGTGAAGCACATCGAGCAGCTGGGCCAGTGGACCCTCGACCGCGTGGAAGGCGTCGGCCAGATGGCCCTGCTCGCGATCGACGCCATGGTGTGGGCCCTGCGGCCGCCCTTCCGGTGGCGCATCTTCCTGCAGTCGTTCGAGTTCATCGGCGTCGGCAGCCTGTTCATCGTGCTGCTGACGGGCGGCTTCACCGGGATGGTGATGGCGGTCCAGAGCGCCTACGCCTTTCGCCTCTTCGGCGCCGAGTCCCTGGTCGGCACGACGGTCGCCCTCGCCCTCACCCGCGAGCTGTCGCCCGTGCTGACCGGGCTGATGGTCACCGGACGCGTCGGGTCGTCCATCGCCACCGAGATCGGGACGATGAACGTCACCGAGCAGATCGACGCGCTGCGCACGATGGCCGTGGACCCGGTGCAGTACCTCGTCACGCCTCGCATCATCGCGGCCACGCTCACCGTCCCCGTCCTGACCATGCTCGGCAACGTGGTGGGCGTCGCCGGCGCCTGGCTCGTCGCCGTCAAGGGCCTGGGCCTCGACGAGGGCGTCTTCTTCGACCGCATCGACAACGTCGTCGTGCCCTGGGACGTCTGGTCGGGCATCATCAAGGCGGCCGTATTCGGCTTCGCGATGGCCACCATCTCCTGTTACAAGGGCTTCCACGCGAGCGGCGGCGCCCGCGGCGTCGGCGTCGCGACGACCCAGGCCGTGGTCTTCTCCTCCGTCTCCATCCTCATCCTCGATTACTTCCTCACCGTCATGATGTTCTAGAAGGGCTCGCCTCCTTGACACCCGCCGCCTCCCGCAGCCCGGAGCACGCCCGCCGATGATGAAGAAGCGGACGCCGCTCCTCGTGGGGCTCCTCCTCATCATCGGCGCCTTCGCGTTCATCTACGCCTTCGGTCGCCTCGACACCGGCATCGGACGCGACGACGCGTACCCGGTGTACGCCGTCTTCGACGACGCGACCGGCCTCGTCGAGAACTCGCGCATCATGATCAGCGGCATCCCGGTCGGGCAGATCACCTCGATCCGCCTCGACCCCGACGACCAGACCAAGGCGCGGGTCTGGATGCTCGTCGACAAGAAGGTCAAGCTCTACGAGGGCGTGCTGGACCCGGCGACCGGCGTCTGGGTCAACGGCGCCACCGCCTCGCGCCTGCAGGCCAGCCTCCTCGGCGACTACTACATCGCCCTGACCCCGGGCGTCGCGGGCGAGGTCATCCAGCCCAACGGCCAGATCCGCAACACGGTGACCGAGTCGGGCCTCGGCGCCATCATGAACCAGCTCGAGGAGTCGTCGGAGACCATCTTCCCCAAGCTCGAGAAGATCACCGACGACATCAGCGCCATCACGGGCAGCCTGCGCACCGCCATCGGCGACGAGGCCGGCGCGGCGGCGCTGCGCCAGATCCGCGACGACGTCGCCTCGACGGCCCGCAACATCGCGACGGCCTCGGGCGAGCTGCGTGAGTTCATGCGCAGCGACATCTACCCGCGGGGCGACGACATCAAGGTCATCGTCGACAACGTCCGCGACACCACCGGCTCGCTGCGCAGCAGCGCGGGCAAGGTCGACCGCAAGCTCGACCGCATCCTGAACAACGTCGACACGATGACGGCCGACCTCCGGCGCTTCATCGGCGAGCAGACCGCCAGCGGCGACGAGCGCCGGCCCGGCACGCTCGCCGAGGTGCTCAACAAGGCCGACCAGAACCTCGCGACGCTGCAGGGCAGCCTCGACAACGTCCAGTCCATCACCCGCAAGATAGACGCGGGCGAGGGCACGGTGGGCCGCCTCATCAACGACGACCGCCTGGTCGAGGGCGTCGAGCAGGTCGTCGAGGACATCGGCGACATCACCTCCCGCATCTCGCAGCTGCAGGTCGACCTCGAGTTCCGCTCCGAGTACCTCTTCGGGCAAAACGCCCTCAAGCACTACATCAACGTCCGCCTCCGCCCCCGGCCCGACAAGTACTACTTCCTCCAGCTCGTCGACGACCCCCGCGGCCGCGTCCGCTCCTCGCTGCGCGTCACCCAGACCAACGACCCGACCAAGCCCCCCGTCCTGGTCGAGGACGTCACGACCACCTCCGACGAGCTCAAGTTCACCGCCCAGTTCGCCAAGCGGTGGCACTTCCTCACCTTCCGCTACGGCATCATGGAGTCCACCGGCGGCTGGGGCGTCGACCTCGATCTGCTCGAGGACGCCCTGCGCTTCAAGCTCGATGTCTTCCAGTTCGGCATCGAGCGCCTCCCCCGCGTCCGCATCCTCGCCGCCTACGACTTCGCCAAGAACCTCTACCTGGCGGCCGGCCTCGACGACATCCTCAACGGCGACTCGCGCGACTACTTCATCGGCCTCGGCGCCCACTGGACCGACTCCGACATCAAGGCCGTCCTGCCCTTCGCGCCGCTCTGACCGGGGCGGGCCACGCCCGATTGACTCGCCACGACCCCGGGGCTAACTTCCGCGGCCCGCGCCGGCCGGCCGCGCCCGCGGCCCCGCGCGCACGGAGGACTCCATGAGCGCCGCGCTCCCGCCCAGCCCCGAGCCGACCCCGACCGCCGCCGACCGCCCCCCGCGGTACGTCCACGTGCAGACCTTCGGCTGCCAGATGAACGTGAACGATACGGACCGCATCCTGCAGGTCCTGGGGCCGCACGGCTACGAGGCCACCGACGACCCGGCCCGCGCCAACCTCATCCTGCTCAACACCTGCAGCGTGCGCGACAAGGCCGAACAGAAGGTCCTGAGCCAGCTCGGGCGCCTCGCGCCGCTCAAGGAGTTCAACGACGATCTCGTGCTGGGCGTCGCCGGGTGCGTGGCGCAGCAGGAGGGCCGCAAGCTCCTCGAGAAGGTGCCCTACCTGGACCTCGTCTTCGGGCCCGACAACATCGCGCAGCTGCCCGAGCTGCTCGAGCGCGTGCGGGGCAGCGACGGACGGGTGTCGGAGACCACCTTCTTCAAGCGCAAGGACTACAGCTTCATCGAGGCCGAGCCCAAGGCAGACGGCAAGGTCACCGAGTTCGTCACCATCATGAAGGGCTGCGACAAGGTCTGCAGCTTCTGCATCGTGCCCTTCACCCGCGGCCGCGAGGTGTCCAAGCCCGCCGAGATGGTGGTCCGCGAGGTCGAGCGGCTGGTCGGCTCCGGCGTGCGCGAGGTGACGCTGCTCGGTCAGAACGTCAACAGCTACGGCAAGGACAAGCAGCGCGAGGTCCACTTCGCCGAGCTGCTGCGCGCGGTCGACGCCGTGCCGGGCCTCGAGCGCCTGCGCTTCACCACCTCGCACCCGATGGACTGCACCGACGCGCTCATCGACTGCTTCGGCGACCTCCGCACGCTGTGCGAGATGTTCCACCTGCCGGTCCAGAGCGGCTCGGACCGCCTGCTGACCTCGATGCGCCGCAACTACACGGTCGCCCACTACCTCGAGCGGGCCGCGCGCCTGAAGGCCCGGCACCCCGACATGGCGCTGACGACGGACATCATCGTCGGCTACCCCGGCGAGACCGACGAGGACTTCCAGCAGACCCTCGCGCTGCTGCGGCAGGTGCGTTACCACTCGATCTTCGCCTTCAAGTACTCGCCGCGCCCGGGCACGAAGGCGGCCCAGATGCCCGACGACGTCCCCGAGGCGGTCAAGAGCGAGCGGCTGACCCAGGTGCTCGCGCTGCAGCAGGCCATCACGGCCGAGCACATGGCGAGCTACCAGGACCGCACGGTCGAGGTGCTGTTCGAGGGGCCCTCGCGCAGCGCCAGCAAGGGGCAGCCCGCCGAGTGGCAGATCATGGGCCGCACCCGCACGAACGTCATCGTCAACGTGCCCGTGCCGATGGGGGACTTCTGGACTCGCCGCTGGATCGGGCAGTTGGCGCACGTTAAGGTGACCGACGTGAAGCCGCACAGCCTCTACGGCCAGATCGTCTGAAGCGTTCGGGGCGCGGCCGGGTCGGGTGATGACTGAGCGTTCGGAAGCAGCGGTCCCCATGCGGGTGGCGGCCGTGGTCGTGGACCCCGCCAGCCAGTCGCCGGTCCTCATCCTGCGGGGCCTCGCCGAGCCGCGGCTGTACCTGCCCATCTTCATCGGCGGGCTCGAGGCGACCGCCATCGCGACCTTCCTCGCGCAGGTCGAGGTGCCGCGCCCGCTGACCCACGATCTGCTGGCCACCGTCGTGCAGACGCTGGGCTGGCAGGTGCGCCGCGTCACCATCACGCGCCTGGCCGACGGCACCTTCTTCGCCGAGGTGACGCTGACCGACGGCGCCGGCGGCCTTCGCCACCTGGACGCCCGCCCCTCGGACAGCGTCGCCCTCGCCCTGCGGGCCGGCGCGCCCATCTTCGTGGCGCAGGACGTGCTCGAGGAGGCCGGCGGCTTCGCCGACGAGACCGACGCCGAGGCCGAGGCCGCCGCGCTGGTCGACGACGACACCCTGGCGGCCCACGACGACGCGGCCCTCGTCGGCGACGAAGTGGCCGCCGAGCCCGAGCCCGAGCCGGCGCTGGCCCTGACCGGGTCCGACGACGTCCGCCTCGAGGACCTCGACCCGGATCTCTTCGGCAAGTACAAGATGTAGGCGTGGCGGGCGGCATCGATCCACCGCGCCGCGTGGCCCTGCGGCGGGGGCTGCTCGCCGCCTGGGCGCTGGCGCTGACGTGGCTGACCCTGACGCCACGGCCGCCGCACGTGCCGCTGGGCGGCTTCGACCACGCCGACAAGGTCGGGCACTTCGTGTCGTGGCTGGTGCTGGCGGCGCTGCTCGAGACGGCCCTGCGCGCCCGCGCCCTGGCCGTGAGCGTGGCCCACCCTGCGCGGTCGGCCTGGATCTTATCGGTCGCCTACGGTACAGCGGTCGAACTCGCGCAGGCGGCGATCCCCGGACGCAGCGCCGAGTGGCTGGACCTGGCGGCCGACGCGCTGGGCGCCTGGGTCGGCGCCTATGGGCTGGCCCGTTGGGAGGAACGCAATGGCTGGTGATTCGACGCGCGCCCTGACCGGCGCCCCGCGTGGCACGACCCTCCGCTGCAAGGGCTGGGTGCAGGAGGCCGCGCTCCGGATGCTCCTGAACAACCTCGACCCCGAGGTGGCCGAGCGCCCGCAGGACCTGGTCGTCTACGGCGGGTCGGGGCGGGCGGCGCGCAGCTGGGGCGACTTCGACCGCATCGTGGCGACGCTCGAGCGGCTCGAGGACGACGAGACGATGCTGGTGCAGTCGGGGCGGGCGGTCGGCGTCCTCAAGACCCACCGCGACGCGCCCCGCGTCCTGCTCGCCAACTCGCTGCTGGTCCCGAAGTGGGCCGACTGGACGCACTTCCGCGAGCTCGAGGCCAAGGGCCTGACGATGTACGGGCAGATGACCGCGGGGTCGTGGATCTACATCGGCACCCAGGGGATCCTGCAGGGCACCTACGAGACCTTCGCCGAGGCGGCGCGTCAGCACTTCCCAGCGCGGGGCACCTTGCGCGGCACCCTGACGCTGACGGCCGGCCTGGGCGGCATGGGGGGCGCGCAGCCGCTGGCCGTCACGATGAACGGCGGCACGGCCCTGGTGGCCGAGGTGGACCCCGGCCGCATCAAGCGGCGGCTCGACACGCGCTACCTGGACGAGGCCTACGACGACATGGGCCAGGGCATCGCCCGGGCCGTCCAGGCGCGCCGCAACGGCGAGGCCGTGTCCATCGCGGTGCGCGCCAACGCGGCCGATCTGTTCGAGGCGGTGCTCGAGCAGGACGTGCGCCCCGAGCTGGTCACCGACCAGACCTCGGCCCACGACATGCTGGGCGGCTATGTGCCGGCCGGGCTGGCCCTGGCCGAGGCCGAGGCCCTGCGCGCCGAAGAGCCGAGCCGCTACATCGAGCTGTCCTACGCCACGGTCGTCCGGCACGTGCGCGCGATGATGGGCCTGCGCGACCAGGGCTCGCACGTCTTCGACTACGGCAACAACATCCGCGCCGCCGCCGAGTCGGGCGGCCTGCTGGGCGCCGATCGCGCCTTCCCGGGCTTCGTCCCGGCCTACATCCGGCCGCTGTTCTGCGAGGGCAAGGGCCCCTTCCGCTGGGTCGCGCTCTCGGGCGACCCCGAGGACATCTACCGCACCGACGAGACGCTCAAGCAGCTCTTCCCCGAGGATCGCGCCCTCGTCAACTGGCTCGACATGGCCCGCGAGCGCGTCGCCTTCCAGGGGCTGCCGGCGCGCATCTGCTGGCTGGGCTACGGCGAGCGCGCCCGCGCCGGCCTCGCCTTCAACGAGCTGGTCCGCCGCGGCGAGGTGAAGGCGCCCATCGTCATCGGGCGCGACCACCTGGACTCGGGCTCCGTCGCCAGCCCCAACCGCGAGACCGAGTCGATGCGCGACGGCTCGGACGCCATCGCCGACTGGCCCATCCTGAACGCGCTGGCCAACGCGGTGAACGGGGCCTCCTGGGTCAGCGTCCACGGCGGCGGCGGCGTCGGCATCGGCTACAGCGAGCACGCTGGCGTCGTCATCGTGGCCGACGGCTCCGACGAGGCCGCCGCCCGCCTGCAGCGCGTCCTGACCAGCGACCCGGCCCTGGGCGTCATGCGCCACGCCGACGCCGGCTACGAGCGCGCCATCGACATCGCCCGGGATCGCGGCGTCGACATCCCGGGGCTGCGCCGCTGACGCCGGCCGGGTCTTCGAAACGACGAACGCGGGCCCCTTCTGTCGAAGGTCGCCCGCGTCCATGAGTCGACCCGACGTCACCCACCGCGGGTGAGCGACGTCGCGCATCGAGGGCGAGGCTAGTCGCGCTCGTCCTCCTCGTACTCCTCGTCACCGCCGCTTTCGACCTCCTCGTCGTCGCCGAGGTCCTCGTCGCCGCCGGCGTCGATGTCGAGCTCCTCCATCTCGATGTCGTCGTCCGCTTCTTCCTCGCCGTCATCGCTGTCGATGCTGCGCGTGGCGAGCTTTCGGCGGCTCTCCTCCTCATCCTTGATGATGAGTTCGTCGATGGTGAGCTTCGAGGGGGTCGTGGCGGTCTGCTCCGTGCCGCACTTGGGGCACGTGAAGCTCGCCTTGTTGAAGTCGTAGAACCGCGCGGTGCACGACACGCAGATGCGCTTGGTCCCGAACTTGGACTGGTCTCGGACGGCAACCACTCTACCGGACATGGCAATCACCCAACGGCATCGATTCAACGAGGGGCCAGGGGCCCAGATTGGTGCAACGTCGGCGTGCGTGAGCGGCGCCCGGACAGCTCCGGTGACCAACTACGCTCTGCCTGAATATGGAGCGGGCTCTCCGCATGTCAAACTGAAAACGCTTGACCGGCGTCGCTTTCGCGACGGACCGCGAGGAGCCTGGGGAGACGGGGCCTCGGGGGCGCCGCGCGGGGCCGCCGGTCGGGTCCGGGGCACGGGCGGGGCGAGGCGGCCGAGCGCGCGTGTGAGCGCGCCCGACGAATGCGATATGAGACACGCGCGGCCGAGGGTCAACCATCTGACCGGCAACGCGCGCCCTGCGGGGCCGATGTGACCCGCTCAGAGCTTGTCGTAGTGGCTGAAGGTCATCGTGAACGAGGCGCGGCCCTGCGACAGCGAGCGCAGCTCGGTCGCGTAGCCGAACATCTGCTCGATCGCCACGGAGGCCTTGATGGTCGACAGCTGCGGAGAGGTCTCCTCCATGCTCTCGATCCGGCCGCGCCGCTGGTTGATGCTGCCGATGATCTCGCCCGTGTACTCGGGCGGGGTCGCCACCTCGACGTTGCCGATGGGCGACAGCAGGACGGCGGTCGCCTCGCGCATGGCGCGCCGCATCGCGGTCGAGGCCGCGATCGTGTAGCCCACCGGCTTCGTCACGCCCTCGCGGTGGTCGAGCCAGCGCACCGTGACCTCGACGTCGTCGACCGGGTAGCCCTGCACGGGGCCGCTCGCGAAGCCCTGCTTGATGCCCTCGTCGACCGCCTTGCGGATGCCGTCGTTCAGCCAGGCCACCGTCTCGGGCGGCATCTCGGGCGACGGGAAGCGCCAGACGATGGTGTTGCCGGCGCCGCGCTCTCTCGGCGCGACCGACAGGCGCACGGCCCCGAAGATGTGCTCGGCGCCCTCGGCGCGCTCGAAGACCTCCTCGACCTGGCTCTTGCCGGTGATGGTCTCGCGGAAGACGACCTGCGGACGGCCGATACGCACCTCGACGCCGAACTCGCGCTTGACGCGGTCGGTCAGGATGTCCAGGTGGAGCTCGCCCATGCCGCTGATGATGGTCTGGCCCGTGCCCTCGTCCTCGCGCCAGCGGAAGGTCGGATCCTCGTCCGCCAGCTTGGTCAGCGTCTCCTCGAGCTTCTCCTTCTCGCGCAGCGTCGCCGGCTCGATGGCCTGGCTGATGACAGGCTCGTAGGCGTCGATGGACTCGAGCAGGATGGGCGCGTCCGGGGCGCACAGGGTGTCGCCCGTGCGCGTCTTCTTCAGGCCCAGCACGCCGAAGATGTTGCCGGCCTCGATGCGGTCCTTCCGCTCGCGGTGGTTCGCGTGCATCAGGAAGATGCGCGAGACCTTCTCCTTGATGCCCAGCGCCGGGTTGAGGAGGTCGTCGCCCGCGCTCAGCGTGCCCGAGTACAGGCGCACGAAGACCATGCGCCGCCCGTCCTCCATGACCGCGACCTTGTAGGCGAGGCCCGACAGCGGCGCCTTCGGATCGTGCGGGCGACGCGCCGGCTGGCCCGTGCGGGTGTCGGTGCCCTCGATCTCGGGCACGTCCAGCGGCGAGGGCAGCCACGCGACGATGGCGTCGAGCAGCGGCGGGATGCCCTTGTTGCGCAGGGCGGAGCCGCACAGGACCGGGACCAGCTTGCCGGCGATGGTGGCACCGCGGATGGCGGCGCCGATCTCCTCGGCCGTCAGGCTGTCCGAGTCCTCGAGGTACTTCATGGCGAAGTCCTCGTCGGCCAGCGCGATGCGCTCGAGCAGGGTCTCGCGCGCGAGGGCCGCCTCGTCGGCCATGTCCGCCGGGATGGGCTCCTCGGTGAAGCCCTTGGGGTCGTCGTGACCGTGCCAGATGTAGGCGACCTGCTTGACGAGGTCGACGCAGCCGCGGAAGTCGCCCTCGGCCCCGATGGGGATCTGGGCCGGCGCGCAGTGCTCGCCGAAGCGCTGCTCCATCATCTTGAGGCAGCGCTCGAAGTTCGCGCCGATGCGGTCCATCTTGTTGACGAACCCGAGGCGCGGCACGCGGTAGCGGTCGGCCTGGCGCCAGACCGTCTCGGTCTGCGGCTCGACGCCGGCCACCGCGTCGAAGACCGCCACGGCCCCGTCGAGCACCCGCAGCGAGCGCGAGACCTCGATGGTGAAGTCCACGTGGCCGGGCGTGTCGATGAGGTGGATCTCGTGGCCGCTCCACTCGAAGGTGGTCACCGCGCTGGTGATGGTGATGCCCCGCTCGCGCTCCTGCACCATCCAGTCCATCGTGGCCTCGCCATCGTGGACCTCGCCGATCTTGTGGCCTCGGCCGGTCACGAAGAGCAGGCGCTCGGACACGGTGGTCTTGCCGGCATCGATGTGGGCCATGATGCCGATGTTTCGGATGATCTGCATGCGGCGTGACATGGCGTGGCCCTATGTCATACGCCCATGACAGCGTCAACCTGTAGCATTCAAAGGCTCCGCGCGCCCCTGCGGGCCCTCGCGCTGCCCACGCGCCGCCCCCCACGCGGTCCCCAGGCGCACATAGTCGGCCACGCGCTTGCCCGCGCGCGGGGGCGGGATTAGTTTGCCGCCCCATGAGCGAGACCCACGACGACGCCATCGCCACCGACTGGCGCAAGGACGGGCGCTGCAGCGCCTGCGAACACTTCCGTTCGGACTTCGGCGAGCCGCCCGACGTCTATGGGCACTGCAAGATCTACCCGCGCAACGGCTCGCGCGAGGCGACCGACTACGCGTGCGGCGAGTACCGGGCGCTGCCAGGCTTTTCCGCCCTGACGCAGTCGACCTCGCAGCCGTCGCCCCGCGTCGCGGCGTCGACGGGCGGGGGCGGCATCCCGTCCGGCGGCTTCAGCCCCGGCCGGCGGCCCGGGCGCCCCGGCCCGGTGACGCCGCCCCACGCCTCGGTCGTTCGGCGCCGGCGCGTCGACGACGACGACGACGACGACGATCCGGTGCTGACGCCTTCCCGGCCGGCCGAGCGCCCCGCGGCCTTCTCCGCGCCGCCGCAGCGCTCCCCGGTCACCGGCGCGCGCGTCGTCACCGAGTCCGAGAGCACCGATCAGGTGACCCGGACCCTCTTCTCGTCGGCCTCGGGCGCCTCGGGCGCCCCCGCAGGAGCCAGCTTGGATCGTCAGACCCTGGGAGCCATCCTCGTCGACCTCGTCGAGCAGCACATCGGCCTCGAGGAGGTCGAGATCGGCCGCAAGTGGGAGGACGGCAACCTCATCCTCCAGCCCGGCGACGACGATCTGAAGGAGGTCACGCTGCCCATCAAGACGTTCTTCCACAAGATCGTCATGCTGCGTGACCGTCTGCGCGTGCTCGAGCAGAAGATCAACGCCAACCCGAGCCTGGCCGACGGCGAGAAGGTCGAGCTGCAGCAGTACATCAGCCGCTGCTACGGCAGCCTGACGACCTTCAACGTGCTGTTCAAGAACCGCGAGGACCGGTTCACCAGCAAGGGCGACGAGTAGCGGCTGACGCGGAGCCGCGGGCGGGCCACCTGGGCCCCGCCCGCGTCTCGGCGCCTCAGTCCGCCAGCGTCCCCGGCGTGCCGTCAGCCGTCGACTGCCAGTCGGCCTCGTTGTCGTCGGTGTCGACGCCGTCGACGACACGCGCCAGCCCCGCCTCGGGCGTCAGGGCCGGCAGCGCCGCCCCCTCGAACAGCGGCTGACCGTCCTGGCCGTCCACCGAGGCGTTCAGGGTCCCGAAGCCGACCACGTCCAGCAGCGCGCCGTCGCGCCACAGCTGCACCGCGCCGTCGGTCAGCGTCGGCAGGTCCGCGCCCAGCTCGCCGTCCACCAGCGCCTTGGCGTCGCCAGGGCTGACCCGGCCGTCGAGCTTGTGCTCACCCAGCGACGCGCCGTCGGCGTCGAGCACGCGCACGCGCAGCCCGTCGGCCCAGCCGCCCGCCGGCAGATGGACCTCGATCCAGCGGGCGCCGTCGGGGCCGGCCAGCGCGACCTCGTTCAAGACCGCGCGGGCGCAGTCGGGCGCCTCGGCCGCGACCTGCGCCTCGAGCTGGGGCAGCAGGACGCACCAGGCGTCGCCCGAGTCGTTGGCCGTCGGCCAGCCCAGCGCCAAGGCCGCCGCGTCCAGCGCGGTCGGGTAGCCGACCGCCATCGGCAGGGCGCCGGGCTCGAGCGCGTCGCCGACCGTCGGCTCGAGCGGCAGGAGGTCCATCGGCGCCTCGTCGGGCAGCCCGACCAGCAGCAGATCGCCCGCCGGATCCAGCCAGAACGCGTCGTCGGCCACGCCATAGGTGAAGCCGAAGTCCGCCGGGTCGACGGAGTCGGCGCCGCCGGCGTCGAAGCCGGCGAGGCGCTCGCCGGGCTCGAGGACGATCGGCGCGAGCGGGTCGTCGCCCAACGGATGGACCATCGCCTGGACGCCCGCGGCGTTGGTCAGCACCAGCGTGCCCAGATCGACCGCCGTCGTGCCGACGTTGACCAGCTCGATCCACTGGCCGACGCCCTCGTCGCCGCCGTCCGCCGGCAGCAGCAGGACGCGCGAGACCATCACCAGCGCGGTCGCGTCGACGCAGTCCAGCTCGGGGTCGCAGCGCTCCCCCTCGCCGCAGGCGGCGTCCGACACCGCGCTCGAGCAGCCCGTCACCGGGTCGCAGGTGTCGACCGTGCAGCCGACGCCGTCGTCGCAGTCGTCGACCAGCGACAGGTGCTCGCAGCCCGTCTCCGGGTCGCAGGCGTCCTGGGTGCAGACGTCGTCGTCGTCGCAGTCCAGGGCCGCGCCGACGCACTCGCCGGCGACGCAGGTGTCGCCCTCGGTGCACGCGGACCCGTCGTCGCAGGCCACGTCCAGCGGCGTGAACGTGCAGCCGACGGCCGGGTCGCAGGCGTCCTCGGTGCACGCGTTGTCGTCCTCGCAGGCCACCGCCTCACCGGACACGCACTGGCCCTGCGCCGAGCACAGGTCGCCCTCGGTGCAGGCGTCGCCGTCCTCGCACGGGACGCCGGGCGTCGGAAGGTGCTCGCAGCCGACCAGCGGGTCGCAGGTGTCCAGCGTGCACGCGTTGGCGTCGTCGCAGTCCAGGGCCTCGCCGACGCACTCGCCGTCCACGCAGGCGTCGGCCTCGGTGCACGCGCTGCCGTCGTCGCACACCGCCTCGGCCGGCGTGAAGACGCACCCCACGGCGGGGTCGCAGGCGTCCTGGGTGCAGGGGTTCGCGTCGTCGCAGGCGATGGCCTGGCCCGCCACGCACTGGCCGTCGGCGGCGCACTGGTCGCCTTCGGTGCAGGCGTCGCCGTCGTCGCACGCGGCGCCGACCAGCACGGTGTGCTGGCAGCCCTGCCCGTCCACGCACTCGTCGGCCGTGCACGGGTTGCCGTCGTCGCAGACGGTCGCCGGACCGCCGGCGCACACGCCGGCCTTGCACAGGTCCGTCGCGGTGCACGGCTCGCCGTCGTCGCAGGGCACGTTGTTCAGGTCCGCGTTCTGGCAGGTCGTCCCGCCGACGCAGCTGTCGCCCGTGCACGGGTTGCCGTCGTCGCAGCCGTTGGCCGCGCCCGGCACGCACGCGCCGGCCACGCACGCGTCTCCCAACGTGCACGCGCTGCCGTCCGAGCAGGGCAGGGCGTCGTCCGCGAGGTTCGTGCAGGCCCCGGTCTGCGGGTCGCACTGATCGGTCGTGCAGGGGTTGCCGTCGTCACAGGCTTGCGGACCGCTGATGCACGCGCCCCCCAGGCACGCGTCGCCCACCGTGCAGGCGTCGCCGTCGTCGCAGGCGGCGAAGTTGTTCTTGTAGACGCAGCCCTTGGCCGGCTGGCACGAGTCGTCGGTGCACGGGTTGTCGTCGTTGCAGGTCAGGGCCGACGTCCCGCCGCACTTGCCCGCCTTGCAGGTGTCGCCCAGGCTGCAGGCGTTGCCGTCGTCGCACTCGGACCCGTCGGCGAGCGCCTCGCCCGCGGCGCAGACGCCCTCGAGGCACACCGCCGGCCTGCACGGCCCCGTGCCCGGGGTCCCGGCGCAGTCGGCGTCGGCCTCGCACTCGGGCGGCGGCTCGACATCCACCGCGACGTCGGCCTCGGCGTCCTGGCCGGCGTCAACGTCGTCCCCGGCGTCCACCACCTCGGCGTCGTCGTCCCCGTCCGGTCCGGCGTCGTCGACGTCGTCCACGTCCGTCGCGTCGTCGACGTCCACCACGTCGGGCGAGGCGTCCTGGGCGTCGCCCTCCGAGTCGGGGTCGGCGTCGGGCCCTGCGTCGTCGCCCGCGTCCTGCGCGTCGTCGCCCGCGTCCTGCGCGTCGTCTCCCGCGTCCTGCGTGTCGTCGCCCGCGTCGACCTCTTCGCCCTTGGTGTCCTGCTCGACGTCCTCGACCGCGTCGGCGTCACCGCCCCCGGTCGCGCCGTCCCCGCACCCGCCGAGCCACGTCGCCAGCGCGAGCGCCACGAGTCCCGTCCGCCACGCTCGCCCAACTCTCCGCATCGACCGGCCTCCATCCCGCCAAAGGGCGCGCACTATAGCGGCCGGCCCCCGCTCGGGCCAAGCCCCCACGCCGACTCGACTTCAGCCCGTCTCTCGCGCCGCGCCGGGCCCTCTGGACACGGCGGCGCGTCCATTCTAAAGGATGCCTGCCGAGGGCCGCCGGTGGCCCGTCCGACGAGGACCCGCCATGAGCACGCCGAACACGAACAAGCCCGCCGCCTACAAGGTCGAGGACCGCGAGCTCCTCCTCCACTTCTACAAGCGCCTGTTCTGGGACCGCCTCGTCGAGGTGATTCCGGCCTGGGTCGCCCCGAACGCCATCACCCTGGCCGGCCAGGTCTGCGGCATCTTCGCCGCCGTCACCGCGTGGGCGGCGACCGGCGGGATGCCGGCCCTGTACCTGGTCAGCGGCGTCCTCCTGCTCGCCTACCTGACGGCGGACAACGTCGACGGGGCCCACGCCCGCCGCACCGGCCAGTGCAGCCCGCTCGGCGAGTTCCTCGACCACGGCCTCGACGGCATCGC
Organism: Myxococcota bacterium; assembly: GCA_041687695.1. Taxonomy (GTDB): domain Bacteria; phylum Myxococcota_A; class UBA9042; order PHBI01; family JAWLBL01; genus JAWLBL01. Next base: position 66,289 of record JAWLBL010000027.1, on the reverse strand, counting down.
CAGCGGCGCCATCCTGCTCACGGCGGCCTTCATCCTGCGCATCGACGGCATCTGGATGGCGCTGCTCATGGTCATGGGCGCCATCGGCTTCATGCTGACCTTCTGGGAGCAGTACCGCACCGGGTTCCTGGTCATCCCCGCGGCCAGCCAGATCGAGGGCCTCAGCCTCGTGGTCCTGCTCGAGGTCGTCATCTTCGCCGCCGACGAGCCTGCGACCCTGCTCTTCACCCCGGGTGTCTTCAACACCTGCATGGCGCTGCTCGTGGCGCTCATCATCGGCTACACCGTCGCCGTCGTGACGCCCCTGGTGCGCGTCAAGCGCAAGGGGGTCCCCATCGGCGAGCTCGCGCCGCTGATGCTCATCGCCTTCAGCGCCTGCGGCTACGTCTCGGCCGGCGCGGGGGCCCTGCTGCCCTCCATCATGGTCTGCCTCTTCGCCGCCGACGCCGTCGCCCGCTTCATCCTGCTGCGCCACCGCGGCCAGGACGCCTCGGTCGTCTCGCCGCTGCACTGGACCCTGCTCGCCCCGCTCGTCCCGGCGGCGCTCGGCGTCTGGACACCCGACGGCTGGGCGGGCCTCGCCTTCGGCATCTCCCTGTTCACCTTCGGGCGCACCATGCTGCGCGGCGGCGCCGAGATCCTGGGGCTGTCGGCCTATCGCCCTGCTTGACGCTCCCTCGCGTGTGCGTAGGGTGGCCCCTCGGGTGAGCGGGGCGGCGCCCCGGGCACGTTCCGGTCCCCCAACGTCACGTCGTGGGGCCGCCACGCAAACGGGATACCGATTGTCCAGGGCTCTTTCGCGATGACGAAGCAAGACTACTACGAGGTACTGGGCGTGGCGCGCGACGCCGACGCCGCCGAGATCCGTCGCGCCTATCGCAAGATGGCGGTCCAATACCACCCGGACCGCAACCCGAACGACCCGGCCGCCGAGGACCGCTTCAAGGAGTGCGCCGAGGCCTACGAGGTGCTGAGCGACCCCGACAAGCGGCAGACCTACGACCGCTTCGGCCACGCCGGCCTGCAGGGGCAGGGCTTCGAGGGGTTCCAGGGCGGCTTCGAGGACGTCTTCAGCCACTTCGGCGACATCCTGGGCGACCTCTTCGGCGGCGGCGCCGCCACCCGGGCGCGCGCGCGCGGCGCGGATCTCCGCTACGACCTCGAGCTGTCGCTCGAGGAGGCGGCCTTCGGCACCAAGAAGGACATCGAGTTCCACCGGCGCGAGGCCTGCGACACCTGCCACGGCTCGGGCGCGAAGAAGGGCACGTCGCCGGCGGCCTGCGGGACCTGCAGCGGCAGCGGCCGCGTCACCCGGCAGCAGGGCTTCTTCATGGTCCAGACCCCCTGCCCGGTCTGCCGCGGCGCGGGGCGGGTCGTCAAGGACAAGTGCGAGGACTGCGCCGGCGCCGGGACCCAGACCGTCAAGCGCAACGTCTCGGTCTCCATCCCCGCCGGCGTCGACGACGGCGTCCGCATGCGCGTGTCGGGCGAGGGCGAGTCCGCCGGCGCGCACGGCAGCCGCGGAGACCTGTACGTCTTCATCCACGTCACGCCGCACGAGCGCTTCCAGCGCGACGGCGCCGACATCCACTCCGAGGCCAGCATCACCTTCACGCAGGCGGCGCTCGGCGACGAGCTCGAGGTCGAGACGCTGCACGGCCCCGAGCGCGTGAAGATCCCTGCCGGCACGCAGCCCGGCACGGTCGTGCGGCTCAAGAAGAAGGGCGTCGCGCGCCTCAACCGCGGCGGCCAGGGCGACCACTTCGTGACCCTGAACGTCGCGGTCCCCGACAAGCTCAGCCGCGAGCAGCGCAAGGCGATCGACCGTCTGCGCGAGCTGGGCCTGTGACCCTGGGCGTGCACCGGGTGGGGCCATGAGCCCGGCCCTGCATGCCGCCCTGTCCGCCGTCTTCTTCGTGCACGCCGCGGCCTTCGCCTATCTGGCCCTGCGGCGGCGCAAGGGGGCGCGTCCCGTCATCGTGGCCGCCGGCTTCGCCTTCCTGGCGCTGAGTCAGCTCGCGCAGGCGACGGGCGATCCGACGCCGCCCTGGCAGCCCGGCGTCGCGTGGGCGGGGCGCGGCCTACTCGTGATCGCGCTCGGGTTGCTGGTCGCGGCGCGGCTGCGGCGGCGCGCGCCGTGACCGACTCCGGCGCCGAGATCCGCCCGAACTTCGGGCCGCTGCAGCTGCTTCGCCGCGTCTCCATCGGCGGCATGGCCGAGGTGTTCAAGGCCCGGCGCGCCGAGGGCGACGGCGCGCGCGTCCTGGCCGTCAAGCGGCTGCTGCCTTCGCTGGCCGACGACCCCGACGTGCTGCGCTCGTTCCGCGCCGAGGCCGACCTCGGCCGCCAGCTCGACCACCCAGGCCTCGTGCGCGGCTTCGGCTTCGCGCTCATCCACGGGTCCCCCTGCTCGCTGTGGGAGTACGTCGACGGCCGCGATCTCGCCGCGCTGCAGACGGCCCTGGCCGTGACCGGCGCCGCGTGCGCGCCCGTCGAGGTGGCCACCATCGGCGTCGCGCTGGCCGAGGCGCTGGCCTACGCCCACGACGCGACCGACGCGGACGGCCGGCCGCTGGGCCTCGTGCACCGCGACGTGTCGCCCCACAACCTGATGCTCGGCCGCGCAGGTTTGCTCAAGCTCATCGACTTCGGCATCGCATGGCGCCACGCCGACGGCGCCGGGCGCGCGGGCGTGCTCGAGGGCAAGCGCGCCTACATGAGCCCCGAACAGGTCCGCGGCGAGGCGCTCGACGCGCGCAGCGACCTGTTCGCGCTGGGGACGGTGCTGTGGGAGCTGGCCACCGGCGCGCGCCTGTTCAAGGCGGACACGCCCGCCGAGACCCTGGCCAACGTCGCGGCCGCCGCCGTGCCGCCCTTGAGCGAGCGGGCGCCCCAGCTGCCCAAGGGGTTGGCCGACGCCATCCAGGCGTGCCTCGCGTCGGGCCGCGGCGACCGCCCGCCGTCGGCCAGCGCGCTCGGGCGTCGCCTGTCGCCCCATGCCGCGCCCGCCGAGCAGGCCTCGCAGGTCCTCACGGCCCTGTACCGGCGCGCCTTCGGCGACGCGCCGGAGCCGGACGACGCCGCGAGCGAGCTGGACGCCTACCGCGCCGACCTGCGCGCGGCCGAGCTGGGCCGCGACCCGGCGGTCGACGGCGCCGACCGCACGGACATCACGCTGCTCGCGCGCTGAGCCGGCGTCGCCTCAGGCCTTGAGGTCGGGCGCGTCTTCGCCCCACAAGCGCTGGGCCACGACGAGCCGCTGGCGGTTCTTGTAGGCGTCGTGGTTGGCGTCGCCCTTGGTGTTGCGGCGGAAGGTCTCGCGGTCGAACAGCTGCAGCTCGAGGGTGACGAAGACCAGGTGGCCGAGGGTCGACAGGTGCTCGAGCTCGCTGGCGGGGCACAGCGAGCGCACGCGGATGGGCAGATCGACGACGAAGTTGATCATGCCGAAGTCGCGCGCCGTCGCCGGGTTGCTGGGGGCGACGACCGACTGTCCGGCGCGCGGGGCGAGGACCTCGGACAGATCGCCGTGGGGCGCGAGCGCGTGGGTCAGCTCGGCCTCGTCCAGGATGGTGTTGTGCGACTCGCCGGGGATGACCTGGCTGAAGGGCAGCAGGTGGCGGGTGAGCCAGACCATCACGGGGACCAGATCGTCGCGCTCGCGGGTGATGAGGCGAAAGCGCAGCTTGTCGAAGATCTGGGCGGCGGTGACCCGCGGCTTGGACAGCAGCTTGGTGATGAGGCTGTGCTCGCTCTTGGTGCTCTGCTCGTAGCCGAGCAGCGGCAGGCCGCCTTCGCGCATGCGGGCGATGTGGGCGCCGAAGCGACGGGCGGCCGCCTCGAAGAGCTCGCGCTCGCTGACGCTGAGCAGATAGGCGAGCCGGCGCGCCTCGAGGTGGTTCAGGACGTGCATGATCTTGAGGACAACGCACGCCGTGCGCTGAAGGACGCCCTCGGGGCCGGAGGCGGCCAGGAACAGGTCGGGCGCGCTGGCCGGGTGCCGGACGCGCTCGGGGATGGTGACGTCGAAGGTGCGGCCGACGTAGCCGACGGCGCGCGCGTGCAGGGCCCAAAAGCGCGCCATCTCGTCGGGGTCGCCGAGCGAGTAGCCGTTGACCTCCAGGAATCGCGCGACCTCGTCGGGGCTTTCGAAGGCGAGCCTGCGCCAGTCGACGACCGAGCCGCCGGTGAGGAGCAGACGAACCGAGTGGGCGTCCATGGCGGTCAGGTCCAGGGGCTGCGAGGTGACAGCGGGTGGCGGAGCGGGCTCGGCGCCTGCGCCCGGGGCGTCCGGCAGGGCGGGGAGCACCGAGCGCGAGTTGACGTGTTCTGCGGTCATGAACTAGTTCGAGCCCTTTCCCATGGGTCCGCCGCTCGAGCCGCGCGCGTCGGCGCTGCCCGGCAGGGGTCGGCGCCGCGGCGTCGGCGAGCGAAGTGAGTCGTCGCGAGTGGTCGGTAGGACGGTATAACGTGCAAGGTATGGATAGTCGACGCGATGGGCAAGGGACGGTCGGGCCGGTCGGCGCGGGCCCGTGTGGGTGGCCAGACGTGCGGCGCGGGCGGCTCGACAACGGGCTGACGGTCCTGACGTCGGCGCTGCCGCACCTGCGCGCGGCCGCCGTGACGGTGTTCGTCCGCGTCGGGTCGCGCTTCGAGGCGCCCGAGGAGAGCGGGCTGAGCCACCTGCTCGAGCACGTGCTGTTCCGTGGGTGCGAGGGCTACCCGTCCGCCTACGCCTTCAACGCAGCCATCGAGCGCTGGGCGACGGCGCTCGGCGGGGCGACCGCGCGCGACTACAGCGCCTTCGACGCGACCTGCTGGCCCGACGCGGTCGGTGACGTGCTGGACCTCGTCGGCCGGATGATGGGCCGCAACCTGCTGCAGGACGTCGACCTCGAGCGGCAGGTCATCGTCGAGGAGCTGCAGGACGAGATCGACGAGACCGGGCGCGACGTCGACGTGGACAACGTCGCCAAGATGGCCCTTTTCGCCGGATCCAGCTTCGGCCAGAAGATCGGCGGGCGCATCGAGCTGGTCAAGCGCTTCACCGACGCCGACTGCCGCCGGTGGTACGAGCGCCACTACGCCGCTCGCAACCTGGTGTTGGCGGTGGCCGGTCCCGTCGACCACGATCGGGTGATGGCGCAGGCCGCGGCGGCCTTCGGGGCGCTGCCGGCGGGCGAGGCGCGCGAGGTGGGGCCGCTGTCCGTCCGCTCGGATCTGCCGGCCCTCGAGTCGGTCATCCAGCGCGGCAGCCAGACGAACCTGCAGCTCGCCTGGGTGCTGCCGTCCGAGCACCACGAGGACTTCCCGGCGCTGCAGCTGGGGCACCGGCTGCTCGACGACGGGACCTGCTCGCGGCTGCGGCGGCGGATCGTGGACGAGGAGGGGCTGGCCTACCACCTGGGCAGCGATCTCGAGACCTATCACGGGGTGAGCCTGCTGACGGTCGAGGCCTCGGTGTCGCACGACAAGGTGATCCAGGTCGTCGACGCCGTCGTCGAGATCGTCGGTGATCTCGGTCGGTTAGAGGCCAGCGCCGAGGAGTGGGAGCGCATCCGGCGCCGCTTCGCCTTCGACTGGGAGACCACGGTCGACTCGGCGTCGGCGATGGCCTACTGGATGGGCCTGCAGCACGTCTACATGCCCGACGAGAGCGCGACCGAGCGCTTCGAGCGCGTCATGCGGCTCAGCCCCGAGGACGTGCGCGCGGCCTGCGCGCGGCTCGTGCGGCCCGAGCGGCTGCAGGTCACGGTGGTCGGCGATCTGGAGCCCACCGCGCGCGCCATGTTGCGGCGGCGCATCCACCGGCTGCGCGGGCGGCCGCCGGGCACCTCGGCCGCGTCGTGACGAGGCCGGACGGGTGGGCCGTCGGGAGCGCCCGTGATAGATCGGTGTGACGTTTCGGGCGTCCGTTCGTCTTTGGAAGCTGGGGACACCATGCCCCCGGTCCCGTCCCGTCAACTCGTCGTTGGGAGGCCCGCGAGCCCGCCACCAGACGCCACCGGCTCCGCGCTCGCCCGGGGTTGCCGATAACCGTTGCAATCCCCTATATTAGCGCTGACCTTGCGTCAGCCGAGCGCGCCGGACGCGACCGACGACCCTGCTCCCGCAGAAGAGGCCCGATGAAGATCACGTGCGAATCCTGCAATACCCGGTACTCGATCCCGGACGAGAAGATCCGGGGCGCCGGGAAGACGTTCAAGATCCGCTGCAAGAGCTGCGGCGAGATGATGACCGTCAAGGGAGTGGGCGAGGGCGGCGACGCGGGCGCGAGCGACGACGCCGTCTGGTACTACGCCGTCGGTAACGACCGCCGCGGGCCGATCACGCGCGAGGCGCTGGCCGGGCTGGTGCAGGCCGGCGAGGTCACGGCGCAGACCTACGTCTGGCAGAACGGCATGGCGAACTGGTCCCTGCTCGAGTCGGTCGCCGAGCTGCAGGATCTGCTCGACGCCGGCGGGGCCCTGGACGCGGGCGACGCGGCCGAGGACAACACCGACACGGCCTACATGTCACAGGCGGATCTGCTGGCCGCGCAGGCCGCGTTCGCCGCCGAGGTCCCCGCCGCCGCGCCGGAGCCCGAGCCGGCCGAGTCGGCGCCCCTGGGCGGGCTGTTCGGCGACGAGGCCATCCCGGCGTCGAGCGTCGACGACGCCGACGATCATCCGTTCGCGGCCCTCGCCGCCAGCGCGGAGCCCGCGCCGGTCGCCGCGGCCCCGGCCCCGGCCGCCTCGGCGCCCGCCGCCGAGGACGACGATCTCTTCAACTTCGACGTGCCGTCGCCCAACGACGATCCGGCGAACGTGCACCAGCGCCGTGACTCCTCGGTGCTCTTCAGCCTCGACGACCTCGGCGGCGGCGACAAGAAGGGCATGAGCAAGGACGAGGCGCTCGTCACCGAGTCCTCGGGCCTCATCGACATCCGCGCCGTCGCCTCGTCGCAGCGCAAGGGCGGCAACGACAACCCGTTCGGCGATCTCAACACCGCGGGGCTGTCGCAGCCGTCGCGCGCCAACGTCGCGGCCGTCAGCGTCCCGATCGTGCAGAAGAAGAGCGGCGGGTCGGGGCCGTGGATCGCCATCGCCGCGATCGTGCTCGTGCTCGGCGGTGGCGGCGTGGCCTGGTTCCTGATGAGCCAGAACAAGGGCGAGCAGCCGCCGGTCGCGCAGCAGCAGCAGGTCGCGCCCGCGCCGACGCCCGAGCCGGCGACGGCGACGGTGGGCAAGACCGAGGAGCCCAAGCCCGAGGACAAGAAAGATGAGGCCGCCACGGCCGCGGCGAAGGCCGAGGAGCCCAAGGGCGAGGAGCCCAAGGCCGCCGAGGGCGAGGAGAAGAAGGACGAGGCCGCGGCCGAGGCCAAGGACGGCGCGAAGGAGGCGGAGCCCCAGGCCGCCGCCAAGAAGGACGAGGATCCGGACAAGGAGAAGGCGCGCAAGGAGCGCGAAAAGCGTCTTCGCGAGGCCAAGGCCGCCCAGGCCGAGACCAAGAAGGACGACGCTCCCAAGCCGACCCCCACGCCCACGGTGGACAACAAGCAGAACACCAAGGACGTCAACAACCTGCTCAAGAACCTCCAGGAGGCCAAGCAGGAGACGAAGACCGACACGGGCTCGAACGAGTCGCTGCCGCAGCGCCTCGCCGCCCCGGTCGTGCAGAAGACGGTGCGCGGCAGCAACGGCAAGTTCCTGGCCTGCTACAAGAAGATGCCGCCCGTCGCCGGGGGCGTGACCGTGGGTACGTCGTTCACGATCGTGTCGAGCGGCTCGGTGTCGTCGGCGCGCGTGTCGAACCCCGGCGGGACCACCCCCGAGGTGCAGGGCTGCATCGTCTCGGCCCTCAAGGCCCTGAACTTCCCGAAGTTCAAGGATCCGCAGATGGTGGTGAACTACCCGCTGCGGCTGCAGTAGCTCGCCCCCTGCGGGCGCGCGCGCAAGGGGGCCCTCATGGCCCCCTTCGTCGTTGTGGGGGCCGCCATGGGGCGGTCCGGCCGGCGGACGCCGGGCCCACTTTTGATTGACACCGTCGCGGGGGCGCTGCTAGCTTCCCGCACTCCCTTCGGCCGGCTGCCGCGCTTCGGACCGCGCTGGGAGGCGCGGCGGCGCACGGTGCCGCAGCAGACGAATGGAATGGACCATCGGCGCGAGCGCCGTGGAGCACCGAGGACGCACCAATGGCTCGTGGATTGTTGGGTAAGAAGGTCGGGATGTCCCAGGTCTTCGACCAGGAGGGCAACCTGGTCCCCGTGACCGTGCTGGAGATGGGCCCGAACCAGGTCCTGCAGGTCAAGACCAAGGAAGGCAAGGACGGCTACAACGCGATCAAGGTGGGCTACGGCGACATCAAGCCGAACAAGCTGACCCGCCCCGAGGCCGGCGTCTTCCGCGCCCTCAACCTCGAGCCGCGCCGCCACGTCCAGGAGTTCCGCGTCGCCGACGACTTCATCGGCGACTACTCGGTGGGTGACGAGCTGACGGTCGGCATGTTCCAGCCGGGCCAGAAGGTCGACGTCACCGGCACCAGCAAAGGCAAGGGATTCCAGGGCGTCATCAAGCGCCACGGCTTCAAGGGCGCCAAGGAGAGCTCGCACGGTACGCACGAGTACCGGCGCCACGGCGGCTCCATCGGCGCTTCGGCCTACCCGGGCCGCGTGATGCCGGGCCGCCGCATGGCGGGTCACACCGGCAGCGAGCGCGTCACCGTTCGCGCGATCACCGTGGTGGCCGTGTTCCCGGAGCAGAACCTGCTGCTCGTCCGCGGCGCGGTCCCGGGCGCGAAGGGGGCCATCATCTCGGCCCGCGTCAGCAGCAAGCAGCCGAAGTTCCTGCCCTGATCCGACCCTCGGTGATCGGGACGAGAGGCCAGGCACCGCCCTGGCCTCTTCCGTTTCGAACGCCTCGGTGATCGGGACGAGAGGCCAGGCAGCGCCCTGGCCTCTTCCGTTTCGAACGCCTCGGAAGCCACGGCGCCCGGCGACCCGGGGGCGGCGACACCCTCAGCCGCGCCAGCCCGGGGCGCGCCTCAGCCTCGCCGCCGCGGCGACGCCTTCAGCCGCGCCAGCCCGGGGCGCGCTTCAGCCTCGCCAGTCGGAACCGCGCCTCGACCTCGCCGACGCGGCGTTCGCCTCAGCCTCGCCAGCCCGGCGCCAGCTCGCCGCGGTACACCAGGGTCGCCGGACCTTCCATGAAGGCCGTGCGGAAGCCCTCGGCGATGGTGATCGCCAGATCGCCGCCCGGCAGGCTGACCCGGATGGGCGCGTCGAACGGCATCAGCCCGCGGCGCACGGCGGCCGCCGCGGTGGCCGTGGCGCCCGTGCCGCAAGCCTGCGTCAGGCCACAGCCTCGCTCCCAGACCGTGACGGTCAGGTGGTCGGGGCCGGTGACGTCGGCGAACTCGACGTTGGCGCCCTGGGGCCACATGGGATGCGTCGTCAACAGCGGCCCCCAGCGCAGCGCCGTGTCCAGGGTGGCGTCGCCGAAGATGACCATGTGCGGGTTGCCGGTGTTGACGCCGGTCGCGACGAAGACGCGGTCCTCGCATGGGACCTGCACCTCGTCGGCCTGGCCTTCGCCCTGCACCGGGACGCTCGCGCGCTCGAAGCGAGGTCGGCCCATGTCGACGCGCACGGTGCGCACGCCGGCCGCGTCGGCCGTCCAGACGCAGGCCAGGACGCCGCCGTTGGTCTCGACCCGCAGCGGGTTGGCCGAATGGCCCAGGGCGTCCACGGCGTACTTGACGAAGCAGCGCAGCCCGTTGCCACACATCTCGGGGATGGAGCCGTCGCTGTTGACCAGCTCCATGCGCAGGTCGGCCAGCGCGGGGTCGCTGGGAGGGCGTGCCAGCATGACGCCGTCGGCGCCGATGCCGTGTCCGCGCCGGCACAGGGCCACGACGTCGGCCCGCGACGGGGTGGCGACACCCTCGAGCCCGCCGTCGAGGATCACGAAGTCGTTGCCGAGACCGTGATACTTGCTGAAGCGCACCGGGAGCCTCCGGGGAATACACGCCACCCTTGACACCTTCCCGGTCGGGAAACTAACGGGAGTTCACACCCACGCGCAATGGCCGCTTGGCGGCCGCGCGACGACCTTGGAGGACGGGATGGCGCTGCGGAAGCGTTCGAGCCTGGTTTTGGCCCTGACCCTGGCGACGCTCCTGGGCGCCGGGATGGCGCACGCGGGCGACGCGCCGGCCGAGACGGTCGAGCACGAGGCCAGCTGGGCCGTGACCAAGGCCGGGGCGCCGGCCGCGACCGAGAGCCTCAAGGCCGTCCTGAGCCCGACGAAGACGCGCTTCGCGACGTTCACCGTCAAGCCGGCGGCCAAGGGCGGCGTCAAGCTCATCGGCCACCTGCAGCGCGATCCGGAGGGCACGCTGCAGAAGTACCGGCGGCTCGAGGACAAGCGGAAGGGCGAGGGCGTGTTCGCGTTCCTGCGCGGCGAGGGGGTGCGCATCGTCGGCATCAACAGCGCGCGCAAGCCGGCGGATCTGGCGGGCGTCGCCGGGCACGCGGTGTGGGACGCGCGCGTGTGGTCGACCCTGTGGCATTGGGTCGCGCGGCTCGACGCCAGCAAGGCGACCGTCACCGTTCCCTTCCTGGACGTCGACAAGGGCACCACCGGGTCGGCGACCGCCACACGGGGCGAGCCGCGGCCCGCGCGGACCGCCAAGGGCGAGACCGCGACCGTGCAGGCCTGGACGATCGATGGGCTCGGGCCGCAGCTGACCGTGTGGGTGGGCCCCAAGGGGCGGCTCATCGGGGTCAAGGGCGGCGATCGCGAGCTGATGATGGTCGGCTGGGGCTGGGATCTGCCGAGCGTGGCGGAGCCGGTCGACGGCGAGCAGGGCGAAGGCGGCGCGTCGCCGGAAGGCGAGGGCGGCGACGGCGAGGACCAGGGGGTCGGCCCGTGAGGCACGTCTTCCTGATGGACCCCATCGAGGGGATCCGCGTCGACAAGGACTCGACCTTCGCGCTGATGCTCGAGGCGCAGCGGCGTGGGCACGAGGTGCTCTACGCCCTGGTGGGCGATCTGTATCTGCGCGCGGGGCGTGCGCGCGTGGTCGCGCGCGGGGCGCAGCTCAAGCCGGTGCAGGGCGAGCACGCCGCGCTCGCGGCGCCGGCCGACCTGGATCTGGGCGAGGTCGACGTCGTCTGGATGCGCAAAGACCCGCCGTTCGACATGGGGTACGTCTTCAACACGTACCTGCTGGACGTCGCCAACCAGCACGCGCTGGTCCTCAACGCGCCGGCGGGCCTGCGCGCGATGAGCGAGAAGGTCTGGGCGATGCGCTTCCCCGAGCTGGTGCCCGAGTCGCTCATCACCCAGTCCGAGGCGCGGCTGCGGGCCTTCGCCGAGGAGCTGGGCGCCATCGTCATCAAGCCGCTGGACGGCAACGGCGGCGAGGGCGTGTTCGTCGTCCGGCGCGACGATCCGAACATCGGCGTCATCATCGAGATGTCGACCGTGCACGGCGCGCGCAAGGTGCTGGCGCAGCGCTACCTGCCGGAGGCCAAGGCCGGCGACAAGCGCATCATCCTGGTCGAGGGCGAGCCGGTGGGGGCGATCCTGCGCGTCCCGCAGGGCGTGGATCACCGCGGCAACATCCACGTGGGCGCCGTCGTCCGGCCGACGACGCTGACCGAGCGCGAGCGCGTCATCTGCGCGACCATCGGCCCGGCGCTGGCCGAGGCGGGGCAGGTCTTCGTCGGCATCGACGTCATCGGCGACCAGCTGACCGAGGTCAACGTGACCAGCCCGACCGGCATCCACGAGCTCGACGCGTTCGAGGGGATCTCGGTCGCGGCCATGGTCCTCGACGCCGCCGAGGCCCGCCTGAGGGCGCGCGGGTGACCGCAGCGCGCGCGGCGAGGGCCCTGCCGGTCGCACTGGCGCTCGTCCTGTGGGGCGCCGCGGCGGCCCAGGCCGAGCCCCCGCCGGTCGAGCGCCTCTTCGGCTGCCCGCTCTCGGCCCCCCAGGAGGGGTTCCGCCCGGGACCCGGGTGGCAGCGGTTGGAGCTCGAGGCGGTCGGCGCCGTCGTGCAGGTGCCCGCCGATTGGAAGGTCGAGCGCACGGGCGCGTTGGTCGAGATCGTCTCGTCGAGCGGCAAGTCGCGGCTGGTCTTGCGACGGAGCACGCTCGCCGGCGCCGACCGCGTCGAGGAGGTCAAGCGTGCCGTGGAGGCCGCGGAGCTGGGGCCCAGCCATCTGGGTGCGGCCTGCGAGCGAGCGCTGCTGGAGCGCCTGACCGGGCTGCGCGGGTTCGGCGCCGCGCGGCTGGGGGTGTACGGCCGCCCGCTGGGGGATCATCGCAGGACCTACGCCGCCTTCCTGCCGGCGGGCGAGGCCACGCTGTCGGTGCTGCTGACGACCCGCTGGGGGCGCTCGGACGACGGGCCGGATCTGGCGGTCGTCCGGCGCGTGCTCGGCGGGCTCGAGCCGCTGCCGTCCGGCCCGCCCGTGCCTTGACCGGCCGGCGCCGCGGCCGGATCATCGCGCGCATGTCCGCGCCCCGCCCGCTCCGCGCCCTGGTCCTGGCCCTGCTCGTCGCCCTGGGGGCCGCCGCGACCCCCGTCAAGGCGCGGGCGCAGGCCTCCGACCGCGACGCCGCGCTGGTCGAGACCTACCGCAAGATGCTCGCCGAGGACCCGGGGCAGCAGTACGCGCTGCGGCGGCTGCTCGAGGTCTCCCACGCCGTGGGCGGGCTGGCCGGCCTCGTCGCGGCCTACGAGGAGGCGGTCGCCAAGCAGCCCAAGGACTTCGCCGCGTGGATGGTCCTGGGCCACCTGCGCCGGGCGGGCGACGAGGTCCCCGAGGCGCTGGCCGCCTACGAGCGCGCGGCGGCCATCAGGCCCAAGGACGCGGGCCCGCACCTGGCGACGGCGGCGCTCCATCGGCGCGGCCAGCAGTGGGCCAAGGCGCTCGCCGCCTATGACCGCGCCGTCGCGCTGCCGCTCGACAAGGCGAGCCGGCAGGAGGCGCTGCAGGCGGCGGCGGACACCGCGCTCGAGGCCAAGGACGTGGCGCGCGCGAACGGCTACTTCGACGCGCTGGTCAAGACCGAGCCCGGCAACCTGTTCCTGCGCATGGAGCACGCGGCGGCGCTGGGGCGCGCCGGTGAGCACGAGGCGGCGCTCGCCATCTGGCGCGAGGTGCGAAAGCGTGCCGGCGGGGACCTCAAGCACCTCGTCATCGTCTGGAAGGAGATCGCGGACGTCGAGGAGCGCATGGGCCAGCTCGACGCCGCCGAGGCGACGCTGCGCGAGGCGCTCGAGCGGACGCCCGACGGGCACTGGGCGCGCGGCGGCTTCCTCGACGGGCTCATCGGGCTGTATCGCCGGCAGGATCGGCTGCGCGAGCTCATCGCCGAGTGGGAGCCCGGCATCGGCCGCAGCCGCGCGCTGCTGCTGACGGTGGCGCGCCTGTACGAGGAGGTCGCCGACGACGCGCGCGCGCTGGCGCTGTACGAGCAGGCCATCGCCAAGCAGCCCTCCGACGGGCCGACGCGCCTCAAGGCCATCGCGCTGCTCGAGCGGGTCGGCAAGCCCGAGCAGGTCGTCGAGGCCTATCGCGCCCTGATCCGAGCCATGCCGGGCGAGCCGCGGCACGAGCTGCGCCTGGCCGAGCTGCTGTTCCATCAGGGGCGCGCCCGGGACGGCTTCGAGCTGCTGGCGCGCCTGTCGAAGCGGCACGCCAGCGATCCGGGCGTCCACCAGGCGGTCATCGACCTGACGATCCGATATGGCGACAAGGAGCACCGGGCGCGCATCGAGGCCGAGTACAAGATCCTGATGCGCCTCGAGCCGAACGAGGAGGCGCACGTCGTCAGCCTGGGCGAGTACTACTGGACGCAGAACGACAAGGCGCGGGCGCTGGCGACCTGGAAGCGGCTGACGGCCATGGGGCGGAGCCCGGGCGAGGGGTGGTTCCTGCTGGCCGAGGTCTATGGCGAGCACGACATGACGGCCGAGGCGGCGCAGGCCTTCGAGCAGGCGCTCGAGCGCGAGCCCGACAACGACCGCTTCGCCAAGGCGTACGCGCTGATGCTCGAGCGCGAGAAGCAGTTCACCAAGGCGCAGGCGCTGTGGCGGCGCGTGCTGGATCGCGGCTCGGATGGCGATCCCCCGGTGGCGCGCGAGGCCCGGCGGCACATCGTCGGCCTGTGGGAGCGCGAGGGCCGGCTCGAGGCCGAGATCGAGCGGCTGACGGCGCGGTTCGGGGCGACGCCGCCGGACGTCGAGGCGGGGCGCTTCCTCGGGTCGGCGTACCTGCGGCTGCGGCGCTACGAGGAGGCGCGGCGGGTGCTCGAGCGGCTGCGCGCGCTGCACCCGGACGACTCCGAGACGCTGAGCGGTCTGGAGATCGTCTTCACGCGCCAGAACAAGCTGCACGAGGCCATCGAGGTGCTCGAGCAGCTGGCCCGCGCCAACCCGCCGGCGGCCGCCGACGCGATGCACCGCGCCGCGGAGCTGGCCCTGTCGCTCGGCGACGCGCCGCGCGCGCTCGACCTCATGCGCAAGGTGGTCGCGCTGCACCCGGCCGATCCGGGCGCCCACCTCAAGGTCGGCGAGCTGTACGTCCGCATGGGGCGCCTCGGCGAAGCGGCCGAGGCCTGGCGTCAGGCGCTCGCGCTCGATCCCCGCAACCAGAGCGTCCGGTTCAAGCTGGCCGGCCTGTACCGGGAGCTGAGCAACCTGGTGCGCGAGGAGCAGGTCCTCGGCGACATCGTGCGCGAGGCGAGCGACCCGTCCGACGCGCTGCGGGCCGGCCGACGGCTGCTGCAGGTCGCGATGGTCGCCCAGCGCCTCGAGGCGACCGAGGAGCTGCTCCGTCCGCTGGCCGCCACGCGACGCGATCGCGGCGTCTACCTCAAGCTGCTGGTCGACGTGTACGCCCTCCTCGCCCAGCAGATCGCGTGGTCGCAGGCGCCGCCGGCCGAGCGCCGGGCCGAGCTCGACGCCCTGGGCACCCGGGGCCTCAAGGTCCTGCTCGACGCAATAGGCGACGCCGACGTGGCGGTGCGCTCGCGGGCGCTGGACGTCCTCCGGCTCGCCCGCCCCAGCGGCGCCGCGCCAGCCCTGGCCCGCCTGGCCGACGGAGCCGACGCCCTGATGCAGTTCCAGGCGGCGGTCGCCCTGGGCCACGTCGGCGGGGCCGCCGCCGCGGGGGCCCTCGCCCGCATGGCGGCCGGCCCGCACCGCGACAACCGCGACGCCGCCATCTGGGCGCTCGGCCTGGTCGAGGCGGCCGAGGCGCGGACCGCCCTCCACGGCCTCGTGCGCCTGCCGGACGCCCGCGTGCGCGAGCTGGTCGCGCTGGCGCTGGGGCACCTCGCGTCGCCCGAGTCGGCGCCGACGCTCGAGCCCATGGCGACGACCGAGTCCCGCGGCGAGGTGCGCCGCGCCGCGCTCTGGGCGCTCGGTCGCATCGGCGCGCCCAGCAGCGTCCGGACCTTCACCGCGGCCCTCGCCACCGGCAGCTCCGAGGAGGCGCGCCTCGCCGCCTGGGCCCTGGGCCGCGTCGGGACGCCCGAGGCGCGCGAGGCCCTCGCGGCCCATCTGTGGCGCGGCCCCGAAGAGGTCCAGGCCGAGGTGGGCCGCGCGTTGTTGACCGCCGCGCGGGCGGACGCCCCGACCGGTCCCCGGTCCGAGCAGGCCGACGCTGCGGTCGCGGCGGCCTACGGCGCCTTCGCCGACCTCGGATCGAACCGGCTCTCGCGCGACCCGACACACCTCGTCGCGGCCAGCCGCGAGGTCGACGCCCCCGACGGGGCGCGCCGGCTGCAGGACCTGCAGGCCGTGGCCACGCTCGTCGACCGGCGCCTGACGGTGATCCTGGGGTCTCACGAGCGCGCGGCGATGCTAGCGCTGCTCGGCGGGCTCAGCCGCGACGCCGTCGGGGCACCCTGCCTCGCGCCGCTCGTGCCCGAGGCCTGCGCCGACGCGCGGATCTCGGCCTGGATCGCGGGACGGCTCGAGCCTCATGCGCCTCAGCTGCTGGGGCTCGTCGCGGGATCCCATGGGCCGACGCTGCAGGCGGCCGCCCTGCGCGCGCTCGGGGCGCTCGCCACGGACGAGCAGGGGCCCTTCGCCGCCGCGGCCGTCGAAGGTGGGATCGCCGCCGCGCTCGCGGCGACCGCGCCCGAGGTCCGGCTGGGCGCGGCGCAGGCGGCGGCGGACGCCGGGAGGCCAGGGGCGACCGCGCTGGCGGCGGCCTTGGCCCGTGCCAGCGCGGCGCCCGAGACGGCCGACGACCCGCTGCTGCGGATCGCGCTGGCGCGGGCCCTGGGACGGGTGGGGACGTCGGGCGCGGCCGGGGCGATGATCGTGCTCGCGCGTGATCCGGTGGCGACGGTACGGCAATCCGCCCTGGCTGCGGTGGGACGGGCCGATGGCGCCCTGCTGGGGGCGCTGATCGACGCGCTGGCCGATCCCGTGCCGGACGTCGCGCTCGAGGCGATCGCCGCCCTGGGGCGTCAGCCCGATCCCAGCGCCCGTCAGGCGCTCGAGCGGATCGCCCGGTCCGGCGAGCCGCGGATGCGTCGCGCCGCGCGAGAGGCGCTCGCGGGTCCGTCGGCGGGCCGGTCTCCTTGACGGTCTGGCGAGGCAACTTCTATAGTTCGCACGGGTTTCGGATCGGCGCGAGGGGCCCGAATGACGAAGTGTACCGCGTGTGGCCACCCGGTCGGCACCGGCCACAAATTCTGTGGAAACTGCGGCCACATCATCATCGGCGGCCCCGAGCTGGTCGACGCGCCCTCGGGCAGCGCCGCTCCGTCCGGAGGCGGCACGCCGGCGAGCGCTCGCAAGGCGCGGCTGCGGCTCATCCGGGGCGACGGGGCCGACGGCTTCACGTTCCAGCTGCACGGCCAGGAGCATCCGGCCGGCCGGATCAAGGGGCCCATCCTCTTCCCCGACGATCCCACCGTCTCGCCCACGCACGCGAACTTCTACTACGAAGGCAACCGCCTGTTCGTGCGCGACGAGGGCAGCCGCAACGGGACCTACATCCGGATCTACGAGCCGGCGCGGCTGACGCCGGGCGAGGAGTTCCTCGCCGGCGAGCAGATCCTGCGCTTCGAGCGCTTCGAGCCGCAGAGCCCGATCCCGGGCGCCGACGGCGCGACCTTCGGCGGCACGCCCATCACGCCGTGGCGGTTCCGGCTCGTGCAGGTGCTCCAGGGCGGACGTCCGGGCCTCGTGTACTGCGCGCGCAAGCGCTCGGTGACCCTGGGGCGCGAGGACTGCGACCTCAGCTTCATCCACGACCGCTACATCAGCCGCTATCACTGCCGGGTCGAGGAGCGGGACGACGGCTTCTTCCTCAAGGATCTCGACAGCCGCAACGGCACCTACGTCAAGGTCAAGCAGCCGACCCCGGTGAAGGACGGCGACTTCCTGTTCATCGGGCGCCAGCTGCTGCGGGTCGAGCTGGGCTGATCGCGGACGCCGTCGCGGCCCGCGAGACGAACAGGGGCGGCTCGAGGGCCGCCCCTTGGTCGTTCGAAGCCCGGCCGGCGAGCCCGACCCGCTCGCGCGCGCCTGGCGTCAGCCGCCGATGACGCGGTAGACGAGCCAGCCGCCCAGCGCGACCGCCGTGGCGACCAGGGCGGTGATGAGCCACAGCCGAACGTTGGACTGGTCGCCGTCCTCGACGCTGGCGACCGCCTCGCCGCGCCCGACGCGGGCCGCGGCGTTCACCGCGGTCGGCGTGTGGGGCAGGCCGGCCTTGAGCTGGTTCGAGTACTCGCGCGAGGCCGCGGTCCCGGGGACGGTGTCGCGCATGGAGTCGACGGCGGGCCCGCCCGCGGCGGCGACGCGTTGATCGTACGCGGCGCGCGCGCTCTCGAGCTCTTGCAGCTGGATGGGCTTGAGCTCGACGACGGTGCGATCGGAGTCGGTCGCGTTGAGCAGGGCTTGGCGGCGCTGGGCCTCGATCTCGCGGTCGATGCGGTCGAGCTCGGCGATGACGTCGAGCGCCGCCGGCGGCCGCATGTCGCGGTTCTTGGCGCACAGCGACAGGCACAGCGCCTCGAGCGCCGGGAGCACGCCCGGGTTCAGCTGCCGCGGCGGGCGGGGCTGCTCGGTCAGGTGCTTGGTGACGACGCCCAGGGCGCTGTCCGCCTCGAAGGGAAGCTGGTTGGTCAGCAGCTGGTAGAGCAGGATGCCCACGGAGTAGAGGTCGGAGCGGCCGTCGAGCTTCTCGCCGCGGGCCTGCTCGGGGCTCATGTACTCGGGGGTGCCGCAGACGACGCCCGCGACGGTCTGGAAGGTGTTGGCGCCGCCCGCGCCGGGGCTGTTGTCCTGCAGCTTGGCGATGCCGAAGTCGAGGACCTTGACGAAGTCCTTCACGTTGCGGCGGTCCTCCACCATGATGTTCTCGGGCTTGAGATCACGGTGCAGGACGCCGTTGGCGTGCGCTTCGTCGAGCGCCATGCAGATCTGCTTGACGATGTGGATGATGCGCCGCGGATCGAGCGGGTACTCCTGGTACAGCAGATCGGCGAGATCGACGCCGTCGATGTGCTCCATCGCGATGTAGAGCATCTGGTCTTCGGTCTGGCCGAAGTCGATGACCTGGATGCAGTTCGGATGGTTGAGCAGGCTGGCGGCGCGCGCCTCGCGGTGGAAGCGCTTGCTGAGCGTCGGGTCCCCCAGCAGGTGGCGGTGGAGGACCTTGATGACGATCGTCTTGCCCAGCGAGAGCTGCTCGGCCTTGTAGATCGTGCCCATCGCGCCGGAGCCGAGCGGCTCGACGACGCGGAAGTTGTTGGCGATGACCCGCCCGATGAGCGGATCGCGCCGATCGCTGGTCCGGACGTCGGTGCCGCAGGCTGGGCAGAACCGAACGGCGTCGTCCAGGGAAGCGGTGCATTTCGGGCAGGTCTTCAAGGTCCCTCTCGCCCAGTGGGCTGCAGGCCCCCGGTTATACCCCCCGTCGGCCCCCTTTTCAACTTCACTCCCGGGCGGCCAGGTGGCGGGAATTGGGCTTGGATTTCAGGGGGATGCCGTCTTTCGAAGCGACGCGGCCCCGGACGCGTCGAGCGCGTCACGGGGCCACGGGCGCCCGCAAGGAGCGGGCGGAGGGGGCTGGGCTCAGAAGTAGAAGTGGAAGCCGCCGCCCCAGTTGATCACGCTGCCGAGGCTGGCGGACGTCGACTCGATGCCGGGGGCGACCTCGACACCCAGCGCGATGGGCAAGCCGACGATGCCCGAGACCGAGAACCAGTCGCTGAAGAAGTGCTCGGCGCCGAGGAGCAGCTCGATACCGAAGCTGTCGGCGTCGATGAGGCCGAGGGCGACACCACCGCCGACGTACAGGTTCGTCTGTTCAGTACGCGCGAAGTTGTAAAGGGCGCGCAGATCGAGCTGCAGGTTGGTGATGCTGTCCGGATCCGCAACTCCGTCCGCGGTGCTGTCGAAGGTGGCGATCTGCATCCCGATGAGGCCCTGGATGCCGAAGTTGCCAGCCCAGTACTTGAGGCTCAGGCCGCCGTGGCCTGGGGTCAGTCCAGCCTCACCGCCAACGCCGAAGCGACCTTCGAGGGTCTTGGCCGAGGCGGCCGTGGGGATGGCGAGCCCGAGGAGCGTCGCGAGTAGGACGAGCTTCTTCATGACCGGTTCCTTTCAGGAGGGGTAGGTTGCCTGAGGTGGTCCGAGACGCTTCGGCCGCGGACCGGGGCCAACCTATGAGCGGTCAAGAAGAGGGTCAAATAACTGGGCGTTGCGGCACTCGGGCCGCAAATTGGGCGACCCGGCGGGCTCAGGCGCGGGGCAGGGCGCTGCGCTCGGCGACCACGACCCACGCCCCTGCGATGCGGTCGTAGGGCGTGCGTCGCTGCGGGTCGACCAGCGCCCAGAGGGGGCCGACCAGGACCAGGCCCAGGCCCAGGACGCGCAGGGCGCACCACAGGGCCAGGCGGTCGCCGGGCAGGGGCCGGCCGTGCTCGTTCACCAGGGCCAGGCCGGTGATCCGCTTGCCCGGCGTCCCGCGGCCGAACCGCTGGAACAGCAAGGGCCAGGCGAAGAGCATCAGGCCGAGCAGGAGCGTCGGCGCGGCGATGGCGCCCGGCTGGTGGTTCACCACGTCGACCAGCGTGTCGAAGGGGTTCCACTGCGTGTCGGGCAGCTCGCCGAGGTCCAGCAAGGCCGCGACGCCAAAGGCCCACAGGGTGACCAGCGGGATGAGATCGAGGGCCAGGGCGACGCCGCGGCGCCAGACGCCGGCGGTCACGACGGGGATCGTGGCGCCGGCGGGCGGGGGGGCGTCGGTGGTGAAGGTCGAGGTCGTCATGGAGATCTCGAGGGGCGGCGGGGATGGCTCGAAGGTCGGACAGGCCTCGGCGAGGGTCAAGGCGGCGGTCAGCGGACGAACACGCGCTGGGCGGCCTGCTCGGCGTCGGCGCGGACGTGGGCGGCCTCGCGGGCGCAGAAGTCGGCGACGGCCTCGAAGAAACGCGGCTCGGCCAGCCAGTGGACGCTGTGGGTGAAGGCCGGGAGGAAGCCGCGCGCGAGCTTGTGCTCGTAGTTGCCGGCGCCCGCCTCGAAGGCGCCGAGCCCGCGGCGGATGGCGTCCTCGATGGGCGCGTAGGCGCAGACCTCGAAGTGCAGGGCGTCGACCGTCGCGTCGGCGCCCCAGTAGCGGCCGTAGCGCCGGCCGGCCTTCGCCAGATCGACGGCTCCGGCGATGGGGCGGCCCTCGTGGGTCGCCAGGGTCAGGTGCAAGCGCTCGCGTTGGGCGCGCCACAGGTGCTCGAAGAAGTCGCGGCTCAGGTACTGGCGCCCCCAGGCGAACTGCTCGACCGTCGAGACGTAGAAGCGAAAGGCCGGGTCGAGGTGCGCGTCCTCGACCTCGGCGCCGGCCAGCGAGCGCACGTCGACGCCGGCCTCGCGGACGCGGCGGCGCTCGCGGCGGATCTGGTTGCGGCGCTTGGACGAGAAGCGCCCGAGGAAGTCGTCGAAGTCGCGGTAGCCCTCGTTGCGCCAGTGGAGCTGGACACCCAGGCGGTGGGCGAAGCCGAGCTCCGTCGCGGCGGCGACCTCGTCCTCGGCGCAGAACAGCACGTGGACGCCGTGCAGGCGGGCCTGGTCGGCCAGCTCGAGCGCCGCGGCGAGCAGGGCGCCGCGCACCTGGGTGGCCAGCGGCTCGGCCAGGCTCGGGTGCGTCAGCAGGCGCCGGCCGCCGACCGGGCTGAACGGCGCGGCGATGACCAGCTTGGGGTAGTAGCGGACGCCGATCCGGCGCGCGGCGTCGGCCCAGGCCCAGTCGTAGACGAACTCGCCCATCGAGTCGGTCTTGACGTAGGCGGGCGCGGCCCCGACCAGCTGCTCGCCCGAGTAGGCCAGCAGCGGCGTCGGCCGCCAGGCGGTCTCGGGCCCGACGGAGCCGGTCGCCTCGAGCCCGGCCAGGAAGGCGTGCTCGACGAAGGGGCTGTCGCCGTGGGTCAGCGCGTCCCAGTCGGCCGGCGGGACGGCGGCGACGCCGGGGGCCGTGCGGACGGTCAGGGGCGCGAGGGCGGTGAGCACGGGCGGCTACTCGCCGAGCACCCGCGCGAGCTGGGAGAGGCTCTGCTGGGCCAGGTCGCGCAGGGCGGGCTCGAGCATGACGCGGTTGGCGACGCGCGAGAGCACGGTGGGGGCGCGGTAGGTCAGCCGGTAGGTGACGCGACTGGCGGCCGCGTCGACCTCGGCCACGTGGACGCCCTCGAGCAGGTCCTCGACGGCCGCGCCGGTCGTGAACTGGACCTGCCAGACCAGCGCGCGGCCCGCGGTGACCTCGGTCACGTGGTGCTCGACGGGGAGCCGGCCGCGTCCGCCCAGCTCGAGCGTCGAGCGGTAGCGCTGCCCGAGACCGGGCGCGGAGAGGTCGCCGATGGGCTCGATCTCCTTGACCCAGGTGTTCCAGCGCGCGCGTTGGGCGGGATCGCCGACGACGGACCAGACGCGCTCGGGCGAGCCAGAGATGGTGAGGGTCTCCTCGACGACCACCTCGCTGGGATCGTTCACGGCCGACATGACCAGCAGCGAGCCGGGCAGGGCCACCAGCGTCAGCCCGAGGCCGATGCCGATGACGCCCACCCGCATGTCGTGCCTCTTGTCGAGCGCGCCGCGCACGTGGGCGTACGTGCCGCCGACGAGCGCCGCCGGCAGGAGCCCGAGGGCCGCCCACGAGCCCGGCCAGCCCCACAGGGCGGTCGCCGCGCCGACGAGGACCAGCGCGACGATCGCGATGGGGACCAGGTACCTCAGGACGCGCCGTCCGTCCGCGCCTCGATGCGCGGCAGGATGTCACGCGCGGCCCGCTCGACGTCCTCGATGAAGTCGATCTCGGTCCACGGCAGGTCGCCGATGGTCTCCCAGCCGCAGGGGCGCTCCTTCATGAAGCGGGCCAGGGCCTCCTCGTACTCGACGCGATCGATGCCGGCGGCGACCATCTCGCCCATGATCTCGACAAGGCGCGGCGCGTCGGCCTGCGCCACGCGGAAGAAGCCGACGCCCTCGCCCTTGAGGTCCCAGCCCTGGTGGGTCGACGGGTCGCGGCTGCGCGCGATGTGCATGGCGCGGCCGTCCTTGACGCACACCATCATCTCCTCGCCGGTCTCGCGCGCGCGCTCGTCGATGAGGAAGCAGTTGGCGTGCGAGGACTGCACGAGCCGCCGCATCACCTCGGGCGGATAGAGGACGTCCGCGTCCATCGCGATGCCGCCCTCGGCCGTGAGGACGTCGCGGGCGGCGTACAGGCTGAGGATCGATCCCTTGCGGAACTCGGGGTTCACCTCGAACGTCACGGGGAAGTCACGCCCCGTCTGCCGGTGCCAGATGGCGACGGCGTCGCGGATCTGGTCCTCGCGGTAGCCGACCACGATGAGCAGCCCGTCGAGGCCGGGCATGGCGCTGAGCAGATCGAGGTGCCGGTGGAGCAGGCTCCGTCCGCCGATGTCGATCAAGCACTTGGGGTGCTCGTCGGTGAACGGGCGGAGCCGATCGCCCACGCCGGCCGCAAGGAGAATCGCCTTCATCGAATCGCTGCCTCCAGGGCCGTGATCACGCCGTCGAGCGCTTCGTCGGGGAGCAGGCCCATGTTGGAAATGCGGAAGACCTCCTTCGAGAGGTCCCCCTGACCGGCGTAGAT
Organism: Myxococcota bacterium; assembly: GCA_041687695.1. Taxonomy (GTDB): domain Bacteria; phylum Myxococcota_A; class UBA9042; order PHBI01; family JAWLBL01; genus JAWLBL01. The sequence continues at coordinate 43,161 of JAWLBL010000027.1, read as the reverse complement.
CACGTAGCCGCGCTCGCGCATGTGATCGTGCAGACGCTCGTAGGTGAGCCCCGGCGGGAACCGGAGCGAGGTGATGGTGTTCGACTGCAGCTCGGCCGGCAGGTAGCTGGCGAGGCCCAGCCGCTCGAAGCCCTGGCGCAGGCGCGTCGAGGCGCGGGCCATGCGCGCGATGCGCCCGGCGACGGTCTCTTCCTTCAGCTCGACCAGCGCCTGCCGGAACGCGAACGAGATCTGGACGGCCGGCGTGAACGGAGTGCCGCCCTTGTCCTGGTTGGCGACGTAGTTCGGCAGGTTCAGGTACAGGCTGCGGGCCGGATAGCCCTTCATGTCCTCGGCGAAGTCGCGGCGGACCAGGCAGAAGGCGACGCCCGGGAGGCCCTGGATGAGCTTGTTGGCCGTGCAGACGGCGATGTCGACCCCGTCGAGGTCGAGCGGGTCGCCGGCGAGGCCGCTGATCGTGTCGAGGACCAGGCGCTTGCCGTAGCGGCGGCACAGGGCCGAGACCTCGGGGACCGGGTTGATGAGGCCGGTCGTGGTCTCGTGGTGGACCATGCCCACGACCTCGATGGTCGGGTCGGCCTCGAGCGCGCGCTCGATCTCGCCGAGATCCGGGCGCTGCGTCCAGGAGGCGTGGACGCTGACGGTGCGGATGCCGTTGGCCTCGCAGATCTTGTGGATGCGGTCGCCGTAGACGCCGTTGCGCACGACCAGCATCGCGCCGGCCGCGCTGACGGACGACGCGACCGCCATCTCGAGCGCGGCCGTGCCGCTGCCGGTGACCAGGGCGACGGTCCACTGGGTGGGGTCGCGATCGAAGACGTCGAGCAGCAGCGCGCGCAGCTCGGTCTGGAGCTCGAGGTAGTCGGGCTCGCGGTGGCAGATGTCGGGCGTGACGGCCGCGTGGCGGACGTCGTCGCTGACGTTGCAGGGGCCGGGGTTGAGCAACCAGGGGCGATCGGGCGTACCGGGCATGATGGGCTCCTCTGGGAGGGTGGGACCACGGCAGACGATCGGGTCGCGCGCGTCGGGACGGCAACAACCCAGGCACGACGCCGTCCCATCCCGAGTGGCCACGCGGACCTGCGCGTTCACGGACCGCTACGCTCCTGGGTTGCGGCGTCGTTTAGCACTGGCGATCGGCGCCAGCAAGCCGTGAATGGGCGGCCGCGGCATCGCCCGGCGGCGCGGGCGCAACGTGTCGCCCCGGCGCGCGCTTGACACCGGCGACCGCGCGGCGGGATCATCCGCGGGCGCCCGAGGTGGCGCGGAGGACCGGATGACGCAGCTCGCCTTCTGTCCCACGTGCGGCGTGCCGTGGGGCAACTTCTGCCCCCAGGACGGCACCCGGCTCAGCGGAGCCTGGACCTGCCCCAACGCGCCCAAGCCCATCTCGATGACGGGTGGGGCCCCAGCGCCTGCCGCGGCGCCGGCGCCGGCCCCGGTCGCCGCCGCCCCGGTCGCCGCCGCGCCCGCGGTGACCCCCGAGCCGACCCCGGCCGCCCCCGCCAAACCGAACCGCCGGCGCTCCCCGGACGAGGTGAAGACGGTGGTCGAGATGACCGCCGTCACGGCCCCGCCGGCGGCGTCGGTCGACGGGCAGAAGGGCGGCCGCAAGCGCCTGGGCTCGGCGCTCATCGACTCCATCGCCGGCCCGTCCCGCACCGAGGCCGCGCCCGAGCGCGAGCGCGTCCCCGCCCAGCAGGCAGCGACATCGCCCGGCGCCGGCTCCGAGCCCCCGGCCGCGGCCCCGAAGAAGGGCGGGGGCGGCAAGCGGCGCCAGGGCTTCTCCGAGACGCAGTGGTTCATGATGGGCGTCCAGGCCGACGCCGACGCGCTCGAGACCTCGGCCGAGCCGACCGCTTACGAGCACGACGAGTCCATCCCCGAGGAGCAGCGCCGACAGTTCAGCCTGCGCCGCGACGACGACTAGGAGACCCGCCATGAGCGCAGCGCCGACCTCGTTCCTCTTCTGGCCCGACGCCGACGGCGCTTGTCAGCGCGCCGACGTCGAGGCGCGTCCCCTGACCGTCGGAGCGGACGCCCTGTGCGGGGTGTCGCTGGCGACCGGCGGCGCCGCGGCCGTCCACGCCGCCATCGCCCGCGGCCCGATGGGCGTGACCGCGCGCCGGCTCACGCGGGTCGGCGCGCTCACCGTCAACGGCGCCGAGGTCGAAGAGCACGTCCTCACCCCGGGCGACCGCCTGGGCGTCGGCGACGCCGAGCTCGTCTTCCTCGAGGACCGCGCCGCCGCGCCGACCCAGCTCACCCTGACCCTCACCCGCGAGGACGACGACGCCACCGCGAGCGTCACGGTCCCGGGTGCGCGCGTCGTCATCGGCCGCTACGAGGGCGACGTGCTGGTCGACGACAGCGGCATCTCCGGCCGCCACCTCGAGATCGAGAACTACGGCCCCGGCCTGTGCTGGGCGCGCGACCTGGGCTCGACCAACGGCAGCGAGCTGAACGGCGAGCCCCTGGCCGGCCGCCGCCCCCTGGCCCCCGGCGACATCCTCCGCCTCGGCCGCATCCTCGTCTCGGTCGAAGACGCCGGCCCGACGCCCCCCAACGCCGATCTCCGCCCCCGGACCGTCACCCTCTGACGGCCCCCGCGCGTCCGACCCCGAAGGCCCCGTCGCTCACCCGACGGGGCCTTCGTCGTTCAGCCCTCACCGAATCCCCCGACCCGGTCGGCCCGGGGCAACGATCCAAACAGTGAGGCCCCGCCGGTTACCCGACGGGGCCTCGTCGTTCGACCCGTCGTCTCAGCGCATCAATCGCACTGGCAGGTGACGGACAGCGAGTAGGTGCCGGCGCTGCTGTTCGCCAGCTCGGGGCTCTCGGCCACGACCAGCCACGTGAAGGGCGTCGTCGCGGTGCTGCGGTTCATCGTGTCCACGCCGAACAGGGTGGCGATGCTCGACCCCGTGCAGCTGTCGCCCGAGCAGCCGGGGCTGAGGCCGAACGCCTCGAAGGCCCCGTGGGCGCCGGCGCCCGCGTCGGCCGTGAGCTTGATCTGGTACTGGCCGGCGCAGTCGGGCTCGACCAGGTACGCCAGCTGACCGCCACCGTAGGTCAGCCCGCTCGCGCGGCTGCAGGAGAAGGTCGTCATCAAATTGCTGGCACTCTCGACATCCTGCGCGGTCAAGGTGTCGCCGCAGGTCAGCGGGATGGCGGTCTCGCACTTCACGGCGCAGGCCGCGGTGCCGACGCAGTCGACGTCGTCGCAGTCGGTGGCGCCGTCGTCGTCGTTGTCGATCTCGTCGGTGCAGTCGCCTTCGACGTTGCACTCGTCGGCCGCGGCGCACTGCGGGTCGTCGCAGTCGGTCTTGCCGTTGCTGTCGTTGTCGACGCCGTCCGAGCAGTGGTACTCGCTGTTGCAGGTGAAGCCCGCGCAGTCGTCGTCGGCGCAGTCGGTCAGGCCGTCGCCGTCGTTGTCGACGCCGTCGCCGCAGAAGGACTCGACCTGCTGACCGCAGCAGGACAGGCTCAGGCGCACCTTGCCGAAGTAGCCGTCGCGGCCGTCGGCGACCAGGACCAGGTTCTCGTCCTTGATGAGGTCGAAGATCATCTGGGCGCGGCCCTCGGCGTCCATCTGCGCCAGATCGACGCACTCGGCCGGCCAGCAGATGCCGTTGTTGGTGCCGAGCGCGACCAGGTCGACGAACTTGCTGCCGGCGTCGGTCTCCTTGGTCAGCTCGACCGACAGCTCGGCGTCGTCGCAGTCGAACAGGCTCGAGGCGATGAAGCTGCGCTCCCAGCCCGCGTAGCCGCCGGTCTCGGCGCCCTCGCAGCCGTAGGCGCTCATCACGTCCGTCGCGCCGCTGTTGAGGTCGAACATCAGGGCCGAGCCGCACGACAGGCTCTGGGTCTGGCAGCCCTTGGGGCACGAGCCGGAGCCCTGGCAGACCCCGTTGAAGCAGATGTCGTCGTCCGTGCAGACGTCGAAGTCGTTGCAGGGCGTGTTGTCGTTCGCGTTCTGGACGGCGCACAGGCCGGTCTGCGGGTTGCACACCGACGCCTTGCACTGCTGCGTCGGCTGCGTGCACTTCGCGTTGGGGTCCTGGCCGTCGGGCGGGACGCACGCGCCGTCGACGCAGACGTCGGCGACCCCCGTGCACTTGTTCACGGTCGGGCACGGCGTGTCGGCCGCCCAGCCCAGACACCCGCCCACGTCCTTGCACGTCTCGACGACCGCCCCCTCGAGCGCGCAGCGCGTCGCGCCCGGCGTCGCGCAGGGCTCGGCGTCGATGGCGTCGCACGAGACCGTGTCGACCTTGCTCGCGTCCGGCGTCGGCCCGAGGTCCTCATCCGGCTTGGCGTCCTTGTCCTTGGACGTGTCGATCGTCGTCAGCCCGTCGCTGGGGGCGTCCGTTTTGATGTCGGGGCCGGGGAGCTCGAGGCCGGAGCCGCTGCCCTGTCCGTCGCCGCCGCAGGCAGGCGCGACCGACATGAGGGGCGCGGTCAGGAGGAGCAGGGCAGGGACCAGGGCGTGTGTGCGGTGCTTCATGGCGCGCATCTTAAGGATGAACGGTGCCCGATGCCAATAGCTCCGCGCGCCCTCGCGCGCGCTCGTGAGACCCGCGCCCGCCGGGCCCCCGGTCGGTCGTGACGCACGTGCGTCACCCGCGCACGAGCCGCTTGCCGTCCCGGGGTCCTGCGCATACACTCCCCCCCGCTTCGAACCCTGAGCGGCGGCCGGACGCGGCCCCCGCGGCTCGACCCCGTCGGGCGCTGACACCCCCTCATCGGTCCCTCGACGCGCTCGGCGCGACCTCCGACGCCCTCGGACGTCCGCGGGTCGGCGCGCGCCCTCCCACGGCGCGCCGCTGTCGCCGGTGCTCGCCGCGCCCCCTCCTGGCCGCCCGGCGCACGTCGCGCCTCCCCGGCCCCCCTCGCTTCGCCTCCATACGGTGCCTCGGCGCACCTGGGCGGGAGACCCAGCCAACGATGGTCCACGCCACCAGCAGCATGCTGCACGGAATCAACGCCCACTACCTCGAAGACGTCCTGCGCCAGTACCGCCTCGACCCCACCAGCGTCGAGCCCAGCTGGCGCGCCTTCTTCGAGGGCGAGGGACGCGAGCTCGTCCAGGGCCCGGCGCCGGCCGACGGCCCCCGCTTCCGCCCGCGGGGCCTCTTCGCCGCCGGCGGTGACGGCAAGGCCGGCGTGCAGGAGGTCGACCTCGAGCTGCTGACCGCGCAGGTCCGCGTCGTCCAGCTCATCGACGCCTACCGCGCCCACGGCCACTTCAAGGCCGCCCTCGACCCGCTCGGCCTGTCGCGCCGCGGCGCCCCCATCGAGCTCGACCCCTGGTACTGGGGCTTCACCGAAGCCGACATGGACCAGACGTTCTCGACCGCGGCCCTGTTCGGCCCGCAGTCGATGACGCTGCGCGAGGTGATCGCCTTCCTCGAGGACACCTACGCGCGCAGCATCGGCGCCGAGTTCATGCACATCAACGACGCCGAGGTGCAGGCCTGGCTCCAGGAGCGGTGCGAGCGGACGCGCAACCACTGTGACCTCGATCGCGCGACCCAGATCTTCATCGTCGAGCAGCTCGCGGCCGCCGAGGCCTTCGAGCAATTCCTCCACGTGAAGTACCGCGGCAAAAAGCGCTTCTCGCTCGAGGGCGCCGAGGCGCTCATCCCGATGCTGGCGCTGCTGGTCGAGGAGACGGCCCGCCGCGGCGTGTCCGACGTCGTGATGGGCATGGCCCACCGCGGACGCCTGAACGTGCTGGCGAACATCTTCGGCAAGAACCGCCGCGCCATCTTCGGCGAGTTCGACGACATGGGCGCCGAGGACCAGCTGGGCCGCGGCGACGTCAAGTACCACCTGGGCTACTCCAGCGACCAGGTGACGCGCTTCGGTCACCGGGTGCACCTGTCGCTGACCTGCAACCCCAGCCACCTCGAGGCCGTCAACCCAGTCGTCGAGGGGCGGGTCCGCGCCAAGCAGGATCGCTTCGCGGACAGCGACCGGACGCGGTGCCTGCCGGTGCTCATCCACGGCGACGCGGCCTTCCCGGGGCAGGGGCTGGTCTCCGAGACCCTCAACCTGATGGGGCTCGAGGGCTACTCGACGGGCGGCACCATCCACATCATCGTGAACAACCAGATCGGCTTCACGACGGTGCCCGAGGACTCGCGCTCGTCGCCCTACTGCACCGACATCGCGAAGATGAACGAGGTGCCGATCTTCCACGTGAACGGCGAGGACCCCGAGGCCGTGGCCCAGGTGGTGCGCATCGCGGCGGAGTTCCGGCAGACGTTCCACCGCGACGTCATCATCGACATGTACTGCTTCCGCCGGTACGGCCACAACGAGGGCGACGAGCCCGCGTTCACCCAGCCGCTCATGTACCAGGCGATCGACGCGCACCCGCCGGTGCTCAAGAGCTACGCGACCCAGCTCGAGACCAGCGGCCTCATCACGACCGACGAGGTGGCCGGCATCGCCGAGGCCCAGCAGCGCATGCTCGAGGAAGAGCTGGAGGAGCTGCACAAGGGGCCGAACGGCAAGAAGCTCGAGTCGGCCTTCGAGGGCGTCTGGAGCGGCTACCACGGCGGCCCGCTGTCGACCGCCGTCGACGTGCCGACGGCCGTGCCGCGCGAGCGCCTCGAGGCCATCCTGAAGGGGCTGGCGACCTGGCCCGACGACTTCCAGGTCAACCCGAAGATCGAGCGCCTCGTCCGGGGGCGCGAGAAGATCGTCACCGACAACCAGGCCTTCGACTGGGGCACGGGCGAGCTGCTCGCCTACGGCGCGCTGGTCCTCGACGGGCATCCGGTGCGCATCAGCGGGCAGGACGTCCGGCGCGGCACCTTCAGCCACCGCCACGCCGTCCTGACCGATCCCACCAGCGGCCGGCAGTACACGCCGCTGGCGAACCTGTCGCCCGATCAGGCGCGCTTCGAGATCTACAACAGCCCGCTCAGCGAGGCGGCCGTGCTCGGCTTCGAGTACGGCTACGCGATGGACACGCCCGAGGCGCTGGTCATCTGGGAGGCCCAGTTCGGCGACTTCGTCAACGGCGCCCAGGTCATCATCGACCAGTTCATCGTCGCCAGCGAGGACAAGTGGCGTCGCAACTCGGGCGTCGTGCTCCTGCTGCCGCACGGCTACGAGGGGCAGGGCCCCGAGCACTCGTCGGGCCGCGTCGAGCGCTTTTTGCAGATGTGCGCCGAGGACAACATCCAGGTGTGCAACGTCACGACCCCCGGACAGATGTTCCACTTGCTGCGTCGTCAGGTGCTGCGCAAGTGGCGCAAGCCCCTGGTGGTCATGACGCCCAAGAGCCTGCTGCGCCACAAGCGCGCCACGTCGACCCTGTCGGATCTGGCCGAGGGCGGCTTCGAGCGCGTCATCCCCGAGCGGCTGCTCGAGGACGCGGCCGCCGTGCAGCGCGTCGTCCTGTGCTCGGGCAAGGTCTACTACGATCTCCTCGAGCGCCGCGAGGCGACCGGCGACACCGCGACGGCCCTGGTGCGCGTCGAGGAGCTGTACCCGTTCCCCGAAGCCGACATCCGGGCGGCCGTCGCCGCGCACCCGAACGCCACCGAGGTGGTCTGGTGCCAGGAGGAGCCCGAGAACATGGGCTCGTACTACTTCATGTTCCCGCGCCTGTACCGGATGTACGGCGCGACCGGCCCGTCCCTGAGGTGGGAGAGCCGCGCGGCCAGCGCGAGCCCGGCGACCGGTTCGCCGACCGCCCACAGTATCGAGCAGGCGGACCTGCTCGACCGCGTGTTTGGAAAGCGAGGCGCCTGATGTCGACGGAGATCAAGGTCCCGACCCTCGGTGAGTCGATCAGCGAGGCGGTGGTCATGGAGTGGCTGGTCAAGGTCGGCGACTTCGTCAAGGCCGACCAGGACCTGGTGGTGCTCGAGACCGACAAGGTGACGGTCAACGTGCCGTCGCCGACGGCCGGCAAGCTCGTCGAGCAGCGCGTCGGACCCGACGATCGGGTCGAGATCGACGCGATCATCGGGGTCATCGACGAGAGCGCCCAGGCCGAGGCCAAGGCGCCCGCGCAGCCGGCGCCCGCCCCGGCGCAGGTGTCCCAGGCGGCGCCGGCGCGTCAGGAAACGCAGCAGTCGCAGGCCCAGGCCGCGCCGTCGGCCCCGGCCGTGGCGGTGGCCGCCGAGGCCGGGGGCGAGCCCCCGATGATGCCGGCGGCGCGTCGGCTGGTCAGCGAGCACGGCCTGGACGCCAGCAGCATCCCGGCGACCGGGCGCGGCGGCCGCCTCCTCAAGGAGGACGTGCTGGGCTTTTTGAAGCAGCGCGACCTGCGCCGCCCGACGCCGAGCCCGGCCCCCGCCCCCGAGGCGCAGGACCGCGAGGAGGTCGTCCCCATGAGTCCGCTGCGGCGCAAGATCGCCGAGCGGCTCGTGCAGGCGCAGCAGACCGCGGCCATGCTGACGACCTTCAACGAGATCGACATGACGGCCGTGCTGGCGCTGCGCAAGCAGTACCAGGACGCCTTCACGAAGAAGCACGGGATCAAGCTCGGCTTCCTGTCGTTCTTCGCCAAGGCCTGCGTCGAGGGCCTCAAGGCCTTCCCGGCGGTCAACGCCGAGGTGCGCGGCGACAGCATCGTCTACAAGAACTACTACGACATCGGCGTGGCGGTCGGCGGCGGCCGCGGCCTGGTCGTGCCGGTCGTGCGCGACGCCGATCAGCTGGGCTTCGCCGACTTCGAAAAGCGCCTGGCCGAGCTGGCCGACCGCGCGCGCACCAACAAGCTCACCCTCGAGGAGCTGCAGGGCGGCACGTTCACCATCTCGAACGGCGGCATCTACGGCTCGCTCCTGTCGACGCCCATCCTGAACCCGCCGCAGTCGGGCATCCTGGGTCTGCACAAGATCGAGGAGCGCCCCATCGCGCTGAACGGCCAGGTGGTCATCCGTCCGATGATGTACGTGGCGCTCAGCTACGACCACCGCATCGTCGACGGGCGCGAGGCGGTGAGTTTCCTCGTGAAGATCAAGGAAGCGCTGGAGGATCCGAGCCGCATCCTGCTCGAGGTCTGACCCAGCGAACGCGAACACCCCGTCCCAAGGGAGAGGCCCATGACGCAGGGCTCGGAAGACCGCTACGACGTGGTCGTCATCGGCTCGGGACCCGGCGGCTACGTGTGCGCGATTCGCGCCGCGCAGCTCGGGCTCAAGACCGCGTGTGTCGAAAAGGACGCCACGCTGGGCGGGACGTGCCTGAACGTCGGGTGCATCCCGTCCAAGGCGCTGCTCGAGTCCAGCGAGCGCTACGAGATGGTCCGGCACGAGCTGGACGCCCACGGCGTCAAGGTCGGGGGGGTCGAGCTGGATCTGCCGACCATGCTGGCGCGCAAGGATCGCATCGTGGACGAGCTCACGGGCGGCGTCGAGATGCTGTTCAAGAAGAACAAGATCCACTGGGCGCGTGGCACGGGCCGCATTCAGGACGCCGGGACCGTCGTGGTCAGCGGGGCGAGCGGCGAGGAGGTCCTGCGGACCGACGCCATCGTCATCGCGACCGGATCGTCGCCGGCGCCGCTGCGCGGGGTCGCCTTCGACGGCGAGCGCGTCGTCACCTCGACCGAGGCGCTGTCCTTCGCCGAGGTCCCCAAGCACCTCATCGTCGTGGGCGCGGGCGTCATCGGGCTCGAGCTGGGCTCGGTCTGGCGTCGGCTCGGGGCCGAGGTCACGGTCGTCGAGTACCTGGACCGCATCCTGCCGGGCGTCGACGGCGAGATCGCCAAGGAGGCGCAGCGCCTGTTCACCAAGCAGGGCATCCGCTTCGTCCTGGGCGCGGCCGTGCAGGCGGCCGACGTCGCCGGCGACCAGGTCACGGTGCGCTACGCGGATCGCGAGGGCGGCACGCACACGATCGAGGGCGATCGCGTGCTGGTGGCCATCGGGCGGCGGCCGCACACCGAGGGGCTCGGCTGCGAGGCGGCCGGAGTGGCGCTCGACGAGCGTGGCCGCGTCGTCGTGGACGACCACTTCGAGACCAGCGTGCCTGGCGTCTATGCCATCGGCGACGTCATCCGCGGCCCGATGCTGGCCCACAAGGCCGAGGACGAGGGCATCGCCCTGGCGGAGCTGCTCGCCGGCGAGCACGGGCACCTCAACTACGACGCCATCCCCTCCATCGTCTACACGCACCCCGAGGTCGCGTCCGTCGGGCGCACCGAGGAGGAGCTGAAGGCCGAGGGCATCGCTTACAACAAGGGGCGCTACAAGTACGGCCCGAACGGCCGCGCCAAGGCGCTGGGCGAGGCCGAGGGGCTCGTGAAGTTCCTGGCCGACGCCGAGACGGACCGCATCCTGGGCTGCCACATCCTGGGGGCGCGGGCCGGCGATCTGATCGCCGAGGTCGCCGTCGCGGTCGAGTTCGGCGCCAGCGCCGAGGACATCGCCCGCTCGGTCCACGCGCACCCGACCCTGTCGGAGGTCGTGCGCGAGGCCGCCCTCGACGTCGGTCGGCGCGCGCTGCACAAGTAGCCGCGCCGCCCCGTGACGGCGCCAGGGGCCGCAAGCGCCACCTACGGCGTCGCAAGGGGCCGCCGGTGCCGCCCACGGCGTCGCGGTGAGCCGCGCCCGGGTGCCGCCGCGCGCCTCGCCATCCCTCGCTTGACAGACCGTGCCCCGTAGGGAATGACCGCACCCATGGCATACGCTCCGATGTACGAGACGTGGCGCATCCGCGCCGAGGACGGGTACCTGTACGACATCGTCCTCGACCTCGGGCGCGGCGAGGACTACCCCCTCAAGACGCACCCCTGGTTCTTCGCGGTCCGCATCCCGATGGCCGACCGCAAGGACAGCGGCCTGCCGACCGAGGGCGAGGCCGTGCGCCTCGACACCGTCGAGAACCGCATCCGAGAGGTCCTGCGCGGCCGCGAGGCCATCTACGTCGGTCGCCGCACCGGCAACAGCAACCGCGACCTCATCTTCTACCTGCCCGAGCGCCCGCGCGGCGTCGAGGACCGCCTCCGCGCCTCGGTGGGCATGGAGACGCTGTTCATCAGCCGGCCCGACCCGAAGTGGGAGGCCTACGAGCAGCTGCTGCCCGGCCCGCGCGAGTGGCGCCAGATCGAGGACATCAAGGGCGTCAACGCGCTGCTGAACGCCGACGCCGACCCCGAGCGGGTCCACCGCGTCGAGCACCGGGTCGAGACGACCAGCGCCAAGGGCGCCGAGGCCCTCGCGAAGCTGTTCGAAAAGCTCGAGCTCAAGGACGTGGCGGTCGACAAGGAGCCGACGGGGCACGTCATCTCGGGCGTGCAGGAGACGCCGCTGCTCATCGACTCCATCCACCGCGTCAGCTGGATCCTGGACAGCAAGGCCGGCAAGGCGCGCGGGACCTACCTGGGCTGGACCGCGGACCCCGAGATCGCCGACGAGCCCCGCGAGCCGAGCGACGCCTTCGCCGATCTCGAGGCGGCCCTGGCCGGCTTCGGCCTCGGCGACGACGACGACGAGGACGACGAGTCGTAGGATCGTCGCGGGCCGGCGCACCTCCTCAGAGGGCGCGCGCCGACGCGCCGAGCCTTACAGCCCGGTCATGGACGGGCCGGGTCCCGGCCGGTATGTCTGGTCCCGCTCGACACCATCCCTATCGATCTCGACGACCATCGCTACGCGATCCGGAGCGCGCCTGCGCTCCCATCGCGAGGGGGTTCCATGCGCAACTGCATCGCCGTCATCCTGGGCGGAGGCCGCGGCGAGCGCCTTCGTCCGCTCACGACCAACCGCGCCAAGCCGGCCGTCCCGTTCGCCGGGATGTATCGCCTCATCGACATCCCCATCTCGAACTGCCTGCACGCCGGCATCGATCAGATCTACTGCCTGACCCAGTATCAGTCCGCGTCGCTCAACCGTCACGTCGCGCAGACCTATCGATTCGACGCCTTCTCGCGCGGCCACGTCACGACCCTCGCCGCCGAGCAGACGCAGCAAGGCAACCAGGGCTCGGACTGGTACCACGGCACGGCCGACGCCGTCCGCAAGCAGCTCCACCGGCTCGAGGTCCCCGAAGACGGCGACGTCATCATCCTGTCGGGCGATCAGGTCTACCTGATGGATCTGGACGACTTCGTCCGCCGCCATCGCGCCACCGAGGCGGACCTGACCGTCGCCGCGACCCGCGTCAGCCGCCAGGACGCCACCCGCTTCGGCGTCATGCACACCGACAAGAACGGGCGCATCACCGAGTTCGCCGAGAAGCCCAAGGACGACCCGACGCTGGACCGCTTCGTGGTGCCGGACGCCATCGGGGACCTGACGCACCTCGGCTCGATGGGCATCTACATCTTCAAGATGCGGGCGCTCACGCGGCTGCTCGAGGAAGATCAGCGCGACGACTTCGGCAAGCACATCCTGCCGTCCGCCCTCGACAAGATGAACCTCGTCGCCTACCCGTTCTCGGGCTTCTGGGAGGACGTCGGGACCATCGAGGGCTACCACCGCGTCAACCTGCACCTGACCAACGCGGTGCCCAACTTCAACCTCTTCAACGAGCGCTTCCCGATGTACACGCGGCCGCGCTTTCTGCCGCCCGTGAAGATCGGCGACGCGGTCGTGCAGCGCGCGCTGGTGTGCGACGGCGCCATCATCGGTGACGGCGCCATCGTCCGCGAGTCCGTCGTCGGCATCCGCACCATCATCGGGCCCCGCTGCCACCTCGACCGCGTGGTCTCCAACGGCGCGGGCGCCTTCGACTTCCACACGGGCGGGGCCGGCCATCCGCTGCCGCTCGGCATCGGCGAGGGCAGCGTCCTGCGCAACGTCATCATCGATCGGGACGCGCGCATCGGCCGCGGGGTCAAGCTGGTGAACGAGCGCGGCATCGCCGACTTCGAGGACGATCACATCGTCGTCCGCGACGGCGTCATCGTCGTTGGACGTCAGGCCGTGGTCCCCGACGGCTACACCTTCTGAAGCGACCCGCGCGCCCCGAGCCGGCCCGCGCCCCGACGCGGCGGCCAGAGCGCGCGCCCGGCCCCTCACGAGGGACGATGCGCTCGGTCATCCACGTCGCGGGTGAGCACTCCGATTACGCCCACACCGGCGGCCTCGGCGAGGTCGTCGCCGGCCTGTCGCGCGCCCAGGCTGCGGCCGGCGCGCAGGTCTCGGTGGTCCTGCCGGGGTACGCCCGCGCCCTCGGACGGCTCGACGGCACCCACGAAGGCCACGTCGAGGTCGAGCTGCCCTGGGGCCGTCTCCGCTTCGACGTGTACGGCCGCGTCAGGCACGGGGTCCACGTCCGGATGCTCCACGAGCCGTCGCTCTTCGACCGCCCCGAGCTCTACGGCCCGCCCGGCGGCGCCTACGCCGACAACGGCGTGCGCTTTTCGGCCTTCTGCCGTGCGGCGGTCGAGCTCGTCGCCCGCGAGGGCCTCCCGGACGTCCTCCACCTGCACGACTGGCACGCGGGCCTCGTGGCCCCGTTGCTCGCTGGCTGGCTCCCGCGGCCGCGGCTGGTGATGACGGTCCACAACCTGGCCTTCCAGGGGCTGATGCCCGTCTCGGCGCTCCCGGTCACCGGCCTCGAACCGTCGGCCCTGGGCATCGACGGCGTGCTCCATCGCGGCCAGATCAGCCTGCTCAAGGCCGGCTTGCAGTTCGCCGATCTCCTGACCACGGTCAGCCCCACCTACGCCCGCGAGCTACAACAGGAGGAAGGCGGCTGGGACCTGGCCGGACTCTTCCGCTGGCGCCGCGAGCGCCTGGTCGGCCTCGTCAATGGCGTCGAGGTGGACGCCGTCGCCACGCCGGCCGCGACGCACGCCGAGTCGCGTCGCGCCTTGTGCGCCGAGGCCGGCCTGTCGGAGCCGCGAGGCCCGCTGTTCTCGATGATCACGCGCCTGACCGGCCAGAAGGGCGTCGACCTCTTCGTCGGGGCCATCCCCGAGGTGCTCGGACGCGGCGCCGCGGCGGTCGTCCTGGGGACCGGAGAGGCCTGGCTGAGCGAGGCCCTGCGCGGCCTCGAGCGCGATCACCCCGGCCGGGTCGCCTTCCTCGAGCGCTTCGACCCCCAGCTGGCGGAGCGCGTCTACGCCGGCTCCGACGTCGTCTGCGTGCCCAGCCGCTTCGAGCCCTGCGGGATGGTCCAGCTCCACGCGATGCGTCACGGCGCCCTGCCACTGGTCCGCCACACCGGCGGCCTGGCCGACACGGTCAAGGACGTCGCCGAAGGCGGCTGGGGTTTCGTGTTCGAGCCGGCCACCGTCGCCGGCTGCGCGCAGGCCATGCAGCGGGCCTGCACCTTGTACGCGCAGCCCGAAGCCTGGCAGGCCGCCCGCCGGCGCGCGCTCGCTCAGCGCGTGGACTGGGGACCGCCCGCCGAGCGCTATCTCGCGCTGTACGCGCGGCCGCTCGACGCCCTGCACGAGGCCACCTCGGCGGGGCCTTGATCGACCCCGGGCTCGCATGGGATACCGTCGGACGACCCGCCGCTCGGTGGCCCCCGCTGGAGACCTCATGCCGCGCCCCTCGCTCGCGTCCCTGACCCTCGTCGTCGCCCTCGCCGCTCTGGTCGCTGGGACGGCCGCGCGCGCCCAGGCCGATCGTCCCAAGCCGACCAACGAGGTCGCGCTCACCGGGCACGGGGGCGTCACCTTCAAGGTCCCGGCCTGGAAGGAGACGCGCAAGGAGGCCGAGCTGGCCGTGTTCGAGCAGGTCACCGCCGCCGAGGTCTCGCTGCTCGTGGTCTCCATCGAGAAGGGGCCAGGTCAGGGCGAGGCCGTCGACTGGGAGCTCGTGCGCAAGAACATCGTCGAGGCGGCCGGCGAGACCGGGGGCAAGCTCGCGTTGACCGTCGGCGAGGCCTTCGAGGGCGCGCCGGGCTTTCAGGGCCGGCGCATGAGCGGCCAGCTCGAGACCGGCGAGGCCAAGCTGGGGGTCGCGCTGGTGGCTCTGGTCCGAGATGGGCGCTTCGTCAGCGTCAGCGTGCTCACGCTGCCCGAGGACCGTGACGGCGCCGAGCTCGCCGGAGACGTCGGCGCGACCGTGAAGCTGACCCAGTGAACGCCAGGGGAGGGGCCATGCGGGTCGAGATCGTCGCGGTCGGAAACGAGCTGCTCAACGGCGACCTCGTGGACTCCAACACGGCCCGCCTCGCGCGCCTGCTCCGTGCGCACGGCCTGTCGGTCCAGCGCTCGCAGGCGGTCCCCGACACCCTCGCGGCCGTTCAGGGCGCGCTCGCCGACGCCGCCTCCCACGCCGACCTCGTGCTGGTCTCGGGAGGCCTCGGCCCAACCGGCGACGACCTGACCATCGAAGCCGCGGCCCGCTGGGCCGGGGTCCCGCTCGTCGAGGACGCGGACATCCTGGCCCGCCTGCGCGAGCGCTTCGCCTCGCGCGGCTTCCCCTTCACCCCCAACAACGCCAAGCAGGCCCTCGTGCCCGCCGGCGCCACGCCTCTGAACAACGCGATCGGCACCGCCCCCGGCGTCCGCATGCACCACGGCGGCGCCACGCTCTTCTTCTTCCCCGGCGTCCCTCACGAGCTCGACCGCCTCGCGGCCGACCACCTCGTGCCGTGGCTCGCCGCCAGCGGCGCCCCGCGGGCCTACCGAAGCCGCGCCTTCAAGACCTTCGGCAAGACGGAGTCCCAGGTCGCGACCCTGCTCGACGGCCTCACCGCCGATCCGCGCGTCCACGTGGCCTACCGCGCCCACTTCCCCGAGATCCACGTCAGCCTGCACGTCACCGAGCCCGACGCCGGCGCGGCGGACGCCCTGCTCGACGACCTGGGCGCCAAGGTGCGCGACCGGCTCGGCCCCATCGTCTTCACCGAGGATCCCGGCGAGTCCTTCGCCGCCGCCATTGGGCGCCTCCTGCTCGCCCGCGGCGCCACCCTGGCCACCGCCGAGAGCTGCACCGGCGGCCTCGTCGGCGCCATGGTGACCGAGGTGTCCGGAGCCTCGGCCTGGTTCCTCCAGGGCATCGTGACCTACGCCAACGCGGCCAAGGTCAGCCAGCTGGGGGTCCCCGCCGACCTCATCGCCGCCCACGGGGCCGTCAGCGAGCCGGTCGCCCGCGCGATGGCCGAGGGCGCCCGCCGCGTCTCGGGCGCGACTCTGGCGGTGGCCGTGACGGGCATCGCCGGCCCGACCGGGGGCACGGAGGACAAGCCGGTCGGCACGGTGCACCTGGCCCTCGCCACCCCCGAGGGCACGCGCCACGTCATGCGCCGCTTCCCCTTCGACCGGGCCCGCAACCGGACCGTCAGCGCCTTCGCCGCCCTCGAACTCGTCCGCGGCTACCTCTCGGGCGCTTGACATTTGTGCAGTAGTCGGGGAAAGCTACGCGCCAACCCAGCCCGTGGCCCCCAAGGAGCCCCTGCCATGTCTCGTGACGCGACCCGAGAGCCTGCCCGCGACAAGTCCATCGACCTCGCCGTGACCGCCATCGAGCGGCAGTTCGGCAAGGGCAGCATCATGCGCCTCGGCGAGGGCGAGACCCTCTTCGGCGATGTCCCGGTCATCCCGACCGGCTCGCTCGGGCTCGACATCGCCCTGGGCATCGGCGGCTTCCCGCGCGGCCGCATCATCGAGATCTACGGCCCGGAGTCGTCCGGCAAGACGACGCTGGCCCTGCACGCCGTCGCCAACGCCCAGCGCGCCGGCGGCATCGCGGCCTTCGTCGACGCCGAGCACGCCCTGGACGTCAGCTACGCCCGCAAGCTCGGCGTCCGCACCGAGGATCTGCTCATCTCGCAGCCCGACTTCGGCGAGCAGGCCCTCGAGATCGCCGACATGCTGGTCAAGTCGAACGCCATCGACGTGCTCATCGTCGACTCGGTGGCCGCGCTGGTCCCCAAGGCCGAGATCGAGGGCGACATGGGCGACAGCCACATGGGCCTGCACGCGCGCCTGATGTCGCAGGCGCTGCGAAAGCTCACGGCCTCCATCTCCAAGAGCAAGACCTGCGTCATCTTCATCAACCAGATCCGCATGAAGATCGGCGTGATGTTCGGCAACCCCGAGACGACGACCGGCGGCAACGCGCTCAAGTTCTACTCGTCGGTGCGCCTCGACATCCGCCGCATCGGCGCCCTCAAGGAGGGCAACGACGTCATCGGCAACCGGACGCGCGTCAAGGTCGTCAAGAACAAGATGGCGCCGCCGTTCAAGGAGGTCGAGTTCGACATCATGTACGGCGAGGGCATCAGCCGCGAAGGCTCGGTGCTCGACCTCGCCAGCGATCTGGGGATCGTCGAGAAGTCCGGCTCGTGGTTCTCCTACAAGGGCGACCGTCTCGGCCAGGGGCGCGACAACGTGAAGTCGTCGCTCAAGGACAACGCCGAGCTGACGGCGACCATCGAGGCCTCGGTCCTCGAGCACTATGGGCTGGTTCGCACCGCGCGCCCCGCGGCGCCCACCGCCTGACGTCGCTCCGCCCGCCAGCGCCCGACGGCCGGCTGCCCGACGAGGCAGGCCGGCCGTCGTCGTCTCGAGCGCCGGCATAACCCACCCAGCGTGGCGTTACTCTTCCGTTGATTTGTGGGGTGACGCTGCGACAATGCCGCCCCACGTTCGGGTCGAGCCCCAGGCGGCCGCATGGCGCGCCCTGGCGGGGCTCGCGCCACGCGCACCCTCCGAACCGGAGCTGTGAACCCGTCATGAAGCCGCTAAGCGCCCGCGAGATCCGCCAGACCTTCCTCGACTACTTCACCGAGCGCGGTCACCGCCTGGTCAAGAGCTACGCCCTCGTCCCGCCGGACGACCCGACGCTCTACTTCGTGAACGCGGGCATGGTGCAGTTCAAGGACATCTTCGTCGGCGCCCGGCAGGTCGACTACGCGCGCGCCGCCTCGTGCCAGAAGTGCCTGCGCGTCAGCGGCAAGCACAACGACCTCGAGAACGTCGGGCGCACGCCGCGCCACCACACGTTCTTCGAGATGCTGGGCAACTTCAGCTTCGGCGACTACTTCAAGCGCGAGGCCATCCAGTTCGCCTGGGAGCTGCTGACGAGCAAGCTCGCCCTGCCGATCGAGCGCCTGCACGTCACGGTCCACCCCGAGGACGACGAGGCCTTCGCCATCTGGCGCGACGAGCTGGGCATCGCCCCCGAGCGGCTGCACCGCGACCCGGCCAACTTCTGGCAGATGGCCGACACCGGCCCCTGCGGCCCCTGCTCCGAGATCCACATCGATCTCGGCAAGGAGCGCTCGGGCGGCGAGGACTTGCCGTTCGGCGACCCGCGCGCCGACAACCGCTACCTCGAGCTGTGGAACCTCGTGTTCATGCAGTTCGACCGGTCGGCCGACGGGCAGCTCCACCCGCTGCCGAAGCCGTCCATCGACACGGGCGCCGGCCTCGAGCGCATCGCCGCGGTCCTGCAGGGCAAGGCGAACAACTTCGAGACCGACCTCTTCATGCCGATCATCGAGCACGTCGCGGCCAGGGCGGGCGTCCGCTACAAGGACGACGCCGAGACCGACGTCGCCCTGCAGGTCATCGCCGACCACACGCGCGCGGCGGCCTTCCTCATCGCCGACGGCATCTACCCGGACAACGAGGGCCGCGGCTACGTCCTGCGCCGCGTCATGCGCCGGGCCATCCGCTTCGGCCGCATGCTGGGGCTGACGGAGCCGTTCCTCGTCGAGACCACGGCGCTGGTCGTCGACATGATGGGCGACCTCTACCCCGAGCTGGTCCAGGGGCGCGAGACCATCCACCGCATCGTCCTGCAAGAGGAGAAGCGCTTCGGCCGCACCATCGCCGCGGGCATCAAGCGCCTCGACGAGGAGCTCGCCCGCCTCGCGCAGAGCGGCGGCACCGTCCTCGACGGCCGCGTCGCCTTCGAGCTGTACGACACGCACGGCTTCCCGCCGGATCTCACCGACCTCATCACGCGCGAGCGCGGCGTCACGGTCGACGAGGCCGGCTTCGAGGCCGCCATGGACGAGCAGCGCGAGCGCGCCCGCGCCGCCAGCCGCTTCGGGACCGGCGATCTGTCGGCCTACCAGGAGCTGGTCGAGGCCGGCCTGACGACGACCTTCGTCGGCTACGAGCGCGAGACCGACCACTCGCGCATCCAGGCCTTGCTGGTCGAGGGGCAACGCGTCCCGCGGGCCGCCGCCGGGCAGCGGGTCGAGGTCGTGACCCCGCACACGCCCTTTTACGCCGAGAGCGGCGGCCAGGTCGGCGACAGCGGGACCCTCGAGACGGCCAGCGGTCGCCTGCGCGTCCTGGACACGCAGCGGCCCTTTGGGGATCTCGTGGTCCACCTCGCCGTGGTCGAGTCGGGCTCGGTCTCCGAGGGCGAGGACGTGACCCTGGCGGTCGACACCGAGGCCCGGTGGGCCACGCGCAAGAACCACAGCGCGACCCACCTGCTGCACCACGCGCTGCGCGACGTGCTGGGGCCGCACGTCCGCCAGCGCGGCTCGCTCGTCGCGCCGAACCGGCTGCGCTTCGACTTCAGCCACACGGGCCCGATGACCGACGACGAGATCGCGCGGGTCGAGCAGCTGGTCAACCGCGCCATCCTGGCCAACGAGCCCGTGCTCACCGAGACCCTCGGCTTCGACGACGCCATGGCCAAGGGCGCCATCGCCTTCTTCGAGGAGAAGTACGGCGACGAGGTGCGCGTCCTGCAGGTCGGCCGCGAGTCCGTCGAGCTGTGCGGCGGCACCCACGTCGGCGCCACCGGCGACATCGGCCTGTTCAAGGTGATCAGCGAGACCGCCATCTCGTCGGGTGTGCGCCGCCTCGAGGCGGTGACCGGCCTCAACGCGGTCGCGTGGGCGCAGCAGCAGGCGGCCCTCGTCAAGGCGGTCGCCGACGTGCTGCGCACGGGGCCCGATCAGCTGGTCGAGCGCATCGACAAGCTGCTGGCCGAGCGCAAGACGCTGACCGGCGAGCTCGAGCAGGCGCGGCTCGAGGCCCGCTCCGCGCGCGCCGCGGCCGCCATCGAGGCCGCGCGCGAGGTGGGCGGCTATCGGGTCGCCGCGGTGCGGCTCGACGGGGTCGCCGGCAAGGACGTGCGCGGCCTGGCCGAGTCGCTGCGCGACCGCCTGCGCTCGGGTGTTCTGTTGGTGATGGCCACCGACGAGGACAAGGTCGCCATCGCCGTCGCCGCCACCAAGGACGCCGCGGGCAAGGTCCACGCCGGCAAGCTGGTCGGCGAGCTGGCCCCGATCGTCGGCGGCCGGGGCGGCGGGCGCCCCGATCTGGCGCAGGCCGGAGGCACCGACGCGTCGGCGCTCCCCCAGGTCGAGTCCGCCTTCTACGACAAGGTCGGCCAGGCGCTCGGCGCCTGACGCGGGTCAGCCCGCGCGACCCTGTGAGTGAGCCCACCCGGTCACCGGGTGGGCTCTTTGCTTTCGAAGCGGGCGCCCGTGGTCAGCGGATGCGATCGAGGCGCTCGCGCACGAACTCGCCGTCGATGCGCAGCGACTTCTGGCGCAGATCGGGCGCATCGAACATCACGTCCGCCATGACCTCCTCGAGCACGCTGCGCAGGCCGCGCGCGCCCAGGCCGCGCTTGTCGGCGAAGCGGACGATCTCGCGCAGGCCGTCTTCGCCGAAGTCGACCGACACCTCGTCGAGCGCGAGTCGGGCCCGGTACTCGTTGACGATGCTGTCGGGAGGCACGGTCAGGATGCGCAGCATCTGGTCTTCGTCGAGGGGCTCGAGCTCGACCACGACCGGCAGCCGGCCCAGGAACTCCTCGAGCATGCCGTAGCTGCACAGGTCGCGGTGGCTCAACCGGGGCGCCGCCCCGCCTGCGGCCGAGCGCCCGAAGCCGACCTGCCGGTCCACCTCGGCGGCGCGCGCGCTGCGGAGATCGCTGAAGGTGCCCGCGCAGATGAACAGGATGTCGGTCGTGTCGACGACGGTGAAGTCCTGCCGTCCGAGCCCCGGCGCCTGAGAGAGCGGGACGAAGATCTCGCGCCCCTCGAGCAGCTTGAGCAGGCTCTGCTGCACGCCCTCGCCGCCGATGTCGCGCGCGCCGGCGCCGGTCTGCACGCCGTGCGACCGGCGGGCGATCTTGTCGACCTCGTCGATGAAGACGACGCCCTTGCGGCAGGCGTCGGCGTCGTGGTTGGCGGCGACGAGCAGCTCGGTCACGATCTGCTCGACGTCCCGTCCGTAGTAGCCGGCTTCGGTGTATTCGGTGGCGTCCACCACCGTGAAGGGCACGTCCAGCATCGAGGCCAGGTGCCGCGCGAGGTGGGTCTTGCCGCTGCCGGTCGGCCCGATGAGCAGGACGTTGGACTTCTTCAGCAGGCCGGCTGCGTCGTCGGCCTTGCCTTCAGGCCGCCCGACCCGTCTGAGGTGGTTGTACGCGGCGATCGCGAGCGCTCGCTTGGCGCGCTCCTGGCCGATGACGAACCGGTCCAGGTGCTCGTAGAAGTCTCGGGGAGTCAGGCCGCGCGGTCGCTGTCGCTCGAGTGCGTGCATGGGCGGCAGTCTAGTGCGGGTCGTTCGCATGTCCATGAGCGGGAAGGATTGTGCCCGCTCGACCGTCTCGCGCCACGGGGGCTCGGCCGCGCAGGCGCCTGGGACGGCCTGGACGCCAGGCTTGACACCGCCCGGTCATGCGAGAAACATGCGAAGCCCTTACGCTTTCGAGACTTTCGAGGGCCCGCGAGGTGAGCGTGAAGATGAAGAGCTCCAAGCTGTTGGGATGGTTGGCGTTCCTGGGTGCGGTCGCAGGACCGGGCCTCGCGCACGCCGGCTCCTACCTCTACTACGCACCCGCGACGGTGGCGGTCGCGGGCAAGCCGACGGAGCTGTACGTCCCGCTCGCCTTCGAGGCCCACGACGGGCTCGCCGGCAACGCCCTCGCCGACGCCGCCCTCAAGGAGCTCGGCAACCTCCTGCCGCAGGTCACGACGGCGCTGAAGGTCGAATACAAGGACACGCGCGCCGTCGTCACGCCCGCCGCGGCCGACGCCGACACGCGCGACCGGGCGCTGGGCGCCGTCTACTACACGCTCCTCGCTTCGGGCGTCACCGAGATCCTGCTCGACGGGAAGCCGGTCGCGGCGGCCGCCTTCACCCGCGGCGCGCTCAGCCCGGTGGTCCCGCTGGCCAGCGCCCTGCCGCCGCGGCGGGTGACCTGGGGCCACGTCCAGGTCGGCGAAGCCCTCGTCCCCGCCGCCGAGTTCTACCAGAAGCTCGGCGCGGGAGACGCGACGGTCCGCGAGGCGGCGCTGGCGCTGCTCGAGGGTGGCTCGACCGCCACCAAGCTGGCGCTGCTCGAGGGCCTCGGCGCCCTGAACCTCAAGGATCGCGACGCCGTGCTGGTCGCCCGCCTCAAGGACGGCGCCGACGACGTCCGGCTCGCCGCGCTGGCGCTGCTGACCGGCAGCAAGAGCCCGGCGGTCCTCAAGGCGCTGGGCGCCGTGGTCGACGGCGACCCGAACAACGACGCCAAGATCGCCGCCGTGAAGATCCTCGTCGGCGCCGGCCAGCAGCAGTACAAGCGCTACCTGCTGCTCGAGAAGCTCAAGGCCAGCGACGCCGCCACGGTCGTCGAGGCCGCGCGCGAGCTGGTCGCCGCCGGCGACGCCAAGCTGGCCACCGCCTTCGAGCCGCTGGTCAAGCACTCGCACCCCGAGGTGCGGCAGGCGGGACTGTCGGGCCTGCAGGCCTTCAAGCAGTACGATCGTCTCGCCGCGCTCGTCGCCGAGGGGCAGGTCAACCGCGACGTCCTCGAGCCGATGGCCCGCGTCCTGTGCGACGAGGAGTCCGGCACCAACCAGGCGCGCGGCATCGCCTGGCTGGCGACGACGGGCTCGTCGCAGGGGGCGATCCACGCGATCAAGGTGGCCGGCGACAAGCGCGTGGCCGGCACGACCGAGGCCGTCGGCAAGGCCATCGCGCGTCCCGAGGCCGACGTCCGCCTCGCCGCCGCCCAGGCCTTGGGCCAGCTCAAGGACGCCGCCGGCCTCGAGCCGCTCGCGGCGGCCGTGACCGGCACGGCGGTCGAGGCCGAGAAGGAGGCCTTCACCCAGGCCGCCATCGCCATCATCTCGGCGCAGCCGCTCGATCAGGTGATCAAGATCTCCGAGTCGCCCGACGTGACCATTCGCGAGCTGGCCCTCAAGTCCCTCGTGGCCTTCACCAAGGATCGCCCCAACCCCAAGGTCGTTTCGGTGCTCAAGGCCCGCCTGAAAGACAGCGAGGTCGTCATCCGCCGCGCCGCCGCCTTCTCGCTCGCCCGCATCAGCGACGAGTCCGTCATCGCCGAGCTCGCCCAGCTCAAGGGCGATCCCGACGCCGCCATCCGCGCCCAGGTCGCCGTCGCGCTGACCGGCTCCAAGCACGCGGACGCCGAGAAGATCCTGGTCGCCTTCCTCGACGACGTCGACAACGACGTGAAGCTCCAGGCGGTGCGCGCCGTGCGCGAGCGCAAGATCGCCAGCGCCTTCGAGAAGGTCCGCTGGCTCATCGAGTACCGCCACGCCCCGATCCGCCGCGAGGTGATGCGCACCATCGTGGCCCTGGCGCAGCCGGCCGACCCGGCGATGTTCGACATCTACACCGGGCGCCTGTACGACGAGGACGCCGACATCCGCGTCATGGCCATCGACGCCATCGCCCACTACGCGGCGGACCCCCGGACGGCCCCGGCCATCGGCGGGTTGGTCAGCGACCAGGTGGCCGCGGTCAAGCTCCACGCCCTGCAGGTGCTGTCGAACTCCAAGGACCCGAACGCGGTCGAGCAGGTCATTCGCGGCCTCTTCGACACCTCCAAGGAGGTGAAGCTCGAGGCCCTCGACGCGCTCGAGAAGATGGCCTCCGACAAGGCCAGCAAGGCCCTGCAGGAGTTCATCATCAACGAGTCCGACCCCGACATCAAAAAGCGCGCGACCGCGGTCCTCGACACGCTCTGAGCCGCCCGCCCGCTCGTCACCCACGCCCCGGGCCGCCGCCGCGCCGCCCGGGGCGTGTCGTTTCGAACGCCCGCCGCCGTAGCGTTCGGCGCGAGGGCAGGGGAGGCGAGCCCGGACGCCAGCGCAACCTTCGAACGACGACGCCCGGCAGCCTGACCCCTCAGGGGCCCCGCGACCGGGCGTCGTCGTCGGAGACAGCGGGGCGCGAGCGCCCCTGCGCTCAGGTGAGCGCTCGAGACGGTGCGTGCGAGAGCCAGTGCAGCTCGCTCTCGAGCCACGCGGCCGGCGCCAGGTCGATCATCTCGTCCATGGCGCGGTACACGTCCTGCTCTTGCAGCGTGATCGCGTCTTCCAGGACACGCGCCTGGCCCACGGCCGGGGTGTCGAGCTGGCCGATGACGCGGACCGTGACCCCGGGCAGGCTCTCGACCACGTCGCCCTGGATCTGCCGCCCGAAGCCGGCGAACATCCGATCGTTCTGCGCGATGAGCAGCTTGCCGGTCCGGCGGGCGCTCTCGAGGATGGCCTCGCGGTCGTACGGCACGAGCGTGCGCAGATCGAGCACCTCGACCTCGACCCCGCGATCCTTCGCCAGCTTGTCGGCGGCCGCGACCGCCTGCCACACGGCCCAGCCCCACGCGACGACCGTCAGATCTCGCCCCGCGCGCCGCTGCGCCGCCTTCCCGAAGGGGACCCGATAGTCCTCTATCGGCAGCGGCAGGCCCTTGCGCTTCAGATTCTGGAAGGCACGCGCGTCGGTCGGCTCGCCCGGCAGCGGTGGCCCCAGCTTCATGCGGTAGAAGCGCTTGGGCTCGAGCTGCAGCACGGGCCCGCCGTAGTCCGCCGCCGTCCGCAGCAGGCCGTAGGCGTCCCAGGCCGTCGACGGCATCGTCATCACGATGCCCGGCACGTTCCCGTAGAACCCGTCGACGCTCATCGAGTGGTACACGGCGCCGCCCTGCACGGGGTCGACCGGCGTGCGCATCGTCAGGTTGGCCGGCGACTGCCCGTTGGTCGTCCAGTACAGGTTGCCCAGGTGGACGATCCAGTGCAGGCAGTTGAGCGTGTAGTCGCCGAACTGGATCTCGGGCAACAGCACCAGATCCCGATGCAGGGCCGCCCCGCAGGCGGTCCCCAGGATCATCGGCTCGTTGATGGGCGCGTCCTTGACCCGGTCCGGGTACTTGTCGATGAGCCCCGCCGACACCTGGAAGATGCCCCCGCGGTGGCCCACGTCCTGGCCCCACATGGCCGCTCGGCCCTCGCCCAGGATGCGATCCAGCGCCAGGTTGAGCGCCTCGTTGTACTGCACCCGGGTCGTCCCGCTCTCCGGCCGCTCCGGCTCGCTCACCTCGGGGTAGGGCGGGTGCGCGTGGCGCCACACGTCGCCGGCCTCGGGCGACGGCGACGGCTCCTGCCGCACCTCCGCCACGATCTCCCGGATCTCGTCGAGCGATCGCTGCATCAGCGACCCGAGCTGATGCATCTCGAAGTAGCTCTTGCGCTTGTCGACCGCGTCACGCCGGAACACCGCGCCCGCCGGCAGCACGTTCTCGGCCCCCAGCCACGCCCCGAAGTCCAGCAGCGGATCCCGCACGTCGAAGTCGAACTGCCCACCCGACGAGCTCGAGTGCCCCATCAGCCGCGGCACCCGCGCCACCAGGAACGCGCTACGCCCCTCGGCCAGCACCGCCCGCGCCGCCTGCGCCGTCTTCTGGTAGGTGTCCAGGAAGTCCGACCCGTCGCACTCGAAGTACCCCAGCTCGAACGCCTCGGCGTACTTCTTCCAGCTCTTGATGCCCCGCCCGTCCTCGGGCCGCACCGAGATCGCCACCTGGTTGTCCGTGATGATCGTCAACATCGGCAGCTTCCACAGCGACGCCGCCATCGCGTGCTCGTGGAAGTCGCTCTCGCCGGTGGTGCCGTCGCCCACGATGGCCACCGCCAGCCCGCGCTCCCCCTTGAGCTGCAGCCCCCGCGCGTACCCCGCCGCCTTCGACAGCTGCATGCCCACCGGGCTCTGCACCGGCCAGATCCCCACCTCGGGCAAGCACAGGTGCATCACCATCTGCCGCCCGCCCGAGTGCGGGTCGGTCGCCCGCGACAGCGCCTGCCGGAAGTACCCCCGCACGAAGTCGGTCCGCCCCCGCAGCCGCGCCGTCATCCCCGCCAGCGCGTCGCTGCGGTAGTGACAGAACAGCGCCAGGTCCCCGGGCACCCCGTCGTCCGGCCGCACCACCCGATGCAGCGCCAGCGCCGTCGCCGTCCCGTGCACCTCCTCGCCCGGGCCGCCGATCCAGAACTCCACCCCCTCGCCGCGCGACTTCATCGTCATCGCGGTCAGGATGGACGCGCGCGTCGCCAGCGCGACCTCATAGGCCTGCCGCAAGTCCGCGGCGCTCAGCCCCGACCACATCTGCATCATCTTCGCCATCGCGCTTTCCATTGCTCGTTCACGGACGCGGATCGGGGCCACCTACACCCAACGACCCCGCACGCTGAGGCCGACGGTAGGCCGCCCCCATAACACACGGAAGGACCCGGTCCAAGACGCGCCGCGTCAACGCCGCCGTCCCCCCGCGCACGCGTCATCCCTCGCCCCGACCCGACCCGGCGCCTCCCTACTCCCCCCGCCCTCCCTCTGTTACCCTGCGCCCGTGCGAAGCCTCCTCATGCTCCTCGTCGGAGCCACCCTCACCGCCCTCCTCCTGTGGCTCCCGGCGCTCCACCTCGTCCGCTGGTCGGGCGGCACCCTCACCCCGCCGCTGGCCGCCGCCCTGGCCCTGCCGGTCCTGGCCCTCCTCGCCGCCGCCTGGCGCCCCCGCCCGGCCCTCGCGCTCTGGGCCTTCCCGGTCTCGCACCTCCCCGCCCTCGTCCTCGACCCCGGCCTCAGCGGCCCCCTCGTCTACGGCGGCGCGACCGGCCTCGCCACCCTCAGCGCCGTCGTCGCCGTCGCGGCCGCCTGGGTCGCCGTCACCCTCTGGCCCACGGCCCCCGGGTCCGCCTCCGTCCCCGCGCCCCCGGCCTCCCCCGGCGCCCCGCCCCGCCGCGGCCTCGAGCCCCTGCTGCCCGCCGTGGCCCTCCTCATGTCCCTCGGCATCTACGCCGCCTTCACCCTCAGCGCCCTCCCGGCCGCCTCCGACGACCCCCTCGCCGCAAGCCTCACCCTCCTGGTCGGCGTCACCATGGTCTGGCTCTCCGTCGGCCGCCTCATCGTCGGCGCCTGGGGCGACGTCCTGCTCGAGCGCGACACCCGCGCCCGCCTCGCCACCGCCCTCGAGCACCCGCCCCGCACCCGCTGGACCGACCTGTGGTGGGCCGTCTTCCTCGCCTTCATCGGCGCCATCGTCGGCGCCATCTGGTACCTGCGTTGACCGACCTCGCGCCGCTTGCGTTATGCTCCCCGCCGGCGCGCCCGCCGCGCGCCGCGACGCGCTCCATCCACTCGGAGGGACCCGCCCGGATGCTCAAGAGTCTGCTCCTGCTGGCGCTCGCCGCCCTGCTGCTCGCCTTCAGCCTCTGGTTCTTCAAGCAGAGCGGCGACCTCCTCGCCGGCCGCGACTACATCGCGGGCTGCCTGCACGTCTTCGTCGGCTACTCGACCATCCGCGCGGCCGTCGAGCTCGCCCGCCTCTCCGTCGTCCAGCAGGCCCGCCCCTGATGCCGCGCCTGCTGGTCCGCCTCGCCCTCGCGCCGCTGGCCCTCGGCCTCGCCTGCGCCTCCGCCTGCGACGCCGCCGCCCCGCCGTCCTCGGCCCCGTCGGTCGCCGCCTCCGAGCTGCGCCCACCGTCCCTCGACGACTTCGCCGACCCCACCTGGAGCCCGCCCTCGCCGGCCGGCGCCCTGGTCGCCCGCGTCGGGGACGTCCCGATCACGCGCGCCGCCCTCGACGCCCACCTCGCCGCGCACCCCGAAATCTCTCCCCGCCAGGCCCTCGACGCGCTCGTCATCCGCGAGGCCCTCGCCCAGCAGGCCATGCGCCAGGGCCTCTCGCAGCGCCCCGACGTCACCGAGTCCTGGCGGCAGGCCCTGGTCCAGGCCTGGCTCGACGAGCGCTTCGAGGCCCAGCACGGCCCCGACCGCATCTCCCGCGAGCAGGTCCGCCGCATCTACTCGGTGCCCTCGATCCGCAAGCTCTACGACCACGAGCACGCCTGGCGGATGGTCCACCTCGCCATCGTCTGCTGCAACCCGCGCGTCGGCGACTGCGACCGCCCCCACGTCGCCGCCTGCTTCGAGGACGCGGCCCGCAAGCTCCACGCCGCCTACGAGGAGCTCGAGCCCCTCGCCCGCCCCCTCGAAAGTGACCCCGAGGCCGTCGCCCAGCTCCTCGCCCGCTACCGCGCGAAGGTCGAGCCCACCATGCCCGAGCTCTTCTGGCGCGAGGTCTCCTTCTTCTACGATCCCGAAAAATCGCACGCCGAACAGCGCGGCTACGAGCTGACCGCCGAGGCCGTCGCTCGCGCCGTCATCGACGGCGAAGAGGGCGTCCTCCTCGCCCCGGTCCAGTCCACCTTCGGCTGGCACCTCATCGTCAAGCTCGCCCACGAGCCGCGCGTCCGCAAGGGCCCCGACGATCCCGAGGTCGACGCCGACATCCGCCGCAACGCCCTCGAAGGCGTGCGCCAGGCCTGGTTCCTCGACGCCATGAAGAGGCTGCTCCAGGAGCACCAGGTCGCGATGCACCCCAAGGCCCTCGAGCTCCTCCAACCCGAGGCGCTCTGAACGTCTCGACGCGCCGTCTCCGCGCGCCTGAGTGCTTGGGGGCCGCCCGCCCCACGTGATAGGTTCCGCCCCGATGAAGCCCACCCCCCTCGTCGCCCTGGTCGTGCTCGCCCTCGCGTCGCTCGCCGCTGCCTGTGGCGCGGTCGTCGGAGACGCCTGCGAGAACTCGACCGACTGCGGGCAGAACCTCGTCTGCGAGACCTCGCTGCCCGACGGGTACTGCACCACCCGCGACTGCGACCTCGAGAGCTGCCCCGACGACAGCGTCTGCATCGAGTTCCGCCCGGACCTGTCCTTCTGCATGGCCAGCTGCGCCAGCAACGGCGACTGCCGCGAGGGCTACGTCTGCGTGCGTGACTTCGGCTCCCACCCCTTCTGCAACGCCGTGGACGCCCCCGAGTGACGCTCCGGCGCCGCCTGCGCCTCATCGCTCGCAGAAGTTGACGTGCCGCCGGTCCGGGGCACCATCGCCGGCATGTCTCGCCTCGTCCTCGCGCTGCTGCTCGCCGCCGTGGTGGCCCTCGCCGCCTGCGGCACCTCCTCCGACGCCCACCGCGGCCGGGTCCGCCTCGTCGAAGCCGAGGCCACGCCCGACGACTTCGTCATCCCGCGCGCCAGCCTCGAGCGCGCCCTCGCGCGCGGCCCGAGCTGGTTCGTCCAGCAGGTCGCGGTCAAGCCGATCGTCGCGGGCGGCGCCTTCTACGGCTACATGCTGCTGGCCCTGTTCCCCGACGCGCCGGACTACGAGGACCGCGTCCTCAAGCCCGGCGACATCGTCCAGCGCGTCAACGGCTCGCCCATCGAGCGCCCCGACCAGTTCATGAAGGTCTGGGAGTCGCTCCGCGACGCGAGCCACCTCTCGGTCCACATCGTCCGCGACCGCCAGCCGCTCCTGGTCACCTGGGCGATTCGATAGCCCGATACAGCGCCAGCAGCGTCTCGGGCCCGATCTCCTCCGGGCGGCACCGCGGATCCAGCCCCAGCTCCTCGGGCAGCGCCCTGTCCCCCAGCGCGTTCGCCAGCACCTTCCGCCGCGCCTGGAACAGCCGCCCCACGAACCGCTCGAACCCGGCCGCCTCCTCGCCGGCCACGGCGGGCTCCCCCGGGAACTCGACCAGCACCACCGCCGAGTCCACCTTGGGCGGCGGGAAGAACGCCTCCGGCGGCACCTCGCGCACCAGCCACGCCTTCGCCGTCAGGGCCGTCGTCACGCTCATCAGCCCATAGGCGCGCGACCCCGGCCCCGCCGTGATCCGGTCGGCCACCTCGCGCTGCAGCATCACCACCAGCCGCTCGACCTGCCCGCGCAGCCCCAGCAGCCGCCGGAAGATCGCGCTCCCCACGTTGTACGGCAGGTTGCCCACGACCACCGCCAGCCGGCCGTCCCGCGGCGGCGGTAGCAGCGCCGCCAGATCCACCTCCAGCGCGTCGCCCTCGACGACCCGCACGGCGTCCCCGAACCGGCGCCCCACGGCCTCGACCGCCCGCGCGTCCTTGTCGATGGCCACGATCGGCTTGCCCGACTGCGCCAGGAACGCCGTCAGCGCCCCCTCGCCCGGCCCGATCTCCAGCGCCCCCGCCGAGTGCGCCACGTCCGCGATCGCCGCGATGTCCTGTAGGACCTCGATGTCCCGCAGAAAATGCTGCCCCAGCCGCTTGTCCGGCCTCATCCCGCCTCCGTCCCTTCCCTGCGCCCACCCGCCGCCGCTCACGTGCTCGGGCGTCGCGTCGTATAGATGTCCAGCCGCGCCCGCGCCTCGCCCCGCACCCCGGCGCCCCGCTCCAGCAACGCCGCCGCCAGGCCGCCGACCATCGCCGCGTTGTCGGTGCAGTACCGCGCCGGCGCGATCCACGCGCGCACGCCCACCCGCCCGGCCTCGGCCACCATCCGCTCGCGCAGCCTCGAGTTGCAGGCCACCCCGCCCGCCACCACGATCCGCGGCACGCCCTCCGCCCGGCACGCCGCGAGCGCCTTGTCCACCAGCACGTCGACGACCGCCTCCTGAAAGCCCGCCGCCAGATCGCAGGCCGCCTCGCTCTCGCCCTGGACCGCCTCGGGATGCCGCTCCATCCAATAGCGCGCCGCCGTCTTCAACCCCGAGAACGAGAAGTCCAGGCCACGCCCCAGCATCGGCCGGGGCAGCTCCACCGCCTCGGCCCGCCCCCGCCGCGCCATCCGATCGATGACCGCGCCGCCGGGGTAGGGCAGGCCCATCATCTTGGCCACCTTGTCGAAGGCCTCGCCCGCCGCGTCGTCGATGGTCTGCCCCAGCACCACCGACCGCCCGGGCGCCTCGACCCGATAGACGCTCGTGTGCCCGCCGCTCACCGCCAACGCGATGTACGGGTGCTCGGGCGGGTCCTCGCCCGCGCCGCCCTCGTCCCGCAAGAAGACCGCATGGACGTGCGCCTCGATGTGATCCACCGGCACGATCGGCAGGTCCCGCGCCCACGCCAGCGCCTTGGCCGCCTGGAGCCCCACCAGCAGGCACCCGGCCAGCCCCGGCCCGGCCGTCACGGCCACCGCGTCGATCCCCTGCAGCGTCACGCCCGCGTCGGCCAGCGCCTGCTCGACGACGGGCCGCACCGCCGTCAGATGGCTACGCGACGCCAGCTCGGGCACGACCCCGCCGTAGCGCGCGTGGATCGGGACCTGACTCGCGATCACGCTCGATCGCACCCACGCCCCGTCGCCCGCCCCGACGACCACCGCCGCCGCCGTCTCGTCGCACGACGACTCGACGGCCAGCACGATCCGACCCCGCGTCGACCCCGTCACCGAGCGCCCGCGGCCCCCGCCCGCGCGTGCTCCGCCAGTCGCGCCCGCAACCCATCGTCCGCCGGCGCCCTCGCCACGAACGCCTCGAAGGCCTCGCGCGCCTCCACCCGCTCGCCCGCCGCCAGCCGCACGAAACCCAGGCGCAACTCCAGCTCCGCCTCTCCCGGCGCCGCCGCCCGCAGCGCCTCCAGCGCCGCCCCGGCCTCCGCGAGCCTGTCCTGCTCGTACAGGGCCACCCCCAGCCGCGCCAGCGCCACCGGGTTGGCCGGCTCGGTCGCCAGGCACTCCCGCGCCAGCGCCTCCCAGGCCGTCCACGCCAAGCCGTCCTCGTGGCGCGCCACCCGCTGACACGCCGTCACGACCTCCGCCGCCGCCTCGCCCGCCGACCCCGTCACGGCCGCCTCACCACCTGCGCCCCCGCTCGTCACCCACCACGCCAGCGCAGCGCCCAACCCGATCTGCAGGGCCGCCAGCGCCGCCACCGCCACCTTCCATCCCGCTCCGCCCGGCGCCCGCCCGCCACCGCGCGTCCGTCGCACGGCCGCCATGGGCACCGGCCGCTCGGGCGCCTCCCTCGGCTCGACCTCCGCCCGGGGCTCGGGCTCCGCCTGCAGCGCGGCCTCGACCTCCGGCTCCGTCGGCAGCGCGCTCGGCGCCTCGACCAGCGCCGCGACCGGCTCCGGCACCGCCTCGGCCGCCGCCTCGGCCGCCCGGCGGCTCTCGCCCTCGGCGTCGGCCGCCGCCGCGATCGCGTCCTGAGGAACCTCTAGCTTCCCGTCGCCCGTCTCCCACGCGCTCAGCCGGGCGCGCGTCAGCAGCCGCCGCCGCGGCGCCCCATCGGCCGGGGTCAGATCGATCGACGGCGTCGCGTCCACGACCGGCTCGGCCTCCACGCCCGCCGGCCGCGGCGCGACGGCCACCGGCGGCGCTTCGATCCGGGGTGTCTCGGCCGGCGGCTCCGGCCGCTGCGCCTCGAGCGCTTCCGCCGCCTCGCGCCTCGCCCCCGGCGCTCCGACCCGAATCAGCCGCGCCCGCCCGGGCCGCGTCGACGCCCCGGTCGCCCGCATCGCCTGGCGGCGCCCAGCCGGCGTCTCGGTCTCCGTCGCGTCCTCGGACGCGGCCCAGAGCGCCCCGTCCGGTACCGTCGGCGCGTCGACTTCGTCTCGCACGCCCCGCACGCCCTCCCTGGCCGGCTCCAAGCGCCCCGACGTCTGCTCCGTCGCCTCGGGCCGCTCGGGTGACTTCCGCCCGCTGCCCGTCGCCTTCACCTCGGCGCTCGCCGCGCGGGCCCACTCGGTCGGCACGGGGATCCCGACCTGGCGCCGAATCCGCCGCGCGTCACCCGGATCCGTCTGCACGCGCGCCCTCACGCTCCGCGGCCCCAGCTTGAACCCGCCCGGATCCGTCCCCCGGCGCTGGCCCGGGCTCGAGCTCCCGTCGGCCAGCTCGTCGTCGGCCTCGACGGACCCCGAAGCCAGCTGCTCCAGCGACCGCCGGATCACGTCGGGCCCCAGCCGCGCCGCCGCCTCCGCGTCGATCAGCTCCAGCCGCCAAGCGCCGGCCGTCACCCGCAGGGCCCCGATCGCCGCGGCGGCCCCCTGGGCCTCGCCACCGTGCGCCTGCACCACCCGCCCGTCGCGTACCCCCAGCGTCCACGAGGACTCCTCCGACGCGACCTCCAGCCGGGCGTCCAGCCGATGCCGCTCGGCCACGGCCAGCAGCCGCTCGACGGACCACGCCGCCAGGTCGCCCTCGGCCGGGCCTTCCTCGTCGCACGCCCCCAGCGGCCGCGCCGGCATCCGCTCGACGAGCCGCGCGACGTCCTCGGCGCCGGGGGCCCGCACGGCCAGCTCGCTCGCGCCGAGGCGTAGCACGGCCAGCTCCTGCTCGCGCGTCGGGGCGCGCTCCGCGACCAGCAGCAGCCGCGTCGGCACACCGACCATCGCCCGGGCCAACGTCAAGCCGTCCGTCCCCTCGTCCTCGCGCGCCTCCAGGTCCGCCACCACGGCGTCCGGCGTCCCCAGCGCCAGCGCGTCCAGCGCCTCCTCGAGCGTCTCGACCGCCACGGCGGCCAGCCCGGCCTGGCGCAGCTGATAGGCGAACGCGCCCGCCGCGGTGCGGTCGCGCTGGACGATCAGTATGCGCTGTCGCGAAGCTCCCATCGATGCGCCTCCGTGCTCCAACCAGGCGCCCCGAGGCACCGTCGCGCCTGACCGCGGCGCCGGAAGTATCCCTGTGGGCCTCGGGACGCGTCAAGGCGAAGGCTTGGCCCGCGCCCGTCGCACCCCACGCGGCGTCCCCCAGCTCGTCCCGGCGGCCCGTCATGTCGTCTCGGCGGCCTGCCCATCGGTGGCGTCGCGAGCCCGCCCGCGCGCGTCGCCGCGCGCGTCGCCATGAAGCTTGTACCCCGATCGGGCGTGTGCTAGCTTGCGCGCGCTGAATGGCGGTTCATTCAGGAGGCGTTCACCGCATGTCCCAGCCCGACAAACGGCGCAAGATCCTCGACGCCGCAGTGCGGGTCTTCGCGCAGAACGGCTTCTACAACAGCAAGGTCGCGCAGATCGCGCGCGAGGCCGGCGTGGCCGACGGCACGATCTACCTCTACTTCAAGAGCAAAGAGGACATCCTCGTCCAGGTCTTCATGGACACGATGGAGCAGGCGCTCCGCATCCAGGAAGACGCGCTGGCCGGCCTCGAGTGCCCGGTCGAGCGGCTCCGCCGCTTCATCCGCGTGCACTTCGAGAGCGTCTCGCAGAGCCCCGCGCTGGCCGAGGTCATCACGGTCGAGCTGCGCCAGTCCAGCAAGTTCATGCGCGGCACGGACATGAAGCCTTTCGGTCGCTACCTGGGCATCATCGCTCGTATCGTCAGCGACGGTCAGGCCCGCGGCCTGTTCTCGCCGACCTGCCAGCCGCGCCGCGTCGCCCGCATGCTCTTCGGCGCCGTCGACGAGCTCGCCCTCGAGTGGGCGATGGACGACCGCGGCACCGCGCTCGAGGACGCCTGGGGCGAGACCGCTTCCATCTTCCTCGACGGCCTGCTCGTGCGTCCTTCGGTTGCGCGGGACGCGGCGCCCACCCTGTCCCCGAACACGACGACTACCCCAGCCACCCCCCAAAAGGAGGACCTCGCGTGAAGATCCTGGTCAGCGCCAAGCGGGTCATCGACCCGGACGCGCGCATCAAGCTGAAGGCGGACAAGAGCGCCGTCGACAGCGAGTCGGTCGAGTACAAGGTCAACCCGTTCGACGAGAACGCCATCGAAGAGGCCCTCAAGCTCCGCGACGAGCACGGGGGCGAGGTGGTCGTCGTCAGCATCGGCCCGGACGACGTCACCCAGACGATCCGCGCCGGCCTGGCGATGGGCGCCGACCGCGGCATCCGCGTCGACGTCGAGGACAAGGCCCTCGACAGCGATCTCGCCGCGCGCATCTTCGCCGCCGTCTTCAAGGAGGAGGAGCCCGACCTCTTCATCCTCGGCAAGCAGGCCGTCGACGGCGACAACAACCAGGTCGGCCAGCTGGTCGCCGAGTACCTCGGCCTGCCGCAGGCCTGCTTCGCCTCCGAGGTCTCCATCGAGGGCTCCGAGGCCGTGGTCACGCGCGAGGTCGACGGCGGCCTCGAGACCATCGCCCTGCAGCTGCCGGCCGTCATCACGGCCGACCTTCGCCTCAACGAGCCGCGCTACGCCTCGCTGCCCGGCATCATGAAGGCCAAGAAGAAGCCGATCGAGGACATGGACCTCGACGACCTCGAGATCACCGACACCGCCCTGAAGGTCGAGGTCCTCAGCCTCGAGGAGCCCGCCGGGCGCAAGGCCGGCGTCATGGTCGGCTCGGTGGACGAGCTGCTCGAGAAGCTCCGCAACGAAGCCCGCGTGCTCTAGGAGGAACCGCACATGGCCAACATCCTCGTCATCGCCGATCAGCAGGACGGCGAGCTCAAGAAGAGCACCCTCAGCGTCATCACCCTGGCCCGTCAGCTCGCCCAGCGCACCGGCGGCGCCTATGACATCGCCGTCATCGGCTCGGGCGTGCAGGGCGTCGCCGACTCCCTGGCCGCCTACGGGGCCGAGAAGGTCTACACCATCGACGCCCCGGCCTTCGCCAACTACCTGGCGCAGCCGTACACCAACGCCGTCAAGGCCCTCGCCGCGCAGACCGGCGCCGCCTTCGTGCTCGGCTCGGCCGGCACCTTCGGCAAGGATCTCCTGCCGCGCGTGGCCGCCGCGATCGGCGCCGGCATGGTCGCCGACTGCGTGAGCCTCGCCGGCGAGGGCTCGACCCTGCTGTACCGGCGCCCGATGTACGCCGGCAACGTCATCGCGACCGTGCGCGTCAACACGCCCAAGGCCGTGATCGGCGTCCGCACCACCGAGCTGGACCCGGCCGAGACCTCCGGCGCCGGCAGCCCGCTCGAGGCCTTCTCCGTCGATCCGGGTCAGGCTGGCGCCCGCTTCGTGAAGTTCGAGGGCACCAAGTCCGAGCGCCCCGAGCTCACCGACGCGGACGTCGTCGTCTCGGGCGGCCGCGGCCTCAAGGACGGCGACACCTTCTTCAAGGTCATGGAGCCGCTCGCCGACGCCTTCGGCGCCGCGATCGGCGCCAGCCGCGCCGCCGTCGACTCGGGCTTCTGCCCCAACGACTTCCAGATCGGCCAGACCGGCAAGGTCGTCGCGCCCAAGCTCTACATCGCCGTCGCCCTCTCGGGTGCCATCCAGCACCTCGCCGGCATGAAGAACTCCAAGACGATCGTCGCCATCAACAAGGACGCGGACGCCCCCATCTTCCAGGTGGCGGACTACGGCCTGGTCGGTGACGCCTTCAAGATCGTCCCCGAGCTCGTCGAGAAGGTGCAGGCCCTGCGCTGAGCCTTACCGACTCCAGCCTCTCCAGGGGCCCGCGACGTTCCGCGTCGCGGGCCTCTGTCGTTTCGAAGCCTCGCGACCCTCCGGCCTGACGATCCGAGCCCCCAAGACCGGCCTCCGCCGCCGCCCCGTCCTCGCCGAGGGCTGTCGACGCTCCGGCCTGGCCGTAGATACGCGAAGGGCCCGCGGCATCCACCGCGGGCCCTCGCTCGTCTCCGTCCCCGCCGATCAGAGGCCGGGCGGGATCACGGTGGGCGACTCGGCCTGCAGGCATAGGTCGTTCGTGACCTGCTGAACGTTCGTGCCGTCCAGCCGCGCCCTCCACAGCTCGCGATCGTTGCGGTTGCGGGTGCTCGAGTCCGACAGCAGATCGCCGCTCTGCCCGTACTTGGGCGTGCCCGTGTAGATCACCGTCGCCCCATCGGGGGTCAGATCGAACGCCGTCACGTACACGTTGGCCGTCACGTCGCCCGCCGGGCTGCGCGTGACGTTGAAGATGTCGGCTTCCTCCAGGGTCTTGCCCGAACGCAGGGTGTCCAGCTTGACCCGCACCAGGTTCCGTTGGGCCTTCTGGGGCTTGCTGCCGTTGGGCCCGGCGCAGTCGCGTTCGGTCAGGAAGACGACCTCCCGATCGTCCGGCGTGAACATCGGGTCCCCCACGACCCTGGGCCACTGCCAGTCCTCGAGCGCCCCGAACTCACAAGCCTTCTCGATGAAGCTCCCCTGCGGCACGCTCGCCAGCACGGCCGTCTCGACCACCCCGGGGTCCTCCAGGTGGTAGACCCGCGCCCGCTGCCAGCGCTCCGAGAACGTGAAGAACACGGCGTGTCGGCTGTCGTGCGAGATCGCGACCGGGTCGGTGTCCGCGTACTCCGATCCGGTCCCCTGGCAGTTGCCCTTGGTCCCGAACTTACACAGGTAGTCCAGCTCGACCAGCCCGGTCCCGCTCTTCCACATGTACACCCCGACGCTCCGGATCGTGGTGTTGAGCAGGATCAGCTTGTCGCCGTCCGGGCTGACCTTGAAGTGGCCCTTGTAGGTGCTCTGCTCGAGCTCGGTCGCCGGCGGGAAGGTCAGGATCTTGGTCTGCGTGAGCTTGTCGAGATCGTAATACCAGATGTCGTACTGGCAGGAGGCGCCCGCGCAGGTCGCCTTCTCGGAGTAGTACAGGCGCGATCCCGCGAACTTGAAGTCGACCTTGTCCTCGAGCACCAGGTCCTTGATCAGCTTCACGTCCATGTTGGCGTTCGTGAACTGCCCGATCCGGAAGCTGAACCCATCGGCGGTCGGCGGCCCGACCGTGACCGCGATCCACTTCACGTCGTCCGAGACGAAGCAGCCGTAGCTGCAGGTCACCGGCGGATCCAGGTTCTCGATGTCGTCGAACGTCGTCAGCTTCTTCGTCGTGTCGGCCGCCGGATCGTGCAGCCAGATCTCGTTCGAGCCCGAGCTCGGGCACCCGGGCCGGCCGCGGTACTTGTACAGAGCGCGCCAGCTGGTCGTCTCCTCCGGCGCCGCCCACGGATCGGGCTCCGTCGTCCCGTCCTCGTCGCTGCCGTCCCCGCCCGTCGCGTCCGTGTCCGTGGACACGCTGGCGTCCTTCGCGTCGGGCCCGCCCGACGCTCCGTCACAGCCCACCAGGAACAGGGCCAGCCCGGCCGCAAGCACGTACCGCAGGATCATCAGCTCGTCTCCTTGCCCGATCGGCTCGTAACGCTACGGATCGCCCCGCGGCCGTGTCAACGCGCCGCGCCTCACGGAGCGGACTTGCGGCGGTCTCCACCCAAAGCAGCACACGCTCGTCGAGCGCCGTCCGGGGAGCGCCTCGTCGAACGCCGCGATCTCCCAACGGCTCCCTCGTGTGCTGCGCCGACCTGCCGCCGCGAGGTCGCCACGGGTCGCCCCGCCACGACGAGGCCCTCCCGCGATCCCGCGATCCCGCGATCCGCGTGCGATCGATCGCGCCTCCCCCAATACGCGCGAGAGGGGTCCTCGCATCGGCGGCCCCCCGGTCGCGCGAGCGGGGGGCCGCCACCGCCAAGGGCTCGGCCTACAGCTCGGCTGGATCACCGGCCCGCCCCCGCCAGGTCCTCGGCGGGCTCACGCGAGCCGACACCGCCAAGGGCTCGGCCCACAGCTCGGCAGGATCACGCGAGCCGACACCGCCAAGGCCTCGGCCCACGGCTCGTCTGGATCACGCGAGCCGCCACCGCCAAGGGCTCCGCCCACGGCTCGTCTGGATCACGCGGGCCGCCACCGCCAAGCGTCGCCCCACGGCTCGTCTGGATCACGCGGGCCGACACCGCACGGGCCTCGACCCACGGCTCGGCAGGATCACCCGGGCCGCCACTGCCAACCGTTCGACCCACAGCTCGGCCGGATCACGCGGGCCATTACCGCCACGGCCTCGGCCCACAGCGCGGCCGGATCACGCGAGCCGCCACCGCCAAGGCCGCGGCTGGATCCCGCGAGCCGACACGGCCAAGGCCTTGGCCCACGGCTCGGCAGGATCCCGCGAGCCGACACGGCCAAGGGCTTGGCCCACGGCTCGGCTGGCCCACGCGGGCCGCCACCGCCAAGGCCTCGGCCCACAGCTCGGCAGGATCACCGGCCCGCCACCGCCAGGTCCTCGGCTGGCTCACCCGAGCCGACAACCCCAAGGGCTTGGCCCGCGGCTGGGCTGGATCACGCGGGCCGCCACCGGCAAGACCTCCGCCCACAGCTTGGCTGGATCACACGAGCCGACACCGCCAAGACCTCGGCCGGATCACGCGAGCCGCCACCGCCAAGACCTCGGCCCACAGCTCGGCTGGATCACACGAGCCGACACCGCCAAGACCTCGGCCGGATCACGCGAGCCGCCACCGCCAAGACCTCGGCCGGATCACGCGAGCCGCCACTGCCAAGGCCTCCGCCCACGGCTCGGCTGGATCACGCGGGCCGCCACCGCCAAGGCTTCCGCCCACGGCTTGGCTGGATCACGCAGGCCGACACCGCCACGAACTCGACCGACGGCTCGCCTGGATCACGTGGGCCGACACCGCCAAGGCTCGGCCCACGACTCGGCCGGATCACGCGAGCCGCCACCGCCAAGGCCTCGGCTGGATCGCGCGGGCCGCCACCGCCAAGGCCTCCGCCCACGGCTCGGCAGGATCACGCGAGCCGCCACCGCCAAGGCCTCGGCTGGACCACGCGGGCGGCCACCGCCAAGACCTCCGCCCACGGCTCGGCTGGATCACGCGGGCCGACGCCGCCAAGGCCTCGGCCCACAGCTCGGCTAGATCACGCGAGCCGCCACCGCCAAGAGTTCGACCCACAGCTCGGCCGGATCACGCGGGCCACTACCGCCACGGCCTCGGCCCACAGCTCGGCCGGACCTCGCGGGCCGGTACGCCAAGGCGTCGGCGAACGCCCCGGCTGGATCACGCGAGGCGACACGGCCAAGGGCTTGGCCCACGGCTCGGTTGGCCGCCGCGGGCCGCCACCGCCAAGGCCTCGGCTGGCTCACGCGGGCGGCCACCGCCAAGGCCTCGGCTGGATCACGCGGGAGGCCCCCGCCAAGACCTCCGCCCACGGCTTGGCTGGATCACGCAGGCCGACACCGCCACGAGTTCGACCGACGGCTCGGCTGGATCACGCAGGCCGACACCTCCACGAGCTCGACCGACGGCTCGGCTGGATCACGCAGGCCGACACCGCCAACGCATCGGCCCACAGCTCGGCTGCATCACGCGAGCCGACACCGCCAAGAGTTCGACCCACAGCTCGGCCGGATCACGCGGGCCACTACCGCCACGGCCTCGGCCCACAGCTCGGCCGGACCTCGCGGGCCGGTACGCCAAGGCGTCGGCGAACGCCCCGGCCGGATCACGCGAGGCGACACGGCCAAGGGCTTGGCCCACGGCTCGGCTGGCCCACGCGGGCCGCCACCGCCAAGGCCTCGGCCCACAGCTCGGCAGGATCACCGGCCCGCCACCGCCAGGTCCTCGGCTGGCTCACCCGAGCCGACAACCCCAAGGGCTTGGCCCGCGGCTGGGCTGGATCACGCGGGCCGCCACCGGCAAGACCTCCGCCCACAGCTTGGCTGGATCACACGAGCCGACACCGCCAAGACCTCGGCCGGATCACGCGAGTCGCCACCGCAAAGGCCTCGGCTGGATCACGCGGGCCGCCACCGCCAAGGCCTCCGCCCACGGCTCGGCCGGATCACGGGGGCCGCCACCGCCAAGGCCTCCGCCCACAACTTGACTGGATCACACGAGCCGCCACCGCCAAGGCCTCGGCTGGATCACGCGGGCCGCCACCGCCAAGGCCTCCGCCCACGGCTCGGCTGGATCACGCGGGCCGCCACCGCCAAGGCCTCCGCCCACGGCTCGGCTGGATCACGCGGGCCGCCACCGCCAAGGCCTGCGCCCACGGCTCGGCCGAATCACGCGGACCGCCACCACCAAGGGCTCCGTCCACGGCTCGGCTGGATCACTCGAGCCGCCACCGCCAGGGGCTCGGCCCACAGCTCGGCTGGATCACACGAGCCGACACCTCCAAGGCCTCCGCCCACGGCACGGCCGGATCACACGAGCCGCCACCGCCACGGCCTCGGCCCACAGCTCGGCTGGCTCACGCGGGCCGCCACCGCCACGGCCTCGGCCCACAGCTCGGCTGGCTCACACGAGCCGCCACCGCCACGGCCTCGGCCCACAGCTCGGCTGGCTCACGCGGGCCGCCACCGCCACGGCCTCGGCCCACAGCTCGGCCGGCTCACGCGGGCCGCCACCGCCACGGCCTCGGCCCACAGCTCGGCTGGCTCACGCGGGCCGCCACCGCCACGGCCTCGGCCCACAGCTCGGCCGGCTCACGCGGGCCGCCACCGCCACGGCCTCGGCCCACAGCTCGGCCGGATCACACGAGCCGACACCTCCAAGGCCTCCGCCCACGGCTCGGCCGGATCACGGGGGCCGCCACCGCCACGGCCTCGGCCCACAGCTCGGCCGGACCTCGCGGGCCGGTACGCCAAGGCGTCGGCGAACGCCCCGGCTGGATCACGCGAGGCGACACGGCCAAGGGCTTGGCCCACGGCTCGGCTGGCCCACGCGGGCCGACACCTCCACGAGCTCGACCGACGGCTCGGCTGGCTCACGTGGGCCGACACCGCCAAGGCATCGGCCCACAGCTCGGCTGGATCACGCGAGCCGCCACCGCCAAGGCCTCCGCCCACGGCTCGGCCGGATCACGCGGGCCACTACCGCCACGGCCTCGGCCCACAGCTCGGCCGGACCTCGCGGGCCGGTACGCCAAGGCGTCGGCGAACGCCCCGGCTGAATCACGCGAGGCGACACGACCAAGGGCTTGGCCCACGGCTCGGTTGGCCGCCGCGGGCCGCCACCGCCAAGGCCTCCGCCGACGGGTCGGCTGGATCACGAGCCGCCACCGCCAAGGCCTCGGCCCGCAGCTCGGCCGGATCACACGAGCCGCCACCGCCACGGCCTCGGCCCACAGCTCGGCTGGATCACGCGGGCCGCCACCGCCAAGGGCTCGGCCCACGCCTCGGCCGGATCACGCGGGATGGTTCGCCAAGGCGTCGGCGAACGCCCCGGCTGGCTCACGCGGGCCGCCACCGCCAAGGCCTGCG
Source organism: Myxococcota bacterium (assembly GCA_041687695.1). GTDB lineage: Bacteria > Myxococcota_A > UBA9042 > PHBI01 > JAWLBL01 > JAWLBL01. Next base: position 1,321 of record JAWLBL010000027.1, on the reverse strand, counting down.
CCCACGGCTCGGCCGAATCACGCGGACCGCCACCACCAAGAGCTCGGCTGGATCACGCGGGCCGCCACCGCCAAGGGCTCGGCCCACGCCTCGGCCGGATCACGCGGGATGGTTCGCCAAGGCGTCGGCGAACGCCCCGGCTGGCTCACGCGGGCCGCCACCGCCAAGGCCTGCGCCCACGGCTCGGCCGAATCACGCGGACCGCCACCACCAAGAGCTCGGCTGGATCACGCGGGCCGCCACCGCCAAGGGCTCGGCCCACGCCTCGGCCGGATCACGCGGGGTGGTTCGCCAAGGCGTCGGCGAACGCCCCGGCTGGATCACGCGAGCCGAAACCGCCAAGGCCTCGGCCCACGGCTCAGCGGGATCACGCCGCCGCGCTCTCGGCGAACCCGCCAGCGGCGCCCCTCCCCAGCCTCCCTCCCCAGCCTCCCTCCCCATAATAGTGTTGCGGCGGTGGCTTCGCACCTCCCGATCGCGCGTGATCCTCCCTGGGCGCGCCCCGCGACCACGCCCGATCCGACCCTCACCTACGTGCTCTACCCTGGTCGCCGTCGCCCCCCCTGGCCCGGCCGAGCGAGCGGCTCCGATCGCCACTCTCCGATCAGCGGCGCACGTCGCAGGCCCGGCCAGCGGCGGCTCGCGTCGGCGCCGGCGACCCGTGGTCACGCGGAAGAGCCGCATGAACACAGGCCGAAACGCACATCTCTCGTCCCTGGAGCCCGCCCGAACGACAAAACGGGAAGGGCTACGACGAATTCTTGGTTGACACCTCGGCCGCCGTGGCTAGATTCCGCTCCCGCTGCGGCGGCGAGCCCCTCAGGGGGCCCACGACGCGGCACAGCTCACCGGAGCGCCGGTGAGAAAGTCGTTGACAAGACACGCCGAATGAATAGACTCCGGCTCCTCACTCGATGGCCCACGGGCCCAGAGCGAGAGCCCCGCCGCCCCAGGGCGCGCGGAGCCGTCCAGGCCTAGCCTGGACAGGTGCACGACCCGGAACCGCCTCAGGGCGCGAGGGTCGAGCGGGGATGGAAAAAAAAGTGGTTGACATCCCCCGCTGAGCACCTAAGATGCCGGCCTCGTCGCTTCGGCGAGCCGAAAACGAACAGCCCCGATGGGGGCGGTCGCGGTCGGCCAAGTCATCGTCGTTCCTTGAAAACTGGATAGCAGGAAGCAAGTTGGGTCCCACCCGACGCCCGAGCCGCAAGGCGCGGACGTCGGGAAACCGAATCGGTTCGGCCCAAGAGGTCGGACCAACATGTCAAGCTCAACTGGAGAGTTTGATCCTGGCTCAGAACGAACGCTGGCGGCGTGCCTA
>JAWLBL010000026.1:0-129201 GCA_041687695.1 Myxococcota bacterium | reverse complement strand
CGGTTGGTCCTTCTGCGACACCCTCTGGCAGCCGGCGAGCCCAGGCGGCCGAACCGGAGAGCGGCGAAGCGCCGGCCGGCTGGAAGCCGGCGATCCCAGCGCCGGCGCGGTCGAAGCGGCGGCGCGGCGGGGCTTGGCACCGACGGAGAACGGACGCCTACAGCAGCTCGGCGGCCACGGCCCAGCCGTTGACGACGACCTCGGGCTGGAAGGCGAAGACGAAGCCGCTGCCTTCGATGGCGACGTCGGCCAGCGCCTCGGGGGCGATCTCGGCGCTGAGGGTCACGACGAGGTCGGGCGGCGGCCGCTGCCCCGCGACGGACTGCTCGATGGCGCGCGTGACCTCGCCGTCGGGGTCGAGGCCGAAGCGCTGAGGCGAGGCGGGGCCGATGGTCTCGAGCAGAAAGCCCGGGACGACCAGCTCGGGCGGGGCGTCGCTGCCCGCGACCCCGACGCTGAGGGCGAAGTCACCCAGGGTGGCGGTCAGATCGCGCTCGTCGTCGTCCTCGGCGCGCGGGTGGGCCACGAAGGCCAGCCGGTCGAAGTCGAAGCGGATGAGCGCGACCGCGTCGGGGATGGCCGCTGGATCGACGGTCAGGCGCCCACGGAGATCGTCCAGCTGCGCCTGGTCGAGGGCCTGCCGGGTGACCGTGGCCTCGACCCGCAGCCCGCCCTCGTGGCAGCCGGCGTCGGCGCCCGCGGCCTCGACGCGCGCGGTGATGGCGGTGGGCGGCTCGGCGGCGACCCGTTCGCTCGGCTCGATGTCACCCAGATCGACGCCCGGCTCGGGCAGCAGGCCGTAGGAGGCGGCCGTGCACAGGACGTCGCGCACGTCCCGGTAGGTGGCGCCCTCGATGAGCCGCCCCAGGTCGCGGCGGCCAAGCTCCTCGGCGGACGGGAGCGCGCTCGGGGCCACCGCCACGGGGCCGGTCGCGTTGCGGAGGATGGCCTCGCGGAGGACGGCCTCGGTCAGCTCGACGTCGCCCGAGACGGCCGGCAGGTCGGGGGCCCCGAAGGTGACGACGGTGGCCTCGCGGGCGAACCCGCAGGCGGCGAGGACGGTGGCACAGGCGGCGATTCGGACGGAGCGCATCGAGCATCCAGGGCGAGGGACGTGTCCCGTCAACCCTCGGACGGCGCGACCTGTTCCTGCGGCGCCGGAGTCGCCCAGGCCTCGTGCGGGGCGCCGACCGCCTCGAGGACGGCGCGCAGATCGGGCGCGAGCGGGGCCTGGACGTCGAGCCGGGCGCCGGTCAGCGGGTGCGCCAGCGACAACCAGGCGGCGTGAAGGGCCAGGCGGTGGAGCCCGAAGCGCTGGCGGAACAAGCGGTTGATGTCGCCCTTGCCGTAGCGCACGTCGCCGACCAGCGGGTGGCTGAGGTGCTTCATGTGCCGGCGGATCTGGTGGAGGCGCCCGGTCTCGGGGCGCGCCTCGACGAGCGAGAAGCGCTCGAAGACGAAGCGGCGGACGAAGGCCGTGCGGGCGGGGACACGCGGGCCGTCCTCGTCCTTGGGGACGGGGTGGTCGACGAGGCCCGCCTCGGGGGTGACGCCGCGGACCAGGGCCAGGTAGCGCTTGTCGACGGCGCCCGCCTCGAACTGGGCGCCGAGGGCGCGGGCGGCCTCGGGCGACAGGGCGAAGGCCAGCGCGCCGCTGGTCTGGCGGTCCAGGCGGTGCACCGGGTAGACGTGGCGGCCGAGCTGGTCGCGCAGGACCGTCATGACGACGTGGCGGTCGCGATCCCAGCCGCGGTGGACGAGCAACCCGGGCGGCTTGTCGACGACGGCGAGGTGGTCGTCGAGGTAGAGCAGCGTCAGGGCGTCGGGCGGCGCGACCTCGGGCCTCATGCGCGCCGGCGGCCGAGCAGGCGGCCCAGCAGCCCGGGCGCGGCGGGTGGCGCGGGCGGGTCCGTGGGGGCGGGAGGCTCGGGACGGGCGGCGCGGTGGCGATCGAGCGGCAGGGCGCGCAGGGCCCAGCCCATCTCGGCGGCGCTGGCGAAGCGGTCACCGCGGTCCTTGGCGCCGGCGCGGCGGTAGATCTCGGCGATGGGGTGCGCGTCCAGCGGCTCCGGCAGCGGGGGGAGCGCCTCCGTGACGTGCTTGAGCGCGACGGTCAGGTCGTCCTCGCCCTCGAACAGGGCGCTGCCGGTCAGCACGCGGTACATCAGGGCGGCCAGGGCGTACAGGTCCGCGCGGCCGTCGAGATCGGCCAGGCCGACGACCTGCTCGGGGCTCATGTACTGGGCGGTCCCGGCCACCACGCCGGTGGCGGTGAGGGCCTCGATGCGGCGCTTGCCGTCGGGCAGGAGCTTGCCCAGGCCGAAGTCGACGACCTTGACCGGCAGGCCGCGCACGTTGGCCCACAGCGGGTCCGTCAGCGGCGGCACGCCGAGGCGGTCGGTCACCTTGCCGGCGTCCTCGAAGCGCTCCCAGCGCGCCTCGGGCGCGGCGACCATGACGTTGTCCGGCTTGAGATCGCGGTGGAGGATGCCGCGGGCGTGCGCCTCGCCCAGCGACTCGAGCACGCCCTCGCAGACCCAGGCGACCTCGTCGGGGGTCAGCGCGCCTCGGTGGCGCACCAGCGTGCCCAGCGACACGCCGCGGACCAGCTCGAGCGCCATGTACGGCAGCGGCCGCTCGCCCTCGCGCAGGCGCAGCTGGCCGAAGTGCAGCAGGCGCGCCGTGTTCGGGTGGCGCAGCTCGGCGGTGATGCGCGCCTCGCGCACGAACCGCTGCACCAGCGTCCGCCGATCGAAGCCGACCGCCCGCAGCGTCTTGAGCGCCACGACCTGCCCGTGGGCGAAGTCGACGGCGCGATAGACCACGCCGAAGGCGCCGACACCGATGACGGCCTCGATGAGGAAGCGCTCGTCGACGACGGTCCCGGGGGCCAGGAGGTCCGCGGGAGCCTCGGGCGCCGGACCGGCCTCGCGCTCTGGGGGGCTCGCCTGCGTCACGTCGCCATTGTGCCCTCGGCCCGCGGACCCGGGCAACCTTGGCGCGACGGCCGCACACAAATCAGAGGGCAAAAAAAAACGGGCCCCAGCCGAAGCCGAGGCCCGTCGTCACCCTACGGCGATGACCGTCAGGCCGCCGCGCGGCGCCGGCGCGTCAGCACGACCGCGAGCGCGGCCAGCAGCACGCCGACCAGGCCCTGGGTGCCCTGACCACCCTCGCAGCCGCCGCCGCCGCCCGAGCCGCTCGGCGGGTTCGCCGTGCCCACGTCGGCGCCGGGGGCGGTGTCGTTGCCGCCGCTCCCGTCGGGGCCCGGGGCGGTGTCCTCGCTCGGCGCGGTGTCCTCGCCCGGGGTCGTGTCCTCGCCCGGGGTCGTGTCCTCGCCCGGGGTGGCGTCCTGCGAGGGACCGGTGTCCGTGCCGGGCGTGGCGTCCGGCGACGGGCCGGTGTCGGTGCTCGTGCCGGTGTCCTCTGTCGGCTGCGGCCCCAGATCGCTGCCGCCATCGGACCAGGGGACGTCCTGCGCCGGGACGTCGCTGAAGCCGATGTCCTGCGTCGGGCCGGCGTCCCAGCCGCCGCCCGTGTCCTCACCCGGCTCCACGGGCCCGCCGCCGAGGCCGAGGATGCCGATGTTCAGGTCCTCGATGATGGCCCCCCAGGTCTCGCCCTCGGTCTGGCAGACGGTCTCCAGGGTGCTGCAGTCGGCCTGCTCGACACACTGCGCCAGCGCCGAGGTCTCCTCGACCGCGATGCCGTTGGCGCTCGCGTAGCCGCAGCTGCCCTTGCAGAACTTGGCCATCTCCTCGGCCTCCTCGGGGCTCGTCATCGCGCCGAAGCACTCGGTGATCTTGTCGCACACCGTCTGGCAGTTCTCGGTCAGCGGGATGGTCTCGGGGTCGACGTAGCACTGGCCCCAGCTCGGCGCCGGGCCGGCGTCGCCGCCCCAGCCGTCCTCGACCGCGTCCGGCGGCGCCCAGGCGTCGTCGACGGGCATCGGGCCCGCGTCCCACTCACCGCTGGACCCACCGTCCGTCGACGCCCCCGCGTCTTCCCACGACCCGGCATCGAACGACGGCTCGGGCGGCGGGTCGGTCGGCCAGGTCGGCTCGCTCCAGCCCAGAGGCTGGCACCAGGCGTGCTGGCCGCAGTCGGCGTCGGTCTGGCACCAGCCGTTCTTGGACTCGCAGTAGCCCCACATGCACAGCTCGCCCTCACCGCAGTCGAGATCGCTCTCGCACCAAGTGGGCATCGGCCACTCGCACCAGCCGTTCACGCACTCGCCGCCGCCGCAGTCGGCGTCGCTCTCGCAGCTGTCGTCCCACTGGCACCAGCCCTCGTAGCAGGCGAAGCCCATCTCGCAGTCGGCCGACGTCTCGCAGGTGTTGTCCCACTGGCACCAGCCGTCGTAGCAGACGTCGCCGAAGCTGCACTCGGCGTTCGTCTCGCACGGGCCGTAGGTGTACTCGCACCAGTGGTCGATGCAGCTCCACCCGACGTCACCGCAGTCCGCGTCGACCGAGCAGCTGTTGTCCCACTCGCAGACACCGTTGTGGCAGACCTCGCCGTCGAAGCACTCGGACGATTCGCTACACGGCGTACCAAAATAGCACATGCCCTCGTTGCAGAAGGCGCCGTCGGGACACTGGCTGTCGTCCACGCACTTCTGCGGCGGCGGGATGGCCATGTCGCCGGACGGCGCCTCGCTCTCGGCCGCCAGCGCGGCCCCCTGCAGCGCTAGCGACAACGCCAGCGTCGACAAACCCAACCTGAGATGCTTCGTCATCGGTCGCTCCGTTTCGCTCGCCATCGATGCGGTCCCCGTGCCGAGGGCCGCGCGTCCCCACGGCCCCGCAGCGCACCCACGCGCCACGGGCCCCTTCGACCTCGTCATGCAATCCACGCGCCACATGGGCGTCCTCACGCGGTGGCGCGGAGCATAGTCGAGCGCCCGAGGTCGGCGCCAGCCCCGCTTCACGGGTCGGGGCGAGGCGCTCGGGGCGGGACGGGGCGGCTCGGAACACCGTGCTTCACGGGCCCGGCGCGATGCGGTTAGGGTACGCGCCTTCCAACGAACCCACCGCCTCCTCCCCCTCAGGAGCCCACGTGCAGAGCAAGGTCACCGAGACCGTCCAGCTGGGCGGCGTCGAGCTCACCCTCGAGACGGGCGAGATCGCCCGCCAGGCCCACGGCGCCGTCGTCGTGCGCGAAGGCCGCAGCTTCCTCCTAGCCACCGTCGTCGCCGAGGCCGCGCCTCGCCCCGGCCAGGACTTCTTCCCGCTGACGGTCGAGTACCGCGAGAAGATGGCCGCCGGCGGGCGCATCCCGGGGGCCTACGGGCGCCGCGAGGGCCGCATCAGCGACCGCGAGGTCCTGACGAGCCGCCTCATCGACCGCACCCTGCGGCCGCTGTTCGCCGAGGGCTTCCGGTGTGACACGCAAGTCATGGTCACCGTCTATGGTGCCGACGAAGTGAGCGACCTCGAGAGCCTGGCGCTCATCGCGGCCTCGGCCGCGCTGCACGTCTCGGACCTGCCCTTCGACGGCCCGGTGGGCGGGCTGCGCCTGAGCCGGGTCGACGGCCAGATCGTCGCGCTGGCGCGCCCGGGCGAGCGGCGCCGGGCGGACCTGGACTTCATCGTGTCGGCCAGCCGCGACGGGCTGGTGATGGTCGAGGGCGAGGCCGCCGCGGTGCCCGACGAGGCCGTGCTGGACGCGCTGGACGCGGCGAACGAGGCGATCCAGCCGCTGTTGGACGCGCTGGACCGGCTGCGGGCGCGGTGCGGCAAGGACAAGCGCGCCCACGCGGTGCCGGCGCGCGACCCGGGGCTGGCCGAGGCGGTGCGTCAGGCCGCCGAGGCGGCGCTGCACGAGGCGCTGGCGGTCGACGACAAGCACGGGCGGCGCGCCGCCATCGACGAGGTGCGGCACCGCGTGAAGGCCGACCTGGCCGCCACGGCCGCCGAGCGGGGCGAGGACGCGGGCGAGATCGGGGCGGCCTTCGAGGCGCTGCTGCACCACGTCATGCGGGCGCGCATCCTGGACGGCCACCGCATCGGCGGGCGCGCCATGGACGCGGTGCGCGACATCGCCATCCGGGTCGGGCTGCTCGAGAGCAACCACGGCTCGGCCCTGTTCACGCGCGGCGAGACCCAGGCGCTGGTCAGCGTGACCCTGGGCGGCGAGAAGGACGCGCTGGACTACGACACGGTGGGCGGGCGCGAGAGCGACCCGTTCATGCTGCACTACAACTTCCCGCCGTTCTCGGTGGGTGAGGCGCGCCCCAACCGCGGCCCGGGGCGGCGCGAGATCGGCCACGGCAACCTGGCGCGGCGGGCGCTGGCGGCGGTGCTGCCCGACCAGCGCGCCTTCCCGTACACGCTGCGCATCGTGTCGGACATCACCGAGTCGAACGGGTCGTCGTCGATGGCCACGGTGTGCGGCGGGTGCCTCGCGCTGATGGACGCGGGCGTGCCGGTGCGCGAGCCGGTGGCCGGCATCGCGATGGGCCTCATCGCCGAGGGCGACCGGCGGGTCGTCCTGTCGGACATCCTGGGGGACGAGGACCACCTGGGCGACATGGACTTCAAGGTGGCGGGAACGGCCAGCGGCGTCACGGCCGTGCAGCTGGACAACAAGCTGGGCAGCCTGCCGCGCGAGGTCTTCACGCAGGCCATCGCGCAGGCGCGCCGTGGGCTGACGCACATCCTGGGCGAGATGGGCAAGGCGCTCGGGGCGCCGCGCGCCGAGGTGGCCGCGCACGCGCCGCAGGTCGCGACGATGAAGATCGACCCCAAGAAGATCGGGGCGGTCATCGGCAGCGGCGGCAGCACCATCAAGGACATCCAGGGGTCGACGCGCACGCGCATCGACATCGCCGAGGACGGGTCGGTGCGCATCTTCGGCCAGGACGCCGAGGGCGTGCGGGCGGCCATGCGGCGCATCGAGGGCGTGACGCTGGAGCTGACGCAGGGCGCGGTCTACGTGGCGACCGTGGTCAGCATCAAGGACTTCGGCTGCTTCGTGCGCATCGGCGAGCACGAGGGCCTGGTGCACGTCAGCGAGCTCGAGGAGGGGCGGGTCGCGAACGTCTCGGACGTGGTGTCGGTGGGCGACGAGGTCCTCATCCGGGTGACCGGCACGGACAACCGGGGTCGCCTGCAGCTCAGCCGGCGCGCCGCCCTGGGGGTGCCGCGCAGCGAGGCGCGCAACGCGTGATCGGCGGCTGGGGCGGGCGGATCAGCGGTTCCAGGCGCGGATCCAGCCCGCCACCAGCGGCTCGAGGCGCTCGGCGGCCTCGGCGGCGACCACCAGCGGGTCGCCCGTGGCCGGCTCGACCAGGGCCGCCGTGCCTCGCTCGAGCTGGCCGGCGGCGTCCTCGTTGACCTCGAGGTAGGGCACGCGCCCGTCGCGGGCGACGAAGTACCAGCGCCGCGAGGGGCGCCCCAGGTGCTTCACCTGGCCGCTGGCGGCGATCTGCGCGGCGCGGTGCTCGGCCTCCTTCTGCTCGGCCTCGCTCCGGCGGGCCAGCTCGCGCGCCCGGTCGGCCTCGCGGCGCTGCGCCAGCTGGGCCTCGGTCTGGGCGCTCCGGGCCTGGCGCTCGGCCTGCGCGCCCTTGTGGCCCTTGGCCTTCTTCTGCCCGCGCTCCTCGCGGGCGGCCTTCTTCGCCTGCTCCTCGCTGATGAGGCCGGCCTGCAGCAGCTTGTCCCGAAAGCTCACGGCGGCTCCGTTGCTCGAGAGGTTCGTGGGCCTCCGCCGACCTCGCGGCGGGGCGACCCGGGTGGTTCGTCGGCGCGACCGTAGCCGAGGGCCCGGGCGCGGGCAACGCCAGGCCCCTGTAGGCCCTTGTCGCGACGTGCCGCAGGTGCCATCGTCCCGCGCGTGAAGAAGTTCATCGCGGTAGCCGGCAACATCGGCAGCGGCAAGAGCTCGCTCGTGGCCTTCCTGAAGGCGCGCCACGACTTCGAGCCCGTGTACGAGCCGTTCATGGACAACCCCTACCTCGACGACTTCTACGCCGACATGAGGGCGTGGTCGTTCCAGAGCCAGATCTACTTCCTGACCCACAAGTTCCGGCTGCACCTGGGCCTGACCGACCACCCGCAGACGGTCGTCCAGGACCGCACGATCTACGAGGACGCCGAGATCTTCTGCCGCAACCTGTACGCGAGCGGCCTGATGGGCGAGCGCGACTGGAAGACCTACTGTGAGCTGTACGAGAGCATGCAGACGGTCCTGCGGCCGCCCGATCTGCTGATCTACCTGCGCTGCTCCGTCCGCGCCGTGCGCCGGCGCATCAAGCAGCGCGGCCGCCCCAGCGAGCAGGCCATCCCGACCAGCTACCTGCAGAACCTGAACCGCCTGTACGAGCGCTGGGTCGGGTCGTACACGGCCAGCCCGGTCCTGGTCTGGGACAGCGAGCGCCAGGACTACCTGACCGACCTGGTCGATCAGATCGCCTTCCAGGAGCAGCTGCGCCGGTTCCTGTGATCGGGCGGCGCGCGGCCACCGCCCCGGGCGGCCGCCGGGTGGCGACTGAAAGCCAATGTTATCGGGCAGGTAGCAAGCTCGGCTCGGCCAAGCGGCGCGCGGACGAGGCGCGCGTTCGGCCGCCTCGGACGCCGCGGCGCAGGGAGGACGCGCCCTTTCCACGAATGATCTCGGCGGTGTAGCTCGTGGGCTGGGCCAGCGGCATGGGGTCGCCGGCCGCACCTCGGGAGCCCCGTGATGACCACCGTCACCCTGCGCCTCAAGCTGCTCGCCCCCCTCGCCTGCGCCGCCCTGTTCGCGGCGGGCTGCCTGGACGAGCCCCCGCCCGAGGAGGCCGCCGAGTCGCCGACGGCGCCCGGCCCCGGCCTGACGCCGGGCGGCCTCACGGACCCCAGCCTGCCCGCCGACTTCGGCCAACCCTGCGAGGGCGAGAGCGACTGCCAGACCGGCTGGTGCGTGCCCGGACCCGAGGGCTCGGTCTGCACGACCCCCTGCGTCGAGTCCTGCCCGGGTGACTGGCGCTGCCTGAAGGCGACCGACTACGCGGTCGACGTGATCTACCTGTGTGTGCCGGACGTGGAACCCTCCGATCCCACCACGCCGCCGGAGCCCACCGAGCCCACCGAGCCCACCGAGCCGACCGAGCCGACGCAGCCCGAGCCCGAGCCCACCGAGCCGACCGAGCCAACCGAGCCGACCGAACCGACCGAGCCGACCGAGCCCACCGAGCCGACCGAGCCGACCGAGCCGACTGAGCCGACCGAGCCGACCCAGCCCGAGCCTGAGCCCGAACCCGAGCCTGAGCCCGAGCCCGAGCCCGAGCCGACCGAGCCTCCGGTCACCTGCGCGCCGCTCACCCTCGAGGTCAGCAACCAGGGCGTGACCGCCGCCTGGGTCTCCCTCAACGGCGCGGTGGTCCTGGGCCCCAACGCCTTCCCGACCAAGAAGGTCTACCAGCTCCCCATCGCGGCGGCGCCCGGCTCGAACACGCTGAAGCTCGGCGGCAAGGTCGCCGGCTCGCCCGGCGACATCCTCCGCTTCCGCGTGCTCGACGCCGAGGGCGACCTCTACCTCGACGAGCTGCTCGTCCGTAAGCCCGGCAAACCCCAGACGCTCAGCGTCACCTTCGACGCCTCGCTCGCCTGCGAGTGAGGCCCCCGGGGGTCCCGGCCGGCCTGGTCCACGCGGCCCGACCGGCCGGGTCCCCTGCCATGCGCTCTCCCCGCCTGCGGCTCGCGAGCCGCGCACCGTAGGCCGCTGGCTCCCGCCGCCGCAAAAAAAGAAAGTGACCACTCGCTTTCTTGTGGTAGCGTCCGGGCATGGCCAACGCATCGCAGAGTGGACGCCCCCAGCAGGCTCGGGCGATCGCCACGCGCGCCCGCCTCGTCGAGGCGGCGGCCGCGCTCCTCATCGATCAGGGCCTGAAGGGCACGACGACGGCGGCGGTGGCGGCGCGCGCCGGGGTCTCTCAGGGGGCGCTGTTCAAGCAGTTCCCGACCAAGCTCGATCTCCTCGCGGCCAGCGTGCAGGCCGCCCTCGCGTCGCTGGTGCAAGCGTTCCGCGACGAGCTGCCGAGACAGGCCCCGCCCGATCTCGACGCGAGGCTGCGCCTGGGCGTGGCGGCCCTGTGGCGGGTCTTCGAGCGGCCCGCGATGCAGGGGCTCTTCGAGGTCTACGTGTCGGCGCGCACCGATCGGGAGCTCGCGCGCGCGATCGAGCCGCTGCTCGCCGCGCACCGCGCGACCATCCACGCCGAGGCCCGCGCGCTCCTGCCGGAGCTCGCGGCGCATCCGGGGCTGACGAGCGGCGTCGACGCGGTGGTCTGGGCCATGCAGGGTGCCTCGCTCGGCCTGTTCGACAGCGACTCCGGGCAGGGGCACGCGATGCTGGACTTCTTCGAGCGGGTCGCGCGCAACGAGCTCGTCGCGGCGGGGCTCCCCTCCGCGGCCACGAGGGGCTGACATGTCGACGCTCATCTACTATGCCGTCCCGGCCTTCCTCCTCACCGTCCTCGCCGAGGCGCTGTGGGCGCGCAAGGCGCAGGGGCGCCGCGCCGCGGACGGCGCCCCCCTCCGCGGCTACGAGACCCGCGACACGCTGGCGAGCCTCACCATGGGCGTCGGCAACGTCATCCTCTCGGCCCTCGTCAAGGTCGGTGTGGTCGTGCTCTGGGCCTGGCTCTACGAGGCGCGCCTGTTCGACCTCCCCGTGGGCGCGTGGTGGGTCTGGCTGCTCCTCTTCGTGAGCGAGGACTTCTGCTACTACTGGTTCCACCGGGTCAGCCACGAGGTGCGCCTGTTCTGGGCGGCGCACGTCAACCACCACTCGAGCCGCCACTACAACCTCTCGACGGCGCTCCGGCAGTCGTGGACCACCCCCTTCACGGGGATCCTCTTCTGGCTGCCGCTGCCGCTGCTCGGCTTCCACCCGGCGATGATCCTGGTCCAGCAGGCGATCTCGCTCCTGTACCAGTACTGGCTCCACGTCGAGTGGATGGGCAAGCTCGGCCCGCTCGAGTGGGTCCTCAACACGCCCTCCCACCACCGCGTCCACCACGGCCGTGACGCGCGCTACCTCGACCGCAACCACGGCGGCATCCTCATCGTGTGGGACCGCCTCTTCGGCACCTTCGAGCCCGAGTCGGCGACCCCCGACTACGGCCTGGTCAAGCCCCTCGACACCTTCAACCCGCTGCGCATCGCCTTCCACGAGTGGGCCGCCATCGCGCGCGACGTGAAGCAGGCGCGCTCGCTCTCCGAGGCCCTGGGCTACGTCTTCGGCCCCCCCGGCTGGGCCCCTCACGGCGGCGAGACCAGCGCCGTCCTGCGCGCCCGCGCGCTGGCCGAGCCCGCCGAGTCGCTCGCTCCCAGGCCCTGAGCCGCCCGACGTTCACGGAGCGGGCGGGCCTCGACGCTCCATAAGGTCGGGTCCCCTTCCGGCCGACTCCGGCGGCTCAGAGCGCGCGCAGCCCCTCGAGGACGTAGACGGCGCCGAGCCCGAGGACGAGGCGGGCGCTCCAGCGGCGGAAGGCGGCCTCGCTGAAGCGCTCGAGGAGCGCCTTGCCGGCTCGGGTGCCGAGCACGGCCGCGGCGACGGAGGCCGGGAAGAGCCAGGACGGGAGGTCGGCCGGGGCGGAGTCGAGGAGGGCCGCGAAGTAGAGCAGCTTGGTCAGGTGGCCGACCGACTGGGTGAAGGCCTTGGTGGCGATGACGGCGTAGCGGTCGAGGTCCGAGCGCACGAAGAAGACGTCCAGCAGCGGTCCGGACGCGCCGGCGGTCAGCTGGGCGGCGGTGACGACGACGCCGCAGAGGACGGCGGCGCGGGGGCGGGTGACGTCCAGCGCGGGGAGGGGCGGCAGGAGGGCCATGGCGATGGGGATGGCGCCGAGCAGGACGAGCAGCGTGGGGCGGTCGACCTCGACGGCGGCCCAGGCGAAGGCCGCGAGGCTCGCGCACAGCCCCAGGCCGTACCAGCCGAGGGTGCGCCAGCGGATGGCGCGTCGGAGCAGGACGGCGCGGGCGCCGTTGGCGGTGAGCTGGGTGACGCCGTGGAGGACCATGGCCGCGGGGATGGGGAGCACGGCCGCGTACAGGCCCATCAGGACCATGCCGCCGGCCATGCCGAAGACGCCGGACAGGACGGAGGTGGCGAACGCGGCGGCGGTGAGCAGGATGGCGAGCATCTGGGACCTCGGGGTGGGTTGGGGGCCATCGTGCTCGCGCTCGAATCATGAGAAAATCGTTGATTTGGAATACGACTCATTCTCCGCTAGCATGATTCATGCTGTCGAACCTGGAGGCGCTGCACGCGGTGGCGACGCACGGGACGGTGACCCGGGCGGCGGTGGCCCTGCGGCTGAGTCAACCCGCGGTCAGCAAGCGGCTCGCGGCGCTCGCGGACGAGGTGGGCGAGCCGGTGGTCGAGCGCGCCGGGCGCGGCGTGCGCCTGACGGCGACCGGGCGCGCGCTGGTCCAGCGGACGGCGCCGCTGCTGGCCGAGCTGAAGGCGGCGCTCGGCGGTGAGCGGGGCGAGCACCGGGGCCGGGTGAGCCTCGGCGTGTCCGAGTCGGTGCTGGCCTCGTGGGGCGCGGCGGCGCTGGCGCGCGTGGCGGCGGCGCTGCCGGGGCTCGAGCTCGAGATCCACGCGCACCGCAGCCCGGTCGCGCTCGAGCGTGTCCGGGCCGGCGAGTACCTGCTGGCCCTGGTGGCCGTCGGGCGCGGCCGTCACCCCGATCTGGCCAGCCAGCCCATCGCCGACGAGCCGATGGTCGTGGTCCCCTCGGGGCTGGCGCCCATCACGCAGACCGGCCGCCTGCCCGTCCTGACCATCGAGCCGACCGCGGCCACCTGGCGCGCCATCGCCGCGCGCGCCGAGGCGGCCTTCGAGATCACCGCGACCGTCGAGTCCTTCTCGGGCCTGGTCCAGATGGCCCGCGTCGGGCTGGGCCACGCCCTGGTGCCGCGCGGGGTCGCGCTGGCCATGGGCGTTCCCGAGGAGCACCTGATGCCCACGGAGCTGACCCGCCCGGTGGCCCTCCTCGGTCGTCACGCGGTCTGGTCACGCCCGCTGGTCGCGGCGCTCCGGGCGCACCTGGCCACGGCGGGGGTCACCTAGCGAGAGGCTGCTCGGGCGCACGAGCGTGGCCGATGGCGGGGTCGATCGGGCTCGGAGCGCGGCGGAGCGGCGACGACCCGGGCTGAAAGCCAATGTTACCGGGGAGGTAGAGATCGCGGCAGGCGCAGCGTTGGCGCGGGCCGCACGCCCGGCGCCGACGCTCGGGCCCCGCGGCGCAGGGCGGCGACGGGCTTTCCCCGAACGATCTCGCGGCGGTAGCTCTCGTGGGGGGCCGGTGGCGTGGGGCCGCCGCCCGAACACCCGGGAGTCCGTGATGAAGTCCACCCGCCTGCGTATCGCCCTCCTCGCCCTCTTCGCCGCGCCGCTCGCGCTCGCGACCGCCTGCGATCAGGGCGCCGACGACCCGGCCAGCCCCAGCGCGACGCCCTCCGAGACGTCCGGCCTGTCCGGCGCGCTGACCGCCTCGGACCTGCCCGAGGACTTCGGCGCGCCCTGCTCCGTCGACGAGGACTGCCAGACCGGCTGGTGCGTGCCGGACGACGCGGGCTCGACCTGCACGACGCCCTGCACCGACGGCTGCCCCGACGGCTACCAGTGCACCAAGGCCGACGACCTCGCGGTCGACGTCGTGTTCATCTGCAAACCCATCCTGGAACCGGACGAACCCGAAGAGCCCACCGAGCCGACGGAGCCCACCGAGCCGACGGAGCCCACCGAGCCTACCGAGCCCACCGAGCCGACGGAGCCCTCCGATTCGACGGAGCCCACCGAGCCTACCGAGCCCACCGAGCCGACCGAGCCCACCGAGCCGACGGAGCCCACCGAGCCTACCGAGCCCACCGAGCCGACCGAGCCCACCGAGCCGACGGAGCCCACCGAGCCTACCGAGCCGACGGAGCCCACCGAGCCGACCGAGCCGACGGAGCCGACCGAGCCGACCGAGCCCACCAAGCCGACCGAGCCGACCGAGCCCACCGAGCCGACCAAGCCGAAGAAGCCCTGCCAGAAGGACGACGAGGCGAGCTGTCCCAAGCTGAAGCTGGTGGTCGACAACCAGGGGGTCTCGGCCGCCTGGGTGTGGGTCGACGGCAAGCTGAAGCTGGGCCCGAACAAGTTCCCGACCAAGAAGACCTACGTGGTCCCGCTCGCCACGCACGACGGCTTCAACCTGGTCGACATCGACGCCAAGGTCGCCGGCTCGCCGGGCGACGTGCTGCACCTGCGGGTCGTCGACGACGCGGGCAAGGTCTACCTGGACAAGAAGCTGGTCCGTAAGGCCTGCAAGCCCCAGTACGGCAGCTACGAGGTCAAGGCCAAGCTCCACTGCGACTGACCAGCCGTCGGGCCCGGCCGGCCGGCTCCCTCGGGACCGACCGGCCGGGTCCCCGGCCCCCCTCTCGTTGGCGGCTACCACTTGTCGGCCGCGCCCGGCGACGGCAGCGTGTCGCCTTCCCACAGGAGGGCGGGTGATGAGGCGCGTTGCTGCAGGGCTGGCCGAGGATCCGGCGGCCCTCGAGGTCGCCGAGCCGCTCGCCGTCCTCGACTCGGCCTTCGAGGTGCCGCCCGAGACGACGGGCTACGAGCGGGTCCACGACTGCCTCATCGAGGAGCCGACCGAGATCCACATGATGTTCGGCCACCAGCACGCGTGGGGCGTGCTGTTCGAGCTCGACCACGTCGGTCCGGACGGCGCGGCCGAGACGCTCTACCACGCGACCGACGGCCTGCTGCTTCGGAACAACCCCGAGTACAAGTTCTTCGACCCGCCGCTCGCGCTCGCCGCGGGCGACAAGCTGCGCATCCGCTGCCGCTGGGACAACGACACCGCCGCCCCCCTCGCCTGGCCCTCGGAGATGTGCGTCGCGGTCATGTACTACACGCCAGCGCGCGGTTTCCTCACCTGCGACCCCTCGGTCGGCAAGACCTCACCCGGCCCCCTGACCGACCCCGAGGCCGTCGGCTGCGCCGCCGAGACCGACGCCGGCAACAGCAAGGGCGTCGGCGAGTTCTGCACGCCCGACGGCGGCGAGTGCGACGACAACGACGGCGCGACCGCCTGCCTCGCCGCCTTCGACGCGCGCGCGCACTACTGCAGCAAGATCTTCTGTGCGGACGACGCCGAGTGCGGCGAGGACGCGACCTGCCAGACCAACGACATGGGCAGCGCCTGCGTCCCGGACAAGTGCCTGTAGCCGAGGACGCTCACCCGCCCGCCTCGTGGGCGCCGGCGCGGCGAGGTGCCGGGCAGGTCGCGTCGAGGAGGCGCTGCTCGAAGGCGGGATCGCGCCGCTGAGGATGGGCGGCGGTGGCGGCGAGGTAGCCGGCGTAGACGGTGGCGAGGGCGGTGGCCGGATCGTGGGCCCGGAGCGCGGTCGCGGCGGTGAGCGCCTCGTCGAAGCGCCCTTCGCGGGTCAGGAGGGCGACCCGGGCGGTGGGCACCTCGCCATCGTGGAGGCGGAGGGTGTCGAGGACGGCGCGGGCCTCGGCCAGCTGGTCGCGGGACAGGAGCAGCCGGGCGTAGCGCAGGTCGAGCTCGTAAGCGTCGCCGCCGCGCTCGCGAACGAGCTCGCGGGCGCGGGTGAGGGTCTCGGCGGCGTGCTCCATGCCGCCGGCCGACGTCTCCAGGTCGACCTGGAGGGCCAGACCACGGACGAGCTCGGCCGGGGGGTTCTGGGCGTCCGAGAGCATGGCGAGGCGCTCGGCGGCGTGCTCGGCGAGCAGACGCTTGGCCAGCCCGGGCGCCGCCAGCCCCTGAGGGGTGCGCTCGAGGGCGGCGAGGTAGAGCGCCATGCGGGCCGCCTGCCGGACCAGCGGGTCGGCCTGGGTGAGCAGGGGCTCGAGCTCCGCGGCGCGCCCGAGCGGGACCAGGGCGACGGCCAGCTCGAGCTGCTCGAGGGGCTCGTCCGAGAGCCTCCGGCGGGCCTCCTCCAGCAGCGGCGCGGCCGCCTCGGGGCGCCCGGCGCGCGCGTGACCGGCGGCCGCGAAGGCCAGCAGACGCGGGGAGTCGCCGGCAAGGGTGGCGGCCTCTTCCGAGGCGCCCACGAGCGCCAACGTCGCGACGACGTCGTAGTCGAAGTGTAGCCCGGCGCGCGCGTCCTGCCTCGAAGCGACTGCGGCGAGCTTGGCCGCCAAGCGCGCGTGCAGCCGCGCCCGGCTCGGCAGCTCCATGGCGAGCAGCGCCTGGGCCGAGGCGACCAGGGCCTTCGCCGCCTCGCCCGGGTCGTGGGGCGAGGCGACCATCGCCGAGGCCGCAGCGTCGAGCACCGCCGCCCGCGTGTCCGTGGGCACGCCCTCGAGCGCGACCAGCGTCTGGTTCATCTGCTCCGAGACATGGATCCGCGCGCCGAGCGCCGCCCCCACACAGCGATACGCCTCACCGAAGTCACGCGGCCGCTCCGGCGCCGGTGCCTCCCCCTTGGCCGCCCGGGCCGGGGCCGAGACCACCGCCGCCGAGGTCGTCGACGTCCGCGGCGCCTCCGGCGGACCCTCGTCCCGGCACGCCACGACCAGGGCCATGGCGGACAGCAGCAGGCTCGCCGCCGACACTCGGAATGGACGGGCGCAACACATGCGCGCGATGAGAGCGGCCGAGACCGCAGGCGTCAAGCCGCGAAGCGGGCCGCTCGCTCCGTTCGAGACGCGCGATCGGCACGCCCGAGTAGCGCGTCATGGGATGGGTCACTCCGTCCAGACGCTCGGTCGCGAACACCCCCGCTCGCCTACGAGCCCGGCCCGCCCGCCGAGGCTGTCCCCATCGCCGCCGCACGCGCCCGCCCGTGTTGTGCCCCGAGCGCGCGTCCTTACGGCTCACAGAGAGCACGTAAGTAGCCGTGTTCATTGCACGCACGGAGGCGACCATGGCGACGACGACGAGCCACGAGCAGCTGGTGGACTTCCTGGAGGCGCGGGCCTGGGCCCCGGTCCTGCAGGCCTCGCCTCGGCGCTACCCGAAGGAGCGGCACCCGGCCCTGCGCGAGGTCCAGCGCGCCGTCGCTCGCCACAAGGCCCGGCTCGAGCGCGACGTCGCCGCGGCCGAGGTGCGCGCGTGGTTCACGCGATCGCTGACCGACCGCGAGTCGGAGCGGCTGCGCGAGCAGCTCGTCGCCCTGGACCTGCCCGCGCTCCCCGACGTCGCGGACGAGTTCCTGGAGCTGTGTGACGCCCTCGGCGTGCCCGCCGAGGCCTGACGGCGCCCCCCGCTCACCCCGGCGGCCCGGTCCGGGGTTGCAGACCCGGGCCCGTTCGCCCCATGCTGCGCCCGCATGGAACGCCCGCTCTACGTCGCCATCGAGGGCCCCATCGGGGTGGGGAAGACGACCCTGGTCGAGCGCCTGCGCGAGCGCCTGTCCGCCCGCGTCGTGCTCGAGGTCGTCGAGGAGAACCCCTTCCTGCCGATGTTCTACCTCGATCGCGATCGCTACGCGTTCCAGACCCAGATCTTCTTCCTGATGAGCCGCTTCAAGCAGCAGCAGGAGCTGCTGCAGCCCGACCTGTTCCAGCCGAGCATCGTCTCCGACTACCACCTGCTCAAGGACCGCATCTTCGCGCAGCTGACCCTGGCCGACCACGAGCTCGCCCTGTACGAGCGGGTCTACCAGTCCCTCGAGCAGCAGATCATGAAGCCCGACGTGCTCGTCTACCTGCACGCCCCCCTGCCCGTCCTGCTCGAGCGCATCGCCCGCCGCGGCCGCCCCTTCGAGCGCGACTTCGACGCCGGCTACTTGAAGGCCCTGAGCGAGGCCTACCAGACCTTCTTCAAGCGCTGGGACGGCGCGCCGCTGATGCGCCTCGACAACACCAGCCTCAACTACGCCGACGATCCCAGCGCCGCCGACGCCATCTTCGCCGAGGTCCTTCGCCTCTCCGGACGCGCCGCGCGCTGACCGCTCGAGGGCCTGGAAACCGCGCTACAACCCGCGCCTTGCGGGGCGATGGGACCTGCTCGATAGTGGCCCCCGAAGCGCTCGGCCGCTGCGCGCGACGCAGCCCCGACTCAGCGCCTGGACCCACTCACCGCACGCGGATGGCCTCGCCATGAGGATTGTCTTCACCCACAACCTCCAGCTCTCGGATCGCGAGGAGGAGGCCGAGTTCGATAGCCCCGCCACCGTCAGGGCCATCGGCGACACCCTGCGCGCCCTCGGCCACGAGGTCGAGCTGCTCGAGGTCTCCGGCCCGGCCTCGCGCCTGGTCGCCCGCCTCGAGGCCCTGCGCCCCGATCTCGTCTTCAACACCGCCGAGGGCTCCGCCGGCCGCACCCGCACCGCCTTCTACCCGGCGCTCTTCGATCAGCTCGGCCTGCCCTACACCGGCTCGGGCCCCTGGGTCTGCACCCTGGCCCTCGACAAGCACCTGGCCAAGCTGACCCTGGCCGCCCAGGGCATCCCGACCCCGCGCTGGGCCCTGTTCAACGACGCCCACCCCTGGCGCCCGGTCGACCTGACCTTCCCGGTCATCGTCAAGCCCAACTTCGAGGGCAGCTCCAAGGGCATCGACGCCGACGCCGTCGTCGAGAGCCGCGAGGAGCTAGAGCGCCGGATCAAGGAGCTGCTGGCCCGCTACCCCGCCGGCGTCATCGCCGAGGAGTTCGTCGCCGGCGTCGACGTCAGCGTGCCCTTCCTCGAGAAGGTCGGCCCCCTGCCCCCGGCCGAGTACGTCTTCGACCCCGAGGCCGTCCGCCACCGCCGCTACAACGTCTACGACTACGAGCTCAAGCACCGCATCACCGACGCGGTGAACGTGCGCGCGCCCGCCGCCCTGTCGCCCGACACCGCCGAGGAGCTCGCGCGCCTGGCCCGCCGCGCCTACCAGGTCCTCGGCATCCGCGACTTCGGCCGCCTGGACTTCCGCGTCTCGCCCGAGGGCCGCCCCTTCTTCATCGAGGCCAACCCCTCGCCCAGCCTCGAGGCCGGCGTCAGCCTGTACGCCTCGGCGGCCCAGGTCGGGCTCAAGTCCATGGGCGCGGTCCTCGGCGCCATCCTCGACAGCGCCGCCCGCCGCCACGGCGTCGAGGTCAAGGCCGCCCCCAAGCGCGCCCAGCGCCTGCGCGTCGGCTTCACCTACAACGTCAAGCGCATCGTCCCGAACGGCGAGGGCGACGACGACAGCCAGGCCGAGTACGACTCGCCCAAGACCATCGCCGCCATCCGCGACGCCATCGCCTCCTACGGCCACGAGGTCGTCGAGCTCGAGTGCACGCCCGAGCTGCCGTCGCTGCTGCCCGCCGCCGGGGTCGACGTCGTCTTCAACATCGCCGAGGGCTGGGAGGGGCGAAACCGCGAGGCGCAGATCCCGGCCCTGCTCGAGCTGCTGAACATCCCCTACACCGGCTCGGACCCGG
The DNA here is from genome assembly GCA_041687695.1 of Myxococcota bacterium. GTDB lineage: Bacteria > Myxococcota_A > UBA9042 > PHBI01 > JAWLBL01 > JAWLBL01. The sequence goes on along the minus strand of JAWLBL010000026.1, from coordinate 109,844 downwards.
CCACCCTGGCCATCACGCTGGACAAGGCGCTCGCCAAGCGCATCGTCATGCAGGCCGGCGTCATGACGCCGCGCTTCGTCCTGATGCGCACCGGCAACGAGCGCCTGCCCAAGGATCTCCGCTTCCCGGTCATCGCCAAGCCGGTCGCCGAGGGCAGCAGCAAGGGCGTCTTCGGCGCCAGCGTCGTCGGCAGCGAGAAGGAATTGCGCGAGCTGGCCCGCGAGCTCGCCGGCCGCTACCGCCAGGGCGCGCTGGTCGAGGAGTTCCTGACCGGCCGCGAGTTCACCGTGGCTCTGCTGGGCGAGCGCCGCCCGCGCGCGTTGCCGCCCATGGAGATCGTCTTCCTCGACGAGGACGACGCCTTCCCGGTCTACGGCTTCGAGCAGAAGCTCGATACCAGCAGCAAGATCCGCTACGACGCGCCGGCCGACGTCGACCCCGCCCTGGGCAAGGAGCTGGCGCGCGTCGCCAAGCTGTGCTTCACCGAGCTCGGCTGCCGCGACGTCGCCCGCATCGATCTGCGCCTCGACGCGGCCGGCCGCGTCAACTTCATCGAGTGCAACCCCCTGCCCGGCCTGACCCCCGACTGGTCGGACCTGTGCCTCATCGCCAAGGCGGCGGGGATGGACTACCGCACCCTCATCGGCGAGATCCTCGCGCCGGCCATCCGGCGCTTCCAGGAGCGCAACGAAGCGCGCCAAGGCGGCGCAAGGACCAAGGTGAGCCCCGCGTGACCGCCCAAGCCCCCACCCCGCCGCCCGAGCCGCCGCGCGTCCGCGCCCGAGAGCTCGGCCTGCAGCTCGGCCATTACTCGCCCGGCCCCTTCAACGCCATCACCGACGTGGCGGGCGTGCGGGTCGGGCACGCGACCCTCATCCGCGGCTCGGGGCGCCTCGCCGTGGGGCGCGGCCCGGTCCGCACGGGGGTCACGGCCATCCTGCCGACCGGCGGCAACACCTTCATCGACCGGGTGATGGGCGGCGGCTTCGTCTTGAACGGCGCGGGCGAGGTCTCGGGGCTGACGCAGGTGCTCGAGTGGGGGCTCATCGAGACCCCCATCCTGCTGACCAACACCCTGTCGGTCGGCGCCTGCTCCGAGGCCGTCGTCAAGCACATGGTCGAGCGCTACCCCGGCATCGGCCACGAGCACGACGTGGTCATCCCGCTGGTCGGCGAGTGCGACGACTCGTGGCTCAACGACATCGCGGGGCGCCACGTCCGCTCCGAGCACGTCTACGAGGCCATCGAGTCGGCCACCTCGGGCCCGGTCGCCGAGGGCAACGTCGGCGGCGGCACCGGGATGATCACCTGCGACTTCGCGGGCGGCATCGGCACGTCGTCGCGGCGCCTGCCCGAGGACGAGGGCGGCTACACGCTGGGCGTCCTGGTCATGAGCAACTTCGGGCGCATGATCGACTTCCGCATGGACGGCATCCCGGTCGGCGAGGTGCTGGCCCCCCACTACATGAGCCGCGACAAGCGCCGCTCGATCTACGGCAGCATCATCGCCGTGTGCGCCACCGACGCGCCGCTGCTGCCCCACCAGCTGACCCGCCTGTCCAAGCGCATCGCCCTGGGCATCGGCCGCGTCGGCTCCTACGCGGCGCACGGCTCGGGCGAGATCGTGATGGCCTTCACGACCACCAACACGGTCAAGCGCGCCACGCGCAAGCGCGTCCAGAAGCTGAACATCCTGTCCGACGAGCACATGGACCCGCTGTACAAGGCGGTCATCGAGGCCACCGAGGAGGCCATCCTGAACGCCCTGTGCATGGCGCGGGACATGGAGGGGGTCAACGGCAACGTGGCCCCGGCGCTGCCGCTCGACGCCGTGCGCGCCATCATCGAGCGCTATCAGGCGCCGCACCCGCCCGCCGAGCCGCCGCCGCTGCGCGACAAGGCCGCCTGGGCCGGCCCGCTGCAGCAGGTCGGCATGGATCTCAAGCGCACCATCCGCCGCCGCCCGCCCGCCGCCAAGCCGGATCTCGGCGACTGACCCGCCGGCCTGGTGCCCCTTCCAAACGGTCGCCGACCGCCCCGAGCCCCTTCGGCCCCCGGTGGACCAGCCCAAGCGGCCGCCGGCGCGGCTTCGATTTCAGGCGCCTTGGATGAATCCCGGGACGAAGGTGATTACGACAGAGGTATCATCACGCCCGGGAGAGGGTCCGAATCGATGACGACAGCGCGCGCAGGGGCTCTCGGCCTGGCATTGGCGGTGACGATCGCCGGCGCCGGCTGCGACACGGCCACCGCCAAGAGCCCTCAGGCGGCGCAGGACCCCGAGCTGCCGGCCGACGTAGCCGCCGGCGCCTCGGACGATCTCGCGGACGACCCGCCGCCGCCTCCCGAGCCCACCGCCGATGAGACCGCCCCGCACCCGCACGTCCCGCGCTCGGCCGACTGGGCCTGCGATCTGCTGACGCGCCTCGCCGCCTGCGACGCGCCGCTCTTGCACGACGGCGCCCCGGCCCCCACGGATCCGGCGGATCTCCTCTACCACGTCAACCGCGAGCACGGCCTGCCGCCCGACTGGCCCGGCGCCGACCACGACCTGGTCCACGTCCCCGCGCGCTACGCCACCCGCTCGGTGCGCCTACGCCAGGTCGCCTGGCACTCGCCGGCGCCCTCGGACCTGTCGACCACCTCCGACGGCCGCCCGGTCGGCCACGACGGCATGGTGGGCTTCCGCGCCCTGTTCGACGCCGCCGCCGAGCAAGGCATCGCCCTGTACATCGCCAGCGGCTACCGCTCGTACGCCACGCAGGCCGCCATCTACGCCGCCCACGTGGACGACGAGCTGCGCGCCGGCCTCGACCCGGACGACGCCCACCTCGCCGCCTCGACCTACTCGGCCCACCCGGGCCACTCCGAGCACCAGCTCGGCACGACCGCCGACCTCGTCTACCAGTCGGACGACGGCACCATCTCGCGCTTCGGCCAGGACACGGCTTTCGAGATGGCCTCCAGCCCGCAGATGCAGTGGGTCATCGACAACGCCCACCGCTTCGGCGTCGTCATGACCTACGGCCACGACAAGGTCGCGACCACCCAGTACGTCTGGGAGCCCTGGCACTGGCGCTTCGTCGGCGTCGAGGCGGCCGACGCGATGCGCCGCTGCGACCTCAACACCGAGGAGCTGCTCGCCGCGCGCTACGGCCTGGGCCCGGCCACCCCCTTCGCCGGCGAGTCGTTCATCCTCTTCGACGCGCTGGCCCCCGGCCCGGACGACCACGACGTGCAGGTCGTGCCCGCCGGCCAGCCGTTCACGGTGACGCTGACCCTCGCCAACATCGGCTCGACCAATTGGTTCGGCTACGAGCTGCGCCCGACCACCAGCCCGGCCTTCGGCGGCGCCGCGGCCGCCGTGCCCTGCACGCCGCGCTTCCAGGCGGCGGCCGTCGAGCTGCAGCTGGTCGCGCCGACGGTGCCCGGCCTGTACCAGGGCGAGTGGTGGCTGTTCGACGCCGACGGCCGCGACGTGGCCGGCCCCCTGCTGGTCCCGGTCTTCGTCCCGGGCCCGCCGACCGCGGCCGCCTCCGAGGCGACCGCGCCCTGAGCCGTCAGAGATCCGACAGGTTCAGCCCGGCCGCGTAGCCGTAGGACACGTCCTTGTCGTAGCCGTAGGCGATGACGCCGACCTCCTTGTCGGCCAGCACCCGGTGGATGCCGTCGGCGACCTTGAGGCGCGCCACCTTGTAGCCGGTGCCCGGGATGGCGACCCAGTTGCCCCCCGGGATGGCCAGGCCGTCCAGGGTCACGAAGGCGTCGCTCGGCGCGATGATGTTCACGAAGTCCTGCAGGTACTTGTTGGGCGACAGGAAGACGTACTCGGTCCGGAACTGCTCGATGGGGGCGGCCAGGATGAGGGCCGGGTCGCCCACCGGGCTGCAGGACCACAGCGCCGCGCTCGCGTAGTAGGCGCAGACGTGGCCCGAGGGGCAGCTGCTGCCGGCGCCGTTGCACAGCGGCGCGAAGCAGCGCTGCGTGAAGTCCGACGCCATGCCGCACTCGTAGCCGGTGGGGCACTGGGCGTTGGACGCGCAGGGCAGGCTGGGGTCGGGCTCGACGATCTCCTGCGAGCTGGCCAGGATCTGCCCCACCATGATCGGCTCGGTGGCGGTGATGCGGAAGTCGGCCGTCGTGGCCAGCTCGAAGTACTCGCCGCGGTTCAGGGTCTTGGGGCCGCTGACCGAGGCCGGCTCGAACGTGACCACCGTGCCGTCGACGCTGGCGACGATGCGCCAGTAGTCCTTCTCCTTGCCGCGGGGGAAGCTCTTGGCGGCGATGTAGGTCTTGCCCCAGGTGTTGAGCGGGAAGAGCTGCTGCTCGAGGTGGTCGGCGCAGCAGCGGTCGCTCGTCACGGCCGCCTCGTGGCCCGAGAAGACGGCCACCGGCTTGTCAGCCGTGATCTCGGTGCCGGTCAGATCTCCGCCGTTCTGGTCGGACTTGATGTTGAGCACCTGGAAGGGCTGCAGGGTGTAGGTGTAGGTCTGGCCCGGCGACATGGTCTGGATGCCGCCGCCCGCCTGGGTCTTGATGGTCGGCGTCACCGAGACGGTCGTGTTCTCCTTGGAGGCGACGACGCTGATGGCCCCGCGGTAGGGGATCGCGGTGTCGTTGGGCCCGCCGCCGAGCAGCTCGAAGCGGCTCATGGCGATGTACTCGGTGCCGAAGGTGTTGGCCGGGATGAGCAGCGACGCGTCGTTCGAGAAGACGTCGACGTTCTCGAGCGGGTTGAACTGGTAGGCGACGATGGGCGCCGTGGCCTGGATGCGGAAGGCGCTCCAGTGCAGGCCCGGGATGGCCATGTTGCGCTGGGGCAGGTCGAAGATCTCGAGGGTGCCCGGCTGCACGGTCTTCTTGGCGACCTGGGCCGACGGGGCGGTCATGCTGTCCTTGGTGACGATGCTGACGTCGCTGGCCTTGTCCGACAGGTTGGCGATCACCACCGCGAACGGGCCGTTGTTGGCGTCGTAGTGGTTGTCCATGTCGACGGCCCAGTAGTCGCAGCCCGTGTTGGAGGCGTACTTGGGGTCGCTGAAGCAGGCCGAGACGCACTTGCCGACGGCGCAGTTCTCGCCGCTGGCGTTGCAGTCCTGCTCGTTCTTCCACACGCCGTTGGCGTCGCACCGCTGGACGAAGTTCCCCGCGCACTGGAGCGCGCCCGGGTAGCAGGTCACGCAGGCGCCGTTGAGGCACTTCTGCTCGTCCGAGCAGGTCTCGACCTCGACGAAGCCGGACCCGTCCTCCTTGCACTGGCGGACCGTCAGGCCCGAGCACACCTTCTTGCCGGCCTCGCAGCCGGTGCACGCGCCGCCGACGCAGGTCCCGCCGCCGCAGTCGAAGGCGTCCCACCCGCTGCCGTCGGCCTTGCAGGTCATCTGCTTGTTGCCGTTGCAGATCGACTCGCCGGCCGTGCACGACGCCGGGATGCAGGCCCCGCCGTCGCAGACCTGCCCCTCCGGGCAGTGGCCGGCCGTCAGGCACGCGAAGCACAGCCCGGACTCGGCGCAGTGGGGGCTGCTCGGCGGGCAGTCGGCGGCGGTCTCGCACTTGCCCGACGCAGTGTCGCCCGTGGTGGCGTCGCCCCCCGGCCCCGAGTCCGACCCGATCTGGTCACCGATCTGGATCGTGTCGGAGCCAGGCCAGAAGACGTCGCCGCCTCCGTCGCCGCCGGGGGACGAGCAGCCCGTGGACGCCAGCGTCCAGGCTAGCAGGGCGCCAGCGGTGGCGAGGCGCGACGCGCCGGACGTGAGACGACGTGGATGGGGCATGGCTCTCCCTCGATGCGCTTACCGAGCCGGAGAGCATTAGCACTCGGGCCCCGTCGACTCAAGGCGGACGGGGTCCGGCGCAGGTGGGCCGGCGTCACGGGGGCAAGCAGGGGAGCCCGCGGACGCCCGGCCGGCGGTGTCGGTCGCGTCGTGCCCGGGTACGTGGGCGCGACGTGCCGGCGTCAGTCGAACGCGACGTGCCGGCGTCAGTTGAACTCGAGGTGGAAGTGCGGCGGCTTGGACTCCTCGAGGAAGTTGCTGACCCCGCCGACCTGTCGCACGGCCTCGCGGAGCGCGCGTTTGTCGCTGGCGGTCAGGCCGCGGCTGCGAAGATCCACCGCGCCGGCGCGCAGGTGGCGCGAGATGTACACGCCGCGCTCGGTCTGCGAACGGATGACGTTGGCCATGCGCTCGACGGCCGAGCCGGAGCCGCGCTTGTAGGCGGCGAGGATCTCGCGGACGGCGCCCTTGTTGCGGTACAGGCCGAGGACGTTGTCGCCGAGGCGCAGCTTGTTGTGCATGGCGCGCGCCTGCGAGAACGCCGAGCGGGTGCCGCTGGTCACGAGGAGCCGCTTGCCCGTCTTGGCGCGGTAGATCTTGGCGATGGCGGCGACCTTGGCCTCGATGCGCGGGGCCAGGGTGACGCCCGGGTTCATGTCGAAGTCGCGCCTCGCGGCGGCCTTTCGGGCCTTGGCCTCGGCGGCCTTCTTGCGGTCCGCGGCGACGACGGCGTCGAGCTCGGTCAGGGCCGAGGCGATCTCGGGGGTGACGGCGAGCGGCGTCGGGGCCGAGCGCAGGGTCGCGTCGATCCAGGCGGGCAGCCGCGGCTGGCCGGCGAGGTTCGCGGGGGCGGTGCCCGTCGGCGAAAGGGGCGCGGGGCTGGACTCGGAGGGCAGGGAGAGCAGGACGCCGGCGGCGGTGGCGCCGAGGCCGCGCGCGGCGGGGTCCTCACCGCGATACCAGTGGCTCGCCGCGACGCTGGTGGACAGGGAGATTCCGATGAGAAGGCACAGCCAGAAACGCTCCGTACGGACCATCGACCTGAGCCGCGCTACTGCAGACGCTACTGTCATTTGAATAGACCTCGCGGGTGCATTCGCTTGGGAGGGGGTGGAACGGACTCGTCCACATCAGGGGACGCCCCGGGCCGAGGCGTGGCGGCCCCGGCTCCCGACAAACACCGCCCCATCAAGTCAGAATTTCAATCAATCCGCAAACTTGCGATCATAGCTCGCCCGCCGCCGGGTGCGCGACGGCCTCGACGTGGCCGTCGAAGGCCGTCGTGATGCCCCTCACCTTGGCCTCCAGCCCTCGGGGGTCGCCCCCCGCCGCCCGCGTGGCCTCGAGGACGGCCTGGTAGACCACCGCCTCGACCAGCTTGCCGTTCTTGGCCAGGGCGCCCACCGTCCCGTGGATCTCCTGCGGCACCGGCCGCCCGTCCGCGACGCACCGGGCCAGGGTCGCCAGGGCGCGTGTCTGCTGCTTGACCAGCTTCATCATCGCGCCGCCCTCGGTCTCCATGCGCGTGGCCAGCGCGTCCAGCTCCCGCGCCGCCGCCGCCCGGTCGCTTCCCCGCAGCGTCAGCCCCAGCAGCCCCACGGCCCCGACCTGCACCACCGCCGTCAGCGGCCCCGTGTGCCCCGCCACCTCGGCCCGCAGCGCCTCGACGTCCCCCAGCAGCGTCAGCCCGGCCATGCGCTCGCGCGACGACAGGAGCTTGCCCAGCGACAACTTCGCCGCCGCCGGGCGCCCCTGGTCCAGCAGCACCCGCGCCGGCCCCGCCCCGCTGCCCTCGAGCGCCGCCAGGAACCGCTTGGCCCACCGCGCCCGATGCCAAATCATCGCCAGCGACACCACGAGCCCCACCACGGCGCCCGTGATGGCGCCCTCGACGACCGACGCCACCACGATCATCTCGCCCTCCTCCGGCCGTCCCCGGCCCGTTCGACGCGCGCGATCTCGCCACAGCCCCGCCGCCGGCGCAAGGCCCGCCCTCCGCCGGCGCGCTCGCCCCGTTGCCGCGGGCGCCCCGGCTGGGGCACCATCCAGGCTCCCCTCGGCCTGGGAGCCTCCGCATGCCGCTCGCCCGCCTGCTCGCCCCGACGGCGTTCGCCGCCGCCCTGGCGCTGGCCCCGGCCGCCCAGGCTGGCGGCTTCTTCATCCCCGAGCGCGGCGCCCGCGAGCTCGGCCGCGGCGGCGCCTCCGTCGCCTCGGTCGACACCCTCAACGCCCAGTGGCTCAACCCGGCCGCCCTCACCCGCCTGCGCGGCCGCCTGTCCTTCTACGTCGACCTCGGCCTCATCCACACCGACCAGCGCTTCGAGCGCGCCGACGACGACGAGGTCATGCGCAAGGACCCGCGCTACGCCAGCGGCTTCCCCGGCGTCGAGAACACCGCGCCCCTGTTCCCCGACCCGTCGCTCGCCCTCGCCTCCGACTTCGGCACCGACTTCCTGGTCGTGGCCCTCGGCGTCTACGGCCCCTACGCCGGCGGCCAGCAGTGGCCCGACGACGGCGAGCAGCGCTACTCGCTCATCCGCCTGCAGGCCCTCGCCGTCTACAGCCAGCTCTCGCTCGCCCTGAAGCTGTCGGACGACCTGTCGGTCGGCGTGGGCCTGCAGGCCGTCAGCGTCGACCTGCGCCAGCGCCTCGCCATCTCGGCCTACCCCGGCGTCTTCGGCTGGGCCGAGCAGCGCGACCTCGACGTGCCGACCGAGGTCGCGATGAGCGATCTCTTCACGCCGGCCGCCAACTTCGGCGTCCTCTATCGCCTGCTGCCCCGCCTCGAGCTCGGCGCCAGCCTGCAGCTGCCCGTCCGCGCCGAGCCCGAGGGCACCCTGCGCCTGCGCGTCCCCGACCACTTCTACTTCAAGGACGTCGTCGCGCGCGGCGACGCCATCGAGGCGACCCTCGACTTCCCAGCCATCGCCCGCGTCGGCCTGCGCGTCGTCCAGGACGACCAATGGGACTTCGAGCTGGCCGCCGTCTACGAGACCTGGAGCCGGCAGGAGGAGATCGCCATCCGCCCCGGCCCGGGCGGCATCCAGTTCGACAACGTCCCCGGCATCGGCACCTACACCGTGCGCCCCTTCGCCCTGCGCCAGGACTACCGCGACACCTGGTCGCTGCGCGTGGGCGGCTCGTGGAGCCCGCTGACCGACCTCACCGTCCGCTCCGGCGTGTACTTCGAGACCGGGGCCCCGCCGGACCGGACGGCCAGCGTGCTGCTGGTCGACAACGACAAGGTCGGCGCCGGCCTCGGCCTGACCTGGCGCGTCGGCCGCTTCTCGTTCGACGCCGCGGCCGCCGTCGTCCGCCAGCAGGACCGCCTGGTCACCAACAGCGAAAAGACCCAGGTCAACCCGCTCTACGACGCCGACGCCGGCCCCTACGGAGAGGGCGGCCCCAACGTCGTCGGCGACGGGCTGTACCAGTCGACCCACGCCATCTTCGCGCTCAGCGCCTCCGGGAGCCTCTGACCATGCCGCGCCCTCCCCTCGTCGCCCTCGCGGCCCTCGCCGCCACCGCGGCCGCCGCCTGCGACGCGCCGCTCGACACCACCACGCGCCGCACCTACGCCGACTTCGGCACCGAGATGTTCGGCGTGCTGCACGACGAGGCCCTGTGGTCGGGCGACCCGGTGACCGGCGCCACCCGCGCCGCCGCCCTGACCCAGCGCAAGGAGGCCACCGTCTGGGCCCTCAACGCCCTGGTCGCCCCTCCCGTCGACGACGCCATGCTCCCCCTGCTCGAGCGCCTGCTGCCGCTGTACGCGCCGCGCCCGGGCGACCTGCCCGGCTTCATCCCCTCGCTGACCCGCGACACGGCCGCCCTCCTCCGCAAGCTCACGGCCGACCCCGGCGCCGTCGCCGCCCTCGCCAAGCTCCTCGACGCCCCCGGCGCCCACACCGACGCCGTCGAGCGCCTCGTCGGCCGCCTCGCCCGCCACCCCGTCCCCCTCACCACCGAGCTGCTGTCCCTCACGCTCGCCCTCGAGCCCCAGCTGACCGCCCTCTTCACCCACCTGCACGCCGAGTGGGCGGCCCTGCCAGACCCGACCGGCCCCCGCCTGCTCGAGGTCGAGCTGCTCCAGCGCCTGCTCTGGCAACGCCTGCTGGTCCTCGACGAGCCCACCGGCCCGCCCGCCCTGGTCGCCCAGCTCGACGTCCGCGGCGCCCCCCTGGTCACCCGCGACGCCGAAGGCGCCCTGCCCGCGCCCTTCGCCGACCTCGACGACGACGGCGCGCCCGACGCCGACCCGCTCGGCCGCCTGACCGGCGCCGATGGGGCCCCGCTCGACCTGCCGCCCGTGTACGGCGTCCCCACCGCCGGCGAGACCCGAGACCAGCTCGGCCGCGCCTTCCTGGACGGCCAGCTCGTCTACACCTACTTCGACGCGCGCGAGTCGCTCCTCGCCTGGGCCCTGCGCGACGTCCGGGCCCTGCTCGCCTCGGGCGTCCACTACGACCTCTTCACCGCCTTCGAGGGCCTGCTCGGCCCGCGCGCCGAGCGCAGCGACGCCGCCGGGACCTACTCGGGCTTCCAGGTCTGGGGCACGCCCCTGCTCGAGCTGCTCCACGCCACGAACGAGCTGCGCCGCTACCCGCGCCTCGTCCCCCTGCTGCGCGCCCTCGAGCACGTCGCCACCCAGCGCGAGCCCCTGGTGCGCGCGCTGGTCCTCGATCTGGCCAAGGCGCGCCCCATCTTCGCCGACGCGCCCAGCCTCGCCCCGGGCCACCTGCTCATCGAGGAGCTGCACCCCCTGCTCGAGCAGCTGGCGGAGCAGGGCCTCCTCCGCGCCCTGCTCGCCGCCGCCACCGAGCCGGCCACCCACGGCCTGCCCGACGCGCTCGCCGCGATGATGCGCCACACCGACCTCGCCTGGCCCTCCTCCCTCGACGCCCTGAAGACCCCGACCGACGTCGACGCCCTCCCGCTGGTCGGCCAGGTGCCGTGGGACCAGGACGACCTCGCCCCCGAGCGCCAGTCCCTGTTCCAGAAGTTCCTGACCCTCATCGACGACACGGCCTGGGCGCCGGTCGCGCTCAAGCTCTTCGACGAGATCCCGCTGGAAGACCTCCTGGTCACCGAGTCGATGGCCCACCTGTACGTCACCGCCATCGGCGGCCAGGCCGTCCTGGACATGGGCAACGGGCTCCTCAACGACGCCGCCGTCGCCATGCTCGACGAGTTCGACGACCTGCACCTGACCCCGCGCGAGCTGAACCTGTTCATGAACCACGACCAGAAGATCGTCGGCAACCCGGTGTGCCTGCAGGGGTTCCAGGTCCGCCAGCACATGGGCCCGATGCTCTTTGCCCTGCAGCGGACCGGGATGCTCGACGCGGTCACGCCCTGGGTCACCCGGGTCGTCGAGGCCGGCCAGGCCGACCTCTTCGTCCAGCTGCAGCTCGTCCTGGCCCGGCACTGGGGCGAGACGGCCCGCGACGAGAACGGCTTCGAGTCGGCCGGCACGGCAGGCCGGCGGGTCGAGCCCACGCTGGTCCGGCTGGTCGACGAGACGGATCTGCTCGAGCACGCCCTGGAACTGTTCGCCTGGGCCCACGCGGCCACGCTCGAGGTCGACGGCCAGGTGGTCAACGTCGGCGACGAGCTCGACGCCCTGCTGCGCTGGCTGCTCGCCACCGACGTCCGCATCACGACCACCGCCGGCGCGACCAAGCTGCCCGCCAACGACGGCCAGACGCTGCTGCAGAACCCCAGCCGCCTGCAGCACCTCCTGTGGGCGCTCGATGGGCTCGACCGCGCCCTGGCCGAGCACCCGGACGCCCAGGCCGCCTGGGACCGCGCCGACGTCGCCGGCCACTTCCTCGACCTCGAGGACTCGCCCAAGGGCCCGCGCCTGAGAAACCGCCACACGCTCGAGGTCGTGCTCCGGCTCCTGCCGGTCCTGGCCGACCTCACCGTCGACGCCGTGACCGCCGACGACTGGACCGCGACCCTGGACGACTTCCTGAAGGACACGAACAAGGCCCTGTCCGGGCGCGGCTTCGCGGCCACCTTCGATCTGCTGGCGCGCCTCCGCGACGACGCCTCGCTGCGCGCCCGCCTCGACGCCCTGGTCGCCGCCTTCCTGGCCGAAGAGCCCGTCGCCCCCTCGGCCGACCTCTTCGGCGGCCTGCTCGAGGTGGCCAGCGTCATGACCCAGATCCGCAGCGACCTGAACACCGCCGACCCGCTGCTACGCTTCGTCGGCCGCGCGGTCGACCCGGACGAGCGCCTCCTCTTCCGCGCCGCCGAGGGCCTGCTGGCGGTGCGCGCCGAGGACGCGGGCGACGTCTTCGGCGCCCTGGTCCGCAACGCCATGGCCGAGGAGGTCGTCGGCGTCACCCCCTACAAGGCGCTCAAAGAGGCCATCGAAGCCATCGCGCGCGCCAACCCCCTGCAGGACGGGCCGCTGTCCGCCGCCGACCTGACGCTGGTCCTGACGCGCCTGTCCGACTGGCTCACCGACGGCGAACGCGGCGCCGAGCGCCTGTACACGATCATCGGCCAGCGCTGACGCGCCCGGGGCATCGAACAGCGCCGACGCCCACTGGTGCGTCAGCGCGGATGCGCTGCCCCACGGCGGCGACAGGTCCGGGCACACTACCGCGTAGCACCGGGCCTAGAGCAGGCCTAGAGCAGGCGCTGCGTCGACCAGGACGCCCTGCTCAGCCCGACCCCGCTGGGCGCCGACGCGCTGGACAGCGACGGCGACGGGCTCGGGCCTGCGTCGCCTACCTGGGCGCCGCCTGACGGCCCGGAAGCGGGCCAAGGACGGCCCCGGCGCGGCAAGATGGCCTCGTCCCCCGCTGCCCCCGAGCCCGCCATGCCCGGCTTCCAGACCGTCGTGGTCGAACGCCTGTCCGACTACGTCCAGCTCGTCTCCGACCTCTTCGCCGACGTGCCCTCGGGCCTGGTCGTCCCGCTGCGCGGTCAGGCGGCGCCCTGGCCGCTCATGAGCGCCCTGGGCCGCTTCGTGCTCGACACGACCGGCGACGAGGCGCGCGCCCGGCAGGCCTGCTGCGAGCGCGAGCTGAAGATGCTCCGCCACTTCCAGGAGGCCGCCCGCCCCTGGACCGCCGACCGCCCGGACTCCGACATCCAGTGGCTGATGCTGGCCCAGCACCACGGCCTCCCCACGCGCCTGCTCGACTGGACCAGCAACCCGCTCGTCGCGCTCTACTTCGCCGTCGATCACCACGTCCCCAGCGAGCCCACCCCGCCCCCGGGCATCGTCTGGATCGCCAACCCGCCCACCGAGCCCCTCGCCTTCGGCCACGAGCTGCACGACTGGAGCCTCGAGCGCCTCCAGCGCCTGCAGCGCGGCGAGCCACTCGAGGACGCCCCCCACCTCGGCGCGGTCGACCTCGCCCAGCGCCCCTACGTCTTCGTCACGGCGCCCACCTTCAGCCCCCGCATCCCCGCCCAGTGTGCCCTCTTCTCCCTGCACCTCGACCCCCTCGAGACCCTCGACAGCCATCAGGGCGCCCTGTCCACCCGCATCGAGGTCCCCGACGCCGCCAAGGACGCCATCCGCCGCGAGCTGGCCGACGTCGCGGGCCTGACGCCCCAGACCCTCTACCCCGGCCTCGAGGGCCTCGCCGCCACCGTCAAGCAGCGCTGGCGGTAGCCCGACCGCACTCGACCCGGCCACTCCCCAAGCCCTCCGGCCGCCCGGCCCCGGCACGATCCAGCCCCCGTCTCGGCAGGTCTAAAGGACTACGAGTTCAATGCTAGCGTCCGGGGCGCCCCCGCGGCCCGGAAGGCCCCCTTCCGGACTGGAACTGCGCCCCCGAGCCCCGCTCTGTGCAGCCGTAGCGGAGGCCGAGGTCAAGGGCTCTGTCGTCCGCGAGGAATTGGCCGGCCGAAGCACGGCCAAGAGGGACAGAGCTCTCGAAACCGGCCGAAGCGAAGGCTACCCACGAGCCGCCCTGATAGCGGTTGTGTGCGCCTGAGCCAGGCCTGTCCCCCAAAAAAGAAAGCCCCGGGTTCCCCCGGGGCCTCCTGCGAACATCGACCTCTACCTCACAGCACCCTACCTCAACGCCTCGACGATCACGTCGTTGCCCAGGTTGGCCTGCAGGAAGGTCTTGAGGCGCTTCTTGATGCGCACCTCGAGCTGTCGGACGCGCTCTTTCGAGACGCCGAACTGGTCGCCGAGGTCCTCGAGGCGCACCGGGTCCTCGGCCTGCAGGCGTTGGTCCCAGATGGCCATGTCGCGCTCGTCCAGGGTCTCGCGGAAGGCCATGAAGGCCTCGTGGAGCTGGTCCTGGATCTCGCCGCCGCTGACGCGGTCTTCGGGCGTGAAGGCGCCCGAGTCGGCGAGCACCTCGCCACGGGTGCGTCCGTCCTCGTCGCCGTGGACGGGGACGTCGAGGCTGATGGGGCGGTAGTCCAGGATGGGCGCCAGCTCGGTGACGTCCTCGGCCGTGACGCCGACGCGCTCGGCGAGCAGCTTCGGCACGGGCTCGAGGCCCTCCTGGACGAGCTTTCTGCGCTCGCGCTCGAGGCGCCAGAAGAGCTTGCGCGCGGCGCGCGAGCCGGCGTGGATGAGGTGCTTGTTCTCCTGGATGAAGGCCAGGATGCGAGCACGGATCCAGAAGCGCGCGTAGCTCGGGAAGGGGATCCCGCGCTGCACGTCGAACTTGCGGATGGCCTCGGCGAGGCCGAGGTTGCCCTCGGCGATGAGGTCCATCACGTCCGCCCACTGGCGGCGGAACTGGAAGGCGATCTTGACGACGAGGCGCAGGTTCGACGCGACGAGGCGCGCGGCGGCCTCGCGCTCGCCGGTCTGCTGGAAGTGTTCGGCGAGCTGGGACTGCTCCTCGATGGGCAGGATCTCTACGTTCTTGAGGCGGGCGAGGTAGAGGTTGAGGGCGGTCAGCCTGTCCGGCAGACGCTTCTTCGCCGTCGCCGGGAGGGCCTTCCCCTCACCCTCGGGGAGGAGATCCACCAATGGATCCTCCTCCTCGTCCTCCTCCTGGTCGCGGGACTTGGCGGAGCGCGCGTTCTTCTTGAGAACCTCCGACGCCTTGGCGTCGGATTGGCCGCGCTCGACGCTTCCCGCCTCACCAGGGGAGCCGGTGTGTTCGTGTCTTCGGTCGATCATGGCGTGCCTTGTCCGGTTGCCCGTTGGTGCTTCAACTCCCAGTGGCAAGCCGGCCGGGTGCCGGCCGAGCGGCCTCGGGCGACGCTCTCGCGCCAGTTCGTAGCGCAGGGCCCTGAGGCTCGCAACCATCTCATCTTTCCAACCCCATAACCTCGTTGACCAATCCCCGATCGGTGCGGGCCAGGTTCGACGGGCACATCGAGTGGGGCACCAGTGGAGGAACGGGCATGGACTTGAACAAGTTCACGGAGAAATCTCGCGAAGCGCTGAGCGATGCTCAGGCCCTCGCGGTGAGGCTGGGGCACCAGCAGGTCGACGGCGAGCACCTCCTGCTGAGCCTGGTCCAGCAGGAAGGCGGGCTCGTGCCGCGCCTGCTCGAGCACATGGGGGTCGAGCCGTCAGCGATGGCCTCGGCGCTCGAGGAGGCGCTGTCGCGCGTGCCTCGGGTGAGCGGGCCCGGCGTTCAGCCTGGGAGTGTGGCCATTACGCAGCGGCTGGGTCGGATCCTGGTGCATGCGTCGGAGGAGGCCGCGCGTCTCAAGGACGAGTACGTGAGCGTCGAGCATGTGCTCCTCGCCTTCACTGCGGACGAGCGGGGCAGCGGTGTGAGCAAGGTCTTCGAGACCTTCGGGATCGACCGCCAGCGCATCCTCCAGACGATGACCCGGGTGCGGGGCCACCAGCGGGTGACCAGCGCGAATCCGGAGGCCGTCTACGAGGCGTTGACCAAGTATGGCCGCGACCTCGTGAAGGAGGCAAGAGACGGGAAGTTGGGGCCCGTCATCGGGCGCGACGACGAGATCCGTCGCGTGGTTCGCATCCTCAGCCGGCGCACCAAGAACAACCCCGTGCTCATCGGCGAGCCGGGCGTGGGCAAGACCGCCATCGTCGAGGGGCTCGCCCACCGCATCGTGCGCGGCGACGTCCCAGACAACCTGAAGGACAAGCGCATCTTCTCGCTGGACATGGGCGCGCTCATCGCGGGCGCCAAGTACCGCGGCGAGTTCGAGGAGCGCTTGAAGGCGGTGCTCAAGGAGGTCCAGGCCTCCGAGGGCGAGATCCTGCTGTTCATCGACGAGCTGCACACCATCGTCGGCGCCGGCAAGGCGGACGGGGCGATGGACGCGGGCAACCTGCTCAAGCCGATGCTGGCGCGCGGCGAGCTGCACTGCATCGGCGCGACCACCCTCGACGAGTACCGGCAGCACATCGAGAAGGACAAGGCGCTCGAGCGGCGCTTCCAGCCGGTGACGGTGGCGCCGTCCACGGTCGAGGACACCATCAGCATCCTGCGCGGCGTCAAGGACACCTTCGAGGTGCACCACGGCGTGCAGATCCGCGACTCGGCCCTGGTGGCGGCGGCCGTGCTCAGCGACCGCTACATCGCCGACCGCTTCCTGCCCGACAAGGCCATCGATCTCGTCGACGAGGCGGCGGCGACCATCCACACCGAGATCAGCTCGATGCCGGTCGAGCTCGAGACGGTGACGCGGCGCATCCTGCAGCTCGAGATCGAGGAGCAGTCGCTGCTCAAGGAGAAGGACAAGGCCTCGCAGGACCGCCTCGAGGCGCTGCAGGAGGAGCTGGCCAACGCGCGCGAGCAGGCGGCGGCCCTCAAGGCCCAGTACGAGGCCGAGAAGCAGGCCATCCAGAAGGTGCGGGATCTCAAGGAGCAGCTCCAGAAGGTCCAGCACGAGATCCAGGAGGCCCAGCGCAGCTACGACCTGAACAAGGCCGCCCAGCTCCAGTACGGGCAGCTCCCGCAGCTCGAGCAGCAGATCAAGGCCGAGGAGGAGGCCCAGAAGAACCGCCAGACCGGCAAGCCGCTGCTGCGCGAGTCGGTCGGCGAGGAGGAGATCGCGGCCGTGGTCGCCCGCTGGACGGGCATCCCGGTCTCCAAGCTGCTCGCCGGCGAGCGCGAGAAGCTGCTCAAGCTCGACGAGATCCTGCACGAGCGGGTCATCGGGCAGGACGAGGCCGTGCAGGCCGTCGCCGACGCGGTGCTGCGCTCGCGCTCGGGCATCCAGGACCCGAACCGGCCCATCGGCTCGTTCCTGTTCCTGGGCCCGACCGGCGTCGGCAAGACCGAGCTGGCGCGCGCGCTCGCCGAGTCGCTCTTCGACGCCGAGGAGGCGATGGTCCGCATCGACATGTCCGAGTACATGGAGAAGCACGCCGTCAGCCGTCTCATCGGCGCGCCGCCGGGCTACGTCGGCTACGACCAGGGCGGGCAGCTGACCGAGGCGGTCCGCCGCCGGCCCTACACGGTCATCCTGTTCGACGAGATCGAAAAGGCGCACCCGGACGTGTTCAACGTCCTGCTGCAGCTGCTCGACGACGGGCGCCTGACCGACAGCCACGGGCGCACGGTGTCGTTCAAGAACACCGTGGTCATCATGACCTCGAACATCGGCTCGCCGCTGCTGCTCGAGGGCGTCCGCGCCGACGGCACCATCGAGGAGAGCGCGCGGCAAGGGGTGATGAACGCCCTGCGCGGGGCGTTCCGGCCCGAGTTCCTCAACCGCATCGACGAGATCGCGCTCTTCAAGCCGCTGACCAAGCCCGAGATCAAGCGCATCGTCGGGCTGCAGCTGCAGCGGCTGGACCGCCGGCTGCAGGAGCAGGGGCTGACCCTCGAGCCGACGGAAGAGGCGCTGACCTTCATCGCCAACTCGGGTTACGACCCGACCTACGGCGCGCGGCCGCTCAAGCGGTTCATCCAGCGCCACGTCGAGACGCCGCTCGCGCGGCGGCTCATCGCGGCCGACGTGCCCGAAGACAGCGTCATCCGGGTCGTGGTGAAGGACGGCGACATCGCCTTCGACGTCCAGCCGCGCGCGACCGACAAAGCGCGCAAGTAGAGGGTGTCGTTTTGATGCCGGCTGAGGCGGCCTTGGAGTGCTCCGGCTTGCCGGAGCCCCGGCCCCGGCGGCTTGCCGCCGGGATCTGGCTGCCAAACCGGCGCAGCAAGCTGCGCCGGATGGGGGCTCCACCAAGGTGGAGCACTCCGGTTGGGCTTTTGCGACACCCGCAAGTAGCCGGCGAGGCGCTGCGCTGGCCGCTCCGGGTCAGCGCAGCGCCGACGCGCAGGCGCCGAAGCCCAGGCTGAAGGTCCAGGTCGTGCTCTGGCGCCACTCGCGCGCCTGGGCCCCCAGCACGTAGGACGAGGTCGCGTCGGGGTCGCCGAAGCACAAGCGCGCCGAGGCGCTGGCCTCGTCCGCGAAGTCGAGGGTCCGCGAGCCGTCCTGGCGGCTGTCGGTCGTGAGCAGCCAGATGGCGCGCGCCTCGAGCTCGAGGCCGACGAAGCCGGCCGGCCGGAAGGCCAGGAAGGCGGTGACCGGCGCCGTCAGGCCGGACGAGACGCGCCCCCACAGGACGCCGTCGAGGCCCAGCGTGGCCTCGGCCCCCAGGCGCAGCGGCCCCAGGCGCGCCGCATAGCCCAGCGCCATCGGCTCGAGGCGATAGGCGAAGCCGCCGTCGAGGCCCACGCCCAGATCGGCGGCCACGCGGGCCGTCAGCCCGCTCGTGCTGCGCAGGGCGCGCATGTCGAAGCTCAGGGCGATGGCCCGGTCGAACCCGCCGAGCCCCTCGGGCCGCTGGCTGTCGACCCAGCCCACGGCGAGGGTGCCGTCGCCGATGGACAGGCCGCGCTCCCGCTCGACGACGCCCAGGCCGTCGGGGCGGCGCCCCGGCCCGGGAGGGTCGCGGTTGACGAGGCAGCGCGGGCACGGGGCCAGGCCCGCGAGGTCGGCCTCGGGCAGCGGCGCCGGGCCGCCCAGCCGCGGCTCGGGCCAACGCCCCGCGAGCAGCGTCGTCAGCTCGTCCGCGTCGAGGGCGTGCCGCTCGGCGACGAAGGCGACCAGCTCGGCCGACGGCGCCTGGCCCCACGCGACGGCCTCACCCATGGCGCGATCGACGTCGTCGGCGCGTCCCTCGCGGACGGCGGCGGCGGCGGCGTCCAGCGCCAGGCGACCGGCGGCGGCCCGCAGGCGGGTCAGGCCGGTGGTCAGGGAGGCCGCCTGGCGCTTGGCGAGCTCGGCCTGCACGTCGCCCTCGTCGATGGAGAGCGGGCGCGGCTCGGGGGCGGACCAGCCGACGTCGGTCAGGGTCAGGCTGGTCGACAGGTCGTGGGACACCGCCGCCCCGGCCACCGAGAGCTGGACGGCGCCCCGCACCTCGGCGGTCCAGGTCACCACCTCCTCGACGCGCGTGGCCTTGCGGTACCGGGTGATGGGCACCTGGATGGTCCGGCAGTCCTGCCGGCCGGTGTCGACGTTGGTCGTGAGGATGCACTTGCCGTGCACGTCGGTCCCCGTGCAGCGCTTCTCGAGGACGGGGACGCACTTCTGCCGCGACTGGTGCTCGGTATAGGGCTGGTCGTACTCGCGCTCGCGCCGGCTGCGGGACGAGGTCAGGTGACAGGACAGCCCGGCGAAGTCCGCGCGGGTCGCCGTGTCGCCGTGCGAGAACGTGTGCAGGAGGCGGCGCGCGAGGGTCTCGCAACCGGGTGGCAAGGCGGTCGCGTTCACGAGCCGCAGGCGGTGCCTCGGCTCGGGGGGCGTGGCGCCGCGCGTCTGGCCGAGCCAGGCCGCAAGGATCCGGTAGATCCCGCCGCCGGTCCCGGCCGCGGCCTCGAGGGCGCGGAAGTGCGCCTCGGCGCGGCCCTCCAGCTGGCTCACCCGGTAGCCCAGCGGGTTCTTCTCCGGCAGCCTCGACACCAGGGCACGCGCCCGGGCGACCGCCCGGGGCCAGCGGCCGGCCGCCGCCTCGGCCTCGACCTCGGGCCACAGGGCCTCGCCCGCCTTGGCCAGCAGCCGGTCGCGCCGCTGCGCCAGCTCGGGTGCGGGCGCGGGGCGCAGCGGCCGGAACTGGCGCTCGCGGGCCTCCCAGGGGGTCGCCCCGAGGTCGGGGTGCGCCACCGCCATCAGCCGGTCGAACGCGGCGCCGGCCCGGCCGCTCGTCAGCTCGCGCTCGGCGGCGACCAGCTCGGCCTCGAGCCAGCCGTCGATGGCCTGCTGCGCGCGCTCGAAGGCGCGGTGCGCGGTCTGGCTGGCCGGCTCGACCTCGTGGAACAGCGCCGCCCGGTAGTCGACGTAGGCGTGGGCGAAGCGGCCCTGGTCCATCGCCCGGTCGGCCCGCGCGACCAGCTTCGACTGGGTCCCGCAGCCGGCCGACAGCACCAGCCCGACCACCGCCGCGAGCGCTCCGACGCCCCGTCCCCTCATCGCGTCCCCCTGCAAGGCCGCGACGTTACAGCAGGCCGCGGCCGGCGCAAATCCATACGAGCGGCGTATGGGTTTCGATGAAAACATATCATTGGATCGCATAGCGGACGGCCGCGCATCATGACCTGGTCACCCACGCGAGAGGTCACGCCATGCGCCTTGTCCCCACCCTGACCGCCCTGGGTCTGGCCACGCTGCTCGCCGGCTGCCAGACCGAAGCTCCGACGCGCCAGCCCGCCGCCGCCACGCCCGCGCCCCCGTCTGCCGCCCCCGAGCCGACGCCCGCAACGCCGGAGCCGCCGGCCGCCGACCCGGCCGCCGACCCGGCCGCCCACGGGTCCAACGGTCCGGCCCCGACGCGCCCCGGGCCCACCCAGTCCGTCGTCCAGCCCTTCGTCGTGCACGAGTGGGGCACCTACACCTCGGTGCAGGGCTCCGACGGCGCCTCGCTCGAGGGGATGCACCACGAGGAGGAGCAGCTGCCGGCCTTCGTCCACCGCCGGGCGGTGGTGCCGCAGGGCATGAAGGGCCTCGAGATCCTGCCCGAGGGCGTGACACAGAAGCTCGAGACGCCCGTGCTGTACTTCTACTCGGACCGCCCGCGCGCGGTGACGGTCGACGTCGGCTTCCCGCAGGGCGTCGTCAGCGAGTGGTACCCCCAGGCCGCGAGCACCGCGCCGGCCGTCGGGGCGCTGACCGGCGTGCGCGACGGCCACGCGCGCTGGGAGATCGAGCTGGACGCGACGCTGGCCGACGCAGACCTCCCGGAGGTCGACGAGGACGACGTCTGGGCGCCGTCGCGGCGGGTCGCGGCGATGGCGCTGCGCGCTGGCGAGGAGCGCGAGCGCTTCATCTTCTATCGAGGGCTGGGGCGCTTCGAGATGCCGTTCCGCGTCACCTCGCAGGCCGGCAGCCCGGCGCTGACGGTGCGCAACGACGGCGCCGAGGACGTGCCGGCGGTGTTCCTGTTGCGGGTGGACGGACCGGCCGGGGTCATCGAGTCGCTCGGGCCGCTCGCGGCCGGCGAGTCACGCGTCGTGGTGCCGACGCCCAAGGAGCACCCGCTGGACCTCTACTCCGCCGAGGCGCGCGCCCTGGTCGCCGAAGCCCTCGAGGACACCGGGCTGTTCGAGGACGAGGCGCTGGCGATGGTGGACACCTGGTTCCACAGCTACTTCCGCACGCCGGGGCTGCGCGTCCTGTACGTCGCGCCGCGCGCCTGGACCGACGCGCTGCTGCCCCTCACCGTCTCGCCGGCGCCCGACGAGCTGGTGCGGACCCTGATCGGGCGGGTCGAGGTGCTGACCGCCGACGACGAGGCCGCGCTGGTCGCCCAGGTCCAGGCGGCGGCGAGCGGCTCGGCCAACCTGAGCCCGACCGCGCTGGGCCGCTTCGCCGAGCCCCGGCTGCGGCGGGCGCAGGCCCTGCTCGCGGCCCGGGGCGAGGCGGCCGCGGCGCAGCACTGCGATGGGCTCATCTTCGCGCTCAACCAGCCCTGAGCCGATCTCGGGGCGGGACAACGGCGGCGGCCAGCCCACGTCGTTGCCGCCGCCCGCGCGCCGGTGCTATCACGCGGCCCCTCCCCCTCCCCACGGAGCCCGCGCCATGACCGAGCCGCGCTTTGAGCCCCACCGCGCCGTCGTGCTGGACGTCGAGGGCACGACCACCTCGATCTCGTTCGTCTACGACGTGCTCTTCCCGTTCGCGCGCCAGGCGCTGGGCCGCACGCTGCGCGACCGCTGGGACGACGCCGAGGTCCAGGGCGCCGTGGCGACGCTGTGGGCCGAGGCCGACGCCCCGGACGACGCGCCGACCGCCGAGTCGGCCGAGCGCTTCGCGCTGCGGCTCATGGACGAGGACCGCAAGGCGACCGGCCTCAAGCAGCTGCAGGGGCTGGTGTGGCGGCAGGGCTACGCCAGCGGCGCGCTGCGCGGGCACGTGTTCGAGGACGTGCCCCGGGCGCTCGAGGTCTGGGCCGCGCGAGGCGTGCGGGCCTTCATCTACTCGTCGGGCAGCGTCGAGGCGCAGCGCCTGCTCTTCGGCCACTCCGAGGCCGGCGATCTCACGCCGTTACTGCAGGGCCACTTCGACACGACCACCGGCCCCAAGAAGGAGGCCGCCAGCTACCGCGCCATCGCCGCCGCCATCGACGAGGAGCCGGGCGCCATCCTGTTCCTGACCGACAGCCTGGACGAGGCGCGCGCCGCCCGCGAGGCCGGCCTGCAGGTCGGGCTGTCGGTGCGCCCCGGCAACCCGCCGGCGGGCGCCCACGACTTCACCGTGGTCGAGCGCTTCGACACCCTGGCCGACCGGGTCTGACCCGGATCAGCGCCCGCAGCCCGACACCTTCCACGCCGGCTGCCCCGAGCCCCGGCACGGCCGCTCGCACTTGGCCTGGGCCGCCGCGCAGGCGCCGCCGCGGCAGGTCGCCTGGCACCCCTGCGCCATCGCGCGGCACACCGCCAGGCACCCGGCCTCGCCCAGCCCGCGGCCGATCTCGGCCCGCGCCTCGCGCAGCCGGCCCGAGACGTCGCGCTTGAGCGCCGCGGCGCCCCGCCGGGCCGTCGCGTCGTCCAGCTCGGCCAGGGCTCGCGTCCGCTCGGCCAGCCACGCGCCGTCACCCAGCGCCGCCGCGGCGTGCGGGAAGGTCTCCAGGTCCTCCAGCGCCTCGCGCCGGGCGATGGGGTCGCGGCCCGTCAGCGCGCGCGTGGTGGCGCGCAGGTTGTCCTCGAGCGCGGCGATGGCCAGCGCCCGGTGCAGCGCGCGGCTGCCGGGGTCGTTCTGGCGCGCGTCACCCAGCCAGCGCCCGGTCAGGGTCGCGGCCGTCTCGGGCAGGCGCGCGTGGGCCAGCGCCCCGGCCAGCGCGTGGACCAACATCTGCAGGTCGGCGGTCGCGGCCGCCCAAGCGCCGCCCGGCGTCAGCGCTTGGGTGTGTCGCGCCACCAGCCGGCCGACCTGGTCGGCGATGGGGCCCAGCAGCTGCCCCTCGGACGGATGGACCCGCCGCACCCCCAGGATGAGGTCCCCCAGCAGCAGCGCCAGGTGCGGCGCCGCCGCCGCCAGATCCGGCAGCCCCGGGTCCTCGCCCTCACCCAGCATCCACGGCAGCCCGCCCAGCGCCCCAGCGCGCTCGCGCCGCGCCGCCAGCGTCCTCAGCTCGGCCGCGCGCGCCCCCGCCAGCGCCCGGCGCATGCGGGTGACGCCCTCGGCGCGGCCCGTCAGCAGCGCCGCGCCCGCCCACAGCGCCGCCCCCTCGTCCAGCCGCCCCTGCTCGAGGGCCTCGGCCTGCAGCCGCTCGATGTCGGCCAGCCGGCGCAGCCTGTGGACCTGCACGCCGCGCCCCGACGCCAGGTACAGCGACTCGCTGGCCTGCAGCGCCGCCGCGATGGGCCGCGCCTCGTCGCGCACCCCGGCCGCCTGCAGCGTCCCGTCGCCGGGCAGCACGGTGACGAAGCCGCCGCGCCGGCCGCCCAGGGTCGCGACCACGGCGCCGCGCCCGTCGAGCAGCTCGACCGCGCGCTGCGCCCCCTCGAAGCGCAGCTCCCAGGCCCGGTCGCCCGTGACGCCGTCGTAGCCGCGCAGAACCGCCGCCGCCCCGTCGTGGCCCCAGACCACCGCGCGGTCGCCCAGCACCAGCGGCTCGGCCAGCGCGCCGAAGCGCTCGGCCGTCGGCGGCTCGGCGCCGTCCAGCACGTGCCGGACCAGGCGCGTCGCGGCGCCGTCCGGCTCGGGGACGGCCAGCAGCGCCAGGCGCCCGGCGACGCGGGCGAAGGTGGCCCGGGGCGGCAGGCCTTCGAGCGGCGCCAGCGTGCGCGCCTCGGCCGCCTGTCCGGCCGCGCTCAGGAAGACGAAGTGCGCCAGGGCCCCGTCGGGCGTCTGCAGATCCGTCGCAACCACCCGCCCGCTGTGGTGCAGCGCGAGGTGGCGCGGCGGACGCGGCTGGCCGCCGACGGTCCAGCCCCACTCGCCGGTGGGGCGGCCGGTCTGGAGATCGAAGAAGCGCACCGTGAACGGCGCGTTGGCGTCCTGCGACACGACCGTCTGGCCGGCGACGCCCGCCTCGCGCGGGTGCCGGACGGCGGCCGGCGTCTCCCACAGCGCGCGGCCGTCGGCCAGGCGCAGACGCTCGAGGCGGGTGTGGACGGGGCCCGCGCCGGCGACCAGGACGCCGTCTCCGTCGGCGTGGTGCACGCGGCCCGCGCAGACGCCGCCGGTCGCGCAGCCCAGCGGACGCGCCCACAGGATGGCGCCGGTGTCGCGGCTCAGGACCTCGAGGTCGACCCCGGCGAGGACCAGCTTGTCGGCGACGTGCCAGACGCGGTCGAGGCGGCCGCCCGCCGCAGTGTGGGTCCAGACGACGCGGCCGGTGGCCTCCTCGACGGCGGCGACGCCGTGGCGCAGATCGCTCATCAGCAGCAGGCGCCCGCTGGCGGCGAGCCAGCGCACCTCGCCGACGGGCGAGGCGTAGAAGCGGCCGGGCTCCCAGACGGCGGGCTCGGCCTTCGGGGTGGCGGGGCTGGCGAGGGCGAAGGCGCCGAGGAGCAGGGCGAGCAGGTGCGACATCAAGCGGCCGAGTCGAAGACGACGACGTCGGCCCCGTGGGCGGCGCCGGCGTCGGTGGTGAGGGAGCGCAGGGCGTCGAGGGAGGCCAGCCGCTCGCGCAGCGGGGCGAGCGGGAACAGGGGCGTGCCGTGCTCGGCCGTGCCGTCGAGGTCGAGGTCGAGGCCGAGGTCGAGCGCGACGGCGTCGAGCTCGGCGGTGACGTCGGCTTCCGTGAGGCCGGGCCAGGCCGGGGCGAGCGTGGCGTGCAGCTCGGCGGCGGCGGCGGCGGGGGCGAAGTCGGTGCCGCCCGCCTGCAGCTGGAAGGCGACGGCCTGGACGGCCGCGCGGCGGAGATCGCGCAGGACACCCTGGCCGGCGGCGACGCGGGCGACGTAGCGGGCCGCGGCGGCCAGGGCGACGGCGCCCAGGTTGAGGACCGCCGGGACCAGGAGCAGCGCGGCCTGGCCGGCGGTGAGCGGGGTGTCGACGGCGAGGACGCCGGCCGCGACCACGGCCATGAGCGCGGTCCCGGCGGCGAGGCGGTCGGCGGCGCGCAGGTGGGCCCAGGTCAGGCCGGGGACGTTGACGCGGATCGCCGGGTCGGCGGCGAGCAGGGTCCAGACGGACTTGCGCCGGGCGGCGACGCTGGCCGAGGGGGCGCGGGCGACGGCCTCGAAGCGGACGGGCGGCGGGGCGGCGCCGGGGGCGAGGACGTCGGCCGGCCAGGTGAAGTCGAGGTCGCCGGCTTCGGAGACCTGCAGATCGCCGCCGGCGCGGCCGCTGAGCTGGGCGAGCAGGCTGATGGCCTCGTCGAGGTCGTAGCCCTCGGCGAGCGCGAGGTCGAGGGCGGACAGGCGGCCGCCCTGGGCGCGGGCGCGGGCGACGACGCGGGCGGCGAGGGCCGGGTCGACCGGGCGGCGGCGGCGGGCGGCGGTGGTGACGGCGTCGAGCAGGCCCAGGGCGATGTCGTGGGAGGGGGCGACGGCCTCGAGCGGGTCGGGCGGGGCCGGGGCGTGGACCCAGTCGGCGGGGGAGACCTCGAGGTGGCGCGCGTCGCGGCGCAGGACGGCGCGGACGACGCCGCGCAGCCACAGGAGGACGCCGAAGAGGGCGCCGAGGACGGCCGCGAGGAACAGGCCGATGACCAGCAGGACCAGGGCGGCGCGGGCGTCGTCGGCGCCCTTGAGCAGGCGTCCGGTGCCGCCGGCGATGGCGCCCATGACGCGCAGGACCGGGTCGCGCGAGGGGGCCGAGGTGCCGGCCGCGAGGCGCGACAGGCGCGGGCCGAGGGCGCTGGGGTCGAGCAGCCAGCCGAGCAGGGCGCCGAGGCCGAGCGTGGCGCCGAAGACGGCGAAGACGCCGAGGACGGCGGCGCCCATGGCCCAGACCAGGACGTCGAGATCGTCCAGGCCGATGGCGAGGGCGAGGGCCGCGAGGCCGAGGGTGGCCAGGAGCGGCCAGGCGGCGCCCAGGTTGCCGAGCAAGCCGAGGACCAGCAGGGCCAGGCGCGCGGGGATCTGGGCGCGGCGGGCGCGGCGGGCGGAGGCCAGAGCCTCGGGGGTGAAGCCGTAGAGCAGCCGGCCGCGGCCGGTGACGCGCAGGCGGTGCTCGGCGCGCGCGGCGAGGTCATCCAGGGCGGCGGCGACCACCTCGGGCGGCTCGCCGAAGCGCGCGGCCAGGGCGCCGGCCTCCAGCTCACCCAGCTCCGCCGGGGGCAGCCGCATGAGGCGGGCCTCGATCCGCTCGACCGCGCGGTCGAAGCGCACCGCCGCCCGGCCGGTCGCCTCCTCGCCGTGGCTGGGCAGCCCGGGCATGACCTCTCGCCCGCGCCCCGGCGCGACCCGCAGGCCGCGCGCCAGCCCCCGCCCCACCAGCCGCCCCACGATCAGCGAGGCCCCCAGCAGGACGAGCACGGCGATGAGCAACAAGTCGGCCAACTCGGCGAAACCCCACGCGGTCAGGTCCGCCGAGCCTAACCGAGCCCCCGCGCCCGCGCAACGCGCGCCCCGCCCACCGCCGCGGCCCGGCGACGGCGTCTTGTCACGAACCGGGGCGCATGCCACGGTCGGCGCGCTCTCCCTCGACGCCGGAGGCCCCGATGCGCTTTCTCCACGCCATGATCCGGGTGCGCGACCTCGACGCGGCCCTGCACTTCTTCTGCGATCTCCTGGGTCTACGCGAGGTGCGCCGCCGCGACAGCGAGTCGGGCCGCTTCACCCTGGTCTTCCTGGAGACGGGCGCCGAGGGCGACGCCGCCCAGGTCGAGCTGACCTACAACTGGGACCAGACCGAGCCCTACCCCGGCGGCCGCAACTTCGGACACCTGGCCTACGAGGTCGACGACATCTACGCCCTCTGCGAGCGCCTCGAGGCGGGCGGCGTCACCATCCTGCGCCCGCCGCGCGACGGCCGCATGGCCTTCGTCCGCAGCCCGGACCAGATCTCGGTCGAGCTGCTGCAGCGCGGCGAGGCCCTGCCCCCGCGCGAGCCCTGGGCCTCGCGCCCCAGCCAGGGGGAGTGGTGATGCCGCCGCTGCGCATCGTCGCCATCAGCGACACCCACCTGCGCCACGGCGCCCTCGCGCTGCCCGACGGCGACGTCCTGGTCCACGGCGGCGACATGACCGGCCGAGGGCTGCTGCCCGAGATCCATCAGGTCGCCGACTGGCTGGCCGACCTGCCGCACCGTCACAAGGTCGTCGTCGCGGGCAACCACGACTGGGCGTTCCAGCGCGAGCCCGACGCCGCCCGGCGCCTCATGGCCGAGGCCGGCGTCCACTACCTCGAGGACAGCGGCGTCACCCTGGACGGCGTCCACTTCTGGGGCAGCCCCTGGCAGCCCGAGTTCATGGCCTGGGCCTTCAACCTGCCCCGCGGCGCCCCGCTGGCCGAGCGCTGGGCCCTCATCCCCGCCGACACCGACGTGCTGATCACCCACGGTCCGCCCCGCGGTCACGGCGACCGCTGCTGGGACGGCCGCCACGAGGGCTGCGACGATCTCCTCGAGGCCGTCCGCCGCGTCCAGCCCCAGCTCCACGTCTTCGGCCACATCCACGAGGGCTACGGGACGACCACGCTCGGCCCGACCACCCTGGCCAACGCCGCCTCGCTCGACGTCCGCTACCGCCCCGTCAATCCCCCGCTCGTCTTCGACGTCCACCCCCGGAGCCCCGCGTGAGAGCCGCAACCCTCGCCCTGTCGCTGCTGCTCGCCTCCGCCTGCGGCGACCCCGACCCCGACCCCGCCGCGCGTCCCGACGTGGCCGACGCCGAAGCTCTCAAGGACATCGCCCAGCCCGACGCGACCGACGTCGAGGTCCCGGTCGGCTTCCCCGGCACCCAGGCCGCCTTCGACCTCTCGGGCGACTGGCGCACCCCAGAGACCTTCTTCGACTTCCCCTACCCGTCCGACCTGCGCCTGACCGCCCAGGGCACCCCCGACCTCTCCGGCCTGCCCAACCCCAACCAGCTCGATCTCCTGGCCAACCTCGCCGCTGCTGCAATGCAGCATCCCGGCTTCCCCATGACCCCGGTCGCCTGGTTCCGCTTCGACGCCCCCCTGGCCCCCCGCGACCCGTCCCAGGTCATCCCGGCCGACGCCCAGTCCCCGCTCCTGCTGGTCGACGTCGACCCCGACTCGCCAGCCCGCGGCGCCCTGGTCCCGCTGATCGCCCTCACCCTCGAGCCCGACCCCTACACGCCCCCCGACGTCCTGGCCATCGCCCCGCGCCCCGGCTTCGTGCTCGCCCCCGAGACCACCTACGCCCTCGTCGTCCGCCGCAGCCTGAACGACGCCCAGGGCCAGCCTCTCGGCCAACCCGACGCCCTGGCCGCCCTCTTGCACGGCCACGCCCCCGCCGGCCCCCGCGGGCAGGCCGCCGCCGCCCTCTACGCGCCCCTGCGCGACGCGCTGGCCCTGCTGGACCTCGCCCCCGCCGACGTCGCCGCCGCCACCGTCTTCACCACCGGCGACCCCGTGCGCCGGCTGGCCGAGCTGTCCGAAGGCGTCCTGGCCGCCCACGACGTCGATCTCGCGGACCTGGCCCTCGATCCCGACGACGGCGCCGATCACGAGCGCTTCTGCGAGCTGCACGGCACCCTCACGCTGCCCCAGTTCCAGCGCGGCGTCGCCCCCTTCGACAGCGAGGGCCTGTTCGAACTCGACGCCCAGGGCGCGCCCATTGTGCAACGCAGCGAGACCATCCCGGTGGTCGTCACCGTCCCGCGCGCCCCGATGCCGGCCGGCGGCTATCCGCTGGTCCTGTACTTCCACGGGTCGGGCGGCCTGGCGACCCAGGTGGTCGACCGCGGCCCCGACGACGCCCAGGGCAACGAGACGAAGGGCCTGGGCCCGGCGCACGTCCTGGCCCAGCACGGCTTCGGCACGGCCGGCAGCGCCCACCCGGTCAACCCCGAGCGGGTCCCCGGCGCCTCGGCCATCGCCTACCTGAACTTCGCGAACCTGGCCGCCTTCCGCGACACCTTCCGCCAGGGCGTCATCGAGCAGCGCCTGTACCTCGAGGCCTTGCTGCGTCTGCAGATCCCGCCCGCGGCCCTGGCCGGCTGCGACGGCCCGACGCTGCCCGAGGGCGAGGACGCCTTCCGTTTCCGGGCGGACCCGGTGGTCGCGATGGGGCAGTCGATGGGGGGCATGTACACGAACCTGGTGGGCGCGGTCGAGCCGCGGCTCGAGGCCCTGGTCCCGACCGGCGCCGGCGGCTACTGGAGCCACTTCGCCATCGTCACCGACCTCCTCGACATCCCGCCGCTGCTGTCGCTCATGCTGGGGACCGAGGCGCCGCTGAGCCTGTTCCACCCGGTCCTGCACACGCTGCAGACCGCCTGGGAGGACGCCGAGCCGATGGTCTTCATGCCGCGCCTGGCCCGCCGGCCGCTGCCGGGCCACCCCGTGCGCCCCGTCTACGAGCCGGTGGGCAAGGACGACAGCTACTTCCCGACGCCGCTGTTCGACGCGATGGCCCTGGCGTACGGCCACCAGCAGGCCGGCGACACGGTCTGGCCATCCATGCAACAGGCGTTGGCGCTGGCCGGTCTGGACGGCCTGCAGCCCTATCCGGTCAGCCAGAACCTGACCTCGCTGGACGACGCGCCCTACACCGGCGTGGTCGTGCAGTACGAAGGCGACGGCAAGAACGATCCGCACGACATCTTCACGGACCTGGAAGAGGTCCGCTACCAGTACGGCTGCTTCTTCGCCAGCTTCCTGCGGGACGGGGTCGCGATCGTCCCCGCGCCGGCCGCCCCGGGGACGCCCTGCCCGTGACGGCGCGCGCCCGGCCGGTGACGCCGCGTCGCCGGCAAGTCCTCGACGTGTAACGGTTCTTCGCGCCGCGACGCCGGAATGGGCCCCCCAGGTTGTCCTGCGCGGACGCCGTGGCAGAGTCCGCGCATTCCCAAAGCGGGGCGGGAGCTTCGAGGCGGCGCGAGCGCGCAGCCCGGCCCCCGTCCGTCCAACACACGAGGACACACGCATGTACATCGTCGTCAACCACCGCATCTCGGACCCGAACGCCTTCTGGAGCACCGCGGAGCGCGAGCTGCCGAACGTTCCGAACGGCATGGTGATGCACGGCTCGTACCCCAACGGCGACGGCACCGCGGCGACCTGCATCTGGGAGGCCTCGGCCGTCCCGCAGCTGCGCGACTACCTCGAGGGCGTCGTGGGCAGCTACAGCGACAACGAGTACATGGTCGTCGAGCCGTCCAAGGCCTACGGCCTGCCCGTGTCGAAGGTCGGCGGCGCCAACGTCAAGAAGCCGGCGCCGACCTACTGATCCGATGATCGGTCGCGGCCGTCTGCGGTGCCCCGCTCAGGCGGGGCCGCAGATGGCCGGGTCGACGTCCACCCCCAGCGGGCAGTGGTCGGAGCCCTTGACGTGCGGGTGGATGAAGGCGCCCTTGACGAACGGCAGGGCGCCGGGCGAGGCGACGACCAGGTCGATGCGCCAGCCGATGTTCTTCTCGCGGATGCCGAAGCGCTGGCTCCACCAGGTGTAGTGGCCCTCGGCCCCCGGGTGGAAGTGGCGGAAGGTGTCGGTCCAGCCGCGGCCCAGGATCCCGGCCAGGTGCTCGGTCTCCTCGGGCGTGAAGCCGCTGGTGCCCAGGTTCTGCTTGGGGCGCGCCAGGTCGA
Organism: Myxococcota bacterium; assembly: GCA_041687695.1. Lineage (GTDB taxonomy): Bacteria > Myxococcota_A > UBA9042 > PHBI01 > JAWLBL01 > JAWLBL01. The sequence continues at coordinate 79,039 of JAWLBL010000026.1, read as the reverse complement.
TGGCGGCGGGCGCCGTGTTGAAGTCGCCCAGCACCAGGATGGGCGCGCCGGCCGCGCGCTCGGGCTCGAGCTGGTCGAACAGGGCCTCGTAGAAGGCCAGCTTGTACGGGATGCGGTCGTTCGAGCGCTTGCCGCCGGGCAGCGGCGTCCCGTTGCCGTTGGGGAAGTAGACGTTGGCGACGACCAGCTGGCCGAAGCGCGCGATCTGCACGCGGCCTTCGGTGTCGAAGCGGTCCTCGCCCAGGGTCGTCGTGACCGCGTCGGGCGCGCGGCGCGAGAACAGGCCGACGCCCGAGTAGCCGGCCTTGTCGGCGGCGACGAAGTGGGTGTGCCAGCCGTCGGGGCCGCAGACCTCGGGGGGCAGCTGATCCTCGCGGGACCGGACCTCTTGCACGCAGACCAGATCGGCCTCGCTGGCGGTGAGCCAGCCGCAGAAGCCCTTCTTGGCGCAGGCGCGCAGACCGTTGACGTTCCAGGAGACGATGCGCATGGGCGGCAGGCTAGTCACCCGGCCGCGGATCGCAAGGGCGAACGGCCCGCGGAGCGGCCCCGGTGTCAGCGCATGACGCCGCGCAGGCGCTCGAGGGCCTGGTCGAGCTGGTCGGGCGGCACCGAGGTGAAGCACAGGCGGGCCCAGCGGCGGTAGGCGTCGCCGGAGGAGGCGCCGGGGACCAGGATGACGCCCGCGTCGACGCAGCGCTCGAGGAAGGGCAGCGCGTCGTCGCCGCCGCCGAGCCAGGGCGCGGTGTCGAAGAAGAGGAAGGTGCCGGAGGCGGGCATGGGCAGGTCGAGGGCGGCCGAGGCGCGGGCGGCGGCGTCGCGGTAGGCGCGGCGGGCGTCGGCGAGCCAGGCGTCGCCGTCGCGCAGGGCGGCGATGGCGCCGCGCTGCATGGGGCGGGCGGCGCAGTAGACCAGGAAGGTGTGGACGCCCTGGACGCGCTTCATCACGTCCGGCGGGCCGTGGGTGTAGCCGACGCGGGCGCCGGCGAGGCCATAGGCCTTGGACAGGCTGTGGGTCGCGATGGCGCGGTCGCGCAGATCGGGGTGGGCCCAGACGGGGGGCGGGGGCGCGTCGCCGAAGTAGAGCTCCTCGTAGACCTCGTCGGTCATGACCCACAGGTCGTGGCGGGTGGCGACGCGGGCGATGGCGTCGATGTCGGCGGGGCCGAGGATGCGGCCGGTGGGGTTGTGGGGCGAGTTGACGTACAGGGCGGCGGTGCGGGGCGTGATGGCGGCCTCGAGGGCGGCCTCGAGGTCGAAGCCGGGCTCGCCGAGGTGCGTGAAGAGGGGGACCTGGACCGGGACGGCGCCGCGGGCGGCGATGATGCCGCGGACGAGGGGCCAGAACGGCGAGGGCAGCAGGACCTCGTCGCCCGGGTCGAGGAGGGTCTGGCAGACGACGGCGAGGCCGCTGGTGGCGCCCGAGACGACCTGGACGCAGGCGGGGTCGACGGACAGGCCGGAGCGGCGGTGGAGCCGGTCGGCGATGACGGCCAGCAGCTCCGGCAGCCCCTGTGGCGGCGTGTACCTGTGCAGTCCGGGGGCGTCGTCCGTGCGCTGGGCCTCGGCGCGCGCGGCCTCGAGCGGCTCGAGCCAGGTGTCCCCGACGTGCAGCGGGTACAGCGGGCCCGGGTGGCGCGCGATGCGGTCGGTCAGGGCGCTGAACACGCGCGACGAGATGGACTCGGTGGTGGGCGAGACGCGTGGATGGCGGGGCATGAGCCCCTTGATAAGCTCCGCCGCTCGCTTTGACCAGCGTCCTGCGCGCGGTGCGGCCCGTGTCGCAGCGTGCAAGGCGTGAAGCTGCGTCACCCCGAGGCGTGAAGCTGCGTCACCCCGAGGCGTGAAGCTGCGTGCTTGCCACCCCCTCGGGGCGGGGGCACTCTTGCGGCCCATGACGACCACCCCCGCGCACAGCTCCTCGGTCTTCTTCCGCGGCGCCGGCCTGCTGCTGCATCCGACGTCGCTGCCCGGCCGCTTCGGCATCGGCGACCTCGGCGAGGCGGCCCACCGCTTCGTCGACTGGCTCGCCGACGCGGGGATGACCGCGTGGCAGATCCTGCCGCTCAACCCGCCGGGCCCGGGCGCCTCGCCCTACTCCACGGCCAGCTCCCTGTCGGGCAGCCCGTGGCTCATCGATCCCGAGGGGCTGCTCGACGAGGGCCTCGTCGACGTGGCCGATCTCGAGGTCGGCCCCACCTCGCCCGACCGCGTCGACTTCGCCCAGGTCGCCGCCTTCAAGCGCCCCCTCGTCCGCAAGGCCACGCGCCGGCTGGCGACCGACCCCAAGCACCCGCTGCGCGGCGAGCTCGAGCGCTTCCGCGCCGACGAGCCCTGGGTCGAGGACGCCGCCCTGTTCGCGGCGCTCAAGGACGCGCACGACGGCGCCCCCTGGTGGCGCTGGGACCCGCCGCTGCGCGACCGCAAGCCGGACGCCCTGGCCAAGGCCACGGACCGCCTGCGCGAAGAGGTCGACCACCAGATCGCGGTGCAGTTGCTGTTCGAGCGGCAGTGGCACGCGCTCAAGCACCACGCCGCCCAGCGCGGCGTCCGCGTCGTCGGGGACCTGCCCATCTACGTCGACCGCGACAGCGCCGACGTCTGGAGCGACCGCGAGCAGTTCCGCCTGGACTACCAGGGGCAGCCGCTGGGCGTCGCCGGCGTGCCGCCCGACTACTTCAGCGAGACGGGCCAGCTGTGGGGCAACCCGCTGTACGACTGGCCGCTGATGGGGCGGCAGCAGCACCGCTGGTGGGTCCAACGCCTGCGCCGCATCCTGCGGCAGGTCGACGTCGTGCGCATCGACCACTTCCGCGCCTTCGCCGACTACTGGGAGGTCCCGCCCGGCGCCAAGGACGCGCGCCCCGGCAAGTGGGTCCAGGGCCCGGGCCGCGGCGTGTTCGACGATCTGCGGCAGGCGCTGGGCGACCTGCCCATCATCGCCGAGGATCTGGGCAACATCGACCAGCGCGTCCACGATCTGCGCGACGCGGTCGCCGTGCCCGGCATGAAGGTCCTGCACTTCGCCTTCGGCGAGGACGCCTCCAACCCCTTCCTGCCGCACAACCACGTCGAGAACTGCGTCGTCTACCCCGGCACCCACGACAACGACACGACCGTCGGCTGGTGGCAGCGCCTGCCCGAGCCGACGCGCGACCACGTCCGCCGCTACCTGGGCACCGACGGGCACGACGTCGCCTGGGATCTGTTGCGCGCCAGCTGGGCCTCGGTCGGCCACACGGCCATCGCCCAGCTCCAGGACGTGCTGCGCCTCGACTCCGGCGCGCGCATGAACACCCCCGGCGCCGCCGACGGCAACTGGGCCTGGCGCGTCCGGGCCGAGGCCTTCAACGACGAGGTCGGCGGCGCCCTCCGCGAGCTCAACACCCTGTACGGCCGCCTCCCCGCATGAGCATCCCGTCCCTCGCCCACTTCATCTGGTTCGGCCGGCAGCTCCCCTGGGTCCACGTGCTGGCCCTGCGCTCGGCCGCGCGGCGCGGGGGCTTCCAGCGCCTCGTCCTGCACCACGCCGACGACCTCTCGGGCACCCGCTGGTGGCCCGACGTCCAGACCATCCCCGGCCTAGAGACCCGACCGCTGGACGCCGAGGCCGTCCTCGCCGCCGTCCCCGGTCTGGGCGACCGCCTGGTCGACCTGTACCGCCGCATCGAGCAGCCCGCCGGCCGCGCCAACATGGTGCGCGCGGCCCTGCTCATGGCCGAGGGCGGCGTCTACCTGGACCTCGACACGGTGACCGTCCGCAGCCTGGGCCCGCTGCGCGCCACCGCGGGCGTCTTCTGCGGCGCCGAGCGCCTGGTCTTCCCGGCCGCGGTCCGCCGCTCGCGCCACCCCAGGACCCTGGCCGCCGCCGGCCTGCGCACGGTCGTCCGCGACGTGCTGCGCCGCACGCCGGAGGGCTGGCGCGCCTTCCACGTCGTCCAGCGCGCCTACCCCACCGCCGTCAACAACGCCGTCCTGGGCGCCGCCCCCGGCCACCCGCTGGTCCGCGAGCTGCTCGCCCGCATGGTCGACATGCCGCGCGAGCGCCAGACCGTCCGCTTCGCCCTGGGCACCCACCTGCTCCAGGACGTCGTGGCCTCGTACCCGGGCCGCGACCTCGAGGTGCATCCCCCGGCGGTCTTCTACCCGCTGGCCCCCGAGATCAGCGAGCACTGGTTCCGCGACACCCGACGCCCCCGCCTCGACCAGGCCCTGTCCCCCGAGACGCGCGTCGTCCACTGGTACGCCTCGGTGCGCACCGCCAAGCTGGTCCCGGCCATCGACCCCGACTACGTCCGCGCCCACGCGGACCGCCAGCTCTTCAGCGCCCTGGCCGTGCCGTTCGTCGCCTGACTACTCGTAGAAGACCAGGAACGACTCCATCCGGATGTTGCCGGGGAAGCCGTCGCCGCTGCCGCCGGGCACGGGCACGTAGTCCTGCCCCTGGAACAGCCCCTGGTAGGTCACCTCGACCGCCGCGCCGGGCGTCACGTGCGCCGTGACGTCCACCACGAACGGCGCGACGTCCTGCCCGGGGCACCAGCCGCCGCGGCCCAGGGTCCAGGTCCCGTACTGGTTGGGCACCACCCCGTCGCTCACCCGGTTCGCGCACCCGTAGGTCGTGCCGGCGTCGTCGTGGGTCTCGACCACCTCGTGGCCGTCCAGGGTCCAGTGGTGGGTGTGGTTGCAGAACTCGGCGCAGTTGGCGACCTCGACGCCGAAGCCGTGGCCGGTCACCAGCGCGACCAGCTCGGCCCGGGTCGCCCACGCGGGCACGTCGACCATCCGCGGCGCGTACTTGGCGTTGTAGCCGGCGTCGAAGGCCCCGCCCTGGAACAGCGGCACCCGCTGCGCCGGCCGCGCGCCGACGCCGCGGTTCGACAGCCGCAGCCGCAGATCGGCCTCGATGGGGTTGCCCGCCGCGAACCGGAAGCGGCGCGCCCCGCCCTCGCGCAGGGTGGCGAGCATCGGCGTGATGTCGGTCACCCAGCGGCCCTCTCGGCGGTAGGTCGTGATCCAGCGCGCGACCTCCTGCTCGCACGGCGCCTCGGGCGGCGACCCGGCCTCGCACACCCAAAGGTGCGACAGGTAGTCCCACTCGCCGCAGTTGGCGTCGTCGTGGCCGGGGCACCAGGCGCCCAGATCGATCTCCAGCGTGTCGAACCCGGCCATGGCCTCGGCCGAGGGCAGCGCCACCTCGAGCACGGCGTCGTGCACGGTCACGCCCTGGGTCAGCACCACCTCGGTCACCGGCGCCTCGGCCTCGCGCGCCGCCAGCGCCGCCGCCCGCTGCCGCTCGAACGCGTAGTGCGCCAGCTCGTAGTTCAGGTGGCTCAGCTGCGGCGCGTTCGCGACCATCGAGTGCAGCATGCCGACCTGCCGGATCCGCTGCGCCGGGTCGATGGCGAAGGCCAGCGTGCCCGAGCCCTGCAGCATCTCGCCGACCCAGCCGCCGACCGTGCGCGCCTCGACCGGCACGTAGTGCAGCCGCCCCTGCCACTGGCAGCGCTTGTGGACCTTGTCCAGCGCCGCGTCGACCCGCGCCTTCATCGCGGCCACGTTCTCGGCCGCCCGGTCCTGCCCGTCCTGGTCCAGGTAGGACAAGAAGAAGTAGTGCACGTTCGGCGGCGAGTTGGTCAGCCAGGTCTTCAGATCCGACGACCACAGCTGCTCGGCGAAGTCGAAGCCGCCCGAGAACATCAGGAAGACGAAGCTGTCCTCGCCGTTCCAGTGCTCCTCGAGCCGCCACTCGCCCTCGGTGGTGGGCAGCGTCACGGGCCCGGCCAGTTCACGCCAAGCCTTGCCGTACGGTCCGGGCGCCAGCGGCGTCACGGGCGCCGAGACGCCCAGGCAGGCCTCGACCAGCTCGCACGACCAGGACAGCTCCAGGCACTTGCGCCCGCAGCCGTCCGCGTCGGCGGCCAGGCACCCGTCGACGCAGGCCTCGGGCGTCAGCCGCGCGCAGCCCGTCAGCTTGCCGCAGGCCTGCTCGCAGGCGGCCAGCGCCTCGGGGTCGACCGGCGCCGCGTCCACCTCGGCCTCGGACAGGTCGGCCGGGTCGGCGTCGACTCCCGCGTCGACGCCGACCTCGGGGTCGTCTTTGGCGTCCACGTCGGCCGCCGCGTCCTCGACCGGCGCCTCGCCGCCCACGCCGCCGCAGCCCATCGCCACCCACCAAAGCGCCGCCACCCACTGTCGCCCCATCGCGCGCGCCCTCCCGGTCGTCGCGATGTTGTAGCACACGGGCGCTTCGCTAGGAGGCTGTGGTGAATAATGGGATTTGTCGGATCCGAGCCGAGGTTGGAGCAGATCCGGTTCCGAGAGACCGAGGTGAACCGGGCGGTTCGCCGCAGCGTCTCTCGGGGCCGGAGCTGCCCAAGATCGGCCGGAGCCGGCGAATCAGCTTATTCACTACAGCCTCGCTAGGGCCGCCGCTCTTCCTCGCGCCGCCGTTCGCGCCGCACGATGTCGGCCAGCTTGCCCAGCTCCTCGGCCAGGTACTCGACCACGTCGTCGAAGGCCAGGATGCCGATGAGCTCGTCCTCGCGGTCGACCACCGGGATGCGCCGCACGCCGTGCTTCCGCATGTCCATCAGCGTGTCGTACACGGACGCGTCCGCCAGCGCCGTCACCAGCTCGTCGGTCATCACGTCCCCGACCGTCAGCGCCTCCAGCCGCTCGGGCGACCGCGCGACCACCCCGACGACGATGTCGCGGTCGGTCAGGATGCCGATGGGCACCCGCCCCTCGCCGCCCTCGTCGACCACGATCAGGTTGCCCACGTGGTGCTCGCGCATCCGCTCGGCGGCCTGCGTCACCGACTCGTGGCGCCGCGCGAACACGACGCGCCGATTGCAGATCTCCCCCACCTTCATGACGGCCCCCCTTGCCCGGTCCTGTCGAAACAGGAGTCGCCGAGCGAGGGGTGGTCAAGGCGACGCGGCCGCGCGCGCCAGGGTCACGATGACGGGCCGGTGGTCCGAGCCCAACGCCGGGCCGATCCGCCGGTCCACCGCGACCAGCCCCGCGGTCGTCAGGCAGTGGTCGATGGGGATGCCCAGCGGCCCCAGCGGAGAGGGCCACGAGGCCTGGACGCCGAAGCCGCGCCGCGTGTCGGCCAGCCCGCCGACCTCGAGCACGCGGTCGAAGATGGGCGACCAGGGCGTCGCGTTGAGATCGCCGCACACGACCGTGGGCTCGGGCCGGGCGGCGGCCTCGCGGGCGATGGCCAGCAGCTGCTCGTCCCGCCAGCCGGCCAGCTGGGGGGTCATGGGCGGGTAGACGTGGACGACGGCCAGGTTGACGGCCTGGTCGCCCAGGGGGACGCGGGCCCACAGGACCGGCGTGTGGTCGCCCTCGTGCGGCGTGACCTCGATCGGGCGCCGGCTGTAGACCGCGATGCCGAAGCGGTCGTCGCGCGGCAACACGCGGCGATGCGGCAAGCCCGCCAGCGGCCGGTCCAGGGCGTCGGCCCAATCGGGGCCCAGCTCCAGCAGCCCGACGACATCGGGCCGCTCGGCCTCGACCAGCGCCACGAGCCGCGCCGGGTCCGGGTTACCCAGCTGGACATTGGCGATCAGCAGCTTCAGCCGCTGGGGCCCCGGCGTCGCCTCGGGCGCTCCGAACCAGCTGGGCGAGAGCAGCGCCAGGTTCACCAGCGCCGCCGCCGCCGCCACGGCCGCGGCCCCGAAGCGCCGCGCCAGCGCGGCCAACCCGGCGCAGACCGCCAGCCCCAGCGCGTACTGCGGCCGAAAGTGGCTCGCCAGCTCGAACGACCACCCCCAGGTCCCCGCAAAGCCCATGACGGTCGCCAGCGCGCCCAGCCCGATCAGGGCGCGGACGACCAGGAACCAGGGCTTGGGGCGAGGCGGCGCGGGCATCGCCGGCCATCATCCACGCAGCGCGCAGTCGCGCCAGCCGCGCGGCCGACCATGGTCAAAAACTCACATCGTTCCGCGAAGTTGGCCCCACACGCACGCCGTGGTACTCCCGCCGCATGGTCACGCACCCGATCCGTCGTCGCCGCCCCGCCTTCAAGATCGCCCTCGTCGGGGCCGCCGCCGGGCTCGCCGCCCTGGGTACGGCCCTCGCCGCGCCCGCCCCGCCGACCGGCCCGGTGCGCTGGATCGCCGCCGGCGGCGGCACCAGCCCCGAGTACAACCAGGTCTCGCTCGAGGCCGACCTGGGCCTCGCGCAAGAGGTCTTCGGCCCCGGCGGGCGCCTGCTCTTCGCGGGCGGCCCCGACAGCCACGGGGTCCAGGTGCTCGATCGCGCCGACCGCGGCGACCGGCTGCTGCGCCAGCTGGCCGATCTCTTCGACCCGCGCGGCGGCCGCGACGCCCGCTACCGCGCGACCCGCCTGCGCCCGCAGGACGCGGCGACCGCCGCCGGCACCCTCGACCACATCCGCGCCGCCCTGCGGCAGGGCACCGACCCGCTGACCCTGTACTTCGCGGCCCACGGCCAGAAGGGCAAGACCCCGCGCGACAACGCCGTCGCCCTGTGGGGCGGGTGGTCGCTCGAGGCCGGGGACCTGGCGCAGGCGCTCGACCAGGCACCGCCGGGCCGGACGGTCCGCGCGGTGGTGACCTCGTGTTACTCCGGGGGCTTCGCCGAGCTGGCCTTCACGGGCGCCGACCCGTCCCGCGGCGCGCCCAAGGGCGACCGCTGCGGCTTCTTCTCGACCCTCTGGGACCGCGAGGCCTCCGGCTGCGACGCCGACCCCGAGGCGCGCGAGCGCGGCTACGGGTTGGTCTTCCTCAACGCGCTGCGCGGGCGCGACCAGGCCGGCCAGCCGCTGCCCACCGAGGCGCTCGACCTGGACGGAGACGGCCGGATCTCGCTGCTCGAGGCCCACACGCGCGTCCGGGTCGCGTCCAAATCCATCGACGTCCCCACCACGACCTCCGAGCGCTGGCTGCGGCAGGTCGCGCCGGGCTCGGGCGCCTCGGCGGCCGTGGCGCTGCCCGAGGAGGACGCCGTCGTCGAGGCGCTGTCGCGCGAGCTGGGCCTGACGGGGCGCCCCGACGCCGCGCGGGCGCAGCTGGCGGCGCTCGACGGGCAGATCGCCCGCGCCCAGCGCCGCATCGACGAGCGCGGCCGCATCGAGCAAGGCGCCTACTACCGCCTGGCGGCCGAGCTGCTGGCCCGCTGGCCGGTCCTCGACGACCCGTGGCACCCCGACTTCCACGCGACCCTCACGGCCGAGCGCGCCGACATAGAGCGGCACCTCGCCCAGTCCAAGCTGTACGCCGAGTACCGCGCGGCCGTGAACGACGTGGGCCGCGCGCGCCTCGAGGCCGACGACCTCGAGCGCAAGGCGGCGCCGCTCCATCGCCTCGTCCGCGCCCTGGACAACCGCGTCCTGGCCGGCCGCTTGAAGCAGCGCGGCGGCGCCGACTGGCAGGCCTACCAGCGCCTGCTGGCTTGCGAGCGCGGGGGCCTCTAGGAGGCCTCGCCTCGCGTGCCGCCCTCAGGGGCCGCCGCGCAGCACGACCGGGTGGGCCAGCGCCACCTTCGCGCCGGCCTCGTCCTCGACCTGCAGGGTGATCTCGGCGGCCTGGCCGTCGAGATCGGCGCCTTCCACGACCAGGAAGAGGTTGTAGTAGTAGTCCCAGCCGTCGCCACCCGGGACCAGCTTCTGCTTGCCCATCTCCAACAGGCCCAGCTGCTTGCCGTCCGCGCGGATCTCGGCCAACAGGTGAAGGCGCCCGGTGAACACGTCCCGCGTCTTGAACGCCAGGACCACCATCCACAGGCCCTGCGGGCCGTACTCGACCGTCAGGTCCGCCCCTTCGGGCAGGGGCGTGAAGAAGGCGGGCTTGTTCTCGCCGGTCACGTTCACGCCCAGGACGAAGGTCTCCTGGACGGCGGCGTCGCCCTTGGCGTCGTCCGAGACCTCGTCGGCCGGCGCCGCGCCCTCGCCCTCGCAGCCGGCCAGCGCGATCAGCAGCGCCAGCAGCAGGTGCCTACAGGCAGAGGTCATTGCAGCTCAGCCCCCCGCGGCGAAGGCAGCTCACCCCCACCGTCGCGGTCGTCAGCTCGGTCCAGGTCGCCGTCTCCAGCTCCAGCGCCATCAGGTCGTCGGTGACGCCGCAGTCGGTCTTGCCGCCCATCGCGAAGGCCCGCCCCGCCTCGCCTCCCACGAAGACGTGCGCGTTGCGCCGCTCGGGCGAGTCCATGTCCACGTTCGTGAAGTCCGGCGGGAAGGCGCAGAACCCGGTCGCGGGCTTGTTCCAGGTGTCGGCCACCCGCAGGGTCGCCCAGCCGCCGGCCTCGGGATCGAAGGCGTGGAGATCGTTGCGATTGCCAAGGTTGCCGTCGTCGTGGCCCCCGAACAGGACGTACCGGTCGCCGTCGGCGTCGTAGACCAGCCCGGCCCAGAACCGGCCGGCCGGACGGGTCACCGAGCCGGTGTCCAGCCGCGTCCAGGTGCCCTGCGTGCCCGAGACCTCGAGCGCCCACAGGTCGTCGAAGTACTTGGCCGTGTTGTTGAAAGCCGTCTCGTCCCCGCCCCCATAGACCACCATGCGGTGCCGCGCGGGATCCCAGACGGCGGTGTGCCATAGCCGCGGCGCCGGCCCCGACGCCGTGGCGATCTCGGTCCACGTCCCCGTCGCCAGCTCCAACGCCCAGACGTCCTTCTTGGCCGTGATCGCCAGCCCCGACGCGCTGGTGTTCCCTCCGAACACCAGGACTCGGTCGCCTTGGGGGTCGTAGACCATCGCATGGTTCACGCGCGCCGCCGGGCCGCTCGTCGTCGGCAGCTCGCTCCACGTCTCGGTCGCCAGATCGAAGGCCCAGGTGTCCCCGAGCAGCGTGTAGTTGCCCGACGCGCCGGCCCGCCACCGCCCGCCGAAGACGATCATCCGCCCCCGCTGGCTGTCGTACGCCGCCGCGTGCCGCGCCCGCCCCTGCGGCCCACCCGCCTGGTCGACGACCCGCCAGTGATCGCACGCGACGTCGTAGATCCACGTCTCCGTCTCGAAGGTGGGCGTCGGAAACCCGCAGTTCTCCGGCACGGCGAAGCTGCCCCCGAAGACGACCACCCGATCGCGCGCCGCGTCGTACACACCCGCGTGCTCGCTCACCCGCGACGGCCGCTCGCCGTCGGGCGCCGGGCACTCGGGCGCCGGCCCGGAGTCTCCCCCGCCGTCCTCGCCGTCCTCGCCGCCCACCGCGTCCTGGTCGCCCTTGTCCGCGTCCGGCTGCTCGCCGACGTCGCCGCCGCCGTCCTCGCCCGGATCCACGTCGCCGATCGCGTCCCCCGGACCGGCCTCCGCCGCGTCGTCCCCGCACGCAGCCGTCCCCAGCGCCAACACCACCAACCCGACCCAAGCCGCTCGACTCGCCATCACCCACCTCTCTCCCTGGAGCGCTCGGAAGACCAGAAAGTGCATCCCCGTGTCAACCCTCGTGCCCGCCCCTGCAGCCTCCTCGCCCCTTCGCCGCCGCCGCCCCCTTGCCCTCGCCGCGCCGCTGTCGCTAGCTTGCTCCCCGTGCACCGCCTCGTCCCCCTCCTCACCCTGACCCTCTCCCTGGCGCTGGCCCCGGCCTGCCCGCCCGTCGACCCCCTGTACGTCGACCCCGACGTCGTCCTCGCCGACGCCCCCGACGCCCCGCCCCCCTCCGGCCCGGCCGAGGTCACGCTCGGCTTCACCGAGGGCGACGCGTTCGACCCGCTGGCGCCCGGCGACCCGTGCGTGGTCGTCTGGGGCCTGCAGGGCGGCACCTGGACCATGCCGACCATCCGCATGAAGGGCATCGACGCCTTCGCCACCGTGGCCTGTGAGCTGACCACCGACGGCGGCGAGGTCGTCGGGCGCGCCACCGGCAAGACCCGCTTCTTCCCGGCGCTCGACGACGGCTCGCGGCTCGAGGTCCAGTACTACCCCATCCCGGTCTACCACGCGCCGCCGAACGAGGGCGCGCCCGTCGACGACCTGTACGGCCAGCCGGCCACGCTCTCGTGCCGCGTCACCGACGCCGCCGGGCGCACCGAAGCCGCCGCCGTCGCGGTGGTCATCACCTCGGGCTGACCCCCGCGCAGGGGCGCCAGGGCATGTTCGCCGCCGCCCCCGCGTTGTTAGACGCGTCCCCTTCCCTCCCCAGCGAGACCCGGAGTCGTCCTGATGCCCCCCCTCAGGAACGCGCTGCGGTGGACGCTGCTCGCCACGATCCTGTCCCTCGCCGCATGCACCGCCGGCCTGCCCGCCAGCGTCCGCGAGGACCTCGCCGCCCGCGAGGGGCGCAGCGTCGCCGCCACCGTCAACGGCCACCCCATCCTCCTCGCCGAGTCCGAGCTCGGCCTCCTCGACGCCTACGTCGCCGCCGAGCTCCTCCGCCAGGAGGCCGAGCGCCGCGACCTCCCGTCCGTCACCGACCTCGTCGACGCCGAGCTCGGTCGCACCCTCCGCAGCCCTACCCTGCGCGAGCTGCGCGACCAGTTCCGCGACCACCGCGCCCTGTACGCCGGGCGCTCCTTCAAGGCCGCGCGCAAGGACGTCGAGCGCGACTGGCTCGCCGCCCGCCGCGGCGAGGCCCGCGACGCCCTGGTCGCCCGCCTCGCCGAGCGAGGCGACGTCGTCGTCTACGACCGCCGCCCGGCCCACGCCGCCGCCCAGACCGCCGTCGCCCAGCCGGCCCCAGCCCCGCCGGTCCCCGCCGCCGGCGGCCCTCGCGAAGACGCCCCGCCGCGCCTGGGCGCCCCGACCCTGGGGCCCGGCTCGGCGCCCATCACCCTGGTCGTCTTCGGCGACTACACCTGCCGCTTCTGCAAGCGCGCCGCCGAGACCGTCTCGCGTCTGGTGCGCGTCTGGCCGGCCGACCTCCGCGTCGTCTACCGCTACTATCCGCGCGACGGCGTCACGGGCGCCGTCGAGGCCGCCCACGCCTCGGCCTGCGCCGAGGAGCAGGACCTCTTCTGGCCGATGCACGACCACCTGTACGCCCACTCCGGCGACCTGGCCATCGAGGACGTCCGCGCCCTGGCCCGCAAGCTCCGCGGCCTCGACCGCAAGCGCTTCGACGACTGCCTCGACACGCGCCGCATGGCCTGGCGCGTCGAGACCGACATCGAGGCCGGAGCCGCCGCTGGCGTCCGGGCGCTGCCGACGTTCTTCCTCAACGGCCGCATCATCGAGGGCGCCGCCTCGCCCGCGCGCTTCCGCGACGAGATCGAGGCGGCCCTCGAGACGCTCGCCCCGCTCAGCGATAGTCGCCGATGAGCGCGAAGGCCGCCCAGAACTGCGGCTCCTCGAAGGCGAGCAGCCCGTCGCGCTCCATGCGCATCACCTTGAGCTGCGCCTGCCGCAGCGCCTCGAGCGTGTCGCCGTCGCCGCGCTTGAGGCGCCGGTAGAACTCGGTCATCAGCTCGCTCGTCGCCTCGTCGTCGACGTCCCACAGGCTCGCGACGAGGCGCGGCGCCCCCGCCATCGCGAAGGCCTCGGCGATGGAGATGGCCTCGCCCCCGGTCGACCGGCCCAGCTCCATCGCGGTCTGGCAGGCCGACAGGACCACGAGATCGTTGACCCCCTCGAGCTCCGTCAGCCCGGCGATGTCGCTGACCGTGAACGGCCCGTTGGCCAGCTTCAGGTGGCTGCGCAGCGGGTCCGGATCCAGGACCCCGTGGGTCGCGAAGTGGACGATCTGGTAGCGCCCCGCCAGCGTCCGCAGCTGCTCCTCGGTGGCCGCCGCCTCGAACAGCACCTTGGCGTCCGGGAACGAGCCACGCGTGACGCGCTCGAGCTCCTTGCGGGCGCCCGGCAGCGACCCGTCCGGGTTGGCGAAGGCCAGCAGCGCGCGCCCTGCCACCTCGGGCTTGGGCATCAGCAGCCGGTCCAGCGTGGTCGAGGTCACGACCGCCAGCCGGTGGTCCTCCAGCACGTACCGCGGCTCCGCGCCCTCGGGCGAGGTCACCAGCGCGTGGAACGGCAGGTAGTGCAGCACCCCGAAGGGCAGCACCAGCACGGTCTTCGCCTTGTCCAGCTCGGCCTTCACCGGCGCCAGCAGCCAGCCGTACAGCTTGCGCGCCCGGTCGATGGTCGCGTAGCGCTCGCTGTCCATGTGCCGCCGATAGGCGATGACCGTCTCGTCCAGCTCGCGCGCGGTCACGGCGACCCGGAAGGCGCGCGCCTCGCCCTCGCCCGGCGCGATGAGGAAGATGAACAGCGCGTCGTCGGTGACGAAGTACTCGAGCACGATGGCGCCGTCGGGCAGGTCGGCGCGCCGCGACACCAGCGAGCTGGGGTTGACCGACAGGGCCTCGAACAGGCCGCGGTGGTCTCGCTTGAGCTTGAGCAGCAGCTGGCGCACCTCGCCGCTGGTCTGCGCCGCCAGCTGGCTGAGCGCCCCGACCCGCGCCTCGTTCCGCTGCGCCTCGGGCTTGGCCAGCTCGTCCGCCAGGGCCCGGCTGGCCGCCGCCGCCTGACGCTCGGCCTCGGCGACCGCCTCCAGCTTCTGCTCGAGCGCCGCGTCCCGGGTCCGGATCTTCGCCGGGTCGAAGATCCGCCGCAGGTTCGCGTCCCGCGACAGCTCCAGCACCTCCAGCGCCCGGTTGGTCTGCCCCGCCTCGAGCAGCAGCTGCACGGCCTCCTTGTAGACCTCGCGCACCCGCCCGTAGCCCAAGAACCCCTGCTGCTCGACCTCGCCCCCGGCGCCGCGCATCGCCTGGTCCATGACCGCCAGCGCCTTGTCGTAGGCCGCGATCGCCTCGGCCTTGCGCCCGGCCGCCGCCTCGGCCCGCCCCAGCGCGTGCCACGCCGCCCACTGCTGCTCGGGCGACTCGATGGCCGCCGCGATGGCCACCGCCTCGTCCGCCGCCGCCTTGCCCGCCGCCACCTGCCCGGCCGCCACCTCGACCAGCGCCACCTCGGCCTGCACCCGCCCGACGAGCGGCCGCCGCCCCAGCTTGCGCGCCATCGCCAGCGCGTCCCCCAGCGCCCTGCGCGCCTCGTCGGCCCGCCCGGCGACACTCCACGCCTGCCCCAGCGCGAACTTCGCGCTCGCCTCGCTCTCCGCGTCCCCCAGCGACTGGTACAGCGCCGCCGCCTGCGCCAGCGACGCCGCCGCCCCCGCAGCGTCGTGCGCCCCGCGCAGCGCCGCCAGGCCGTCGAAGTACCGCGCCTGCGCCCGCATCCAGGTCACGCCCATCCGCTCGCCCAGCCGGTAGACGTCCGCGAAGCGCGCCCGCGCCTTGTCCACCTCGCCCCGCTGCATCTCGACCACACCCAGCAGCAGCAGCGCCGCTCGCTCGCGCCACCGGTCGTCGACCTTGCGCGTCAGCGCCAGCAGCTTCGTCGCCACCTCGTGCGCCGCCACCAGCTCGCCCCGCCGCTGCAGGATGTCGGCCTGCGTGATCATCGCCTCGCGCTCCGCGTCGGCCAGCCCCTGCCGCCGCGCCAGCCCCAGCGCCCGCTCGATCTCGCGCCGCGCCTCGCCCAGCCGCCCCTCGCTCGACGCCAGCGACGCCAGGTCCTGCGCCACCCCCATCAGGCACCACTCGTCGTCGGCGGCCGCGCACTCGGCCCCGATGCGCGCCAGCGCCGTGGCCATCGCGTCCAGCGTACCCAGGCTCGACGCCAGCCGCGCCCGCTGCCGCTCGCCCGCCCACGCCAGCGCCGCGTCCCCGTCCAGCCGCACCTCGGCCAGCGCCTGCTCCAGCAGCGCCAACCCCTCGCGCGGCTGCCCCAGGCTCGCCAGCGCCCACGCCTGCCCGAAGGCCGCCCGCGCCGCGCCGCCCCCGTATCCGATGCTCTGGAACACCTCGCCCGCCTGCTGGTACAGCTTCAGCGACAGCCGCGCGTCCCCGCGCTCGGACGCCACGGCCGCGTCCGCCATCAGCCCGTCGGCGCGCTGGCCGTCTCGCGCGGCCTGCGCCACCGCCAGCACCTCGGGCGTGTCCTGGCCCAGCCGCGGCCCCAGCGCCGCCAGCGCCCGCGACCAGCTGCCCTGCTCCGCGTACGCCCGCGCCGCCGTCACGCGCGCCTCGCCGTCGTCCGGCCGCGCCGCGCGCGCCGCTTCGGCCTCGCGCAGGGCCACGATCCTGGCCTGCCACGGCGACAGCGTCCCCGCCCGCCGCCCCGCCTCCAGCTTGATCGCGGCCGGGATCGCCGCCGACCCGCTGGCCGCCACGGCCCAGCTCGCCTCGTCGTGCAGCTCCGTCCCGGCCAGCTTGTCGACCTGCGCCAGCGCCGGCCGCCCCAGCTCGAGATCCACCAGCGCCCGCACCAGCGCCAGCCGCTCGCGCGCGCCCTTGCCTCGCGCCGCCTCGGCCCCCCGCAGCGCCGCGTGCCGGACCGCCCGCACCTCCGAGTTGCCCGGCGCCAGCGCGAAGGCCTCCTCGGCCCGCTTCACGGCCTCGCCCCAGCGGCCCTCGGCCGCGGCGATCCGCGCCAGCAGCACCCGCGGCCACACGTACGTCTTCGACTTCGCCGCCGCCGTGGCTTCCTTGCGCGCCTTCGCCCAGCGCCCCGCGGCCACCTCGTGGTAGGCCCGGATGAGCCGCGAGTACCCGTGATCCCGATCGAGCTTCAGCGCCGCCTCGACCGCGGCCGCGCTCTCGTCCATCCGCCCCGCGTGCATCGCCGCCCAGGCCACCGCGGCGTGCCGCTCGGGGTCCTTCGGCGAGCGCGCCGCCCACGCGCGCAGCAGCTCCAGCTCCAGCTCGGTCTCCCAGCTGTCGCGCGCCGCCTCGGCCAGCCGCTTCAGCGCCCGATCGACCAGCGCCTGGTCCCCCACGCGGTCCGCCAGCAGCTCGATGATGCCGACCCGCTTGCGCGCGGTCGCAACGTCGTGCTTGCGGATGCTGTCCTCGGCGAAGCGCACCCGCTCGTCGAGCTCCTTGCGCGCCGCGATCCGCTGCTGCCCCGCCGCCGCCTCGAGCAGCTCGGCCGAGCTGCTCGCGACCCGCTGCGCCCGCTGGTACCGGACGAGCGCCGCGTCGAGCGATCCGGTCTGCTCGAACACGCGCGCCGTCGCCAGCTGCGCCTGCGCCGACTCGGGCGCCGCCTCGACCGTCGCCCGAGCCCGCATCGTGGTCGCGACGCGCTCGCTCCAGGCCGTCGGTTCGACCTGCCTGGCCGCCTCGATCACGTCGGCCGCCGCCCCGAAGCGCCCCTGCTTGACCAGTAGATCCACCCGCAGCCTCTCGCACGCGCGCGGCGAGTAGCCGGCCCGCTCCAGCCGCTCGAGCTCGGCCTCGGCGCGCGCCAGGGCGCCCAGGGCCAGCAGCGACCGCGCCGCCTCGTGGCGCGCCGCCGTGTCGTCCGGGTCGCTCGCCAGCTTGCGGGTCGCGGCGTCCAGGCGGTCCATGTTCGCGAGGTCGGCCGCCGCCTCGGCGTGCTTGGGGTGCGCCTCCAGGATGCGCCTCAACCGCTGCTCGGCCTCGCCCAGCTCACCGCGCGCCGCCGCCGCCCGCGCGGCCTCCAGATCGGGCGCCAGCTGGCGCTCGAGCCGCTCGGGCTCGCCCGACGGCGAGTGGTTGATGAGCCAGGTCGCGTAGACCTCGACCAGCTTCCAGGTGTGTCCGATGTAGCGGCCCGGGTAGGCGGCCACGAAGTCGACGAAGGCCTCGAGATCCGCGGGCGTCGTCGCGACGAACGCCTCGGCCAGGGTCTTGCCGTGGAAGCGCCCGCCGTCGATGCGGCGCGTCAGGACGTCTTTGGCCCGCTCGGCCTGCTGGTGCACCTCGGCGGTCAAGCGCTGCAGGATGGCCGCCCGCGTCCCCGGCCCCGGATCCGCCAGCAGCTCCTTCAAGGTGAACAGCGGCGCCGTGGCGTCCAGGGCCCGCAGCCCCACGTCCAACGCCGCGACGAGGAACAGCGAGTCGGTCACCAGGGCCGGCGGCACCCGCATGGCGTAGGCCACGTAGTCGCCCACCTCGACGGCCTCGGTCACGGCGCGCAGCTTCACCCGCGCGGCGTGCGCCTCGGCCGACAGCACCTGGCCGTAGGCGAGCCGGATCGAGAAGTCGACCGACGCGCTGCTCTGCCCGGTCGCCTGCCGCATCGGGCAGAAGTACAGGTCGTCCTGCCCGACGACCAGCCCGTCGGCCGTCCCGCGGCTGACGACCACCACCCCGTCCGCCTCGACCGCGACCACGTGCCCGGCCGCCAGGTAGCTCTGCCGATCGTCCGCCGCCGCCTCGGCCGCCCGCGCCGCCCCGCCACACAGCAGCAGCGCCACGACCCAAGCCGCCGTCAGCCTCGCGCTCACGCCCCTCATCGCCCCCTCCTCGGTCCGCTCGCGTCCGACACCATAGATGAGCCCCGGTTCCCTCGCCACGCCCGGCCGGCTTCCCGCGGCGGTCCGCTTGGGGCACCATGCGCCGCGATGACCACGCGACAGCACACCCGCCACGCGACCGCCGAGCCCCACGCCGGCGCCGAGCCCGGCGCCTTCGACCCACGCCGCCTGCAGCCCGCCGCCGCCGTCGTGGCGCGCCTGCGCCCGTGGTTCCGCCCCGAGGTCCGCGGCCTCGAGCGCGTCCCGTCCGGCGCGGCCCTCCTCGTCGGCAACCACAGCGCCGGCATGGTCACCCCCGACTCCTTCTTCTTCCTGCTCGAGTACTACCGCCGCACCGGCTGGCGCGAGCCGGTCGTCATCCTGGCCCACGACGCCCTGTTCCGCGTCCCGGGCCTCGAGACCGTCGTGCGCTACCTCGGCTGCGTCCCCGCCCGCGCCGGCGGCGCCGCGCAGGCCTTCTCGCGCGGCCACAAGGTCCTGCTCTACCCCGGCGGCGACTTCGAGGCCGCCCGCCCCCGCGGCGCCCGGGACGTCGTCTGCTTCGGCGGCCGCCAGGGCTTCGTCCGCCTGGCCATGCGCCAGGGCGTCCCCATCGTCCCGCTCGTCACCGCCGGCGCCCACGACGGCTGGTTCGTCCTCACCCGCGGCGATCGCCTCGCCCGCGTGACCCGGCTCGATCGCCTGCTCCGGGTCAAGATCTTCCCGATCGCGCTCGCCCTGCCCTTCGGCCTGGTCCTGGGGCCGCTGACCCTGCACGTCCCGGCGCCCGAGCGCATGCTCATCGAGGCCCTCGAGCCCATCCACCTCGACGGCGACCCCGACGACCCGGTCGCCGTCGCGCAGGGCTACCAGCGCGTCACCGCGACCATGCAGCAGGCGCTGACCCGCCTCGCCGGCGAGCTGCGCGGCCGCTAGTCGTCCGCCGGCAGCGCGACGCCGGCCCCGGCCAGCGCCCGCAGCACCCGCTCCGGCACCGGGTGCGGCCCGAAGTCGCTCAGCCGGATGAAGGCGTGCACCAGCTTCACCCGCGCCCGCTCCTCGCCGTCCGGGCCGGCCACGGTGTACGCGAAGGTCATCGAGCGTTTGCCGACGCGCTCGACGGTCAGCCGCACCGACAGCCGCTCGCCCATCCGCATCGGCCGCCGGTAGTCGGCCTCGGCGTGCACCAGCGGCATGCTCCAGCCCTCCTCGTCGAAGCAGGCCTCCAGGCTGTCGTCCGAGGCCTTGAGCACCTCCTCGAAGGTCTCGTGGCAGTACTCGAAGACCCGCCCGAAGAATGTGATGCCCGCCCGGTCGACCTCGTGGAAGCGGACGGTGACGGTGTGCTGAAACGGCATGCGACCTCCTGTCGGTCCTTGCTTTATGCGCCCCGAACCGGCGTGGCAACACCTGCGCGCCACACCGCCGCGCGCCGCCCGCGTCCTTTCGCGCCCCCTTCGTTGGCATCGCGCCGCCCCTGATCCAACCTTGTCTTTGATGGGGCGTCTCGTCGCTCCCGTCCGGTGTCCGGCCTCCTCCCCGCCCTTGGGGAGACCCGAGTCCCCCGACCCGCGCCCCCCCCCCATCGCTCCCCACCGAATCGCCTCCCCAAGCGCCGGCCCCCTCCCCGCCAGGTGGCGCCGGAGCGGCTCCGTTCCCCCCGGGAGAACTCCGATGAAGCTCACCTTTCGATTCGCTGGCCGGCTCGCCGCGCTCCTCGTCGCGCCCATGCTCGTCGTCGCGTGCGCGACCGACCGAGCCGATCGACCGGCCACCACGACCCAGACGCCACCCGCCACGACGGCGACGCAGACGCAGGTCCAGCCCTCCCAGGGCATGGTCATCGACCTTCGAACGGGCGCGACGCTGCAGCTGCCGATGGACGCCACGCTCGACAACGCGGGCCAGCCGGTCCCCGAGAACCTGTACTCGAGCCGCATCTACCGCGCCCCGAGCACCCTGCCGAACTCGGTCATCATCGTGACCGAGCCCCGCTACGAGGGCCAGTCCTGCCAGCCCGCCCTCGAGGCCGAGTGGGCCCAGATGCAGCGCGACTTCGGCAACCCGGATCCCGACATGCTGCCCATCTACCAGGTGCAGCAGGTCGACATGCGCCGCGTGGGCACCGCCCAGGCCCTGTACGGCGAGATGCGCTCGCGCAGCGCCATCGAGGCCAGCCAGGACATGCCCTACCGCTCCATGGCCGCCTACCTCGTCTGTGAGGACGACACCTTCGTCCTCGTCGGCATCGTCCCCCTCGGCTCCGAGCAGCTGTCGAGCCAGGATCGCCAGACCCTCGACAACGTCGTCCGGAGCCTCCGCGCGCCCTGATCCCCCTCACGGCGCCTCCCCCCGCGCCGTCCCCGCGGCGCGACCCCCCACGACCCCCACGCCGGCTCCCGCCTCCTGGCCGCGCGTGGGGGTCGTTCTCTTTTCGAAAATCGCGGGTTTGCACCTAATCTGCGGCCCATGTCATCGCCCGATCGCCGCCCGCCCCCCGCCCTGCACCCCATCGAGGCCTCCCACCTGCACGCGCGCCGCGAGCGCGTCTTCCTGGTGCTGGCCGGGCTGTTCCTGGGCAGCCTGACGATGCTCAACATCCTGGGCATCAGCCGCTTCGTCGACCTGTCGTTCTCGCTGTTCGGGCTCGAGATCCCGATGGTCGTGGCGATCGGGGTCCTGCCCTATCCGATCACCTTCCTGTGCACCGACTTCATCAGCGAGCTGTACGGCCGCGCCCGCGCCAACGCGGTCGTCTGGGTCGGGCTGATGCTCAACGTCTGGGTGATGTTCGTCATGTGGCTCGGCGGCGCCCTGCCCGGCTTCGAGGCCGTCGACCCCGCCACCGGCGCGCTGGTCCTCGACGCCGCCGGCCGCCCGCCGGTCTTCTTCGAGGTCCGCGCCCTGGCCTTCGGCGCCGTCACGGCCTCGATGATGGCCTACCTCGCCGCGCAGTTCTGCGACGTCTATCTCTTCCACTTCTGGAAGCGTCTGACCCGCGGCCGCCACCTGTGGCTGCGCAACAACGCCTCGACCCTCGCCTCGCAGCTGGTCGACTCGACGGCCGTCATCCTCATCACCCACTACTTCGCCGGCGCGCTGCCCATCGACCCCGCGGCCCCGCTCGCCGGCCAGCTGGT
This sequence comes from Myxococcota bacterium, assembly GCA_041687695.1. Taxonomy (GTDB): domain Bacteria; phylum Myxococcota_A; class UBA9042; order PHBI01; family JAWLBL01; genus JAWLBL01. Next base: position 57,677 of record JAWLBL010000026.1, on the reverse strand, counting down.
GACGTTCATCCTGTCGTCCTACCTCTTCAAGCTCGCCTTCGCCCTCCTCGACACGCCCCTGTTCTATCTGGGCGTCCACTACCTCTCGCGGTTCTTGCGCATCGACCCGGCCGCCGAGCACGACGCCGACCGCGAGGCCCTCGCCGCCTGACGGCTCGCGGCGTCTGCCCGATCGCCGTGCCAGCCTGCCGCTGGCCACTCCGGCGCGCCGGCCGCAGACTGAAGGCATGCACCGCCGCGACTTCCTGACCCGCGCCAGCGCCCTGCTGACGGCCGGCGCCCTGGCCGGATGCCGTCGAGACGACGACGGCGCCGAGCCCGCCCCCGAGCCGCCCGACCCGTCGACCGACGCTCCGGCCTCCCGTAACGGCGGGCCGGCCGCGCGGGCGCGGCGGCTGACGCGGCAGGACCCGGACGTGGTCCACATGGCCGGGCTGCTCATCGCGACCCACCCCGACCCGGTGGCCCAGGCCATCGCCGAGCACCGCGACGGGCTGGACCGCAACCCGGCCGGCTACGTCAACGGGACGAACCGAGAGGCCGACCAGGCCGTGCGCCGGGCCGCCGCGCGCTACCTCGGCGGCGCGCCCGAGCAGTACGCGCTGACCGACAGCACGACGATGGGCATCGGCCTGGTGTATGGCGGCCTGAAGGTCGGTCCGGGCGACGAGCTGCTGACGACCGACCACGACTACTACTCGACCCACGAGGCGCTGAAGCTGCGCGCCGCCCGCTCGGGCGCGACGGTGCGCCGGGTGCCGCACTACGCCGACCTGTCGCGGGTGTCCGCGGGCGAGCTGGTCGACGGGCTCCGGCGCGAGATCCGCCCCGCCACCCGCGTCCTCGCGCTGACCTGGGTCCAGTCGGACACCGGCCTCAAGCTGCCCATCCGCGAGATCACCGAGGCGCTGCGCAGCTCGGGCGGCGCGCCGATCATCGCCCTGGACGCCGTGCATGCCGTCGGGGTCGAGGACTTCGACGTCACCGACCTCGGCGTCGACTTCCTGATGGCCGGCACCCACAAGTGGCTGCTGGGCCCCCGCGGCACCGGCATCCTGTGGGGTCACCCGCGCGCCCACGGCCAGCTCGAGCCCATCATCCCGACCTTCACCTTCTGGGACGGCTGGGGCGGGCGCATGACCCCCGGCGGCTTCCACGCCTTCGAGCACCGCTGGGCCCTCGCCCAGGCCTTCGACCTCCAACGCGAGCTGGGCAAGGCAGACGTCGCCGCCCACATCCGATCCCTGGCGACCCAGCTCAAGGAGGGCCTGTCCAAGATGGGCCATGTCCGCCTCCACACCCCCATGAACCCGCGCCTGTCCGCGGGCATCGTCTGCTTCGACGTCGACGGCCTGTCGGCCGACGCCACCGTCGCGCGCCTGCGCGAGCGCAACGTCATCGCCTCGACCACCCCCTACCTGCGCTCCCACGCCCGCCTGACCCCCGGCGTCCTCAACACCCCCGCCGACGTCGACTTCGCCCTCGCTGCCCTCCGCGCCCTGGCCTGACGACCCCATCCTCTGGGGTCCTCGAACCCCGCCTCCGCGCCCTCCGAGGTGGTCGCGGGGGCAACCGGAGTGCCCTCGCTCGCGAGGGCTCGCTGGTCGGCAAAGCTCGCGGCGCACGCGGAGCGCCCTCGCTCGCCACGGCACGCTCGCGGGCAAAGCTCGCGGGGCCAACCGGAGTGCCCTCGCTCGCGAGGGCTCGCTGTCGGACAAAGCTCGCGGGGCCAACGGGAGTGCCCTCGCTCGCGAGGGCTCGCTGGTTGGCAAAGCTGGCAGCGCCGACCACGACGGCCATGGCGACTTGGCCCGTTCCCTGCAGTCCCTCCGCGCGAACCCACCACGGAGGACCGAGATGCACCGCTGGCCGCACAAACCCATCCACCATCTCGAGCAGCCGGGTCCCTACATCGTGACCTCGGCCACATATCGCCACTTGCCGCTCTTCGAGGCCCCCGACCGACGAACGTTTCTGGTCGAGCAGCTCCGAGCGCTCGCCGACCGCTACGGTTGGCGGCTCGAGGCATGGGCGGTCATGCCAGACCACTACCACTTCGTGGGCCACTCGCCTGAGAATCCGAAGACGCTCGCCCGCTTCATCAATCACCTGCATGGGGTCACGGCTCGACACGTCAACCGGCTCGACGGTGCAGACAAGCGCCAGGTCTGGCACCAATACTGGGACCGCTACCTGGCCGACGAGCGGGCGTTCCTGACGCGGCTCGCCTACGTCTTGCGCAATCCGGTGCGGCACGGCCTGGTGGCGGATGCGGCACAGTACCCGTGGTGTTCGGCCAGAGAGTTCCTGGACCGCGCCAGGCCCGAGTTGGTCAAGATCGTGCGCGAGTTGAAGATCGAGGATGTGGCCGTGCCCGACGACTTCGGGTCGCTTCGGGTCGCCTGACCGAGCCCGCGCGAGCGCGGGCGCTCCGTAGACACGAACGCGAACTCTCGCAGAGGTGCGGGAATGGCAGGCGCCGCCAGCGGCGCCGATCCAACGAGCCCCCGCCAGCGGGGGCACTCCACGGCGACGCGAGCACCGCAAACCAGCGAGCCGCGCGAGCGCGGGCGCTCCGCAGACACGAACGCGAACTCTCGCAGAGGTGCGGGAATGGCAGGCGCCGCCAGCGGCGCCGATCCAACGAGCCCCCGCTAGCGGGGGCTCTCCACGGCGACGCCACCGGACGGTCCAAGGCGACGCCACCAGACGAGCTCCGCGGCGAGCTCAACTCCGCATGCGGGACTTGCGGGCCTCGGCGAGCAGGACGACGACCAGGGTCAGGGCGGTCAGGGGCATGACGTACCACAGCATCACGTCGGTGAAGCCGTGCAGGGCGTCGTGCTGCTGGGCGGCGAGGACCGTGTAGGCCAGGTAGGCGGCGTAGTAGCCCAGAAAGACCAGGCCCTCCCAGCGGTTGATGCGGTGGCCGGTGGCGATGATGGGCAGGGTCGCGACCGCGGTGGCGAGCATCACCGGCAGGTCGAAGGCGATCGTCGCGGCCGGGGCCAGGACGCCGCCCGGCGAGGCGAGGCCGGCGAGGCCCATCACGCCGGCGATGTTGAAGATGCAGCTGCCGACCGCGTTGCCGACGGCCAGGTCGCGCTCGCCCTTGAGGGTCGCGACCACGGAGGCGGCGACCTCGGGCAGGGAGGTGCCGGCGGCGACGATGGTCAGGCCGATGACCAGCTCGCTGACGCCCAGCGCGCGGGCGAAGGTGACGGAGCTGTCGACCAGCCACTTGGCGCCGAGCACCAGCAGCGCCAGACCGACCACGATGAAGACGGCGTCCACGGCCGGGTTGCCGGTGGGAGGCGGCAGGGCGTCGTCGGCGGCGGCGGCGGTCGCCTTGCGGCTGGCCCACACCGTCCAGGCCGTGTAGACCAGCAGGCCCCCGAACAGCAGCGCGCCCTCGAGGCGGCCGATGTGGCCGTCCAGGCTCATCACCATGAGGACCACGGACAGCCCGATGAGCAGGGGGACCTCTCGCCACACCACCTGTCGGGCCACGATCAGCGGCGCGAACAGGGCGGCGAGGCCCAGCACGAACAAGATGTTGAAGATGTTGCTGCCGACCACGTTGCCCAGGGCCAGCTGGCTCGCCCCGGTGGCCGCCGCGCCGACGGTGACCGCCATCTCGGGCGCGCTGGTGCCGAAGGCGACCACGGTCAGGCCTACGACCAGCGGCGAGACGCCGAAGCGGCCGGCCAGGCGCGAGGCGCCGCGGATGAGCACCTCGGCCCCGCCGACCAGCAGCACCAGGCCCGCCACGAACATGAGGATGGTCGTCGTCATCGGTGCGCCTCAACGCGCGAACGGGGCGCGGGGTTCACGGGACCGGACGGTTTTCGAAAGCGGAAAAGGACCCCGGCCGCCGTCCCGAGGGGGGCGGCCGGGGTCGGACCCACTTCGCTCCAGACGCGGTCTATTGAAGGCGCCTGGCTGCTTCCCTGGGCTCGGGGCGTCCACCGTTGCCACCGAGACCCAGGAGCTCGAAGACCTTGGTTCCAGAGATGACTTCGCTCTCGACGAGGGCGTCCGCGATGGCGTCGAGGCCCACGCGGTGCTGGTCGAGCAGGCGGAGCGCGCGGTCGTAGGCCTGCTCGAGGATGACCTTGACCTCGGTGTCGATCTCGCGGGCCGTCGCCTCGGAGTACTCGCGCGTGTGGCCGAGATCCTCGCCGAGGAAGACGTGCTCGGTGTTGCCCGACACCGCCATGTGGCCGAGGCGCTCGGACATGCCCCAGTCCATCACCATCTTGCGGGCGAGGCGGGTCGCCTGCTTCAGATCGTTCTCGGCGCCGCTGGTCGACTGGTCGAAGACCAGGTCCTCGGCGGCGCGCCCGCCCATCATCACGGCGAGCCGGTCGAGCATGTAGGCCCGCGAGTAGACGTACTTGTCGCGCTCGGGCAGCTGCTCGGTGACGCCCATCGCGCGGCCACGCGGGACGATGGTCACCTTGTGCAGCGGATCGGCCTCGGGGAGGATGGCCGCCAGCAGGGCGTGGCCGCCCTCGTGGTAGGCCAGCATGCGGATCTCCTCGTCGGTCAGGGCGAGGTTCTCGCGCTCGAGGCCCATCAGGATCTTGTCTCGGGCGTCGTCGATGTCGCGGCGAGCGATCATGTCCTTGTGCCCGCGCGCCGCCAGGAGCGCCGCCTCGTTGAGCAGGTTCTTCAGGGCGGCGCCCGAAAAACCCGGGGTCGAGCGCGCGACCTCCTCGAGCTCCACGTCGGGGGCCATGGGCTTGTTGCGCGCGTGGATGGCCAGGATCTTCGCGCGGTCGGCCATGGTCGGCAGGTCCACGACGACCTGGCGGTCGAAGCGGCCGGGGCGCAGCAGCGCCGGGTCCAGGATGTCGGGCCGGTTGGTCGCCGCCATCACCAGCACGCCGTGGGTCGTGTCGAAGCCGTCCATCTCGCTCAGCAGCTGGTTGAGCGTCTGCTCGCGCTCGTCGTGGCCGCCGCCGAGGCCGGCGCCGCGACGCCGGCCGATGGAGTCGAGCTCGTCGATGAAGATGATGCCCGGCGCGTTCTGCTTGGCCTCGCGGAAGAGGTCGCGGACGCGTGAGGCGCCGACGCCGACCAGCATCTCCATGAAGTCCGAGCCGGTGATGGAGTAGAAGGGCACGTTCGCCTCGCCAGCGACGGCGCGGGCGAGCAGCGTCTTGCCGGTGCCCGGCGGGCCGACCAGCAGGATGCCGCGCGGGATCTCGCCGCCGAGCTTCTGGAATCGCTGCGGGCTGCGCAGGAACTCGACGACCTCCTCGAGCTCGCCCTTGGCCCCGGCGGACCCGGCCACATCCGAGAACACGGTCCGCTCGGCCGACGGCTGATAGGTCTTGGCGCGGCTCTTGCCCATCGAGAAGACGTTCTGGCCCTGCGAGCGCATGCGGCTCATGAGCAGAAAGCCCAGCCAGATGAGCAGCAGGAACGGCAGGACGTTGAGCAGCAGGAAGAGCCAGCTCATGCCGCGCTCGGGCTCGGTGTGGACCTCGACGTTCTGGGCGCGCAGATCCGCCATCAGCTGCTCGTCACCGATGGAGGGCACATACGTCACGAAGCGACGGTCGTCGGCCGCGCGGCCCTGGGCGGGCAGATTGGCGGGCGTCTCGAGCTCGCCGACGATCTCCTCGCCCGAGATGACGACCTCTTGCACGTTTCCGCGCTCGAGCTGTTGGCGGAACTCGGTGTAGCTGATTCGGGCGCCTTCGCGGGCGCCGCTGAGCGGCCCCCAGACCCAGGCCAATAGCAGGATCCCCAGCGCGAGCCACATCAGCGTCGACCAGCGGCTTCGGCGCGGGCCGCCCTGCTGAGGGCTCTGCGGGGACGAATCGCGCGGTCCGTTGCGGTCCGTCGGCGTCACGGCGTCACTCTCTCGGTCAGCGGGGGGAGGGGGGAGAGGCCGGCGGAGGGACCAGCGGCGCGCGACGTGGCCGGGAGGGCGAGCCGGGGCGCGCGGGCGGTCAGAAGTCCAGGCGTCTCAATGGTCTACAAGCGGTCGGCGCCACCGGGCATTCCCAGAGGAACCGCGCGGCCCCAGACGTGACCCGGCTAGAAGGTCCACACCGGGCTGTCCAGCGCGCCCACGATGGGGTCGCCGTCGCCGAGGCCAACTTGGGACAGTGACAGACTGCCGGTGGCACATAGGCCGACCAGCTTGGGCTCCTGCCCCGGCAGGACGTGCATCAACACGGCCTGGATCGCGGTCCCGTCCAAGGGGATTTCTGCGCCGGGGGCGACGGCGGCGAGGGGAAACTCGACCCAGACGAAGGCGAACCCGTTGCCGCCGGGGAGCTGACCGGCCACGGCGATGAGGCCGACGCCGGGCTTGTCGGGGTGCGGCCCGGCCTTGGCGCCGACCATTGCGACGGGCCAGCTCTGGCCGGCGACCGCGACCGACATGGAGCCAGAGCCGGTCGTGAAGAGGTTGTCGACGAGGGCGGTGCCCCAGGTCGTCTCGAAGGTCACGGCGACCTCGCCGGCCTCTTGCATGCAGATGGCCGGACGCAGCGAGGCCGGCCCCGCGACGCCGCCGGCGTCGAGCTCGGCGCGCACCCGCCCCTGCTGGGCCAGGACCCAGGCGCGGCGCGCGGCGACGGCGACGGCGAACTCGGCGCGGCGATCGGCCGGCACGTGGGCGACCAGCTCCGCCTCGAGGCGGTCGATCTCGGCGACCCGCTCGTCGGGCCGCCAGGCGGTCTCGAGCAGCGCCTCGAGACGAGCCAGGTACAGGGCGCGCCCCTCGGGGTGCTGGTACAGCCGGTGGGCCACGGCGCCGGTCGCCATGACGCTGGCGGGCGCGTCGAGGCGATCCTCGTGGGTGACGAACGTGGCGTCGGCGCCCCAGGGCAGAAATCGCCACCGACCGTCGGAGGTGGCGCGATAGACATAGAAGTTGTTGGCGTTGCCGGCGTAGCCGTCCCAGTGGCCGACGAGGACCTCGGCGGCCCAGAAGCTGAGGAAGGCGTCGAGATCGAGCACCGCGTCGAGGGCGCCGAGCAGCTCCTCGTCGGGCGCGGCCAGCGCCTCGAGCAGCGGGTCGAGCGGCGGCGGCGACGGCGCGGGCTTGGGCTGCTTCAGATCGAAGGTGTGACGCCACTCGGGGCGGAAGTCGCTGAGGGCGCCCTCGTACAGCACGCCGTCGTCCTCGCCGAAGTGCCGGCGTAGCAACGGCTTTTTGACCGGCTCGACGTTGACGTACACGCCCAGGTCGGTCCCGTTCACGGTCACGCGCGCGAAGTTGCAGCGGGGCGCGGGCACGCCGGCCGCCGCGAACACGTCGTAGCTGAGGCAGGTCGCGAGGCGGCTCGGGTCCTGGCGGCCGTTGTTGAGCGTCAGCCGCTCGACGCCGCCCAGCTTCTGACCCTCGACGAGCTCGTCGAACTCGATCTTGAGCGAAGGCCGCTGCTCGTCGAGCGAGCCGAGGAACCCCTTCTTGCGGACGCCGACGTGCGTCAGGGTCTGGCCGTCGACCGTGACGGTGGCGGAGAACCAGGTGAACGGCGAGGCCTGCGGCGCGTCCAGGCAGCCGGGCCCCAGGATGTCGAAGAGGGTGCGGCCCTGGGCGCGCAAGGTGTCCCAGGCCGCGGGCGCCAGCTCGATGGCGACCTGGACGATCCGGTCGCGCGCGTACAACGCCGCTGCGGGATCGGCGGGCGCGGCCGCACCGTCGCCTTCGCTGGCAACGTCGGACGAGGCGACCTCGGTGGAGGCCCCGTCGTCCCGCGGGCCCCCGTCGAAGTCGGCGGCGTCGAGCGGGACCAAGGCGGGCCCGGTGGCGGGGTCCTGGGCGCAGGCGCCGAGCGTGAGCAGGGCTGCCAGGATGAAGCGAGCGGCGCGGTACGGCATGCACGGCACTGTAGCCGGTGTAGCGGCCCGAGGCGACTAGGTCCCCGTGACGTGGCGGGCGGTCGCGTCAACGTCCGGCGCGTCCTCGATGGGTTCGTCGGTCGACGGGGGCCGGCACGCCGGCAGCTGCGCGTGATCGAGCTTCCACAGCGAGTAGTTCAGCGTCGAGCCCATATAGGTCACGGCGTCGTCGTATTTGTGCCAGCGCGGCAGCGTGGCGGAGCGCAGCAGGGCGAACTCGTACCAGCAGGCGGTGGGGCTGCCCAGGAAGCCCAGCGGATCGTGGCCGTGGCCGGGGACGCGGCGATCGTCGCGCCAGCGGGCGTGGCGGCCGTAGTAGCTGTGGAAGCCCGTATAGGCCAGGCCGCGGTTGAAGGCGAAGTGGTAGCCGTAGACGTGCTCGTGGGCGTTGACGTCGGTCACCTCGCTCGAGCGATAGGGCAGGAAGACGGCGAGGCGCGCGCCTTCGGGGACGGAGTCGACCAGGGAGAGGACCTCGGGGCCGGACTCGGTGCGGTTGTAGCGGGCGACGCCGGAGGCGGCGCTCAGACCGTAGGTCAGCGACAGCGCGGCCATGGCGGTCATCAGCCCCAGCCGCGCGGCGGGGGCGCGTGGCAGGGCCAGCCAGCCCAGGCCGACGAGGAAGGCCAGCACGACCAGGCGCGAGCCGATGACGGCCTGGACGTAGGTGTGCTCGGGGACGACGAGGTAGGTGAGGACCAGCGCCAGGGTCACGGCCTCGATGGCGAAGCGGCTGCGCCCCAAAGCAGGCAGGCGCTCGACGCGGCGGCAGGCGAAGCCGACCAGGGCGACGGCGACGCAGCCGAGGAAGACCCAGTCGTCGACGACGCCGCCCCACAGGACGAAGGTGTACTTGGCCAGGAGGGCGAAGAGCTCGACCGGGCGGTGGTAGTAGGGCCGCAGGTCGGCGCCGCCGAGGGCCGAGGGGTCGGGCGGGGCGACGAACTGCTCGAAGGCCCAGGGCACAAACAGCAGCAACGAGGCGGCGAAGGGGGCGCACAGGAGCAGGAACTGGCGCCACGTGCGCGGCAGGGTCAGGACCAGGGCCAGGGCCATGACGCCGAGGACGAGGTAACCCTGGGCGTGGCCCAGGAAGGTCAGCATCGACAACACGGCGACCAGGGCGCCGCGCTGCCAGGTGGGGCGGGCGTGGAAGCGCATGGCCTGGCCGACCGCGAACAGGGCCAGCGGCAGGGCGGTCACGTAGCTGACGAAGCCCATGACGGCGCTGAGGTTGTAGACGGCCGGGAAGGCGAGCAGGGCGAAGCGGCGCTCGCGGCCGGCGGCGACGAGGAGGCGGTCGACCGACAGCGGCAGGGCGACCGCGTAGGCGGTCAGGATGAGCTTGCCGGCCGTGACGAAGCCGAGCAGCGGGCCGAGCCACGCCCAGGTGAAGAAGGCGAGGCCGTTGGGCAGCAGGGGGCCGCCGGTCTCGTAGACCCGCTGATAGAGCGACCCGTCGACGGCGCTGTCGGCCAGGATGACCGCGTAGGTCATGTTCCCGGCGAAGTCCTGGAAGGGCAGCACGGGGCCGGCCCAGATCGGCAGGGCCGTCGCGACGGTGCACAGCGCGAACAGGACGTGGTACCACGCGACCTCGGCCTCGGCGCGCGTGAGTCGGCCGAGCCACGAGGGGCCGGACTCCGGGTCGCGGGCTGGGTGCTCGTCGCGCATCGGCGGGTTGTCTACTTCCCCGCGCGGGGCGCGCGCAAGTTTGGGATACCCTGGGGAGTCGGCGGGTGCGGTGGACGAGGAGGAGGCGCAAACGCATGCCGGTCTACGCGTTGGGTCGAGAGCTGGTCTTCCCGCCGCCTCAGCGCGCCGAGCGGTCGGGCCTGCTGGCGGTGGGCGGAGATCTGAGCCGCGAGCGGCTGGTGCTGGCCTATCGGTCCGGGATCTTCCCCTGGTACGAGGAGGGGCTGCCCATCCTGTGGCACTCGCCCGACCCGCGCATGGTGCTGCGGGCCGACGAGCTGGTCGTGGGGCGCAGCCTGCGCAAGGTCATCCGCAAGCAGCCGTACGAGGTGCGCCTGGACACGGCCTTCCGCCAGGTCATCGAGGCCTGCGCGCAGACCCGGCGGCCGGGCCAGCGCGGGACCTGGATCACCGGCGAGATGATCGAGGCCTATTGCGATCTGCACGAGGCCGGCCTGGCACACTCGGCCGAGGCGTGGCTGGGTGACGAGCTGGTCGGCGGCCTGTACGGGGTGTCGCTGGGGGCGGCCTACTTCGGCGAGTCGATGTTCGCGCGCGCCCCCGACGCGTCGAAGATCGCGTTCGTGACGCTGGTCAGGCAGCTGCAGGCCTGGGGCATGCCGCTCGTCGACTGCCAGGTCTACACGGACCACCTGGCGCGCTTCGGGGCCACGGAGTGGCGGCGGTCGCGCTTCCTCGAGGCGCTGGACGAGGCGCTCGCGGCGCCCACGCGGCTCGGCCCGTGGCGGCTCGAGTTGGCGCCTCCGGTGGAGTGAGGCCAGGGTCCCCGCCGGCGATCCGCGGGATGGGTTCGCATATGCCGCGGTGGACTTGCGCTTTTCGGGCGGGCTTGTCATGGTCCGCGCCCTCATCCACAGGAGGAAGAGCGATGCAGGTTTGGAACCGGGGGTGGACCGTCCGCCTCGGCGCCGTGGCGCTGTTGGCGCTGGGCGGCGGGTGCGCGTCACAGGATCGGGGCGAGGCCGAGCGGCCCGAGGCGCGGGTGAGCCCGGCGCCCGAGGGGAGCGCGGCGGCCGAGCGAGGCCCGAAGGGCGAAGGAGAGGCGCCGACGGAGGCCGAGGCGAACGCGCCGAAGGCCGAGCCGCGCGCGCCCGTGGGGACGGTCGAGGCCGAGATCGCGCCTCGGCAGGGCGTCGGGACCGCGGCGGCCGACAAGTTCAAGGCCTGGGGCGTGGTGCACGCCTTCCTGGGCTCGCAGGTGACGCTGGGCCACGTCATCAGCGCCACCGAGGGCATCGCCCTGACCAAGGACAACCACGTCGGCGTCACGACCGACGCAGGCGCCTCCTGGGGCTTTCAGCGCCACACCAACGGCACCGTGGTGGCCGTCGCGGGCGCGCCGGGCGGGCCGTACGTGGCCGTCGGCAAGAACGGCTACATGGCGATGAGCAAGGACGGGCGCAGCTGGAGCGACCTGCCGCGCTTCACCAACGACGAGCTGGTCAGCGTCACGGTCGGCGAGGCCGGCGTCGTGGCGGTCGGCAAGACCGGCTCGTACGTCCGCTACGACAAGGCGGGCAACGTGGGCGTCGCGGGCATGCTGCCCGACAAGTTCAAGGCCAAGACCGTCATCACGGCGGGCGGCAAGGCGATCGCCTTCGCGGGCAAGAACGGCTACGCGACCACCAACGGCAGCGCGTGGATGAAGCTCGACGAGCTGCCGGCGCTGCCCGACGGCAAGACGGCGGCGACCAGCAAGGGCCTGTGCGCCAAGGGGCGCGTCGGCAAGGGCACCGGCATCGTGTGCGAGGTCAAGGGCCTGGCCCACGGCCTGTCCAAGGGCGTCGCGGTCGTCGAGGCCGCCAAGCACGTCGCCTTCACGAACGACAACGGCGGCAACTGGGTCATGGCCACCCTGCCCTTCAAGGGCCTCAAGGCGGTCATCGGCAGCCCCAGCGGACCGTACTACGCGCTGGGCGCCAAGGGCGGCCTCGCGGTCACGCGCGACGGCGCGGCGTGGGCCGAGCGCCCGCTGAACACGACCAAGACCCTCAACGCGGGGCTGGTCGACGGCGCCACCATCCTCATCGTGGGCGACGGCGGCACCATCGTGCGCTCGGCCGACGGTGGCGAGTCGTTCGCCGTGCTGCCGGCGCCGGCGAACGGGTCGTTCAAGGCCATCTTCAAGGTCGGCGGGCGCTACGTCATCCCCAACGGCAAGAGCGGCATCGAGAGCGCGGACGGCGGCGTGACCTGGACCGAGGTGGCCGACCCGACCGAGCTGGCGAGCCTCGCGCTGGTGGGCAAGCCGGGCGACTGCGACGGGCTGCCGGGGCGCAGCGAGGTCTGCAAGCTCACGCGCACCGTGACCACGCCGATGGGGCTGCCCAACGTGGCCAGCTTCAGCTTCGAGGGCGACATCGGCCTCGCGGTGGGCGCGGCCGGCCTCGTCGCCTTCACGACCGACGGCGGCGCCAGCTGGAAGGCCCGCTCGGGCTTCGAGCTGCGCGGCCTGAGCGGCTTCGACACGCGCGGCGAGCGCATCGTGGCCATCGGCGGCGGCAAGGTGGTCGTCTCGGTCGACGGCGGCAAGGCCTTCAAGGAGGCGCAGCTGCCCAAGAAGGCCGGCAAGATCGTCGACACCTTCATCGCGTCCGACGGCTCGGTCTACGCGGCCGGCGGCGGCGGGACGATCCTGAAGGCGCAGGGCAACCTGGATCTGTGGCTGCAGCTGGACACCGGGCCCAAGAACAAGACCGCCTTCATCGGCCTGCACGAGGTGGGCGGGGTCCTGTACGCGGCGGGCGCGCGCGGCGAGCTGTATCGCTCGGACAACGAGGGCTCGACCTGGTGGCCCGTCGCGACCGGCACCCCGTCGCCCATCCAGAGGATGACCGGCGAGGGCAACACCGTCCTGGCGGTGACCTACGAGTCGCGCAATGGCGGCAACCTGCTGCTGCGCTCGAACGACGGCGGCCGGCACTTCTTCGTCCAGCGCGAGATCAGCCACCAGGGCCGGGTCGAGGAGTTCACGCTCGCCGAGGGCACGCTGCGCTACCGCGACCGCGTCTCGAGCGACTTCGGCGCCACCTGGACCCAGTCCCAGGCGGCCTACTGGCCCGGCGCGGTCGACGTCGCCGACGGCTCGGGCCTGCGCCTGGTCCACTACGGCTCGTACCGCTCCAAGGACCGCGTCTTCCTGGTCGGTCAGGGCAAGGACGACTGGACGCTCATCGACTCGTTCTACGGCCAGGACGCTCGCTTCTTCTGCGAGAAGACGTCCGGCTGCTGGATGGTCGCCGGCGGCCAGGTCTACCGCCCCATCTGATCCGGGGCGTCCGATGACGCGGCGCCGCCCGGCCCCGGCTTGACCGCCGGGCGGCGCCGATGTCACAAGGCAGAGATCAAGGAGGTCCAGATGGCCGGCAAGACGATCGATCGTGTGGTGATCCGCCCGCTCTCGAGCGTGATCTACTTCTATCCCTCGATGCTCGCGGCGGTCATCGCGGGGCTGGTCATGACCTGGTCGCCGGCGACGCCCGCCGAGCCGGGCATCACGGGCCTGCTCTTCACCCTGACCTTCTTCTTCAACCTGGCGGTCGTGGCGTTCGACTTCACGCGCCTCGCCAGCGTCGTCATCGTCATGGCGATGGTCATCGTCGGCCTGCTCAGCGCGCTGTATCCGCAGATCTGGGGCGCCATCCAGTCCGTCCTGGACCAGCCGATGTTCATGAACGCGACCTTCTACTGGTTCTGGGCGGCCGGCTTCGCGGTCATCCTGCTGGCCGTGCTGGTCAAGGCGCGCTTCGACTACTGGGAGATCCGCAACAACGAGCTGCTGCACCACCACGGCTTTTTGGGCGACGTCGAGCGCTGGCCCGCCCCGGAGATGCGGATCACCAAGGAGATCAAGGACGTCATGGAGTACGCCCTGTGCCGCGCGGGGCGCCTCGTGCTGATGCCGGCGCGCGAGAGCCGCGCCATCGTGCTGGACAACGTCCCGTTCATCAGCCGCGTCGAGGCCAAGATGCAGACGCTGCTCAACACGCTCAAGGTCGACGACGTCGACAAGGCCGCCTGAGCGGACGTCCACGCCGTACGGGCCGCGTGCGGTCGGAGCGTCAGACGCGCTCGGCCAGTCGCTCGGGCAGCAGGCCGTAGAACTGGTCCGAGGGAGCGTCGAACCGCCATCCCAGGTGCTGGGCGCACCCGCCGCAGCCCACGATGGTCCAGGCGTATCCCGTGAACCAGCTCCAGTAGGCCTCGGGGTCGCTCTGGGGCACGCAGCCGGGCGCCTGGGTGTACAGCGCGACGCGGTGGATGACCCCGTGCGGGTTCATCTGCGTGTGCTGGTGCTGGCCATCCCGCTCGGTCCGGTGCTCCTCGCGGGTGATCGGGTACCCGCAGTCGGCGCAGACCAGCCAGCGATCGCGCCGCGCAGCGGCCTCGTCGCGTCCCTGGGCCTCGGGGTCACCCGGACGGCCCGGCCCGGGGCCGACGCCGTGATCGAAGCAGTGCAACATGGCGCCCTCTCAGCGCGCGTCTGGGGACGAGCCGGCCGCGTCGGGGCCGACCAGCGGGACGAAGCGGACGGGCTCGACCAGGCGCTGCCGCAAGCGGCCGCTGGCCTCGCGCAGCACCAGGACCAGGTCCTGCCGATGGCGCCCGACCGGCAGCACGAGCCTTCCGCCGGGCGCGAGCTGTTCGACGAGCGCCTCCGGCACGCGCTCGGGGGCCGCGGCGACCACGATGAGATCGAAGGGTGCGTGCTCGGGCCAGCCGTGAGCGCCGTCGTCGCAGCGTACCCGGACCCGCTCGCCGTACCCCAGGAGGGCGAGGCGCGCCTGCGCGGCCTGGGCCAGGGCGCGCCGGATCTCGAGGCTGTAGACCTCGCAGCCCAGCTCGGCGAGCACGGCGGCCTGGTACCCCGAGCCGGTGCCGACGTCCAACGCGCGGCGCGGCCGACCGCTCAGCGCCAGCTCGGTCATGAGCCCGACGATGGAGGGCTGCGAGATGGTCTGCCCCTGCCCGAGCGGCAGCGGGCGGTCGACATAGGCAAGCTCGCGGTACTCGGGCGGCACGAACTCGTGACGCGGCACGGCCATGAGCGCCCGCAGGACGCGCGGGTCGCTGACCCCCCGGTCCATGACGCGCGTGGTCACCAGCGCACGCCGCAAGGCAGCGTAGCGACTCGAGGAATCATGCTGAGCGGACACCGACCCTCCCGGTCACCCTCCGTGAGGGGGAGAGTAGGAACCCATCATGGTTCCGACGACTTCGGCCCACAGCGGGGCGGCGAGCCCGCCGCCGGTGCCGCCCTCCATGGAGCGCTGCCGGTCGTGGCCCAACCACACGACCGCCGCGAGGTCCGGCGTGTAACCTACGAACCAGGCGTCGACCTGATCGTTGGTGGTCCCGGTCTTGCCGGCGACCTCGACCCCGGGCACGGCCGCCTTCTTGCCGGTCCCGCTGGCGACGACCTCCCGGAGCATGGCCGTCAAGGCGTGGGCGACCGCGGGCGTGGTGCCGTTGGACCACTGAGGGTCGTCGCCGTACAGGACGCGCCCCTCGGCGTCTTCGACCCGGCGCACGAAGACGGGCTGGCCCTGCCGGCCGCTGGCGGCGAGCGTGGCGTAGGCGTTGACGAGCTCGAGCGGGGTGACCTCGGGGCTGCCCAGGGCGATGGACAGGTCGGCGGGCATCGTGGCGCGCACGCCGAGGCGGCGGGCGAAATCGGTCACGCGGGCGACTCCGACGTCGCGCAGGGCCTGGACGGCGATGACGTTGATCGAGCGGGCGAGGGCCTCGCCCAGGGGGGTCGGGCGGCCGTCGTAGACGCCGTCGTAGTTGGCGGGCCGCCAGGCGCCGGCGCGGCCGCGCAGCGAGATGCGGCGGTTGTCGTAGGAGGTCTCGGGGGTGAGGCGGCCCGCCTCGAGGCCGGCGCCGTAGATGAAGGTCTTGAAGGTGCTGCCGGCCTGGCGGCGGGCCTGGATGGCGCGGTTGAAGGACGAGCGCGCCGGGTCGCGGCCGCCGGCGAGGGCCAGGACCTCTCGGGTGTGCGGGTCCATGACGACGACGGCGACCTCGGGGCCGTCGGGCTGGGCCTGGACGAGGCGGGCGACGGCGGCGTCGACCGCCTCCTGGGCGGCGGGCTGCAGGCTGGTGTGGATGTGCAGGCCGCCCGCGAGCAGGGCCTTGCGGCCGAGCCCGGCCTCGACGCGGCGGCGCACGACGTCGACGAACCACGGGGCGTGGGCCAGCGGCGGAGGGCGGGCGCGGGCCAGGGCGGGGACCTCGGCCAAGGCGGCCCGCGCCTCGTCGCGCGCCACATAGCCGCGGCTGAGCATCGCGTTGATGATGCGATCACGGCGGGTCAGGCACGCGGTGAGGTCGGTGAAGGGGTTGAGGCGCTCGGGGGCCGGCACCAGGGCCATCAGCAGGGCGGCGTCGGCGACCGTCAGCGCGCGCACCTCCTTGGCCAGGTAGTAGGAGGCGGCCTCGGCGATGCCGTAGCGCCCGTGGCCGAAGTATATCTGGTTCAGGTACAGCTCGAGGATCTCGTCCTTGGACAGGTGCCGCTCGAGCTTTCGGGCGAGGAAGACCTCGAGGAGCTTGCGGGTGAGGGTCTTGTCGGCCGACAGGTAGAAGGTCCGCGCGACCTGCTGCGTGATGGTCGAGGCGCCCTGCGAGAAGCGGCCGTCGCGCACGTTGACGATGAAGGCGCGGATCATCCCGAAGAAGTCGAGCCCCTCGTGGGTGTAGAAGTCGCCGTCCTCGGCGGCGACCGCGGCGAGGCGGACGTGGCGCGGAAGGTCGCCCGGCCCGACCAGGGTGCGGCGCTCGAGGTGGAACTCGGCCAGCAGCGAGCCGTCCGCGGCGTACACGCGCGAGGTCTGGACGGCGCTCTTGCGGTACTCGGCGACCGACTGGACCGGCGGGAGCATCGGGTCGAGCACGACGCCGGCCAGCCAGAAGGCGAGCAGGCCCAGCGCCATGGCGACGACGCCGAGCAGCAGGAGGCCGCGCACGATGCGGCCGGCCAGGCTGCGGCGTGGGGGGCGACGGGCGGGCTTGGCGGCGCGGGGGCTCACGGCCGGCGAGGGTAACACCCGGTGGAGCGGGCGCCAGAAACGCAGGGCCCGGTAAAGTCGACCGGTCAAAGGGGCCAGCGCGTCGGAAATGCGACCGCTTCGTTCACACGCGCTCGCACTTCGTTGCGCAGCAGACAAGCGCAACTGCTCGTAATGGCTGGATGGGGCGAATTGGCACAGTTCGTGGAATCGTCATGGACCGAAGCTCGCGCAGGGAAGTCTGGGGAGGCCTCGAGGGGAGGCGCTCGCCACGCGGGTCACGGATGGGAGCGAGAGAACATGAGCTGTCGAACGATTCGCTGGACTGGCGGATGGGCAGGGTTGGCGCTGGCCACGGCCGCGCTGTCGATCGGTTGCGGCGACGCGGAGACGACGCCGGCCATCGACGCGGTGGCGGACGCCGGCCTCGAGGTGTCGAGCGACACGGGCACGGGCGACGTGAACGGCGAGGACGTGATCGAGGACGTCGGGGCGGACTCCGCCGAGGACGCGGCGGCCGACACCGACGCGGGGACCGACGCCGCGGCCGACGTGGAGGAGGACGGCGAGACGGTCGAGCCGCCCGAGTGCGAGGCGCCCAAGGTCCTGTGCGGCCTCGCGTGCGTGGATCTGCAGGCCGACCACACGCACTGCGGCGAGTGCTTCGCGACCTGCGGCGAGGCGGAGGTGTGCCACGCGGGCGCGTGCTCGGTGGGGTGCCCGAGCGGGCTGACCAACTGCGACGGCGGGTGCGTGGACCTCGACGAGAACGTCGACCACTGCGGCGGGTGCGACGAGGCGTGCGTGCCGCCTGCGGGGGCGACGGCGGCCTGCGTCGAGGGCGCCTGCGTGGAGGCGTGCGACGAGGCGCTGACGGCGTGCGGGGACGCGTGCGTCGACACGACCAGCGACGTCGCGCACTGCGGCGGCTGCGACGAGGGGTGCGAGGCCCTCGAGGGCGGGACGCCGGCCTGCGTGGAGAGCGAGTGCGTCGCGCAGTGCGACGAGGGGCTCGAGGCGTGCGGGTACGGGTGCTTCGACGTGACGACGGACCCGGCGCGCTGCGGCGACTGCGAGACGGCGTGCGACGACGAGGAGGTCTGCGTGGCGGGCCAGTGCGAGGCGGGCTGCGAGGAGGGCCTGACGGCGTGCGGCGGCACCTGCTTCGACGTGCAGACGAGCCCGGCGCACTGCGGCGAGTGCGGGCAGGCGTGCGCGGCGCCGGCGAACGCTGTGGCGGTGTGCGAGGCGGGGGCCTGCGACTTCGAGTGCCTGTCGGGCTTCATCCGGTGCGGCGGCGCGTGCGTGGACGTGAAGACCAGCGTCAAGCACTGCGGCGAGTGCGGCACGACCTGCCAGGGCGCGGTCAACGGCAAGGCCGTGTGCGTCGAGGGTGAGTGCGACGTGCAGTGCGTCGAGGGCTTCGAGCTGTGCGACGGCGCGTGCGTCGACACGCAGGGCAGCTTCCTGAACTGCGGCGAGTGCGGGACCTACTGCAGCCTGGCGGACGTGTGCGCGGGCGGCGAGTGCGTCGACGGGTGCCCGAGCGGGACGACGAACTGCAACGGCAGCTGCGTCGACCTGGACAGCAGCCCGGCGCACTGCGGCGGGTGCGGCACCCAGTGCTTCTCGCCCGAGGCGGGGCTGCCGGTGTGCGAGGCGGGCGCGTGCGGCATCGCCTGCGACGAGGGGCTGACCCAGTGCGGCCAGAGCTGCGTCGACGCCGGCAGCGACGTCAACAACTGCGGCGAGTGCGGCACCAAGTGCCCGGCGCCCAGCTTCGGCAAGGCGGTCTGCATGGCGGGTGAGTGCGCCATCAGCTGCACGACCGGCTTCACGGCCTGCGGAGAGCAGTGCGTCAACACCAAGACCAGCCCGCTCCACTGCGGTGACTGCGGGAAGGTCTGCGGCGACAACGAGGTCTGCACGGGCGGGGTCTGCACGACGAGCTGCCCCGAGGGCACGACCAACTGCGGCGGCCAGTGCGTCGACACGGCCACCAACCCGAGCCACTGCGACACTTGCGGCTTCGCGTGCTCGGCGCCGGCGAACGCCTCGCCGACCTGCGAGGGCGGCGCCTGCGGGTTCGAGTGCGACGAGGGCCTCATCGCCTGCGGCGGCGTCTGCGTGAACCCGGCCAGCGACAAGTTCAACTGCGGCGAGTGCGACCTCACCTGCGAGTCGCCGGCCAACGGCGCGGGCTTCTGCTCGGCCGGCGTGTGCGACTTCAGCTGCGGCTCGGGCTACACGTCCTGCGACGGCGCGACCTGCACCAGCGTGCAGAGCGACCCCGACAACTGCGGCGGCTGCGGCGTCACCTGCGAGGCCAACGAGCTGTGCTCGGGCGGCGACTGCATCCTGTCCTGCCCCAACGGCACGACCCAGTGCGGCAGCTCCTGCGTCCTGACCGGCAGCAACGTCGACCACTGCGGCCAGTGCGACCAGCCGTGCACCGCCCCGGCCAACGGCAGCCCCGCCTGCGCCAGCGGCAGCTGCACCTTCACCTGCGAGCAGGGCTACCTCGAGTGCGGCGACGCCTGCATCGACCCGAAGACCGACGCGGCCAACTGCGGCGCCTGCGGCGAGTCGTGCACCGCCCCCGCCAACGCCTCGGCCTTCTGCGGCGACGGCTCGTGCGACTTCACCTGCAACGCGGGCCTCACCCGCTGCGGCGACGCGTGCGTGAACACGCAGACCAGCGACCAGCACTGTGGACAGTGCGGCAACGCCTGCAACGGGCTGCTGTCGTGCAACGGCAACGGCAAGTGCACGCTCCTGTAGACGCGGACGCCGAGGACTAGAGCAGACGGGGGTGGCCGCCGCGGCGTCCGCCCCCGTCCCCGCTCCTGGTCAAAGGCTGGTTGACACCCGGAGGGCCTGACCCTCCAATGGCGGGCATGACGGACACCAACACGACGCGGCGGGGCTCGAAGGTCCTGCTGCTGCAGACGATGATCGCGGTCGCCAAGGCCGATGGGGACTTCGCCGAGGTCGAGCGCGAGCGGATCGAGCAGCTCATCGACTTCGTGCGGCTCGGGCCCGAGGCCAGGGCGGAGGTCGAGGCCATGCTGGAGGCGCCCGAGGCGCCGCCGCTGCCGCGGCCGGACGAGCTGCCCTCCTACGAGCATCGGATGTACCTGTTCCAGCAGGCCTTGATGCTGGCCTACGAGGACGACGTCATCGAGGACTCGGAGCGGCGGCACCTCGAGCAGCTCGCCGAGGCGCTGGAGCTGCGCGACGAGGACGTCTCTCGCGGGTGGCAGCGGGCGCGCGAGCTGCGCGAGCGCTGAGGCGGCGCGGGCTCAGGGCGTCGCGGGCTCAGGGCGTCGCGGCCGCGCACTCGAGCACCAGGCTGTGGACGGCGCCGGGCTCGTCGCAGGGCGACAGGATGGGGCCCCAGATCCACTTGCCGCCGCGGGCGAGCAGCTGGCCGGTCTCGCCCGGCTCGACGCGCGTGCACGGGGTGACGGGCTGCCCGGGGCGCAGGGCCTGGGCCTCGAGGTGGCCGTCGATGACGACCTCGACCAGCGCGACGTCGTCGCGGCAGTTGGCGTGCAGGGTCAACTCGTAGCCGCAGGTCGTCGGGCCGCAGGTCTCGACGTCGCAGCGGCAGGGGACCTCGTCGGCGACGAAGGGGGCGGTCTCGCAGGCGACGGAGAGCGCGCCCAGCAGGAGCGCGAGCGGGGCGACGAGCCGGCGGGAGCGGAGGTGACGGGGTGCGGCCAAGGGGCCCTCGGGGCGCTGCGGACAGGACGGCGACGGAGGCGCGACGAGCGCGCGCGTTGCGACTTTCGAGGGCGGAATGGTAGCATCCGCCCGCCCGTTTGACGAGCCACGACAAGGAGCCATGCGCATGTCCCGCCCCGCCCTAGCCGCCGCGCTGACCGCCTTCGCGGCCGCCCTGGTCGCCGCGCCGACCGTCTTCGCCGCCGATCAGTGGAAGCAGTACGGCGCGACGTGCGACAAGACCACGTTCAAGAGCCCGCAGCAGGCGACGGTGGACGAACTGGCCAAGTGCGTTCGCCTGTGGGAGGCCTACAAGGACGTCTCCAAGGTCAAGGGCGACGAGCGCGACCGCGTCGTGTCGGCCATGAAGCGGCTGTACGTCGAGGGCAGCGACACCGACGCGCACGTGTCGAAGCTGGCCCTGCAGCGACTGAAGGTCACGGAGCTGCCCGAGCGGCCCGACCCGTCGGCGAGCAAGCCCAAACGGGCGGACAAGGCCGGCGACGCGCCCAGCGCTCAGGTCGAGGCGCCGGCGTCCGGGCGCAAGAAGTGCGACGTGCCCAAGCCGTCGGACAAGGACATCAAGGCCGCCGAGAAGGCCATCAAGGCGGGCCTCGGCCAGTACAAGAAGAAGAAGTACGAGGCCGCGCTCGCGCAGTTCTTGAAGGCGGTCGAGGCGGCGCCCGGGTACGCGCGGTCGCACTACAACGCGGCGGCCATGTACGCCATGACGGACGACGAGGCCAAGGCGGTCGAGCACCTGCGGTGCATGCAGGACATCGGCGACGACGAGGCCGTCACCTATTTGAAGAAGGCCAAGACCGACAAGGACTTCGACGGCATCAAGGGCGACAGCAAGGGCTTCAAGGAGGTCACCGGCTACGTGCGCGTCAAGGTCGGCAACGGCCTGGGCGAGCTGGGCGAGGAGAACGTCGACAACCTGGAGATGACCCTCGAGAAGCTGGGCTACGACATCGAGGTGGTCCCCGCCGGCCCCAAGGAGGGCTACCCGATCATCTGGTACCAGCACCACGCGCGCGTGCAGGCGATGATCATGAAGGACGTGGTGCGGCACCCCGAGACCAAGATGGTGCCGCTCGACGAGGGCGAGCACGACGTGGTCATCCTGTGGGACGACAAGGTCAAAAAGGGCGACGCGCCGCGTGTCTACGTGCCGGATCCCGACGACGCCGAGAAGAGCCTCGACGCCATCGCGCGCAAGCAGGACGAGGCGCTGCGCAAGCCCGAGGAGGTCACGCGCAAGGTCGACCACACGCTCGAGACGCCCGACCGCATCGAGAAGAAGGTCGACAAGATCACCGACGCGCCCGGCAAGACGATCGACAAGATCGAGAAGACGGGCAAGAAGCTCGAGAAGCTTTTCAAGTAGGCGAAATCAGGTAAATTATTTGGCGACCGAGCCCGCGACAGAGCGTCGAGGGGGCGCGGACGCGTCCTCACCCGAGTGGAGCCATGACGAACCTTCACCCCATCGTGCTCGCCCTCGGCGGCCTGGGGGCCACCGAGCTCATCATCATCCTGGTCATCGTCCTGCTCATCTTCGGGGCGGGCAAGCTGCCGCAGATCGGCGGCGCGCTGGGGCAGAGCATCCGGAACTTCAAGAAGGCCTCCTCGGGCGGCGACGACGCCGTCGACGTGACGCCGAAGAAGCTCGAGACGCAGAAGGCGACCGCGGCGACCGTCGAGGTCGAGCCGCAGCAAGACCAGCAGAAGGCCTGACGTCCCGCCTTGCGGGAGCTCCTGGCCAGCCAACGCTTCGACACGCCCATCGGGGCGCTCTGGGGCGTCGCGTCCGAGGCGGGCGTGGTCGCCCTCCACGCCATCGGCGATCAGGACCCCGACGCCGCCCGGGCCGCCCTCGCCGCGCAGCTCGGGGCCAGCCTGGTCGACGACCCCCACCCTCACCTGCGGCAGGCCGCGCGGCAGCTGACCGCGTGGGCCACGGGCCGCAGGCAGGGCTTCTCGGTGCCGCTCGATCTGCGCGGGACGCCGTTTCAGCGGCGCGTCTGGGAGGTCTTGCGGCGCATCCCGTACGGACAGACGGCCACGTACGCCGAGGTCGCCGCGCGCATCGGGCAGCCGTCGGCCTTCCGGGCGGTGGCGAACGCGTGCGGCCGTAATCCGACCCTGGCGCTGGTGCCGTGCCACCGGGTGGTCGCCAGCGGCGGCGGGCTGGGCGGCTTCTCGGCCGGGCTGCCGCTCAAGCGGCGCATGCTGGCGGTCGAGCGCGGTGGCGCGGACGCCCTGCCCATGTTGGCGCCGCTGTTCGCCGTGGCCGAAGCGCGGGAGGCGCGGCGCACGGCCGAGGACGCGCGCGTCGAGGTGATGGAGGGGCTCCCGCCGTCCCTGCGGGCGTGGTGGCTGCACCGGGTCGAGGGGCGGCCCCTGCCGGGGGCGGCGGCGACGACCTCCGAGGCGTGGGTGGCGCACGTGCTCGAGGCGGTCGAGGTCGCCCGCTGGCCCGAGCTGGTCGACGCGCTGCTCACGGGGGCCGAGCGGGCGCCGGACGCGACCCTGCGCGCCCTGGCCGACGACGTGGTCGAGGCGTTCGCAGCGCGTTGTCGCCACGAGTGGCCGGAGCCGCAGGTGCTGGAGCGGATGCTGGAGCGGCTGCTGCGACGGGCGCCAGAGGCCATCGAGGGGGTCGCGCTGGCTGTGATGGCGCGCCCCAGGGTGCCGGCCCGGGTGCGGACGGCGCTGATCGACGGGCTGGGGCGCCTCGTGACCGCGGCGCGTGAGCGGGCGCCCCACCTGCGAGAGCGGGCCGTGGAGCTGTGGACGCTGGTCAAGGCGGGCGAAGGCGACGCCAGCTGGCGGGCCACGCGCGAGGACGAGCCCAGCGAAGCCTTGATGGCCGCGGGGCTGTGGCAGGAGGCGGCGGCCGCGGCCGAGCAGGCGCTGGCTGCGGGCCACGGGGATCGCCGGGCGCTGCTGGCGCGGCTCGCCGATGCCTACGAGCGGCTGGGCGCGTGGGATCTGGCGCGCGAGCGGCTGGCGTCTTTGGTGGCCGAGGAGGGCGCTGGAGACCGTTGGCAGGCGCGATTGCGGCGGTTGTCCGACAAGGTCGGTGGCGCCCGTGAATAGGGCCGGGCCAGGGCCGTCGAAGGGCGTCGCCGACACGTCCGAAGCACTCGAGGAGCACGTTCTATGAAGCGCATCGTCAAGCCAGGCCTCATCGCTGCGAGCCTGGGGCTGCTCGGCGCGGGCTGCGGGCCGGCCCCGTGGTACCAGCAGCACGACCGCCCGTTCGTCGCGCCCGCCGACGAGGACGAGTCCGACCACGAGCCGGCGATGGACGGTCACGCGCCGCAGTCCGGCCAGCAGCCCATCCGCATCGTGCACACCCACCGGGCAGACGCCTACTACGTCATCGACCCCAACCGCCGGCTGTGCTTCTTCCATCAGGGCAAGGCCATGTCGCCGGTCGACTGCGCCTTGCTCCCCGAGGCCCAGGACCTCGTGCGTCGGCCCGCTGCCGAGGGGCCCGCCGAGGAGCCGCGCACGGCCTCGTCGTCGCGTCGCTACGAGGAGGCGTCCGAAGACGAGCCGGTCGAGCCCGAGTACGCCGACGACGACCCGGTCGAGCCCGAGCCCGAGCCCGAGCCCGAGCCCGTCGGCGAGGTCGAGCCCGAGACGCCCGCCCCTCCTCCGGCGCCCGTGCCCATCGACAAGCCCAAGCCCGCCGATCTCGGCCCCACCCCGACCGACGACGAGCGCCGCCGCTTCACGCTGGCCTACATCGCGGTGACCTGCGACGGCCGCAAGGGCGGCACGGTCGAGCCGGCCAAGCACATCGCCGAGGCCAACCTGACCCTCGCGCGCTACTCTCAGATCGAGGGCTGGTTCGCCTCCCAGGACAAGGCCTGGCGCAGCCTCACCCTGGCGGCCCGAGCGGCGTGCCCGGACTGACCGGCCCCCGGGTCACTGGCCCGACGAGAAGACGAAGGGCCACTGGACGACGCAGACGCCGCCCTCGGGCGCTCCAAAGCGCATGCGGCGGATGGCGCGCAGGACACAGGTCTCGACCTCGGCATCGCCGAGGTTGCTCGACACCGTCGTGGCCGAAGCGACGGCGCCGTCGAGGCCGATGGTCCAGCGGGCCGTCATCTTGCCGGCGAGGCCGGCGCGGACCTGCAGGCGCTTCTCGTAACAGGCCCGGATGGCGCCGGCGCGGCGGCGGACGACGCTGCGCAGGTTCGACTCGCGGCAGAAGCCTTCGGCCGCTCCGACGCCGAGGTTCATCGCGGCGACCCGCCGCTTGGGCTTCGGGCCCACGCGGGCGATGACGCTGGGCCCGCCGCCAGTGTCGAAGCGCGCGGTTCCATGGATGCGGCCCGGCCCGTCGTCTCCGCCGCCGCCTCGGCCTCCGTCGTGGAACCCCAGGCCGTCCGAACCCGGCCCGATGACGAGCTCGTCGCCCTCGCCGTTCATCGCCACCACCAGCTTGCGCTCGAAGCCCTCGTCCTGGCCAAGGATCTCGGCGATGGGCCCTTGGCCCAGTTGCTTTTGTTGGCGCAGCAGCTCGTTCAGGCCAGTCTCGGCGGGGTCGAGGTCGTGCGGGTCGACCTGGTTCACCATCGGCGCGTCTCGCCGGGGCACCTTCGACTCCTGCTCGGGCGGCGCCTCGTGGTCACCGAACCGCCCCTCCTCACCCTCGGCGCGCTTGCCCGCCTCGCCCTCGCGGTGCTGCGCGTCGTCGACCGGCTCCTCCAGCGGCTCGTCGTCCCGGGGCGGCGGCGTCAGGACGACGTCGACGCTCAACGTCTTGCGCTCGGCCGTCTTGACGGCGCGCTCGGCACGCTCCTCCCACAGAAAGAGCGCGAGCAGGATGAAGCCGATCTGGAGCAGGAAGCTCACCGCCACCGCGCTCGTGACCACTTCGTCGAAGGCCAGGAACGGGCGACGCGGGACACGCCCCTCCGGGCGCACGAGCTGGAAGAAGACCTGGACCGCCTCCACCTCGACCAGGCCCCAGTCACCCATCGCCAGGGGCACGCGCCGGGGCTCGTCGCCCGCTGGCGCCAGCTCGGCGATGGCCCGGGTCACCGGCCCCTGGTTCAGCTCGCCGCGTAGTCCCCCATAGACGAGCAGCGAGCTCTCGCCTTGCTCGTCCACCTGAAAGAGCGGTCTGCGGTCGAGGTCGCCCGCGGAGAAGCGCTCGCCCGTCCGCACCAGCCGCTCGCTCAACACGGTGCCGTTCCACAGGACGGCGGCCCTGAGCAGCGGTCTGTCCGGGTCGAGCCGCTCCTCGGACGCGAGCACGACCAGCGGGCCGACCAGGGCCAGGGCCAGGCCCCAGAGGGCGAGCGTGTAGCCGGCCCCCATCGTGACCTGCTCGCCGGGCTGCAGTTCGAAGAAGCTGGTCCGCCCCATGTGGGACAGCAGGGCCCAGGCCAGCGCGAAGAGCGCGACGGCCAGGGTCGCCGTCGCGAGCGCGCGCCGCCGACGTTCACCGCCGAGGCGGAGACCCAACCCGCTCGTCACGAGCGCCAGGGCGGCCAACCCCAGGACCAGCTGGCCGGCCGGCGCGACCTCGACGGCCATGGCCGAGACCCCGGCGAGTTCGAACGTGTGCCAAGGCAGCACGAAGCCGCCGAGCAGCGTCAGGCTGGCGCCCACGAGCGCCATCACGTGCCCCATCCTCATCGGATCCCCTCGTGTTGTGGACGAGAGGACCGACACCGGGGCGGGGGTCAGGTTCCCAAGAAGATCGCGACACTGGCTCCACCGACGCGCGACGCCGGGCGCTTCGAAAAAGCGAGAGGGGGCCGCACACGAGGTGGGGCCCCCTCTCGGGAACGAGCCGGGTCGGAGATCAGCCGCCCGCGGAGAAGACGAACGGCCACTGGACGACGCAGATGCCGCCCTCGGGCTTCTGGAAGCGCATGCGGCGGAGCACGCGCAGCACGCAGTTGGTGACCTCGGCGTCACCGACCGTGTTCGCGGTGGCGCTGGCGTTGGTCACCGAGCCGTCGACGCCGATGGTCCAGCGGGCGGTCAGCTTGCCCTGGAGCTTGGGCTTGACCTGCAGGCGCTGCTCGTAGCAGGCGCGGATGGCGCTGGCGCGGCGCTTCACGACGCTCTGGATGTGGCTCTGCTTGCAGAAGCCCTGCGCGGCGCCCGAGCCGATGCTCATCTTGCCGACGCGCTTGGCGGCCTTCTTGCCGAGGCCCGCCTTGACGCCCATGCCGCCGCCGGTGTCGATCTTGCCCATGCCATGGATGCGGCCGTAGCCACCCTCGCCGCCGCCGCCGGTGCCGGTGCCGGCGAAGCCCAGGCCGCCCGCGCCGTGGCCCATGACGAACTCGGAGCCGCTGCCGGCCATGGCGACGGCGATCTTGTTCGAGAAGCCCTCGGTGTTGGAGCTGAGGATGTTGGCGATGGCGCCCGAGCCGCCCAGCTTGTTGGTCGAGAGCAGGTCGTTCAGACCGACCTTCTTCGGGTCGATCTTGTCGACCATCTTGCCCTCGTTCTTGGGCACCTTGGTCTCCTTCAGCGGATCCTCGTCGGGATCGCCGAACTTGCCCTCCTCGCCCTCGGCCTTCTTGGAGCTCGAGTCGTCCTCGGCGTCCTCCTCGAGCGGCTCCTCTTCCTTCTGCTCGTTGATGACGACCTCGACGGTCAGCGGCTTGCGCTCGTTCTTCTTCACGACGCGCGTCGCCGTCTCCTCCCACAGGAAGACCGCCATCAGGATGAGGCCGATCTGGATGAAGAAGCTGAAGGCCACCGCCGCGGCGACGTACTCGTCGAAGGCGAGGAAGCCCTTGCGCGCCATGCGGCCGTCGGGCTGCACGAACTGGAAGAAGACCTGCAGCTCGTCCAGGTGCAGCATGCCCCAGTCGCCGGAGGCGATGGGGACGTAGTTCACGCCGCTCTTGTTCTCGGTCGAGCGCTTGACGAACTCGCTGATGGGCTGCGTGTCGCGGTTGACCGTGATCTGGCCCTGCAGCTCCTGGCTGAGGCCGATGGCGTACTCACCCTTGCGGCCGGCGCGGAACAGCGGGAACTTCCGCTGCAGCTTCTCGGCCGGGATGATGAAGTCGTTGCGGATGTCCTCGCCGATGGTGAACGTCTGCGGCTCCTGGAGCAGCTTCTCCTGGATGACCGTGCCGTTCCAGATGAGCGCGACGCGCAGGAACTCGGCCTTGGGGTCCATCGCCGGCTCGGACGCGAGCACGACCAGCGGCCCGAAGAACATCAGGAAGGCGCCCCACGCGGCGAGCGTGTAGCCCAGCTGCATCTCGACGACTTCGAAGAGCTGCAGCTCGAAGATGGAGGCGCGCGAGATGTGCGCCCAGATCGTCCAGCCGATCGTGAAGACCGAGACGATGAGGGTCGCCGTCGCGAACTGCTTGCGCTTGCGCGTGACCAGGCCGAGGAGGCTGGTCAGGACGATGAGCCCGGCGAGGCCCAGGACGATCTGCCCGGCCGGCGGGACCTGGTAGCCGAGCGCGTAGACGTCGGCGAGCTGGAAGTACTGCCACGGGAGAACCGTGCCGCCGACTAGCGCCAACGCAGCGCCGATGAGTGCGAGTATGTGGCCCAGCTTCATTCGTCGTCACCTCTGTGCTGCGAGCGCCCGGTCGCGTCCAACGCGGCCGGAACGATAGGTCCGATTTCGTTTCCGCGTCAAGGACGTAGCCGGCGCTCCGGCCCCCGGCGGGAAGGCTCGTTCGGCCCTGGTGACACCGGCCCCGGGCGCGGGTTCCCGCAGGTTCGAAAAAAGTGACGCGACCCGCCGCGACGCGCCCCTCGACGGCCCGGGACGCGGGTGGCCGGTCAGCGACCCAGCGCGCGGGTCGCCGCCTCGACGGCGGCGGCCCGGCCATGGCGCGTCCCGAAGCGGCCCAGGGCGGCGGCGGCGGCGCGCCGGTTGGCGCTGCGCTCGAGCACGGCGCGCAGGGCGGCCTCGGCCTCGTCGAGCGCCCCGGCGGCCTCGGCTACCTCGGCGAGCCGCCGCCACGCAGCCAGGTTGACCGGCGAGCGCGCGACGAGCTGGCGCAGGCGGGCCAATGTGGCGGCCGCGCCCTCGGCCGGTGGCGGGCTCAGGGCCAGGGCGCCGATGACGCGCACGTCGGCGGGCGTCAGGCGCGCGGCGGCCTCCCAGTGCGCGCGCGCGGCCGCGGCGTCTCCAGCGTCCTGGGCGAGCTGCGCCTGCTCCATGGGGACCGCCGCGCGGTCCGGCATGTACTGGGCCGCGACCCTCAGGTGCTCGGCGGCGTCGCCGCTCGGGTCGCCCAGGACGCGCAGGCAGCGGCCGAGCTCGAGGCGGGCCATGCCCCAGGTGGGCGTCAGGGCGACCGCCTCTCGGAAGCGGTCGCAGGCCTCGACCAGCCTCCCCTGCCGGCGCGCCTCGACGCCCTGGGTGACCAGGGCGAGGGCGCGGGTCGCGGCGTCCTGCGGCGGCGCGGCCTGGGCCCGCGCGAGGCCGGGGACGACGAGCCCCAGCAGGAGGACGATGACGATGGGCCACCGCGGCGGCGGCGTTCGTGGTATGGAGGGCGCCATGCGGACGCAAGCATCGCTGGCCCGGCTCTGCTGTCAAATCCTGGTCACGGCGCTGGCGGCGGTCGCGCTGGCGGCCCCGCTCGCCCAGGCGCAGGAACCGGACGAGCCCGCGCAGCGCAAACCGTACTTCGGGGGCTACTGGGGCCTGCAGGCGCACACGGGTCTGGTCGTGCGAGCCGATGCGGCCGAGGGCGACACCCCGGGCCCGGCGCTCGGCGTCTCGGCGCGCCTCGCGTCGATCCTGTCGCTGGCGGACGTCCAGGCGCGCCTGCTCGCCTCGACCTACGACGCGACGGCGAGCGACGGACGCGTGGCGGCGGTCACCCGGCTCAGCGTGGGTCCCGAGATCAAGGGCCACCCGCTGTTCATCGTCCTGCTGCGCGGGGACTGGCTGGCCCTGCTCCTGTCGAGCTTCTACGTCTCGGGCGGCGCGGACCTGGACGTGGTCTCGGTGGACGCCGACGGGGCGGGCCGCACCCGCGTCGGGCTGGGCCTGCACCTCGGGGCCGGCCTCGACCTGCCGCTGACCGATCGCCACCGCCCGCAGGGCCTGTGGCTGGGCGCCGCATACCAGCTCAAGCTGCTGACCCTGGACACCGGCGTCCCGGGCGTCAGCGACTTCACCGAGCACACGGCGCTGCTGACGCTGGGCTGGCGCTGGCACGATCTGAGCTGGGCGCGCGTGCCCCGGCCCGGTGAGCTGCAGGACCAGTAGGCTGACGCCGCCCGCGCGCCGGAATAGAACGTTCGGGCACGTCATTTCCGCCCTGCACGAGCGACGAGCGGCGACCTTGCCACCACGCCCCCGTTCGCTTACTCAATCCGTACACGCCACTGCACGGGGTCCCACATGTTGCGTCGCCTGTCCTCCCAAGCCCGAGCGCTCGCCGCGCTGTCGACCGTCGCCCTCGCCGCGGCCGCCTGTGGCGGCGCGACCGCTCACGCCGCCGAGCGGGGGGCCAAGACGCTCGACTACATCGAGCTGACCAACCGCGTGGTCGACCTCGACGGGACCATCTCCCACGGCATGATCAAAAAGGCCCAGGAGAAGGTCCTCGCGCTCGACAGCCAGAGCAAGGACCCCATCTGGATCACGATCAACTCGGGCGGCGGCTCGGTCGAGGCGGGGCTCATCCTCATCGACACGTTCAAGGCGCTCAAGAGCCCGGTGCACTGCCTGGTCGAGAGCAAGGCCTACTCGATGGCGGCCATCACGCTGGTCTTCTGCGACAAGAAGTACGCGCTGCCGCACGCGACCATCATGCTGCACGAGGCCTCGTACGGCACGATGGGCGAGGATCCGTCGAACCGCTCGCGCCTGGACTTCCTGACCAAGTACCTCGACGGCCTGCACGTCGAGATCGCCCAGCGCCTGAAGATGCCGCACGACAAGTACCGCGCGCGCATCCGCGACGCCTGGTGGCTGCTGGCCGACGAGGCGCAGAAGGCGGGCGTGGTCGACGGGCTGGTCCGTGAGATCCGCTACACCGAGCTGCCGACCGAGCAGACCGAGGAGAAGAAGACCGTCACGGTCCAGGAGAAGACCACGGTCGTGCCCAACAACCCGGGGCACGAGAAGATCCCGAAGCGCCGCTGAGACTTGCAGGGGCCGCGAAGGTTTGCGTTGGCCGCCCCGATGCGCGATAGATCCGTGTCCGCCGGACCGGCGGCGCGTGCATCGGAGGCGGCGAGCGCATGAACGAGCGTGGCATCGAGGTCAAGGTCGGCATCCTCATCACGGTCTGTGTCGGCCTCCTCGTCGCCTTCGTGATGCTGCTGGGTGACTTCAAGGTGGCCGGCGGCGCCGAGCTGTTCCTGGACGTGCCGACCAGCGCAGACCTCAAGCCGGGCGCGCCGGTGAAGATCGCGGGCGTGCCGGCCGGCAAGGTCAAGGAGGTCGCGTACCTCGGCGGCGAGCTCGACCCGAAGACCGGACGGCGCGTGTCCGTGCGCGTGCGGCTCGAGATCGACGAGAAGAAGCTGGTGACGATCCGCGAGGACGCCCTCTTCTACATCACGACCCAGGGCGTGCTGGGCGAGAAGTACGTCGAGATCGACCCGGGCGACCCGCTGAAGAAGGCCTACCAGCCCGGAGACGTCGCCGAGGGGCTGCCGCCGCTGCGGCTCGAGATCATGGCGATGAACGCCAACCACCTGCTGGCGACGCTGACCAAGCTCATCCGCGAGAACGAGGCGCACCTCAACGAGATCATCGTGGACGCCAGCGCGACCGTGAAGTCGGTCAAGCGCGCGGTCGAGCGGGTCGAGGGGCTGGTCGCGGCCAACGAGCCCAAGGTCGGGCAGGTCCTGGACGAGCTGCTGGCCATCGAGGCCAAGGCGAACACGCTGCTGGCGGCGGCCAACGTGGCGCTGGGCGACGGGACGACGCTGGCGAAGACGGTCGGCAACGCCGAGGCCCTGACGCGCGACGTGCGCGGCTACCTGCCCGGCGTGGTCGGCGACGCGCGCAAGACCCTGGACAAGTACGCGGCGCTGGCCGACACGGGCAAGGTCGCCGTCGACGACGCCAAGGTGCAGATCACGGGGCTGCTGGGCAGCGCCGAGAAGGTCATGGGCGACGCCAAGGGCCTGACGGAGCGCATCGCCAGCGGCAAGGGGACCATCGGCGCCCTGCTCGCGGACAAGGAGATGTACGACGACATCCGCGAGATGATGAAGGACATGAAGCGCCACCCCTGGAAGTTCCTCTGGAAGGAGTAGCCTGGGGGTAGCCAGGCCGGCCGAGGCCACGGCCACGGCTCACGGCCACCGCCACGGCTCACGGCCACCGCCACGGCTCACGGCCACGGCTCACGGCCACGGCTCACGGCTCACGGACACCGCCACGGCTCACGGCCACGGCTCACGGCCACGGCTCACGGCCACGGCCACGGCTCACGGCCACCGCCACGGCTCACGGCCACGGCTCACGGCCACGGCTCACACGGCCACCGCCAGGGCTCACGGCTTCCGCCACGGCACACGGCCCCCGCTACCGCTAGATCTCGAGCGGCCCCTCGGGCAGGCCGTTGAAGAACTGGTGGATGATGGGGTCGTCGCTGTCGCGGAAGGTCTGGGGCGGGCCGTCCAGGCGGATGTGGCCCTTGTAGAGCATCGCGATGCGGTCCGCGACGGTGAAGATGCTGCGCAGATCGTGGCTGACCACGATCGAGGTCACGCCGGCGTCGGCGCGTAGCGAGCGGATGAGGTTGTCGACGTTCATCGCGGCCATCGGGTCGAGGCCGGTCGTCGGCTCGTCGAAGATGACGAACTGAGGGTCGAGCGTCAGCGCGCGGGCGATGGCGACGCGCTTGCGCAGGCCGTCGCCGATGTCGGCCGGGAAGAGGTCGGCGTCGCGCTCCATCTGGACCAGGGCCAGCTTGGCGAGGGCGGCCGTGCGGGCGGCCCTGGTGGACAGGCCCTGGTGCTTTCTGAGGGGCAGCGCGACGTTGTCGACGAGCGACATCGAGTCGAACAGGGTCGAGTGCTGGAAGACCATCGCGCACTTCATGCGGATGGGATAGAAGCCGCGCTCGTCGAGCCAGGTGATGTCCTGCCCGTCCAGCACGATGCGGCCCGAGTCGGGCTTGAGCAGGCCGACGAGGTGCTTGACCAGCACGGACTTGCCGGCGCCCGAGGTGCCGACGATGTACAGCACCGAGCCGGTGTCGACCGTGATGGTGACGCCCTTGAGGATCTGCTTGGGCCCGAAGGACTTGTGGATGTCGATGAACTCGATCACAGGCTCGTCACCACGTAGCCGGCGGCCGAGATGAAGAAGTCCAGCACGATGACGGCGAAGCTGGTGTTGACGACGGCGCGGGTGGTCGCCCAGCCCACGCCCTCGGAGCCGCCGGTCGTGTACAGGCCCGCGTGGCCGGCGATGATGGGGATGGCCAGGCCGTAGGCGAAGGCCTTGCAGAGGCCGAGGACGACGTCGCTCATCTGGACGAGCGAGAGGTTGAGGAAGGTCGAGGGGTTGATGGCGAAGCCGACCTGCGCGGTGACGAGCCCGGTCGCCGTGGCGACGAGGACCGCGAAGATCGACAGCATCACCATCATGAGGGCGCAGGCGATGACGCGCGGCACGACCAGGTACTGGATGGGGTCGGCGTTGCACATGCGCAGGGCGTCGACCTGCTCGGTGACGACCATCGAGCCGATCTCGGCGGCGATGCCGCTGCCGACGCGGGTGGCGATCATCAGGCCGGTGATGGTCGGGGCGAACTCGCGGACCATCATCTGGATGAAGGCGGCGCCGAGCATCGAGAAGTCGGGGAGGATCTGCTGGATCTGGATGGCGACCTGGTAGACCGTGATGAGGCCGAGGAAGCCCAGGGTCACCGTGATGAACGCCAGCGAGCCGTTGCCGATGAGGTAGCACTGGCGGACCACCTCGCGGAAGCGGATGGGGCCGCGGAACATGGCGGCGAGGCTGTGCAGGGACACGCCCCACAGCTCGCGGCTTTGGCGGGCGACCAGGACGGCGGGGGCGCCGATGGCGCCGAAGAGGCGGTCGGCGAAGGTCATAGCGAGTAGAGGTAGCCCACGAGGAAGTCGAGGGCGAAGATGCCCGTGGCGTTGGCGACGACGGAGTTGTTGACGGCCTGGCCGACGCCGGTGGCGCCGCCCTTGACGGTGAGGCCGAACCAGCAGGACAGGATGGAGATGGACACGCCGAAGCAGGCGGCCTTGACGATGCCCATCAGGAACTCGTCGAGCAGGTGGCTGGCCAGCAGATCGGCGACGAGGACGCGCCAGTCGAGGCCGATCATCGCCTGGCTGGTGATGGCGGCGCCGACGATGGCAAAGAGGTCGCCGAGCACCATCAGCAGGGTCAGCATGACCATCATGGCGATGAAGCGCGGGACGACCAGGTAGCGCAGCGGGTCGATGGCCAGGGCGCGCAGGGCGTCGACCTGCTCGGTGACGACCATGGTGCCGAGCTCGGCCGTGTTGTTGGCGCCGACCCGCCCCGAAAACATGAGGCCGATGAGGATGGGGCCGATCTCGGCGAAGACGCTGAAGCCGACGCCGAAGCCGATGAGGCTGGTGGCGCCGGTCTTGGTCACGTAGAAGGCCGTCTGGACGACCATGATGGCGCCCGTGAACAGGGCCGTCATGACGACGATGGGGTAGCTCTTGACGCCGACCTTGTAGAGGTTGCGCCAGGTCTCGGGGACGTCGAACTTCGGCGGGGCGAGCGCGCGCAGGATGCGGAAGAGCAGGACGAAGGCGCCGCCGAGGGTCGCGGCGAGGCCCAGGTAGGCCGCGCCGAGGCGGCCGAAGACGGCGGTGACCGCGCCGGTCACAGGGCCACCGCGGCGTGCTTGTCGACCGCCCCATAGAAGTACTCGCCGACCAGCGGGTCGGCCGAGGCGATGCGGGCTTCGGGGCCGTCGAAGAGGACGCGGCCTTGGTAGATCATCGCGTAGCGGTCGCAGACGACCTTCATGCGGTCGATGTCGTGGCTGACGACGACGCTGGCGCAGCCGGGGATGGACCGGTGCTCGCGGTCGATGAGCTGGAAGATCTTGGACGAGGTGACCGGGTCGAGGCCGGCGGTCGGGTCGTCGTACAGGGCGATGGAGGGCTGGCTGATGGTGGCGCGGACCAGGCTGACGCGCTTTTTCATGCCGCCCGACAGCTCGCGCGGGAAGAGCTGCAGCGCGTGGCCGAGGCCGACCTCGCCCAGGCGGCGCTTGATGGCGGCGTCGATGGCGGCCTCGTCGTGGCCGCCCTGCTGGCGCAGCGGGAAGGCGACGTTGTCGTAGACGGTCATGAAGTCGAACAGGGCGTAGTTCTGGAAGACGTAGCCCATGCCGTCCCGGACGCGGGCCAGCTCGGTCGGCCGCATGCGGGCGAGGTCCTGGCCGTCGACGAGGACGCGGCCGGCGTCGGGGGCGAGCAGGCCGGTCATCACCTTGAGGAGGACGGACTTGCCGTGGCCGCCGGGGCCGATGAGCCCGAGGACCTCGTCGCGGCGGACGACCAGGGAGACGTCGCGCAGCACCCAGACGCCGCCGAAGCGCTTGCCCACCCCTTCGCAGATGATGATGGGAGGCTTGTCGCTCACGGCCAGTCGTCCTCGGTGAAGGGGGCCGGGTCGCAGACGGCGCCGGCCGGGTCGCTGCGGGCGGCGTCGAGGCGCTCGAGGTACTTGGAGTGCTCGTAGGCCTCGGGGATCCGGGCGAACGAGGCCTCGGCCCGCGCGGGCTCGCCGGCGCGCAGCCAGGCGCAACCCTGCCAGAACAGGGCGTCGTCGCGCCAGCGGCTCTTGGGGTACTCGGCCAGGAACCAGGCGTAGCTGTCGGCGGCGGCGGCCGGGTCGCCGAAGGCGAGCAGCTGCAGGCGGGCGATGCGCATCTGGCCCACCCAGTAGTAGGTGTGCTCGTAGTTGCCGATGAAGTTGGTCTTCTGGCGGGTCTGCTGGAGCTTGCGCAGGGTGACCACCTCGTCGTGGTGGCGACCGAGGCCGTGATAGAGCCAGGACAGGTGCCACAGGCCCTCGTCCCAGGAGCCGGTCTGCCAATGGTCGCGCTGCAGGCGCAGGAACAGGCGCTCGGCCGACTGGGCGGCGGCGAGGCTGCGGGTGCGCTGCCACTGGCGGTAGGCGCGGACGCCGGCGTCGTAGACGAGGTTGTCGGCGAGGCGGGTGTGCTCGAGCTTGGGATAGGCCTCGAGCGTCCAGGTCAGCCAGTCGCGGACGCCGGGCTCGCCCTGCTCCTCGTGGAGCATGCGGAGGCGCTGGAACGAGCGCAGGCCGGGCATCAGGTCGGGGTAGGTCAGGACGAGGGCGCGGTACATCGCCATGGCGCGCTCGGTGTGGCCCTGCTCCTCGGCGATGCGGGCGACCTCGTAGCGGGCGCGGGCGCGGTCCTCCTGGCGCGAGGCGCCGCGGGCGAGGTCGAGGTACAGGCGGACGGCGTCGGGCAGGCGCCCGAGGGCCTCGAGCGCGCGGGCCTGGGAGAAGCGGGTCGAGGTGGCGTCCGACGGGCGCGGCGCCGTGCGCTCGAGGGCGCGGAGGCGCTCGAGGCCGGCCTCGAGGTCGCCCCGGGCGAGGGTCCGATCGGCCTGGCGGAGGTCGGCCTCCCAGGCGAGCATCGCCGGGTCGCGCGCGCAGGCGGCGAGCGCGAGGGCGAGGGCGATGAGGGCGGCGCTACGCATCTCCGACGAGCGCCACCAGCGCCTCATGGACGAGGCCGTTCGAGCAGACCATCGAGTCGCCGTGCAGATCGAACGGCGCGCCGCCATAGGCCGTCACGGTGCCGCCGGCCTCGCGGACCAGCACCACGCCGGCGGCCATGTCCCAGGGCTTCAGGCGCGGCTCCCAGAAGCCGTCGAAGACGCCCGCGGCCACGTCGACGAAGTCCAGCGCCGCCGCGCCCTGGCGGCGCACGCCGCGCGCCGCCTGCATGACGCGCTGCACCGCAGGGAGCAGCCGCGGGGCGGTCTGGCGGCGATCATAGGGGAAGCCCGTGGCGACCAGCGCGTCGCCGACGTCGGTGGTGCTCGAGACGTGCACGCGTCGCTCGCCGTCGGGGCCGTCGCAGAAGGCGCCGCCGCCCTCCCAGGCGTACCAGGTCTCGCGGTGGATGGGGTCGTGCACGACGCCGGCGACCAGGCGCCCCTCGCACGCCAGCCCGATGCTGACCGCGAAGCGGCGGACGCCGTGCATGAAGTTGGTCGTGCCGTCGAGCGGGTCGACGTACCAGGTCCAGGCCGCCTCGGCGGGCGCCGGGCCCATCTCTCCGCCCTCCTCGCCGACGATGGCGTCGTGGGGGAAGCTCTGGCGAATCGCCTGCACGATGTGGGCCTCCGACAGCCGGTCGGCCTCGGTCGCGAAATCGACCTCACCCTTTCGGGTGATGTGTGCGCTTTCGCGCAGCTGGCCGAAGCGCGCGTTCGAAATTCTCCCCGCCCCCTCCGCGATCGCGCGTGACAGGCGGACGCGCGGACCCATGCTGGTCGCTAAGTCGATCACGGGGGGACTCTGACAGAGGCGCGCCGATCGCGTCAACGTCGCTGACTCACGAGGGTTTCGGGTCGGGGGCCCATCCAGGGTCTTTAGACCCCTGGGGCGGTGTGTTAGGGTCGCTCTCATCCCCCCCACACGCAGCTTCAGGGAACAAACCGACGCCTCACGGCGCCCGGCACGGCTTTGTCCGTCCGATTTCGCGGCCTGCGCTGAAATGAACTCCGACAGCCCCCTGTTGGAGGGTCAGCGTATTGCCCGGAAGAGGCACGGGGAACCGCCGAAGCGGAGCGTCATGAGCCGTCCAGGAGATAGGATGAGAAGACGATCGGTATCGATGCAGGAGCTGTTGCGCCTGCGTTCTGACATGATGACGGACTACCAGCTTCGGGATTACGAGGTCGACGCGGGCCCCAAGATGCTGCGCATCACGGCGCCGGTGCCCGAGTCGTCCAGCCTCGACTCCGCCGTCAAGCACACCGACGTGCAGCGCCGCGGCTCCGCCGAGCTCCTCCACGGTCGCGACGGCCTCGCGCCCTCCCCGGAGTCCGCCACGTCGGGCGCGCCGCGCTGGTCCGAGCTCTGGCCCTGCTCCAAGGCGATGGCCGCGTACTTCGGCCACTGCGTGCGCATGCGCAGCGTGGATGCCATCGAGATCAACTGCGGCCTCGGGACCGCCGGGCTCGGCGCCGCCGCCAAGGGCGCGCGGGTCCGCCTCGCCGACTCGAACCCCGAAGCGCTCAAGTTCGCCCGCTACAACGCGCTCCAGAACAACTTCACGCACGTCACGACGCTCGAGTTCGACTGGAAGAACGACCGCTTCGACGGCCACGTCGGCAGCCTCATCATGGCCGACGTCCTGTACGACGAGGCGCACTTCGACCACGTGTTCCGCCTGCTGCGCGACAACCTGGCCCCCGGCCGAACGGCCTTCCTGGCCGAGCCCGGCCGCCCGGTGGCCAGCAGCTTCTTCGAGGCCCTGCGCAACACCGACTACCGCGTCCGCCTGGACATGGAGCGGGTCGAGGACACGGACTCCGAGAGCTACTACCTGGTCAGCGTCCTGCGCATCAAGAAGGAAGTCTGACCGGGGCCCCTGGACGACACCACACACACGGCGAAGGCTGGTCACGACGCGGGGCGTCGCGGTCAGCCTTCGCCGTTTCGAACGCAGGATCGGCGCCCGCAGCGGGAGACGGACGAGCCCTGCGGGTACGGCGGGAGACCGACGGGCCCTGCGGCGTCGGCGGGAGGCGGACGAGCCCTCGCGCGTCGAGGGCCCGTCCCGCGCGGGTCAGGAGGCGGCGGCCTTGGGCTCGCTCTTGCTCTCGCCCTTGCTGGCGCCCGTGTCGGACGAGGCGCCGGAGGTGTCCGACTTCGAGCTGCTGCTGGCCGAGCCGCCGCCGCTCTTGTAGTCGGTCACGTACCAGCCCGAGCCCTTCAAGACGAAGCTGGTGTTGCTGATGAGCCGGCGCAGCTCGTCCTCACCGCACTTCGGGCACGTCCGAAGCGCAGGATCGGCCATCCGCTGCATCGCCTCGAGGGCGTGGCCGCAGCGTTCGCACTGGTACTCGTAGATAGGCATCGCTGACTCCGTTCGGGAAAAGCCCGGCGCTACGGTAGACACTCGCCCGCGACCGTCAAGCGAGCGTGTCGCCCCTCGCCGGGGCGGCGTCGGAGGCCGTGAAGCGGCGTCGAGGCGGGTTGAAGTAGCCGAAGGACAGGCGCGGGTGGCGCTGCTTGAGCAGGTCGAGCCAGGGCAGCAGGCCCATGGGCTCGGCGGCGCCGCCGGCGTCGGCCACGAGGTTCAGGTAGACCTCGGGGTCGATGTTGAGGTTGCGCAGCTGGATCATGTCGATGCCCGCCTCGTCGATCCACGCGCTGAGGGCGTCGAGCTCGGGCTGGGTGTCGGTGACGCCCGGGAAGACGAAATAGTTGAGCATCACGTAGCCGCCCAGCTCGCGCATGACGCGCGCCGAGGCGCGCACGTCCTGGAAGGAGTACCCCTTGGGACGGTAGTAGGCGGCGTAGACGTCGGGCCGGGCGCTGTTGGTCGAGATGCGCAGGCTGTCCAGGCCCACCTCGCGCAGGCGGCGGACGGCCTGCGGGCGCGAGGCGTTGGAGTTGAGGTTGACCACGCCGCGGTCGGTGGCTCGGCGGATGAGCGCCACGGCGTCGATGAGGTTCTGGGCCTGGTTGAGCGGCTCGCCCTCGCAGCCCTGGCCGAAGCTGACGACGGCCTCGTCGCCGACGCGCTCGATGTGGCCCAGGGCGACGCCGGCGATCTCTTCCGGGCTCGGGGGGAAGGTGATGCGGTCGTGGGCGGCCGAGTATTGCTCGTCGCCGCCCTTGGGCTGCAGCGAGATGCAGCCCACGCAGAAGGCGTTGCAGGTCGGGGCGGCCGGCATCGGCGCCTCGAAGCGCTCGAGGAAGTAGTTCTGCGCGGCGCGGCAGTGGTACTCGAGGGCGCAGCGCTCGAGGTGCTTGACCAGGCGGTTGTCCGGCTCGGCCGACAGGCGCTTGGCGACGCCGGCGGCCACCTGGTCGATGTCGAAGCGGAAGGGGTCCTGGCGGATGTCCTCGTCCACGCGGATGCACGAGGTGACGAACTCGCCGTCGCGGAGGCCGACGGCGCTGTAGGCGAACAGCGGCAGGGCCGGCGCGTCCTCGAGCGTCTCGTACGCGGGGAGCAGCACGCGCATGTAGGCGGGCGCGATGAAGCAGCTGACCGCGAAGGCGCCCGGCTCGTCGAAGATGGCCGGCGAGTCGGTGGCCCGATCGAGCCCGGCCGGCCGGCGCCCCGGCAGCATGAAGAGGTCGCTGCCCTCGGGCAGCGGCACGATCTCGTCGTCCTCGAGCGGCCGCCAGCACTCGCCGTCCCAGCCCAGCAGCTCGAGCTCGGGGTGGTCGTAGATGCGGCCGTCGGCGTCCGCGTAGGCCATCATGGCCCGCCCCGCGTTGGTCCTGCCCTTCGCGCTCATCCATCACCTCGCCACGCGCCGCTCACCGCGGCCCGCGGGTCCGTCTAACCGATCCGCGCCA
Source organism: Myxococcota bacterium (assembly GCA_041687695.1). GTDB lineage: Bacteria > Myxococcota_A > UBA9042 > PHBI01 > JAWLBL01 > JAWLBL01. The sequence continues at coordinate 17,810 of JAWLBL010000026.1, read as the reverse complement.
CGCGCGCCAACCCAAAGCATGGCCGACGCGGCCCCCCGGAGCGCCTCCCCCGCGCCCGGGGCGCCCTCGGCGCGGTGACCGTGGCGGACGCCCTACCGATCGTATAGCGTCCCAGGCCATGAACACACCGCGCCGCCCGTCCGTGCCCGCCGTCCCGCCCGTCGTCCTCGCGTCCACCTTCACCTTCGACGACACCGAAGGCGAGGCGCTCGCCGCCAGCCAGCGCGACGACTACCTGTACTCGCGGTGGTCGAACCCGACGGTGGCCGCGCTCGAGGCGCGCCTGGCCGCGCTCGAGGGCGCCGAGCGCGCGATCGCGACCGGCTCCGGCATGGCGGCCGTCAGCCTGGCCCTGCTGGCCGCCTCGCGGCGGGGCGGCCCGGTCCTGATGCAGGACGAGGTCTACGGCGGCACGCACGAGCTGGCCGAGACGGTCCTGCGAGGGCTGGGGCTGGACCTCGTGCGGGTGCCCCTCGACGGGCTGGTCGACGCGGCGCGGGCGCTCCCCGAGGGCGCGACCGTCTACCTCGAGGTCCCGACCAACCCGACGCTGCGCGTCCCGGACCTGCCGGCCGTCGCGGCGGCGGCGCCGGCCGACGCGCTGGTCGTCGTCGACGCGACCTTCGCGACGCCCGTGCTGCTCAGGCCGCTGGCGCACGGCGCGCACCTGGTGGTCCACTCGGCGACCAAGTACCTGGCCGGGCACCACGACGTGTTGGCGGGGGTCGTCGCGGGCGGCGGGCCGGTGATGGAGGAGGTCTGGCGGCTGCGCAAGCTGCTCGGGCCCGTGCTGGACCCCGACGCCGCCTACCGCGTCTGGCGGGGGCTCGAGACGCTGGAGCTGCGCGTCCTGCGGCAGAGCGAGACCTGCGCCGAGCTGGCGCGGCGGCTGGCGGGGCATCCGGCGGTGGCGCGGGTCCACCACCCGGGGCTGCCGGGGCACCCCGACCACGCGCGGGCGGCGCGGCTGCTGGCGGGCGCGGGCGGCGTGCTGTCCTTCGAGGTCGCGGCCGGCGACGAGGCCGCCGCGCGGGTGGCCAACGCGCTCGAGCGCTTCCACAGGGCGCCCAGCCTGGGCGGCACCCGGTCGCTCGTCAGCTGGCCGGCGGGCGTGTCGCACATCGGGCTGACGGCCGACGAGCGGGCGCGATCGGGCGTCTCGGGACGGCTGCTGAGGCTGGCGTTCGGGCTGGAGCCCGTCGAGCCGCTGTGGGCCGATCTGGAGCAGGCGTTGGGGCGCGCCGCCGCCGCCGGCTGAAAGGACTTGAAATCCGCCGCGGCCTTGCATCCGAGTCTGCGGGTGGCTACAACGCGCCCCTCTCCGCCACACACGCCACACGCAAGGTGCCCTCATGGCCTCGAACTCGCTCGCGCGCGCGATGCAGCAGCGCCCGTCCCGCAACCTCCACGAGCGCCTCGCCGTCTTCCGCGACGCGGGGCTCGTCGATCAGATCCCGACGACCTGGCAGCTGCTGCAGGGCCAGGCCGAGATGATGCCCTACGTGGTCACCCCGGACGCGGGCGATCAGGGCCGCTACGCCGGGGCGCCGCTGGGCCACCCGCTGATGCGCACGCCCGTCGTGCTGTCGCAGATCGGCTGGGAGCACTTCCGCGTCGGCCACGGGCTGCACTCGACGCCCGGCGCGCTGCTCAAGCACCTGGCGTTCGTCTATCACGAGGGCATGCCGACCTACGACGTCCAGCTCGTCCAGACGGTGCCCGACGGCCTGTCGCTGCTGCGCGAGTACTTCGAGGCGCTCGAGGCGGCGACCCACCCGACCTACGCGCGCCAGCGGCGGCTCATCGATCTGGTGATCCCGCGCGCCAGCGAGTACCGGCAGGCCTTCCTGACGCCGGGCGGCTTCATCGACCGCGCCGCGGCCTTCGACTACCCCCGCGCCGAGGACCTGCCCGGCTTCCTGCGCCCCGAGTTCTGCAGCCTGACCGGCTTCATCAACTATTGCGCCCGCACCTTCCCCGAGAGCCCGCGCGGGGTGCCGCCCCATCGGCTGGCGCTGCAGATCGGCCGGTTGATGACGCGCCGCTTCGCGCACGAGGCGCGGGCGTGAAGGTCCTGGTGACCGGGGCGACGGGCTTCGTCGGATCACACATCGTCGAGGCGCTGGCCGCGCAGGGGCACCAGCTGCGGGCGACGGTGCGCGCCAGCAGCGACACCGGTCACCTGGACAAGCTGGGGGTCGAGCTGGTGCGCGCCGATCTGGCGACCGGAGAGGGGCTCTTGCGCGCGGTCGCCGAGGTGGACGCCATCGTGCATTGCGCCGGCGGCGGCAAGGTGCGCACCCCGGCCGACATGCACCGCAACAACGTCCTGCCGACCCGGACCCTTTTGGACGCGGCGCTCGACGTGCGACGGCCGGGGCCGCCGCTGCGGCGCTTCGTGCTGCTGTCCAGCCTGTCGGCGCACGGCCCCAGCCTGGACGGCCACGCGCGGGCCGCGGACGAGCCGGCGCGGCCGGTGACCGCCTACGGGCGCAGCAAGCTCGAGGCCGAGCGGCTGGTGATCGAGGTGGCCGACCGGCTGCCCGTGACCATCCTGCGGCCGCCGGCCATCTACGGGCCGCGCGACACGCGCATGGCGCCCCTGTTCAAGTGGGCCGCCCGCGGGGTGCTGCCGCTGGTCCGCTCGGCGCGGCAGACGTCGCTGGTGTATGGGCCGGACTGCGCGCAGGCCGTGGCGCGGGCCCTCGAGGTGCCGCACCCGTCGGGGCGCACCTACTTCGTCGAAGACGGGCGCCCGTACGCCTGGACCGAGCTGGTCGAGCACTTCTCGAAGGCGGTGGGGCGACCGGTGCGGCGCGTCACGGTCCCCGCGGCGGCCGTCAAGGCGGTGGGGGCGGTCAACGAGCTGGTGGCGCGGGCGCTGGGGCGCGACTCGGTGCTCAACCGCGACAAGGCGCGCGACGTGACTCAGAGCCACTGGGTCTGCGACGCGAGCCCGCTGCGGGACGAGCTGGGCTGGCGGCCGACGCTGCGGTTCGACGAGGGCGCGGCCCACACGGCGCGGTGGTACCGCGACGCTGGCTGGCTTCGCTGACGCGCCGCTGGTAAGGTTCCTCCGCCTTTGGGGGAGGTTACGCCATGCCGATTCGCGCCTGGGTCATCGCTGTCACCGTGACGTTCGCCGCCGCGCTCTCCGGCAGCGCCGCGGCGCAGACCGGCCCCGTCATGGCCGAGGCCGCCGAGGGCCCGCGCCTGCACTTCAGCGTCGCCGCAGCCCGCGGGGCCCGGTCGCCCGACAAGAAGGCCAAGGTCTTCCGGGTCGACGGCGTCCGCCTGGTCGACCGTAGCGGCAAGACGCTGTGGAAGGTCAAGCTGCCCAAGCGCTTCGCCGACCACGAGGTCGTCATGGACGCCGTGGCGCGGGGCACGCACGAGCAGTCGCCGTGGCTCGTCTGGCCGGTCGAGGACGCCATCACCGGGGTCGTGCAGCTCGAGGACCTCATCGTCGTCGCGGACCCGGCGGGCCTGCTGGTGTTGGAAGCGAAGAGCGGACAGACGCTGGTCGACTGGACCGACCCCAACGCGGGCAGCGCCGGGCCGCGCCCGCTGACCTTCGACACGGCGCGCTACACCTTCGGCCGCGCGGGCGTGTCGGCCTGCGGCGGCCGGGCGGCCAAGGGGCGCGTGCTCGCCCGGTGCGGCGACGAGCTCGTCTACTTCAACGGACGCACCGCGGCGCTCGTGTCGCTGGTGCGCCCGGCCGAGCCGGCCAACGTGCGCTACGAGTACGACCGCCACTACCGGCGCGGCGCGGACGCCTTCACCTTCGGCGCGACGCTGCCGCTGGGAGACGGCGAGCTGGTCTTCCAGGCCGCCATCGCCAGCCACTGAGCGGCGCGGTCAGGCCTTCAGCTTCTCGACCAGCTGGGCCTTGCTCCAGACGGAGCCGCGCTCGCGCGTGACGGCCATCACCTCGTCCAGGGGCAGCCCGCCGATGGTGGGCGCGGCCGCGTCGTCCCCCTCGGGGATGGGCTCGACCACGATGTCGAAGCGGCCATTGTCGAAGGGCTCGCCCGGCGCGCGCTCGACCTGGACCAGGCGCTCGCGCACGCCCTGCCGCTCGTGCTCCATGGCGCGGTGGATGCAGTACGGGTTGTTGCCGGTGCGGCCGAAGAAGACGTGCGAGGTCCACGAGCAGCCGGCCTTGCAGACGTCGGCGTAGTAGCAGCCCTGGCAGAAGCCCCACAGGTCGTCGCGGGTGCGGCGCTGGATGTGGTTGATTTCGGGAGCATTTTCGACGGCATGGCGGATGCTGACGTCGCGGATGTTGCCGCCGGTGTAGGCGTTGGACGGCAGCGAGGGGCAGCCCTTGATCTTGCCGTCCGCCTCGAGGCCGAGGGACCACTTGCCGGCCGAGCAGCTGGCCCAGTGGGCGCCGCGGTCGCCGCCGTAGCGCAGGAGAGACTCGTAGGGCGTGAAGTAGCCGATGTTGTTGCCCGGGAAGAGCTGCACGCCGCGCGGGGCCAGCTTGTCGCGCTTGAGCCAGGCGAGCAGCGGGAAGAGCTCGAGCAGCTCGTAGGGCTGCAGCAGGAGCTCGGGGCGGTCGGCGCCGTTGCCCATGGGCACGGTGAGCTGGATCTGCCAGGCGGTGACGCCGAGGTCGCCGAGGAGATCGGCGAGGCCGGGGAGCTCGGGCAGCGACAGGCGGTTGATCTGGGTGTTGCAGGCGAGGCGAATCGGGCTGGCGGCGACGCGGCGGGCGGCGGCGACGGCGGCGCGCCACGAGCCGCGGGCGCCCCGGACGGCGTCGTGGGTGGCCTCGAGGCCGTCGAGGCTGATGGAGATGACCCGCAGGCCGGCGTCGACGGCCTGCTCGAGGCGCTCCTGCGTCAGGTTGCGGGCGCCCGTGGTCATGCCGCAGACCATCCCGAGCTCTTGGATCTCGCGGGCGATGACGTGCCAGTCGGGGCGCAGGTAGGCCTCGCCGCCGATGAGGGTGACCTCTCGGATGCCCAGCTCGGCGAGCTGGTGCACGACGTCGAGGCACTCGTCGGTGGTCAGCTCGCTGGGGCGCGCCTTGCCGGCGCGCGAGCCGCAGTGGCGGCAGCCGAGGTCACAGGCGAGCGTGATCTCCCAGACGCAGTACAGCGGGTGCGGCCGCGCCTGGTCCTCGGCCCGGGCGCTCCGGACGAGCTTGCCGGGATCGCCGTCGAACAGGAGCTTGCGCTGCCCTCCCTCGCTGCTCGCGCCGAGCCCCTCCGGTCCCTCGGGGGCGGCGCCGATGGGCGGGCGGCCCGCGGTCACTCGGCCCCGGGGGGCAGGCCGTACAGCGGCATGAAGACGATGTCGTCCTTGCCCTGCGTGGCGTCTTCGGCGGCGTCCTCGTCGGCGTCGTCGCGCACGTCGTGGGTCGGGCCGGCGTCCTCGATCGGCGGCAGGCCGTACAGCGGCTGCGGCAGCGGCCCTTCGTCGGCGACGGCGACGTCCTCGATGGCGTCGGCGCTGGACGCGTCCGGCTGGTCGGCGTCGGGCCCGTAGACGTCGGGCGGCAGCCCGTACATCGGGGCGTCAGGGACGTCCGGCTGCTTCGCGGCGTCGGGCTGGGACGCGTCGGGCTCGGAAGTCTCGGCTTCGGAGTCGTCCGGCTGCTTCAGGTCGCCCTCGAACGCGTCCGGCGGCAAGCCGTAGACGTCGCCGACCGGGGCGTCGGAGACGAAGCCGTCCTCGGCGACCGCCGCGCCCTCCTCGGTGTCGCAAGCCGCGATGGTGCCCAGGCCTAGCATCGAGGCGGCGAGGAGGCTGCTGCGCCCCTGGCTGAGGAAGCGGCCGAGCCCCGACGTGGCGTCGCCCGAAGCGCCGGGCGCGACCGCGGTCCCGCAGAACACGCAGCGGGTCTCGGCCGGCGCGGCGGCGACCTGGATGTGGGTCTTGCAGGTGGGGCATGGTGTTAGGCCATGCCGGGACACGTGGAGTTTGTTGACCATTATGAATCTTGAACGCGCGGTAGGAAACTCCAGGCTAACGCCCCTCCCGCGCCGGGGTCAACCCTCCCTCAGCCGCGGACAATCCGGACGCGGCTGCGGCCGGCGCCCTCGGGCTGGACGTGGACCCGGACGCCGATGCGCTCGGCGACCCCCGGGACGTGCGAGATGAGGCCGACCTGACGGCCGGTCGCCTGCAGGGCGTCGAGCGCGTCGAGGGCGGTCTCGAGCGTGCGCGCGTCGAGGCTGCCGAAGCCCTCGTCGATGAAGAGCGACTCGACCGGGGTCGTGCGCGACGACAGCGACGACAGCCCCAGCGCCAGCGCCAGCGAGACGAGGAAGCTCTCGCCGCCCGACAGGCTCTGGATGCTGCGGGCCTCGTCGCCCATGTCCCGGTCGACCACCTGCAGGTCGAGGTCGTGGCCCGGGACGCGGACCAGCTGGTAGCGGCGCGCGAGGTCCTGCAGGTGGTGGTTGGCGTGCGCCAGCAGGAGGTCCAGCGTCAGGCTCTGCGCGAAGACGCGCAGCTTCTTGCCGTCGTGCGAGCCGATGAGCTCGGCCATGCGCTGCCACAGGTCGGCGTCGGCCCGAGCCCGGGCGAGCGCGTCGGCCACCTCGGCCAGCCGCGCGCGGGCCTCGTCGTCGCGGCGCAGCTCGACCCGCGCCGCCTGCAGCGACGCCTCGGCCGCCTCGACCCGCTCGGCGCCCTCCCCCACCGCCGCTTCGGCCTCGCCCTGCCCCATCGCCGGCGCCCCCGCGGCGTCATGGACGGCCAGCTGCCTACGCCGCTCGTCGCTCACGGCCGCCGCCTCGTGCCGTCGCGTCGCCAACCCGTCGAGCCGCGCCCGGAGGGCCTCGATCGACGCCTCGTCCCGCGCGAGCAGCGCGCGCGCCTCGTCCGCCACCAACCCGAGGGACGCCAGCCCCTGGGCGAGCGCGGCCTCCGCCGCCTCGAGCGCCTGCTCGCACCGCCGGACCGCCCCGTCCGCCGCCTCCCCCCGCGCCACCGCGCTGGCCACCGCCCGCGCCGCCTCGTGGGCCCTGCCCTCGGCGAGCCGCGCGGCCTCCCCGGCCTCCGCGACCCGCCGCTCCAGCGCCTCGCTCACCTCGGCCACCGCCCGCCCGCCCAGCAGCCCCGCCCGCTGGCCTTCCAGCGCCTCTACCCGCCCCCGCGCCCCGTCACACGCGCCCCGCCGCTCGCCGGCCGCCGCGTCCGCCCGGCGCGCCGCCTCGTCCAGCCGCGCCACCTCGGGCCGCTGCCGCCCCACCCGCTCCGCCAGCGACTCCCGCCGCCCCCGGGCGTCCTCCCACCGCGCCAGCCCCTGGTCCACCTCGGCCGTCAGCCGCTCGGGCGCGACCTCCACCCGCGACCGCCAGCCGGGCGCGACCTCGGCCACCAGCGCCCCGATCTCGTCGGCCACCCGCCGCAGCGTCGTCTCGGCCGCCTCCCCCCGCCGCGCGGCGTCGCCCAGCGCGTGCTCGGCCTCCAGCAGCCGCCGCTCGTGCCCCCGCGCCGCGTCCTGCGCCGCCTGCCATCCCGCCCGCGCCGCCTCGTGCCGCTCGCGCGCCCCCCGCGCCTCGGCCGCCACCGCCGCCGCCGCCGCCTCGCGCCGCTCTCCCTCTTCGACCGCCCGCGCCGCCTCGTCCGCCCGCGAGGCCAGCCACGCCCGCGCCGCCGCCACCGCCTCGGGCACCTCCAGCCCACCCTCGCGCCGGGCCGCCTCCCAACGCCGCCGCGCCTCGGCCAGCTCACCCTCGACCTGGCCCACCCGCGTCGCCGCCGCCGCCGCCGTCTGCCGCCACCCGTTCAGCCGCGCCTGCGCCTCGAGCAGCTTGCCGTGGATGTCGTCCGACTCGGCCGTCAGCACGCTGACGCGCTCCTGCTGCTCGGCCATCGCCGTGACCATGGGCAGCGTCTGCGCCGCCCACGGGTGCTCGCACGATCCGCACAGCGGGCACGGCTCTCCGTCCACCAGGTCGGCGCGGTGCCCCTCGAGCGCCATCGCGGCCTTCATCCGCTCGAGCGACTTGGCCGCCTCGTCGCGCCGCGCCACCACCTCCAGCGCCCTCCCCGTGTGCGCCAGCGCCTCGTCTTCGGCCCGCTTGGCCTCCGCGCGCGCCTCGTCGTGCGTGGCCCGCTCGCCCGCGAGGCGCCGCTCGACCTGCTCGACCCCTCCGGCCGCCCGCTCGAGCCGCTCCACCGCCGCCGCCAGCCGCCGCGCCGCCTCCAGCGCCGACCGCGCCTCGGCCCCGGCGTCCTTCGCCTCGGCCGCCTCGGCGGCCTCACGCGCCATGCGCGCCGCCTCCAGCGCCGCCGCCGCCCGCGTCGACGCCTCGGCCAGCGCCCGTCCCTCCGCGCGCAGCCGCTCGCACGCGTCGACCCGCTCGAGCCGCTCGCCCTCCGCCGCCTCCCGCTCGCGCCGCGCCGCCCCGTGCCGCCGCCACAGGTCCCGCAGCAACCCAGCCTCGCGCGCCACCCCGCCCCACGCCGCGTGCTCGGCCAGCCAGGCCTCGACCTCGCCCAGCGCCGCCTCGTCCCGAGCAAGCGCCCGCGCCGCCTCGCCCGCCGCCTCGCCCGCTGACGCCGCCGCCGTCTCCGCGGCCCTCGCGCTCGCCTCGGCCTCCTCCCGCGCCCGCCGCGCCTCGGCGAGCGCCCGATCACACGCCGCCGCCTCCGCCAGCTCCGGCTGCCGCGCCCTCCGCTCGGCCTCCGCGGCCTCGGCCACCGCCCGCGCGCCCTCGGCCGCCACCCGCGCCTGCTCGTGCGCCGCCCTCGCCGCCTCCGACGCCCCGCGCGCCGCCTCCCGCTCCCTGCGCGCCTCGTCCGCCGCCCGCGCCGCCCGGTCCCGCTCGACGATGGCCCCACGCAGCGGCCGCGCTCGCTCGACCGCCCGCAGCGCCTCGCGGTCCTCGGCCGCCGCCCGCCACGCCTCCTCGGCCGCCGCCAGCGCCTGCTCGGCCAGCGCCGCCCCGCCGGCCAGCCGCGTCCGCTGCTCGTGCCACAGCGCCGCTGCCCGCGCCGCCTCCAGCGCCTCGCGCGCCCCCCTCAGCGCCGCCTCCCGCGCCGCCGCCTCGCCCTCCAACGCCGCCCGCTCGTCCGCACCCAGCACCCTGGTCGCCGCGACCACCGCCTCGACCTTCGCCAGCTCGGCCCGCGCCTCCTGCGCCCGCTGGTGCGCCGCCATCGACACCAGCCCGTACAGCTGCGTCCCGCTCACCCGCTCGAGCAGCTCGGCGCGCTGCCCGGCGTCCGCCTTCAGAAACGCCGCGAACTCGCCCTGCGCCAGCAGGGCCGACCGCCGGAACTGGTCGAAGGACAGCCCCAGCCGGGCCTCGATGGCCTGCAGCGTCTCCGTCTTCGTCCCGCCCAGCTGCGCGCCCGTCTCGGCGTCCTCGAGCGTCACCGCCTGGGCTTGCACGCGCCCATCGACCCGCCGGTTGGCCCGCCGCACCGCCCACCGCGCCCGATAGCGCCGCCCCTCGCGGCCCAGGAACTCGACCTCGGCGAAGCCCTCGGCGGCCCCGCGCCGCAGGATGGAGCGCACGTCGTTCGACGACAGCCGGCTCTCCTCGGGGTCGTCCGCGCGACCGACCAGGACGCCTCCGCGCGCGCTCAGCCGCGGCGTCCGGTCGAACAGCGCCAGGCACAGCGCGTCCAGTAACGTGCTCTTGCCGGCGCCCGTCGGCCCGGTGATGGCGAACAGCCCGACGTTGCCCAGCGGCTGCCCCGTCAGATCCACCTCGAAGCTGGCCTCCAGGCTGGCCAGGTTCTCGCCGCGGATCGCCAGGATCTTCACGGCGCGCCTCCCTCGCCCTGTGTCGCGACGCGCTCGATCAGCTCGTGGAACGCCGCCAGCAGCTCGGGCGCGGGCGGGGCCTCGCCGTGCAAGTGCGCGTACCGCCGCCGGAACACGTCCTCGGGCGCGAGATCGCCCAGCTCGACGGCAGGCCGCGCCTCGGCCAGCGTCCGTCCGTCGCCGCCGTAGCTCACCGACAGCTTCACCAGCCGCGCCGCGCGGCCGACCAGCGCCTCCTCGATCGCGCGCCGCAGCCCCGGCATGGGCCCGTCCAGGGCCACCCGCACCTCGAGGAACGGCTCGCGCCCCGGCTCGACCTCTCCGGCCGCCGGCAGCGCCCCCAACGCCGCGATCACCGCCTCCAGCGGCGCCGGCCCGTCCTGCGGGACCCGCAGCACCTCGACGGTCCGCGGGACCCGCAGCGGCCGCACCTCGCGCAGCCGCTCGCCCTCCAGCTCGACCAGCAGCACCTGGTGCGGGTAGGCAGCCTCGTCCAGCGACAGCGGCAGCGGCGAGCCCGAGTAGCGGACGTGCTCGCGCCCGCCGACGCGCTGCGCCAGGTGCAGGTGCCCCAGCGCCACGTACGCCACGTCGTCGGGGAACACGTCGACCGGCAGCGCGTGCTGGTTGCCCCCCAGGACCTTGCGCTCGCTCAGCTCGCTGACCGCCCCGCCGACCATGTAGCAGTGCCCGGTCGCCACCAGCGCCTGCCCCGGCTGCCGCAGGGCCCGCGCCGCCTCGAGCGCCAGCGTGTAGACCTGGCGCACCCCGGCGATCAGCGGGTCCTCGCCGCCCTCCCCGCCGCCGCTGGGCAGGTCGGCGACCCGCAGGTACGGCATCGCCACGCACCAGGCCGCCACGTCCCCGCGCGCGTCGCGCAGCGGCACCACCAGCCGCTGCAGATCCACCTTCAGCCCGTCGGACCGCGGCAGCCCGCCGACCACGTGCACCCGGAAGGCGTCCAGCAGCGGCTGCGGCGCGTCCAGCCGGGCCGCCGAGTCGTGGTTGCCGCCCACGACGACCACGTCCAGGTTCGGCAGGCGCGCCCGCACCTCGGCCAGGAAGCCGTACCACGCCCCCTGGGCCGACGCCGGCGGGTTCGCCGTCTCGAAGACGTCCCCCGCCACGACCAGCGCGTCGACCGCCTCTCGCGCGAGCGTGTCGAGGAGCCAGCCCAGAAACCGGGCGTGCTCCTCGTCACGGCTCACCGCGTGCAGCGTGTGCCCGAGGTGCCAGTCGGACGTGTGCAGCAGGCGCATGTCATAGGCCGTCGGGCATGCACACCATCTTGCCGCCGCCAGCGATGGCGGGCGCGCAGACCCAGTCGGCCCACTCGCAGTCGGTGCTGTCCTCGCAGGTCTTGGCGCAGACCGTGTCGGTGTTGTCGACGACCACCTGCGCGCAGACCCAGTCCATCCCGAAGGGCGCCACCTGGCAGTCGGTGTCGGCCGTGCAGGCCGCGGCGCAGTAGTCGTCGTTCAGGTTCGTGATGCAGTGGTATCCGCCGCCGCAGCTCGCGTCGTCGGTGCACGTCTCGCACACCGAGGGCTCGCCCGCGCCGCCCGCGTTGCACGACGCCGCGCAGTCCTCGTCGGTCGCGCTGTCGCAGTCGTTGTCCTGGCCGTCGCACAGCCCGTCGCCGGCCTCGCGCGCGATGTCGTCGCCGTCGGTCAGCCCGTTGCAGTCGTTGTCGATGCCGTCGCACACCTCCTCGCCCATCATCACCAGCGAGTTGCACGTCAGCGTCGTGGTCGTGTCGCACACCACCGTGCCGCCGGCGCAGGCGCCCGTGCCGCAGCCGACGTTCTTGCCCCGCTGCGTCAGATCCCAGTCGGTGTAGTAGACGGCGCCGCTGACGTAGTCGTCGTCGGTCGTGCCGTCACAGTCGTTGTCCAGGTCGTCGCAGATGTCCGTCGACGCCAGGTTCGCCGTGCTGCACGTCAGCGTCGTCAGCGAGCCGCACACGACCGTGCCGCCGGCGCACTCGCCCGTGCCGCAGCCCTGGTTCTTGGTCCGGGTCGCCCCGTTCCAGTCGGTGTAGGTGACGGACCCGCCCGCCAGGAAGGTCTCGTCGGTCTGGCCGTCGCAGTCGTTGTCCAGGTCGTCGCACCGCGACTCGACCGACTGGTAGTCCGAGCTGTCGTAGGCGCAGCCCCACGCCCCGTCGGTGCAGGTCGCGCTGGTCACCGACGCGCCGGCGCACACGCCCGCCACCTTGCAGCCGACCTCGGCCACGGCGCCCAGGCTGGTCAGGACCATGCCGTCGGTCGTGCCGTCGCAGTCGTTGTCCAGGTCGTCGCACTTGGTCTCGGTCGCCTCGTAGTTAGGGCTGCTGTAGCCGCAGCCCCAGGCGCCCGCCGTGCACGTCGCCTTCACGCCCGAGCCGGCGCACACGCCGACCGTCTTGCAGCCCACGTCGCCGGCCGCCGCGCCCGTCATGCTCTGCCCGTCGGTCGCGCCGTCGCAGTCGTTGTCGATGTCGTCGCACAGCTCGGTCGCGTTGTAGGCGCCACCCGAGTAGCCACACGTCCAGTCGCCCCCGGCGCACGTCGCCGTCGCGACGCCATCGGCCGCGCAGGCGCCCTGCGTCTTGCACCCCACCGCGCCCAGCATGAAGAGGTCGCCCGAGATGGTCAGGCCCTCGTCGGTCGCGCTGTCGCAGTCGTTGTCGACGGCGTCGCAGCGCGTCTCGGTCTCCTCGTAGTCGGGCCCGTAGCTGCACGTCCACGCGCCGGCGCCGCACGTCGCCTTCGTGTGGGCCAGGTTCGAGCAGGCGCCGTTGGTCTTGCAGCCCACCGCCCCCAGGGCCGCCAGGCTGCCCGAGATGACCAGGTCCTCGTCGGTCGCGCCGTCGCAGTCGTTGTCCAGGTTGTCGCAGGTGTTCTCGCTGGCCTCGTGGCTGGACGGGTAGCTACAGACGTACTCCCCGCCCGTGCAGGCGGCCGTGGTGCCGCTGCCACACACGCCCAACGTCTTGCAGCCGGCCGACGCCAGCTTCAGCTTGTCGCCGTTCGTGATGGCCAGCCCCTCGTCGGTCTGCCCGTCGCAGTCGTTGTCGGCGCTGTCGCACACCTCGGCGGACACGTTGCCGCCCGTCGTGCACACGAGCGACAGCTTGTCGCCGCCGCAGACCACGCTGCCCCCCGCGCACGCGCCCACACCGCAGCTCTGCCCCTTGTAGCGGGTCCCCGAGCCGTTGAGCTGCGTGTACTTGACCGTGCCCGTCGCGCCGTAGTCCTCGTCCGTCGCGCCGTCGCAGTCGTTGTCCAGCCCGTCACACACGTCCTGCGAGACGTTGCCCTGCGTCGAGCACGTCAGGGTCACCTTGTCGGCCCCGCACACGACCGTGCCGCCCGAACACGCGCCCACGCCGCAGGTCTGCCCCTTGTAGCGGGTCCCCGAGCCGTTGAGCTGCGTGTACTTGACCGTGCCCGTCGCGCCGTAGTCCTCGTCCGTCGCGCCGTCGCAGTCGTTGTCGAGCCCGTCGCACACGTCCTGCGCCGCGTTGGCCGCCGTCGAGCACGTCAGCGTGACCTTGTCGGCCCCGCACACCACCGTGCCGCCCGAGCACGCGCCCACGCCGCAGCTGGCGCCCTTGGTCAGGTTCCCGGTCCCGTTCAGGTCGGTGTACTTGACCGTCCCGCCCGTGCCGAAGTCCTCGTCGGTCGCGCCGTCGCAGTCGTTGTCGAGCCCGTCGCACACGTCCGCCGACACGTTGCCCTGCGTGTCGCAGGTCAGGCTCACCTTGTCGGCGCCGCACACCACCGTGCCGCCCGAGCACGCGCCCACGCCGCAGCTCTGGCCCTTGTGCCGCGTCCCGCTGCCGTCGAGCTGCGTGTACTTGATGCCGCCGCCCGCGACGTAGTCCTCGTCCGTCTGCCCGTCGCAGTCGTTGTCCGCCCCGTCGCACACGTCCGCCGACACGTTGCCCTGCGTCGAGCACGTCAGCGTGACCTTGTCGGCCCCGCACACCACCGTGCCGCCCGAGCACGCGCCCACGCCGCAGCTCTGACCCTTGTGCCGCGTCCCGCTGCCGTCGAGCTGCGTGTACTTGACGCCGCCGCCCGTCCCGTAGTCCTCGTCCGTCTGCCCGTCGCAGTCGTTGTCCGCCCCGTCGCACACGTCCGGCGAGACGTTGCCGCCCGTCGTGCACACCAGCGAGACCTTGTCGGCGCCGCACACCACCTGGCCGCCCGCGCACGCGCCCACGCCGCAGCTCTGGCCCTTGTGCCGCGTCCCGCTGCCGTCGAGCTGCGTGTACTTGATGCCGCCGCCCGCGACGTAGTCCTCGTCCACGTCGCCGTCGCAGTCGTTGTCGAGCCCGTCGCACACGTCCGCCGACGCGTTGCCCGCCGTCGAGCAGGTCAGGGTCACGCCGTCGGCGCCGCACACCACCGTGCCGCCCGCGCACGCGCCCACGCCGCACGGGTCGCCCTTGCGCAGGCCCGTGGTCCCGTCCAGATCCGTGTAGGTCGCCGTCCCGCCCGCGACGAAGTCCTCGTCGGTCACGCCGTCGCAGTCGTTGTCGAGCCCGTCGCACAGGTCCGCCGTCGCGTCGGGGCGCGTCGAGCAGGTCAGCGAGCTCTTGTCGGCGCCGCAGACCACCGCGCCGTCCGCGCACGCGCCCACGCCGCAGTCCGCGCCGAGCGTCAGGCCGCTGGTCCCGTCGAGATCGGTGTACTTGATGGTGCCGCCGACCTTGTAGTCCTCGTCGGTCTGCCCGTCGCAGTCGTTGTCCACGCCGTCGCACAGCTCGACCGCGCCCAGCCCCGTCGAGCAGGTGAGCGACGCCTGGTCCGCGCCGCAGATGACCTCGCCGCCGGCGCACGCGCCGCTGCCGCAGGCCGCGCCCAGCACCAGGCCGCTGGCCCCGTCCGGCGCGCTGTAGGTCACGCTGCCGCCGCTCTTGAACTCCTCGTCGGTCTGCCCGTCGCAGTCGTTGTCGAGCCCGTCGCACACGTCGTTGGTGGCGTTGCCGCCGGTCGTGCACACCAGCGACGCCTTGTCGGCCCCGCAGGCCACCGTGCCGCCCGCGCACGCGCCCACGCCGCAGCCCTGGCCCTTGGTCAGCCCGGTCGCGCCATTGGCGTCGGTGAAGGTCACGGCGCCGCCCACGACGTAGTCCTCGTCGGTCTTGCCGTCGCAGTCGTTGTCGACGTCGTCGCACACGTCCGTCGTCGCCAGGCCCGCCGTGCTGCAGGTCAGCGACGCCTTGTTGGCCGTGCAGATGACCACGCCGCCGCCGCAGGCGCCCTTGCCGCAGGTCTGGCCCTTGACCAGCCCGCTCGTGCCGTCGAGGTCGGTGTAGGTCACCGACCCGCCCGCGGCGTAGTCCTCGTCGGTCTTGCCGTCGCAGTCGTTGTCCAGCCCGTCGCACACGTCGGTGACCGCCAGGTTCGCCGTGCTGCAGGTCAGGGTGGTCTTGTTGGCGCCGCACACCACGACGCCGCCGCTGCACGCGCCCACGCCGCAGGCCTCGCCCTTGACCAGCCCGGCCGCGCCGTTGGGCGCCGTGTAGGTCACCGTGCCGCCGGCCACGTAGTCCTCGTCGGTCGCGCCGTCGCAGTCGTTGTCGGCCCCGTCGCACACGTCCAGGGCCACCTTGTTGCCGGTCGAGCACGCCAGCGACACGCCGTCGCCGCCGCACACCACCTGCCCGCCCGCGCACGCGCCCGCGCCGCAGGACGCCCCCAGCACCAGCCCCGCCGGCCCGCTGGGGTCGGTGAAGGTCACGCTGCCGCCGGCCTTGAACGTCTCGTCCGTCTCGCCATCGCAGTCGTTGTCGAGCCCGTCGCAGATGTCCATCGCGGCCGCCGCGCCGGTCGAGCAGACGAGCGAGGCCTCATCGGCGCCGCACACCACCTGCCCGCCCGCGCACGCCCCGACGCCGCAGGCCTGCCCCTTGACCAGCCCGGTCGTGCCGTTGAGGTCCGTGAAGGTGACCTTGCCGCCGGCCGCGAAGTCCTCGTCCGTCTTGCCGTCGCAGTCGTTGTCGAGCCCGTCGCACACGTCGATGGACGCGTTGCCCAGCGTCGAGCAGGTCAGCGAGGCCTTGTCCGCGCCGCACACCACCTGGCCGGAGGCGCAGGCGCCGACACCGCAGGCCTGCCCCAGGACCAGCCCGCTCGCGCCGTCGGGCATCGTCAGCTTGACCGAGCCACCGGCCACGAAGTCCTCGTCGGTCTGGCCGTCGCAGTCGTTGTCGACCCCGTCGCACACGTCGTTGGACGCGCTGCCGGCCGTGCTGCACACCAGCGTCACGCCGCCCGGCCCGCAGACGACCGTGCCGCCGCCGCAGGCGCCCACGCCGCACTCGTCGCCCTTGACCAGCCCGGTGGTGCCGTCGAGGTCGGTGAACTTGGCCTCGCCGTCCACGCCGAACGCCTCGTCCGTCTCGCCGTCGCAGTCGTTGTCCAGCTCGTCGCACAGCTCGACCGCGGGCCGGATGTCGCCGACGCACTGCACCACGCCCGACAGCCCGCCGGCGTTGACGCACACGGTCGTGCCCAGCGCGCACTCGCCGACGTCGCTGCCGCAGGGCGCGCTGTTCTGCGTGCCCGGGTTGCCGTCGTCGATGGCGCCGTTGCAGTTGTCGTCGATGCCGTTGCACTGCTCGGCCGCCGCCGGGTGCACGGTCGGGTCGTCGTCGTTGCAGTCGTGGGGCGGGCTCCAGCCGTCGCCGTCCGCGTCGACCACGCCCGAGCACGCCACGTCGCCGCCGAAGCAGTCCTGGTCGATGCCGTCGCCGCAGCGCTCGGGCGCGCCCGGGTAGCTCAGCGGGTCCGAGTCGTCGCAGTCGCCGGCGGCCGCCGTGAAGCCGTCGCCGTCCAGGTCCGCCTCGTCGCACCAGGTGACGGTGCCGCTGCAGTCCTTGTCGCACTGCGCCGGGACCTGCCCGTCCTCGACCGTGGCCTTCAGCGCCGCCGGGCAGCACTTCTCGGCCGCGCCGGGGTAGACCGCCGAGTCGAAGTCGTTGCAGTCGCCCGCCGCCTCGCTGACCCCGTCGCCGTCGACGTCCTCGGCGCCGCAGCCCTCGTCGGTCATGCCGTCGCAGTCGTTGTCGACGCCGTCGCCGCAGGTCTCCTCGGTGGCCTGATCGTCGCTCGAGCACACGGCCCCTTCGGCGCCGCACACGACCGTGCCGCCGCCGCAAGCGCCCTGCCCGCAGGCGGCGCCCAGCGGCCGGACCTCGCCGCCCTCGGTGATGAAGTAGCCCTCGTCGGTCTCGCCGTCGCAGTCGTTGTCCTTGCCGTCGCAGATCTCGGGGCGGCCGGGGCTGTCGTAGTGGGCCGGCCCCACGGTCGGGTCGCCCAGGCCGCAGGCCGCCTCGGCGCAGTCGGGGATGCCGTCCTGGTCCTCGTCCACGCAGGGCGCGTCCTCGCCGTCACAGTCCTGGTCGACGGTGTCGTCGCAGGGCTCGCACGCGTCCTCGACCGCCCACGGGTTGGCCTCGGGGTTGCCCGGCTCGCAGTCGTTCATCACCGACTTCGAGTCGCCGCAGCACCCGGCGATGGAGCAGTCGGGGAACCCGTCGTCGTCGGCGTCGCAGTCCGCGGCCACGGCCTTGAGGTGCACCTTGACGATCTCGCGCGCCGACAGGTTCACGCTGCCCTCGAAGGACGCCACGACCTTCGAGCCGACCAGCCCGGTCACGTACAGCGTGACGGCGCTGGGGTCGGAGAACGTCGCGCCGCCGTAGGCGACGCTGACCTGGAACGGCTCGACGACCGGATCGACCAGCAGCGGCGCCTCGAAGCGCTGGTCCAGCGGGTTGGTCGGCAGCCGCACGCCGTTCGAGGCGAACAGGAACCGCACCGACTCCATGCGCTCGCCCGACAGCGGGGCGTCGGACGTGATCTGCAGAAACAGCGTCTCGGGCTTGGGGTCCTCGCCACACGCGGTGACGAACGATCCCAACACGAAGGCGGCGAGCAGGCTGATGACAGCCTTCAGAGCGGTATTGCGGCGCATGTTCCCCGGTCCCTTGACGGTCGGTGTCCCGAACGATGGCGGAAGCCTATTCGTCAAGGCATGGGACCGCAAGCGGACCGGGGTGGGGGTGGGGATTGGG
>JAWLBL010000025.1:0-140128 GCA_041687695.1 Myxococcota bacterium | reverse complement strand
TCGTCGTCCCGGGGCGGGTTGCCGCGGTCGTCGTCCCGGGGCGGGTTGCCGCGGTCGTCGTCCCGGGGCGGGTTGCCGCGGTCGTCGTCCCGGGGCGGGTTGCCGCGGTCGTCGTCCCGGGGCGGGTTGCCGCGGTCGTCGTCCCGGGGCGGGTTGCGCAGGTCGTCGTCCCGGGGCGGGAGTCCGGGTCGTCGTCCCCGGGCGGAAGGAGGGGCCGAAAAAACGACATCCGGACGCGGCCAGGACGCAAATAGTTGTTGACGGATTTATGGGGCGCGCTCTGGTCGATCCGGGGTCGTGCCAAGGGAGGGTCTGGGAGGCCTCTGGCTGGCTTCACAGGGCCCTGATCCGGGGTGAGGGTCGTCGCGAGTCGTCCGAGAGGGCTGAACGGCCGTCCAGGGGGTGCTCCGAGGGGAGTGAGACCCCCGTGTTATGCTGCAGGCCTCGATTGGGAGGGCTGCGGGATGAGCAAGGGCTTGGAAGTGCTGGGGAAGTTGTCCGACGAGCGGCTGCTTGGGCGGGTCGGTGAGCTGGTCGTTCTGGAGCGGCGGACGACGGCCAATCTGGTCGTTCATCTGGCCGAGG
The DNA here is from genome assembly GCA_041687695.1 of Myxococcota bacterium. Classification (GTDB taxonomy): domain Bacteria; phylum Myxococcota_A; class UBA9042; order PHBI01; family JAWLBL01; genus JAWLBL01. The sequence continues at coordinate 139,543 of JAWLBL010000025.1, read as the reverse complement.
TCGAGGCCAGGGAGCTTCACCTTTGCGATGGCAGCCCGTCGCTGTTCGAGTGGTGCCGGACGCGGTGGGGCTTTGGTGAGGACAAGGCCTACAACTATGTGAAGGCCGTCGGGTGGGTGCGGCGGTGGCCCGAGATGGGCGCCATGTTGGCCGATGGGCGGCTGAACCTGAGCGGGGTGCGGGTGATTGGGCCGCATCTGGGCGACGAGAACGTCGGCGAGCGGCTGGCCGAGGCCGCCGGGAAGAGCAAGCGGGAGCTGGCCGAGCTGGTGGCCAAGTGGTCGCCGCGGCCTGATGCGCCGGCGCGGGTGTTCAAGTTGCCTCCGCCCCGGGGCGGAGCGCGGGCGGAGGCGCCCAAGCGGACCGAAGCGAGGCCGGCGACCGAGCTGACGCTGGAGCAGCCGAAGCCGAAGCACCGGGTCGAGCCGCTGTCTGAGAGTCGGTATCGGGTGCAGGTGACCGTGGGCGCGCGGGTGGCGGCGAAGCTCGAGGAGGCCATGGCGCTGGCCGGGCATCAGGTCGCGTCCGGAGACTACGAGACGCTCTTGGAGATGGCCCTGGACGTCTTCCTGGCCACGAAGAAGAAGCAGCGCTTCGGGGTCGGGGCCAAGCGACGGACGAAGAAGGTCATCGTGAAGGCGTCCGAGTCGGGCGTGAGCGTGGCCACGGCCGGAGAGTCGGCCGAGAGCGTCGTGGCCGTGGCGGACGAGTCGGGCGAGAGCGTGACCATGGCCGGAGAGTCGGCCGAGAGCGTGGCCGTGGCGGACGAGTCGGTCGCAACGGAAACCGACCCGTCGAAGTCGGCGCCGACCGATCGCAGCCGCGCCATCCCGGCCGAGGTCAAGCGGGCCGTCGTGGAGCGGGACGGGTTGCGGTGCACCTTTGAGGGCCCGGGAGGACGGTGCACGGAGACCCGCCGGCTGGAGCTGCATCACGACGAGGCCTTCGCCAGGGGCGGCGCTCACTCGGTCGACAACATCCGGGTCGTCTGTCAGGCCCACAATCTGCTCATCACCCGCCAGGAGCTGGGGGCCGGGTTCGTCGCCGACAAGGTCGGCGAGCGGCGCGCCAAGTCCCTTCCGCCCCGGGACGAAAGGGGCGACCGTCGGTCCGGGCGAGCAGCTCGTGGATGACCTCCGCCCCGGGACGACGACTTCCGCCCCGGGACGACGACTTCCGCCCCGGGACGACGAGCTTCCGCCCCGGGAGGACGAGCTTCCGCCCCGGGAGGACGAGCTTCCGCCCCGGGACGGCGAACTGGATGCTTGTTTAATTGTCGAGTCGCCGTCCATGCCGGCACACGACGACCAGGCTCGACCCGCGAGGGGAGCTCGCTGGGCGGCCGGGTTCAGGCTCTCGGCCCCTCAGCGCCGCGCCGGGACGCGAAGCGGCCCGGAAGGCCCCCTTCCGGGCCGATATCAGCCACTCAGCCGCAGCGGAGGCAGGGGTCGAGGGCTTTGTCGTCCGCGAGGAATTGGCCGGCCGTCAGGTCGGCCAAGGGGGACAAAGCCCTTGAGGCCGGCCGCAGCGGAGGCTACCGCAGCCCCGCTGAACCCCAGCACCCACGTACCGCAGCCCCGCTGAACCCCAGCACCCACGTACCGCAGCCCCGCTGAACCCCAGCACCCACGTACCGCAGCCCCGCTGAACCCCAGCACCCAGCTACGCCAGCCCAGCACCCAGCTACCCCACCCTCAGTACGCAGCTACCCAACCCTCAGTACCCAGCTACCCCACCCTCAGTACGCAGCTACCCCGCCCTCAGCACCCGCCCTCACCCCTTCTTGTCGCCGGCCTCTTCGTAGTAGTCGGGCTTGCCGTCGCCGTCGCGGTCGTAGCCGACGCGCAGGAGGGTGCCCTTGTCGTCGTAGTACTCGAAGACGTCCGGCTTGCCGTTGCCGGTCGTGTCGAGCTCCTTGCGCTCGACGAGGTCCTTGGCCTTGTAGAACTTCCAGATGGCGGTCTGGCCCGAAAAATCGGTGACGTACTCGACCCGGAAGGGGAAGTCCTCGCCGTCGCGGAAGAAGTGGGTGGCGTCGAACTTCTGGTCGAAGTCGAGATCGATGTCGATGCGCGCGATCTGGCCCTGGCGGGTGTAGTGCTCGCGCATGTCTATCTTGCCGTCGCGGTTCAGATCGCTGTCCTTGCGCGCGAGGACCCGCTCGCGCTGCTCGCGGGGCGTCTCGGGCGACCCGAGCCGGTTGTAGTACCGGAAGACCTCGGGCTTGCCGTCCTCGTTGAGGTCGAGCTTTTCGATCTCGCTGTCGCCGTCGACCTCGAGGGCCACGAACCCCGGCTTGTCGTCCTTGCGGTCGGCGCCGCTACAGGCTTGGGCGCCGAGCACGGCCAGCGCGCTGGCGGCCAGGAGGGAGGAGCGACTGAAGAGCATGCGCATGGACCTGGACCCTGTCCCTTCTCAGGGGGCGCCGCCGCAGGGGTGGGCGCGCCCGTTCGACGGCGGATCGTCGTCGGACCGGGGCTTCGGGTCAAGGTCGGGCGTCAGGCGAGCGCCTCGTGGGTCGGCGACGCGAAGATGCCGACCGCCCCGAGGGCCACCGCGGCCACGTGCGCGGCGAGGTCGCCGTCCGGCAGGATGGCGTCGGCGGCGTACAGGACCTGGGTGCGCGGATGGGAGCGGGCGGCGTCCATGCAGGCGGCGGCGATGACGGTCGTCTGCAGGTTCGACACGCCGACCAGCAGCGGGACGACGTGGACCCGGCGGATGCCGGCCTGGTGGGCGGCCAGGTGGATGGCCTGGGAGGTGGGCTCGGGGGACGTGCCGACCGTGTGCCCGACGTAGGCGTGACCGGCGTAGCCGTAGCCGTGCTCGAGCAGCCGCATCTGCATGGCGTGCATCAGCTCCTCCCACTTGTCGTGGTGGAGCGTCGAGCCGTAGGCGACCAGGACCAGCGCCTCCTCCTTGCGGTCGGCCTCGCGCAGGGCGACGCGGCGCTCGACGTTGGCGACGAGCAGCTCGGCGAGCGGGCCGATGTCCAGCAGCCGGACCGGCAGCCCCGGCGCGAGCGGCTCGTGCCCCTCGGTGCGCAGGCGCTGCTCGACGTGGGGCGGCACCGGCAGCCCCAGGACGCCGGGCAGGTCCTCGCTGACGTGCGTCGACACCGTCAGGAACAGCGGGACGACCAGGACCTCGGAGCAGCCGGCCTCGATGGCCACCTGCACGACGTCGGGGATGCGCGGCGCGGGCCCCTCGAGGTAGGCCGGGGCCACCATCGAGAAGGCAGCGGCGACACCGGGGGTCTGGCGGACGTGCTCGGCGAACTCCTCGACGGCGTCGGACCAGCCTTCCGCCTTCGAGCCGTGCGCCGCGATGACGATCGCGGGTCGGGTTGCTTCCATGCGGGCAGGATGGGCCCCGCGCTCGAAGGGGGTCAAGGCTGAGGGCCCGGCCGCAGGGGGCGCCCGCCCTCGTCCTTGCCAAGCCCGCGTGATGCCTACGGTTATGGCGACGCCGCACCCGACGCGCGGCGAGGCACGAGGAGGAACGTGATGCCGTCCTGGTCGAACAAAGACGAGCGCAAGTACGAGCACATCAAGGACAGCGCCAAGGAGCGCGGCAAGAGCGACGAGCGCGCCAAGGAGATCGCGGCGCGGACGGTCAACAAGCAGCGGCGCGAGCAGGGGCGGACGCCCAACCGGACGACCCAGGGCACGGGCAACCCGACCCGCTCGCTGGAGGACCGCAGCAAGCAGGAGCTGTACAACCGCGCCAAGGAGCTGGACATCGAGGGGCGCAGCAAGATGAACAAGGACGAGCTGGTCCGGGCGATCCGGCGCAAGGGCTGAGCCCGGCGGCTGGGGGCGTCAGCGGAAGATCTGGTTGATGTACTCGACCAGCAGCCGCTCGCGGTGCGTGCGGGGCAGCCCGTTGAGCAGCTCGCTGACGAAGGCCATGCGGTCGGGGAGCGCGCTGGAGGACAGGCCGGCCTGCCCGAGCAGGGCCGCGAGCCGCCCGCCGTCGAGGTCGGCCGGCGTCAGGGTGGCCAGGGCGGCGGCGACCTGCGAGGCGGGCGTGCGGGTCGGGAGCTGCTTGGCGGCCTCCACCGCGTCGGCGAGGTCGGCCAGCATGGCGTCGATCTGGTGGGCGTTGCCCGGGTTGACCGAGAAGTGCAGGTTCTCGGGCAGGGTCTCGTCGTAGGCGAGCTGGGCCTGGATGGTCCAGCCGCGCGCCTTCATCTCGTCGACGACGTGGAAGACGCTGAAGCCGTCGGCGACGGCGGCGATCATGCTGAAGTTGGGGCGGCCCATCAGCGACAGGCCGTCGATGGCCTCGACGCCGGCGATGAGGCGGCGCGTCGCGTCGAGGGTCTTGCGGGCGAGCGCCAGGTAGCCTTCGCCGCCGAGGAAGCGCACGGTCGCCCAGGCGGCGGCGAGCGGGCCGGCCGATCGCGAGCTCTGCACCGCGGTGTTGACGACCGTGTAGCCGGTCCACTCGGCGCAGGCGAAGATCTGCCGGCGCCGCAGCGTGTCGTCGCGGTGGAGCAGGAGCGAGGCGCCGCGCGGGGCGAAGGCGTACTTGTGCAGGTCGACCGACAGGGTCGTGACGCCGGGGACGCTGAGGTCGAAGGGGGCGACATCGGCGCCGAGGCGGCGGAAGAAGGGCAGCAGGAAGCCGCCGACGCAGGCGTCGACGTGGAAGGGGACGTCGCGCTCCAAGGCGACGGCGCCGATGTCGGCGATGGGGTCGACGACGCCGTGGGCGAAGGACGGGGCCGAGGCGACGATGAGCGCGGTGTCGTCGGTGACGGCGCGGCGGATGGCGTCCGGGTCGGGGGTGCAGGTGGCCGGGTCCACGGGGACCATGACGGGCGTGAGGCCCAGGTAGTCGGCGGCCTTGTGGAAGGCCGCGTGGGCGGTGACCGGGAGGACCAGCTCGGGGCGCGCCAGATCGGGGCGGCGGGCGCGGGCGTGGTCGCGGGCGGCCTTGACGGCCAGCATGATGCTCTCGGTGCCGCCGCTGGTGAAGTTGCCGACGGCGGAGGGGCCGCCGCCCAGCAGGGAGGCGACCATGCGGACCAGCTCGGTCTCGAGGCCGAGGACGCTGGGGAAGACCGTGGGGTCGAGGGCGTTGGTGCCCAGGAACAGGCGGTTGGCGTCGGCGGCGACCTCCTCGGCGGCGCGGCCGGGGTCGTAGATGTAGGCGAACATCTGGCCGTCGCGCCAGTCCGTGTCGCCGGCGTGCAGGGCGCGGAGGTGGCCGAGGACGGCGTCGCGATCGAGGGGCTGCTCGGGGAAGGTCATGTCGGGCTCCGGGCGTGGGCGGCGGACGGACGTGGCGCCCGCCGGTCATCGCCCAGCGGCCCCGGCGCGTCAACCCGGCCCCCGTCCAGCCCGCCACGGCCGACACGGGGTCTCAAAGCTCGTGATCCCACGGGGGCGGCGCGATAAGAAGGCGCGCCCATCCCACTGGCGCGAGGCTCGCCCCGATGACGCACCCCTGGCACGACATCCCGAACCCCATCGCCGCCGCCCGCGGCACCCTCAACACCGTGATCGAGATCCCACGCGGATCCAAGGTGAAGTACGAGCTGGACAAGCCGACCGGCCTGCTGCGCGTCGACCGCATCCTGTACAGCTCGGTCATCTACCCGGCGCACTACGGCTTCATCCCGCGCACGCTGGCCGATGACGGCGACCCGCTGGACGTGCTGGTGCTGGGCAACGAGACCGTCGTCCCGCTGGCCATCATGGAGGCGCGCGCCGTCGGCGTGATGCGGATGCAGGACGAGGGGCGCCACGACGACAAGGTCATCGCCGTCCACGTCAACGACCCCGGGTGGTGGGACCTGACCGACATCACGCAGCTGCCGCGCCACACCATGCAGGAGGTGCGGCGCTTCTTCGAGGACTACAAGGCGCTCGAGAACAAGCACGTCGTCGTCGAGCAGCTGCTGGGGCCGGAGGCCGCCTTCGAGACCATCGAGGACGCCCTGCGCATGTACGCCGCCGAAGAGGCGAGGCTACGCGCGGAGCTGTGAGGGCGCGGCCTCAGTCCACGCCGTGGCAGACGATGGTGACCCAGGTGGTCACGTCGCTCCACGGCAGGGACGTGCCGGTGGCGCCGTACAGGTGCAACGCGACGCCGCCCTCCTTGGCCTCCACGCGCCGGTGGGCGACGAGGTCCTCGAACTCGACGCTGCAGTAGGGGCGGCGGCGGTAGCTCTCGGCGAAGGCGACGTTCAGCAGGTTGCCCGCCGCGCGCGTGCCGCCCGCGCGCACCGCGAAGTTGGCCTCGCCGCCCCAGGCGTGGGTCGTCGAGCAGGACTGGAACTGCCCGAGGCCGCCCACCCAGCGGCAGTGCATGGCGCTGACGCGGTAGGGGCGCTCGCCGTCGGCCGAGTCGCTGCGGACGATCTGCTTGGACGGGGTGCCCTGCCCGGCCCCGGCCCCCGCGGTGGCGGGCGGCGTCGGCGTGGGCGTGGGAACGGCCGGTCCGGTCGGCATCCCGCCGGGCGTCGCCGGGCCCGGCGTGGGGGTCGGCAGCGGCGCGCCGGCGGTGACCAGCGGCGGGGGCGCCACCTGGCCCGGCTTGGGCTTCTCCAGGCGCAGCTTGACGTCGACGCCGTCGAGGCGGCCCTGGGCGATCTGGCGGTGCTGGGGCGCGACGCCCGGCAGCGACAGGAACTCCTCGTAACGCACCTTGGCCCCGGGCAGGTGCCCCGCCGCCTCATAGGCCTGCGCCGCGTTCCAGACCAGCTCGGGCCGCGGGTCGAGCCGGTAGGCCTGCTCGTAGAGCCCGGCGGCGTCGAGGAAGCGCTGCTGCTGGATGGCGCCCTCGGCCTGCTGGAACAGCTCGCCGGCGCGCATGCGGTCCGCGGGGCTCGGGCTCTGCGCGAGCGCCGGGCCGGCGTCGACGAGCGCCGAGGAGCCGACGAGGGCGGCCAGGGTCAGGGCGAGCAGTCCGGGGCGATGCGACATCAGGAGGCTCCGTGGGGAGGTGGGGAGGCCCGTCAGGGGACCTCGGAGGCGATGATGGAGATGCGCTCGAGGGTCGGGACGACCGCGGGGTCGGTCGTCTTCAGCGTGACCTCGACCTCGAGCGCGGCGCCCGGGCCGGTGGTCTCGCCGAGGACCAGCGGGAAGGCCGCGGGCGGGTACGGGCCGAAGGGGCCCTGCCAGGCGGCCGCGGGCAAGGCGGCGGCGCTGGCGGCGAAGCGGTAGCGCAGGGAGACCGAGGTCTTGCCGGCGCCCGGCAGCTTGGCCTGCAGGATGAGCTGGTCCCAAGACGTGCCGCTGAGCGGCCAGCCCTCGAAGATCTGGCGGTAGTAGCCCTGGTGGGTGCCGTCGAGCTTGAGGGCGGCGCCGGACGGGTCACCGTAGGCCAGCGGCCCGGCGCCCACCGGCGCGGTGCCGAGGACCGACCCCGTGGCCGGGTCGAGCCGGGTGACGGTGCTCTCGCACTGGTTCATCGTGAACACGTGGCCGGCGCCCGTGACCGCCAGCCCCACCGGGCCGCGGTCGGCGCCGAGATCGAGCGGGTCGAGGACGGCCAGGCTCTGCGCGTCGACCACCGAGACCGTGCGGTGCATCCCGGCCTGGGTGCACGAGGGCGCCGTGTGGTGCGCGACGAAGACCCTGGCGCCGGTCAGCGCACCCGCGCCGTCGCGCTGCGCCTGCACGGCCACGTTGCGCGCGTGGCCCTTTCCAAAGGCCGGGACCGTCTGCCACTGCTCGGCCGCGGGATCGAAGCGCGCGACGTCACCGGCGATGCCTCCGGCGAGCCACACGTTCCCGTAGGGGTCGACCGCGAGGCCCTCGGCCGTGCCCGAGGGCGCCGGCCAGGACTTCAGCGCGGCGGTGGCCACGGTGAAGCGCGCCAGCGCGTGCGGGTCGCGCGACGAGATCCACAGGACGCCGCCCTGCCCCACCGCCATGTCGGTCGGACGGACCGTCAGCGTGTGGGTGGCCTGGGTGGCGCCGTCGACCGGGCTCAGGCGGTACAGCTTCTTGGAGTTCCACAGCCCGACCCAGACGTCGCCCGCGTCGTCCACGGCGACGGCCCGCGCGCAGCCCGCGGTGCCCAGGTCGCACGGTTGGCTGCCGGCGCCGTCCGGCTGGGCGGTCCACAGGACGCACTCGTCGGCGGCGACCTGCTCGGACGCCTCGATGGTGCAGCTGCCGTCGGCGTCGGCCGAGGTGGCGACCACGCCGTCACCGTCCTCGTCGGGGCAGGCCGAGGGGTGGCCGGCGATGCGCACGACGCGCCCGTCGCCCACGCACGCGACGACCGCGTTGCCGCCTCGATCGACCGCCACGCGGCTGGCCCCGGAGCACGCCTTGTAGCGCGCCACTTCGCAGCCGCTGGCGGCGTCGAGCTTGGAGACCGTGCCGTCGGACGTGTTGGGCACCCAGACCCACGGCGTCCCGGCCGCCGCCGCGTCCAGCACCAGCGCCCCGGACGCGTTCAACGTGACCGCCGACGACCGCGTGGCCAGCGGCTCGAACTCACGCGCCTTGTTCGGGCCGACCTCGAGGACGCACAGCCCGCCGCAGGTGCCGCAGGGCGACGCCACCCCTTCGTCGGTCGCGCCGTCGCAGTCGTCGTCCGCCCCGTTGCACACCTCGGCCGCGCCCGGGTGCGCCGACGGGATGATGTCGTTGCAGTCCCCCTGCGCCTTGGCCGTGTAGTAGATGAGCGGGTCGGCGCCGCACAGGCACTTGGCCTCCATGGCGTCGGAGCCGAAGCCGTCCTGGTCGGCGTCCTGGAACCACTCGGTGCAGCCCTGCGCGTCCTCCTCGTCGACGAGGTCGTCGCAGTCGTCGTCCTTGCCGTTACAGAGCTCGGGTGCGTTCGGGTAGATGTCCGGGTCGGTCGGCGCGCAGTCGAGCACGTCCGGCACGCCGTCGTTGTCGTTGTCGAAGTCGACGCAGTCGGCCACCCCGTCCCCGTCGGTGTCCGGGAAGCCCTCGTCGGTCTGGCCGTCGCAGTCCTCGTCGACGCCGTTGCACAGCTCGGGCTGCGGCGTCGGCCCGTCGCAGGCGACCACGCCATCGGTGCAGGTCTGCTGGCCGGGGCAGGCGCCGTGCTCGTTTTCGACCAGGCACGATCCCAGGTCCACCGGCTCGTCCGTCTCGCCGTCGCAGTCGTCGTCCTGGCCGTTGCACAGCTCGCCGCCGCCGGGGAAGACCACGCCGTTGAGATCGTTGCAGTCCCCGCCGACCTTCGCCGTGAACGACGTGAGGGCGTCCGGGCCGCACAGGCACCGCGTCGCAACGCCGTCGTTGCCGAAGCCGTCGCCGTCCTTGTCCAGGAACCACGGCTCGCAGCCCTCGGCGCCCTCGTCGTCGGTGACGCCGTTGCAGTCGTCGTCCTTGCCGTTACACACCTCGGGCGCGCCCGGGTACACGCCCGCGTCGAGCGGGTCGCAGTCGACGTTGTCGGGCACGCCGTCGCCGTCGTCGTCGGTGTCGATGCAGTCGGCCTCGCCGTCGCCGTCCGTGTCGGGGAAGCCGTCGTCGGCGACGCCGTCGCAGTTCTCGTCCTTGCCGTTGCAGATCTCGGCGGTCGGCGGCGTGCCGTCGCACACGGGCGCCCCGAACGAGCAGCGCTCGGTCCCGGGGCAGCTGCCGTGCGCGTTGTCGATGGTGCAGGCGACCTCGGCGAGGTCCTCGTCGGTCTGCCCGTCGCAGTCGTCGTCGAAGCCGTTGCAGGTCTCGGGGCCGGGCGCGGTCCCGTCGCACGCGCTCAGCCCCTCGGCGCCGCACAGGCGCACGCCCTCGCAGGTGCCGTGCTCGTTGTCGAGCAGGCACCCGGTGAACAGGCTCAGCTGCTTGGCCAGGCCGTTGCACTCACAGGCGCCGCCGGTCGGCACGCACTGCTCGGCGGGCTCGCCGTCGGCGCCCGTGACCGCCTCGCACGCGTATCCCTCGGGGCAGGCGACGCCCTCCTCGCCGCAGGCCACGCCGCAAAAGCGCCCGTCGACGTCGTCGCCCAGGCACCGGTTCCCCCCGCCGACCACGGTCTTGTTGCAGTCGGCGTCGTTGGCGCACGGGTGGCACAGCTCGGCCATCGGGTTGATGCAGATGAACACCGGGTCGCCGGAGGCGCTCTTGATCTCGCGGCACTGCCAGTCGTCCGGGCAGGTCGACACGCAGCTCTCGGTGCAGACCAGCCCGTCCGGGCCCGCGACGCACCACCCCGACAGGCAGTCGTCCGACCCGGTGCACGGCTGGCCGAAGCTGCCCGGCACCACGGCGTCCTCGTCGGCGGCGTCCACCGCGGCGTCGGCGGCTGCGTCGGCCGTGTCGTCGGCCTTGGCGTCACCGACGTCGTCGCTGCCCGGCTCGCCGCCGGACTCGTCCCCACATCCGAGGGACGTGGCCCCGAACGCCAGGGCCGACAGGACGACCAGCAGCGCGCGCCAGCGCCCATGGCGCGCCGCAACGCCGAAGACCGGTTCGGGGCGGGGAGCAAACGTTTCGGCCGTGCGACCGTGCGACACAGGGACCTCCGAGTGGGAGGCCCACTGTAGCACGGGGTCGCGCGAGGATTCATCCCCACCCGGGCCGGATGTCGCAGCCTGTTACGCGCGGGCTCAGACCTCGAAGACCACCTCGGCCACGTAGCCGAGATCCAGGGGCTCGAACCGCGCCCCGTGGTAGGCGACGGCCTTGATGTTCAGCCCCGACGCGTGCGCCTCGGGGTCGTAGTTGCCGTAGACGACGCGCAAGCGCACGCGGCTCGGTGAGACGTCGACGACCTCGACGCCGCAGGCGATCTGCCCCGCGACCCAGTAGCGTTGACAGACCTCGCGCAGGACGTCGACGGCGGTCACGGCCAGGTCGGGCGAGCCGGGCAGCTCGATGGCGCCCTCGCCGCGCGGGGCGATGGGCCCGCCGCCGCTCATCAGCTGGGCCTGGGCCAGCACCAGCCGGGCCAGCGTCTCCTCGGGGGTGCTGCCCGTGACGCGCACGGCGCCGTCGTGGCCGGGATCGGCGGACGCCAGCACGCGTTCGAAGGGCTGCGGGACGGTCCAGTCGGTCGGCATCGGTCCTCCAGGGCGGGGCGGCGTCAGCGGCGCACCTCGAAGCCGGGCGGCAACGCCTCGGCGGGGCTCCAGCGCGCTTCGACGCCGGTGACGGCCGCGCCCGGCGGCCCGGTGTGACACCAGCGCTCGAGGGCGCGCAGCGCGTCGGGCGGGCCCTCGGCGAGCGCCTCGACGCGGCCGTCGGGCAGGTTGCGGACCCAGCCGTCGAGGCCCAGCGCCCGGGCCTGGTCGCGGGTGGACTGGCGGAAGGAGACGCCCTGGACGCGGCCGCCGACCAGCAGGTGCAGGCGCGCGCGTTCGCCAGGGGGCGGAGAGGTGGTGGACATCGGGCCTCGGCTGGGTCGATGTCCCGAGTATCGCCCGGCGGGCGGGGGCCTCCAAGCCGGCGGGCTCGGGCGTCGGGCCAGGCCGGCGAGGCCGAGCGGTGGCGCGGTTTCGCGCGCCTGAGTGAGCGCCCATTCAGCTGTTGCGCCGCTCGCGACCGCCGACTACGCTCGTGACGCGTCGCGTCGTAGCCTGTCGCGCGCACCCCAACCCTTCCCCCACGGCCCACCACGGAGGCAATCGAATGACCCAGGCCGCGTTCCAGGAATCCGGAGCGAAGCAGGTTTACGCGCTCGGCGAGATCCCGCCGCTCGGCCTGGTCCCCGCCGAGATGCACGCGATGACGATCCGTCGCGAGCGCCACGGCCCGCCGCCGCAGGCGTTTCAGCCCGAGGTGGTCCCGGTCCCCGAGATCGGCCCCGACGAGGTGCTCGTCTACGTCATGGCCTCGGGCGTGAACTACAACGGCGTCTGGGCCGGCCTGGGCGTGCCCCTGAGCCCGCTCGACATCCACAAGCAGCCCTACCACGTCGCCGGCTCCGACGCCTCGGGCATCGTGTGGAAGGTCGGCTCGGCCGTGCGCCGCTGGAAGGTCGGAGACGAGGTCATCGTCCACTGCAACCAGACCTGCGGGCAGTGCCACAACTGCAACGGCGGCGAGCCGATGCTGTGCCGCGAGCAGCAGATCTACGGCTACGAGACCACCGACGGCAGCTTCGCGCAGTTCACGCGCGTGCAGGCCCAGCAGCTGCTGCCCAAGCCCAAGCACCTGACCTGGGAGCAGGCCGGCTGCTACATGCTGGTCTACGCGACCGCCTGGCGCATGCTGTACGGCCACGCGCCACACACGCTCAAGCCGGCGATGAACGTGCTCGTCTGGGGCGGCTCGGGCGGCCTGGGCACCATGGCCATCCAGATCTGCCGCGCGGCCGGCGCCAACGCCATCGCGGTCGTCTCCAGCGACGACAAGGGCGCCTACTGCCTGGAGTTGGGCGCCAAGGCGTACATCAACCGCAAGGACTTCGACTGCTGGGGGGCGCTGCCCGACACGGCCGACGTGGACGGCTACAAGAAGTACGTCAAGAAGGTCCGCGAGTTCGGCAAGGCCATCTACGCCATCACCGGCGGCGTCGACGTCGACATCGTCTTCGAGCACCCCGGCGAGCAGACCTTCCCGGTCAGCTGCTACGTCGTGCGCCGCGGCGGCATGGTCGTCTTCTGCGCCGGCACGACCGGCTACAACATCACCTTCGACGCGCGCTACGTGTGGATGCGGCAAAAGCGCATCCAGGGCAGCCACTTCGCCAGCATGTACGAGGCCGACGAGGCCAACCACCTGGTGATGGACGGCAAGATCGACACGGGCCTGAGCCGGGCCTTCGCCTTCGAAGAGACGGGCCTCGCGCACCAGCTGATGATGGACAACAAGCACCCGCCGGGGAACATGGCCATCCAGGTGAACGCGACCGTCCCGGGCTGCCGCAACCTGGCCGAGAGCCGGCAGGCGCAGGGATGAGCGAGCGGGCGGCGTCGCAGGCGGCGGCCCAGGGGCGGCGGGACCGGCCCTGGGTCATGCGGACCTACTCGGGGCACTCGTCGGCCGCGGCGTCCAACGCGCTGTACCGCGAGAACCTGGCGCGGGGGCAGACGGGGCTGTCGGTGGCCTTCGATCTGCCCACGCAGACGGGCTACGACGGCGACGATCCGCTGGCGCGCGGCGAGGTCGGCAAGGTCGGGGTGCCCATCGGCCACCTCGGCGACATGGAGGCCCTGTTCCAGGGCATCCCGCTGGCCGAGATGAACACCTCGATGACCATCAACGCGACGGCGCCGTGGCTGCTGGCGCTGTACGTGACGGTCGCCGAGCGGCAGGGGGCGGCGCGGGCGGCCCTGCGCGGCACGACGCAGAACGATCTGGTCAAGGAGTTCCTGTCGCGCGGGACCTACATGCTGCCGCCGGCGCCGTCGCTGCGGCTGCAGTCGGACGTGGTCGCCTTCACGGTCCGCGAGCTGCCCCACTGGAACCCCGTCAACATCTGCAGCTACCACCTGCAGGAGGCCGGGGCCACGCCGGTGCTCGAGGTCAGCTACGCGCTGGCCAACGCGCTGACGCTGCTGGACGCCGTCAAGGGCCGCAGTGACGTGCCCGAGGCCGCCTTCCCCGAGGTGGTCGGCCGCATCAGCTTCTTCGTCAACGCGGGCATCCGCTTCGTCGAGGAGCTGGTCAAGCTGCGGGTGATGGGGCGGCTGTGGGAGCGGCTGACGCTCGAGCGCTACGGCGTGCAGGACCCCAAGCTGCGGCGGTTCCGCTACGGCGTGCAGGTCAACTCGCTGGGGCTGACCGAGCAGCAGCCCGAGAACAACGTCTACCGCATCGCGCTCGAGATGCTGGGCGTCGTGCTGTCCAAGCGGGCGCGCGCGCGGGCCGTGCAGCTGCCCGCCTGGAACGAGGCGCTGGGCCTGCCGCGGCCGTGGGACCAGCAGTGGTCGCTGCGCCTGCAGCAGATCCTGGCCAACGAGACCGATCTCCTCGAGTACGGCGACCTGTTCGACGGGTCGCGCGAGATCGAGCGCCTCGAGGACGCGCTCGAGGCGCAGGTGCTGGCCGAGCTGGACTGGATCGAGCGGCAGGGCGGCGTGATGGAGGCGGTCGGGACCGGCGCGATGAAGCAGCGCCTGGTCGAGGCGAACGCCGCGCGCCTGCGCCGCATCGAGGCCGGCGAGCAGGTCGTGGTCGGCGTCAACCGGTGGCGCGAGTCGGCCCCGTCGCCGCTGACGGCCAGCGACGACGGCGGCATCCTGACGGTCGACCCGGCGGCCGAGCGCGAGCAGGTGGCGAGGCTCGAGGCCTGGCGCGCCCAGCGCGGCGAGGGCGAGGTCGAGGCCGCGCTGACGCAGCTGAAGGACGCGGCGCGGGCGGGCACGAACGTGATGGAGGCCAGCCTGCGCTGCGCCGCCGCGGGCGTGACCACCGGCGAGTGGGGGCGCACCCTGCGCGAGGTCTTCGGCGAGTTCCGGGCGCCGACCGGCGTCGGCGGCCAGGGCGGAGAGGTCCGCGCCGACGAGGGCGACGGGCTGGCCAAGGCCAGGCGGGCGGTCGACGAGGTCAGCGGGGCGCTGGGCCGGCGGCTGAAGCTGCTGGTCGGCAAGCCGGGGCTGGACGGGCACTCGAACGGGGCCGAGCAGGTCGCCGTGCGGGCGCGCGACGCCGGGATGGAGGTGGTCTACGAGGGCATCCGGCTGACGCCCGAGCAGATCGCCTCGGCCGCCGAGGACGAGGGCGTGCACGCCGTGGGGCTGTCCATCCTGTCGGGCAGCCACCTCGAGCTGGTGCCGCGGGTCGTGCAGCTGCTGGCCGAGCGCGATCTCGGCCACGTGCCGGTCATCGTGGGCGGCATCATCCCCGAGGCCGACCGCCAGGCGCTGCTGGGGGCGGGCGTCGCCCGGGTCTTCACGCCCGCGAACTTCGACCTCAACGCCATCATGGCCGACATCGCCGGCCTGGTCGCCGAACGGCACGGCCGGGCGGCGTGACGCGGGGCGCTGGGGCCGTGGACGGGGCGCCCTCCGCGGCCGAGGCCGTCGCGCGCGGCGAGCGCGGGGCCCTCGCGCGGGCGATGAACCTGCTCGAGTCGACCCGCCCCGAGGACCGCCAGACCGCGCGGGCGTTGGTCGACGCGCTGACCGCGCGGCCGCGGCCAGGCGGCCAGGTGGTGGGCGTGACCGGGCCGCCCGGGGTCGGGAAATCCACCCTGGTGGGGCGGCTGCTGGGCGACTGGCGCGCGCGCGGCTGGACCGTGGGCGTCGTGGCGGTCGACCCCAGCTCGCGCCGCTCGGGCGGGGCGCTGCTGGGGGACCGGGCGCGCATGGCGGCGCCCGGGCGAGAGCGCGATCCCGGGCTGTTCATCCGGTCGATGGCGGCGCGCGACCGGCTGGGTGGGCTGGCGCCGGCCACCTTCGAGGCCGTGCTGGCGCTGCGGGCCGGTTGCGACCGCGTGCTGGTCGAGACCGTGGGCGTGGGCCAGTCGGAGACCGACGTGACGACGGTGGCCGACACGACCCTGGTCATCGTGCAGCCGGCCAGCGGGGACACCCTGCAGTTCCTGAAGGCCGGGCTGATGGAGATCCCGGACGTGCTCGCCGTGAACAAGGCCGATCTGGGCGCGGTGGCGCGGCGGACGCGGTCGGATCTCCGCGGGGCGCTGGCGTCGCTGGGACGCGAGGACGTCGAGATCGTGCTGACCAGCGCGGCCGACGGCCAAGGCGTCGAGGCGCTGGCCGAGGCGCTGGAGCGGCACCGGCAGGCGCAGGCGGACCGGCTGCCGGCGGCGCGCGAGGGCCGGCTGCGCGAGCAGGTCGCGCGGCGCTTTCGCGAGCTGTACGGGACGCTGGCGGCCGATCGGCTGGGCGGGGAAGCGGGCCTGCTGGCGCTGCTGGCCGCGCTGCCGGTCGAGACGGCCCCGGGCGCGCTGCTGGACGCGCTCGTCGCGCGGCTGTGACCGGCGTCGGCGGCGCTCGTCGCCGGCCTCAGAGGCTCTTGTCGAACGTGGGGACGCGGTCGTCCTTGATCTCGGCGCGCCAGCGGGCGAGGTGGCCGCCCTCGCGGCCGGCGGGCCACAGGTGGCCGACGCGCTCGAGGTAGGTCAGGACGGCGTCGCGGCGCCCGCGCGCGAGCAGCTCGGCCGCCAGGGTCGTGTCGGGGCCGCCGCTGGACAGGCGCGGGGAGCGCAGGGCCCGCGTGGCGCGCAGCAGGTAGGCCTCGGCGAGGGCGACGTGGTCGAGGCGCAGGGCGAGGCGGCCGAGCACGATGTTGCAGTGATGGAAGACGTAGCCGTGGGCGTGGTGCTCGACGTGGCGCCGGGCGCTCTCGAGGGCGTGGTTGGCGTAGGCGGCGGCCCGGGCGCGCTGGCCGTCGGCGAGGGCGCGGGTGGCGGCGTCGGCGAGATCCTGGAAGGGGACGCCGGCGGCCTCGTCCACCAGCTCGGGCTGGACCAGGGCCAACACTGGGGCGGCCTGCTCGGCGGGGAGCCCTGAGGCCTCGCTGCTTGCCAGGGCGCGGGCCTCGGCCTCGGCGCGGCCGATGGCGTAGGCCCAGTCGGGGTTCGCCGGCTCGAGGGCGGCGCCGCGCTCGAGGAGCGCGATGGCGCGCTCGGGCGCGAACGAGCCGAAGAACCGGGCCGCGTGGCGTAGGGTGGCGGGCGAGGCGTCCGCGCGGTCGGTGTGGGTGGCGAAGGCGGCCTCGACCTCGGCCCAGGAGGGGTCGGCGGGGGTCAGCCGGGCCCACGGGGTGCCCAGGACGGCGGCCTCGGGGGCGTGGCGTGCGAACCAGGCGACGTGCAGGCCCAGGCGGGCGCGGGTGGCCCGGTCCACGCCCGCGCCGGCGTAATAGCCGACGAGCTGGGTGCGCAGGGCGTGGTCGCCCTGCCCTGCTCCGAGGCTTGCCTCGAGCCGCTCGGCTTGAGCGGGCGTCAGCGCGCGGCCCGCCTGGGCGAGCTGCTCGGCGTCCCCGGGGGCGTACGGGTCGAGGGCGGCGACGTCGGGGAGGCGCTGTGAGGCCGCCGGCGCCTCGTCGGCGTCCGCGCCGGCGCGCAGGTGCCAGGCGACGAGCGCGGCCGTGACGACCGCGAGGGCGGCGAGGGGCACCCACGGTGACGCGTAGGGAGACGATGGCCGCGCCGGGGTGGCGCTGGAGGAGCGGCCGACCTGGGGAGCCGCGGCGCCGCGTCCATCGGAGCGGCCCTTCGATCGAATGTGTACCTTGCCCAAGGAGGCCTCGCGGGACGTTGACCGGCCACCATAGGCCCTGACGGGGTCGGTTGGCAACGACGGTGACGCCTGACCGGGGGGCGGCGCATTGCCCGAGCGCGGCCGTACTGATAAGAAGTGTGTCGGATCGGGCACGGCCCGATCATTTGCCTGGGGGCGCGCGACGTGGGGACCGAGACGGAGAGCAGGCGGCGGATGTCTGGAGAAGTCGGGGCGACGACGGAGACCGATCTACCGCTGGTGGACGAAGCCACTTTGGCGGCGCCGCAGCCCGACGAGTGCAGCGATCCGGGCTTCGACGAGGAGAACGAGGTCACGGCCGAGTGGGGGGCGAGCCCGCTCGCGCTGGTCCTGAAGACGCGCGAGCAGCTGCTGGCGGCCAGGGCGGCGTTGACGGACCCGGCCTCGGTGGCCGACCACGAGATCGTGCTGGACGATCCCGACGTGGTGGTCGTCGATGACGGGACGCGGCCGGCGGCGCCGCCGCTGCCCGGCTTCACGCTGTCGGCGCTGCAGCAGTACCTGGACGCGGCCGGGCAGGTGGTGAGCCTGGCGCAGGCGGCGGAGGCGCGGGCCGAGCTGGCCGAGAAGTCGGCGGCGCAGCTGGCGCGGCGGTTGACCCTGGCCGAGGCCGAGAACGCCGAGGTCCGGACTGAGCAGGAGCGGGCGCTGGGGACGCTGCACCAGTCGGTCGCGGCGCTCGAGACGCGGCTGCACGAGCAGATGGAGGAGCGAGAGCGGCTCGAGGCGAGCCTCGCGGCGGCGCAGGAGCAGGCGCGGGCGCTCGAGGTGCAGCTCGCGGCGCTGACCGAGGCGCGGGAGGCGGCCGAGCGCGAGCGCGACGGGCTGATGGCCGAGCGGGATCGGCTGGGGATCGATCGGGACGCCGTGGCGGTCGAGCGGGACCTGGCGGCGGCGCAGCGGGACGTCGCGGTGAGCGAGCGGGACGCCGCGGTGGCCGAGCGGGACGCCCTGGTCGCCGAGCGCGAGGGGATCGCGGCGGCGAGCGCGGCCTTCGAGGCGGAGCGGGCGGCGCTGACCGAGGCGCGCGACGCGGCGGAGGCGGCGCTCGCGGGGACGGCGGCGGAGATGGAGGCGCTGCGCGCGGCGCTGGCCGAGGCCGAGGCGGCGTTGCACCGGCACCAGACGGAGCAGGCCGGCCACGGCGTGGTGCTCGAGGCGCTCGAGGACGAGCGGGCGGCGCTGACGGCGGCGCTGCAGCAGGCGCGGTCGGAGCGCGACGAGGCGGCAGACGAGCTGGCGACGTTGCGGGGGCTGCACGACGGGCTGGCGCGCGCGGCGGCCGAGGCCGAGGGGGCGCGTGAGGGGCTCGAGGACGCGCTGGAGACGGCGCGGGCCGAGGTGGCGCGGCTGACCGAGGAGCTGGAGCAGCAGGGGGCCATCGCCACCAAGGCCATCGAGCGGGCGCGGGCGCGGACGACCGAGCTGACGCTGGCGCTCGAGGAGGCGCGCGCGAACGGGTCGGATCGGGTCGAGGACCTCGAGCGCGCGATCGACGCTTCGCAGGAGGCCTTGCAGAGCATGCGCGACGCGCTGATGGCCGCCGAGGCCGCGCGCGACCAGGCCTTGCTGGACAAGGGCGCGGCCGAGGGGGCCCTGAAGGAGGCCGAGGCGGCGCGCGACCAGGCCTTGCTGGACAAGGGCGCGGCCGAGGGGGCCCTCGAGGGGGCCGAAGCGGCGCGGGCGCAGGCAGCCGCGGACAAGGAGGCGGCCGAGGCGGCCCTGCGACAGAGCGAGGTGGCCCTGCGACAGAGCGAGGCGGCGCTGCGAGAGGCCGAGGCCGCGCTGCGAGAGGCCGAGGCGGCGCGCGACCAGGCGGCCCAGGACAAGGGCACGGTCGAGGCGGCGTGGAAGGCCGCCGTGACCGCGCGGCGCGAGGCCGAAGAGGCCGGGCTGCGGCTGTCGCGGGAGCTGGGCGAGCTCGAGGTCGAGGTGATGCAGCTGCGCGAGCAGGCCGAGGCGGCGTCGGAGGCGGCTCCGGGCGACGAGGCGCCCCGGCTGAGGACCCAGGTGGCCGAGCTCGAGCGGGCGCTGGACGAGGCGCAGACGGCGCGGACGGCCGCCGAGGCGCGGCTGGAGGCCGAGCGGCGGGAGGGCGAGGCGGCGCGCGACGAGCTGCAGTGGGAGATCGATGCGCTGCAGGCCGACGTCTACAAGCTGCGCGACCAGCTGTCGGAGGCGACGGCCGGCGGCGCGGCGGCTTCCGGGGGCGGGGCCATCGCCCTTGGCGGGGGGCCGCCGGCGTCGGCGACGCCGCTGCCGGACGAGTCCACGCCCGCGCTGCGCAACCAGCTGCGCATCCTGCTGCAGGCGATGGAGCAGGCGGTCGAGGAGGCCGAGCTCGACGTCAAGGAGTGGGGGAAGATCGAGATCGGCGTCGGGCGGCAGGCGCTCGAGCTGCTGCAGACGACCTCGCGCCTGCCGCCGAAGTCGGCCAAGGGCGTCGACCGGACCCTCAACGAGCTGCGCCGGTCGCTCGAGATCGGCCGCGAGATGGTCGAGCGCGGGCGCGCCTACCTGGTCGAGCTGCGGACCGCCGTCGCCCAGCTGGGCAGCGACGACCCGAGCACCTGAGCCGCGCGCGCCGCGGGTGGTCGGCCCCTTCAAGGGCGCCGTGCCCACGGCTCGGGCCGACGGTTCAGGTCGGCTTGGCGCTGATCAGCTCGTCCAGCTCGCGCCGCGCCTCGCCGAAGTAGGCGGCGGCCGTGCCCAGCGAGGCGGTCGCCTCGGGCCAGTGCTGGTCGACCAGGGCCGACCAGGCGCGGTTGACGTTGCGCTCGCCCGCCGACAGCGGCCCGAACACGGCCGCGAAGCCCGCCACGCCGTAGCGGGCCTTGAGGCGGTCGCGCGCTTCGACGACGGGCTCGATGTGCGACAGGGTGAGCGCGTCGAGGCGCGCCTTGAGCGCGTCGAAGTCGGCCTGGGTGGGCGCGGCCTGGGCCTCGGCCTCGGCGGCCATGGCGGCGACGGTCTCGGTGATCTCGCGCAGGGCCACGCCGAAGTCGAGCGGGGCCGCCCCCTTGCGCGACGGCCCCGCGTCGCCGCGGGAAGCGGCGGCCTGGGCGCGGCGGCTGAGCAGGGCGCCCAGCACGATGAGGACGAGGCCGGCGGCGTAGGGGAGCCCGGCGAGGCCGAGCCAGCTGGTCAGGCGCTCGGACGGCTGCAGGGTCTGGACGGTGACGGCCTCGCCGCGGGCCTCGATGCTGGTCGCCTCGGCCGTGAGCCAGGCCTCGCGCTTGGTCTGCAGCGGGGCCGGGCCGGCGGGCGGGACCTGCCGCAGCCGCGCGATGCGGTCGCGGTCGGCGGCCAGCTGCTCGGCCGGGGTCGGCGGGGGCTCGCCCTCGGGGCGCTGTCCCGTCGGGGCGTCCGGCGGCGGGCAGGCGTCGGGGGCGCTGAGGCCCGCCTCGGTCAACGCGGCGCAGTACTCGTCGCGGGCGGCCTTCGCGGCCTCGCCGAGGAGATCGACGCGCCGGATGACGCGCCCCTCCTCGATGAGGCCGGCGGGCGGGCGGGCGGCGGCGATGGCGGCGACCGCCGTGCCGGCGATGACGAGCGCGAGTCCGATCCAACGCATCAGCATGGCGGGCCTCTCAGAGCTTGGACAGGGCGTTGGCCAGGCTGACCAGCGCCTCGCCGACGATGAAGCCGGCCGAGATCGGGACCAGGGTGCTGCCGATCCAGGCACGACCCAGCCAGCGCTGCAGCCCCATCGAGGTCAGGCAGCCGACGCCGTAGCCGAGCGTGATGGAGAACGGCAGGTACATCGCGAGGCCGACCAGCACGCCGACGCCGCCGATGGGGAAGAGGCCGAGCGCGCTGCCGAGCCCGATGCCCGCCGCGTACTTGTCGAGGGGGACGTTGCCGGCGCTGACGCCCTCGATGATGGCCTGCAGGGTCGCGGCCTGGGGGGCGCCGAGCTGGGTGCCGGGGCCGAAGCCGGGGCTCTCCCAGAAGAGGTAGACGGCGCCGATGGCCACGGGCGCGCCCACCCAGGCGACGGTCATCTGGGCCAGCTGCTGCTTGCGCGGCGTCGAGCCGACGAGGTGGCCGGTCTTGAGGTCGGTCATCATGTCGGCGCACTGGCCGATGCCGATGCAGACGGCGACGCCCAGCATGATGGAGGCGACGATGTTCCCCTGCGTCAGGAAGTACATCAGCGTCACGGCGATGAGGGCCATGCCGGACAGGGGCGAGATGTCGGTGAGGCCGGTCGCCTGGGCGACGACCAGGCCGGCGAGGGCCAGCCAGATGGTGCCCACGACGGCGATCCAGACCGCCTCCATCACGGTGATCTGATCGGTCGCGATCATGGCGGCGCCGAACAGGACCAGCACGGCGGCGCCGAGGCCGACCGTCATGACGCGGGTCCCGAGCTCCTGGGCGGGGCCGACGGTCGCGGCGCCGCGGGCCTGCACGGTGGCCGACAGGCCCTTGATGGCGCTCTTGATGGCCGGCAGGGCGACGATGACGCCCATGAGCGCGCCGCCGATGAGCAGGCCGATGCCGACGGGCCGCAGGAGGTTGAAGAACAGGTAGCCGGTCTGCCAGCCCTCCTGGCCGGGGGCGCCGGGGTCGGGGACCCAGCCGCTGGTCATGGCGAAGGGGCTGATGATCCACCAGGCCAGGACGCCGCCGGCGACGAAGGGGAGCCCGCCGCGGCCGGAGAGCAGGCCGGCGCCGAAGTTGGCGAAGCTGATGGAGATGGCGAGGGGGAACCAGGGCGGCGCGTCGAACAGGCCGCCGAAGTCGACCTCGTCGGGGAGCCAGCCGCGCTCGGCGTCGGCCATGAAGGTGTGCAGGGCGGCGATGACGAGGCCGACGGCCAGGAGCTTGGCCTGGCGGACGCCGGCGCCGGGCGAGCGGAGCAGCGAGGCGACGGCGATGCCCGACGGGAAGCGGAGCCGCTCGAACTCGATCATCTGCTTGCGCAGGGGGAGGATGACGATGATGCCGAGGAAGGAGCCGGCGGTCGCGGCGAGGACGAAGGGGGCGGCGCTGAAGCCGGCCAGCTCGGGATCGTTGGCCGCCATCAAGAACAGGGCGGGCAAGGTGAAGGCGACGCCGCTCGAGGCGGTGTTCACGCCCGAGGCGACGGTCTGGTTGATGTTGTTCTCGACGATGGTGCCGCGCCGCAGCACGCCGCGGAGCACGGCGAAGCCCACGATGGCGGCGACCGACGAGCCCGACAGGCCGAAGCCGAGCTTGAGCGAGATGTAGACGAACGCGGCGGTCATGGCGGCGCCGAGGATGACGCCGAGGATGAGCGCGGCGAGCGTGAACTCGCGATAGGGGGCCTGGCTCGGGCCAGCGGGAGGTGGGGGCATCACGGCCTCGATCGACAAGGGAGCGGACCCGTTAACAAAGGCGCGCCGGCTTGGCAACGGCACTCGGGCGCGCGGCACCCGCCGGGGCCTGGCCACAGACGCGCCAGGGCGGCCCCACCCTGCCCCGCCGACCCGCGCCTCGCCTTTGACATCAGGCCCCGTCCCGCGACAGGATCCGCGCCCCTGTAGCCATCGCTGGGACCGCCAGTCAGGAGACCGACCGTGGCCGACGCCTTCATCTTCGACGCCGTCCGGACGCCCCGAGGGCGCGGCAAGGACAGCGGCAGCCTGCACACCATCAAGCCCGTGGACCTCATGGTGTCGGTCCTGCAGGGCCTGCGCGACCGCAACGGGCTCGACACCAGCCAGGTCGACGACGTCGTCGTCGGCTGCGTCACCCAGGTCGGCGACCAGGGCGCCTGCATCGCGCGATCGGCCTCGCTGCTGGCCGGCTACGATCTGGACGCGCCCGGCGTGACGCTCAACCGCTTCTGCGGCTCGGGCCTCGAGGCGGTCAACCACGCGGCGGCCATGGTCGCCTCGGGCTTCTACGACCTCATCGTCGCCGGCGGCGTCGAGAGCATGTCGCGCGTCAAGATGGGCTCGGACGGCGGCGCCATGCTGGACGCGTCGATGCAGTGGAAGGTCGGGATGGTGCCCCAGGGCATCTCGGCCGATCTGCTGGCGACGCTGCGCGGCATCACCCGCGACGACGCGGACGCCTTCGCCCTGCGCAGCCAGCAGCGGGCCGTGGCGGCGCTCGAGGAGGGCCACTTCGAGAAGAGCGTCATCCCCTACCGCGACGAGGCCGGCCTGACGGTGCTGGCGCGCGACGAGTTCCCGCGCCCCGACGCGAGCCTCGAGGGGCTGCGCGCGCTCAAGCCGTCGTTCGAGACGATGGGGCGCCAGTTCGGCCTGGACGAGCTGACCCGGCGCGCGTACCCGCAGGTCGAGCGCATCGACCACATCCACACGCCCGGCAACTCGTCGGGCATCGTCGACGGCGCGGCCGCGGTGCTGGTGGGCAGCCGCGACAAGGGCGAGGCGCTGGGCCTCACGGCGCGGGCGCGCATCCGCGCGGTCAGCGTCTGCGGCGACGAGCCCATCCTGATGCTGGACGGGCCCATCCCGGCGACGCGCAAGGCGCTGAGCAAGGCCGGCATGGGCATCCGCGACATCGATCTGTTCGAGGTCAACGAGGCCTTCGCGACCGTGCCGCTGGCGTTCATGCAGGCCTTCGACGTCGACCCGTCCAAGGTCAACGTCGACGGCGGCGCCATCGCGCTGGGGCACCCACTGGGCGCGACGGGCGCCATGCTGCTGGGCACGGTGCTGGACGCGCTCGAGCGCCAGGGCCTTTCGACCGCGCTCATCACGCTGTGCATCGGCGGCGGCATGGGCATCGCCACCATCATCGAGAGGGTCTGACGATGACGACGAGCCAGACGGACCGCAACGCCGCCGTCGAGATGCAGTTCGACGCGGACACGGGCATCGCGACGCTGACCCTGACGATGGAGGGGCGCGCGAACAAGATCAACGCCGCCTTCGGCGAGGGCCTGAGCGCCGCCGTCGAGTGGGCGCGCACGCGCGAGGGGCTCGAGGGCGTCATCATCGCCTCGGCCCACAAGGACTTCTGCGTCGGCGCCGACATCGACATGCTGTACGGGATGACCACGCCCGAGCAGATGCTCGCGCTGGTGCAGGGCCTCAACCGCCTGTTCCGCCAGATCGAGACCATGGGCGTGCCGGTCGTGGCCGCGCTGACGGGGTCGGCGCTGGGCGGCGGCTACGAGCTGGCCCTGGCCTGCCACCGACGCATCGCGCTGGACGACGCGCGGGTGCAGGTGGGCCTGCCCGAGGTGGGGCTGGGGGTCATCCCCGGCGCGGGCGGCACGCAGCGGCTGCCGCGTCTGGTCGGGATCCAGGCGGCGCTCGAGCTCATCGGCCAGGGCAAGATCGTCCGGGCGCCCAAGGCGCTGGGCATGAAGCTGGTCGACGAGCTGGCGCCCGACGCGGCCTCGCTGCGCAAGCAGGCCGAGGCCTGGATCGCCGCCAACCCCAAGGCCAGGCAGCCCTGGGACGTCAAGGGCTTCCGGTGGCCCGGGCCGCGGCCCGACAGCGAAGACGGGCGCGCCATGTTCATGGTCGCCTGCGCCATGCTGACCAAGAAGACCGCGGGGACCATGCAGGCGCCCGAGGCGGTCATCGCGGCCGTGCAGGACGGCGCGGCGGTGACCTTCGACCGGGCGCTCGAGGTCGAGACGCGCTACTTCGTGAAGCTGGCCGTCTCGCCGCAGGCCAAGGACATGATCCGCACCATGTGGTTCCACCGGACCGCCGCCGAGCGGGCCGAGGGCTACGAGGTCGCCGACCCCGGCGTGCAGCGGGTCGCCATCCTGGGCGCCGGCATGATGGGCGCGGGGCTGGGCTTTCTGTGCGCGCAGGCCGGCTGGGAGGTCGCGCTCAAGGACATCGAGCAGGAGGCGCTGGACGCGGCCAAGGCCCACGTCGAGGCCGAGGCCGGCAAGCGCTTGAAGCACCTGAGCGCCGAGGAGCGCGCGGCCGTCGTCGGGCGCATCCGCTACACGCTGGACACGGCGGATCTGGCGGGGACCGATCTCGTCATCGAGGCCGTGCTCGAGGACGACGCCGTCAAGGCCAAGGTGACCCGCGAGGTCGAGCCGCTGCTGACCGACAAGGCCATCTTCGCCTCGAACACCTCGGCCATCCCGATTACGCACCTGGCGAAGGCCAGCGCCGACCCGGACCGCTTCATCGGCCTGCACTTCTTCTCGCCGGTCGAGCAGATGCCGCTGCTGGAGATCGTCGTCGGCGCCAAGACCAGCGACGAGACCCTGGCGCGGGCGCTGGGCATCGCCAAGAAGCTGAAGAAGACGCCGATCGTGGTGAACGACGGCTACGGCTTCTACACCAGCCGGGTGTTCGCGGCCTACCTGATGGAGGGCGTGCAGCTGGTCGCCGAGGGCCACGACCCGGTGCTGGTCGAGTGGGCCGCGCGGTCGGCCGGCATGGTCGTGCCGCCGCTGAAGGTCTTCGACGAGGTCACCCTGCGCCTGGGCCACCACGCGCTGACGCAGCGCGAGAAGTACGTCGGCGAGGCCGTGGATCTGGCGGGCGTGCAGCTGCTGGCCAAGATGGTCGAGCAGGGCCGCATCGGCAAGGCGGCCGGCCAGGGCTTCTACGACTACCAGGGCAAGGAGCGCCGGCTGTGGCCGGGGCTGCGCGACCTGGCGGCCACCGTGACCGACGCGCGCCCGGCGCAGACCGGCGTCGAGCTGATCCGCGACCGGCTGATGCTGGCGCAGGTGCTGGACGTGGTGCGCTGCGTCGAGTCCGGCGTCCTGCGCAGCCACCGCGACGCCGAGGTCGGCGCCGTCTTCGGCATCGGCTTCGCCCCGTCGTCCGGCGGCCCGCTGGCCTGGATCGACCGCCACGGCGCCCCGTGGGTGGTCGAGCGCGCCGACGCGCTGGCCGCCGACTACGGCCCGCGCTTTACGCCGCCGCAGCTGCTGCGCGACATGGCCGAGCGCGGCGAGCGCTTCTTCCCGCTCCCGGGCGCCTGAGGGTTCGGCCGGAGAGGTCCTGGGGGGCCTCTCCGGCGTCGGAACGCGATGGATGTGGGCCGGACGAGCGCCGGCCCAGGGCGGCGAAGGCTCAGCGGTTCTCCCAGTCGACGTCACCGGCCAGCTGCTTGGCCATGTCGGACTGCAGCCAGACCAGCGCCGCGGCGTCGTCGCGCAGGTAGGCGTCGAGGAACGCCAGGGCGGCCGACCCGAGCGCGAGCGTCAGGTTGGCCAGGCGCGCGTCGTCCGACTGGGCGTCCGCGAGGTTGTAGGTGTCGTGGCCGCCCGTGCCGACCGGCAGGTGCGAGTACAGGAGGTAGCTCGAGCCGCTCGCGGGCTGGTGATCGAAGCCGAAGCGGCGGGAGGGGCCGTCGAGCTCGGGCTTTTTGGGTTTGACGTCGTGGACCCCGGTCGCGAAGAAGCTCGGCCCCCGCAGGTCGTCCCAGCTCGTCTCGCCGGCTTCGTCGTAGAAGCCGCCGAAGCCGGGGCCGGTCGGGCTCATCATGAGGGCGGCCTTGACCCGCTCGTCGGGCATCGAGAACGGCGGGGCGTTGGACGAGGGGTGGGTGACGGCGCCGAGCAGGGTCACCGGGGCGCGGGAGCCGGCCGACCAGCCGGCGACGGCGACGCGGTCCAGGTCGAGGCCCGGCCCGCCGTTGTCGGTGCTCCACTTCGACAGCGCGGGGAGCTTGTCGAGGATGGCGACCAGATCGTAGGAGCGGATGACGACCAGGAGCGGGTTGTCGTCCGGGTCACCGGCGTCGGGGCTGCAATCGGCCTGCGGGATGGACGCCGCGGCGCACACCGCGAGGCCGGTGTCGGTCGTGGGCGGCGTGTGGGCGAGATGGATGACCACATAGCCGTGGCGGGCCAGCAGGCTGCCCCAGGCCACGCTCTGCTTGTGGGCCGTCGTGCTGAACCCGCCGCCGTGGGACCAGACGACCACCGGGAACGGCCCGGGCCCCTTTGGGATGCGGGCGAGGATGGGCAGGCTGCGGCCGGTGACGGGATCTTCGACCTCGTAGCCCTCGCGGACCGTGAACTCCAGGCCCTGGCTGGGATAGAGGCAGGCGTCCGGATCGGCGGCGCAGTCGAGCGACGCCGCGTCGGGCGTCGAGGCGTCCTCTCCGGCGTCCGAGAGCGGCGCGTCTTCGTCCACCTCGCCGGCCGCGTCCTGCTCGGCGACCTCCTCCACGGCGTCGACGACGTCGCCGTCTTTGCCGCCCGGCTGGCCGTCGTCCCCATCACAACCCACCGCCGCGACGCACAAAGCCGTCACGGCAAGCCACTGCTTGCAGATGCGCATGATGAACCCCTGCTGTTTTGCAATGGGGTAGCACAGCGGGCGCCGCTTGGAAATGCCCCCCCGGCACGCGGACGGGTGCTGAGAGGCCCGGCCGTTTCGGTCGGCGGCGCTAGAACATGTCGGCGAGCGAGGGTTGGCCCGCGAAGACGGCGCGGGCGAGGGCCAGGGACTCGGGGTCGCCGTCGAGCTGGCCGAAGCTGGCCAGGGTGAACGGCGAGGCATAACCCGAGTAGAGGCTGGCCAGGGCGCGGACGTCGAGGCGGAGGCGGCCGTCGCCGCCCGGGGTGACCGTCGGATGGCCTGCGTCGAGGGTCAGGCGGAAGGGGCCCGCGTTGTCGGCGACGAGATCGTCGGTGACGGCCAGATCGAGGGCGCCGGAGATGGGAGGATAGCCGCGCGCGGTCAGGGCGGCGGGGACGTCGAGGACGCGCAGCATCCAGTCGAGGCGCTGGGTGATGGTGACGTCCTGCTCGCGGGTGAGCTGGACCAGCGGGTGGTCGAAGCCGCCGCGGAAGACGACGTGGCCGGCCATGGTCGAGTGGGCCGCGAGGAAGGCCGCGAGGGAGCGCCAGGCGCGCGCCGAGGTGGCGGCGACGTCGCGGACGACGACGTCGTAGGGGTGGCCGTCGGTGGCGGTCTGGACCAGCGAGACGTAACCCTCGGGGGCGCCGTCCGGGGCGAGGGCGAGGTAGGTGCGCAGCGGCGTGGGGAAGAAGCCCTCGACCCAGAAGCGCCACCAGCGGGCGTCGCGGTCGACGTGGCCGTCGCGGTGGCGGGCGTAGGTCGCGTACAGGGCGTGGATGGCCGGCTGGTCGGCCTCGGTCGCGCGGCGGACCTCGAGCTCGCGGCGCGCCCCGGTCAGGGCGCCGGGGCGGACCTCGTGGTGCAGGTAGTGGCCGGCGCGCTCGTAACCGGCGCGGCCGTAGAGCGCGTCGGACGCCGGGTACAGCGAGGCGAGCGGGACCCCCTGCGCGCGGGCCTCGAGGGCGTGCCGGCGCATCATCGCGGCGGCGAGGCCCCGCGAGCGGTGCTCGGGCGCGACGGTGACGGCGGACAGGCCGACGCAGGGCACCGCGCGGCCGCCGAAGAAGTGGGCCATCGGGATGGCGCGCAGGCCGCCGGCGACCTGGCCCCCGCGCCGCACGACGCGCAGGTCCCCCGAGTCGGCGCGGGTCTGGTACCGCTCCCAGCCCTTGGGGTCTTCGGCGGCGGCCGAGGGCCGAAAGGCGATGTTGACCAGGTCGTACAGGGCCCGGTCCTCGGCCGCGTCGCGGACGGGGCCGTAGTCGAGGTCGGAATGGCTCATGGACGCAGCCGCGCGAAGGAGGCGAGGAAGTTCTTGCCCAGGATCTTCTGGATGCGCTCGGTCTTCCAGCCGCGGTCGAGCATGCGCTGGACCAGGCGAGGCCAGGCGAGGCCGTCGCGCAGGTCGGGCGGCGGGGTGATGGCGCCGTCGTAGTCGCTGCCCAGGGCGACCGCGTCCTCGCCGCCGACCTTCAGCGTGTGGGCGAGGTGATCGAGGACCATGTCGGAGTCCCTGGGGCCGCCGCGCACCCTGAGGAACTGCGCGGCGAAGATGACGCCGACGACGCCGCCCGAGTCGGCGATGGCCTTCACCTGCCGGTCGTCGAGGTTGCGCCAGTGGGGCTTGACCCCCGACACGCCGGTGTGGGTCGCGATGAGCGGCAGCGAGCGGTCGTGGGCCTCGACCGCCTCCCAGAACCCCTCGGGGTTGATGTGGGCCAGATCGACGAAGATGCGGTGGGCGTCGAGCTGACGGACGAAGTCGCGGCCCTGACCGGTCAGGCCGCGCCCGCGCTTCATGCCGGCGAGCGGGCTGGAGGTGACGCCGTAGACCGAGTTGGTCAGGTGCACCAGGGTGACGCGGGTGACGAGCTGGTCGGGCAGCGAGGCCACGCCTTCGGGGGCCGCCTCCAGCGCGTTGCCGCCCTGGATGGCCAGCATGACGGCGTGCGCGCCGGCCTGGCGGGCGGCGTCGTACTCGGCGCGCGTGCGGGCGAAGCGATAGCGCCCGCGGGTGCGCTCGATGAGGCCCTGGAAGCGGGTCAGGTTCTTCTGGAACTGCTGCCAGCGCGAGCCGGCCGTGCGGAACGGGTTGGTGGTGATGGACCACATCGCGCCCGTCATCCCGCCCTCGAGGATGCGGTGGAAGTCCAGGTGGCCGAAGAAGCGGCCGGCCAGTGGGCCGCGCTCGTGGCGCTCGAGCAGGTCGTAGCCCCAAAGGCGCGGCGGGATGAAGGTGTCGACGTGGAGATCGATGACGTCGCTCTTGCGCGTGAGCTGCACGGCCTCGAGCGACACGCCCAGGCGGCGGGCGAGCTGCTCGTCCTCGGGCAGCGCGACCTCGAAGTGGGTGGTCGTCAGGGCGCCCGGGCTCACAGCGCCACCTCGAGCCGCAGGCGGCAGCCCAGGCCGGGCGGCGTGCCGAAGTCGGTGCGGTGGACGGCCTCGAGGGCGCAGGCCTGGACCTGCCCGTCGCGGGTCGAGTCGGGCGTGGTGGCCGCCAGGCGGGCCGCGCCGAAGGGGTCTATCTCGAAGGCGACGGTGACGGCGCCCTGCAGGTTCGGGCGCTGCTGGCGGACCAGGGCCAGGCACGCCTGGGCGCGGCGGCGGGCGTCGGCCAGGGCCTGTGTGGCTTCGGGGTGGGTGCACTCGGGTGGCTCGGGCGGCGGCGCCTCGACGAAGCGCAGGCCCAGGCCGTAGAAGGCGCGGCGCCACTGGGTGTCGAGTCGCTCGATGACCAGCACGCCGGCGCCCTGGGCCGCCGCGACGCGCTTCATGGCGTCGACGACGTCCTCGTTGGGCTGCGCCGGCAGCGGGTCGTCTCGGTCCCACTCGGCGACCGAGAGGCTGACCAGCTCGGTGGGGCGCGACGGAGGCGCCTCGAGCACGTCGACCAGGAACAGCTCGTTGGCCTGCGCCGGCGGGCCGGGGGCGACCGCCGAGCGAATGGAAGAGGCGCAGGCGGCGACGGTGAGCGCGCTGGCTGCGAGCGCGAGCAGGCGGGTCATGGGTGGGCTCCGTCCGGGCGCGGCGCGGTGCGGATCGCGCGCTCGCCCTGTCCGGGCGGCACGTCGAGGCGCCGCGCGAGCTTGTCGAGGGTGGCGTAGGTGGCGCGCGAGGCGTGGACGACCAGGACCGAGCCGCGGTCGTCGGGGACCAGGGTCAGCGGGCCGGGGGCGGCGGCGCGCATGACGTCGCGCAGGCGGGCGGCCAGATCGCTGGGGGCGACGTAGACGACCGGGCGGACGTAGATGCGGAGATCGGCGTCCGTGGGGACGTCGAGGTGGGTGAGGAGCTCGCGGAAGCGCGCGAGGCGGCTGGCGTCGTCGTAGACGATGAGGCGGCGCTCGTCGTCGTCGGGGACGATGCGCGCGCCGGGGCCGGGCCCGATGACCCGGTTGTACAGCGCGATGGCGCGCGAGGCCGGCATGGCGCGCAGGAAGATGATGTCGGTGCGGTAGCCGGGCCGGGTAGAGGCCGCCGGCGGCTGCGGCGGGGCCGCGATGGCGGCGGGCGCCGGCGCGAGCAGCGCGATGAAGGCGAGGGTCTCGAGGGCGCGTCGCATGGCGCGGGGTTGTAGCACAGCCCGCGCGTCGATTGGAGCCGGGAGCGGCCTTCGGGACGAGGCCCCAAGATGGGTTCGAGGCGCGTCCTGGGCTCGAAATGGCCGTCTCGGCGGCCGCGAAGGCCTCTTGCGGGTTCAACAGGGCTTCGCGGCTGCCGCGAAGGCCCCCTCGCGGGTCCAACAGGGCTTCGCAGCGGCCGCGAAGCCCTCTTGCAGGTCCAACATGGCTTCGCGGCGGCCGCGAAGGTCCTCTGGCGGCTGGGACAGGGCCTCGCAGCTGCCGCGAAGGGTCCTGCAGATCGAAAACACGCGTTCGCGGTAGGATTCATGCGGTCGTGCGCCCGGTGAGGCCGAGCCGACGACGCTTCAGAGCGGAGGGCGGACCGAGGCGGCGCGGACCTCTTTGAAGGGCTGGCCGGCGCGCAGGGCGGCGTCGGCGGCGGCCAGGATGGCGCTGGGATCGCCGGGGACGACCGGCGGGGGCGTCGGGGGCATGTCGGCCGGGTCGCGGCCCAGCTGGGTGGCCAGCCAGGCGATGGCGCGGCGGACCGCCTCGGTCTTGGCCTCGGTGGTGTGGCCGGCGACGTGGGGGGTGACGAAGTCGGCGGCGGCCAGGGTGGCCGGGTCGGGGTTGGGCTCGCCAGCGAAGACGTCGAGGGCCAGGCGGCGCCCTGCCCCGCCCTGCCGCCAGGCGCGGGCGGCGGGCTCGTTCAGGACGTGGCCACGGGCGGCGTTGAGGACGACGTGGCCGCCGAAGCGCTGCAGGGCCGCCGCGTCGAGGAGATCGCGGGTCGAGGGGTCGAGCGGGACGTGCAGGGTCAGGACGTCGGCCTGGGCCAGGAGGTCGTCGAGGCTTCGGTGCGGGAAGCCGGGCTCTCGGCCGGCGCGGGGCGGGTCGCACAGCAAGAGGCGATGGCCCAGCGGGCCGAGGCGCGCGGCGACGGCGCGGCCGACGTGGCCGACGCCGATGACGCCGACGGTCGCGGGGCCGACCTCGAGGCGCTCCAAGGCCAGCTGCACCCAGTCGGCGACCGCCTCGGCGTTGGCGCCCGGGGCGGCCCCGAAGGCGATGCCGCGCCGCGCCAGGGCGTCCGTGTCGACGTGGTCGGTGCCGCTGCTGGCGGTCGCGACCAGGCGCAGGCGCGGCAGGCGGCCGAGCAGCGCGTCGTCGAGCCGCAGGGTCGAGCGGATGAGGAGCGCCTCGGCCTGGGCCGGAGGCGTCCCCTGGTACGGCAGGACGTCGCCGAGCCAGGCCGCCGCCGCGGGGGCGAGGGCCAGGTTCTCGGCGTCGACTCCAAGGGCGATCAAGGTCCGCCGACGAGGTGGTCCAGCAGCGCGCGCTGGTCACGGGCGCGCTGGCGGGCGGTGCCGAGCAGGCCCAGCGCCTGGTTGACCACGTTGTCGACGGTCAGGCCGAAGAAGGTGGCGAGATCCTCGGCGGGGGCCGACTCGCCGAAGCGGTCGATGCCGATGCTGGCGCCCAGCGGGCCGACGAAGCGCTCCCAGCCCAGGGTGCGGCCGGCCTCGACCGACAGGCGGATGGGGCACTCGGGCGGCAGGACGGCCAGGCGGTAGACCTCGGGCTGCGCCATGAAGCGCTCGACGCAGGGCATCGAGACGACGCGGACCGACAGGCCGCGGCCCTCGAGGATGGCGGCGGCCTGGGTGCACAGGTGCACCTCGGAGCCGGTCGCGATGAGGATGACGTCGGGGCGCGCGTCCGGGTCGCCGTGGACGACGTAGCCGCCCTTGGCGACGCCCTCGACGGCGCTCTCGCTGCCGGGCAGCTGGGGCAGGTTCTGGCGGGTGAGCAGCATCGCGGTCGGGCCGTCGGTGCGGCGCAGCGCGGCGAGCCAGGCGGCGGCGGTCTCGCGGCCGTCGGCCGGGCGCATGACGTGGAGCCCCGGGATGAGGCGCAGCGCCATCGCGTGCTCGATGGACTGGTGGGTGGGGCCGTCCTCGCCCAGGAAGATGGAGTCGTGGGTCAGGACGTGCACGACCCGCTGGTGCATGAGCGCCGCCAGGCGGATGGACGGCCGCATGTAGTCGCTGAAGGTCAGGAAGGTGCCGGCGTAGGGGATGACGCCGCCGTGCAGGGCCAGACCGTTCAGGATGGCGGCCATCGCGTGCTCGCGCACGCCGAAGTGGACGTTGCGCCCTTGGTAGTCGCCGCGGCGGACGAAGGGGATGTCCTTCAAGGTGGTGTTGTTCGAGCCGGCCAGATCGGCCGAGCCGCCCATCAGCTGGGTGACGTGGGGCGCCAGGGCGTTGATGACCTTGCCGGAGGACACGCGGGTCGCCTCGGGCTTGGCGTCGGCGGCCCAGGTCGGCAGGTGGGCCTGGACGTCGCCCGGCAGGCCGGCGCCGTCGTGGATGCGGCGCCACTCGGCGGCCAGCTCGGGGTGGGCGGCCTGGTAGCGGGCGAAGGTGTCGTGCCAGGCGGCGCGCTTTTCGGCGCCGCGGCGGCGCAGTTCGGCGAAGGCCTCTCGGACGCCGGCGGGGACCAGGAACTCGGCGTCGACCGGCCAGCCGAGGGCCTCCTTGGTCAGGCGCGTCTCTTCCTTGCCCAGCGGCGAGCCGTGCGACTTGGAGGTGCCGCCGCGGTTGGGGCTGCCGGCGCCGATGCGGGTCTTGCAGCGGATGAGCGAGGGCTTGTCGGTGACGGCCTGGGCGGCGGCGATGGCCTGGGCGACGGCCGCGCGGTCGTGGCCGTCGACCGCCAGGACGTGCCAGCCGTAGGCCTCGAAGCGGCCGGTGACGTCCTCGCTGGTCGACAGATCGGTGGCGCCGTCGATGGTGATGCTGTTGTCGTCGAAGAGGTAGACCAGCTTGCCGAGGCCCAGGTGGCCGGCGATGGCGGCGGCCTCGTGGGACAGGCCCTCGTGCAGATCGCCGTCCGAGCAGATGGCGTAGGTGAAGTGGTCGACCAGGGTGAGGCCGGGGCGGTTGAAGCGTGCGGCGAGGTGCGCCTCGGCCAGCGCCAGGCCGACGCCGTTGGCGAAGCCCTGGCCGAGCGGGCCGGTGGTGGTCTCGACGCCCGGGGTCAGGCCCACCTCGGGGTGGCCGGGGGTCTTCGAGCCCAGCTGGCGGAAGCGCTGCAGCTCGTCCATCGACAGGTCGAAGCCGGACAGGTGCAGCAGGCCGTACAGCAGCATGCTGCCGTGGCCGGCCGAGAGGATGAAGCGGTCGCGGTCGGCGAAGCCGGGATCGGCCGGGTCGACCACCAGGAACTGGCGCCACAGGACCGAGGCCGTGTCGGCCATGCCCATCGGCATGCCGGGGTGGCCGGAGTTGGCGCGCTCGACGGCGTCGATGGCCAGCGTCTTGAGGGTGTTGACGACGAGCTCGTCGAGCCGCGGATCACTCATGGAAGCGTCCTCCGTACGGGGGCCGGGCGGGGCCTGGGGGGTCGGGCGGGCGCACCATAGCCGACGCCCGGGGGGCGTTCAACCGCGGCGCGCCGGAAGCGATTTCGCAAGCGCGCACGCGGGGTTGGGCGACGAGCGCGCGTCAGGCCGGCAGGGCGTAGTGGCGCGCCAGCAGGGCCGCGGTGAAGCGGGCGCGCAGATAGAAGCCCAGCGGCGGGACCTCCTCGAGCCAGCCGCTGGGGCCGACGCCCAGCTTGCGCTCGCGGGCGTTGGCGGCCTTGGGGCGGACCTGCAGCACCTCGCCGTGGTGGGCGGTGAGGGTCTCGCCCTGCCCCAAGCGGATGACGTCGGTCAGCTCGACCCAGTCGTCGCGGAGGGCGCGCTCCTCGTCGGGGGCGGCGGTCCACATGAGCGGGCTGCCCAGGCGGCGGTCGGCCAGCGGGATGGCGGGGTCGGCCTGGACGGGGACCCACAGGACGCGGGCCAGCTTGTGGCGGACGGGCGAGGTCTCCCAGTCGAGGGCGTCGAGGTCGGCCAGCGGCGCGGTGCACACCCAGGTCGACTCGCGGGGGCGGCCGCGCGCGTCGACCGGCAGGGTCTTGAGCTCGACGCCCAGCTGGGGGAAGTCGGGCTCGGCGCGGCTGGCGGCGGTGGCGCCCAGGGCGCGCT
The DNA here is from genome assembly GCA_041687695.1 of Myxococcota bacterium. Taxonomy (GTDB): domain Bacteria; phylum Myxococcota_A; class UBA9042; order PHBI01; family JAWLBL01; genus JAWLBL01. Next base: position 104,584 of record JAWLBL010000025.1, on the reverse strand, counting down.
CGACCAGGTGGCCGACCCAGCCCTTGTGGCGGCGGAGATCGGGCGGGACCGGGACCTCGAGCTCGGCGGCGACCGCGGCGAGGGAGCGGCCGGCGAGGCGGCGGGCGCGGGCGAGCAGCTCGGCTTCGGTGGCGGGCGCGGGGGCGGTCATGGCCGGCGAGTATGGGGGACCCACCGGCCTGCGCCAACGCTTGCTTGGGCGGGATGGCTCGGGGTAGTGAGGCGCCATGCAGCAGTATCTCGATCTATTGGACCGGATCCTGCGGGAGGGCGTCCGGCGCGACGACCGCACCGGGACGGGCACGCTGAGCGTGTTCGGGCACCAGATGCGCTTCGATCTGCGGGCGGGTTTCCCGCTGCTGACGACCAAGAAGCTTCACCTGCGCTCGATCCTGCACGAGCTGCTGTGGTTTTTGCGCGGCGAGACCCACGTCGGGTCGCTGCAGGAGGCCGGCGTCCGCATCTGGGACGAGTGGGCCACCGCCGAGCAGACCGCCCGCTTCGGCCGCGCCGAGGGGGATCTGGGGCCCATCTACGGCCACCAGTGGCGCAACTTCGGCGCGACGCCGCGGCCGGACGGGACCTGGGAGGCCGACGGTGTCGACCAGATTCTGCGTCTGCTCGATGAGCTGCGGCACAACCCCAACAGCCGCCGCCTCATCGTCACCGGCTGGAACCCCAAGGAGGCCGACCAGGTCGCGCTGCCGCCCTGCCACACGCTGTTCCAGCTGTACGTCAGCCAGGGCGAGCTGAGCTGTCAGCTGTACCAACGCTCGGGCGACGTGTTCCTGGGCGTGCCCTTCAACATCGCCAGCTACGCGCTGCTGACCCTGATGATCGCCCAGGTCGCGGGGCTGCGGCCGGGGGACTTCGTCCACACGCTGGGCGACGCCCACCTGTACTCGAACCACCTCGAGCAGGCGCGCCTGCAGCTGACGCGCGCGCCCCGGCCGCTGCCGCGCATGGTCCTCAATCCCGCGGTGACGGACCTGTTCGCCTTTCGCTTCGAGGACTTCCGGCTCGAGGGCTACGACCCGCACCCCCACATCAAGGCCGAGGTGTCGGTGTGAGCGCCGAGGCGCCCCAGGCCGGGCTGGTGCTGGTCGTCGCGGTGGCCGATAGCGGCGTCATCGGGGCGGGCGGCGCCCTGCCCTGGCACCTGCCCGAGGATCTCAAGCACTTCAAGGCCAAGACCCTGGGCCACGCGGTCATCATGGGCCGCAAGACCTGGGAGTCCATCGGCCGCCCGCTGCCCAGGCGGCGCAACATCGTGGTGACGCGCCAGGCCGGCTACGTGGCCGAGGGCGCCGAGGTGGCGCATTCGCTGGACGAGGCCTTGGCGCTGGCGCGGCAAGGCGATCCCGAGCCGCGGGTCATCGGCGGCGCCGACCTGTTCCGCCTGGCCCTGCCGGTGGCGAGCCGGATCTACTGGACCGAGGTCCACCGCGACGTGGCGGGGGACGTGTCGTTCCCGCCGTTCGACCGCGCCCAGTGGCGAGAGGTCGAGCGGGACGAGCGCGGCGAGCTCGCCTTCGTGACGCTGGAGCGGCGGCCCGAGGACGGCTGAGCGTCGCTGGAGAGCGGCGACCCCGTGTCCCGTCTGAACGTGAGGGGCGCGGGCGGCGGACGCGAGCCTGCCATTCCCATGCGCCGCGGCGAGGCCTATGATGCCCGTCGGTCGGGCCCCTGGTCGGCGGGAGGGCAGATGCGAGTCGCACGTCGCGCGGTTTGTGGTGGGCCCAGGCGGGGTCCGGCGAGCGTTGGGTGGCCGGCGGCGCTGGCGCTCGCGCTCGCCGTGGTGGCCGCCGGCTGTGGGGGCGACGCGACCTCGTCGGCCGAGGACGCCTCGGTCGAGGCGGGCGGGGACACCAAGCCGGACCCGACGGACGTCGTGGATGCGAGCGGGCCCGACGTGACGCCGGACGTCGCGGACGTGGGGGCCGACGTCGAGGGCGACCTGGGGCCGTACGTCCCCACCGAGGGAGAGCTGGGCTGGCCCTGCCAGACCGAGGGCGACTGCAACAGCAGCTACTGCGTCGACGCGCCCAGCGGCAAGGTCTGCTCGAAGGGGTGCACGACCAGCTGCCCGGGGGACTTCGCGTGCCGGCAGGACCTGTCGGCGCTGCCGGACGTGCTGTACCTGTGCCTGCCGCGCTTCCCGACCCTGTGCGACCCGTGCACGCAGAACACGGACTGCACGACCAAGCACGACTCGACCCCGCACCGGTGCGTGGCGGCCGGCGACGACGGCGCCTTCTGCGGCGGCGCCTGCGACAAGGCGGGCTGTCCGGCGGGCTACTTCTGCGCGACCGTGGCCGACGTCACGGGCGCGGTCAGCGAGCAGTGCGTCCCCGAGACGGGGACCTGCGCGTGCTCGCCGAAGGCGACCGCGCTGGGGCTGGGGACGACGTGCCACCACACCAACGCCGCCGGCTCGTGCCCGGGCGAGCGGCGGTGCGCGCCGGACGACCCGGCGGGCGCCCTGACGGCCTGCGACGCGGCCGAGCCGAGCCCCGACCTGTGCGACGGCGTCGACAACGACTGCGACGGCGCGGTCGACGAGGGCTTCGCGAGCGAGCCCTGCGCCATCGACAACGCGCACGGCAGCTGCCCGGGCGTGACGGCCTGCGGCGGCGAGGGCGGCGTGACCTGCGAGGGCGTCGCGCCCGCCGCCGAGGTCTGCAACGGCAAGGACGACGACTGCGACGGGGAGACGGACGAGGACGGCAGCGGCTGCGTCGACCACTACCTGGACGAGGACGGCGACGGCTGGGGCGTCGGCGAGCCGGTCTGCCTGTGCGGCCCCGAGGGGGCGCTGACGGCGACCAAGGGCGGCGACTGCAACGACGCGGCCAAGAAGGCGAACCCGGGCGGCTTCGAGGTCTGCAACGGCCTGGACGACGACTGCGACGGGGAGACGGACGAGCCGGGGGCGACGGGGTGCTTCGGCTACTTCGCCGACGTGGACGGCGACGGGTACGGGGACGCCGCCGTCAGCGCCTGCCTGTGCGCGCCGGCGGGCGTCATGACCGCCAAGGACAAGACCGACTGCGACGACGCCGAGCCCAAGGCGAACCCGGGCTCGGTCGAGCTGTGCGACGGCCTGGACAACGACTGCGACGGGCAGACCGACGAGGAGGGCGCGGGCAAGTGCGTCCTGTACTTCGAGGACGCCGACGGCGACGGCTTCGGCGACAAGCAGGCCTTCGCGTGTCTGTGCGCGCCGGCCGGGGCCTACGTCGTGACGGTCGGGGGCGACTGCGACGACGGCGACGCCGAGCGCAACCCGCAGCTGCCCGAGGTGTGCGACGGCGTCGACAACGACTGCGACGGCCTCGTCGACGAGCCGGGCGCGGTCGGGTGCGCGCCGGCCTACCGGGACGAGGACGGGGACGGCTTCGGCCTGTCGGGCGATCTGCAGTGCGTGTGCGAGGGGGCGGCGCCCTACACGGCGGCCCAGGGCGGCGACTGCAACGACCTGTCGGCCGACGCCAAGCCGGGCGGGGTCGAGGCCTGCAACGGCCTGGACGACGACTGCGACGGCTTCATCGATGAGGAGGGAGCGACCGGGTGCACCGAGTACCTGGCCGACCTGGACCAGGACGGCTTCGCGGTCGACGGGCAGACCCGGTGCCTGTGCGCGCCCGCCCTGCCCTTCACGGTGGCCGTGGCCGACGCGGCCGCGTTGGACTGCGACGACAAGAACCCGCTGGTCCACCCGGACGCGGCCGAGGTCTGCAACCAGATCGACGACGACTGCGACGGCGAGGCGGACGAGGCGGTGGATCTCGCGTGCTCGCCGTTCTATCGGGACGCGGACGGCGACGGCTGGGGCGTCACGGGCGACAGCCAGTGTCTGTGCAAGCCCGAGGGGCCGTACGTCGCCGTCAAGGGCGGCGACTGCGACGACGGCGACAAGGACGTGCACCCGCTGGCCGAGGAGCAGTGCGACGACGTGGACCGCAACTGTAACGGCGACCCGGGCGACGTGGGCGCGGTCGGGTGCGCGCTGTGGTTCCGCGACGGCGACGGGGACGGCTTCGGGGTGCAGGCCGACTACCAGTGCCTGTGCGGGGCCGCCGCGCCGTGGACGACGCAGCAGGGCGGCGACTGCAACGACGACGAGGCCGGGGCGTGGCCGGGCGCGGCCGAGGTGTGCAACGGGCTGGACGACGACTGCGACGGGGCGACCGACGAGGCCGGGGCCCAGGGGTGCACGGACTACTTCCGCGACACCGACGGCGACGGGTTCGGGGTCGCATCGGACGTGCGCTGCCTGTGCGAGCCGGCGCCGCCCTACGTCGCGACGGTGGGCGGCGACTGCGACGACCTGGCGCCGCAGATCTCGCCCGGGGCCGAGGAGGTCTGCGACGGGCTGGACAACGACTGCAACGGCGTCGCCGACGACCCGGACATCGAGGGCTGCACGGTCTACTACCGCGACACCGACGGCGACACCTTCGGCCGGACCGACGAGGCCCAGTGCCTGTGCGCGCCCAAGGGGACGTTCACGGCCACGCAGGGGGGCGACTGCGACGACCTGCAGGCGGCGTTCAACCCGAAGGCGACCGAGCAGTGCAACGGCCAGGACGACGACTGCGACGGTGCGGTCGACGAGGCGGACGCGGTCGGGTGCTACCCGTACATGCTGGACCAGGACGGCGATACGTTCGGCGTGGCGGGCGACACCCGCTGCCTGTGCGCGCCGGGCGACGGCTACGGGGCCTTCATCGGCGGCGACTGCGACGACCTGGTGGCGGCCGTGAACCCGGGCGCGGCCGAGACCTGCAACGGGGTCGACGACGACTGCGACGGGCTGACGGACCCCGAGGGGGCGGGCGGGTGCGTGGAGTACCTGGTCGACGGGGACGGGGACGGCTACGGGGTCACCGGGTCGGGCCAGTGCCTGTGCGCCCTGGCGCCGCCCTACCAGGTGGGCGTGGGCGGCGACTGCGACGACGAGGACGCGCAGCGCCACCCGGGCGTCGCCGAGGTGTGCAACGGCGTCGACGACGACTGCGACGGCTTCGTGGACGAGACCGACGCGGCCGGGTGCGCGACCTACTTCCTCGACGGCGACGGGGACGGGTTCGGCGTGGCCGGAGCGTCGCTGTGCCTGTGCAGCCCGCTGGCGGCCTACACGGCGGCCGAGGCCGGCGACTGCGACGACGCGAACCCGGCGCGCAACCCGGACGAGGTCGAGGCCTGCAACGGCGTCGACGACGACTGCGACGGGCAGACCGACGGCGTCGGCGTGGAGGGCTGCGTCACCCTGTACGAGGACGTCGACGGCGACACCTGGGGCGACGACGGCTCGGCCCTGTGCCTGTGCGCCTCCGAGGGCGACCACACGGCGAGCCGCGGGGGCGACTGCGACGACGACGCGGCGGCGGTCCGCCCCGACGCGAGCGAGACCTGCAACGCCATCGACGACGACTGCGACGGCGTGGTCGACGAGGGCTGCGGGCTGTCGACCACCGGCTGGCCGACCTACCTGTTCGACGCGCGCCGCATCGGCCACTCGATGCTGGTGTCGGCGCCGACCTCGAGCGGCTCGGGGCTGCGCTGGAAGAAGACGCTGGTCGCGGGCGCCGAGCTCGAGGGCTCGCCCGTCATCCTGGACGACGGCAGCATCGTCGCCCTGGCCGGCAGCAAGCTCTTCCGCCTGCAGGCCTCGAACGGCGCGACCCTGTACGAGCGCGACCTGCCCGCGCCAGCGTTCAAACGCGCCAGCCCCAGCGTCCGCGCCGGCGGCACGATGCTGGTCCCCGCCGGGCGCGAGCTGCTGATGGTGCGGCCCGATCTCAGCACCATCTGGGCGACCCCGCTGCCCGGCGCCGACGACGACGTCATCGTCGCGAGCCCGCTGGTCGACGCGGTCGGCAACACCTACGTCGTCACCAACGCCGCCCTGCACCGGGTCGGCCCCGACGGCGTCGTCGCCTGGTCGACCCCCGTCCCCAACAGCAAGACCAAGCACGCCGAGCTGGCCCTGGGCCCGAGCGGCCGCGTCTACTTCGCCGCCGCCGACCACAAGGTCTACGCCGTCGACAAGAACGGCGCCGTCCTGTGGACCTTCGCGGTCTCGGGCCAGTCCGCCGGCGGCTCGGTGGTCGTCTCGCAGACCGGGACGCTCTACCAGACCTTCGGCTCGACCCTGTACGCCATCAACGACGCCGGCGCGCAGGCCGTGCAGGTCGCCACCGTCGGCACCGGCTCGACCAACCACTCGAACCTGGCCATCCACAACACCGGCTTCCAGTGCTGCAACCCCCAGGACTTCGTGTTCGTGTCGCCGCAGGGCGGCACCGGCCTGCGCCGCTTCACCTCGGCGCTGGGCACCAGCTGGACCGCCAGCGTCAGCAAGCCCTCGGCCCCGGGCGCCTCGCCGGTCTTCGACACCAACGGGGACGTCTACGTCGGCGCGGGCAACAGCCGCTTCCACGCGTTCACCCAGTCCGGCTCGACGCTGTGGACCTTCACGACCGGCGCCGCCGTGGACGGCGCGGCGGCCATCGGGCCGGGTTACGTCGTCTTCGGGGACGACGCCGGCACCCTGTACTGCATCGACTGAGCGAGGCGCACATGCACAAGGGCGAGGCAGGACGCGGGGCCGGCGTCGCATGGACGCTGGCGGTGGCGTTGGCGCTCTCGATGGGGGCGGCCGCCGGCTGCTCGGGGGACGCGACCTCAGGGCCCGGCGAGGACGGCAAGAGCCTCGACGCGGTCTCGGATGTGGCGTCGGACGCGGCCTCGGACGCCGCGGCGGACGGGGGAGGCCCGGGCGAGCCGGACGCGACCGGGGACGCAGCGGGCGACGGCGGCGCGGACCCGGACGGCGCGGACGGGGGCGACGCGGGGCCGACGCCCGGCGGCTTCGGGTGGCCGTGCGACGACAACGGGCAGTGCGCCAGCGGCTTCTGCGTCGAGTCGTACGACGGCCGCGTGTGCACCCAGACCTGCTCGGGCGACTGCCCGTCGGGCTTTTCGTGCCGGCAGGACCTGGCGTCGTTCCCGGACATCGTCTACGTGTGCGTGCCGACCTGGCCGCGGCTGTGTTACCCGTGCGCGCACAACGACGACTGCGTCCTGGGGGACGGCGGCGCGGCGGACGCGTGCGTGTCGGCGGGCCTCGACGGGGCGTTCTGCGGCGGCTCGTGCGCCGACAAGGCGTGCCCGCCGGGGTTCTTCTGCGGGGCGGTGCCGGACGTCGACGGCAAGGTGAGCAAGCAGTGCGTCCCCGAGTCGGGCGAGTGCGCCTGCCCGGCCAGCGCGGTGACCGTCGGGGCGTCGACGACCTGCTGGGTCGAGAGCGAGCTGGGCGTGTGCCCGGGGGCGCGCACCTGCACGGCGGACGGGCTGACGGCGTGCGACGCGCCGACGCCGGCCGAGGACGCGTGCAACGGGGTGGACGACGACTGCGACGGGCAGACGGACGAGGCCTTCGTGGCCGCCGCGTGCGAGGTGACCAACGAGCACGGCACCTGCGCCGGCCAGTCGACCTGCCAGGGGGCGGCGGGCGCGGTGTGCGACGCCGCGACGCCCGGCGCCGAGGTGTGCGACGGGGTCGACAACGACTGCGACGGCGAGACGGACGAGGGCGGCAGCGGGTGCACGCCGTATTGGGCCGACGTCGACGGCGACGGCTACGGGGTGGGCGAGCCGCAGTGCCTGTGCGGCCCCGAGGGGGAGCTCACGGCGAAGCTGGGCGGCGACTGCGCCCCCGAGGCGGCCAACGTCCACCCGGGCGCGGCCGAGGCCTGCAACGACATCGACGACGACTGCAACGGGGTGACCGACGACGCCGGCGCGCAGGGCTGCTCGCTGTTCCAGGCCGACGTGGACGGCGACGGGTACGGCAGCGCGGGCGAGGCGGCGTGCCTGTGCGCGCCCGAGGCGCCCTACGTGACCAAGGACGCGACCGACTGCGACGACGGATCCGCCGACGTCAGCCCGGGCGCGCTCGAGACGTGCAACGGGGTCGACGACGACTGCGACGGGTTGACCGACGAGCCCGGCGCCAGCGACTGCACGCTGCACTACATCGACGAGGACGGTGACGGCCATGGCGAGCCGACCAGCTTCGCGTGCCTGTGCGCGCCCGACGAGACGTACGTGACGACGCTGGGCGGCGACTGCGACGACGGGGACGCGCAGCGCCACCCGGGGGCGGCCGAGGCGTGCAACGGGCAGGACGACGACTGCGACGGGCTGGTCGACGAGCCGGGGGCGGCGGGCTGCGTGGCGTACATGGTGGACGGCGACGGCGACGGGTACGGGCTGAGCGCGAGCGCGCAGTGCCTGTGCGCGCCGGCGGGCGCGCTGAACGTCACGGTCGGCGGCGACTGCAACGACGCGGTCGGGGCCGTCCACCCGGGGGCGGCCGAGACGTGCAACGGGCAGGACGACGACTGCGACGGCGGGGTCGACGAGGCCGGGGCCGAGGGGTGCGTCGTGATGTTCATGGACGCGGACCAGGACAGCTTTGGACAGGCCGGGGACTCGGCGTGTCTGTGCGTGCCCACGCTGCCGTACGTGGCGACCAACGACCTGGACTGCGACGACGGCAACCCGTTCGCGAACCCGGACGGGGTCGAGGTCTGCAACGGGGCCGACGACGACTGCGACGGGCAGACCGACGAGGGCGTCGGCGGGACCTGCAGCCCGTTCTATCGCGACGAGGACGGCGACGGCTGGGGCGACGCGGACGACAGCCAGTGCCTGTGCGCGCCGCAGGGCAAGTACACCGCCATCAAGCCGGGGGACTGCGACGACGCGGCGGCGTCGACCCACCCGTTCGCGCTCGAGCAGTGCGGCGGGGGCGTGGACGACGACTGCGACGGCGAGACGGACGAGGCGGGGGGCCTCGGGTGCGTGCTGCACTTCCGCGACCAGGACGGCGACGGGTTCGGGGTGCTGCAGGACTTCCAGTGCCTGTGCGCGCCGAGCGGGGTGTACGCGACGACGCAGCCGGGCGACTGCGACGACGGCGACGGCGCGATCCACCCGGGCGGGGGCGAGGTGTGCAACGGCGTGGACGACGACTGCGACGGGTCGGTGGACGAGCCGGGCGCGTCGGGGTGCACCGACTACCTGCGTGACTCGGACCGCGACGGGTTCGGCGTGGCGGGCGAGACGGAGTGCCTGTGCGCGGGCGTCGCGCCGTTCGATGCGACGGTGGGCGGCGACTGCAACGACTCGGACGCGGGGGCCTTCCCCGGGGGGCTGGAGGTCTGCGACGGGATCGACAACGACTGCAACGGGGCGGCCGACGACCCCGGGACCAGCGGGTGCCACACGTTCTACCGCGACGACGACGGAGACACCTGGGGCGTCGCGGGGGACGCGCAGTGCCTGTGCGCGCCCAAGGGGGCCTACGTGGCGACGAGCGCGGGCGACTGCGACGACGGCGACGCGGGGGCGAACCCGGCGGCGCTCGAGGTGTGCAACGGCCTCGACGACGACTGCGACGGGTCGACCGACGAGGCCGGCTCGATCGGGTGCGCGTACTACATGAAGGACGGCGACGGCGACGGCTACGGGGTGCTGGGCGATGTGCAGTGCCTGTGCGAGCCCGGGGGCGCCTACACGGCCACGGTCCCCGGGGACTGCGACGACGGCAGCGCGCAGGCGCACCCGGGGGGCGTCGAGGCCTGCGGCGGCGGCGACGACGACTGCGACGGCGTGGTCGACGAGCCGGACGCGCTGGGGTGCACCACCTACTACAAGGACCTCGACGGCGACGGCTACGGGGTCGCGGGCGACACGCGGTGCCTGTGCCAGCCGACGGCGCCCTACGCGGGGGTCGAGGCGGGCGACTGCAACGACTCGTCGGCCCTCATCGGCCCCGGGCAGGCCGAGTTCTGCAACGGCGCCGACGACGACTGCGACGGGTTGACCGACGAGGTCGGCAGCGTGGGGTGCACGGTGTACTACACGGATCTCGACGGCGACGGGTGGGGGACGGGGGCCGGGAGCTGCCTGTGCAAGCCGGTGGGCTTCGAATCGGCGCTGAACGCGCCGGACTGCGCCGACGAGGACCCGGCGCGCAACCCGGGCAAGCCCGAGGCGTGCAACGACGGCGTCGACGACGACTGCGACGGGCTGACGGACGAGGCCGGCGCCGTCGGGTGCATCGTGTACTACCTGGACGCGGACGAGGACGGCTACGGCGTGACGAGCAGCGCGACCTGCCTGTGCGCGCCCGAGGGGGACGTCGACGCGACGCTGGGCGGCGACTGCTACGACGACGACCCGGCCGCGAACCCCGACGTGGCCGAGGTCTGCAACGGCATCGACGACGACTGCGACGGGGTCTTCGACGAGGGGTGCGGGCTGGCGACCACGGGGTGGCCGCGCATGAAGTACGACGCGCGCCTGACCGGGACCCGCAAGGACGTGCAGGGGCCGGACGCCAACACGCTGCGCTGGAAGCGGCAGCTGGCCGCCGGCTGGGAGGCCGAGGTGTCGCCGCTCATCCTGGCGGACGGGAACATCCTGGTGCGGATGAACGACCGGGTCTGGAAGCTCGACGCCGCCAGCGGCGACACCCTGTGGTCGACGCAGCTGCCGGCGGGGGCCTACAAGCGCTCGAGCCCGCTGGTGCGCGAGGGTGGGACCATCGTCACGGCGGTCGGCAACGGCGTCGCGATGCTCGATCCGCAGGGCGTCATCCTGTGGACGACCAGCTTCCCCGGCGCCGCCACCGACCAGGTCACCGGCAGCATCACGGTCGACGACGCCGGGGACCTGTACATGGTCTCCAACAAGTTCATGTACAAGGTCTCCGCCGGCGGCGCCGTCCAGTGGCAGCTCGCGGTGCCCAACGCGCAGGACACCGCGTCGCACATCGCCATCGGCCCGACCACCGGTCGCCTGTACTTCGGCGCCACCAACCACGCGATGTACGCCGTCGAGCCGACCGGGACCGTCGCCTGGACCTTCGTCGTGGGCACCAAGGACATCGACAGCTCGGTCGCCGTCGGCGCCGACGGCAGCATCTACCTCGTCTTCGAGGACATCCTCCACCGCGTCCGCGACGACGGCATCTTCGGAACCAGCCTGGGCAACGTCGACGTCGGGCCCGACACCGACACCGACGTCATCGTCTACAACACGGGCGCCGACAACTTCAGCGGGACCGACTACGTCTACGCCTCGCCGAACGGCAACAACGGCGTGAAGAAGTACTCGACCGCCCTGTCGCACCTCGCCACCCTGTCCATGGTCAAGCACGACGCGCCCGGCGCCACGGGCGTCTTCGACCAGGACGGCGACCTCTACATGGGCACCGACGACGGCAAGTTCGTCTGCGCCCGCCAGACCGGCGCCACCAGCTGGCAGACCAAGTGGGCGTTCAACACGGACGCGAGCCACGTGGACGGCGCCGCGGCCATCGGCCAGGGCTTCGTCGTGTTCACGGACGACTCGGGCCGCATCTACCTCATCGGTGACTGACGCTTGACTGACGAGCTCGACCCCTACGCCCTCATCGCCGACTTCTACGAAGCCGAGTACGGCCGCCTCGAGGCCGACGTCGCCTTCTTCGCCCGGCGCGGTGTCGCCGGGCGGCTGCTGGTCCTCGGCTGCGGCACCGGCCGCGTCGGCCGCGTCCTCGGCGCCTCGCGCGGGGTCGTCGGCCTCGACCGATCCGAGGCGATGCTCGCCATCGCCCGCGAGCGCGCGCCCCAGGCCCGATACGTGCAAGGGGACATGCGCGACTTCGACGTGGCCCGCGTCGGCGGCCCCTTCGCCGAGATCGTCGTCCCCAACGCCGCCTTCAACTTCCTGCCCAGGCGGGTCGACCAGCAGCGGTGCCTCGCCGCCTGCCACCGCGCCCTGCACCCCGGCGGCCTGCTGACCCTCGACCTGCCGATGCCCGACTTCGCCCTGCTCGGCGTGCGCCACAGCCCCGAGCGCACCAGCTGGCAGGGGCAGCTCGGCGAGCGCGAAGCCCGCCGCACCCGCGAGACGCGCCGGTTCCCGGCCGAGCAGCGCATCGAGTTCCTGGACCGCTACTACCTCGACGACGCGCTCGTCGCCACGTCGCCGCTGACCCTGCGCCTCGTCTTCCCCGCCGAGGTCGAGTGGATGCTCGAGGCGGCCGGCTTCGTCGCCGACGCGCTGCTCGGCGACTACGGAGGCGGCCCGGTGCGCGACGGCTGTCCCCGGCTGCTCGTCCGGGCCATGCGACTGTAACCATGGGGCTTGCCGGAGCGACGACGCTCGTGTTCTAGAGGGGAGTGACCCTCCGGAGATCCGGTCGGTCCCCGCACACGCGAACGGATGCGTTCGCGAGGTCGCGCCCCGCGGGGGGGCGTGGCCGGCCCACCCTTCGACGGCAGGTCCCGCGCGATGCGCGACCGTTCCCTGGTCCCCTACTGTACGAGCTGTGGCGGGCCGCCGCCGGTCAAGACGCCGGCCACGGCCGCGAGCGCGCGCCGCTGCCCGGTGCACACCCAGCCCGTGTGGCACCTGCCCCCCGAGCTCCTCCCCGGCGCGCTCGTCGACGAGCGCTTCACCCTGCTCGCCCCGCTCGGCCGCGGCCGGGTCGGCCTCGTCTACACGGCCCGACGGCACCCCGAGGACGCGGACGTGCTGATCGAGCTGGTGCAGCCCGCCACGGACGCCCTCGCCCCCTCGCAGGCCACCCCCTTCCTGCGCGAGGCCCGCGCCTGGGGCGCCATCACCCACCCCGCCGTCCTCTCGGTCATCGCCTGGGGCACCTGCCCGGACGGCACCTGCTACCGCGCCACCGAGCGGCCCGTCGGCCGCCGCCTCGCGGACCACCTGCGGGCCGAGGGCCTGCGCGCCGCCGACGCCCTGGCCATCGCCGCCCACCTGGCCGACGCGCTGGCCGACATCCACCGCGCCGGCCTGGTCCACGGCGAGCTGCGGCCCACCAACATCCTGGCCCCTGGCGCCGAGTTCGATCCCGCCCGCGTGCGTCTCATCGGCTTCGCGCTGGCCCTCGACGCCGACCCGCAGCGCGATCGCACCCGCGGCGGCGCCCCCTGGGCCAGCCCCGAGCAGCTGCGCGGCCGCCGCCTGGGGTCCGCCGCCGATCTGTATGCCCTGGGGGCCGTGCTGTACGAAGCCCTGACCGGCGCCCCACCCTTCGGCACCGAGCCCGCGGCCCAGGTCGTGCGGGGCCACCTCGACCACCCGCCCGAGCCGCCCAGCGCACGCCGCCTCGAGCCCGGTCTGCCCGCTTCGGTCGACGCCCTGTGCCTGAGCCTGCTCGCCAAGAACCCCACCGATCGCCCCGGCGACGCGGCCGAGGTCGCCGAGCGCCTGCGCGCCCTCGAGCAGCAGCTGCGCGCTGCGCCGCCCAGGGCGGCGACGACGACGCGGACCGGCCCCGAGCTGGCGCCCCCCGGGTTCACGGGGCGGGCGCCGCAGAAGGCCGCGGCCATTCGGATGTTGGACGACGCGCTGAACCTCGAGTCCGGGCGCCTGCTCTGGATCGAGGGCGAGCGCGGGCTGGGCAAGTCGCGCCTGGCCGACTTCGTCAAGGGCGAGGCGCGGCAGCGTGGGATGCGGGTGCTGGACGTGCGCGAGGCGCCCGAGCTGGTCGAGCTGGCGGCCGCGCTGGGGTTGGGCGCTGCCGCGGGGGGCCCCGACGCGAGCCCGGGGCGCCTGCAGGCCGCCGCGCGGGCCATCGCGACCGCGGCCAACCGGGGCCCGCCGGTGCTCATCGCGGACGACGTGGACGGCGAGCGGCCCTTGCCGCCCGAGCTGCTGGGGGCGTTGGCGCGTCAGCTGGCGACCCTGGGCAAGCCGGCGCTGCTCGTGCTCGTGCTGCAGCGCCAGCCGGGGCCGGCTTCCACCGACCCGGCGCTCGTCGAGGCCCAGCGGCTCCTCGGCGAAGGCTTCCGCGCCCTGGGGCTGCTGGCGCTCCAGGACACGGACATGCGGCTCCTGGTCCTCAGCGCCCTGCCCGGGGCCGACGCGCCGCTGGTCGAGCACGTCGTGCAGTCGGCGGCGGGCAGCCCGCTGCGCGCGCTCGAGCTGCTGCGCGAGCGCGTGTCCCGCGGCGACATCGTCGAGACGCCCACCGGATGGACGCTGCGCGCGCAGATCCTGCCACCCTTCGAGCGAGAGATCCTGGGCCGCCGGCTGGCCAGCCTGCGCGCCATCGAGCCCGGCGGCGAGAGCGCCCACGGCATCCTGCTGCGCCTGGCGCTGCTGGGGCCGCGGGTCCCGCATCGGCTGCTGCGCACGTTGCTGCGGCGCGAGGGGCGGCCCGACGCGGTGGAGCCGCTCGATCTCGACCTCGCGCTCCTCGTGACGACCGGCTGGATCCGCGACGACCAACGGACCGGCGGGGCGCGCTTTCTGCACTTGCGCAACGAGGCCTGGCGCGAGGCGCTGCTGGCGGCCATCCCCGAGGGCCCCGATCGGCGCAGGCTCTTCTCGCTGGCCGCCCAGAGCCTGGCGGCCATCTATCGCGACCACCGCGGGCGCTGGGGCCCGCTCATCGGCGCGCACCTGGCCGAGGCCGGCGAGCGCGGCCAGGCGGTCTACCAGTTCGTCGAGGCGGCGCGCGACGCCGAGCGCCGGAAGGTCTTCGGCGAGGCGCTCGCCGCCTGGCAGCGCGCGGCGACCCTGGTCGACGCCGAGGACACGCCCATGACGGCGGCGACGATCTGGCGCGGGCTGGCGACGATGCTCATCGCGGGCGGGCGCCACGTCGTGGCTGCGCCCTGGGTCGAGCGGCTGCCCGACGAGGCCCCGCGGCTCGAGCTGATGGGGGACCTCCGCGAGGCCGGCGCCGACGACCGGGGGGCCGTGCACCTGTTCGAGGAGGCCCTCAACGCCTGGATGGACGGCGCCGACCAGGCGCAGGCGGCGCGGGTGGCGGTCAAGCTGGGCCGCGTGCTGTGGCGCTGCGGCGAGACCGCGCGGGCCAGCCAGTGCTTCGAGCAGGCCCGCCTGGTCGGCGCCGAACACGACCTGCCGGAGCTGGCGTGGGAGGCGCTGGCGCACCTGGCGAACACGGTCCTGCACGCCGGCTCGCCTCGCGGCGCGTTGAAGCTGCTCGAGGGAGCCCCGGCGCCGATCGACGACCTCAGCCGCGCCCGCGCCAGGGTGGTCGAGGGCGCGGCTCTGCTCGCCCTGGGCATCGACGAGCGGGCGGCCCTGGCCTGCGACGACGCGCTCGAGCGGTACGAGCGCGTGGGCCTCGCGCGGTGCCGGAACCTCGCCCTGCGGCTGCGCGCGCGCGCCCTCGCCGCCGCGAGCCGCTTCGACGAGGCCGAGGTGCTGGCCCACCAGACCCTCGCGCTGTCGGGCACCATCGGCGATCAGCGCGGCACCGCCCGGTCCCTGCTGGCCCTGACCGAGATCGCGTCGCTGCGCGGCCAGCACGACGCCGCGCTCGAGTGGGGCGAGCGCGCCCTCGACGCCAGCGACGAGCTGCCGCTGACCCACGATCGCACCTTCGCCCTGGTCATCACCGGCGAGGCCGCCGCCGCCGCCGATCTCCTCGAGGTGGCCGACGCGCGCCTCACCCAAGCCCACCGCCTGCTGGCGGGCCGCGACGGCAGCGGCCTGCTGCTGGCCCAGGCCGCCGCCGCCCTCGCAGACGTGCGCGCCCGCCGCGGCGACGACACCGCCCCGGCCCTGTGGGAGCAGGCCGTGTCACTCTACGAGCAGATCGGGCACATCCGCCGGCTCGCGCAGCTCGAGGCCCGAAAGCCTGCGCCGTGACCCGGGCGCCCAGCCGCGCCCTTGGATCACCGCGCGGCGGCGGTCGCCTGGCGCGCTGAGACAGGACGGACGGCCGGGCGCGCCGTGGTCAGGTAGGCCGCCGGGTCGAAGCGGCGCGTGCGGGCGCGGAACTCGAAGGTGAAGCCGGGCCACAGGGTCGTGTTGCGGCCCGACGCGGTCTGGTACCAGCTCTTGCAGCCGCTGGCCCACACGGTGCGCGCCATGCGGCGCTGCACGCGCGCGTTGTAGCGGTCCTGCACGTCGCGGCGGACCTCGAGGGCCGACAGGCCCTCGCGGCGCATGGTGGCCAGCGCGTCCATCACGTACGCCACCTGCGACTCGATCATGTAGACCATCGAGTTGTGGCCGAGGCCCGTGTTGGGGCCGACCAGCAGGAACAGGTTCGGGAACCCGGCGACCGTCGTCCCCAGGTAGGCTTCGGCGCCCTCGTGCCACTCGGCGGCCAGCGCGCGCCCGCCGCGGCCGATGACGGGGAACGGGGCGGCGTCCTCGGCCGCCTTGAAGCCGGTGCACAGGATCAGCGCGTCGGTGGGGCGGGACTGCCCGTCGCGGCTGACGACCGCGTCGGCGGTGACGCGCTCGATGCCGTCTGTGACCAGCGCGACCGAGGGGTGCTGCACGGCGGCGTAGTAGTCGTTCGAGATGAGGACGCGCTTGCAGCCCATCGTGTAGTCGGGGGTCAGCTTCGCGCGCAGGGCCGGGTCGGGGACGCTGCGCGCCAGGTGGCGGCGCGCGGCGAGGGAGGCCAGGGCCAGGAGCTGCGGGGCCAGCACGAAGGCGACCGCGCGCGACTCGAGGGTGACGTACTGGGCCAGGCGCGCGGCGTATTGCAGCGCGGGCAGGCGGCGGAAGGCGGCCTGGGTCAGCGGCGCGATGGCCCGGTCGGGCTTGGGCATGATCCAGGGCGGCGTGCGCTGGTACAGGTCCAGGTGGGCGACGCGGCCGACCAGCTCGGGGACGATCTGGATGGCGCTGGCGCCGGTGCCGACCACCGCGACGCGCCGGCCGTCGAGCTGCGCGTCGGAATTCCAGCGGGCCGAGTGGAAGAGGTCGCCCTGGAAGTCCGACAGACCCGGGAGGTCCGGCCAGCAGGGGCGGCTGAGCCCGCCGGCGGCCGAGACCAGGACGGGCGCGCGATAGCGCCGGCCGTCGGCGGTCGAGACGGTCCAGCGCTGCTCGCCCTCGTCCCAGACGGCGCCCGTGACCTCTACCTCGAGCTGCAGGTGGGGCCGCACGCCGTACTTGTCGGCGCAGCGCTCGAGGTAGGCCAGGATCTCGGCCTGGGGCGCGAACTTGCGCGACCACGCGGGGTTCGGCTCGAACGAGAACGAGTACAGGTGCGACTCGACGTCGCAGGCCGCGCCCGGGTAGGTGTTGACGCGCCAGGTCCCGCCGACGCCGTCCTCCTTGTCGAGGACCAGGAAGTCGTCGAGGCCGGCCCGCTTCAAGCGGATGGCCAGCCCCAGCCCGCCGAAGCCGGCGCCGATGACGAGGATCTGCGTGTCGCGTGCGTTCATGGGGCGGCAGCCTAGCACGCCGGGCGCGCCTGCCCAGCGGCCGTGACCGTCAGAGGGACCGTCAGAGCAGCCGGACCACGGCCTGGCCGTCCATCAGCCACTTGCCGCTGCGGAGATCGCGCACGGAGGCGCACAGCCACCGCTCGGCGTTGACGCCGAAGGCGATCTCGAGGCGCGGGACGCGGTCGCCGGGCTCGTGCGGGGGCCGCAGCTCGCCCAGCGTCGGGTTGGCCTCGTTGAGCGGGATGACCAGCGCCTCGCCCCGCTCACCCAGCTTGACCAGCTGCCCCGCGGCGTCGAAGCCGAGGCCGCGGCCCTGGTCGGCGCGGCCGATCTCGCAGACCACCAGCTTGAAGGTGCTCTCGGGCACGCCCAGCGAGCAGGTCGGCACCAGCTTGCGCTTCCACAGGTCGGGCGCGCTGGGGACGCGGGTGCCGCGCGGCACGACGACGGTGTACTGCGGGGCGTGCGTCGTGGCGTCGTAGGTCACGAAGGCGTAGTCGTGGACGATGTAGTCCGACTGCGACCAGGCGTCGGCGGCGAAGGCGGCGGCCCCCCAGGCGACGGCCTCGAAGGGCTGCCAGGCGCGGACGCGGCCGCGGCCGAAGCGCTCCTCGAACAGGGGATAGACGCCCGGGAGCAGGGTCGACCCACCGACCATCAGGACGTCCTCGACGTCGTCCAGGGTCAGCCCGCGCGTCGCCGCCCCGGCGGCGACCTCGTCCAGGCACTGCTCCAGCGCGGCGTACAGGCCGTTGGCGGTCAGGATCTCGGCCAGCAGCGCCCGGTCGACCTCGAGCTCGGGCGCGTCGCCCCGCAGGCGCGCCTCGAACCGGCGCAGGTCTTCGGGAGGCTGCAGGAAGAAGCGCTCGGTCCCGCTGAAGTACACGGCCTCCTTCACGCGCCGCGCCTCGCCCAGCACCATGCGGCGCCAGAAGTCCAGCTCGTCGCCCGCGCCGAACCGCTCGAGCGGATAGTCCAGCCGCCGGCAGAACTCGGTCAGCAGCCACTCGTCGACCCGGTCGCCGCCGATGAAGCGGCCCGCCTTGGCCACCACGTCGCACGCGCCCTCGTGCAGCCCGCGCGCCGTCAGGGCGACCAGCGCGACGTGCATCGTGCCGCCGCCCATGTCGACCACCAGCACGTGCCGGTTCGAGCGCGCCGTCAGCCCGTAACCGAGCGCCGCGGCCACCGGCTCGTCGCAAAAGCGGACGCGCTGCACGCCCAGGCCGCGCAGGAGGGTCGCCACCTCGTTGCGGTAGCCCTCGAACGACTCGATGGGCGCCGTGACGGCGATGTCCCGCGGCCGCTCGCCCGTGACCCGCTGCGCCTCGGCCAGCAGCTCGCGCAGGAACAGGCGCGCCACCTCGCGGGCGGCCAGCGGCCTGCCGCCCTGCCTGGCCAGGGTCCGCAGCGGCGAGGTCGACAGCGCCGACTTGAAGCCCAAGGCGAAGGCCGGGCTGGGCGCGGCGGCGTTGCGCTCCAGGGCGTCGCGGCCGATCCAGGCCTCGCGCCCCCACGGGCGCCCGCGGAACGGCCGCGCGCGCGTCAGGCGCGTCCAGAAGCTGGGGTCGGGGACGGCGTGGGTGGCCGAGGGGACGACGCGCGGCGCCTGCAGCGGGTCGTCGGCCTCGGGAGCGCGGCAGATGGCGGGCAGCTCGACCAGGCGCGGGCGACGCCCCTCGACGTCCCAGCGCGCCAGGGCCGTGTTCGACGTGCCCAGGTCCAGGGCCCAGGCCGCCGTGTTCAGCCCCTCGCTCACAGCGCGAACCCCGTCTCGACCAGCAGCTGGTAGCGCCCGCCGCGCGCCATCAGCTCGTCGTGGGTGCCCTGCTCGACCACCTGCCCGTGGTGCAGGACCAGGATGCGGTCGGCCTTCTTGATGGTCGACAGGCGGTGGGCGATGACCAGCACCGTCTTGCGCGCGAGCAGCTCCGCGATGGCGTCGTCGATGAGGCGCTCGGTCATGGCGTCGACGCTGCTGGTGGCCTCGTCGAGGATGACGATGGGGGCGTCGCGCGCCATGGCGCGGGCGATGGCCAGCAGCTGCCGTTGCCCCGACGACAGGTTGCCGCCGCGCTCGCTGACGACGTGGTCGTAGCCGCCCGGCAGCTTGTCGATGAAGTCGCTGGCGCGGGCCAGGCGCGCGGCCGCCTCGACGCGCGCGCGGTCCAGGCCGTCCTGCCACAGGCCGATGTTCTCGGCGACGGTGCCGTGGAACAGATACACGTCCTGGTGCACGACGGTGACCTGCCGGCGGACGTCCTCGAGCTGGACGTCGCGGAGCTCGCGCCCGTCGACCCGGATGTGGCCCTGGTAGCCGTCGTACATGCGCATCAGCAGCTTGCCGATGGTGGTCTTGCCCGACCCGGTGGCGCCGACCAGGGCGACGACCTCGCCCGGCCGCATCTCGAAGCTGACGTCGCGCAGGACCTGCGGGCGGTCGGCGGCGTAGGCGAAGCTGACGCGGTCGAAGGCGACGTCGCCGCGGATGGCGGGCATGGCGACGGTGCCCGGCTGTACGCGCTGGTCGGTCTCGAGGAGGTCGCCGATGCGGTCCAGGGCCGCGGCGGCGCGCTGCACGGTCGCTAGGCGCCCCGAGAACTCGCGGATGGGCACGAAGACGCGGCTCAGGTAGTCGATGAAGGCGACCAGCAGCCCCAGCGTGACCGCCGAGCCCGGCTCGACGAACGAACGCGCGCCGTACCAGAGCATGAGCCCGATGGCGAGGGCGCTCATCCCGTCCATGATCGCGTACAGGCCGGCGTCCCACCAGTTCGAGCGGCGGTAGGCGTCGAGGTACTCGTAGCTGAGCGCGCGGAAGTGGCGGCGCGAGCGGGCCTCGGCGCCGTAGAGCTGCACGAGGCTCATGCCGTTGATCTGCTCGGCGAAGAAGCCGTTGAGGTGGCTCAGGCTGGTGCGGATGACCAACGACAGCGCGCGGAGCTTGCGGCGGAACACCTCGACGACGATGACGATGACCGGCGAGACGGCGAAGGCGATGAGGGTCAGGCGCCAGTCGAGGATGAGCATCGCGACGACGATGCCGACGATGGTCAGGGCGTCGGTCAGCAGGTTGACCGCGCCCATGATGAGGCTCTCGTAGACGGCCTCGACGTCGCTGGTGGTGCGCGTCATCAGCGAGCCGGTGGTGCGGCGGTCGAAGAAGCGCTGCCCCTGGCCGAGGACGTGGTCGAAGATGGCGCGGCGCAGGGCGGCGAGGGCCTCGAGGCCCACCTTGAGCAGCAGGTACAGCCCCAGCGAGCGCGCCGTGAAGCCGACGGCGACCACGCCCAGGAACAGCCCGGCGATGCCGGCGAGGCCCTGGAGATCGCCCGTGGCGACGTGCTCGTCGATGCCCTGCTTGAGCAGGAGGGGCTGCAGGAGGCCGGCGAGGACGCCGAGGACGGTCAGGACCAGCACGCCGGCGAGGGTGCGGTAGTAGGGCCGGATGAAGGGCGCGAAGCGCGGGTCCATGACGGCCAGGCTGCGCGCCTTCCGCGGGGCCTGGGCGGCCGTGTCGGGGGTCGCGTCAGGCACCGGCCACCTCGCGGGTCTGGGCGTCGTCCTCGATGGCCTCGCGCGCCTGCTGCAGCGTCCAGGCGCGCGCGTAGGGGCCGTCGCGGCGGACCAGCTCGTCGTGGGTGCCCTCGTCGACCACGCGGCCGTCCTCGAGCACGAGGATGCGGTCGGCGCGGGCGAGGACGCTGACCCGGTGCGAGACGATGACCAGCGTGGCGCCGGCGGCCCGGCGGTAGACCGCGTCGATGAGGCGCTTCTCGGTGGCGTGGTCGACGGCGCTCATGACGTCGTCGAGCAGCAGGACGCGGGCGTCGCGGTAGAAGGCGCGGGCCAGGGCGGTGCGCTGGCGCTGGCCGCCCGAGAGCATGATGCCGCGCTCGCCGACGCGGGTCTCGAGCCCCTCGGGCAGCGCCGCGAGGTCGTCGGTCAGGGCGGCGTCCTCGGCCGCCGCGGCGACGCGCGCGTCGTCGATGCCGCCGAGCGGGGCCGACAGGCCGATGTTCTCGCGCAGGCTGAGGCTGAAGAGGAAGGCGTCCTGCGGGACCAGCGCGACCTCGCGCCAGTAGTCGGCCGTGGGCACGTCGCGGACGTCGACGCCACCCAGGCGCACGGTGCCCGGGGGCGGGTCGTACACGCGGGCCAGGACGTTGAGCAGGGTCGACTTGCCGGCGCCGGTCAGACCGAACAGGCCCAGGCGCTCGCCCGGGGCGACCTGGAACGTCACGTCGCGCAGGGCGGGCTCGGCGCGACGCTCGGCCTCGGCGGTCGCGGGGTTCACGTCGGCGTAGTCGAAGGTCAGGCCCTCGACGGTCAGCGCGTGGCCGCCCCCATCTTCCGGCGGCGGGACCGTGGCCACGGCCGGCGGGCGGTTCGAGGGGGTCTCGACGACCTCGAAGACGCGGCCGAGCGAGATCCAGCCGCGCTGGGCCGAGTTGACCAGCCAGCCGAGGCTGGTCAGGCCGCTGACCAGGATGTTGATGTAGACCGCGAAGGCGGCCAGCTCGCCGACGGTGAGCTGCTCGCGGACGACCATGCCGCCGCCGACGTAGAGCAGGATGACGATGCACACGTTGCCGACCACCGAGACGATGGGCAGCAGCCAGGCGCTGACCTTGCCGAGATCGACGCCCAGGCGCAGCAGCTCGTCGTTGGCCTGGTCGAAGCGGGCCTTGGCGCCGGCTTCGGCGCCGAAGGCCTGCAGCACGCCGACGCCGCTGTAGCTCTCGAGGATGCGCTCGCTGAGGGTCGCGACCTGCTGCTGCGTGGCGGCGACCAGCTTGAACATGGCGCGGACGGCGACGCGCATGACCAGGGCGGCGGCGATGAGGGGCAGGACGCACCAGAAGGTCAGGGCCGCGTTGGCGATGGCCATCTTCCCCAGGGTCAGCACCAGGGTGAAGGCGACGTTGAACAGCTGCAGCGAGGCGAAGCCGACCAGGGCGCGGACCGAGTTCACGTCGTTCGTGCCGCGGCTGATGATCTCGCCGGGGCGCATGCGGTCGAAGAAGGCGCGCGGCATGTCGAGCAGGTGGTCGAACATGCGGCCCTTGAGGCGGAACTCGATGGTGCGGCCGGGGTTGAAGAACAGGGTGCGGCTGAGGGTGCGGACGACGATGATGCCGGCGCCCGCGGCCACGATGGCCAGCGACCAGGCGGCGGCCGGGTCGGCGCCGCGGCCGGCGTCGAGCGCGTCGACGGCCTCCTGGACGAAGCCGGGGATGGCGACGGTCAGCACGTTGGTGGCGAGCAGGAACAGGAACCCCAGCAGGTACCAGCCCGTGTAGCGTCGCGCGTAGTCGTGCCAGAAGCGTTTCAGGCGATCCACGCGGCGGACCCTAGCCCTGCGCCGCCGGGACCGTCAACGAGCGTGAGCAGCGGGGGCGGCGGGTGACTAGCAGGTTGACACCCCCTGACAAGTCGGTCGCCAGGGCGCCGGGCGGGCGCGTGGCGCGGCGGGCTTCGCGCGGCGGCACGAATCTTGTATCAACATCCGTGCGTGGACGAGGCCTGCTGCCGCGGTGGGGGACGATGAGAGCGAGCGCGACGCTGGTGACGATGGGGTTGGCCCTTGTGTTGGGGGCTTGCGGCGACATGGCCGTCGAGGCGGGGGGCGGCGTCGCGCCCGATGCCTCCCAGGGCGACACCTCGGCCGACGCCGGCCTGTCCGACGTGGTGTTCCCCGGCGACGACGTCAACGAGCAGGACTCCGGCCCGCTGCCCGACGTGCCTACCGAGGACTCGGTCGCGCCGGACGTGCGCACCTTGAGCCTGAAGGAGGATCCGGTCTTCCTGGTGCCCGGCGCCGTCGCCGAGCGGCGCGAGATCGCGCTGTCCGCCACCCACGCGGCCTGGGTCGAGCGCGACGCCCCGGGCGAGCCCGAGCGGCTGATGCTGTGGGCGCTCGACGGCGCCAGCGAGCCGGTCGACCTGGACGCGCCCTACCTGACGCAGCCGCGGCAGCTGGTCCTGACGCCGACCTGGCTGTTCTACGTCGACGATCGCTACGGCGACCCGGACGTCTTCGGCGTGCGCCTCAGCGACGGCGCCGATGTCGCGGTCGTCACCAAGCCCGGCGCGCAGGAGCACCCGACCGCGGTGGGCAGCCTGGTCGCCTGGCAGGACTGCCGGCTCTGCGTCGAGGGGCAGCCCCAGGTGCCGGCCATCTACGCGCGCGAGATGACCGGCGGCAGCGAGGCCCGCGTGACCGACGGCGTCGAGCCCGAGCGGCGCCCGGCCTTCGGCACCCTGGCCGACGGGCAGGAGGTCACCCTCGGGTGGCTTTCCGGCGCCACCTCGGTCGCGGCCCTCGTCGACGACGCAGAGACGGTCTGGGACGTCGCCTTCGACGTCGACTCGCTGGCGCTCGCGTCGGGCAAGCTGGTGTGGCGCGCCAGCAAGTCCATCATCAACCCGGACAGCATGATCCCCTCGGACGTCTTCATCACCGACGCGGTCACGGGCGCCACCAGCTCGCTCAGCCTCCACGGCCACGTCGAGCCGACCCTCGACGGCGCCCCCACGGCCAGCGGCTCGCGCGTCGCCTGGATCGAGTCCATCCCGGGCGCCCCGGCCGAGCAGCGCCGCGTCCGCATGGTCGACCTGGCGGACGGCGGCGCCGAGCCCGTCCAGACGGTCACGCAGCTCGTCGGCCTCAGCCAAGCTCGCCTCGGCCCCAACCACCTGGCCCTCACCGCGCCGCGCCCCGACAACGACGGCCTGAGCGACCTGTGGATCCTGCCGCTGTAGCCACCGACCCCGTCAGCGCCGCCCGGGCCGGGTGACGAACCCCGTCCCGGGCAGGCCGTCGGGGAGCCGGACCACCGCCGGCCGCCGGACGACCAGGGGATAGCCCTCCGGTCGCAGCCGCGCCAGCCCCTCGGCGGCGGCGCGCGACCACGGCCCGGTGACCTCGCGCTCGACGGCGTAACGCAAGGCGGCCGCGTAACGCTCCTCGGCCTGCTCGCGCAGCTCGGCGACCTTGCCGGCGAGCCCGGGCCGCACCGCGTCGCGCTGGGCGCGCGTCCAGTCGGCGGGTCCCCGGAGGCCCTCGATCATGTCGGCGAAGGCGTGGAAGAGCTGCGCCTCGCGCACCACCGCCGCCATGGCCCACCGGGGCGCGCCGTAGTCGGCGACCTTGTGCAGCTTGGGGCGCGCCGTCTCCAGCCACGACAGGCGATCGGTCACGATCCGCACGAGCCGCGCCGCGTCCACCTCGCCCGCCTCGGCGATGGCCTCGTCCAGGCTGGGCGACAGCGCCCGCCCCACCGACACCTCGGCCAACGCGAAGGCCGCCCCGGCCGCCGCGTCGCGGACCTCCTCGCGCCGCGCCAGCGCCTGAGGCAGCAGGTGCCACTGATAGACCGCCGCCCAGTACAGCTGATGGGCGACCAGCCGCTCGTCGGGCCGCGCGTCCGGCGGGACCAGCCGCCCGCCCTCGGCCAGCGCCAGCACCACCAGCGCCGGGTCCTGTGGCCCAAACTTGTGCGCGATCTGCTCGTACAGCGTGATGGCCACGCGCCGCGCCCCGGCCGAGTCGCGCCGCGCCATCCTCCGCGCGACCAGCCGCGCGCGCTCCAGCGCCACCCTGGGCGCCCGCTCGTCCCGGCCGCTCCGCGCCAGCCACTGCGCCAGCAGCGCCTCACCGCGCGTCCCGGCCTCGTCCAGCGCCCACAGCCGCGCCGCCCGCAGCGTCGCCTCGTCGTCGCGCCCGCGCACGGCCTCCCGCTCCCAGGCCGCCGCCGCCTCCAGCGCCGCCCCGGTCGCCTCCAGCCGCTCGGCCTCACCCGCGCGCGCGCCCGGCGCCGCCGCGATCAAAGCCGCGACCACCCACCACCGTCGACCTCGCCCCCACATGGCGCGCAGCCTACCACGCCGCGCCGCCGCTGGCGCCGCCCACGTGCTCCGCGGTATGCAGAGCGCCATGACCACACCGCACCTCGTCTTCTGGTTCGACTTCTCGTGCCCGTACGCCTACCTGGCCTCCACCCAGGTCGAGGCCCTCGCCGCGCGCACCGGCGCCACGCTGCAGCCGCGCCCGATGCTGCTCGGCGGCGTCTTCCGCGCCGTCGGCACCGCCCAGAACCTGTCGGTCACCCTCGGGCCGGCCAAGGCGCGCCACAACCTGCTCGACATGCGCCGCCACGCCGCCCTGTGGCAGGTCCCCTTCGAGATGCCCGCCGGCCACCCCTTCCGCACGGTCACCGCCCTCCGCGCGCTCCTCGCGGCCGGCGAGCCCTTCATGCCCCTGGCCCACCGCTTCTACCAGGCCTACTGGGTCCACGGCGCCGACCTCGGCGACGAGGCCGTCGTCGCGCGCGTCCTCCGCGACGCGGGCCACGACGCCGACGCCGTGCTGGCCCGCGCCGCCTCCGACGCCGTCAAGGACGATCTCCGACGACGCACCGACGAGGCCATCGCCCTCGGCCTCTTCGGCGCGCCCGGCTGCGTCGTCGACGGCCGCCTCTACTGGGGTCAGGACCGCCTCGACGAGGTCGAGCGCGCCCTCGGCGGCGCGCCGGCCGCCCTGCCCTCCGCCGCCGCTTGGGACGGCCCGACGGCGCCGGTCGACCTCTGGTTCGACTACTCCAGCCCCTTCAGCGCCCTGGGCGTCCTGCGCGCGCCCGCGCTGCTCGGCGCCGCCCTGCGCTACCGTCCCATGCTGCTCGGCGGCCTCTTCCGCGCCATCGGCCAGGTCGACGTCCCGCTCCAGACCATGAACGCCCCGCGCCGCCGCTGGGTGGCCGAGGACCTGGCCCGCCAGGCCGCCGCCATCGGCTTCCCGCTGCGCTGGCCGTCGCGCTTCCCCTTCAACACGACCCTGCCCCTGCGCGTCACCCTGCTGTCCGGCGCCGGCGACTCGCCGGCGGGCGTCCGCCTCATCGAGCGCCTCTACCACGCCGCCTGGGCCCAGGATCTCGACGTCTCCAGCCCCGACGTCGTCCGCGCCCTGTGCGACGAGGTCGGCCTCGACGGCGCCACCCTGGTCGAGGCCGCCGGCGCCCCCGAGGCCAAGTCCGCCCTGCGCGCCGCCACCGACGAGGCCGTCGCCGCGGGCGTCTTCGGCGCTCCCACCTACGTCGTCCGCCCGCCCGCCGGCGCGCCCCAGCTGTTCTGGGGCGCCGACCGCCTCGAGCTGGCCACCCTCGCCGCCCGGGGCGACCGCCGCCTCACCGCGTGACCGGCCTCACCGGATCACGATCTGCGCCAGGGTGACCTCGAGCGCGCCGTTCATCATCGGCCACTGCCGCGCGATCGGCAGCCCGAGCGCCTCGCGATGCACGTCGTGCGCCAGCAGGATCCACAGCTCCCAGCCGCGGAACCGCTCGCGCGCGATGGCGCCCAGCCGCCGGTACAGCGGCACCAGGCCCTCGATCTCGCCCAGCCGCTCGCCGTAGGGCGGGTTGGTCACCAGCACCCCGCGGCTCGCCCCAGGCGGTGGCGCCAGGGCGTCCAGCTCACCGACCGCGAAGTCGGTCAGCCCGTCGACGCCTGCGCGACGCGCGTTGTCCCGCGCCAGCCCCACCACCCGCGCGTCCCGGTCGCGCCCGAACGCCAGCGCCCCCTCGGGCCGCGGCCGCGCCCGCCGTCGCGCGCCCTCGACCACGGCCTCCAGCATCGCCGGCCGGTGCCCGGGCCACCGCTCGAACCCGAACCGCCGCCCCAGCAGCCCCGGCGCCGTCCCGCTGGCCAGCAGCGCCGCCTCGATGGGCAACGTCCCCGACCCGCACATCGGGTCGACCAGCGGCGCCTGGCCGTCCCAGCGGCTCATCAACAGCATCCCCGCGGCCATCGTCTCGCGCAGCGGCGCCTCGCCCGCCTCGGTCCGATAGCCGCGCGCGTGCAGGCTGTCGCCGGCCGCGTCCAGGCTGACGGTCACCCGATCGCGCGCCACCCGCACCTGCACCCGCACGTCCGGATCCGCGGCGTCGACCGACGGCCGCTCGCCGCGCGCGTCCCGCACGGCGTCCACGATCGCGTCCTTGACCCGCAGCGCCACCCAGCGGCTGTCGCGCAAGGCGCTGTCACGGACCGTCGCCCGCACCGCGAAGGTCTTGTCGGGCGGCACCAGCCCCTCCCAGCGCACGACCCCGCGTGTCCCCTCGTACAGCGCGTCGCCGTCGCGCGCGACCCCCTCGCCCAGCTTCCACAGCACCCGGTGCGCGGTCCGCAGGTTCACGCACGCGGCCATCATCAGCCGGCGGTCGCCGACGAAACCCACGCCGCCGCGCACCCGCTCGAGGCCACGCGCCCCCAGGGCCCTCAGCTCGGCCTCCAGCGCGGGCTCCAGCCCCGCCGACGTGGTCGCGAACAGGGCCAGTGTTGGCGTGGAACTGCCCGATCCCGCTCGGCGTCTCGGTTGACTCATGCGCGCTAAGTAATAAGTTCGGGGCCGGTTCGACAACCTTCCTGGAAGGATCGTGATGCCACGCTGCTCGCCCCTCGCCGCCCTGGCGGCCGCCGCCGCCCTGCTCGTGTCGCTCCTGCCGGCCGACGCCCACGCCCAGCGGGTGCGCACGACGCGGACCAACCTGGACACGACCCCCAGCGGGGCCGAGGTCTTCCTGGTCCTCGAGTCGGGCGAGCAGCCCCTGGGCGTCACGCCGCTAAAGAACGCCAAGATCCCGCGCGGGATGACGACGCTGCGCTTCAAGAAGGACGGCTTCCAGGATCTGCTGGAGACCATCGAGGTCACCTGGAAGACGCAGAGCTACGTCTTCAACCTCTTGCGCGAGATCAAGCCGGCGCAGCTCGAGTTCATCGCGGCGAGCGAGTTCTACGGCGCCAAGGTCTTCGTCGACGATCAAGAGGTGGGCGTCGTGCCGACGTCGACCTCGGTCCCGCCGGGCCGGCACTACGTCAAGGTCGTCAAGGAGGGCTACGAGCCCTGGGAGCGCTGGATCGACGCCAGCGAGGCCCAGAAGGTCGCCTTCGACGTGGTGATGAAGAAGGTGGCGCGCTTCGGGTCGCTGCTGGTCGCCAGCACGCCGTCGGGCGCCCAGGTGCGCATCAACGGCGCCCCGCGCGGGGTCACGCCGACCGTCATCGACCAGCTGTCCGAGGACAACTACCTGGTCGAGGTCGTGCTGGACGGCTACCCGTCCCACTCCGAGCAGGTGCGCGTCACGGGCGGCCAGCGCGCCACCATCAACGTGGATCTCGCCGCGGGCGGCGGCGGCGTGGGGCGCGTGCGCGTGTCGGCCGACGTCGAGGGCGCCACCATCTTCATCGACGGCGAGGACGTCGGCGCGCCTCCCGTCGCCCAGGAGGTGACCGCGGGCAAGCACGTCATCGAGGCGCGTGCCCCGGGCTACACCAAGGACACGCGCGAGGTCGAGATCGGCCCGGGCGAGACGCTGGTCGTGACGCTGTCGCTCAAGGCGGCCACCGAGCGGGCCAAGGGCTCGCTGCGCATCATCGCCAACGTGCAGGGGGCGCTGGTCAGCGTCAACGGCGGCCCGGGTGTGCCCGCGCCGCACCAGCAAGAGGACCTGTCGCCGGGGACCCACTTCGTCACGGTGAGCGCGCCCGGCTACGCGACCTGGCAGAAGAGCGTGACCCTGCCGCCCGGCGGCAGCCAGGAGGTCGTCGCCGAGCTGACCAAGGCCGGGCGCCTCGAGGTCAAGGCGGCCGGCGGCGCGGCCGAGGTCTTCATCAACGGCAAGCTCGCCGGCAAGACGCCGTTTCTGCGCGAGGACCTCGAGGTCGGGACCTACGAGGTCATGGTCAAGCGCGCCGACGGCAAGCAGGAGGAGTTCACGGTCGCGGTCGGCACCGCCAAGCCGGTCAGCCTCAACGCCCGCTTCGGCGCCAAGGACCGCCGCGTGCGGCACCGCGCGATGGCGCTGTCGGCGCAGCCCATCGACCGGGGCTACGGCACGATGGAGGTCATGCTGGGCTTCCCGACGCTGGCCGGCCTGCGCATCAGCGGCGGCCTGACCGACGAGCTCGAGCTGGGCCTCACCTACAAGAGCACCTTCAACGTCATCAACGAGTTCGAGGCGCGGGCCAAGTACCTCGTCGCGCGCTCGCGCGCCTTCGCCTTCTCGGGTGAGGGCGGACTCGGCTTCGGCCTCGGCGGCGAGGATCGCAACAGCGTCTTCGCGCGCGCCACGGCCCTGGGCTCCATCCTCATCAGCGAGCGGGCGGCCATCACGGCCCGCGCGAGCCTGTTCATGTTCACCGACCGCACCGGGCCCGAGACGCTCGAGGTGGACGGCGAGTTCCCGCACCTCGACCGGGACACGGGCGCGCAGCTGCTGCTGGGCGTGTCGGGCGAGTTCCGCATCTCGAAGCTCTGGAACGTGTTCTTCGTGGTCGAGGGCGACCCCTTCAAGGGCGGGCGCAGCCTGTACGACCAGTCCTGGTCGGCCGACCCGCTGATCTACACCAACGTCGGGCTTTCATTGCTGTTCTGAGGGGCCTGCGCCGCGCCGCCCGACCCGACGCGGGCCGTTTGGGGCGGGTGGCGGCGCGGCGTGCCTGTCTGCTAGAGTGCATCGGCGCCCGGTCGGTCGGCCGGGCCAGCGCGACCGCCCGGGAGGGCGGCTGGGTGAGCGGGGGAAGTCGGGATGACGCGACGGATGGGTGCGACGCTGAACGCGGTGGCCATGGTGGCCACCCTGGCCCTCGGGGCCGCCGGCTGTAGCCGGTTCGAGCCGATCGACGGCACCGACACGACGGATCTCTCCGACGTCGAGCAGCCGGACAGCAAGGTGGACGAGGACGCGGACCACGACACGACGCCCCCCGAGGACGCCGACGCGACGGCGCCGCCCGACGCCGAGCCCGAGCTGCCGCCCGACGTGAGTCCGGACGTCGGCGACGCCGACGTGGACGAGGTGGGGCCGGACGTCCCCGACGCCGACGTGCCGACCTGCGAGAGCACCTGCGCCACGGCGGGCGAGGCGCGCTGCCACCCGACCGAGCCGAACCAGATCGAGACGTGCACCAAGGACGCGGTCACGGGCTGCCTCGACTGGGTGGTGACGACCACCTGCGCCTCGACCAACAAGTGCAAGGGCCCGTTCACCTGCCAGGTCGTCGATGAGGTCGCCCAGTGCGCCGAGGACGTCGATCAGGCGCCGCCGCCCTGCCCCGACCTCAGCGGCAACCCCTGCCTGCCCCACGTCTGCAATCCGGACAGTGGGCAGTGCGAGCCCAAGCCCCTCGACGTGGGCCAGGAGTGCGACGACGGCGACCCGTGCACCCTGTTCGAGGCGTGCGACGCGTCGCTCGAGTGCACGACCGACATCCTCGACACGGTCAACTGCTCGTGCGCGAACGCGGCGGACTGCGAGCAGCACGACGACGGCGACAAGTGCAACGGCGTGTACGCGTGCATCAACACGACCTGCATCATGGGTGACCCGGCGCCGCCCTGCGGCCCGCACGACGACCCGTGCCTGCAGAACGCGTGCGACCCGCCGACGGGCGCGTGCGTGGCGGTGCCCGGCAACGAGGGGCTGGCCTGCGACGACGGCGACAAGTGCTCGACGGCCTCGGCCTGCGTCGACGGGGTCTGCGAGGGCACGACCTACAAGGAGTGCCCGGTCGGGGTGTGCGAGGTGCCGCAGTGTGACGCCGTGACCGGGACCTGCGGCGCCGTGCCCGTGCCCAACTGCTGCGGCAACGGCACGGCCGAGGGCGCCGAGCAGTGCGACGACGGCAACGACGTCGACGGCGACGGGTGCAGCGCCAGCTGCACCCTGCCGACTTGCGCCATGCAGGGCATCGACATGGGCGGCAACGCGTGCCTGGTCGTCCCGGGCGGCGTGTCGTTCGGGACGGGCGACCTGACGGTCGAGCTGCTGTTCAAGCCCGCCGCCGGCGCACAGACCGCCGTGCTGTTCGACGCCATGGACCCCGCCACGCCCGGGACCGGGTGGCAGCTGACGTACACCTACGTGTCCGGGGCGACCGCGAACCTGCAGTGGCGCGAGGTCGCCAGCGACGGCGTCACCCAGGTCGCGAACGCCAACATCGCCATCCCCGGCCAGTGGCAGCACATCGCCGTCGTGCGCCGGGCCAACGGCGAGGTGCGCTGGTACAACAACGGCGCCCACCAGTCCGGCCTGACCGTGACCCTGCCCAACGCCAAGGGCCTGGGGCAGGCCGAGCTGTACATCGGCTGCGAGGGCGCCTCCGAGGACTTCTTCGCCGGCCTGGTCGACGAGGTGCGCATCTCGAAGGTGGCCCGCTACACCGGCGGCTTCTCGCCCCCCGTGGCGCCCTACGATCCCGACGCCGACACGCTGGCGCTCTACCACTTCGACGAGACGCGGCCCGGGCTCAGCGCCGACCAGACCGCCAACGGGCACCACGCCTACTGGCTGGGCGTCGACGCCACGGTCGACCACGGCTTCGGGGGCAAGCCGGCGGCCAAGGCGGTGTGCCTGGTGACGCCGTGCGCCCGCCACGCGCTCGACTTCGACCCGGCCGAGCAGGGCGTCGCGACCGTCGCGGCCCCGACCGTGCTCAACGGCCAGCAGACGCTGACGGTCGAGTTCTACGCCAAGATCCGCGCCAACACGAAGTCGGCCATCATCAGCCGGTCGACGTCGGCCGCGGGCGGCGCCGACTGGCACATCGAGGTCTTCGCCAGCGGTGACAAGGCCAAGCTGCGCTGGGTCGAGGGCCAGTCCGGCACCTCGCTCGACACCTTCGGCAGCATGGTCGCCGTCATCGACGTGACCACGCCGCAATGGCGCCACTACGCGGTCACCCGCAGCTACGACGCGGGCAGCAAGGTCGCGACCGTCACCTGGTTCATCGACGGCAAGAAGGAGACGGCGCAGACCCTCAGCCCGGTCAACGCGCTGGCGACCGCCCAGGACCTCTACATCGGCTCGCAGGGCGGCGCGACCCTGTTCTACGACGGGCTCATCGACGAGCTCCGCATCTCGAAGGGCGCCCTGTACACCGGCGACTTCGTGCCGCCGACGTCGGTCGCTCTGCGCTCGGACACGCTCGCGCTGTGGCGCTTCGACGAGGGCGACTACGTCTACGCGCACCACGCCTACGTCGGACAGGCCCCGCCGGCCTTCCTGTTGGGCGCCACCTGGTCCGACGACCAGCCGTCGGCGCTCGCCGCGTGCCCGAAGTGACCTCGCGACCGCGGCTGGTGAGCATCGGCCTGAGCCACTACGTCGACAAGGCCCGCTGGGCGCTCGAGCGCGCCGGCGTCGCCTACGACGAGGAGCCGCACGCGCCGCTCTTTCACCGCCGCGCCACTCGCCGCGCCGGCGGCGGGCGCACGGTGCCGATCCTGCTGACGGCCGAGGGAGCGCTGACCGACTCGACGGACATCCTGCGCTGGGCCGACGCGCGGGGCGCCGCGCTGTGGCCGGCCGACCCCGACGCCCGCGCCCGCGTCGACCAGCTCGAGGACGACTTCGACCGGCGCCTGGGCCCCGCGGCGCGGCGCCTGATGTACTGCCACCTGGTCGACTCGTCGCTGCTGCACCGCATGGTCACGGTGGGCGCGCCCCCGGCCGAGCGCCGCCTGATCCGCCTCATGATGCCGCTGCTCCGCCTGGCGCTGAAGAAGGGGTACGGGCTGCACCCCCGCGGCGCCGCCAAGGCCCGCGAGCGCATCGACCAGGTCTTCGCCGACGTGGCCGCGCTTTTGGCCGACGGGCGTTCCTTCCTGACCGGCGACTCGTTCACCGCGGCGGACCTGACCTTCGCCGCCCTGGCCGCGCCGCTGCTGCTGCCGCCCGAGTACGGCGTCCCGCTGCCCGCCGCCGCCGAGCTGCCGACCGGCGCCCGCGCCCTGGTCGAGGAGCTGCGCGCCACCCCCGCCGGCGCCTTCGCCCTGCGCCTGTACGCCCAGCAGCGACGGACCCCGGCCGCCCGCGCCGCCTGAGGCCGCCGCCTCCCTATCCGTCGCCTGGGGCGCGCCCGGCCTCGAACCAGATCGAGCGGACCTTGTCGACCAGCTCGAAGCCCAGGCGCCGGTAGACGGCGATGGCCGGTCCGTTGAGCGGGTGCACGTACAGGGTGACCAACGGGGCCGAGACCAGCAGCCGCCCGCACAGCTCGCCCAGCGCGCGTCGGGCGAGCCCCTGGCCGCGCGCGCCGGGGTGGGTCCAGACGCCCGAGATCTGCACGGCGTCGTCGCTGACCGCCGACTGCTCGGCCTTGAAGACGAGCGGCCCGCCCGGCGGCCCGATGACCCAGGCGCGCCCCTCGCGGATGCGGCGGCGCCACCCCTCGCGGTGGCTGAACGGGTCTTCGACGAAGGGGTCGAAGCCCAGCTCCTCGACGACCATGGCGCGGTCGGCCGCCAGGATGGCCTCGAGCTCGCTCAGCTCGGCCGGTCGCAGGCCGGTCCGGCCGTCGGGCGGCTCGTGGCGGGCCCGCGTGAGCCGGAACAGCAGCTGGCCGGGCCGCTCGAGGCGCACCGGGCGGTGGTCGCGGCCATAGAGATCCATGAAGCGGCCTAGGTCGGTGTCCTGCCCGATGGCGACGCGCACCTGCCAGCCGCCACGGCGTGCGTACTCGGCGAAGGCGGACAGGGCCTCGGCGCTGACCGGCGACGACAGCACCAGGTTGGAGCCGCAGCAGAAGGCGCCGACGAGGGCGCCGCCCGACCAGAAGCCGATGAACGGGCCGGCGACGTCGTCGCGGACCAGGGCGCCGCGCTCGACCTGGGCCAGCAGGTAGGCGTTGTGCTCGGGCTGGCCGCGCAGAAAGCGCAGGATCTCGCGGCGGTCGCGCGCGGACAGCCGGTGCAGACCCTCGCGGCGGGCCGACAGCCAGGTCATCGGGACTCCGGGGCCGGGGCGGCGCCGTGTTGACGGCGCGACGACCCTGCTGTTAGAGCGGGGGGCGTCGGACGCCCCGGTCGCACGCGCGGCGCGGCGCCGACGCGTCTTCGTGGCCCGCGCCCGCTTCGATGGGACGGCCTGGATGTGAGCTTCGCCATGGGCAGCATGCCAGAAACGCGCTTCGTAGACCCCAGCGTCGGCATCATCCTCGGCCGCGCGTGGGGAAGCAAGACGGACGCCTTTCTCCTCGATCACCCCGAGGCGCCGCTGCTACGCGACGAAGGCGACATCCAGGAGTACCAGCTGCCCGAGCCGCTCGAGATCGGCGGGCTCGACGTGGGCGCCGTCTTCCAGTTCCGGCTCGACGAGCTCATCGCGGTGCAGCTGCACCTGCCCGACGGGCTCGACCCCCACGAGCCCGAGCACCTGGCCGCCCTCGAGCGCTTCGTGCACGCGACCGGCGCGTGGTTCACCGAGCCCTTCGAGGCGGCCGACGAGGGGTTGTTGGTGGTCGAGGAGGCCGACACCCGGATGTCCATCGATCTGCTCGACCGCGTGGTCGTGCTGGAGGATCTGGACGCGTGACGCGAGTGACCTTCTACGACCTGCCGCCGGCGGACCGGCTGCCCTTCATCGCGCGCATGGCGGAGGCGGCCCACGAGCGCGGCAAGCGCATGCTCATCCACTGCGGCGATCCGGCCGTGGCCGAGGAGATCGACGAGCACCTGTGGGTCTACCGCGACGAGACCTTCCTGCCGCACGAGATCGCCCGGCCCGGCGAGCCGCTGCACGACCCCGAGGTGGGCGTCGTCATCACGACCGCCGAGCAGGACCCCATCTCGGCCGAGGTCTTGCTGCTCGAGGCGGCGACGTCGATCGAGTTCGCCCGCCGGTACGCGGCGGTCATCGAGATCGTCGACCACCGGCAGCCGGAGCGGCTGGCCGAGAGCCGCGTCCGCTTTCGCCGCTGGCGCGAGCTGGGCGTCGAGCCCGAGTATCGCAACGAGGCGCGCCGAGGCTGACGCGCGTCAGGGCGCCGAGACGACCAGCACCGACACCATCTCGCCCGGGCCGGCCGGTGGGGCGCCCTGCTCGCGCCGGATGAGGCAGTCCCCGCGCGCGAAGGCGATCTGGTCGCCGCTGCCGCCCCAGTGCAGCGGGACCACCGCGAAAGAGCCGTCCTCGGCCACCTCGAGCCGCCCCGGATGGAAGGTGGTCCGCGGTCCGGTCGGGTCCAGCCGCCCGTCGAGACGCGCGCCCAGCACCCAGGGGCCGGGCTGACGCCGCCCCTCGAGCACCCGCACCGCCGGCAGCAGCAAGAGGTGCCCCGTGACGAAGGTGCTGACCGGGTTGCCGGGCAGGCCGAAGACCAACCCGCCGGCGTGGCGCCCCACCAGCACCGGCTTGCCCGGGCGTATGCGCACGTTGTGCAGCAGGACCTCGACCCCCTCGTCCTCGAGCACCTCGCGCACCCGATCGGCCGGCCCCGACGACATGCCGCCCGACAGCACCAGCACGTCCGAGTCCAGCCCCTCGCGCACGGCCCGCCGCAGCGCCGCGTGGTCGTCGGGCACCCGCCCGCCGTCGACCACGCGGCACCAGGCCGCCTCGAGCATCGCCATCAGCGTGTGCCGGTTCGAGTCGCGCACCTGCGCCGACGACGGCGCCTCGTCCAGCTCCACCAGCTCGCTGCCCGTGGCCACGACTACCACGCGCGGCCGCTTGAACACGCTGACGCGGCCGGCCCCGACCGACGCCAGGACGCCCACCGTCAGGCCGTCGACCACGGTCCCGGCCGGGACGACCACCTCACCGGCCCTGGCGAACTCGCCCTGCCCCACCACGCCGTCGCCCGGCGTCAGCCCGCCAGGCAGCGCCACCTCGTCGCCCTCGCGCCGCGCCCCCTCCAGCAGGTGGACGGCGTCGGCCCCATCCGGCAGCGGCGCGCCGGTCGTCAGCGCCACCGCCTGGCCGGCCCCCAGGGCGCCCGGCCAGTGCTCGCCCGCCGACAGCTCGCCGACGACCCGCAGCCGCGCCGGCCCCGCCACGTCCGCCGCGCGCACCGCGTACCCGTCCGACAGCGCCCGCGGCGCCGCCGGATGATCCCCGTCCGCCCGCACGTCGCGCGCCAGCACCAGCCCGCGCGCCTGCCACAGCGGCCGCTCCATCACGCCCGGCGACCGCGCCGCGCGCACCTCGCGCGCCGCCGCCAGCACCCGCCGGCGCGCGACATCCAACTCCGTCTCTGGCAGCTCCATCAGCGTCTCGGGCCGCTCCGCCATCCCCTCACAGCTCGTCGTGCTTGGTGGCCCGCCCGCGCGCCTTGTCGACCGGGTACTTGCGCGCGTTGGCCGCGATCTTGGCGTCCACGGCGGCGCTCAGGTCGATGCCCATGCGGGCGGCCAGGTTCACGGCGCAGATCACCACGTCGGCCAGCTCCTCGCGCACCCTGGCCTCGTCGACGGCCTCGCCCTCGCGCTTCCACAGAAAGGGCTCGAGCAGCTCGCCCGCCTCAGCCGCCAGGCACATGGCCAGGTCCTTGGGGGCGTGGAACTGCTCCCAGTCGCGGGCCCGGTTGAACGCCTCGAGGCGCGCTCGCACCTCGGCCAGCGTCGTCCGCGCGTCTGCCCAGCCGGCCGGCCGCCCGCCGTCATCCATCGGCGGCCTCCAACGCGACCACGTGCTCCTCCTTGCGCGAGGCCTGGTCCGACCCCACGTGCCCCCACACCCGCCGCGGCTGCGACGCGCTGGCGACGACCCGCAGGCCGGCCGCCTCCCCCGCCCGCCGCACGATGGGCAGGGCCCGCACGACCCCGCGCGGCTGCTGGCCGTCGCCGATGACCATCAGCACCCGCCCGCCCGGCGCCAGCGTCGCCCGCCACGCCCCCATCGCGGCCGCCAGGTCGTCCTGGAAGCGCTGCGCGGCGGCCTCGGTGCCCAGCGCGCGCTGCTCGCGGCGCGATCCCAGCTCGGCGCGCTCGGCCAGCTCGGGGTCCAGGCCCAGCGCGGCGTACCGACGGCGGTGGTGCTCGACGTAGTCGTAGGTGCCCGGGTACGGCGGCGAGGTGACGACGGCGGCGACGCGTCCGGCCAGGGTCGGGGCAGCGGCGCGCGCGTCGCGCTGGGCGATGCGCGGCTCGGGCACGCCGGGCGGCAGCGCCGCGCGCAGCGCCGTCAGGTTGCGGGCGTGCTCCTCGGCGCGCGCCACGAACCACTGCTCGACCCGGCCGCGCGGCACGAAGCGGTGCTCGCGGTCCAGGCGCGTGACCGAGTCCGAGGCCTGCCGGGACGCCTTGACCAGGATGGACGACAGGACGACCCGCAGCATGCGGGCCAGCTCGGCGTCGGGCTCGCCCGCGACGGCCTGGGCGATGCTCCACACCTCGGCCAGCGCCGGCGGGTCGTACCAGGGCCCCTCGTGTTTCCGGAACGCCGCCGGGACCTGGCGCTCGTCGCGCAGGTGGCGTGCGGCGGTGACGGCCGCCCGGGCGCGGGTGACCAGGGCCTCGGCCCGGCCGTCGGGCCAGCGGCGGGTGCGGGCCCACGCGACCTCGACGGCCAGCGGGTTCACGTCGCCACCGTAGGCCTCGCGGCCGGCCAGCATCGCCTCGAGGACCACCGTGCCGCCGCCCATGAACGGGTCCACGACGGCGCCGTGGGCCGGGGCGACCTCGCGGATGAGCGCCGCCGCCGTGTGGGGGTGCATGCGCGCGGGCCAGGCGTGGAAGCCGTGGGTCAGGGCGCGGCCCTCGTCGTCGGCAGGGGGCCGGGCGGCGCGGGCCAGCGCGTCGGCCACGGCGCGGTTCCCCTCGAGGCGCGCGCGGCCGCCCACCTGCGAGAGGGCGCGGCGCCCCTGCGGGTCGGGCGCGGGCTGTCGGCGAGGCGGTCTCACGGCCCGCAGACTGCCCCAACCCCGACGTTTGCGCTACCGCGAAGCGGCTTGCAGCCCCGCCAGGACGTCCAGGGTCAGCGGCCGCTTGCCGCCGCCGAACATCAGGGCGCGCAAGCGCCGCCGCGTCGCCGGGGCGTCCAGCCAGACCGCGGCCGCGCGGGCCGCCGCCTCGTCGCCAAAGCCCGCGAAGTAGCAGGTGTCGTCCAGCACGACCGGCTGGCCGTCGACCGGGCCGACCACGCGGAAGGCCGGCTCGGCGTGCAGCCCCGACACGGCGACCTTCCACGGCGCGAAGGTGTAGGGGCCGACCCCGAAGACGGCGAAGCGGGGCTGGCGGCGGTAGATGCTGCTGGCGCGCCGTCCGAGGCGCTCGGCGTGGCGCTCGAGGTAGGCGAAGGCGCGCGGGGCCTCGTCCGCCAGGCGCTCGGTGTCCTGCCCGAGGGCGCGCTGCGGGACCACGACGCGCCGCGCCGCGCCGTCGATCTCTCCGCGCGCGAGATCGCGGCTCTTGAGCAGCGGCAGGGCCACCGAAGGCTCGAGGTCGACCGCCTCGCCCAGCCCGTTGACCCAGCCTTCGTCGTCGCGGCGCAGCTCCATCACGGCCGCGCAGTCGTGCTTGAGGCCCGAGCGCCACCGCAGTCCGGGCGGCGCGTCCGGCGCCGGCTCGGCCCACGCCTCGACGTCGGCCACCACGCGGCCGGCGCGCACGCCCCAGTGGACCTCCGGCCGATCGCGATCGAGCGCCGCGAAGACCGGCACGTCCCGTCCGGCCTGCGCCCCCGGCCCGGTCTCGGCCACCATCAGCACGGCGTCCACCGCCGCCCCGAACGCCGCCGCCGCGTCGATGCGCCAAACGCCGACCAGCGCCGCCCGGGGCAGCAGCCGCCGCGCGACCGTCGCCTTGCACAGCATCGCCAGCCACGCGGGCCGCTCGCCCAGCGCGTCCAGCAGCGCCCCGATCACCGCCTCGCCCAGATCGAAGTTCGACCGCCCGGTCGTCGCCTCCAGCCCGCTGAAGCCCTCGGGCGTGCGCCGCGCCGGGCGGTTGCCGCTGCCCAGGACGCCCAGCCGGCTCGCCGTCACCCAGGGCGGGTTGCCCAGCACCAGCGGCGCGGCGCCCAGCCGGGCCAGTAGCGCCGCCCAGTCGGTCGCGAAGCAGTCGGCCACCTGCAGGTCGGCCGCCGGCCCCAACGCGCGCCGCGCCTGGGCGACGTAGCCGGGCGACAGGTCGCGCCCGACGAGCGCGGCCGTGGGCCACCGCGCGGCCGCCGCCACCAGGAAGGCCCCCAGCCCGCAGGTGGGCTCGAGGACGCCGGACGGCGAGACGCCCAGCCGATGGAGGCGCTCGACCACCGCCCGGGCCAGCCAATCCGGGGTCTGGAAGTCGCCTCGCTCGATTCGAGGGTTGTCGGCGCGCGTCATCGCGGGCCACTGTACGCCGACTCGCCGCCTGGGAGGGAGACACGCATGAGGTTGGATCGGTTCCTGGCCCACGAGACTGGCCGCACGCGCAAAGAGGCCGACCGCCTGGTCCGGCGCGGCCTGGTCACCATCGACGGCGTCGTCACGACCCGCCCGGCCGACCACGTGGACCCCACGCGGCAGGTCGTCGCGGTCGACGGCGCGCCGGTCGAGTACCTGCCGCAGGTGACGCTGATGCTGAACAAGCCCGCCGAGGTCGTCAGCGCGACCGAGGATCCCGGCGAGCGGACCGTGCTGGATCTGATCGACCCGCGCTGGGTGCGGCCCGGGCTGGCCCCGGTCGGGCGGCTCGACAAGGACACGACGGGCCTGCTGCTGCTGACGACCGACGGCCAGCTCAGCCACGCCCTGACCCACCCGCGGCGGCACGTCGCGCGCGTGTACGAGGCGCAGCTCGAGGGCGCGCTGGACGCCAACGCCGCCGAGCGCTTCGCCCGCGGCGTGGCCCTGGCGGACGGGACGATCTGCAAGCCCGCGCGCCTCGAGGCGATCGGCCCGGACCGCGTGCGCGTCACCCTGACCGAGGGCCGCTACCACCAGGTCAAGCGCATGATCGCCGCCTGCGGCGCCCACGTCGCCGCCCTGCGCCGCCTCTCGATGGGGCCGCTGACGCTCGACCCCGCCCTGCCCGAGGGCGAGGCCCGGCCGCTGACCGCCGACGAGCTGGGCGCCCTGCGCGACGCCGTCCGCGAGGCCGGCGACCGCTAACCTTTGCCCCGCGAGCCTCGAGCGGCCATCATGCGCCGCCCCGCCGGGCCGGAACACCGCGCCGCCCCGCCGGGTTCGAGCGACCCGACACGTCCCCCGAACGGAAGCCGGCGCCCATGACCGTACGAGCCCCCGAGCAAGCGACCCGCAGCCAGCACGTCTACGTGCCCCGCAACCTGCCCGAGGAGGCCGTCGGCGTCGACCACCTGCGCCTGCACCTGTCGGGCGAGCTGCACACCAAGTCGCCGCGCACCCGCAAGCGCATGCGCCGCATGCTGATGCGTAACCTCCAGGCGGCGCTCGATCGCCACGCGCCCGGCCACCGCGTCCACGACACGGACAACCCGCTGACCCTCACCGGCCCCGACCCGGACGCCGCCGCCCGCGCCGCCGCCCAGGTCTTCGGCATCCACCGCGTCTCGCGCGTCCACCCCATCCCCTTCGGCTCGCTCGACGAGCTGGCCGACGCCGTGGCGAACCGCGCCCGGCGCTCGGTCGAGGCCCGCGTCTTCGCCGTGCGCTGCCGCCGCCGCGGCCGCCACCCGTTCAGCTCGGAAGACGTGATGCGCGCCATCGGCGCCCGCCTGTACCCCGCCTCGCGCGGCGTGAACCTGCACGCGCCCGAGGTCGAGGTGCGGGTCGAGGTCGACGGCCCCGTGGTCTACCTGGTCACCCAGACCTGGGCCGGCCCCAGCGGGCTGCCGCTCGGCGCCCAGGAGCGCTCGCTCGCGCTGCTGTCGGGCGGCTACGACTCGGCGGTCGCGGCCTGGATGCTGATGCGGCGCGGCAGCCCGGTGCACTTTCTGCACTTCAAGCTCGAGTGCTCGGCCAGCGAGCACGCGCTGGTCCTGGCGCACCTGATCGGCGAGCGCTGGGCCCACGGCACCTCGCCCGTCTTCTGGATGATGGACTTCCGCCCCATCAAGGACGCCATCGTCGCGCACGTCGACTCGCGGCTGCGGCAGGTCGTCTTGAAGCAGCTGATGGTCGCGGCCGCCGACCGGCTCGCGGCGCGCCTGGGCATCCACGCGCTCATCACGGGCGACGCCGTCGGCCAGGTCTCCAGCCAGACCCTCAGCCACCTGGCGGCCATCGACCAGTACGCCAACCGCTCGGTGGTGCGGCCCCTGGCGGGCGCCCTCAAGGACGAGA
Source organism: Myxococcota bacterium (assembly GCA_041687695.1). Lineage (GTDB taxonomy): Bacteria > Myxococcota_A > UBA9042 > PHBI01 > JAWLBL01 > JAWLBL01. The sequence continues at coordinate 63,311 of JAWLBL010000025.1, read as the reverse complement.
TCATCGAGCGCGCGCGCCACATCGGCACCGAGGACGTCAGCGCCCGCGCCAAGGAGGTCTGCGACATCTCCGACGGGCCGGTCGCGGTGTTCGCCCGCTGGTCGCGCCTCGAGCGCGCCCACGAGCAGCTGCCGGCCGATCTCGTCGACGCGGTGCTCGAGACGACCACCGTCACCGCGGTCGCCGACTGGATGCCCGGCGGCGACCCCGTGCGCGTGACCGCCAGCGCCCCCGAGGGCGTCCCGATGGTGCTGCCCGGCGAGCCCGTCCCCGAGCGCGGTCCGGTCGCCTTCTCGAGCGTGCGCGCCGTGCACCTGGCCTCGAGGCTGGCCCGCGCCGGCCGTCAGGTCCACCTGGTGGTCCACGAGGGCGAGGCCGCCGACGGCGACACGCCGGACGACGGCGTGGGCCTGGGCTGAGCCGCCGCGGGTCCGCGCGGCCCCCTGCGACGCAGCATCCCGGAGGTGCGGACGCGCCGCGGCCGAGCCGCCGCGGTCGTTTGGCGGAAATGCAGGGGAATCGAACCCCCCCAGGCCACCTCTCAGCGCCCTGCAACGGTTTTGAAGACCGCGCGGCCCACCAGGACCGTTGCACTTCCGCCGCGGAGGATAGGCGCGCCGGCGCCCGCCGACAAGGCGCGTTTGGCCGCCCGTGAGCCGGGCGTCGGGGCTCGCCGCGGGCCGTTTCGCAAAACCGAACCCGCGGACGCGCCTGCTTGACCGGGCCTCGGGGCCGCCGGTAGCCTTCCCCGACCTCTGTCGTGGTCCCAACGGCGGCTGCCCGCCCTCGCCTCCCCCGGGTGTCGTGATGAAACTCAGAAGCATCGTCCCCCTGTGCCTCATGGCGGCCGCCGCCGGCGGGTGCGACGCGCCGCCGAGCGCGCCTTCCAAGGCCGAGAGCCCCGCCCAGGCGCCGGCGCAGGCCCCCGTCACCGCGCCCGTGGCCGCCGGGGAGGCGATCGAGTACCACTTCCGCCCCGACAGCCCGCTGCGCAAGGCCTACAACGACCAGCGCTTCATCCTGCCGGTGATGAAGGGGGACCAGTTCGACAACTATCGCCTGGCGCACCCCGAGCGCTACGCCATCACGGCGCCGCCGGCGAACATCGAGACCGTCCGTCCGATGGTCGAGTGGGAGCCGATGCAGGCCATCATGATGTCCTATCCGGGCAACATGACGAGCGCCAGCAACGCCAGCAAGACCTTCCACAAGATCGCGCGCTTCTCGTCGCTGGTCGCGGACGTCTGGTTCGTGGTCGACGGCGACAAGGCCAAGGACGCCCTCATCAAGGGCATGCTCGCCGAGGGCATGACGCAGGCGGACGTCGACACCAAGGTCAAGTTCCTGACGGCCGAGCTCGACAGCATCTGGTACATCGACTCGGGCCCGCTGCCCATCATCGACACGGCGACGAACACCTACGCCTTCTCCGACTTCCGCTACTACCACCCGCGTCCCATCGACGATGGCGTCCCGACCGTCGTCGGCCGCGAGCTGCAGAACACCTTCGGCCTGAGCAGCCCGACGGTGACCTACCGCATGCCGCTCAACGTCGAGGGCGGCACCTTCCAGGCGACCACCGACGGCGTCTGCTTCACCTCGAGCCGCCAGCTCTACTACATGAGCTGCGACGCGGGCGCCTGCAAGAGCAGCTACAACAACGGCCCGCTCGCCGACGTCAACGACCCCGCCAAGACGCCCGAGCTGGCGTACATGAAGCAGGTCTGGGGCCAGTACGCCGGGTGCAAGGACATCATCGTCACCCACTCGATCACGGACGACGGCACCGGCCACATCGACATGTACATGAAGGTGGTGGACGACAACACCATCATCATGGGCGCCTACGAGGCCCCGTTCGAGGCCGGCACCCCGCAGGAGGCCAACGCCGCCCGCATGGACGCCAACGCCGCCCTGCTCGAGGCCTACACCAAGGCGGACGGCAGCAAGTTCACGGTCCACCGCCTGGTCATGCCGGGCCACCGCTCGTCGAGCGAAGGCAAGGTCCCCTTCACCTACATCAACTCGACCTTCATCAACGGCCTGAACCTGTGGCCCGTCTCGCCCCACGCGGCGTGGCAGGACCGGCAGGCCTCGGCGGCCGCCAAGTGGTCCGAGGTCATGCCCGACTACGAGCACATCCCGATCGACTCGACCGAGCTGTCCTTCTGGTCGGGCGCCATCCACTGCATCACCCGCACCATCCCCAAGGTCGAGCCCTCGCTGTGGGTGGCCGACGGCGCCTGCGAGTCCGACGTGTGCGCGGCGCCCGAGGGCGGCTACGACGGCGCCTGCCAGGTGGGCGACAGCGGCATCGACCTGTGCTGGGGCCCGGTGTGGGAGTGCGGCTGCAACGACTGCACCAACAACTGCGAGCCGCCCGAGGACAAGTGCAACGGCCTCACCTACGAGGGCTGCTGTGACGGCAGCGTCCTCAAGTACTGCGAGGACAACGAGATCGTGGAGGGCAACTGCCCCAACGGCTGCGGCTGGGCCGGCCAGTTCTACGACTGCGGCGGCAACGGCGCCGATCCGTCGGGCAACTTCCCCATCAGCTGCGAGCCCGAGGTCTGCACGCCCGACTGCACCGGCAACGTGTGCGGCGACGACGGCTGCGGCGGCAGCTGCGGCGTGTGCGAGGACGGCCTCGAGTGCAAGAACGGCCAGTGCGCCACGCCGTGTGCCCACGAGTGCGCGGCCGGGGAGACCGGCTGCGAGGACGGCAAGTTCTTCACCTGCAACGCCGGCGCCGGCGACTGCCGCGTGAAGAGCTACCAGGACTGCGCGGCCATCGGGAAGGTCTGCGGCGAGTCGAGCTGCGTGGACGCGCCCAGCGAGGATCTCGGCAACGAGCCCGACGCCGGCCCGACCGGCGACGCCTCCGGGGGCGAGGACACCAAGGGTGGTGACGTCGGCGGCCCGCCGGTCGGCGGCGGCGGCTCTGGTGGCGGCTCCAGCGGCTGCCAGGGCGGCTCGGACGCCTCCGGCCTCGCCTGGCTGGCGGCCGCGGCGGCCCTGATCGCCCTCATTCGGCGGCGCCGGCTGGCCTGACGATCACCGGGTCGACCCCGACGAGGCCCCGAACACCCAGCGTGTTCGGGGCCTTTTCATTTTCTTCGCCCGCCGTGGAATCGGCGGCGCTCGACCTGGGTTGTGCGCATCGTAAGGCTCCCCTCGTGCCCGCCGGTCGTGGTCCGTCCGCGATCCGCCCCGGCCCGGGTGGCGACCCTCCCCCCTGCCCCCCACCCCCCTCTCAACCGCCCCCGAAGCGCCCCGGCGCCTGGCCCCCGTGTACCCGCAACCGGCTGATTTCAAAGAAGTCACGCCGCAACCTTGTGACGGTCGGGGCGTCTGGCTAGGCTGAAACCTCGGCGCTCAGGGCGCTGCCCCTGCAAGGACTGGGATGAGGCGAAGGCGAACAAGTCCGTCGAGTTGGAAGCGCTGGCTGTGGGTGGGCCTGCTCGCCGTGGCGCTGCAGGCGCCCCTCTTCTACGCCTACGTCTTCCAGACCGAATACGGTGGCCCGGAGACGCCCCCGGCGAAGAAGCGCGCGCAGACGATCCTGACCGGTCACCTGGTCCGTCGCGAGCCGCCCAAGCCGCCCGAGCCGCCGCCGCTGCCGGAGAACCCGCAGATCGTCGAGGTCCCCGAGCAGGAGGAGCCCGAGGACGTCAAGCCGGTCGAGACCAAGTACCTGGCCAACAAGAACACGCGGACCGAGAAGGAGACCCGCTCCGAGCGCGTCGCCAAGCCGGACCGCAACCAGCAGGCCAGCAACGTCAGCCCGACCGAGCAGAGCGAGGTCCAGTCCAAGGACTCGCAGAGCGAAGACAAGACGGTCACGAGCGAGAAGGACAAGGAGATCGAGCTCGCCAAGCCCTCCGAGGACAAGCCCCTCGACGACAACGGCGAGAAGAAGAGCGACTCGGTCATGTTCCAGGGCGAAAAGAACAAGCTCCTGCTGCCGTCGACCAGCGACCGCGCGGCCAAGGCAAACCTGCAGGCCCTCGGCGGCCAGTTCGCCTCGGACGACCACGTCGAGGTCAAGGACCGCTCCAAGAGCACCGTCCTCAACGCCAACAAGTACAAGTACGCGGACTTCTTCTACCGCGTCAAAGAGGCCGTCCGGCGCCACTGGCACCCCAACGTCGTCTACCGCCGCCGCGACCCGACCGGCAAGACCTACGGGACCAAGGACCGGCACACCGTGCTGCACGTCACGCTCGACCAGCGCGGGCGCCTCAAGAAGCTCGTGACCCACAAGCACTCGGGCCTCGAGTTCATGGACGCCGAGGCCAAGAGCGCCTTCGAGCGCGCCCAGCCCTTCCCGAACCCGCCCGAGGGGCTGGTCGACGCCCAGGGCGAGATCAAGTTCGAGTTCGGCTTCTTCTTCGAAATATCCTCGGGACTATACCAGTTCCGATGGAGACGCATGTAGTACGCCCGGAGCGCCCCTCTCCCAATCGGAAGGAGCCGCCCGGGCTCGGCCCTCCCGGGCGGTCACCATGGGACTATCGACCTGGCTGCTGGCGCTGCTGCTCCTCGCCGGCCCCGCGGACGCGAGCCTGGTCCGAACGACCGAGCACTTCCGCTTCCACGCCGACGCGCGCGCCCACGAGGCGGCGCTGAGGCTGGCCGACGACGCGGAGGCGCGCTTCACCAAGGTCTGCCGAGACATCTCCGCCTGTGACGCCCTGCCGGGGCCCGTCGACGTCTTCGTCACCGAGGACGCCGAGAGCTTCGCCAAGGCCTTCCCGGACGATTCGCCCATGGCCGAGTGGGCCGTGGGCGTGGCCTTCCCGGCCCAGCGCCGCATCGTCCTGCGCGCCCACGGGACCGCCTTCTTCACGCTGACCGAGACCTTCGACCACGAGGTCAGCCACGTCCTGGTGCACGCCGTGGCGCGCGGCGGGTCGCTGCCGCGCTGGTTCCTCGAGGGCGTGGCGATCTGGCAGGCCGGCGAGAACGTCGTCGAGCGGCTGGCCAGCGCACAGAAGGCGGCGCTGACCGGGCAGCTGATGCCGCTGTCGAGCCTGTCGCGCGGGTTCCCCATCCAGGGCGCCGGGGTCGAGCTGGCGTACGCGCAGAGCGCCCTGTTCGTCCGCTGGCTCGAGCGCGAGCACGGCTCGGCGGCGATGCACGACCTGTTCGCGCGCCTGTCGCGCGGGGACGCCTTCGAGGACGCGTTCGAGGGCGCCTTCCGGGGCGACGTGCTGGGGCTCGAGACCCTGTGGCGGCGCGATCTCGAGGAGCGCAGCAACCTGCTCATCGTCATGCGCGACGGCACGATCCTGTGGGTCACGATGGCGCTGCTGTTCCTGTGGGCGGCCGCCGTGAAGCTGCGCGAGAAGAAGCTGGCCCTGGCCGACGAGGTCGGCGAAGAGGACGACGAGGTGATCTCGGCGGCCTGGCTGGCCCTTCAGCGCGAGCGCGACGAGGGCGAGGGGCCGACGGTGCACTGAGCGGACGGTGCCGGCCGGGCCGGAGCCCGCGCGGACCGCCGCTCGTCCTTGAACCACGGGGCCCTACGTGTTACCTGCCGCCGCGCGACGAGGGCGGAGGTGAGCCATGGGCGAGATCCTGTCCGGGACGGCGGTCGCCGCGAAGGTCAAGGCCGAGGTGAGGCAGCGCGTGGCGGCCCTGGTGGCCGACGGGGTGCAGCCGGGTCTGGCCGTGGTGCTGGTCGGCGACGACCCGGCCAGCGCGGTCTACGTGCGGCACAAGGCCAAGGCCTGCGAGCAGGTCGGCATCGCGTCCATGGTGCACCGGCTGCCCGCGGCGACGAGCCAGGCGACGCTGCTCGAGCTGCTGGGCGAGCTCAACCACAGCCACCTGGTCCACGGCATCCTGGTGCAGCTGCCCCTGCCGGAGCACCTCGAAGAGCACGTCGTGCTCGAGGCCATCGACCCGCGCAAGGACGTCGACGGCTTCCACTACGTGAACGTCGGCCACCTGGCGACCGACCGGGCCGGCCTCGAGCCCTGCACGCCCCGCGGCGTCATCCGCCTGCTGGTCGAGCACGGCGTCCCGCTGCGCGGCCGCCACGCGGTGGTCGTCGGCCGCAGCCGCATCGTCGGACGCCCGATGGCGGCGATGTTGTTGGCCTGCGACGCGACCGTCACCGTCTGCCACCGCCACACGCCCGACACGGCCGCGCTGGCGCGCCAGGCCGACGTCCTGGTCGTGGCCGTCGGCAAGCCGGGGCTGGTTCGCCGCGACTGGGTCAAGCCGGGGGCGGTCGTGGTCGACGTCGGCACCAGCCGCCTGCCCGACGGCAAGCTCGCCGGCGACGTGGCCTGGGACGAGGTCGCTCCCATCGCCAGCCTGATCAGCCCGGTCCCGGGCGGGGTCGGGCCGATGACCATCGCCATGCTGCTCGAGAACACCTGCGAGGCCGCCGAGCGCCTCCGCGACGCCGAGCGGGCCGCCGCCAGGCCCGCCTAGACGCGACGCGACGCCGCCTAGACTCTCATTGACGATGGGCCGCCACCGTCTATAGTTCCGCCGACCTGGAGGGCCCCGTGGCCGATCTCGCGCAAACGCCCCTGTACGCCGTCCATCAGCGCCTCGGCGGGCGCCTCGTCGAGTTCGCCGGCTACGCGATGCCCGTGCAGTACGACGGCATCCTGGCCGAGCACGAGCGCGTGCGGACGCGCGTCGGCCTGTTCGACGTCAGCCACATGGGCGAGGTGCGCGTCACCGGCCCCGAGGCGCTCGAGGCGGTCAACCGCCTGGTGACCAACGACCTGCACCGGGTCGGCGACGGCCGCGCCCTGTACACCGCCCTGTGCGACACCGACGGCGGCATCGTCGACGACCTCATCCTCTACCGGCTGTCGGCGACCGAGATCTTCATCTGCGTGAACGCGGCCAACCGCGCCGCCGACGTCGCCCACATGCGGGCGCACCTGACCGGCGACGCGCGCCTCGAGGACGAGAGCGACCGCTGGGCGCAGATCGCCGTGCAGGGCCCGAACGCCCCCGAGCTGCTCGCGCGCGTCTTCCCCAAGGCCGCCAAGCTCAAGCCCTTCCGCGTGGCGCAGGTCGACTACGGCGGCCGGCCCGCCTACTTCGCGACGACCGGCTACACGGGAGAGCGCGGCGCCGAGGTGTACGTCGCCCCCGAAGCGGCCGAGGCCCTGTGGAACGAGCTGACCGAGCGCGGGCAGGACCTGGACGTCGGCCCGGCCGGCCTGGGCGCGCGCGACACGCTGCGGCTCGAGATGGCCTACTGCCTGTACGGCAACGACATCGACCGCACGACGACGCCGCTCGAGGCTGGGCTGGGCTGGGTGACCCGTCTGGACAAGCCAGGCTTCGTCGGCAAGGACGCCCTGGTCGCGCAGGAGGCGGCCGGCGTGCCGCGCAAGCTGGTCGGCCTCGAGGTCTTCGACCGCGGCATCCCGCGCCACGGCTACCCGGTGCTGCACCAGGGTCGCCAGGTCGGCCACGTCACCTCGGGCACCAAGTCGCCCAGCACCGGCCGCGCCATCGGCCTCGCCTACGTCGAGGCGGCGCTGTCGGCCCCGGGCACCGAGCTCGCGGTCGACTGCCGCGGCAAGGAAAAGCCCGCGCGGGTCGTCGACACGCCCTTCTACCAGCCCGGCAAGTAGCCACCTACCGCCACCCCGGAGTTCCCCATGTCGCAGATCGAGAAGGACCGGCGCTACACGCGCGAGCACGAGTGGGCCCTCGTCGACGAGGACCACCCGAACGTCGTCATCGTCGGCATCACCGACTACGCGCAGGACAAGCTGGGCGACATCGTGATGGTCGAGCTGCCCACGGTCGGCGACAAGATCGAGCAGGACGAGACCTGCGGCACGGTCGAGTCGCCCAAGAGCGTCTCGGATCTGTTCGCGCCCGTCACCGGCAAGGTCGTCGAGGTCAACGAGGCCCTGACCGACTCGCCCGAGCTCGTGAACGAGGATTGTTACGACGAGGGTTGGCTGTTCAAGGTCGAGCTCGCGGACAAGTCGGAGCTCGACGACCTGATGGACGCGCGCGAGTACGAGGCCTTCCTGAACAGCCTCGACGAGGACTGACCCACGATGCGGTACATCCCCCACACCGAAGCCGACCGCCAGCACATGCTCCGCGCCATCGGGGTCGCGTCCGTCGACGACCTCTTCGCGGACATCCCGGCCGAGCTGCAGCTCGGGCGGGCGCTCGAGGTGCCGTCGGCCATGCCCGAGCCGGATCTGTTCGCCCACATGGCGGCGCTGGCCGAGCAGAACCGGGCGGGGGACGCCGTCGTCTCGTTCCTGGGCGCGGGCGTGTACCGCCACTACGTCCCGCGCGCCGTCAACCACATGCTGCTGCGCGGCGAGCTGTACACGGCCTACACGCCGTACCAGCCCGAGGTCGCGCAGGGCACGCTGCAGATCATCTTCGAGTTCCAGACGATGATCTCCGAGCTGCTCGCCATGGACGTCGTGAACGCGTCCATGTACGACGGCTCGACCGCCGTCAGCGAGGCGGCGCTGATGGCGGCGCGCGTCACCAAGCGCGACCGGGTGCTGGTCACCGAGGCGCTGCATCCCGAGTACCGGCAGGTCATGTCGGTGACCTGCGAGGCCGCCGGGCTGAAGCTCGAGACCATCCCGGTCACGGCGCGCGGCGTGACGGATCTCGCCGCCGCCGAGGCGCGCCTGGGCTCGGACGTGGCGTGCCTGGTCGTCGGGTATCCGACCTTCTTCGGCACCCTCGACGACGTGCAGGCGGCCGCCGACCTGTGCCACGCCCACGGGGCGCTGCTGGTCAGCGGCTTCTCCGAGGCCATCGCCTTTGGCCTGCTGACCCCGCCCGGCGCGCTGGGCGCGGACATCGTCGCCGGTGAAGGCCAGAGCCTGGGGGTCGCGCCGTCCTTCGGCGGGCCGCACCTGGGCCTGTTCGCGGCGCGCGACAAGCACGTCCGCCAGATGCCGGGGCGCATCGCGGGCGAGACGGTCGACGCCCGCGGCAACCGCGGGTTCGTCCTGACCCTGTCGACGCGCGAGCAGCACATCCGCCGCGAGCGGGCGACGTCGAACATCTGCACGAATCAGGGCCTGATGGCGACCGCCGCGACCATCTACATGACCCTGCTCGGGCCGACCGGCCTCGAGAAGGTCGCGCGCGCCTCGCACCTGCTCGCCGAGCGGACCAAGCAGGCCATCTGCGCCCTGCCCGGCTACGCGCTGGCCTTCGACGCGCCGACCTTCAACGAGTTCGTGGTCCGCACGCCCGCGCCGGCCGCCGACATCGTCGCCGCCCTGGCCGCCGAGGGCATCGCGCCCGGCGTGGCTCTCGGCCGCTGGGACGACCGCTACCGGGACGCGCTGCTGGTCACGGCGACCGAGACGACCAAGCTCGCCGAGATCGACGCCCTCACGGCCGCGCTCGCCCGCTTTCGCTGAGCGGGTCCCGAGCGGCCGTCCAACCGGGCGCGCCAGGGTTGCCCCGCGCGTCCGAGGCGGGCTAAGGTGCGGCCCGGTTTTCGTCCACGAGGCTGTCCGATGATGCTGCGCCGCCTGTCCACGCTGTTCCTGGTCTTCCTCGCCCTCGCCTTCGTCGCGTCCGCGCCGGGCTGCAAGAAGGTCCAGCGGCTGCTGCCGCCCAAGACCATCGAGAACCCCGAGGCCGGCACGCCCGAGGCCATCGTCCAGGAGGCCATCAAGGCCGCGATGACCAAGGACGAGGCCGAGGGCTGGAAGCACTTCCGGTCGCTGCTGCACAGCTCCGAGCTCGAGAGCCCAGCCAGCGAGAAGAACTGGCGGCAGATGAACTTCGCGACCTTCCGCCGCAAGGTGCCGCTGTTCCTCGAGGACCCGTCCAAGCCCGTCTACAAGATGCAGTACTACGAGGAGACGGCCGACGGCATGTACAAGGTCTTCGTCATCAACTCGAAGTCCGACGTACCCACGCCCTGCGGCGTCAAGCGCGACGCCAACAACAACGACGAGTGGCGCATCAAGATGTGCTCGCTCTGAGCGTCCCCCGGGTCGCCGCGTCGAGGACGTGAGGGTCAGCCGCGCGGCGGCACCACCAGGCTCAGCATCTCCTGGTGGCCGGTGTGCGGGAACATGTCGTAGCCGGTCACCTCGGCCACGTCCCAGCCCGCCTCGACCAGCTGCGCCAGGTCGCGAAAACCCGTCGCCACGTCGCAGCTGACCAGCACCACGGCCCGTGCCCCGGACGAGCGCACCCAGGGCATCACCTCGGCGGCGCCGACGCGCGGCGGGTCCAGCAGGACCAGGTCGGGGGCCGCGGGGGCCGGCGTCGGCACGCCGGTCGCGAACAGGTCGCAGCGCTGCCAGGTGGCCTCGCCCCGCCCGGCGGTCACGCGCTCGAAGGCGGCGCGGGCGTCGGGCGCGACCTCGTAGGCCGTCACGCGGTAGCCGGCCTCGAGCAGCGGCACGGTGAAGGTGCCCGAGCCGGCGAACAGCTCGACCGCGTGGCCGCCCGGCGGCATGACGCCGGCCGCCAGCTCGCGGACGCGGCGCGTCATGGCCGCGACCACCTCCGGGTTGGCTTGCACGAAGGCGTCGGGCGCGGCCTCGAGCTCCAGCGCGCCCTGGACGACCGTCACGCGCTCGGGCCCGAAGCCCCACGACGATCCGAACGCGGGCTTGACCAGGCCAGCCACGCCTTCGCGGCCGGCCAACAGCTGCAGCTCGCCCTCGCCGGGCCCGCGCGCGGCAAGCTGGCGACGCGCTTCGGGAAGGGCCGCGTTCAAGGCCGGCGCGGCCACGACGCACTCGGGCACGTCGACCAGCCGCTGGGTGCCGGCCGACCGGAACCCAAGGGTGACCCGCCCGTCGCCGGCGACGCGGTAGGCCATGCGAAGCCGGACGCGGTAGCCCACGCCGTAGCCGAGGCTGGGAGCCGGCGCCCCGGCCAGCGCGACCCGCTCGGCGACCCGCTCGTCGGTCCAGCCCAGGCGCTTTCGGGCCTCTCCGCGCAGGATGGCCAGCCGCGAGGCCGCCTGCGCCACGTGGTCGCCGGCCATCCACGGGCACCCGCCGCAGGCGGCCTGCAATGGGCAGGCCGGCGTGACGCGGTGCGGGCTGGGCGCCTCGATCTTCAGGATCTCGGCCCGCGCCCAGCGCCTCTTGCGCTGCACGACACGCGCCGTGACGCGGTCGCCGGGGACGGCGCCCGGGACGAAGACGATGGCGCCGGCCAGCGGCCCTCGCTCGGGCACGCCGACCGCGTCGCCGCCGTGCGCCCAGCGCTGGATGAGCAGGCCTTCGAGGGTCTCGGGCATGGCCCCTCGTACCTCAACGGTTGCGCGCTGACGAGCGTGGTGATTAGTTCGGCGCCCTATGGGCTCTACGGACGCCACCTCCGCCCCGAAGGCCGCGTCGATTCGCCGCGTGCTGGTCATCTTCAAGGCCTCGAAGCTCGAGCGCTACGTCGACCGCGGCTCGCTGCACCGACCCGGCGCGGCGATCGACGAGGACACCGCCGCGGTCTTCGCGCGCCTCGACATGGCCCACGAAGAGCACATCGCCTCGGTGACCGAGATCGAGGCCGAGCTCGAGCGCAGCGGCCTCGACGTCATCCGCGCCGCCCAGCCGCGAAAGCGTGACGCCGTCCGCGCCGATCTCGTCATCAGCGTCGGCGGCGACGGCACCTTCCTGTGGTGCGCCAACAAGGTCGAGCGCACGCCGATGCTGGGCGTCAACTCGGCGCCGATGACCAGCACGGGCCACTACTGCGCGGCCACGCGCGAGACCTTCGCGCAGCTCCTGGACGCGATCCGCTCGGGCGACCTCGCCCCGACCGCCCTCATGCGCATCGCGGCCGAGATCGGCGGCGAGCGCGTGCCCTACCCGGCGCTCAACGAGGTCCTCTTCTGTCACCGCTCGCCGGCGGCCAGCTCGCGCTACCTCATCACCGTCGGCGAGGGCGGCGACGACGACAGCGGCCCCTACAAGGAGCTGCAGGTCTCCTCGGGCGTCTGGGTCGCCACGCCTTCTGGCTCGACCGGGGCCATCTACTCCGCCGGCGGCGAGCGCATGGTCGCCAGCGATCACCGCATGCAGTTCCTGGTGCGCGAGCCCTACGAGCGCCCGGGCATGCGCCTGTCATGCCGACACGGCTACGCGCGGCGGTCCATCGAGCTGCTTTCACGCAGCCCGAGCAACGCCATCTTCCTCGACGGCGCCGGCCTCAGCTACCCGGTCCCGTTCGGGACGCGCGTCACGTTGCGACCCGACGACGTGCCGCTGTGGGTCTACGGCTACCACGAGCGCGTGCGCTGACGCCGCGTCCACCCTCGGCTCACGCGGCCCGCGCTTCACTCCGCCGACGCGGCGTGATACGCAGGCGCCCCTGTTGCACACACCCCGACCGCCCTCCCCCGGCGAGCCCTGGAGGCCCTTAGGATGAGCACCGGCAAGATCCGCAGCGACTGGGTCCGAAACCGCACCGGTGACTGCGTCACCCAGATGCACTACGCCAAGCAGGGCCTCGTCACCGAGGAGATGCGCTTCGTCGCCGAGCGCGAGGGCCTCGAGCCCGAGCTGGTCCGCGCCGAGGTCGCCCGCGGCCGGATGATCATCCCGGCCAACATCAACCACGTGAACCTCGAGCCGATGGCCATCGGCGTGGCGTCGAAGACCAAGATCAACGCCAACATCGGCAACTCGGCCGTGTCGAGCGGCATCGACGAGGAGCTGTCCAAGCTCGCCGTCTGCCTCAAGCACGGCGCCGACACGGTCATGGATCTGTCGACCGGGCGCAACATCGACGCCATCCGCGAGGCCATCATCCAGGCCAGCCCGGTGCCCGTCGGGACGGTGCCCATCTACCAGGCCGCCGAGATCCACCCGCGCATCGAGCAGCTGACCATCGACGACTACCTGGACGTGCTCGAGTTCCAGGCCAAGCAGGGCGTCGACTACTTCACCATCCACGCGGGCCTGCTGCTCGAGCACGTGCCGATGACGCTCGACCGCATCACGGGCATCGTCAGCCGCGGCGGCAGCATCATGGCCCACTGGATGCTGTACCACCACAAGCAGAACTTCCTGTACGAGCACTGGGACAGGATCCTCGACATCTGCGCCCGCTACGACGTGTCGCTGAGCCTGGGCGACGGGCTGCGGCCCGGGTGCCTGGCCGACGCCAGCGACGCCGCGCAGTTCGCCGAGCTGAAGGTCCTGGGCGAGCTGACGCTGCGCGCCTGGGAGCGCGACGTGCAGGTGATGATCGAGGGGCCCGGCCACGTGCCCTTCGACCAGATCGCCATGAACGTGCAGAAGCAGCGCGAGTGGTGCCACGAGGCGCCGTTCTACGTGCTGGGGCCGCTGGTGACGGACGTGGCGCCCGGCTACGACCACATCACGAGCGCCATCGGCGCGACGATGGCCGCGTACTCGGGCGCCGCGATGCTGTGCTACGTCACGCCCAAGGAGCACCTGGGCCTGCCCGACGCCGAGGACGTCAAGCAGGGCATCATCGCCTACCGCATCGCCGCCCACGCCGCGGACGTGGCGCTGGGCCGCAAGGGCGCGCGCGACTGGGACGACGCCATGAGCCGGGCCCGCTACGAGTTCGACTGGAACAAGCAGTTCGAGCTGGCGATGGACCCCGACACCGCCAAGACGATGCACGACGAGACGCTGCCGCAGGACGTCTTCAAGTCGGCCGAGTTCTGCAGCATGTGCGGACCCAAGTTCTGCTCGATGCACATCAACGAGGAGATGCGGCGCCTGACGCGGCAGCTGGTCGGGTCCGGCGCGCTGGATCTCGGCAAGCTGGGGCAGCCGGCGCAGCGGCCGGCCTCGCCCTTCGCGACCACGACGCAGGCCAAGGCGCCGGTGGCGGAGCCGACGGGGTCCGTGTGAGCCGGGCGCCGACGCGCGCGTGGGCCCGCGCGGCCGGCCTCCGGGTCGTCGCCGCCGCGGCGCTCGTGTGCGCGTGCGGCGACCTGCAGCGCGCCCGGCGGCCCGACCCGGCCCCGAGGGCGCAGGCGGCCGCGAAGGACGATCCGGCGGCCAACCTCGACCTGACGGGTCCGCAGGCGCGCGCCGCGATGGACCAGGGCTACGCGGCCATCGAACGGGGGGACTGGGCCGCGGCCGAGCAGGCCTTCCGGCGAGCCCACGCGCTCGAGCCCGACGCCGCCGCGCCGCTGCTGGACCTGGGCATCGCCCTGACCGAGCTAGGCCGCACCGACGAGGCGCTCGAGGCGCTGGCCCGGGCCCGGCGCCTCGCCCCCGCCCAGACGCGCGCAGTCAACCCGATGTGGCGGCGCGTCGACATCGCCCGCGCCAACGCGCTCCTGCAGGCGGGCGACCGCGCCGCGGCGCGCGCGTTGCTCGAGCCGCTGACCCAGGCCCACCCCGAGCTGGGCGACGCCTGGTACGCCCTGGGTCGCGTCTTTCTGGCCTACGGGCGCCCTGGGATGGCCGCCGGTGCCTTCTGGAGCGCCCTGGACGCCGACCCCGAGGACGACGACGCGCTGCGCGGGCTGGTCGCGGCCCTGGCCAACGCGCCCGACTCGCCCGAGTTCGCCGAGGCGGCGCGTCGCGCCGAGGCTCGCCTGGCCGACGATCCCGACGTGCTGACCGCCTTCGGGTCGGCCTTGGAGTCGCGCGGCCGTGTGGGCGAGGCGCGCGACCTCTACGAGCGCGCCCTCGCGCGCGCGCCCGGGCACCCCAGCGCCAGCCTCAACCTGGCAAGAATCATCCACGAGGCCGACGGGTTGAAGGCCGCGCGACCCTACTACGAGGCGTTCGTCCGCGGGGCGCTGCCTTGGCAGAAGGGCACGGTGGACGAGGTCCGCGAGATCCTGGAGAGCACACCATGACCGACCAGCACCCCAGCCTTTCCGCCGCCGATCCCGAGATCGCCGGGCTCATCGACGCCGAGATCGAGCGCCAGCGGCACGCCATCCGCCTCATCGCCAGCGAGAACTACGCCAGCCGGGCGGTCCTCGAGGCGACCGGGTCGGTCCTGACCAACAAGTACTCCGAGGGCTACGTCGGCCGCCGGTACTACGAGGGTCAGCAGAACATCGACCGCGTCGAACAGATCGCCATCGACCGCGCCAAGGCGCTGTTCGGGGCCGACCACGCGAACGTGCAGCCGTACTCGGGCAGCCCGGCCAACCTGGCGGTCTACACGGCGCTGCTCAAGCCGGGCCAGACCATCCTGGGCATGGCGTTGCCGGCCGGCGGCCACCTGACCCACGGCTGGAACGTCTCGGCGACGGGCAAGTTCTGGCACGCGGTGCAATACGGCGTGCGCCGAGAGGACCACCTCATCGACTACGACGAGGCCCTGCGCCTCGCCAAGGAGCACCGCCCGAAGATCGTCGTGTGCGGCGCGACGGCCTACCCGCGCACCATCGACTTCCAGCGCTTCCGGGACATCGCCGACGAGGTCGGCGCCTTCCTCCTGGCCGACATGGCGCACATCGCGGGCCTGGTCGCCGGCGGCGCGCACCCGAGCCCCGTGCCGGTCGCCGACGTCGTCTCGACCACCACGCACAAGACCCTGCGGGGCCCCCGCGGCGGCATGCTGCTGTGCCGCGAGGGCGTCGCCAAGAAGATCGACCGCGCCGTCTTCCCCGGCCTTCAGGGCGGCCCGCACAACCACACGACGGCCGCCATCGCCGTCGCCTTGCGCGAGGCCTCGACCGACGCCTTCAAGGCCTACGCCCGCCAGGTCGTCGCCAACGCGCGCGCGCTGGCCGGCGCGCTGGTCGAAGAGGGCTTCTCGGTCGTCACCGGCGGCACCGACAACCACCTGGTGCTCATCGACGTGACGCCGCGCGGGATCGCCGGCAAGCCCTTCGCCGAGGCGCTCGCCCGGGCGGGGCTGGTCGCCAACTACAACTCGGTCCCCTTCGATCCGCGCCCGCCCATGGACCCCAGCGGCCTGCGCCTGGGCACGCCGGCGGTGACCAGCCGCGGGATGACCGAGCCGCAGATGCGCCAGATCGCCGGCTGGATGAGCCGCGTGGCCGCCCGCATCGACGACGCCGCCGAGCAGGAGCGCATCGCCGGCGAGATCCGGGATCTCGTGCGCGGCTTCCCGGCGCCCGGCGTGGACGCCTGATGAGGTCGGTCGCCCGGACGGGGCCGCGCGTCGCCCTCGCGGCGCTGCTGGTCGGGATCGCGGCCGCCGCCAGCCTGGCCGCGCCGGGCGGCGCGCGCGCGGAGACCCTCGAGGAGCGCTTCGCGGCGCACCTGAAGGCGCTGCCGGCGGCGCGCGGGCTGACGGCGCACTGGCACCTGACCGAGGCGCAGCGCCTGGCGCCGAGCCTCGCGGGCGGGATCGAGCGGCTGCTGCCGCTGGCGCGCGGGCTGGCCGAGCGCTCGCGTGTCGCCTACCTGCAGGGCGAGGCGCTGGGCACGGTCGGGCACCTGTCGCAGGCCGAGGACCCGGAGGCGACCCGAGGGCTGCTGGCCCAGGCGGGCATCCTGGGCAGCGGCCTGGTCCTGGGGCCGCTGGCCGGCCCGGGGACGGCGACCGACGCGCAGGCGGCCGACGCGCTGGAGCTGACGGCGCTGGTGCCGGGACAGCGCGGTCAGGTGGGCTGGCGGAGGTTCGCCGACGCGGCGCTGCACGGGACGTTGCAGCTGGCCGATCTCCTGGACACCGAAGGCGACGCGCACGCGCTGCTGGTCTTCGGGCTGGACGCCGCCAAGCCGACCGACGCGATGGTCGTCGTCGGCAGCAGCGGCCCGGTCGCCGTGTGGCTCGACGGGCAGCCGCTGGTCGACTGGGACGGCGAGCGAGAGGTCACGGACTGGCAGCACGCGTTCCCGGTGCGGCTCGAGGCGGGCGCGCACCGGCTGGTCGTGCGGGCCGGTCATCGCAGCGAGGCGCCGGAGCTCATCGCGCGGGTCGTCGACGCCCGCGGGCGGCTGCCGCAGGGCGTGACCGTGCGGACGCCGGCGCCCGGCGAGGCGTTGGCCGGCTTTGCGCCCAGCAAGAAGCTGCCCGCCCCGCTCGGCGCCTTCGAGGGCGTCGACCCGGCCCTGGCCGGGCGCATGGCGCTCAGCGTCGACGCCGAGCCGCCCGAGCGCCGGGTCGCCGCGCGGCTGCTGGAGCAGGCCATCGCGCGGGCTCCGCAGGACGCCGAGCTGCACTACCTGCTCGGGCGGGCCGAGCGCTCGGACCCGAACCGGCAGCGCGCCGCCTTCGAGCGCGCCGTCGAGCTGTCGAATGGACGCCACGCAGCCGCGTTGGCCGAGCTGCTGGCCGCGCACCGGCGGGCCGACCTGCTCGCCAGCGCGGACGAGCTGTTCCGCAAGCTGCAGGCGGTCGACCCCGCGCACCCGGCTGGGCTGCTGCATCAGGTCTGGCGGACGGCGCAGCTGGGTGACGCGACGACGGCGCGCGCGGCGATGCAGCGGATGAGCTGGCCCAAGGACGAGCCGCTGCTGGCGGCCACCTGGGCCGGCCTGCTCGACGAGGGCGGCGCCGCCCCCGAGGCCGCCGAGGCGTGGGCGCGCGCCAGCCGGCTGCTGGGCGGCCACGGCGAGGCCACGCACAAGGCGGTGCAGGCCGCGTCGCGCGCCGGGATGGTCGAGGCCGCGCTCGGCTGGACCCGAGACGCCATCGCGCGCCGCCCCTACGCGGTGTCCCTGCGCATCCTTCAGGCCCGCACGCTGGCCACCTCGGCCAGCCGCCCGGACGCCGCCCTGGCGGCGCTCAGCGAGGCGCTGGCGGTGCACCCGACCAGCGCCGATCTCTTCGAGGCGCGCGGGCGCATCGCCCTGGTCGCGGGCGACCGCGCCGGCGCCATCGCCGACTTCGACCGGGCCCTCGAGCTCAAGCCGCAGCACCGCCAGCTGGCCGACTACCGGCGCGCCCTCATCGAAGAGGGCTCGATCGCCGACGCCTTCGCCGAGGACGTCGACGAGCTGCTCGCCGACGCCGACGACGTGCCCAGGGCCCCCGAGGGCGCGACCTACCTGCTGGACAAGACCGTGGTGCGCGTCCTGCCGAGCGGGCTGTCGACGCGCTTTCAGCAGCAGATCGTGCGCATCGACGGGCAGCAGGTCGACGACCGCTTCGAAGAGATGGCCTTCGCCTTCACCCCCGGCGAGGACCGGGTCGAGGTGGTCGAGGCCGAGGTCATCCGGCGCGACGGACAGCGGCTGCGGCCGCGCGGCGTGTTCGATCACCGGCCCAGCGGCAAGCAGCAGGGCGTGTACACGCTGCAGGCCTACAAGGTCGTGCAGTTCGAGGAGCTCGAGGACGGCGACGTCGTCCACCTGCAGGTGCGGACCGACGAGATTGGCGAGCGCAACCTCTTCGGGCAGTTCTTCGGGGTCGTCTTCCCCGTGCAGGGCGCGTTCCCCAAGGCGCGCGTCGAGGCCGTGGTCGACGCGCCGGCCGGCCGCGCGCTGTACGCGCACCAGGTGGGGCTGCCCGCGCCCGAGCGCGTCGAGGCGGACGGCCGGCAGACGCTCTCTTGGCGGGCGCAGCCGATGGCGGCGCTGGCCGTCGAGCCGCGCATGCCCGGCTACGGAGACATCGGCGCCTACGCGAACGTGTCCACCTACGAGAGCTGGGACGCGCTGGCGGCCTGGTACCGCGAGCTCATCCGCCCGCAGCTGGCGCTGTCGCCCGAGCTGCAGCGCCTGGCGCGCGAGCTGGTCGAGGGCACGACGACGACCGAGGCGCGCGTCCGGGCCATCCAGGAGTGGGTCGTCCGCAACACCCGCTACGTCGGCATCGAGTTCGGCATCCACGGCTTCAAGCCCTACCGGGTGACGCAGGTGGTCGGCCGCGGCTACGGCGACTGCAAGGACAAGGCGTCGCTGCTGGTGGCGCTGCTCGAGGAGGTCGGGGTCGACGCCGAGTTCGTGCTGGTGCGCACGCGCGACGCCGGGCGGCTCGAGGGCAAGCCCGCGACGCTGTGGGCCTTCAACCACGCCATCGCCTACGTGCCCGAGCTGGACGTCTACATCGACGGCACCAGCGAGTTCGCCGGCGTCGGCGAGGTGCCGAAGATGGACCAGGGCGCGATGATCCTGCACATCGATCTGCTCGGCCAGGGCGAGCTGCGCCCGCCGCGGCTGGGGCGGCTGCCCGTGTCGACCGCGGCGCACAACCGGGTCGTCGAGGACTCCGTGATGACGGTGGACGCGCGCGGCGACGCCACGATGCGCCACGTCGAGACCATCCGGGGCACGCAGGCCCCCGAGATCCGGCGCGCCTTCCACGACGCCTCGCGCCGCACCGAGCGCCTGGCCGGCATGCTGGCCCGCCAACACACCGGCACCAACCTGGCCAAGGCCGAGTTCGACGGCTTGGACGCCCTGGGTGACCCGGTGACCGTCACGCTCGAGGCGCGCCTGCCCGCCCTCGCCCGCGTCGCCGACGCCGCCCTCGAGGTCCCCGTGGCCATCGACCCGCACGCGCTGCTCGAGCGCTACGGCGGCTTCGACACCCGAAAGCAGCCGCTGGTGCTGGACTACCCCTGGCAAGAGGAGTCCAAGCGGACCTTCGTGCTGCCCCAGGGCGCCAGCCTCGACGCCCTGCCCTCGCCGGTGGCCATCACCTCGCCGTTCGGCCGCTTCGAGATGTCGGTGACGGCGGCCGAGGGTGGGTTCCGGGTCACCGAGCACCTGACGGTCGACGTGGACCGGGTCGAGCCGGCGGACTATCCTGCCTTCCGCGAATTTCTGCGGCAGGTGGTCTCGGCACGCCGAACGGTGGTCAAGGCGCGTCTGCCCTGACGGCGGAAGCAGCCATGCCAGAGTCGACGTGCCTGGTCCCGTGCCCCTCGTGCGGCACGCATCTGAAGGTCGGCTGCGACGTCGCCGCCAGCGTGTGCCCGTTCTGTCAGGCCACGCTCGGCGCGGCGCTCGCCTCGTGCCGCGAGCCCAAGCGCGTGGCCGCCGTGCGCCGACTCCTCGCTGCTTCGGCCCTGGGGCTGACGCTCGCGGCTTGCGAGACGGCCACGCCCTTGTATGGCATGCCGGCGCCGCCCATGGACATCTACGGCAGCCCGCCGGCGGACGTGGTCGAGGTCGTCGACGGCTTGGACGAGGCCGACGCCGACCTCGGCCCCGACGCCTCGGGCGACGCGCCCTGAGGCCACTGCGTCGAGCTTGACGGAAGCCCGCGATCACGGCAGGTTCCAACGCTCGGAACGTCGGCCGACTGGAGGGACCCATGTCCGAGACCGCCTTCGCCCACGAGGGGCAGTGCCCCCGCTGCTCGGGTGAGGACATCGAGCGCGAGGTCATCTACCTCACGAGCCTGCAGGTGCCGGGCGGCGTCGTGTTCTTCTGCAACACCTGCGGGCTGACCGAGCGCGCCCTCACGAGCGATCGCGAGGCCTGGTACGACGTCCACAAGGGCTGGCACTCGCCCGCGGTGCCCGAGGCGACCTACGACGAGTTCGCCGCCAAGTGGACCAAGAAGGTAGGGTGGGTCAACCACGGCGATCCCGAGCCGCTCGGCCCCATCCTGCCGCGGGTCGGAACGCGCTGAAACCAACGGGCGGCGCCCCGGTCGCGCCGCCTCGCAGAGGACGATGGGCAAGCCCCCCCAGGGTGACACGGACCTGACGACGCCCGCGCTGGCGGGCGGGGCGGCCGTCCACACGCAGCCGGGGGACGACGACGCCGGGGCGACCCTGGGGGCCCTCGGGCCGCGGGCGACGCGGGCGGCTGGCGCCGGCCATCCGCGCGGGCCCACGGCCGTCCTGCACCGGGACACGGTCGCCCGGCCCGATCCTGCGGCGCGTCCCGAGACGGCCCCGACGCAGGCGCAGCTCAGCGCGACCGTGACCCTGGCCGAGCGCCTGAACATGCCGGCGCTGAAGAAGCCCATCAGCCTGGTCACCCTGCCGGGCGAGCGCCCCTTCGACGCGGCGTCGGCGCGTCCCGACGGCAAGTACCTCCTGGGCGAGGAGCTCGGCCGCGGGGGCATGGGCCGGGTCGTGGCGGCGCGCGATCTCGACATGGGCCGCACGGTCGCGCTCAAGACCCTGCTCGACGAGCACCGCGACGACCGCGCCTTCGTCAAGGCGCTGACCTTCGAGGCCCGCATCTCGGGCCAGCTCGAGCACCCGCACATCGTGCCGGTCCACGAGATAGGCACGCTCGCCGACGGCTCCGTCTACTACACGATGAAGCTGGTCGGGGACCTGTCGCTCAAGGACGTCCTGCGCCAGCTGCGCGACGGCGACGAGGCCGCCCGCCGCACCTACACCCTGACGCGGCTCATGCAGTACTTCCGCGGCATCTGCATGGCCGTCGAGTACGCCCACGCCCGCGGCGTCATCCACCGCGACCTCAAGCCCGACAACGTCCTCATCGGCGACTATGGCGAGGTGCAGATCCTGGACTGGGGCGTCGCCCGCATCCTCCCCAAGGAGCCCGGCCAGCCCGGCTTCTTCGCGGGGGCCGAGGAGCAGCCCGGCGTCATCATCGGCACGCCCCACTACATGTCCCCCGAGCAGGCCCGCGGCGACCTCCAACGGGTCGACGCCCGCAGCGACGTCTACTCGCTGGGCATCATCCTCTATCAGATCCTGACCCACGCCCTGCCCTTCGACACCCGCAGCACCGAGGAGCAGCTCGAGGCCGTCCTGACCCGCGACGTCCCGTGGCCCAGCGTCCGCGCGCCCCACCGGGACATCCCGCTCGAGCTCGAGCGCATCTGCATGCGCGCCCTGGCCCCCGACCGCGAGGGCCGCTACCCCAGCGCGCGCGCCCTGTGGGACGACATCGAGCAGTTCCTCGAGGGCAAGCGCGAGCAGGAGCGGCTGCAGGCCCTGGCCGCCGCGCAGATCGAGGTGGCCGACGCCGCCGCCGAGGCCTTCTACCGCCTTCGCGCCGAGCTGCTCGAGCTCGAGGAGGCCGTCCGCCACGACGAGCTCGCCGCGAGCCCGTTCGATCCCCTGCCCGCCCGAATGGCCGCCTGGGACCGCCGCCACCAGGTCGAGCACTCGCGCCTGGTCGAGGCCCGCGCCTTCGCCGAGGCCGTCGCCGGCTACCACCAGGCTCTGGCGCACCTGTCGGGCCACGCCGAGGCCCGCCGCCGCCTGGCCGCCCTGTACCGCGCCAAGAGCGAGGACGCCTTCGCCCGCGGCGACAACGCCGGCATGATCCTCTACGGCGACCTGGCGCGCTCCGCGCTCGACTCGCCCTCCGAGGAACCCTCCGCCCTGCTGCACGTCCGCAGCTACCCCGAGGGCGCGACCCTGCGCGTGTGGGCCCTGGGCGGCAGCCGCGACCTCGACGACGCCGACGCGACCCCGCTGGGCGAGGCCCCGGTCACCGACATCCGCCTGCGACCCGGCGCCTACCTCGTCAGCGGCACCTTGCCCGGCTTCCGCGAGGCCCGCCTGCCGGTCGTCCTCGGCGAGGGCGACTCGCAGCACGTGCTGGTGACGCTCCAGCCCTGGTCCGCCGCCATCCCGCTGGTCGGCCGCGGCGACGCGCTGACCACCATCAAGGACGCGTTCACGACCTGCGTCAGCGATCGGCGCCTGACGAGCCTCCTCGTCACCGGCGAGTCGGGGCTGGGCAAGGGCAAGCTGCTGGTCGAGTTCGACGACCACCTCGACCGCCTGCCCGAGTCGGTCACCTTCGTCTTCGCCCGGTGCAGCGCCGTCCACCGCATCGTCCCCCTGCGCGCCGCCAGCGAGATCGTCCGCCACCGCGCCGGCATCGGCCGCCACGACACGCCCGCCGCCATCCGGTCCAAGATCGAGACCATGGTCGTCCTCGCCTTCACCCGCGGCGGCCGCCTGCCCCTCGACGCGTCGCGTGCCGTGCGCGCGGGGGTCGTCGCGGGCCTCATCGCGGCCCTGCCCGGGCTGGCCGGCCCCGAGACCATCCCCGGCCCGCGCGGCCCCGATCTGACCCTCCGCGTCTTCGACGCGATCGCGACCTTCTTCGAAGAGCTGACCGAGTGGACGCCGGTCGCCCTGACGCTGCGCGGCGCCGAGTACCTCGACCGCCTGACGCGCGACCTCCTTGTCTACCTGGCGCGGCGCCTGGCGGACCGCCCCATCTTCTTCCTCGCCTTCGCGCGCACCGACGAGCTCGAGCTGCGCCTCGATCAGGAGATCCTGCTCAAGCCCCTTGACGAGGAGGGCGTCCGCCACCAGCTCGCCGTGCTGCTCAGGGGCCCCGTCGAGCCGGCCCTGGTGCGCTTCGTCGCGCAGAAGACGGGCGGCAACCCGTTCAACGTCGGCGAGCTGACCCGGCTGCTCTACAGCCGCGACTGGGTGCGCTGGAACGGCCGCGCCTGGCGCCTGTCCGACGATCCCGACGTCCAGGCGCTCGGGCCGATGGACATGCGCGAGATCCTGCTGATCACCCTCGAGGAGGCCAGCCCCGAGGCCGCCGACGTCCTGTTCGCAGCCGCGGCCTGCGGCCGGATCTTCTGGGCCGGCGAGCTCGCCGAGCGCCTCGGGCGCGACGTGACGGGCGATCTGCGGCAGCTGGTCGACCAGGAGATCATCGTCCCGCAGCCGGCCAGCCGCTTCCCGGGTGAGCGCGAGTTCGCCTTCCGCTACGACGCCGTGCAGTCGCTGCTCTACGGCGCCTTCGATGCCGACTGGCGCGCGCGGCAGCACCTGCTCATCGCCCAGTGGCTCGGCCGCCGCCCGCCCGCCCTGGCCGTCAAGGCGCTGATCGCCCGCCACCTGGTCGAGGCGCGCCGCCCCGAAGACGCGCGCGCCCTCGAGGCCGAGCTGGCGACGGCCGCCGCCCAGTGGGAGCGCCCCGACGCCCCGGACTGGTTCGCGTGGCCGCGGGACCTGCGCAGCGGCGCCTTCCCCGAAGCGTAGCGGTCCGGGGAGCCGCCTCAGGCCCGGAAGCCGACCGCCGCCCGCGCCCGCGCCACCACCGCCCGCGCCGTAGGCCGCACCCGCTCGGCCCCGCGCGCCAGGATGCCCTCGAGCCGCTCGGCGTCGGCCAGCAGGGCCGCGTAGCGATCGCGCGGTCCCGCCGCCATGCGCTCGAGCGCCTCGACCAGCGCCAGCTTCGCGTGGCCGTACCCGTAGCCGCCCGCCAGGTAGCGCTCGCGCATGGTGGCGATCTCCTCGGGCGTGGCGATCTGCCGATACAGCGCGAAGACGTTGCAGGTCTCGGGATCCTTGGGGTCCTCGAGCGGCGTCGCGTCCGTCACGATCTGCATGACCTGCTTCTTCAGCGCCTTGGGCGCCGCGACCAGCGTCAGCGTGTTGTCGTAGGACTTGCTCATCTTGCGCCCGTCGAGGCCCGGGATGGACGGCGTCCCCTCGCGCAGCACGGCCCGCGGCAGGCGGAAGGTCTCGCCGAAGGTCGCGTTGAAGCGCTCGGCCATGTCGCGGGTCATCTCGACGTGCTGCACCTGGTCGGGCCCGACGGGCACCACGTCGGCGTCGCTCATCAGGATGTCGGCCGCCATCAGGACCGGGTAGGCGAACAGGCCATGGACCTCGCTGCCCGGCTGGCCGCGGTCCTTGGCCGCCTTCCACGCGTGCGCCCGCTCGAGCAGGCCCATGTTGGTGACGCACGACAGAAGCCACGCCAGCTCGCACACCTCGGGCACGTCCGACTGCCGGTACAGGGCGATGCGCTCGGGGTCGAGGCCGAAGGCCAGGAAGTACGCGGCGATGCCCAGCGAATGCCGTCGCATGGCGTCGGCGTCCTTCAGGGTCGTCAGCGCGTGGTAGTCGGCGATGAACAGGCTGGTGTCGTAGGACTCGCCCAGGCGAATGGCGGGCGCGATCATGCCCAGGTGGTTGCCCAGGTGGGGCGTCCCGGTCGGCTTGATGCCGCTCACGGCGCGCTGCACGTCACAGCTCCTTCCAGACGAGGGACGGCCAATCGGCGCTGTCCCGGTAGTACACGGCCATGGCCTTGCCCAGCACGGCGCGCCGTGGGACCAGGCCGAAGATGCGGCCGTCGCGACTCTCGCCCCTGTTGTCGCCCAGGACCAGATACTGACCCTGCGGAATCTCGACGGGGCCGAAGTCCGGGCCGCCGCCGTAGTCCAGGTCGACGGGGTGGCGGGCCGAGCCCAGCGCCTCGACGAGCCCCTCGGCCTCGCGCTCGATGGCGGCGAAGCGGCCGTTGAGGAACACCTGGCCGTCCCGGACGGCGACGAAGTCTCCCGGCACCGCCACGACCCGCTTGATGAGCACCGTCCCGTCCTCGGGCGACTCCAGGATGATGACGTCGCCGCTCGCGGGGCCGCTGCCGCCGACGACCACCCAGTCGGTGAACGGCACGCGCAGGCCATAGGCCAGCTTGTTCACCGCGACCCGGTCACCGATCTTGATGGTCGGCAGCATCGACCCGCTCGGGATGGTGTAGTGGTCGGCGAGCGAGCTGCGCGCGGCGAGGATGCCGAGGACGACCGTGAGGATCGCCACCAGCGTGCGTGAGAGCCGCCGCAGCCCCCGCGCGCGGCTGGCCGCGCGAGCGCCCACGTCGACGTGGCCCGGGCTGGGCGCCGGGCGAGGTTCGGTGGCCATGGGCTCGGGGCTCGATTCGGGGATACGATCGCTCGTGAGCGTGCGCATGTCACCTCGCGTAGGGGCGCGGCGCCGGGCCGCCGCCCGGACCTGGCGGTTCCGACCCCCAACCCGTCGCTCCCCGCGCCCATTCCGCGGCGCACACGTCTGCGCCGCGGCGCCCACTGTCACCTGGCCCTGGGCTTGTGCTGGACATTTCGCCCGAGCGCGACGAAGTTTCCCGCCATGCTTTGGCTGTGGGTCGGCTTCTTCGTCCTCGTCATCCTCCTGCTCGCCCTCGACCTGGGGGTGCTCAACCGGAAGACGCACGTCATCGGCATGCGCGAGGCCATCGGCTGGACGCTCTTCTGGATCGCCCTGGCCCTCGCCTTCAACGTGGCGATCTACTTCATCTACGAGGCCCACTGGTTCGGCGCCGGCACCGATCTCGTCGATCCCGCCGACGGCCGCGAGGCCGCCCTCGAGTTCTTCACGGGCTACCTGGTCGAGAAGTCGCTCAGCATCGACAACATCTTCGTCATCGCGATGATCTTCGGGTACTTCCGCGTGCCGCCCGAGTTCCAGCATCGCGTCCTGTTCTGGGGCATCCTGGGCGCCCTCATCTTCCGCGGCATCTTCATCGCCATCGGCGTCTGGCTGGTCGAGCAGTTCGACTGGGTGTTCTACGTCTTCGGCGCCTTCCTCATCTTCGCCGCCGCCAAGATGCTGTTCCACAAGGACGAAGAGGCCGACCCCGAGTCGTCCTGGGTCCTGCGCGTCGCGCGCCGCTTCCTGCCCATCAGCGGCGCCTACGACGGCCACCGCTTCACCACGCGTGTCAACGGGCGCTTCTATTTCACTCCGCTGATGCTGGTCCTGGTCGTCATCGAGGCGACCGACGTCGTCTTCGCCGTCGACTCCATCCCGGCGATCTTCGGCATCACGACCGACCCCTTCCTGGTCCTGACGTCGAACGTGTTCGCCATCCTGGGCCTGCGCTCGCTCTACTTCGTGCTCGCCGGGATGATGGACAAGTTCAAGTACCTGTCGATCGCGCTCGCCCTCATCCTGGTCTTCGTCGGCCTGAAGATGATCGCCCACGGCTGGATCAAGCTCGACAACCTGGTGTCGCTCGCCATCATCGTCGGCATCCTGGCGGTCGGCATCACCCTGTCGGTGCTCAAGAGCCGCAAGGACGGTGGCCCACCCGCGCCACCTGGCGCCGAGCAGCTCTGACCCGGGCCCGTCTCCCGGCGCCGCCGTCGCGCGTGCCGCGGCCGCTCCCCCGACCTCCCCCGACCCCGCCCCACCGCGCCCGCAGGCCCGGCCCTGCGCGTCCGTGGCGGCTTCGCGCCGGTCCCAGCGGAGGCTCGCTTCCCATGGGTGATTTTACCTTGCCGTGCCCTCGGCGCATTGGTAAGTAAGCACTCACTTATGGCTCGCCCTCGCTCCATCAGCACCGAACGCATCCTCGACGCAGCCCGCAAGTGCTTCCTCGATCAAGGCTACGGCGTCTCGACGATCGCCATCGCCAAGGAAGCCGGCATCTCCGAAGGCTCGATCTTCCGGCGCTTCCCCACCAAGGAGGACCTCTTCCTCGCCGCGATGGGCCTGCCCTCCTTCGAGCCGGCGCGCAACCTCGAGCGCCGCGTCGGCCAGGGCACCATCGACGAGCAGCTCGTCGAGGTCGCCACCGAGATCCTCGGGTTCTTCCGCCTCGTCGTCCCGCGAGTGACCATGCTCTGCTCGCACCCCGCCTTCGATCCCATCACCCACTTCAAGGGCCGCACCGACTCCCCGCCCGTCCTGCTGCTGCGCACGCTGACCCACTACTTCGACGCCGAGATGAAGCTCGGACGACTCCGCCGCGGCGATCCTCAGGTCGCCGCCCGGATGCTGCTGGGCTCGCTCCACAACTTCGTCTTCCTCGAGCAGCTGGGCGTGCAGGAGCACCTCCCCCTCGAGGCCGAGTCGTTCGTGCGCGGCGTCGTCGACATCCTCCTCGCCGGTCTCCGCCCCGCCCCCTGAACGCGCCCCAGCCGCGCCGCCGATCCGGCGGCCCCGTGTGACACGCCGATGAATGAGCCCTCACACCGCAACCCCGGCACCGCCCGCGCCCTGGCCCTCGGCGCGCTGGTGGCGCTCGCCCTGCCCGCCTGCGCGGTCCACCAGGTCGAGCGCGACCGCCCGCCGCCGCTCGCGGTGCCCGACGACTACGTCTACGACGAGCGCACGCCCTCGCCGGCGCCCCTGCCCGAGCGCTGGTGGTACGACCTCGACGCGCCGCAGCTCGCGACCCTCGTGGACGAGGCCCTGCAAGGCAACTTCGACCTCCGCCGCGCCTGGGCCCGTCTCGACCAGGCCCGCGCCGCCGCCCGCATCGCCGGCGCCCCACGCAGCCCGCAGGTCGACGCCTCCTTCGGCGCCAACGCCAGCCGCCAGGTCTTCCCGGTCGGCGGCAACACGTTCGAGACCGTGGGGATCAGCACGCCGCTCAGCCTGAGCGCCTCGTACGAGCTGGACCTGTGGGGGCGCATCCGCTCGCTCGAGAGCGCCGCCGACCTCGAGACCCGCGCCACCCGCGAGGACCTCGAGGCCGCCGCCATGACCATCGCCGCCCAGGTCGCCGAGACCTGGGCCGGCGCCGCCGAGCAGTCCCTGCAGCGCGCCATCCTCGAGCAGCAGCTCCAGCTCAACGAGACCTACCTCGAGCTGGTGCGCCTGCGCTTCGGCCAGGGCCAGGCCACCGCCCTCGACGTCCTGCAGCAGCGCCAGCAGGTCACCGCCACCCGCGCCCAGCTCCCGCTGGTCGACGCGCGCCTCGCCGTCCTGCAGAACCAGCTCTCCATCCTCACCGGCCGCCCGCCCGGCGCGGTCGTGGTCCAGGACGCCACCCTCCCCGCGCTGCCGCCGCCGCCCCCGACCGGCGTCCCGCTCGATCTCCTGCGCCGCCGCCCCGACGTCCGCGCCGCCCACGCCCGCATCCTCGCCGCCGACCACCGCGTCGGCGCCGCCATCGCCGACCGCTATCCGGCCCTGCGCCTGAGCGCCAGCACCGGCTTCCAGGGCCGCGACACGCTGAACATCTTCACCAACTGGGTCTGGAACCTCGGCGCCAACCTGGTCGCCCCGCTCCTCGACGGCGGCCGCCGCGCCGCCGAGGTCGACCGCCAGCGCGCCGTGCTCGACGAGCTGCTCCAGGTCTACGGCCAGACCCTGCTGCGCAGCCTCAAGGAGGTCGAGGACGCGCTGGTCCAGGAGCAGCAGCAGCGGCAGTACCTCGCCGAGCTCGACGTCCAGATCGAGCAGGCCCGCACGACCCTCGAAGAGGCCCGCGCCCGCTACACGACGGGCCTGGTCGACTACCTCACCGTCCTCACCAGCCTGCGCAGCCTGCAGCAGGCCGAGGTGACCCGCCTCACGGCCCAGCGCCAGCTGGTCGCCTATCGCATCCAGCTCTACCGCGCCCTCGGGGGCAGCTGGACCGACGACCTGCGCCGGCCCGACACGACCGCGTCCGCTCCTCGGGCCTCCGGAGAACCGCGTTGAAGATCTTCAAGACCGTCCTCCAGATCGTCCTGGCCCTCGCGGTCCTCGGCGGTGGCTTCCTAGCGGCCAAGACCTTCGTCGAGGCGCGCCCCCAGGCCAAGAAGGCCCCACCCAAGGCGCTGGCCACGCTGGTCGAGGTCACGGCCACCGTCAGCGAACAGAAGCGCGTGCGCGTCACCGGCATGGGCACCGTCGTGCCGGCCCGCACCGTGACGATCCAGCCCGAGGTCTCGGGCGCCATCCTCGAGCACCACCCGCAGCTCATCGTGGGCGGGCGCGTCGCGGCCGGCGACACCCTGGTGCGCATCGACCCGCGCGACTACCAGCTCGCCGTCGACCAGCAGCAGGCCAACGTGTCGAGCGCGATGGCCGAGCTGCAGGTCGAGCGAGGGCGCACCACCATCGCCGAGCGCGAGTGGAAGCTGCTCGAGAGCGAGCAGCTGACCGGGGACGGCGCGACCGACGAGGGCCGCGCGTTGGCCCTGCGCAAGCCGCACCTCAAGGCGCGCCAGGTGGCGCTGGCGTCGGCGCGGAGCGGGCTCGAGCGGGCGCGGCTCAACGTCGAGCGCACGGTCATCAAGGCCCCCTTCAACGCCGTCGTCAAAGAGGAGACGGTCGAGAACGGCCTGGTCGTCGGGCCGGCGAGCCGCCTCCTGACCCTCATCGCCACCGACGAGTTCCACGTGCAGGTCGCGGTGGCGATGGACGAGCTGCGGTGGCTGGCCATCCCGGGCGTCAACGCGGCCGCTGGCGAGGGGAGCACCGCCCGGGTGGCCCAGAGCCTCGGCGGCGGGCGCAGCGTCGTCCGCAGCGGGCGGGTCGTGGGGCTGGTCGGCGAGCTG
Organism: Myxococcota bacterium; assembly: GCA_041687695.1. Classification (GTDB taxonomy): domain Bacteria; phylum Myxococcota_A; class UBA9042; order PHBI01; family JAWLBL01; genus JAWLBL01. Next base: position 33,503 of record JAWLBL010000025.1, on the reverse strand, counting down.
GACCCGATGGGCAAGATGGCGCGGCTGCTCGTCGCGGTCGACAAGCCCCTGGACGTCGTCGCCGTCGAGGGCTCCGAACCGCTCCCGCTGCTCCTCGGCGCCTACGTCGAGGTCGGCATCGAGGGCTCGGCCCTCGAGCAGGTCGTCCCCGTGCCGCGCAACGCCCTGCGCGAGGGCGGCAAGGTGTGGGTCATGGGCGAAGGCGACAAGCTCGAGATCCGCGACGTCGACATCGTCTGGCGTACGAGCGACCACGTCTTCGTCCGCGCCGGCGTCACGGCCGGCGAGCGCCTCGTGGTGAGCCGCATCGGCACGCCGGTCGCCGGGATGGCGCTGCGCACCGGACCGACCAGCGCCGCCGACGCCGCGCCGACCGAAGCGCCGAGCGCCGTCGCCGCGCCGGCCACCGCCGCCAAGCCCTCGAGCGAGGCCGCCCCATGAGCGATCCCAACCAAGCCGCGCCCACCGCCAGCGACCTCAAGCGCGGCGCCATCGCCTGGATGGCGCGCAACCCGGTCGCCGCCAACCTGCTCATGTTCGTCTTGCTGGTCGGCGGCGCCATCATGGGCTCGCGCGTCAAGCAAGAGGTGTTCCCCGAGTTCGAGCTCGACTTCGTCAACATCTCCGTCCCCTACCCAGGCGCGAGCCCTTCGGACGTCGAGCGCGGCATCGTCCAGCCGGTCGAGGAGGCCGTCCGCGGCCTCGACGGCGTCAAGCGCGTCACCGGCTACGCCCTCGAGGGCGTCGGCAGCGTCACGCTCGAGGTCCTGTCGGGGGCCGACCCCGACAAGGTGGCGACCGACGTCAAGAACGCCGTCGACCGCATCACGCTCTTCCCGCGCGACGCCGAAAAACCCGTCGTCAGCCTGGCGACGATGCGTCGGCAGGTCATCTCGATGGTGGTCTACGGCGACGTCCCCGAGCGCGTCCTGCGCGACATCGGCGAGCAGGTGCGCGAGGACCTCCTCGACAAGCCCGAGATCACCCAGGTCGACATCACCGGGGTCCGCCCGGTCGAGATCGCCGTCGAGGTCGCGCAGGCGACCCTGCGCACCTACGGGCTGACGCTGCCGACCATCGCCGAGCGCATCGCCGCCGTGTCGGTCGAGCTGCCCGCCGGCGGCGTCAAGACGACGTCCGGCGAGGTGCTCGTCCGCGCGGCCGAGCGGCGCGAGCGCGGCGCCGAGTTCGCCGACATCCCCATCCTCAGCGACGCCGCGGGCCCCAAGCTGCGCCTCGGCGAGATCGCGACCATCACCGACGGCTTCCAGGACACCGATCAGTCCGCCTACTTCGACGGCAAGCGGGCGCTGATGATCAACGTCTACCGGGTCGGCGACGAGACGCCCACGAGCATCGCCACGACGGTCAAGGAGTACATCGCCGGCGCCGAGCTGCCCCCGGGCGTCGGGCTCGCCATCTGGAACGACACCTCCGAGATCCTCGAAGACCGCATCGATCTGCTGCTGCGCAACGCCCACACGGGGCTCATCCTGGTCCTCATCTGCCTCGGGCTGCTGCTCGAGGTGCGCCTGGCCTTCTGGGTCACCCTGGGCATCCCGATCTCGTTCTTCGGCGCGCTGCTCCTGATGCCTATGTTCGGCGCGTCCATCAACATGATCAGCCTGTTCGCCTTCATCGTGACCCTGGGCATGGTCGTCGACGACGCCATCGTCGTCGGCGAGAACATCTTCGAGATGCGCCAGCGCGGCGTCCCCCGCATGCGCGCCGCCATCGAGGGCGCCCGCCAGGTCGGCACCCCGGTCGTCTTCTCCATCCTGACCACGGTCGCCGCCTTCTCGCCGCTGTTCTTCGTGCCCGGCATCATGGGCAAGTTCTTCTTCGTCACGCCGGTCATCGTCATCACCGTGCTCGCCATCTCGCTGGTCGAGTCGCTCTTCGTCCTGCCCAGCCACCTCGCCCACAAGGGCTCGGTCGGCGGCCTGCTCGGCTTCGTCTTCGGCGGCATCGGCCTCGTCCTGGGCCCCCTGCTCTGGGTCGCCGACCGCGCACGCAACCTCTCCAGCGGCGCCCTCGACTGGCTCATCCAGAAGACCTACCGGCCGGTGCTGCTCGCCGCCCTCCGCTGGCGCTACTTCACCTTCGCGCTCAGCATCGCCGTCCTCGTCGGCACCTGCGGCTTCGTCGCGGGCGGCCACGTCGGCTTCACCTTCATGCCGAAGATCGAGTCGGATCTCGTCACGGCCTCGCTCGAGCTGCCCTTCGGCAGCCCGGTCTCCGAGACCGAGGCCGTCCAGGAACGCATGGTCGAGGCGGCCCGCGAGGTGATCGCCGAGTCCGGCGGTGACGACATCGTCCGCGGCCTGTACAGCACGGTCGGATCGTCCCCGGCCGGTCAGGGCCCGGGCGCCGTCGCCGGGACCAACGGCGGCCACCTCGCCGGCGTCCAGGTCTTCCTGGTCTCCATCGACAAGCGCGACGTGACGGCGGCCGAGTTCGCCAAGCGCTGGCGCGAGAAGGTCGGCGAGCTGCCCGGCATCGAGTCGCTCACCTTCACCTTCTCGACCGGCCCCAGCGGCGGCTCGCCCATCGACGTCGAGCTGAGCCACCGCGACATCCCGACCCTCGAACGCGCCGCCGCCGACATGGCGCAGCGCCTGACCGACTTCGCTGGCGTCATCGACATCGACGACGGCGTCAAGCTCGGCAAGCCGCAGCTCGACTTCAACGTCACCCCGGCCGGCCACAGCCTGGGCCTCACCCCCGCCAACGTCAGCCGCCAGGTCCGCGCCGCCTTCTTCGGCGCCGAGGCCTCCCGCCAGCAGCGCGGCCGCGACGAGCTGCGCGTGATGGTGCGCCTGCCGCAGGACGAGCGCGCCAGCGAGCACGACATCGAGCAGCTGATGCTGCGCACGCCCGCGGGCGGCGAGGTCCCGTTCCGCGTCGCCGCCGAGATCGAGCGCGGCCGCGCCTACACGCGCATCAAGCGCACCGACGGCCGGCGCGTCCTCAACGTCACCGCCGACGTCATCCCCGGCGTCGCCAACGCCAACCAGGTCCTGGCCGCCGTCCAGAAGGATCACCTGCCCGCCCTGGTCCAGGAGTACCCGGGCCTGACCTGGTCGCTCGAGGGCGAGCAACGCAGCCAGAAGGAGTCCTTCGACGCCCTCAAGAGCAGCTACCTGATGGCGCTGCTCGTGATCTTCGCCCTGCTGGCCATCCCCTTCAAGAGCTACATCCAGCCCATCGTGGTCATGATCGCCATCCCCTTCGGCATCATCGGCGCCATCGTCGGCCACAAGCTGCTGGGCTACGAGCTGTCGCTGATGAGCATGATGGGCATCATCGCCCTCTCCGGCGTGGTCGTGAACGGCTCGCTCGTCCTCGTCGACTCGGCCAACCGCATGCGCCGCGAAGAGGGCAAGACCGACTTCGACGCGGTGTCCGAGGCCGGCGTCCGCCGCTTCCGCCCCATCCTGCTGACCTCGCTGACGACGTTCCTGGGCCTGATGCCCATGATCTTCGAGACGAGCCTCCAGGCCCGCTTCCTCATCCCGATGGCCATCAGCCTGGGCTTCGGCGTGCTCTTTTCGACCTTCATCATCCTGCTGCTGGTCCCGTCGCTGTACGTCATCATCGAGGACCTACGCGCGCTGTTGGGCTTTCAGCGCAACCCGGCGGCCGAGGACGACCACGACGACGACGAGCAGCCGCCGGCCGCCGCGCGGGACGCCGACCCGGCCTCCGACGACGGCCACCGGTTGACCCCGATCCCGGCCGCCGCCCGCCACTCCGACGAGGCCGAGGCGGTCGCCTGAACCCGCGGCCGCGCGCGCTGCCGTTCACCGCGGCAGCGTGCGCTCCCACCGGTCATCGCGGCAACGTGCGCTCCCACCGGTCATCGCGGCAACGTGCGCTCCCACCTCTCACCGTCCCACCGAAACGCCTGCGCCCCGGCCACCGCGACCACCCCGCCCTGCCCGGCCATCGCCACCTGGACCTGCGCCGCCGGACACCCCTCCGGCAGCCGCGCCACCTCGCGCCACGCGCCGCCGTCCAAGGCCAGCAGCGCCACGCCATCGCTGGCCAGCAGCCGCCCGTCGGCCCCCCGCCCGACCAGCTGCCCGCCCTCGGGCAGGTAGGCCACCGCCTCGGCCGACCCGCCGGCCCACTCGAACACCAGCCGCCCCGCCACCGCCGCCCCGAGCGCCGGCCGGACCTCGACCGCGTCCACGTCGTCCTCGGTCAGCTCGGGCGCGTCCAGCCGCGCCACAGCGCCCCCCGCCGACACCACGCACGGCGCCACGTGCGCCCCCGCCCCGTCCTCGACGATGCACCCCGCGACCGCCACCCCGCGCGCCGTCGTCCGCCACCAGGGCGTGTCCAGCGGCCAACGCAGGTCCTGCCGCTCGCCGTCCTCGAGCCGCAGCCGATACCACCACTGCGCGCCCCCGCCGCAGCTCGCCTCGTAGCCGCTGATGACGTCCAGCGCGCCGTCCTCGCCGAGCGACACCGACGCCCCGACGCTGCCGATGTCGGGCAACGCCCGTCGCGTCCAGGTCGCCCCGAAGTCCCGGCTGGCCCAGACCGCCGAGGCGTCCGCCCGCGTCCACGCCAGCCAGTCGCCCGCGGCCTGCAGCTTCGCCCCGCGCCCGGTCGCCGCCCTCGGCGCCGCGCCGATGGCCACCACCTCGCCGTCCGCCAGCACCGCCCGATGGCGGCCGTCGACGCGCGCGACGACCGTACCCGTCGACGTCAGGGTCACCTCATCCAGCGACGCCCGCGCGGCCATCACCCGCTGGAACGTCCGCCCGCCGTCCGCCGACGCCCACACCTCGCGCGACGAAGCCAGCGCCAGGTGTTCGCCCGACGCCAGCAGTCGCCAGCCGTCCTCGCAGGCCGTCGCGACCGGCGGCAGGGCGGCCGCGCGCGCCGTCTCCTCGGCCAGCAGGCGCTCCACCCGCCGCGCCTCTGCAACGTCGACGCCCGCGGCACGCGCCCGGCTGGGCAGGACCACCACCTCGGGCGCGGCGTCCGCGTGGCCGAGCGCGTCACCGAACGCGTCCGGCTCGGGGGTGAAGCTGGCGGCGTCGCAGGCGGCGACGAGGACACACGAGCACAGCAGCGCGGCGGCGCGAGAGCGCTTCATCGGGGGCTCCATCGGGTCGAGGGTTCCCCGAACTCCAGAGCAAACCCCGTGCCAAGCCGCCGACCGCGCCCACGCTCGGCCTCCGAGGGCGACCGCGTGTCCGCACGGCCACGCGCGTGGCCCATGACCCGCGGCTCAGCCCTCGCTGCGCGTCAGCAGCTCCTCCCAGCGCGCGTACAGCCGCGCCGCCTCGGCCCTGGCGGTCTCCAGCTCGGCCTGCAGCGCGGTGCCGCGCGCCGGCCCGTCCGCCCACACCGCAGGGTCGGCCACCGCCGCCTCGAGCCGCGCCACCTCGGCGTCCGCCGCCTCGATCCGCGGCTCGATGCCCGCCAGCTCCTTCTCCTCGCCATAGGTCAGCTTCTTCTTCGCCGCCGGCGCCTTCGCCGCCTCGGCCGCCGCCTTCTTCTGCTGGGCCTCGGCCGCGCGCTGGGCCCGCTGCGCTGCCTCCTTGTCGGCCTCGAGCTGGCTCAGCCGCAGCCGCCGGTAGGTCGTGTAGTCGCCCTGCACCAGCGTCACCTGGCCGTCCTTGCCGTGCCCCGCCTCGAAGGCCAGGATCCCCGTCGCGATCTTGTCCAGGAAGTACCGGTCGTGGCTGACGACCAGCACGCACCCCTCGAAGCCCAGCAGCGCCTCTTCCAGGACGTTCAGCGTCAGGATGTCGAGATCGTTGGTGGGCTCGTCCAGCAGCAGAAGGTTCGCGTCGTCCAGCAGGAACCGCGCCAGCGCCAGGCGGTTGCGCTCGCCGCCCGACAGCTGCGCCACCGGCAGCGCGTGCGACTCGGGCGGGAAGGCGAACTGGCTCAGCCAGCTGGCGACGTGCTGCTGCTTGCCGCCGCCCGGGAACACGTGGTCCTTGCCGTCGGGAGCCACGGTCTCGCGCACCGTCTTGGCCGGGTCCAGGGTCGAGCGGTGCTGGTCGAAGTAGCCGATCTTCGTGTTGTCGCCCAGGCGCACCGTCCCGCGGTCGGGCTGCAGCTCGCCGCGCACCAGGCGCAGCAGGGTCGTCTTGCCGGTCCCGTTCGGCCCGACGATGCCGACCCGCTCGCCCTTGGTCAGGGTCAGGTCCAGCCCGTCGATGAGCGGCCGCGCGGGGTCGAAGGCCTTGTGGACGTCGCGCAGCTCGAGGATGGTCTTGCCCAGCCGCTGCGTGTCACCGAACTGGATGCGCGCCGTGCGGTCGGTGCGCTCGAGGCCCTTGACCTCGTCGGCCAGCGCGTCCACCCGGTCCAGGCGCGAGCGCGACTTCGTGGTCCGCGCCTTGGGCGAGCGCCGCGCCCACTCGAGCTCGGCCTTGTAGATCTGCGCCCGCCGGTGCCGCGTCTGCTCGCGTAGCTCCTCCTCGGCCGCCCGCGCCTCGAGGAAGTCGGTGTAGCTCCCCTCGTAGATCTTCAGGCCGCCGTCGCGCAGCTCGGCCATCCGGGTCACGACCGTGTCCAGGAAGTAGCGGTCGTGGGTGACCAGGATGCAGGCCGCTGGCGTCGCCGCCAGCCACCCCTCGAGCCACTCGACCGTGTCGGCGTCCAGGTGGTTGGTCGGCTCGTCCAGCAGCACCAGCCCCGCGCCCTCGAGGATGAGCCGCGCCAGCGCGACCCGCTTCTTCTGGCCGCCGCTCATGGTCGCGACCGGCGCGTCCAGGTCCTCGAGGCCCACCTCGGTCGCCGCCCGCGCCAGCCGGTGCTCCCAGTCCCAGCCGCCCAGCCGCTCGATGTCCTCGAGCAGCCGGTCGGCCCGCTCGTCCATCGCCGTGGCCGCCTGCTCGTACGCCCGGATGGTCTCGACCAGCTTGGCGAACGGCTCGGACAGGACGCTTCGGACCGTCGCGCCGGCCGCGAAGGTCGGCACCTGCGGCAGGTAGGCCACGCCGCAGTCGCCGCGCACCGCCACCGCGCCGCCGTCGGCGCTCTCGAGGCCGGCCAGGATCTTCAGGAAGGTCGACTTGCCGGCGCCGTTGGGACCGATGAGACCCAGCTTGGCCCCGGCGTCGAGGCCCAGCGTGACCCCGTCCAGGATGACCCGCTGGCCGAACGACTTGCGGACGTCCTTGGCGCTCAGGACGTTCGTCACGACGCTACCCCCATGATGAGGCCGTCGCGCGCCCGCCAGCGCACCTCGCGCCGCGCCGCCGCCACGATGTCGTCGGTCGACATGCCGTGCAGCCGGTCGACCGCCTCGAGGTCGCCCGCCTCGCCGTTGCCGCGCGGGCCCAGGAAGCGGTAGCTGCGCAGCCGCTGCAGCGCCCCGGGCAGCCACTCGGCGACGCTGGGGACGTGGTCGCCGACCAGGATGAGCGGCGCGTTGACGTCCTCTTCGGCGAACAGCTCGTGCAGCACGTAGCTGCGGCTCGGGTCCTCCCAGGCGTCCGGGTCGCTGGCGAAGGCGTCCCAGTCGCGCCACAGCATCTCGTAGCTGGTCACGTTCAGGATGCGGCTGCCGATGCCTTCCTCGGCGTGCAGGCGCGCGGCCGCCCGGCGCACCTCGGCCAGCTTGCGTCCCGAGGCGACGAACAGCACCCGCGGGCGCCCCGGCGCGGGCGCGCGGTCGTCCTCGCCCACCAGCCAGTAGCCGCCGCGGACGGCCTGCGCGGCGTGGTCGTCGGGCAGCTCGGCGGGCTGCTCGACGGGCTGCGTGGTCAACCTCAGATAGAAGGCCTCGCCGTCCTCGTCCCACAGCCGCGACAGCGCGTGCAGGTACACGGCGTGCAGATCCGCCGCGAAGGCCGGCTCGTACGAGCAGATCCCTGGCAGATCCATCATCATGCGCAGCGTCTGGATGCTCTGGTGGGTCGCCGTCTCGCGCGACAGCCCGGTGCCGCTGGGCGTGCCGACCGCGATGAAGCGCCCGTCGTTGTAGGCCGCGTAGTCGATCTGGTTGAAGCCGCGCTCGAAGAACTTGTCGTAGACGGTCACCACCGGGAGGATCGGCACCTTGCCCTCGACGCGCTTGCGCCGCCGCCCGAAGGCGTAGGCCCACAGCATGGCGTTGCCCTCGGCGATGCCCATCGCGTGGAACTGCCCCGTCTCGGTCGGCCGCCAGTCGAAGGCCAAAAGCCGCTCCTCGCGCAGCCAGCTGAAGGCGTCGGGCAGCGCGCGCGGCGCGAAGACGCCGGTCGCCTTGATGATGGGCCCCAGATGCGTCGTCTGGCCCACGTCCGGCGCCCCGAACTGCAGATAGGGCCCCAGCTCGGTCCTCAGCAGCGCCAGGTTCAGGCTCTGGAACGCCTCGCCCGACGACACGACCGTCCGCTTGGGGCTCTTCACCTCGGCCAGCACGCCGCGCACGTCGTCCACCGGCGCCGGCGCGAAGCCGTGGTCCGCCCGCTGGAAGTGCCGCTCGCGCAGCTCGGCCAGCACCTGGGCCGCCGGCGTCTCCGCCGCGGGCACCGGGTACGGCTCGCCCGCCGGCAGCCCCCGATCCAGTCCCCAGGCCGCCACCTCGTCCGGCTCCAGCAGCATTCCGTGGTTCTCGGGGTGCCCCGAGGCCGAGGTCTCGTAGCCCTTGACCGTGTGCGCGATGACCACCGCCGGCGCGCCCTCGACCTCGGCCGCCCAGCGATAGGCGTCGACCAGCGCCGCCAGGTCGTGCCCGCCCAGGTGCCGCAGCGCCGCGGCCAGCGCGTCGTCCGACACGCCCTCGAGCGCCTTGGCGATGCCCGCCCGCTGCGCCTCGCTCGGCCGGAAGCGCTCGGCGTACCCGACGAGCCACCGCGCCACCGGCTCGCGCTCGTGCTCGGTCCCGCCGGTCAGCGCCGCCCGCGCCGTGGCCCCGTCGACGATGGTCAGCGGGTGGTACAGCGCGTCGGCCATGGCATCCAGCGCCTGCTCGAGCGCCTCGCCGCCGGGCCGCGCGAACAGCGCCCTGGCGCGCGCGCCCCAGCGCAGGCTCAGCGTCCGCCAGCCCTGCCCGCGGAACTTGGCCTCGACCCAGGCCTCGAGCCGCCCCGAGTCGTCCATCACCCGGTCCAGGCTCTGCCGGTTCAGGTCGACCACCCAGATGAGGTTGTCGAGCCCCCAGCGCCCGGCGTCGTACAGGCTCTCGTCGATCTGCCCCTCGGTCAGCTCGCCGTCGCCGCAGTGCGCGTAGTACAGCGCGTCCAGCGGCGGCGCTCCGACCTGCTGCGCCAGCGCCCTGCTCTGGTGCACCGCGCCATAGGCGTCGTAGATGGCGGCGCACACGCCCAGGGCCTCGCTGGACGTCGTGTAGTCGACGAAGCGCGGGTTCTTGAGCTTGGTCGGGTACGGCTGCGGGCCCTTCATCTCGCGCAGCTGGCCCATCGCCTCGCGCGGCAGCTCGCCGAGCAGGTGCATCAGCGCGTAGACCACCGGGGCCGCGTGCGGCTTGACGGCGACCCGGTCCTGGGGCCGCTTGACGTGCAGGTACAGCGCGCACAGCAGATCGACCGCGGACATGCTGGACGCCTGGTGCCCGCCGACCTTGGGCTTCTTGCCGCGGCTGGCCGGCTTGTGGTTCGCCTCGTCGATCATCGACAGGGCGCCCTTGGCGACGTGGTCGCGGATGACCTGGTAGGCCGCGAGCCGGGCGGCGTCGGGCGCGCTGAACGGGGCCGTCTTCATCGGTCGCCTCCTCCAGACGGTGCTGGCAGTCGGTTCGGGCGCCGAGGGACTACCTTGCTTCAGGCCAAACGTCCACAGTGACGGCATCGCCAGCGCGGCGCCGCGGGGGCGCCCTCCGGCGGCCTCAGCTCGCCGGGGCGGGTGCGGCTCATGCCGTGGCCGCAGGTCTTGCAGCGGTTGGGCAGCAGGCGCCCGACCAGGTGGGACTGCCAGGCGAAGTGCAGGACCGCCCCGGCCGTCGCGACCGCGCCGCCGGCCAGCAGGACGCCGCGTCCTCCGGCCTCGAGCGAGGTCGTCGCGACGAGCCACCCGACGGGCAGCATCACCAGCAGGCTCAAGGCCCAGATTCCGAGGCTTCGCTGCATCCGCCACCCGGGGAGGGACCGCGATCACGAACCGGTTCGCGGCTTGTAGTCATGCACCCGATCCCGTATGAGTCTGGTTCCTCGACCGCCCGAACTCAAGGGGTAACGCCTCATGCGCCGGCTCGCTTCCCGCCTCATCGCCCCCGGCCTCCTGTCCTGCCTGCTCGCCGCGACGCCCGCCTGTGACGGCTCGGCCGGGTCGACCCCGCTCGAGACCGCGGACGGCCAGGTCTCGGACACCGACCAGGCCGACACCGGCGACCAGGACGCGACGCCCGACGCCGCCCAGCCGCAGGACGACGGCAAAGCCGAGCCCCAGGACGACTCCGCGGAGACGCCCGACGAGGGCCCGATCCCGCTGGCCTACCCCGAGGGCCCCTACGGCACCAAGCAGGGCGACACCATCGCGAACCTGTCCTTCTGGGATCCCTGGGAGGGCCGCATGGTCGAGCTGGCCGAGTTTTACAACCGCCCCGAGGTGAAGATGCTGGTCATCGTCTCGGGCGCCGGCTGGTGCGGGCCCTGCCAGATGGAGGCCGAAGATCTGGTCGGCTACCACGACCTGTACGCCAAGGACGGCTTCGAGGTCATCTACACGCTCTTCGAGGGCCAGCCGCCGGGTAAGACCCTGTACACCGGCGACGCAGAGAGCACGGCCTACTCCGACGGCTTCATGCAGGCTTGGAAGGACACCTTCGAGGTCGACTACCCGCTGTACGGCGACCCGGGCCACACCCTCGCGCCCTACTTCTCGCAGAACGCGACGCCGCTGACGCTCATCGTGCGCACCAAGGCGAAGAAGGAGTGCCCCGACGGCTTCGACCACCCCGCCTGCCACGACATGGTCATCGACTTCGTCGACGTGGGGTATGGACAGGGGCCGATCAAGGACAGCATCCTGTCGATCCTGTATAACTAGTCCGAACACGCGCCGCGCTCCGGTCGGGGGGATCGGGAGCCCGGCGCGCGCACGGCTCCATGGGTCCGCCTTGGCCTCCCTGTCCGTCCCGATCTTCGTCGGCAGCACGACGCTCATGACGCTCGGCGTCTTGGTGGCGTTGTCCTGCGTGCTCGGCTTCGTCTGGTACGCCCGCAACGGCGCGGGGCTGCGCGCGCGGCGGCTCGAGGCGCGGCTGCGCAGCGAGATGGCCCAGGGACGATACGGCAACGCCGTGCCCTGGCTCATCGACAACGGGCGCTACCGCGAGGCCGCCGAGATCGAGGAGAAGCGCGGCAACGTCGAGCGCGCCGCCAAGCTCTACGAGCGGGCGGACGACCTGCCGGCGGCGGCGCAGGTGTACATGCGCGCGGCCGACTACGAGATGGCGGCCCTGGTGTTCAAGCAGGCCGGGCTGATGGCGCAGGCCTCGGAGGCCTTCGCCAAGGCGGGGCGGCACGACGCGGCGGCGGCGGCGAAGGGCGAGGAGCGCGCCGCGACCGGCCGTCAGCTCGAGGCCCAGGGGCGGCTCGAGGAGGCGGCCGATCTGTATGTGACCGAGGGGCACTTCGCGGCCGGCGCCGAGCTGCTGCAGCGCCTGGGACGGCACCGGGACGCGGCGCGGGCCTGGTTTCGGGCGGGCGACATGGCCAAGGCGGTCGCGCAGCTCGAGCTCGTGGGGGATCACGTGGCCATCGCGCGGGTCTACCTGGCGTGGGGCAAGGGCGCCGAGGCGCGCGCGGCCCTGGGGGCGGTCGGTCCCGAGTCGAGCGGCTACCGTGACGCGCTTGAGCTGTTGGCCGAGCTGGAGCTGAAGGACAAGCGCCCGCAGGAGGCCTATCGCGCCTACGACAAGCTGGTGCGGTGGGCGGTCGAGCGCCAGGACATCGGCGATGCGACCCGGCGCTGGCTGGTGCAGATGGCCGAGATCCTGTTCGCGCATGGAAAGAAGACCGAGGCGCTGGCCTGCCTGTCGCGGGTCAGCGAGCTGGGCCTGTCGACGCCCGAGCTGGACGACAAGCGGCGCGAGCTCGAGGGGTTGGCGACGCCGGCCGTGGCCGCCGAGGCGCCCAAGGCGAACGAGGCAACTAGGGCCCTGCGCAAGCTGACGACCACGCTGGGGGTGCCGCGTCACGACCGCTACGAGTTCGTCGGCAAGATCGGCCAGGGCGGCAACGGGGTCATCTACAAGGCGCACGACCGCATGCTGGGGCGCCAGCTGGTCATCAAGATGATTTTGCAGACCGCGGTCGCCGACGACCTCGCCAAGAAGTTCTTCCTGCGCGAGGCGCAGACGGCGGCGCAGCTGAACCACCCGAACATCGTGACCATCTACGACATGGGTGAGATGAGCGGGCAGCCCTTCATCGCGATGGAGCTGGTCGACGGGCAGAACCTGGCGGACATCGTCGAAGTCGACGGCGCCCTGCCGGTCTCGCCCAGGGATCTGCTGCACATCACGGGGCAGCTCTGCGCCGCGATGCAGTACGCGCACGACAAGGGCTTCGTCCACCGGGACATCAAGCTCGAGAACGTCATGCTGACCACCGCGGGCCGCGACGTGAAGCTGATGGACTTCGGCCTCGCCAAGGCCTTCACCGCGTCCGACAAGACGATGGTCATCAGCGGGACGCCGGTCTACATGTCGCCCGAGCAGATCATGGGCGTCGGCATCGACCACCGCACCGACATCTACGCGCTCGGCGTCATGCTGTTCCTGCTCGAGACCGGCCACTTCCCCTTCGAGGACGGCAACATCTTCTACCACCAGCAAGAGACGCCGCCGCCCGACCCGCGCCAGTACAACCCGACCCTGCCGCCCGGCTTCAAGGACGTCATCGATCGGTGCATGGCCAAGAAGAAGGAGGACCGCTTCTCCGGCGCCATGGAGATCCACCGCGCCCTCGAGAAGGCCTTCGGCCGCGCCTGACCCGCCGGCGCCTTGGACCGCGGGACCGAGGGCCTCCATGCGGGCCGATGAACCGCTCTCTGCCTGGGTGCGTGGGGGCGCGTGGGTCTGATGGCGCCGCGAGCGGCGCGATCCAGCGAGCCCTCGCTAGCGAGGGCACTCCATGGCCGCTCTGGCTCCCCCCTGGGACCGCCGGCTTCCAGCCGGCCGGACTCGCCGCCGGTCTCAGCTTCGGCCGCCGCCTGGGATCGCCGGCTTCCAGAGGGTGCCGCGAAAGCCCGACCGGAGTGCTCCACCTTGGTGGAGCCCCCATCCGGCGCAGCTTGCTGCGCCGGGTTTGGCGGCCAGATCCCGGCGGCAAGCCGCCGGGGCCGGGGCTCCGGCAAGCCGGAGCACTCCAAGGCCGCCTTCGGCGGCGTCATTGCGACACCCTCTTCCAGCCGGCCGCGTCAGCACCCGACCCAGGCGCCTGACGCGGGCCTTCGAAACGACGACGCCCGGCTCACCGAGGTGAAGCCGGGCGCCTGACTCTCCAGTGTCAGCCGATCAGGTCGGGTCGGGCTTGGGCGTCTCGGGCCCGCTCTCGGGCAGGGTCGGCTCGCCGATGAGCTCGGCGCCGGGCAGGTCGCCCGTCAGGGCGTTCAGGAAGGTCACCACCAGGCCGACCTCTTCGTCGCTCAGCTCGCGGGTGGTCTGGTGCTTGGCCATCAGCCGCACCGCCTCATCGAGGCTGGCGACGCTGCCGTCGTGGAAGTAGGGCCCGGTCTTGGCGATGTTGCGCAGCGACGGGACCTTGAAGAAGAAGCGCTCGGCCTCGTTCTTCGTCACCGCGAAGCGCCCCTCGTCCTTCAGGTTGGGCCACGGCTGGTGCAGGCCCAGCTTCTGCAGCATGGCCCCCCCGACGTAGGCGCCCATGTGGCAGGTCGTGCAGCCCACGTCCATGAAGACGTTGAGGCCCTTCTTCTCGTCGTCGGTCAGGGCGTCGTCCTGTCCGGCCAGGAAGGCGTCGAAGCGCGAGGGCGTGACCAGCTTGCGCTCGAAGGCGCCGATGGCCTTGCCGACGTTGTCGAAGGTGATGGGGTCTTCCTGGCCGGGGAAGGCCTTGGCGAAGGCCTCGGCGTACCCGGGGATCGACTTCAGCACCGCGACCGCCACGTCCCCGCTGGCCAGCGCCATCTCGACCGGGTTGGTGATGGGACCGAGGGCCTGCTCCTCGACGTCCTTGGCCCGCCCGTCCCAGAACTGCAGCGCGTGCCCGGCCGCGTTGTAGACGGTCGGCGAGTTGCGGTCGCCGCGCTGGCCCTTGTGGCCGGGGCTGGTCGCCTCGCCGTCGACACCGTACTCGTCCAGGGCGTGGCAGCTGTTGCACGACACGTCCTGGTTCTTCGACAGGCGCTCTTCGAAGTACAGCATCTTGCCCAGCGCGACCTTCTCGTCGGTCACGGGGTTCGCCTCGGAGGCGACCACCTCGGGCAGGCTCTGGAACACCGCCAGCCGCTTGCGGTCGACCTCGGCGCTCGGCGCCGCCGGCGCCTTGGGCTCTCCGCTCTCCTTGGCGACGGCGCCGCTGGGCGCGGTCGGCTCGCTCGTCGCCGCCTCATCCTTGCGGCACCCGGACGCGCCGCCCACGGCCAGCGCCAGCGCCGCGATCCCAATCACCTTCATCCGTCGCATCGTCCACCTCCTGGGCGGCGGAGGATAACCGACCCGGCGCCGTTGACAAGCTCGTGATTTCGCACAGTTGCCATCAGACCGACTCGTCCTGGACGGCGGTAGGCTCCTCGGGCGCGGCTGGGACATGCTCGACCAGCGCCACGTGCACGTCGCCAGGCAGCTTGACCAGGTCCCAGGCGTTGCCGTCCCTTCGCGTGACCGGGATCGCCTTGGCCGGCAGCGCGTGCTCCTTGCCCTGGCTGTCGACGATGAGGAAGGTGTCGCGCGTGCTGCAGCCCGAGATGGCCACGCAGTGGTGCGGCGTGCCGCTGCGCGAGATGATCATGCGCACGCCCTTGCCGCCGCGGCGCTGGCGCGGGTACTGCTCGAGCGGACTGAGCTTCGAGCGCCCCGACAGCGTGAAGGTCGCGATCTGCAGCGTCGGGTCGGGCGGCACGACGATGGCGTCGCGCACCGAGTCGCCGTCCTCGACCTTCATGGCGCGGACGCCCTTGGCGGCGCGGCCCTGCACCGACACCTCGGCCACGGGGAAGCGGATGCCCTGCCCGCTCTGGGTCAGGATGAGGCAGTCGCCCTCGAGATCGGCCTCGAGGACGCGCGCCAGGCGGTCGCCGTCGTCCAGCTTGATGGCGATGAGCCCGGCCGAGTAGGTGCTCTGGAACTCGGTCAGCGGCGTCGCCTTCACCATCCCCTGCGCGGTGATGAACAGCAGGTGGCGCTCGCCCGAGAAGTCGCCGGGCACCACCACGGCCGTCACGCCGTCGTCCTTGTCGATGCCGCAGACGTTGACCATCGCCGTGCCCACGTCGCCCCAGCGCGCCTCGGGGATCTGGTGCACCGGGATGGGGAAGCACTGCCCGCTCGCCGAGAAGACCAGGATGAGGTGGGTCGTGTTCGAGTGCAGCACGTAGTGCATGCGGTCGCCGGGCCGCACGCCGCTGGACGCGCGGTCGCCGCCGGTCGCCTGGAACGACGGCATCGACGCCCGCTTGATCCACCCGTCGCGGGTGATGCCGACCACGACGTCCTGCGGCTTGACCGTGACCTCGAGCGCCACGTCGAGGCGCTCGACCTCGGCCTCGATGGTGGTGCGCCGGGCGTCGCCGTGGCGCTTTTTGACCCCCTCGAGCTCGGTCGCGACCACCCGGTCGCACACCGCCGCGTCGTTCAGGATGGCCTCGAGCTCGGCGATGCTGGCCAGCAGCTGCGCCTTCTCCTCCTGCAGCTGCAGGATCTGCAGGTTGGTCAACCGGACCAGGCGGAGATCCAGGATGGCCTCGGCCTGCAGCTCGGTGAAGCCGAACTCGCTCACCAGGTTCGCGCGCGCGTCGGCGCGGTCGTTCGACCGCCGGATGGTCGCGATGACCTCGTCGAGGACGTCGATGGCCTTGAGGAAGCCCTCGACCTCGTGCAGGCGCTGCTGCGCCTTGGAGAGATCGTGCCGGCTGCGCCGCAGGACGACCTCGCGCCGGTGGTCCAGGAAGGCGCGCAGGATGGTCCGCAGCCCCATCTGCCGCGGCGTCGCGCGCCAGATGGTCGTCATGTTGAAGTGGTAGTTGATCTGCAGATCGGTCTTCTTCAGGAAGTACGCCAGCACCCCCTCGGGGTCGGCGTTCTTCGAGACCTCGATGACGACCCGCAGCCCCTCGCGGTCCGTCTCGTCGCGCACGTCCAGGACGCCGTGGACCTCCTTGTCCAGCCGGATGGCGTCCATCTGCCGGATGAGGTCACTCTTGACGACGTTGTACGGGATCTCGGTGAAGACGATGAGGTGCTTGCCGTCGCGCTGCTTGTCGATGGTGTAGCGCCCGCGCAGGACCACCTTGCCGCGCCCCGTCTCGTACGCCTCGACCAGCCCCTCGGCGCCCATGACGATGCCGCCGGTCGGAAAGTCGGGCCCCTTCACCCAGCGCATCAGCTGCGCGCTGGTCAGCTCGGGGTCCTTCATCAGCGCGAGGCACGCGTCGACCACCTCGCCCAGGTTGTGGCTGGGCACTTCGGTCGCGAATCCCGTCGAAACGCCGCTGGTGCCGTTGACCAGCAGGTTCAGATACCCCGCGGGCAGGACGACCGGCTCCTGCTGCTTCTCGTCGTAGGTCGGCCGCCACGCGACCGTGTCCTTGTCGAGATCGGCCAGCAGCTCCATCGCGATGGGGCTCAGGCGCGCCTCGGTGTAGCGCATCGCCGCCGCCGGGTCGTCGTCCATCGACCCGAAGTTGCCGTGCCCGTCGATGAGCGGGTAGCGCATCTTCCAGGGCTGCGCCATGCGCACGAGGGCGTCGTAGATCGCCGAGTCGCCGTGCGGGTGGTACTTGCCCATGGTGTCGCCGACGGTCTTCGCCGACTTCTGGTACGGCCGGTCGGGCGTGTTGCCCAGCTCGTACATGGCGTACACGATGCGCCGCTGCACGGGCTTGAGCCCGTCCCGCACGTCGGGGATGGCGCGGTCGAGGATGATCTTCTCGGCGTAGCGGCCGAACGAGTACCCCAGCTCCTCTTCCAGGGTCAGGTACTCGACCCGCTTCGCGCCGTCGTTGGGCGCCATCGTTCCGTCGCTCCTCCCACCTGTCATTGGTGCGCTCCCTCGTACACCGGCGGGGCCCCCGTGGGCCGCGGCTCGACCTCGTCATCCTGGTGGGCCACCACGTCGGCCACCTCGTGCACCGCGTCGCTGTCGCTCGTCTCGCCGAAGCGCACGTTCTCGACGATCCACTTCTTCCGCAGATCCGCCTTGTTGCCCATCAGCACCGTGACCTGCCGCTCGGCGTTGGCCGCGTCCTCGAGCGTGACCTGCACCAGCGTCCGCGTCTCGGGGTTCATGGTGGTCTCCCACAGCTGCGTGGCCATCATCTCGCCCAGGCCCTTGTAGCGCTGCACGACCGCGCCCTTGCCCCACTTCTTCGTCAGCTTGTCCAGCTCGTCCTGGCTCCAGGCGTAGCGCGCCTCGGTCTTGCCGCGGACCTTGCGCTCGACCTTGAACAGCGGCGGCTGCGCGATGAACACGCGCCCCCCGCTGATGAGCGGCCGCATGAAGCGATAGAAGAAGACCAGCAGCAGGCACCGGATGTGCGCCCCGTCGTCGTCGGCGTCGGCCAGCACGATGACGCGTCGGTAGTTCGCCTCGGACAGATCGAACTCGCTGCCGATCCCCGCCCCGATGGCCTGCACGATGGCCAAAATCTCTTTGTTGGCGAGCACCTTGGCGAGGCTCGCCTTCTCGGTGTTCAGCGGCTTGCCCTTGAGCGGCAGGATCGCCTGGATGAGCCGGTCGCGCCCCTGCTTGGCGCTGCCGCCGGCGGAGTCGCCCTCGACGATGAACAGCTCTGTCTCTTCGGGGTTGCGGCTGGCGCAGCGCGTCAGCTTGCCCTCGAGCGAGGTCCGCATCTTGTTCGAGCTCTTGCCCGTCCGGACCGCGTCGCGCGCCTTGCGCGCCGCCTCGCGCGCGCTCTGCGCCCGCGCCGCCTTCTCGAGCAGCGCCTTGGCCAGCTTGGGGTTCTCGTCGAGGATCGCCGACAGGTGGCTGGTCACGATGTCCTCGACCGCGCCGCGCACCTCGGGGTTGCCCAGCTTGGTCTTGGTCTGCCCCTCGAACTCGGCGCCCGTCATGCGCACGCTCAGGACCGCCATCAGCCCCTCGCGCAGATCCTCGCCCGACAGGTTCTCCTTCTTCTTCCACACCCCCAGCTTGCGCGCGTACTCGTTCATCACGCGCGTGTGCGCCGTCCGGAAGCCCGTCTCGTGCTGCCCGCCCTCGATGGTGTTGATGCAGTTGACGTAGCTGTTGACGCTCTCGGTGTAGCCGTCGTTGTACTGGAAGGCGACCTCGATCTCGATGCCCTGCTGCTGCCCGCGGAACACGACCGGCGGGTGCATCCCCTCGTGCGACTCGTTCAGGTAGCCCACGAAGTCGGCGACGCCGCCCGGGTAGTCGAAGGTCTCGTCGAAGGGGCGCGCCTCCTCGTCCGCGTCGGCCGGCAGCGGCCGCTTGTCGACCACGTGGATGGCCAGCCCCGGGTTCAGGAACGCCAGCTCGCGCAGCCGCGTCGCCAGCGTCTGGATGTTGAAGGTCGTCGTCTGGAAGATCTTGCCGTCCGGCTTGAAGCGCACGGTCGTCCCGCGCCGCCGCGTCCCGCCCGTGTCCTCGAGCTTCGTCATCGGCTGCCCGCGCTCGTAGCGCTGCCGGTGCACCCGCCCGTCGCGACAGATCTCGACCTCGAGCCACTCGCTCAGCGCGTTGACCACCGACGCGCCGACGCCGTGCAGGCCGCCCGACACCTTGTAGCCGCCGTCGCCGAACTTGCCGCCCGCGTGCAGCTTCGTGAAGACCACCTCGGGCGTCGGGATGCCCGCCGTCGGGTGCAGCCCCGTCGGGATGCCGCGCCCGTCGTCTCGGACCTCGACCACGTCGCCCGGCTCGACGCGCACCTCGATGCGCTTGCAGTAGCCGGCCAGCGCCTCGTCGACCGCGTTGTCGACGATCTCGTAGACCAGGTGGTGCAGCCCGCGCGGGCCGGTCGAGCCGATGTACATGCCGGGTCGCAGGCGCACGGCCTCGAGGCCCTCGAGGACCCGGATCTGGTCTTCACCGTAGCTGGCGCTGGCGGGGTCGGGCGTCGGACGCTCCAAGGGACGCTCCTGGGCTTGGGTCGGGCGCTTCATAACACAAGGCGGCGGACGCGGAAAGTTTGTTCAGTGCCCACCGATCGGCGGCGGCCGGCAGCGGCCCACCGCGGATAGCCTCGCCCACCCAACCCACGCCGCCCGTCCTTGTTCCGGCCGGCCCGCCCCCATCGCGGCGCGCGCCGTCCACGCGTGACGCCGGCCGCTCAGTCGAGCAGCCCCCGCCAGACGCCGGCCGCGGCGCGCTCGGTCCCGTCCGTCGCGACCAGGCCGGTGATGGTCCTCAGCCGGATCTCGTCGGCGCGCGCGCCCAGCTGCGACAGGTGCTGGCACAGGCTCGCGTCGCCCGTGCACGGGCAGCTGGCGACCACCGCGGCGGGTAGCAGATCGACCGGCGAGCGCCAGACGACCAGCTCCATCTGCCGGGCCTGCGCGGTCGCCAGCACCTGGTCGAGCCAGGTCAGCTGCACCGTCTCGCTGGACTCGACCAGCGGCACGCACGCGCCCTGCTGGCGCTCGATGCGCACCGCCGGCAGCCCGGTCCCCGCGACCAGGGTGGGCCGCGGCGAGGCGTCGGCGACGGCCGAGAGCCAGTCCGCCGGCAGGGCGCCCACCGACGGCAGCGCGATGGCCGGGTAGCTCTCCAGCCCCAGCCGGTCGGCGGTGAAGGCCTCGAGCAGCGGCGCGCGGCTGGCCAGGCAGGCGGCCTCGCTCTGGCCCACGCAGCGCCCCGGGCGGCGCGGAAAGTTGTAGAGATCCTCGACGTCCACCGTGACGACCGTCGTGGGCGGGGTCGCCAGGGCCTTGATGCGCTCGTGGGCCTCGGTGGCGAACCCGGCGACGCCCGCGTAGGCGCCCGTGTGGCTGGGGTTGCTGTCCGGGCAGCTGGCCTCGTACAGGTTGATGCGCTGCGCGACGAACACCCAGCGCGGCGCGAACTGCCGCGCCAGATAGGCGGCGTACTTGCCGTAGGCCTGCCGCCACTTGGTCGGGTTGCCGTCCTCGTTCGGGTCGTAGCAGAACCCGCTCCACTGGGTCTGCAGCTGCAGCTGGCCCTGCGCGTCCTCGGTCGCGCGCGGCGCCAGCTGGTCGAAGGCCTCGCCCACCGGGCTCAGCGCCAGGGCCAGCGGCCGCCCGGTCTCGCGCGCCGCCTCGACGGCGTCGGTCACGGCCTTCAGCCACGCGGCGGGCAGCTCCTGCGGCGTCTCGCCGAGGACGTCGAACGCCTCCCAGGGCACGCCGTAGACGTCCAGCGGCACGACGATGGCCTCGACCAGGAACGGGTCCGGCGCCTCGCCGACGTCGGCGTCGGCCTCGAGCTCGGCCCCGCCGCCGTCGGGCACCTCGACCTGCAGCGGGTCCAGCGAGAACACCCGCCGCGAGGCGCCGGTGGTCGAGTAGCCCTCGGCCCAGCCGCCCAAAAAGAAGCTGCGCCCGGCGGGCGGGCCGTCGTCGTCGGTGGTGTCCGAGGTGTCGGAGGTCGCGGGAGGCGCGGGGTCACCGCACGCGCCGGCGAGCAGCGCGAACGAGGCACACGCGGAGGCGACGACAAGGGCGCGGACATGGACCATGGAGACCCTCGGGCGGACAGACGCAGGCGAACGATGCGCGGAGTCTACCGCCCGAGGACGTGCGATCCAGCATTCGACCCCGGTCGGGCCGTGGACGACGCCGACCGGGGACCGAAGGCGCCTACTTACGCTCGAACGTGATCGTCTCGATCTTCAGCGGTTCGACCGGCTTGTTGCCGGCCGCGACCGGGACGCGGGTCATCTTGGCGACCAGATCGGCCTCCTGGCAGGCGCCGAAGATGGTGTGGCCGTCGTCCAGCCAGGGCGTCTCCTTCTCGGTGACGAAGAACTGGCTGCCGTTGGTGTTCGGGCCGCGGTTGGCCATCGACAGCAGGCCGCCCTTGTCGTGGCGCAGCGACAGGTCGAACTCGTCCTCGAAGGTGAAGCCCGGGCCGCCGGTGCCGTTGCCCGCCGGGTCGCCGCCCTGGATCATGAAGTCCGGGATGACGCGGTGGAACGTCAGGCCGTCGTACAGGGGCTTCTGCACCCACTGGCCGGTCGCCGGGTCCTTCCAGCCGCGCTTGCCGCGCGCGAGGCCGACGAAGTTGGCGACCGTCTTGGGCGCCTTGTCCTCGTACAGCTCGCAGTGGAGATCGCCCATCGAGGTCTTGATGGTGGCGTGCAGCTTGCCCGTGCCCTCGATGCCTTCGGTGGCCTCGGCCAGGGTCACCGGCTTGTTCAGCGGGTCGGCCTCGCCCGGGTCGACCTCGGCCCACTGCGCGCTCTTCTGAAGATCGATGCGCCAGCCCTCGGGCTGCTTGAACAGGACCACCTTGCGGCTCGGCGGGCCGTTGCCGGCGCCCTCGCGCTCGAGGGTGAAGACGGCGCGGCCGCCGTTCATCTGCGGCTCGCCCTTGATGGTGCCGCCCAGCAGGTGCTGCAGCTGCTGCGGCGGGATGCGGCCGATCATGCGCGCGTTCATGGGCGTGACCAGGCCGATCAGCTTCTGGACCTCGCCCGCCTCGGCGGCGGCCTGCGCCTCGCGCAGCACGGCCAGCGGCGAGCCAGGCTCGGCCGGCGGGGCGTCGGCGGCGGGCTTGGCCTCGGCGGCCGCGGCGCCACCCTGAGCGCCACCCTGAGCGTTCACCTCGCCGCCCTCGATGCCGCGGCGGTCCTGCTTGGTCGGCTCGGCGGCGTTGCCAGCGGGCTGGGCCGGGGCCTCGCCCGGCTTGGCCTCGGCGCCCTTGTCGGCGGCGGGCACCGCGGCCGGCTGGGCCGGCTCGCCGTCCTTCTTGCTGCAACCGGCCGCGAGCGGCATCGCCACCGCGCCGGCCAGGATCCAAGCCATCAGCTTCATGCGCATCGTCGTCCTCGGGGGAAGTGGGGTCGGTGGGCCGTCACGACGGGAGGGAGGGATCGGCCGGGGCGCGAGCTTATACCAAGCCCGCGCGGCCTCGAACAGACTCGGGGCCCGCCCTCATTCCGGCCGCGGCCGACGACGCCCGAGCGCCGGCGCTTCGAAACGACGGAGCCCGCCGCGGCGCGACCGCCGGGCGAGCTCCATCGCAGGGCCTCGAGGGCCCGACGGCGCGCGAAGGGATGCCCCCCGCGCGCCGATGGGCAACCTACAGCGCGGCCTTGCGCTCGGCGCAGCAGTGCTGGGCGCCGCAGGCCTCGTAGGCGTCGTCCTCGAGCTCGAGGCAGCCGGCGTTCTCTTCGCAGGTGTTGACGGCCTCGAGGGCGTCCATGCACTGCTGGCTGACCCCACACTCCTCGAAGCAGCCCAACGAGCAGGTCATGCAGGCGAAGGGGTCGGCCGGGTTCGGGTTCTGGCAGGCCGGGCTGGCCATGCAGGCGGCCGAGCAGCTCGCCAGGCACGCCTGGTAGGGGCAGCAGGGGCCGTCACAGGTGCCCATGTCGCACGACCCGCCGGTCGGCACGTCGTCGGTCGGGCCGGCGTCGGGCTGGGGCTGGGTCACGACCTTGCACTGCAGCGCACCCGAGACCGGGCCCACCATCAGGTTGAAGGTGCCGCTCAGCGTCACCTCGCTCTCGTCGGCCTCGCTCTTGAGCTTGATGTCACCGAAGGCGCCGGTCAGCGCCTCGCCGGCGGCCTTGGGACACTGGTTGATGGTGATGGAGCCGCTGCCCGCGGTGCTGACGAAGACGCCCGGCATCGGCAGGGTCTGGGTCATCGTGACGAAGGCGGTCGAGTTGACCTCGCCGATCTGCACCGTGGCCGGCAGCTCGTGGGTGGCCGTGTCGATGACGACCGAGATCAGCGTGCCGTTGCTGCTGGTCATCCACAGGTTCAAGACGGTGCCGGCGATGCCGCCGCCGAAGGCGCCCTCGGACGGCTGGGCCTGCTCGCCGTCGACGTCGGTCGCCGCGCCGCTGCCGTCCTTGACCTGGGCGTCGACCTTGTTGGTCTGGGTGGGCTGCGGCGTCTGGTTGGCCGGCGGCCCACCCGAGCCACTGCCGCCGGGGCCGTCACAGGCCACCATCCCGAAGGCCGCCATCGCCAAGGCCATCCCCATCATCGCCGAACGCAAGATCATGACTTCGCTCCACTTCTCGTGAGTCGGGCCGCCCCCGTCAGGTCCGGTGGGTCAGCGCCCCGCAAGGTTTCAACGGCGCCCTCGGACGCCTCGACGTGCGGCGCATTCAACCCTTTGTCGGGCTCGCGGTACAGGGGAACGTGGCCCCCGTGGGCCGGTCACGGGCACAGGTCGTTCATCGCCCCGGGTGTCCCGAGGTCGCCGGCGCCGTAGGGCTGCGTGCCGTGGCACCAGCTCTCGCCCGCCGCGTTCAGCTCGGGCGAAAGGGCGTCGGCGGACAGCTGGAACGACTTGCCCGTGGTGTCGGGCGGCCACGGGCTGCTGGCCGACAGCACGTAGGCCACGGAGTCGACGATCTGGCCGTCGCAGAGCAGCGTGATGGAGTCGCCGCCCGAGTTGTTCAGGCCCACGGCGCCGCTGGGGTAGGCCCAGTCGACCGGGACGCCTCCGTTGACCGCGAGGTCGTCGCTCTTGCCCAGCACCACGAAGGCGGCGGGCTCGACGACCACCGAGGCGTCGATGACGGCCTGGAAGCTCTCGCCCGCCGCGTCGCGCAGGAGGCAGCCCTGCAGATCCAGCGGCGCGTCGGTGACGTTGTACAGCTCGATCCACTCGCCGGCGTCGTCGTCGGCGACGGCGGTCGACGGGTCGTACATGAACTCGGTGACGATGACCTGGCCTGGCGCAGGCGTGGCGGGCGCCGGCGGCGCGTCGGGGACGCAAGCGCCGCCCTCGCAGACGTCCCCGGGCTCGCAGTCCACCTCGCTCGAGGCGTAGTCGCACACGCCCTCGGCGCAGGCCCCGGCCGGCGCGTAGACCAGCGCGGTGTCGCCGTCGACGCAGCCGTCGGCGGGCGGGGCGTCGCAGGTGACCGCCTCGCAGGGGTCGACCGGGACCGGGCAGGCGGGGTTCGGCGCGCCCGGCGTGCCCAGGTCGGTGGGCGAGAAGTCCAGCGACGCCGCGCACCAGGCATCGGCGGCGTCGTTCAGGTCCCGGTCGAAGGCGTCGGGATCGAGCTGCATCGCGACGCCCGGCGCGTAGGGGAAGCCGGCGTCCCACACGAGGTCGTCCAGCGCCACGTCGCCGCACAGCACGGCCAGGACGCCCAGCTCGGCGTCCAGCGGATAGGCGGGATCGAAGACGTAGTCGGCCGTGACGTCGCCGCCCGCCGGCTGGGCCGTGTTGGCCAGCAGGAGGTGGCCCTGGGCGGGGACCAGCAGCGCGTCGCCGACCAGCGGGACGTCGGTCGTGTAGTCCGTCACGACGCAGCCGGTCAGGTCGAAGGGCTCTGCGGTCGGGTTGAACAGCTCGAACCACTGGTCGGCGGGGTCGCCGCTGCCGGGCCAGGGCATGACCTCGGTGATGAGCAGATCGCCCTCGGCGACGCAGGCGGCCAGGTGACAGCCCGAGGCGCCGGTCTGGTCGGGGTCGCAGTCGACGGGCTGGGGCGCGTAATGGCAGGCCGGCAGGTCGTCGACCAGGACGCAGGCGCCCTGAGCCGCGTAGGCGACGATTTGGGAGCCGTCGCAGGTCGGGGGCGGCGGGGTCTCGCAGACGACCTCGACGCAGGGATCCGGCGAGGCGTCGGGGCCGACGTCCGAGGTGGTGTCGGGGTCCGTGGCCGTGTCCGGGTCCGTGGCCGTGTCGGGGTCCGTGGCCGTGTCCGGGTCCGTGGCCGTGTCGGGGTCCGTGGCCGTGTCGGGGTCCGTGGCCGTGTCCGGGTCCGTGGCCGTGTCCGGGTCCGTGGCCGTGTCGGGGTCCGTGGCCGTGTCCGGGTCCGTGGCCGTGTCGGGGTCCGTGGCCGTGTCGGGGTCCGTGGCCGTGTCCGGGTCCATGGCCGTGTCGGGGTCCGTGGCCGTGTCCGGGTCCGTGGACGTGTCCGGGTCCGTGGCCGTGTCCGGGTCCGTGGCCGTGTCGGGGTCCGTGGCCGTGTCGGGGTCGGTGGCCGTGTCGGGGTCCGTGGCCGTGTCGGGGTCCGTGGCCGTGTCGGGGTCCGTGGCCGTGTCGGGGTCCGTGGCCGTGTCGGGGTCCGTGGCCGTGTCGGGACCGGGGTCGGGTGTCGTGTCGCCGGGCGGGGCGGACGTGTCGCCCTTGGTGTCCGCGAGGATGTCGGGGGGCAGGTCGGCCGTCGCGTCGATGGGCGGCGGGGCGCCGGAGCCGGCGTCGTCGCAGGCGGCCGCGCCCAGCAGCAGGCTGGCGGCCAGGATGGCGAGCGAGGAGCGGTAGCGCATCGGGGACCCCCTGGATGGCACTCAGGGCGGTTTAGCGGGCTGAGGGGTTCGGTTCCATTGCGCGGCCTTGCGCGAGGCGGCGGCCGTCAAGCGCCGGTCAGGCGCCGGTCAGGCGCCCATCACGCGCCCATCACGCAATCGTGTAGCCGCCGTCGACCGGGAAGGTCTGTCCCGTCACGTACGAGGCCTCGTCGCTGGCCAGGAAGACCGCCATGCCGGCGATCTCGCTGGGCTGCGCGTGGCGGGCCAGGGCGGTGTGCTGGTTGTAGCGCTGCAGGATGTCGGGGCTGTTGACCAGCACCGACGCGAACTTCGTCTCGACCAGGCCCGGGGCGATGGCGTTGACGCGGATGTTGGCCTTGCCCAGCTCGACCGCCAGCGTCTTGGTCATCGAGATGACCGCCGCCTTGGTCATGCCGTACACGCCCTGCAGCGGCGCTGCGCTGATGCCCAGCATGCTGGCGACGTTGACGATGCTGCCCGGCTTGTCGGCCTTCAGCAGCGCCTTGGCGACGTGGCGGGCGTGCTCGAAGTAGCCCAGGACGTTCACCTCGAAGGTCTTGGCCCAGGCGCCCGCGTCCACGCTGAGGAACGGCCCGAAGTGCGGGTTGGTCGCCGCGTTGTTCACCAGCACGTCGACCGTCCCGACCTCGGCCGAGGCCCACGCGACCAGATCGGCGATGGCCGCCGCGTCGCCGGCGTGACAGGCGCGCGCGAACACCGCGCCCGCCGCTTCGGGGCAGACGTCCCGCACCCGCTGCGCCGCCGCCTCGACCGCGTCCTGCTTGCGCGAGGTCACGACGACCTTCGCCCCCTCGCGCGCCATGGCCCCGGCGATCGCCTCTCCGATGCCGCGGCTCGCGCCGGTCACGATCGCCACCTTCCCGCTCAGTCGCCCCGCCATCGTCGCCTCCTCAGTCGCCTCCGCCGAGGGCCCGCCGCATGCTGCGATGCGGAATGCCCACCTCCTCGTACGGCTCGCCGAACGGCTCGTACCCGAGCCGCGCGTAGAACCCGCACACGTTCGCCCGCGCGTGCAGCGTCACCTCGCGCACGCCCAGCTCGACCAGGCGCGCCTCGAGCGCCCGCACCAGCCGCCGCCCCAGCCCCGTCCCCTGCAGCTCGGGCGCCACCGCCATCTGGAGCAGGCGCCCGGCGCCCTCGCCTTCCGGGTGGAACATCACGCAGCCCACCACCTCGCCCTGCGCGTCCACCGCCACCAAGTGCAGACACTCGGCCTCGAACGGGAACAGCTCGGACCCCGGCGGCCGGCCCAACGGCTGGCGCAGCACCCGCCATCGCAGACGCCGCTCGCCGTCGTACTCGGCGCTCCCCGGCTCGACGAAGCGCAGCGCCGGCTCGCTCACGGCGCGCCCCCGCTGGACAGGAACCGCACCGCCTGGCTCTGCATCGCCGCCGTGGTCGCCGGGTCCAGCCACAGCCACAGCGCCTTGTGTCCGCCGTCCCAGGCCAGCCCCTCGGGCATCACCTCGGGCCGCGTCACGCGGAACTGCGACACGCCCGCCCGCGGGAAGTCCGTCGCCGGCGCCTCCCGCGTCGGCAGCCCCAGGTCGAAGAGCACCTGCGCGCCCTGCGCGTCGACCAGGTGCGGCAGGTCGTCCGGGCCGCCGAAGGCCGCCACCGCCCGCGCCAGGCGCGCGTTGGCGCTGTTGGGCACGGTCAGGTCGCCGGCCACGAACTGCATCAGGAAGCTGGGCGGCGGCACGGAGGCCCCGGGCGGCAACGAAGCCGCCCGCAGGGCGCCCGAGAGCAGGTGCGGCGCGTAGGTCATGGGATCGATGGGCGCGACCACGGTCTGCAGGACGATGTCGTAGATCTCGCGCTCGGGCGAGTCGTTGAGCATGCGGCGCGTGGTCCCCGACAGCAGCCCGAAGCCGTCGACGTTGGCGGTGGCCAGCATCAGCATGCGCACGTCGCCGTCGATGTTGGGCGCGTCGCGCACGATGGCCGGCAGGCCGCCGCCGGGCACGTTCAGCACGGCCTTGGCGATGACCGGCGAGACGGCCAGCATCTGCAGGCCCATCATGGCGCCCAGGCTGGTGCCGACCAGCTCGACGCGGCTGAACGCATCGGGCGCGCCGTCGCCGTCGAGGTCGACCAGCGGGGTCTGGCCGTCGGCCGCGGCCAGCAGGCGCACGAGCGACAGCTGGTCGCACAGGGACTGGCGGACCTTGTCGCGGGTGCGGGCCGGGAAGGTGGGGTTCAGGAAGGGGTCGGGGAAGCGGCGGTCGGCCAGGGCCAGGACGCCCGCGTCGACCTTGCCGGCGAAGTCGCCCTCGGGCACGTCGATGGCGTCCGCGCGCGCGCCGTGCTGGTAGTTGTCGATGACGACCAGGGCGCGGCCCGACGAGGTGATGGCGCTGGCGAGGCCCAGCCAGGTCTCCTTGAAGGTGGCGAAGCCGTGGAGGCCCACGACGACCGGGATGGGCCCGGCGGCGGTCGCCTCGGGCCAGAAGGCCAGGTAGGGCACGGTGCGGAACGGGGCCGAGGCCGACAGGGCGAGCGGGTTGGCGGGCGCGCCTTCGCCCAGGGCGCCGGCGGGGGCGAACGGCAGGTTGGGCGTGCGGCCCAGGAAGGTGCCGTTGGTGACCAGGGCCAGCGGGTCCAGGACGACGTCGCTGACGAAGTTGGGGGTCGACAGCTGGCCGGCGGTGACGCGGGCGATGCCGGCGGTGGGGACGCCCTGGAAGCCGGCGGCCTCGAACAGGGCGGCGACGGCGGCGGGGGAGTCGGCGACGGCCGCGCCGGGCGAGGCGGCGATCTCGCGGGCGGTGCCGGGCAGGAAGGGGGTCAGGTCGACGGTCTCGTCGGCGCCCTGGCGGTCGACCGGCAGCGCGCCGTTGACGTAGGCGTGCAGCAGGGTCAGCTCGGCGGCGTGGTCGGTGGTCGTGAACTCGAAGTAGGCGAGCGTGTCCTGCCGCGTGGCGAAGTCGGCGTCGAAGGCGGCGACGCGCTGGAAGCTCTCGTCGGTCGCGGGGTCGCCGTCGCGCTGGACCTGGCGGTAGTCGGCGCTGGCGGTGACAGCCAGGCCGCCGCGGGTCCACAGGCGCCCGGCCAGGGCGACGACGGCGAAGCGGCCGGGGGCGAGCGGGGCCGTGCGGACGGTGAGGCTGCCGGTGCGGCGGCCGAGCTGCGCGTCGGTCAGGGCGACGCGCTGGGGCGGGTCGACATCGACGCGGTAGACGCGCACGGCGTCGAAGGCGTAGGCCGGGTCGACCCAGCGGTCGGGGTCGTCGGGGGCCGCGGTGAAGGGGATGCGGATGGGGGTGGCGGTCGACCAGCCGCGCTGGAACGACAGCGCCAGGTGGTTGAGGAAGAACATCCCGCCGATCTGGGCTTCGGAGAAGCCGAGCAGGACGCCGGTGTCGGCGTCGCGGTAGAGATCGGTCGGGAAGGGGTGATCGGCGACGCTCAGGGCCGCGCGGTCGAAGCGCAGCTCGATCGGAGCGTCGGCCTCGCAGGCGGCCAGGACCGAGGCCGCGGCCAGGATGGCGGCAGTGAATGGGGTCCGCATGCGCCCGCCACGTCGAAGGTTAGGGGCTGGTTACCGGCCCAAGCTTAGGCCCGGCCGCCGGCTGCCCGCAACGCCTGCGGGTTACCCGCTCCGGCGGGGGACTGGCGCAGGCCGGCGACCACGGCCTCGGCCGAGGCGCGGGCGTCGCCGAAGAGCATGCGCGTGTTCGGGTAGACGAACAGCGGGTTGTCGATGCCCGCGTAGCCGGCGCCGCGGCTGCGCTTGTTCATGACGACGGTGGCGGCCTTCCAGACCTGCAGGACGGGCATCCCCCAGATGGGGCTGGCCGGGTCGGTCTCGGCGCTGGGGTTGACGATGTCGTTGGCGCCGATGACCAGGACCACGTCGGTGTGCTCCATGTCCTCGTTGATGTCCTCCATCTCGAGGACGATGTCGTAGGGGACGTTGGCCTCGGCGAGCAGCACGTTCATGTGGCCGGGCAGGCGGCCGGCGACCGGGTGGATGGCGAAGCGGACCTTGCAGCCGCGGGCGCGCAGCAGATCGGTCATCTCGCGCACGGCGTGCTGGGCGCGGGCGACGGCCATCCCGTAGCCGGGGACGATGACGACGCTGCGGGCGGCCAGCAGCAGCCCGGCCGTGCCGTCGGGGTCGCACTCGGTGACCTCTCCGGCCGGGGCGGCGGCCGGGGCGGCGGCCGCGGCCTTCTTGCCGGTGTCGCCGCCGAAGCCGCCGAAGACCACGCTGAGGATGCTGCGGTTCATCGCGCGGCACATGATGATGCTGAGGATGGCGCCGCTCGAGCCGACCAGGGCGCCGGTGATGATGAGCAAGTCGCTGCCGAGCATGAAGCCGGCCGCCGAGGCGGTCCAACCCGAGTAGCTGTTGAGCAGCGAGACGACGACGGGCATGTCGGCGCCGCCGATGGCCGCGACCAGGTGGACGCCCAGCACGGCGGCCAGGGCGGTGGCGACCAGCAGGTACGGCAGGCCGGTGGCGACGTCGTCGGCGCGGCCGAAGAGGACCGAGCAGGCGACGGCGCCGCCGAGCAGGGCCAGGTTGAGCAGGTGGCGGGCGGGCAGGAGCAGGGGCTTGCCGGAGACCGAGCCGCGGAGCTTCAAGAAGGCGAGGACCGAGCCGGTGAAGGTGATGGCGCCGATGAGGACGTCGAGGGCGATCTCGCCCAGGATGAGGCCGGCGGGGCCGTGGCTGCCGTCGTAG
This sequence comes from Myxococcota bacterium, assembly GCA_041687695.1. Taxonomy (GTDB): domain Bacteria; phylum Myxococcota_A; class UBA9042; order PHBI01; family JAWLBL01; genus JAWLBL01. The sequence continues at coordinate 3,303 of JAWLBL010000025.1, read as the reverse complement.
CCGTGGCCGAAGTAGTCGAGGTAGGTCGACAGGCCGACCAGCACGGCGGCGAGGCCGACGAAGCTGTGCAACAGGGCCACCAGCTCGGGCAGGGCCGTCATGGCCACGCGGGCGGCCATGAGCGCGCCGACCGCGCCGCCGACCGCCAGCGAGCCCAGCAGCCAGACGTAGGCGTCGACCTCGGGGGCGAGCGTGGTGGCGAGCACGGCGATGGCCATGCCGACCATGCCCAGGGTGTTGCCGCGGCGCGAGGTCTGCTGGCTGGACAGGCCGCGCAGGCTGAGGACGAACAGCACGCTGGCGGTGAGGAAGGCGACCGAGAGCAGGGCTTGATCCATCGTCGTCCCCCTACTTCCGGAACATGCGGAGCATGCGCTGGGTGACCAGGAAGCCGCCCGCGATGTTGATGGTGGCGAAGAGGATGGCCGCCGCGCCGAGGGCGAGCGGGGCCAGATCCGCGCCCGAGCCGAGCTGCAGCATGCCGCCCACGATGATGATGCCGCTGATGGCGTTGGTGACGCTCATCAGCGGGGTGTGCAGGGCCGGCGTGACGCTCCAGACGACCTGCCAGCCGACGAAGCAGGCCAGGACGAAGACCGTCAGGTGCTGCAGGAAGGCGGTGAGGCCGGGGCTGGCGGGGTCGCCGGCGGTGGTCAGCTTGAGGGCGAGCCAGGCGCCGACCAGGGCGACGGCGACCAGGCCCGCGCCGACCCCGCGCTTGGGCGCTGGGGGCTCGGGGGCGGCCGGGGCCGGCGGGGGCAGCACCTCGAGCTTGGGTTCGGCGGCCGGTTCGGCGGCGGGCGTGGGGGTCGGCGCCGGGGCCGGCGGGTCGCGGCGGGGGCGCGGGTAGACCACCTGGCCGTCGAGCGTGACCGTGGCCCCGTAGACGATCTCGTCGTCCTGGTCGAGGCGCAGCTGGGCGCCGCCCAGGTCTTCGAGCAGGTTGGCCACGTTGGTGGCGAAGAGCTGGCTGGCGGTGGGCGCCATGCGGTTGGGCAGCCCGGTCGCGCCGACGACGGTGACGCCCTGGTGGACGACGTCCTCGTCGGCGACGGTCAGCTCGCAGTTGCCGCCCATCTCGGCCGCCAGGTCCACGACGACGGAGCCCGGCCGCATGGCCTCGACCATGTCGCGCGTCAACAGGATGGGCGCGCGGCGGCCGGGGATGAGGGCGGTGGTGATGACGACGTCGACCTCGGCGGCCTGCTGGCGGAACAGGGCCATCTCGGCGTCGATGAAGGCCTGGCTCATCACCTTGGCGTAGCCGCCCTCGCCTTCTCCGGCCTCGTCCAGGGTCACCTCGAGGAACTCGGCGCCCAGGCTCTGCACCTGCTCGCGGGCGGCGGCGCGGGTGTCGAAGGCGCGCACGACGGCGCCGAGGCCGCGGGCGGCGGCGACGGCGGCGAGGCCGGCCACGCCGGCGCCGATGATGAGCACCTTGGCGGGGGGGACGCGGCCGGCGGCTGTAATCTGGCCCGAGAAGAAGCTGGGGAAGCGGCTGGCGGCCTCGACGACCGCGCGGTAGCCGGCGAGGTTGCCCATCGAGCTGAGGACGTCCATCTTCTGCGCGCGGGTGATGCGCGGGACGCCCTCGAGCGCCAGCGCCGTCACGCGGCGGGCGGCCAGGCGGGCCAGCAGCTCAGGGTTGTTGGCGGCGCGCAGCAGGGACACCAGCACCGCGCCCTCGCGCAGGCGGTCGGCCTCGTCCTCGGTGGGCGGCGCGACCTTGGTGACGACGTCCGCGGCCCAGACGACGGCCCCGTCGGCCTCGACCCGCGCGCCGGCCTCGGCGTACGCGGCGTCGGGGAAGCCGGCTTCGGCGCCGGCGCCGGCCTCGACCAGGACTTCGAACCCGAGGCCGACCAGGCGGCCGACCGTCTCGGGGGTCGCGGCGACTCGCCGCTCGCGCGGCCTCGTCTCAGTGGGGATGCCGAGCTTCATGGGTAACACCCGTACACCAAAGGCCGGGCGCTGCCAACCGAGCCCCGGTCACCGAGCGGGCGCAATGGAGGCTCGCGCGATGCGGCGGATCGGCTACCATCGCGGGGCCTGGGGAGGTCCAGAGGATGAGCGAGCCGCGAAACCGCAACCGGATCCGAGTGAAGACCGCCACCCGCCTGGGCGGCGGCCTGCCGACGGAGGTTCCCCCCGAGCAGGGCGAGCCGCTGGAGGAGGCGCTCGCCCGCGAGGAGCTGCAGGCCCAGCTGGCCGAGCCGGCGGGAACGCCGCCCAGCAAGCCCTTCATGGAGGCGCTGCAGCCCGAGTCCAAGCGCGGCAAGCGGATTCAGTTGGTCACCGCCATGTCTGCGGGCAGCGGCTGGGCGGCGCGCTGGCGGTCGCGAAGCGGCTGAGCGCGACCGCCACGGCGCGCCATCCTCCCAGCCGCGCCGGCCAAGTCATCCGGTCGTCCGCGGGCAGCGGCTGGGCGGCGCGCTGGCGGTCGCGTAGCGGCTGAGGGCCCCCCTTGGACCGCCGGCTTCCAGAGGGTGTCGCAAGAGGGCCAACCGGAGTGCTCCACCTTGGAGGAGCCCCGATTCGGCGCAGCTTGCTGCGCCGGCTTGGCGGCCAGATCCCGGCGGCAAGCCGCCGGCTCCGGGGCTCCAGCAAGCTGGAGCACTCCAAGGCCGCCTCCGCCGGCATCAATACGACACCCTCTTCCAGCCGGCCGGATTCGGTGACCGGTCATGAGAGCGGGGAGGAGACGCTAGCACCCGCCGCGCCGGCAGAGCCGGCGCAAAGCTCGGCCATGGGCCGAGCACTCCGAAAGCGGGCCTGCGGCCCGCGGTCAGTGCCGTTGTGCGACAGCATCTTCCGGTCGGCCGGGACCGTCGACCATCCATGCGCGCAGCGAGCTGCGCGAAGCCGGAGCACGAGCGAGCTCGTGCAGTCCAGTCGCCCCGTCGCGACGCCCCCTGGGATCGCCGGCTTCCAGAGGGTGTCGCAAGAGGCCAACCGGAGTGCTCCACCTTGGTGGAGCCCCCATCCGGCGCAGCTTGCTGCGCCGGGTATGGCGGCCCGATCCCGGCGGCAAGCCGCCGGGGCCGGGGCTCCGGCAAGCCGGAGCACTCCAAGGCCCCCTCGCCGGCATGAATACGACACCCTCTTCCTACCAGTCGGCCGGGACCGTCGACCATCCATGCGCGCAGCGAGCTGCGCGAAGCCGGAGCACGAGCGAGCTCGTGCAGTCCAGTCGCCCCGTCGCGACGCCCCCTGGGATCGCCGGCTTCCAGAGGGTGTCGCAAGAGGCCAACCGGAGTGCTCCACCTTGGTGGAGCCCCCATCCGGCGCAGCTTGCTGCGCCGG
>JAWLBL010000024.1:77146-148978 GCA_041687695.1 Myxococcota bacterium | reverse complement strand
GCAGACCTCGGTCGTCCGCCTCCTCTCGGGCGACGCCGTCCTCGACGCGATGGTCTACACCCTCATCAACCCGGTCGAAGCCGGCCTGGTGGAGTCGTATCGCGACTGGCCCGGCCTCCACAGCAGCCCCGCCAGCTGCGCCCGCGCCCCGGTGACCTTCGCGCGCCCCGAGAAGTACTTCGACGCCCGCGGTGGCCGCCCCGACGAGGTCCAGCTCACCATCACCGTCCCGGCCCCGTTCTCCCACCTCTCCCCCGCCGCCTTCGCCGACCTCCTCACCCGCCGCGTCGCCCAGGCCGAGGCCGAGCTGCGCCGCCGCTTCGCCGCCGAGGGCCGCCGCTTCCTAGGCCTCGACAAGGTCCGCCGCACCAAGCGCCACTCCCAACCAACATCATGGGAGAAGCGCCGCGGCATCAACCCGACCCTCGCCTGCCGCGACACGGAGGCCCGCTGCCTCCAGCTCGCCGCCGACAAGCTCTGGCAGGACGCCTACTCCGCCGCCCTCACCGGCTGGCGCCAGGGCGACCGCGAGGTCATCTTCCCGGCCCACACCTGGAAGATGGCGCGCCTGCACGGCGCCCACACCGCGCCGCCCCTGAGCGCCCGCGCCGCCTGACCGCGGCCTCCCGCGGCCCCAGCGCCGCCCCCCCCATCCCCCCTCCCAGGCGTCCGTCCCCCGGTCGCCCGGCACCCGTGCGCCCAGCGCCCCATTTGCGGCCCTCTGCCGCGGCCTTCGCACCCCCAGTACCGCCCGTCCGCTGCTCCCCGACCCCCGATTTTCGCCCCATCCGCCCCACGGATGACCTGCCTCCGAAACCCGACCCTTGGTTCGGTGTTGGGGGTGCGGTGACGGAGCGCGGTATGATCGAGCGCCGCTCCCTCGACGCCACCTCGGATAGACGCACCCGCGCGGGCGCCGGCTCGCGATGGAGCCTCGGCCTTGTGGCGCCCCTGTCCGAAGGTATCGTCGGGTCATCGAGCCCCGTCTCGCGGGCACCCCGTCCCAACATCTGCATCGAGCCAGGCGGCACGATGTCGGCTCAGTGCCATTGGAGGATGCCGTGACCATCACGCGCGCACTCTTGGTCGTCGTCCTCGTCTTCACACTCGGCTGGGCGCCTGGTGCCCAAGCCGCGCCGGCCGAGCGGGCGCTGGGGCCCGAGACCGCGGCCCTGAAGGCGCGCGTCCAGGCGGCGGCGAAGCTGGTGAGCGCGCGGGGCGAGGCGGCTTTCAGCGACCTCCGTGCGCCGGGCAGTCGCTGGCAACAAGGCGAAGCCTACATCTTCGTGCTGGCGCCGGACGGGCAGATGGTCGTGCACCCCGATCCCGCGCTGGCAGGCAAGAACCAGCTGGGGCTGATGGACGTCGACGGTCGGCCCATCATCCGTGGGCTGATCGCCGCCGCGACCGCCGACCCACAGGGCGCGGGGGGCTGGTACCACTACCAGTGGCCCGCGCCGGGCGGGCTGCTCCCGCGTTGGAAGAGCAGCTACGTCGAGCAGGTGACGACGCCTTCGGGGCAGCGGTATGTGGTCGGCGCGGGCGTCTACGACGACCGGATGGAGCGCGAGTTCGTGGTCGACCTGGTCGAGGACGCCGCGCGCGAGGTGGCGCAGCGCGGTCGGGCGGCCTTCGCGCGGTTCGCGGATCCGACCGGCCCCTTCCTGGTGAAGGACGCGTACGTCTTCGTCATGGACTCCAAGGGCGTCGAGCTGGCCAACCCGGCCTTCCCGAGCCTGGTGGGGCGGGACTTGAGCGACCTGAAGGACGCCCAGGGCCGGTATCCGATCCGGGAGATGCTCAGGCTGGCCCGGACGAAGGGCTCCGGGTGGATCGAGTACATGTGGCCGAAACCCGGCGAGAGTGCCGCGACCCAGAAGTCCGCGTACATCAAGCGAGTGACAATGGGTGACGACTGGGTCGTGGTCGGCAGCGGCGTGTACCTGGCCGACGCGCCCAGGGCGGCCGCCGGAACGCCACGGCCGACCGCCACCGAGCTGCAGACCCTGGTCCGTGAGGGCGCAGCGGTCCTCGAGCGACGCGGCGAGGCTGCGTACGCCGAGTTCCGCAAGCGGGGCTCGAAGTGGTTCCGCGACGACACGTACCTCTTCGTCTGGGACATGCAAGGCATTCGCCGGTTCCACGCGGCCAACCCCGAGGGCGAGGGCCAGGACGTGTCGGACTTGAAGGACGTCCGCGGCCGGCCCATCGGCCCGCGGTTCCTGGAGGTCGCCCAGAGCCCCTCGGGAGAGGGCTGGGTCCACTACATGTACCCCGAGCCCGGCAACATCTTCCCGGCGTGGAAGTCGACGTTCATCAAGCGCGTCGCGCTGCCGTCGGGCGAGCAGCGGCTCGTCGGCTCGGGCGTGTACGACATGCAGCTCGACCGGGTGATGGTCGAGGATCTGGTCGACCGGGCCGCCGCCCTGGTGGCCGCCCGCGGCCGCGGCGCGTTCACGGAGCTGCGCGACCCCATGGGTCCCTTCGTCTTCGCCGACACCTACGTCTTCGTGACGGCGCCCGACGGGACCGAGCTGGTGAACGCCGGCCAGCCGAGCCTCGAGGGCAAGAACCTGATGGAGGTGCGAGACGTCGGGGGCAAGCAGCTGGTGCGCGAGTACGTCGACGAGGCGATGGCCAAGGGCCGCGCCTGGGTCAGCTACACCTGGTACAGGCCGGGTGACAACACGCCGGCGCTCAAGCGGACGTACGTGCGCCGGGTGCAGTCGGGCGGCGAGACGTTCATCGTCGGCGCGGGCTTCTACCCGGAGGGGCCGCAGGTCTCGGGGGACGGCGCGAAGAAGCGCTGACCCACGCGCGCAGCGGCGGCCTGAGCCGGCGTCCCGAGCCGCTGTCAGGCCTCGTTCTCGCCAGCCCGAGCGCGGGCGAGCCGGTCAGGGCAGGGCCTCGAGGCGGGCTCGAACGGTGGCGTTGGGGCGGACGGCGAGGGAGCGACGGTAGTGGTCGCGCGCCGCCGCGAAGTCGCGACGGGCCTCGGCGATGAGTCCCAGGTTGTACAGCACCGCGCCGCGGGTGCGGTCGCTGTCGGCACGGGCGAGGGCGAGGCGGCACTCGCGCTCGGCGGTGTCGAAGTCCTGGGCCTTGATGCTGCGGAAGCAGGCGTCGCCGAGCTGACGGGCGTCGCGGGGGTCGTGGGAGGCGGTGTCGCTGGGGGCGGCCGAGGCGGCCGAGCAGCGGCCATCGCACAGGGCCGAGCAGCGGCCGGCGAGGAGCGGTCGGAGATCCGCATGGAAGCGGGCGCCGAGGATGCGCGCTTCCGACGCCGGAAACCCGAGGGGCGCTTCACGGAGCATCCGTGGGCCCGTGGCGGCGGCGCGCCACAGGGTCCAGGTGTCCGGTCCCGAGGCCCGCGAGCCCAGCACCAGGGCGTGACGGCCGTCGTTGGCGATCCAGAAGTCGTCGCCGCCGGCGAGGTCCGGGGTGCGCGGGGCCTCGACCTCGTCGTCATCCTCGGCGTCGGCGCCGAGCGGCGAGAGGCTGGAGGCGACGGCAGGCAGGGCGACGAAGGCTCTGCGGTCCCCGCACGGGTCGGCGGGAGACGGGCAGGAGCCTGGGGTGACCGGCGCGAACGAATAGGCCACGGGTCCGGTCCCGACGGGCTGCATCGACGCCTCGACGTGCACGAGCAGGCCGCGTCGGAGGTGGACCGCTCGCGCGCCAGCCAGGTCGGCGCAGGAGTCGCAGCCCGAGGCGTCGTCGTCGAGGGCCACCCAGGCCCCGTCGACCTGGAGACAGGTCGGGTCGGGCGGGGGCCACGCGGCGGCCTCGCGGTCGGCCGCTGCGTCGGTGGCGCACCAGGCCTGGGCCGAGGACGGGAGCCGCGAGACTTGGAGGGCTGGGTCGAGTTGGACGACGTCGCCGAAGAGCCCATAGGCGTTCAGGCCGCCGCAGCCGTTGTGGGAATCGCCGACGGCGTAGAGCGCGCCACCGACCAGCGAGACGGGTTGGGCGGCGCCGGTGCTGAAGCACTCGTCGTCGCCGCCATCGTCGTCGGCGTTCGACGCGGCCCAGGTGACCTCGACCGAGGCGCCGTTCGTCGCGGGGCGGGCACCGTCGCAGGCCGTCGGGCAGCTGCACGGGCCCGAGAGGTGTCCGCGGACGGCCGGCGAGTCGCTGGCCGAGAGCGCCCACAGCCCCGCGAGGCGGACCGCCGGGTGCTCGGGGTCGAGGGGCAGCACCAGGGTCGTGTCGGTCGCGTAGAGCACGAATCCCGGGAGCTGCGGGTCGGCCTTGGCGGCAGGCGGCGCCGGGGCGACCGTGGCCGTGGGCGCCGGGTGCGCGGTCGCGGCCCCCGCGCACCCGGCCAACGCCGCGAGGGCGAGGGCCGAGGCGAGGGAGCCGGCGACGGACCGGGCGGGCGGCACGAGGGCGGGCGGGCGCCGCACCGTCGCCGCTACTTCACGGTGACGCGGGCCTTGGGCAGCTTGGCGGTCAGGGCCTTGGCGCCATCATCGGTGACCTGGGTCTTGCGGGCGCTGAGCCAGGTCAGGGCCGAGCAGCTGGCCAGCTTGGCGATGCCGCGGTCGGTGACCTCGGTGCCGTTGACCCACAGGGTCGCCAGCGAGGTCAGGCCGGCCAGGCTGGCCAGGCCCTTGTCGGTGACCTTGGTCTCGTCCAGGTAGACGGTGCGCAGCTTGGGCAGCTTGCCCATGACGGCCGCGCTGGCGTCGCCGAGGCCGGTCTTCCAGACGTACAGCTCTTGCAGCTCTTTGAGGGCCGCCAGGTGGGCGAAGCCGGCGTCGGTCACGTCGGTCTTCATCAGGGTCAGCTTGCGCAGGCCCGTCGCCTTGGCCACGTGGGGCAGCCCGGCGTCGACCTTCAGCGAGGTCAGATCCAGGGCGGTCAGCGTCTTCATGGCCGGCACGTGCGCCAGGCCCGCGGAGGTGACCCGGGTCCCGTTCAGGATGAGCTTGTCGAGGCGCGGCAGGGTGGCCAGGGTCGCCATGCCGGCGTCGGTGATGGCGGTGGCGTTCAGCTCGAGCTCGGCCAGGGCGGGCAGCTTGGCCAGGTGCGCCAGGCCGGCGTCGGTGACCTTGGTGGCGTGCAGGGTCAGCTTGCGCAGCTTGGCGGCGCCGGCCAGGTTGGCCAGGCCAGCGTCGCCGACGGCGGTCAGGTTCAGGTTGAGGTCGGTCAGCGCGGGCATGCGCGCGACGTGGGTCAGGGCCGCGTCGGTGATGGCGGTGCCCGACAGATCCAGGCTGAAGACCTTGGAGAGCGCCGGCAGGAACTGGGCGCCCTCGTCGTCGACCTGCTTGGCGGCGCCGCCGAAGGACAGGAAGGTCAGGGTGGCGAGCTTGTCGACCGTGTAGGGCTGGTTGCCCTGCTTGGCCCCGATGCGCTCGAGCCAGGCGGCGGCCCCGTCGAGGGTGGGCGACTGGGCGGCGCTGGCCCCCGGGGCCACGGCGGTCATCAGGATCATCGAGATCATGGCGAGCCTCATGCTTGGTTTCTCCGGGTGAGGGGCGTGGTCTATCAGAGTTTGAGCGCGGTCAGGAGCTTCGGGGCGAACGCGGCGTCGGCGTCGACGGCCGGCACGGACCAGCTGGCGACGACGGTCGGGCCCTTGCGGCCCTCGCGGTGGGCGAGGACCCAGGACAGGTGCTCCTGACGGGCGCGGCGGTGGCTGACGCGGTGGCCGTCGCGGAGGCCGCCCAGGGCCTTGAGGCGCACCTTCTTCGTCTCGAAGGGGCCGTCCTTGCCCAGGCGCCGCTCGAGCTCCTCGAGGTGGGTCGCGAGCGCGCGCGCGGCGGGCGGGGGCTTGGCGCCGCCATAGACCGTCAGCAGCAGGACCTCTTCGGCCAGGGTCACGGCGACGACCTTCACGTCGGGGCCGACGTCGTGCTCGGTCACCTCGGCGGCGGGCGGGGCGTGGAAGGACAGCCCGGCGCGGGCGTGCGGGACCCAGTCGGCCGCAGGGGCGGCCAGGGTCAGGGCGGTCAGCAGCGCGAGGAGGGCCGGCATCACAGCGTCCGCAGCATCAGCCCTTCGAGGTAGGTCAGGTGCTCGCGGAAGCCGAGCTTCTCGTAGACCCGAACGGCCGAGCGGTTGTGGCGGTCGACGTTGAGGGCGAGGACGTCGACGCCCTCGGCGATGAGCGCCGCGCACAGGTGGCTGGTGCAGGCCGTCGACAGCCCGCGCCCGCGGTAGTCGGGGTGCGTGACGATGTTGCCGAGGCAGGCGACGCGCTCGTCGGGGGCGAAGACGTGGACGCCGGCGACGCTGACGAGGCGCCCGTCGAGGCGCACGCCGTAGTAGTGGCCGGTGCCGAGCTGGGTCGGCTCGAAGAAGTTGTCCGGGTAGAACTGGAACAGCTCGATGATCTCGCCGGTGTCGCGGTGGCCGAGCTGCAGGATGTCGTACGCGGCCTCGGGGGCGGGCGCGAAGGCCTTGGAGGACAGGCCCATGCGCAGCATCGGGCGCAGGTTCTCGCACTTGAAGGACTGGTCGATGGCCTGCAGGTGGTCGGGCTGCAGGTGGACGAGCGCGCGGCCCGGGAAGGCGTCGTGGCAGGTGGCGAAGACGTCCTCGACCGGGCCCGGCTCGCCGAAGGTGATGACCACGGGCGCGCTCAGCGCCGTGTAGACCAGCACGACGCCCTCGAGCGTGTCGCCCTCGCCGGCGCCGTACCAGCGCGTGTAGTTGCAGTAGGGGTCGGCGAGATCGCCCAGCATGTAGGCGGTGGCGATGGGATCACGGCGCAGCGTGGCGCGCAGGAGATCCTTGTCCTCGACGAGCCGCGGGCGGCTGGCGGGCGGGGGCGACGAGGGCGTAGCGGCCAATGAGGCTCCTTGGTCAGCGGGACCGGACGGTGGGTCCCTTGAGGCGCCTGTAGCACCGCCCCGGCCGGTTTGTCCATGCCAGGGGGTATCAGCCGCCTCAGGCCTCCCGCCAGGCGAGCGGGACGAGCAGGCCCAGCTCGCGGAGGTGCTGACGCTCGTCGGCGCCGAGGCCGCGCGCGTCGAGCTCGGCGTCCGAGGCGGGACCGCTCGACAGGGAGGCGACCGCGTCGGCGGCGGCTTCGGACAGCTCGGCCACCAGCACCTCGCCCGACGCCTCGCGGCCGACCAGGAAGGACGACGGGCCGGGCCGCGGGCGCGCGGTCGGCGCCTCGGACAGGGCGCCCAGATCCCACGGCGAGCGCACCAGCTCGAGGCCGCCCGCCAGGCGCCAGGCGTCGCCCCGGGCGTCCGCGCTGCCGAGCGTGCGGGCGACGAGATCGACCGGCGCGGCGTGCACCAGGGCGGCCTCCCAGCGGGCGACATCGGCCTCGGGGTCGGCCCCGCGGGCGCCGAGCCAGCCGGCGAAGCGACGGCCGAGCGGCTGGCGGACGAAGGCGTCTTGGGCGGTGAAGGTCGCGGCGACCTCGTCGGCGGCGCGGCCCAGGCGGGCCCAGGTGCCCGGCAGGGCCGAGGCGATGCCCTCGGCGACCTGACGCGCCGAGCGGCCCGCCCCGCCGGGCAGCGCGTAGCCGACGGCGAAGACGTCGTCGGGCTCGGGGAGCTCGTAGTCGGCGTGCAGGGCGTCGTAGCCGCGCATCGCCGCGACCAGCCCGGTCTCAGTGGGGGCGGCGGCCAGCGCGTCGACCAGGGCGTCGAGGCCGTCGGCGGCCTCGCCTTCGGCCTGGGCGAGGATGGTCAAAAGGCGCCAGGCGACGTCCTGGGCGGCGAGGCGGGCGGGCGTGGTCGCGAGCGGGGCGCACGGTGCGCCCGAGAGGATGGCCTCGGTCACCTCGAGGACGCGGGCTTCGAGGGCGTCGAGGCTGTCGTGGTGGCCGGCGCCCGGCGGGAAGAACTGGGCGACGAAGCGCTCCATCTCGGGGGAGGCCAGGCGGCCGGCGTGAGCCGCCGCGTAGGCGAGGCCGTCGCTGGCGAGGTCGAGGGTGGCCAGGCGGTGCGAGATGGGGCGGCCGAGGCGGCGCGAGCGGGTGACGGCGGTCAGCTCGCGCTGCAGAAAGGCCCGGCCCTCGACGATCCAGCGGGGGTCGGACGCGTCGCCCACCGCCCCGTCGCTGGCGGCGGCCTCGCAGTCGGCGCAGAAGTCGCCCCACAGCGGCCCCTGGCCGGCGTGGTCGCGGCAGCGCGCGAGGCCGGCCTCGTCGAAGAAGTACCACAAGGCGACGGGCAGCGCCTCGGCCAGCCGGGCGGCCAGCGCGTGGAACAGCAGCGGGGCGCCGGGGCGCCAGGCGAAGCCGACCAGCCCGTGGCACAGCTCGTGGGCGGTCCACTTGGCGCGGTGCGGCGGGTTGAAGCTGCCGACCAGCAGATCGTGGCGGAAGGCGTGATACTTGCTCTCGGGCAGGACGCCGCCGCGCCAGCCTTCGGACACGCCCAGATCGGGCCGCCCCTCCGGGACCCAGGCCTCGGGCAGCTCGAGCTGCACGCGGTGCTCGAAGTGGGCCATGAACAGGCCCGAGGTCCGGGCCAGCCGGCCGACCGCGAGCGCGGCGGGCGAGCGCGTCAGCTCGTGGTTCGGGGCGCCTGGGATGTCGAGCGTGTCCATCCGTCCTCGTTCGGCTGGGGCTAGCAGGCTGTAGTGAATGAGCTGATTCACGGGGCCCGCGGCCCCGAGCCCCGCTTCGTGTTGGGCAGCTCCGGCCCCGGGAGACGCTGCGGCCGTGCGAAGCGCGGCCGTGCTGGCCCACAGGGCCAGAAGAACCGGCGACCGAAGGGAGCCGGTGAACCGCCCGGTTCACCTCGGTCTCCCGGAACCGGATCTGCTCCAACCTCGGCTCGGATCCGCCAAATCCCATTATTCACTACAGCCTCCTCGGGGCGCGAAGGTAGCACCGACCGGACCGTCGGGGGAGTGGCGGTCGACCGAGCCGACGCTTGTTGCGCCGCGTGCGCTGCGCTATCCACGTCCCGCACCCCGACCCGGAGCCGACCGATGTCCGACCAATTCCACTCCGTGTTCCGTGACGGCCTCTTCGCCGGGCAGGTGGCGCTGGTCACCGGCGGCGGCACCGGCATCGGGCGCTGCATCGCCCACGAGCTGGCGCGCCTCGGCGCCACCGTCGTCCTGGGCGGGCGCCGGCCCGAGCCCCTGGCCACGACCGCCGCGGAGATCGAGCGGTCCGGCGGCCGCGCCGAGACGCTCATCCTCAACATCCGCGAGGACGAGGCCGTCGACGCCGCCATCGGCGAGCTGGCCCAGCGTCACGGCCGCCTCGATCTGCTGGTCAACAACGCCGGCGGCCAGTTCGCCTCGCCCGCCGCCCTCATCCGCCCCAAGGGCTGGCGCGCGGTGGTCGACACCAACCTGAACGGCACCTGGTTCGTCACCCAGGCCGCCTTCAAGCACGCGATGAGCCGCTCCGGGGGCGCCATCGTCAACATCGTGGCCGACATGTGGAACGGCTTCCCGGGCATGGCCCACACCGGCGCCGCCCGCGCCGGCGTCGTCAACCTGACCCAGACCCTGGCCATCGAGTGGGCCTCGGCCGGCGTCCGCGTCAACGCCGTCGCGCCCGGCTTCATCCTGTCGAGCGGCTTCAAGAACTACCCGGACTCCGTCCGCAAGATGGCCGCCGACGTCATCCGCAAGAACCCGTCCTCGCGCGGCGGCACCGAGAGCGAGGTCTCGGCCGCCGTGGTGTTCCTGCTGAGCCCGGCCGCCGCCTACGTCAGCGGCGCCACCCTGCGCGTCGACGGCGCGGCCTCGCTGCAGAAGCAGCCGCTGCTGCCCATGCCCGCCCACGACAAGCTGACGCCCTGGAACGGCTTCCACCTGCCGCCGGACCTGCCCGACGACTTCACTGAGTAGCCGGCTTCAGGGCTCGACGCGCGGACGACCCAGACGCAGCGTCTCGACCGCCACCGGCCCGGCCGGCGCCGGATCGCCGCAGCCGCCGTCGCCCTCGAGCGCGGCCAGCGCCTCGTCCTGGCCGACCAGATCGATGCCGCACCGCTCCCACAGCTGCCTGTCGAGTAGGTGCGAGGGCCGCACGTTCATCAGGGCCGCCATCAGGTTGCCCTTGACCACCGGGTTCTCGGCGTGCAGCTGGTCGATGAGCCGCTTGACGCGCTTTCGGTGCAGGTTGTCCTGCGAGCCGCACAGGTCGCAGGGGATGATGGGGAAGGCCTGCTCGGCCGCGAAGGCGGCGATGTCCTCCTCGGCGCAGTAGGCCAGCGGGCGGATGACCGTGTTGCGCCCGTCGTCCGAGCGCAGCTTGGGCGGCATCGCCTTGAGCTGCCCCGAGTACAGGATGTTGAGCAGCAGCGTCTGCGTGATGTCGTCGCGGTGGTGGCCCAGCGCTATCTTGGTCGCGCCCAGCCGCTCGGCCGTGTCGTACAGGATGCCGCGCCGCAGCCGCGAGCACAGCGAGCAGTAGGTCTTGCCCTCGGGGACCTTGTCGACCACCACCGAGTAGGTGTCGCGCTCGACGATCTCGAACTCGTAGCCGTTGGCGGCGAGCCAGGTCGGCAGGACGTCCTTGGGGAAGCCCGGCTGCCCCTGGTCCAGGTTGACCGCGACCAGCGACAGCTCGAACGGGACGTGCCGCTGCACCTCGCGCAGCAGGTGCAGCATCGCGTACGAGTCCTTGCCGCCCGACAGGCAGACCATGACCCGGTCGCCCGGCGCCAGCAGATCGAAGTCGCGGCAGGCGCGCGAGACGTTGTTCAGCAGCTTCTTCTCGAGGCGGCTCATGGGCGAGGCGCTCCGTCGTCGAGGTCGGGGGTGACGGGGGCGCCGCCGGGCGGGGCGTGCGCCAGCTTGTCGGCCTCGTCGTCGGCGTCGAGGCGCGTCCAGCTGCCGTCGTGGTTCAAGCGGTAGCTGGCCACGAAGCGAATCGCCGGGTCGATGCCGCGGTAGTCGGCCGCCTCGAGCAGCGAGAAGAACCGCTCGCCGCTCGGCCGCGCGAACAGGTGGTAGTCGCGCCCGCGGAGCTTGGTCCCGTTGAGCGGCACCGCGTGCAGGGCCATGTCGCGCCGCGCCGCGCCGACCACGCCGCGCGCCTCGGCCTGCAGCTGCTGGTAGACCCGGTCGAGCGCCTCGAGCCGCTTCATCGCCGAGGCCTGCACCTCGCGCCGCATCTCGTCGCCGAACCCGGGCGCCGCCTCGGGCAGCGCCAGCTGGTTGCGAAACGGCGCCGACCCGGGGGTCAGCGGGACCGCCGACGGCCCCTGCCCTGCCCCACCCTCAGCGCGCCCGCGCGCGTCCTGTCCGTCCCGCTCGCCCATCGCCCCGCGCTCCTACCACTCCCTCACGGCGCCGGCACGGACAATCGCACCACGACGTCCGGCTGGATGCGCAGCGTCCCCAACATCGCGCTGTACGGCTTGATGCCCCAGTCCGGCTGGTGCAGCCGCGCCTCGACCGTCAGCCACGCCCCCTCGCGCCGCGCCTGCGCCGTCAGCGGCCGCGTCCGCCCGTGCAGCGTCAGCTCGCCCTCGACGCGATACCCTTCGCCCTCGGGCGCCACCGACCGCGACACGAACCGGATCTCCCCGTGCTTCTTCGTCTCCAGCACGTCCGCCTGGATGTTCTTGTCGATCTGCGGCTTGTACACGTCCCCCAGCACGCCCTGCGCCTCGCGCCCGTCCTTCATCGGGCTCACTACCCGCAGCGACGCCGGGTCGAACGTCGCCTCGACCGCGCTCCGGTCCTCGGCCACCCGCACCTGATAGGCCGTCACCCGGATCTTCAGATCGTGCGCCAGCGGCGACAGCAGCCCCTCCTTGAACGTGAACACCAGGCACTCGCCCTCGCTGGGCCCGTACGTCGGCATGGCTCGCCTCTCCGGTCGATGGTCTGCGCGCTTCATATCCCACGACCGGCCCGGCGTGTTAACCCCCTCCCCCATGCAGCCCCGCCCGCCCCCACGCCTGGACACCGTCGCCGCCCTGGTCCCGCCCGACGCCCGCGCCGTCGCCGACGTCGGCTACGACCACGGCCAGCTCCTGCTCGCCCTCGCCACCCGCGCGCCCGCTGCCCGCCTCATCGGCGTCGAGCGCCAACCCGGCCTGGACGCCCGCTTCCGCGCCCGGCACGCCGCCGCCCTGGGGCCCGCCATGGCCCGCGTCGACCTGCGCCTCGGCGACGGCCTGTCCGCCCTGTCCCCCGGCGAGGCCGACGTCCTGGTCTGCGCCGGCCTCGGCGAGCGCACCCTGACCGCCTGGCTCGCCGGCAGCCAGGGTGGGCGGGCCTCCGTGCGCGACGCCGCGCGCCGGATCGTCCTGTGCCCCGCCGACTATCGCGGCCTCATGCGCCCAGCCGCCAACGCCCTGGGCTGGCGCGTCGCCGACGAGCGCATCGCCTGGGACGCCGGGCGCTACTACGAGGTGGTCGCCCTCGAGCCCGGCGCCGAGCCCGACCCCGACCCGCTGGCACGCCTGTTCGGCCCGCGCCTGTTCGAGCGCGGCGACCCGTGGCTGGTGCCCTGGCTGCGCGATCTCGAGCGCCGCTTCGCCCGCGCCCGGCGCGCCTTCGCGGTCGACCCGACGCGCCTGTCCGATCGCGACGAGCCGGTCGACCGCGCCATGCGCGCGCTCCCCGAGGCGCTGGCCCGCGCCGCCGCGATCAGGGATGGCAGTACTGCCGCACGGAATCCAACAGCTGATCCAGGTTCACCGGCTTCTTGATGAAGCCGACGCTCCCCTCGACCACCGCTGCCATGTGGGTCCAGGCGCTGACCACGACCACCGGGATGGTGGCGATCGCGTCCTCGTTCTGCAGCGCCGCCAGGAACTCCGGGCCGCTCATGACTGGCATCATCAGGTCCAGCAGCACCAGGCAGGGCCGCTCGATGGTCCGCAGCCGCTCGAGCCCCTCGCGCCCGTTGGTCGCCTCCTCGACCTCGTAGCCCTCGTCCTCGAGGATGCTGCGGATCGCGTCGCGGATGTCGGGATCGTCCTCGACGATGAGGATCGTGCGGCAGCGCGCCGTCGTTCCCCGCTTGCTGGTCCCACCTGAGCCCATCTCGTCCCCTCTGGTGCTCGTCAACGCGCGCCGCGCCCCGTCATCGGACGGGAGGGAGCGCGCCGGAGCGCACCCCCGAACCGTCGGCACCGACGGGCGCGCGCCAATGAAGCGGCTGTGGTTCGGGGGGGCGCGGCGTCATGGCGACAGGCACAGCCCCGCCCCAGCCTCGCAGACCCACTCCGACCCGCCGGGGAAGTCGCCGCAGCCGACGGGGCCGGCGTCGGGTGGGCAGCCGAGCAGACACAGCTCGGGGCCCAGCGCGGTCGTGCACACGAGATCGAAGTCGGGGTGCCCCAGGTCCTGGTCGCAGCGGTCGTTGGGGCCCGGACGGCAGGGGCTGCCCGGGAAGGAGCCCGTGGGCAGGCACACCCCCTCGGCCTGCAGGCAGCTGAAGCCCGCGTCGCAGGCGCCCTCGACGCACTTGGCCAGGCACAGCCCGCCGGCCGCGGCCGAGCAGGCGAGCAGGGGGCTCACCCCCTCGCACAGCGGCGTGCCGCCCTCGGCGCAGCCGACGACGCAGACGCCGTCGACGCAGGTCATGTCGGCGGCCTCGTTCCCGCCCAGATCCTGAGCGCAGGTGGTCCCGCCGGCGCAGGGCCCGCCGGGGAACGAGCCGATGGGCAGGCACACCCCCTCGGCCGCGAGGCAGCTCAGCCCCGGCCCGCAGGCGCCGCCCTGGCACTTGGGGACGCAGTGGCCGCCCGCCGCGGCCGAGCAGGCCAGGATCGGGCTGACCGCCTCGCACAGCGGCGTGCCCCCCTCGGCGCACTGCACGAGGCACGCGCCGCCGACGCAGGCCAGGTCGACCGCGGCGTCGCCACCAACGTCCTGCGCGCACCCGCCCGTGGCCGGGCACGGGCTGCCGGGGAACGACCCCGTGGGCAGGCAGGCCCCCTCGGTCGCAAAGCAGCTGAGGCCGGCGTCGCAGGCCCCCGAGACGCACTTGGGCAGGCAGTGCGCACCGGCGGCGTCCGAGCACATCAGCCCGGGGTCGACGCCCTCGCACAGCGCCGTCCCGCCTTGCGCGCACCCGACAAGGCACTTGCCGCCGACGCAGGCCATGTCGACGGCCTCGTCGCCGCCCAGATCCTGCGCGCAGGGGGCCGCGTCCGAGCACGGGCTGCCGGGGAAGGCGCCGGTCGGCAGGCACACGCCCTCGGCCTCCAGGCAGCTGAGGCCGGCCTCGCACCCGCCGCCGACGCAGCGTGGCAGACAGAAGCCGCCGGCGGCGGTCGAGCAGGCCAGCGCGTCGCTGAGCGCCGAACACAGGCCGGTGCCGCCTTGGGAACACATCACGAGGCAGGTGTCCGCGACGCAGGCCATGTCGACCGCCTCGTCGCCGCCCAGATCCTGGCCGCAGGTGCCCTGGGCCGAGCACGGCCCCCCCGGGAAGGCGCCGGCCGGCAGGCAGGTCCCCTCGGTCTCGAAGCAGGCGTAGCCCGGGTCGCAGGCGCCTTCGACGCACGCGCGCACACACACCTCGCCGGCCGCCGCCGAGCAGGCCAGCGCGTCGCTGACCGCGTCGCAGACCGCCTCGCCGCCCTGGGCGCAGCTGACCAGGCACTGGTCCTGCAGGCAGACCATCGGCGCGTCGCCCAACGCGTCGCAGCCTGGCAACGTCGCCCGGCACGGGCTGCCCGGGAAGGCGCCGGTGGGCAGGCAGGTCCCCTCGGTCTCGAAGCAGGAAAAGCCTTGCCCGCAGGCGCCTTCGACGCAGGCCTGCACGCAGACCTCGCCAGCGGCGGCCGAGCAGGCCAGCGCTGGGTTCACGGCCTGACACAGCGCGGTGCCGCCCGCGCCGCACGGGATGAGGCAGCGCCCCGCGACGCAGGCCAGGTCGACGTCCGGGTTGCCGCCCAGATCCTGGGCGCAGACCCCGTCCGCGGGGCACGGGCTGCCGGGGAAGGCGCCGGTGGGCAGGCAGACGCCCTCGGACTCGAAGCAGCTCAGGCCCTCGGAGCAGGCGCCGTCGACGCACTTGGGCAGGCAGACGTCGCCGGCGGTGGCCGAGCAGCTCAGGCGCGCGTCGACGACGGTGCCGCAGAGGAAGTCGCCGCCGTCGGCGCAGTCGACCAGGCAGACCTCGTTGACGCAGACCATGTCGACGAAGTCTGCGCCGTTCAGATCCTGGTCGCAGCGCCCGTCGGGCGAGCCCTCGGGGCGGCACGGGGTCCCCGGGAAGGAGCCGGGGCGCTCGACGGTCTTGGGGTCGATGGGCTCGACGCCGCCGTCGGCCTGGCAGCCGGCGA
Source organism: Myxococcota bacterium (assembly GCA_041687695.1). GTDB lineage: Bacteria > Myxococcota_A > UBA9042 > PHBI01 > JAWLBL01 > JAWLBL01. The sequence goes on along the minus strand of JAWLBL010000024.1, from coordinate 133,787 downwards.
ATAGACCGACGGCGACGAACGCGACGAGGCGTATGGCGCCCATGTGACCGCTCCGGCGGAAAGCCATGACCTGCTCCGAGGACTGCGCGTGTGACGGTGAGGTCACGCTAGCATGGCCCGCGGGCACCCGAAACCCGACCCCGGCGTCGCCTGGAAACCGGACGGAAACCGGCCGGGCGAGACGAGGCGCAGGCGGCGCGACGGGCCGCTCAGCCCTTGACGCCGCCCGCGGTGAGGCCGCCGACCAGGTTCTTCTGCAGCATGAAGAACAGGGCCATGACCGGCAGCGAGACCAGCATCGAGGCGGCGGCGAACTTGCCCCACTCGATGCTCTTTTCGCCGACGTAGGCGTTGACGGCGACCGGCAGGGTGAAGGCGCGCGGGTCGTCCATGAAGGTGAAGGCCAGGATGAACTCGTTCCAGGCGGTCATGAACGAGAACAGCGCGGTGACGGCCACGGCGGGCATGGAGAGCGGCAGGATGATGCGCCAGAAGATCGTGAACTGGCTGGCGCCGTCCATGATGGCGCTCTCCTCGAGATCCTTGGGGATGGTGTCGAAGTAGCCCTTGAGCATCCAGACGCAAAACGGGATGGCGGTCGTGGCGTAGACGACGATGAGCCCCAGCGGGCGGTTGAGCAGGCCGAGGTGCTGCATCAGCAGGTACAGCGGGATCATCATCATGACCCCGGGGAACATCTGGCTGACCAGGAAGGCCATCAGCCCGGCGCGGCGGCCCGGGAAGCGGAAGCGGCTGAAGGCGTAGGCGGCGGTGGTCGCCAGGAAGATGCCCAGGACGGTGGTGGCCAGGCTGATGACGACCGAGTTGAGGAGCTGGCGGCCGAAGAGCCACTCGCCCTCGGGGGTCGACTCGCTGACCACGGCGCGGAAGTTGTCGAGGGTGGCGGTGGCGAGGTCGGGCAAGGGGTTGAGGCTGGCCGAGAAGGACTGGCCGGGCGACAGGGCGATCTTGGCGACCAGCATCAGCGGGTACAGGGTCGCCAGGGTGACCGCGACCAGGAAGCCGTGGGTGGCCCAGACGCCCCAGCGGCTGCGGCCGACGGTGCTGTGGCCGGGGTCGGTCATTCGTAGGCCCCCTCGGTGGCCTTCGTGACGCGGTTGGTCATCCACCCGTAGGCCAGCAGAATGAAGAAGATGAGCAGCGAGTAGGCGGCCGCAAAGCCGCTGCGGCCGAGGACCTTGAAGGCGTGGTAGGCCTCGGTGATGAGGATGTTGGTCTGGTTGTCGGGGCCGCCGCCGCTGACCAGGTAGATGACGTTGAACATGTTGAAGGTCCACACCGAGCCAAGGATGATCGCCGGGACGAGCGCCGGCTTGAGCAGGGGCAGGGTCACGTGGCGGAAGGCCTGCAGGCGGCTGGCGCCGTCGATGTGGGCGGCCTCGTACAGGTCCTTGGGGATGGACTGCAGCGCGCCCAGCGCCACCACCATCATGAAGGGGAAGCCCAGCCAGGTGTTGGTGATGAGGTTGGCGGCGAAGTTGGTGGCGAAGCTCTGGCCCAGCCAGTCGACGCCGTCGAGGCCGAACAGGGCCAGGAAGGCGTTCACGGCGCCGTACTGGGTGTTGAACATCCACTTCCAGATGAGGGCCGTGATGTAGTTGGGGACGGCCCAGGGGACGATGAGCAGGACGCGGTAGACGCCCTTGAAGCGCAGGTCGGGGCGGTTGAGCAGCAGCGCCAGGCCCAGGCCGATGGAGACGTGCAGGACGACGTTGGTGACGGTCCACAGGACGGTGACGCCGAAGGTCCAGTAGAAGGTCGTGTCGGCGGTGGCCGGGGGCGAGAGGATCTCGATGAAGTTGGCCAGGCCCACCGGCTCGCCGCGGCTGTCGAAAAAAGACAGGCCGACGCCCATGGCGAAGGGGATGAAGACCAGGACGACCATCGAGAGGATGGCCGGGGCGACGTACAGGTAGGTGCCGGGCTGGGTGCGCAGGCCGTGGAGCAGGCCGGCCAGCGGACGGGTGGCGAGGGCGGCGGCGCCGGCGGCGGCCAGGGCGGTCCAGCCGGCGAAGGCGGTCAGGCCCAGGGCGACGAGGGTGCCTGCGGCGCCGCCGGCCGCGCCCGCGAGGCGGACGTTGCCCGTGGCGAACAGCAGGGCCAGGGCGAGCAGCAGGGCCAGCGCGACGGCGGCGCCGAAGCGGGCCATCGAGATGGCGGGCTCGCCCGGTCGCAGCTCGACCACGACGCGGACCATGCCGAGGTAGCGGCCGTCGGCCACGGCCGGGGCGACGGCGCTGGCGAACAGGGCGTCGGGCACCTCGACCTGCTCGAAGCGGCGCTGGGCCGCCGCGTCGGGCGCGCTGGCCAGCTCGGCGTTTCGGGCCAGCAGGGCGCGGCGGTGGGCCTCGGCGTCGGCCGGCGCCATGCGGGGGTCGCGGGTCAGGTCGACGGCGACCTCGGCGCCGCGCGAGATGCCGAAGGCGTCGGTCTTGCCCGGGGTGACGACGCTGACGGCCGCCGCGTCGGCCAGGGCGGCGGCGACGGCCTCGGGCCCCTGGGCGGCCAGGCGCTGGGCGGCGGCCTCGGCGGACGTGGCGATCTCGGTGAGGAGCGCGGCGCGGTGCTCGCGCTCTGCGACGTAGCGCACGACGCCCACCGCGCAGCCGCCCACGACCGCGAAGATCAGCGCCGCCGCCACCGCGGCCCGCACCTGTGGGGCGCCGAGGCGGCGCCGGCTCTCGACCGACTGCGTCAAGCGGGGCCTTCCTCAGCGCCCGCGCTTGCCGATGTCTTCCACCATCTTCGCCTGCGCCCGCGCCAGCGCGTCCTTGGCGTCCTTGTCGCCGAAGATGACGCCGTTGATGGCCATGTCGGCCGCGGACCAGACCAGCTGCATCTCGGGGCTGGCGTCCATGATGACCGCGACCTCGGCCTGCTTGCGGAAGACCTCCATCACCGGGTCGGCCGCGGCCCCGGCGGCCAGCGCCTCGGCGTGCGCGACCGGCTGCTTGCCCACCTCGAGCCGGACCTTGGCCGACGCCGCGCCCGCCAGATGCAGCGCCGCCTTCACCGCAGCCTCCTTCTTCGCGCTGGTCTTCGAGACGAAGACCGCCTCGATGCCCAGCAGCGGCGCCGGCGCCCGCCCCTCGACCGTCGGGATGGTCGCCACGCCGTAGTCGAGGCCCGCCTTGATCTCGGCCCGGAACCACGGCCCGTTCAGCACGGCGACCGCCTTGCCGTCGTTGAACAGGCTGGTGACCATGAAGCCGTTCATGCCCTTGGGCAGGACCTCGTGCTGGGTGTAAAGACCCTTTACAAACGCAAGCGCCTTTTCCTGCTCGGGCGTCGCGAAGGCCGGCTGGTGCTGCTCGTCGAAGACGCGGCCGCCGAAGGCGTGGATCCAGACCGCGTGGTTGTAGAGCAGCCCCGCGTCGTAGACGAGGCCGTGCAGGCCGTCGTCGGGCTTTTGGACCTTGGTGACCGCCTCGAGCAGGGCCTCCATGGTGGCGGGCGCCTCGGGCATGAGGGCCTTGTTCCAGAACAGGGCCAGCGACTTGAAGGCCAGCGGCAGCCCGTACAGGTTCTGCTGGTAGACCAGCGCCTTGACCGACTGCGGCGTGAACTGCTCGAGCGTCTCGGGCGACACGTGTCCGCTCAGCGGCTCGAGCACGCCCTCCTCGACCCAGCTGCCGATCATGTTGTGCGCGAAGATGAACAGATCCGGCCCCTGCCCGCGCGGGACCGTGATGCGCACCTTGTCGACGAAGGGGTCGTAGGGCACGGCCTGCAGCCGAACCGCGACCTCCTGCTGCGCGGCGTTGTAGTCGGCGACGACCTGCTCGAGCGCGTCCTTCTCGCCGGCCCGGTAGGCGTGCCACAGGACGACCTCGACGGTCTCCCTGGGCGCCTCGGGCTTGGGGGCCTCGGCCGCGGGCTTGCCCGGCTCGGCGCCCTTGGCGACGCTGGCGCTCGGCGCCTCGGCCGGCTTCGGCGCCTCGGCCTCCTTCTTGTCACACGCGCCCAGCGCCAGCGCCGCCGCCAGCGCGATCGCTCCCAGCCTGATCTTCATGCCGCCTCTCCCTGCGTGCGCTCGTCCCGGATGGCGCCGCGGAGCAGGTTTACCCCCGCGGCGTCGAACAGATGCAGCTGGTCGCGCTCGACCTGCAAGCGCATCGGCTGCCCGACCGTTACCGGCTGCCCACCCGGCAGCCGCGCGACGACGGTCACCCCGCCCGGCAAGGTCGCGTGCGCGAAGCTCTCGGCGCCCATGCGCTCGACGTGCTCGACGGTCGCGCTGACGTCCCCGCCCGCGCCCACCTGCACCAGATGGTGCGGCCGCACGCCCAGGGTCACCTCGCCGTCCAGCGACGCCTCGCCCAGCGCCGCCTCCTGCCGCGCGTCGAAGGCCAGATCCAGCCCGGCCCCGCGGAACCGCAGCGCCCCACCCTCGCGCGCGACCCGCCCCGGCACGAAGTTCATCCCCGGGCTGCCCATGAAGCCGGCGACGAACCGGTTGACCGGCCGGTGATAGACCTCCATCGGACTGCCGCACTGCTGCAGCTCGCCCATGGACATGATGGCGATGCGGTCGGCCAGGGTCATCGCCTCGACCTGGTCGTGGGTCACGTAGACCATCGTCGTGCCCAGGCGCCGGTGCAGCCGCGCGATCTCGACCCGCATCTGCACCCGCAGCCGCGCGTCCAGGTTGCTCAAGGGCTCGTCGAACAGGAACACCGACGGCTGCCGCACGATGGCCCGCCCCATCGCCACGCGCTGCCGCTGCCCGCCCGACAGCGCCTTGGGCTTGCGCTCCAGCAGCCCGTCCAGGTCCAGCATCCGCGCGGCCTCGTCCACGCGCCGCGCGATCTCGGCCTTGTCGACCTTCCGCAGCTCGAGCCCGAAGGCCATGTTCTGCCGTACCGTCATGTGCGGATACAGGGCGTAGCTCTGGAACACCATCGCGATGTCCCGGTCACGCGGCGGCACCTCGTTGACCCGCCGGCCTCCGATGACCAGCTCGCCCGCGGTGATGTCCTCGAGCCCGGCGATCATGCGCAGCGTCGTCGACTTGCCGCACCCGCTGGGCCCGACCAGCACCACCAGCTCGCCGTCGGCGATCTCGAGGTCCAGCGATCGCACCGCCAACACGTCCCCGGCGTACCGCTTGACCACCCCTTTGAGGACGACTTCCGCCACCGCACCCTCCAGCCCGCGCATCCAAGCACACCGAAACCGATTTCGCCAGTCGACCCCAGAGGTTGGGTGAGGTCGAGCCGGCCCGGTCCGGGCCCGGCCCCAACGCGTCCCTACCCCACCGACCGACATCCCCCTCGCCGAACGGGGTCCGAACCCCACCCAGGCAGCCCCAAGGCCTCGCCAAGCGAGGTCCGAACCCCACCCAAGCAGCCCCAAGGCCTCGCCGAACGAGGTCCGAACGCCAGCCAAGCAGCCCCAAGGCCTCGCCGAACGAGGTCCGAACCCCACCCAGGGAGCCCCAAGGCCTCGCCGAACGAGGTCAGCCCCCCACCCAAGCAGCCCCAAGGCCTCGCCCAACGAGGTCCGAACCCCACGGAACGAGCCCCAAGGCCTCGCCAAACGAGGTCAGCCCCCCACCGCGGGGGGCCCGGGGCCGGTCACATTCGGCGCCGACAAAGGGCTTGACCATCGCGCTGGGGGATGGGAACGAGCGCGAGATGGCCCAGCCTTCGCTCGCGGCCGCGACGGAACACGAAACGATAGGTGTCTCTCTCATGCGCATTGCACTCGTGGTCGCCTCGGTGGCGGCGCTCTCCACCCTCTCCCCCCAGGCTGGCGCCCATGGGTTCGGCCTCGCCGGGACGACCGTGCTCGGTGGGTCCGCTGGACTGAGCGCCAACAGCGACGACATCGCGACCGACGGGGTGTTCGGGGACGACGAGACGTCGGTCTCCTCCGCCCGCGTACGCTTCGGCCCCCTCATCGGCCACTTCGTGACCGACGGCTTCCTGCTGGCCGGCGCCCTGACCCTCGAGGCCGAGGGCGAGGAGGACTACTCCGGCGACACGATCGTGAGCCGGAACACCAACACCGTCGGGCTGCACGTCATCCCGAGCTACTACTTCGGCCTGGGCAGCTCGTTCATGCCCTACCTCCGGGCGCAGCTCGGCGTGGTCAGCGTCAGCTCCGAGTCCCAGTGGGACTTCGGCGACACCGTCGAGATCTCCGGCTCCGGCGTCGTCTACGGCCTCGGCGGCGGCCTGACGATCCCCGTCGGCGTGGCCACCGGCGGCTTCCTCCAGCTGGGCCTGGACCTGGTCTGGAGCAAGCTCTCGCTCGAGGTCGTCGACTCGGAGCTCGAGCAGCGCCGCGACCGGTTCACGTTCGAAATCGGCACGGCCCTGGGCCTGTTCTTCTGACCTCGCGGACGGCCGCGCCCACGCCCGCCGCCGCGCTTGTCTCGCCCGCGCGGGGCGAATAAGTTGCGCCTCCCGAATCGAAGCAAGGAGCCGCCGCCATGACCGATCTGTTCAACCCCACCGCCGAGCACCTGGCCCTGCGCGAGATGATCCGCGACTTCACGGCGCGCGAGGTCGAGCCGCAGGCGGCGGCGCACGACCGGGACGAGCGGTTCAACCTGGCCCTGTTCCGCAAGCTGGGCGAGCTGGGCCTGTTGGGCATCACGGTCGACGAGCGCTTCGGCGGCGCCGGGATGGACGCGGTCGCGGCCGTCATCGCCCACGAGGAGCTGGCCTACAGCGACCCGGCGTTCACGCTCAGCTACCTGGCCCACAGCATGCTGTTCGCCAACAACCTGGCGCAGAACGGCAACGACGAGCAGCGCCTGCGCCTGCTGCCGCCCTCGTGCGACGGGCGGGCCATCGGCGGCATGTGCATGAGCGAGCCGGCGGTCGGCACCGACGTGCTGGGGATGCGCACCACGGCCGTGCAGCGCGGCGAGACGTGGATCCTCAACGGCGCCAAGATGTGGATCACCAACGGCGCCGTCAGCGACACCGAGCTGGGCGACGTCTTCCTGGTCTACGCCCGCACCCCCGAGGCCGGGCCCAAGAGCCTGTCGCTGTTCCTGGTCGAGAAGGGCGCGCCGGGCTTCAAGCTGGGCCAGAAGATCAAGGACAAGCTGGGAATGCGCGCCTCGACGACCGCCGAGCTGGTCTTCGAGGACTGCGAGGTCCCGGCGCGCAACCTGGTCGGCAGCGTCGGGCAGGCCGTCAAGCACATGATGCGCAACCTGGAGCTCGAGCGCCTGACCCTGGCCGCCATGAGCCTGGGCATCGCCCGCCGCTCCATCGACGTCATGAACCGCTACGCCCGCGAGCGCGAGGCCTTCGGCCAGCCGCTGCACGCCTTCGGCCAGATCCAGCGCTACATCGCCGACTCGTACGCCGAGTACATGGCCGGCCGCACCTACGTCTACGCGACCGCCGGCGCCATGGATCTCGCCAGCTACGGCAACCGCGTCGACTCCGACGGCGTGAAGCTCTACTGCTCGACCATGGGCAAGAACGTGGCCGACCGGGCGATCCAGGTCCTGGGCGGCTACGGCTACGTCGGCGAGTACGTCGTCGAGCGCCTGTGGCGCGACGCGAAGCTGCTCGAGATCGGCGGCGGCACCCTCGAGGCGCACCAGAAGAACATGGCGCGCGACCTGTCCCGGGTCGACCGGCTGCGCTGACCGCGGCCGGCGCGACGCCTGCCCGGCCGCCGGCCTCAGCGCTGCTGGCGGACGTCGATGACGAGCCGGCTCGGCTCCTTCAGCTCGACCACCCGATACGGGTTGGGCGAACGCATCCCGACCAGCACCGCGACCTGCCCGTCGCGGTTGCAGACGAGCTCGATCTCGCGCAGCAGCGTCAGCGACAGATCGCGCTGACAGGCCAGCAGGCCGGCCTCGCCCGCGTCGACGCGGATCTCGGACGGCGAGACGCGGACGAGCAGCGCCCCGTCGCCGGCGACGCGCACCGGCTCGCGCGTGCCGCAGCGGTACTGCGGCTGGTCGACGTACTCGACGTGGTAGCCGGGCACCTCGGGGCCCGCGAAGTCGAACACCAGCCGATCGAAGCCCTGGTGGCCGCCGCTCCGGATGCCGCTGAGCGCGCTGGCGCGGACGTTCGGGCGGTCGACGGAGGTCGCGCCGACCGTGCCGGCGAAGTCGTCGGGCAAGGCCACCTCGACCGGGGGCCGCGGCTCGACGGGGCCGCCCGGCGCCGGGACGGCGACGGCGGGCTGGGGCGTGCCCTCGGGGGGCGCGGGCGCGCAGGCGGCGTCCGGGTTGACCAGCTCGGGGGGCTCGTAGGGGACGACGCGCGTGGTCCCGCAGCTGGCGAGAGGCAGCGCGGTGGTGAGCGCCAGGGCGGCGACGAAGCGCACGGCGAGGGTCATGGGGGACCTCGTTGGGATGCGACCGCGGTGGAGTGGGGACGGCGTCGATCGTGCCTCAGGGCAGCGCGACGTGCACGATCGCGGTCCCCGACGCCGCGCCGCCGCCCGACACGACCCGCAGCACGGCCAGCCCCTCGGGCCCGCTCGACAGGACCATCAGGGTCGCGACCACCTCGCCGGCCGCGTTCAAGCCATCGAGCAGCTGCCCCTCGCGCAGCCCCGCCATGCGCGCCGGCTCGCCTCGGGCCGTGACCAACGCCCCCTTGCGATCGACGACCTCGGCCCGGTCCACTGCGGGCGCCTTGGGCCGGCTCAGCCCCACCTCCGCCCGCGCCGGCGGCAGCACGATCGGCAGCTCGGCCACCTCCCCCCGCACGTAGCGCCCCAGCCGCTGCTCCTGCTCACCGGGCTGAGGATGCAGCGCGTCCAGCACCCGCGGGTGCTCCCCGCACGGGGCGCAGCCGCCGAAGGTGCACGGCGTCCCGTCGGGCAGCTCCTCCCAGGCCCCGCACTGCCCCGGCTCGGCCGTGATCTCACGCGCCAGCCCCGTCGCCGCCGCCCCCGGCACCAGATCGCGAAAGGTCGACGACACCACCGTCGCCGTCACCGCGGCCGCCACGCCCACCTGCTCCAGCCCGCGCCCTCGCAGCACCGACGCCGGCACCCGCCCGCTCAACGTCGCCCCACGCGCCCGCGCGCCCTCGGCCACGACGACGTCCGACCGCCCCGCCCCCAGCACGCGCCGCGCCAGCCCCGGCGCCGGGCTCAGCACCAGCGCCACCTCCCAGCCCGCCTCGTCCGCCAGCCGCACACGCCGGCCCACCAGCCCCTCTCGCTCGCCCGAGCCGGCCACCAGGTCCAGATCCAGGTACACGTCCACCGTGGGCAGGAACAGGTCCATAGCCCCCTCGGTGGTGGTCCGCACGCTGCGCGCGATCGGCACCGGGCGTGCCAGCTCGGCCGTGATCACCAGATCGTCGCCGACGACCGCCAGCGTCAGCGCCTTCAGATCGAAGCCGCCGCGCGAGTAGGGCTCGCCAGTAGGAGGCAGGTACGTCCCCGGGCCATGATCGTCGCCGAGGACGTCCTGCATCGTGCGCACGGGTCCGGGCGCGCCCGCGCACGCCGCCAGCGCCAGCATCCCAAGCAACGCCGCCGCCCCGGCGCGCCAGGGGTTCCCGGACCCTCCCAGGCGCTTACGTTGTTGGGCACCTCCCCCCAGCCCGCGCGCCGCGCAGCCGCCGTCCCCCACGGCCGGCCGACGCGACGCCTCAGCGGCTGCCCCTCCCGGCCCCCACGGTACCGCCATGCCACGCTCCGCCCGGGCCTGGCCCCTCGGCGCGCTGCTCGCAGCACTCGCCGTCGCCTGCGCCGACGCCGACCCCGCCGCCGTCCCAGCCATCCTGTCCGCGCCCGAGCCGGCCCCGCTGCCCGAGGCGGTCGCGGCCGAGGACTCGCGCTGCGCGGGCGAGGCCCCGACCTGCCTCAGCGCGTGCCGCGACGGCGTCGCCCTGGGCGAAGCGACCTGCAAGCTGGGCCGCTGGGCCTGCGCCGAGGGGGTGAAGGACACGCTCTGCTGCGACCCGGTCGAGGCGCCCGACCGCTGCGCCACCTGGGACATCTCGTGCGCCGACGGGCTGGCCTGCCCCGACGGGTACACCTGCGTGCAGTCGCGCCTGCACCCCGTCCCGGCCCGCGACGGGATCTGCCGCCTGGGCGAGCTGTCGCTGCCGCCGGGCCTCGCCGCCTGCAACGCCCAGGCCGTCACCCCCGCCAGCCTGCTCGCGCTGGCCGGCGCCGGTCCGCTGAAGGTCGATGGGCTCGTCGAGATGGAATACAGTTGCAAGGGCCCGACCTGTGACCCGACCACGCCCTGCTGCAAGGCGTGCACCGGCAGCTTGCGCGTGCAGGTCGTCGATCCGAGCCTCGGAGTCAGCGTTGCCCTTCCCATTCGAACCGAGACCGTCGCCTGCGCCGGCAGCAACTGCGGGATCACCTGCGCCCCGATGCAGCCCGGCCGCCGTTACATCGTCTGGGGGACCTACCTCCCGAGCGAGCACCCGGGGGGCGTCGGCACGCTATACCACATGGGCCACTGCGCTCCTTAGCCTGGCGCTGCTGGCCGCGTGCGGCCGCCCCGAGCCGTCGTCCCCGCCGCCGCGGCCGGCCGAAGCGACGACGGCGTCCCCCTCGCCCGCCGCCGGAGCGGCCACCGTCGCCGAGGCCCCGGCGCCCTCGCCGCCGGACCCGGTCTTGACCGAGGCCCTTCGCGAGATGCGCTCGAGGCCCAAGTGCAACCGCGTCTCGGGGTGTCCGGCCACGACGACGCTGCTGTCGGCCGGGCACGCCGCGACGCCGCTGGTGGCGCAGGCGCTGGCCGAGCGCGGTCCCCGCGACGCCCCGTGGATCGGCTTCCTCATCGAGCTGCTCGGGCAGCTCGACGACCCGCGGGCGATCCCGACCCTGGTCGAGCTGCTCGACCAGCCGCGCTGGGAGTACGCCGCGCGCGCCGCGCACGCGCTGGGGCGCCTGGCCCTGCCCGAAGCCCGGCCGGCCGTCGACGCGGCGCTCGCGCGGGCCCGCGCGGCCGAGCGGCCCAACGCCGCGGTCGTGGGCGCCCTGCTCTACGCCCAGGACCGCCTCGCCGATCGCGCGGCGCCGGGCTTCCGCGAGGCCTCGGACGCGCGCCGTGCCGAGCTGCTGGCGTTCCTGGACGGCGGCCCCGAGGAGCTGGCGCGCCTCAACCCGGCGGTCTACGCGCTGGCGCTCGAGATCGTCCGCGACTGGCGGCTGTCGGCCGCGTTGCCGGCGGCGCGTCTGGCCGGACAGCACCCGGGCCGGTTCGTGCGCTACGAGGCGCTCAAGACGATGGCGAGGCTGCAGGACACGGGCGGCATCCCGGTGGCCATGCGGCTGCTCGACGACAGCTCGCCCGGCGTCCGGCGACAGGCGGTGGCGACGCTGCAGGCCATCACGGGCGCCACCGGCCTGACCGACGCCGAGGCCTGGCGGGCCTGGTGCGAGCGGCACGACTGCATGGCCCCGTGAGCCTCAGCCGGCGGGCGGCTGCCGCGGCGCCCCGTCCATCCACGCCGACAGGACGCCGGCCCCGGCGACGTTGGTGGTGATGAAGACCAGCTGAGCGATGGGGACGAGGCACAGCCCCAGGGCGGCCGACCCCAGCGCCAGCATCGCCGCGCGGTTGCGGCGGAGGAAGCGCTTCTGCTCGGCGTAGGCCACGCCGTGCAGCTCGAAGTGGAAGGCCATGAGATCCCAGGCCAGGGTGTGCGCGCCCAGCAGGAACTGCAGCACGACGTAGGCCAGGCTGCCGACGCCGGGGACCAGGTTGAGCGGCAAGAGGAGCAGGGACAGGCCGACGAAGCGCGCGAGGCGCCGCAGGCTGGTCGCGACGATGCCGGTGGTGGCCGAGACGCCGCCGGGCGGCTCGCGATCGGGGCCGCCGGCGCGGCGGCGCGCGGCCTTGAAGACGGGCTCCTGGAACAGCGGCAGGACCACGCCGGCAAGCAGGTTGAACAGCACCGGGGCGACGAACAGCGCGCCGACGACGGCCGCGGCGCGGACGACCCAGGCGAGGGTCTCGAAGAGCCAGAAGCCGCCGTCGGCCCAGGCGGCCGTCAGCGTGAAGGCGCCCCAGACCAGGCCCGCGAACAGCAGCAGGAACGCGGCGGCGTTCACCAGCAGGCTGGCCACCATGACGCGGCGGACGTGGTGGTCGGTGAGGCCGATGCGGACACCCGCGCCCAGGGCGCCGAAGACGGTCGGGAGGGCGGGGCCGGGCAAGGTTTGCATGCGGCGCATCATGCCCGACGAGCGCCGAGGGTCAATCGCCGGAGCGGGGCGACGGCCGCGCCGCTTCAGAGCGACAGGCGCTCGGCGCTGGGCAGCGGGAGCTCGACGTCGGGCCCCGACGGCAGGGCCCAGGGGCCGCCGGGCGCGAGGCGTTGGTAGCGGTCGAAGAACGCGTCCGAGAGGGTCCGGTTGCCCAGGCGGCGGTGGCACCAGCCCATCAGGTACAGGATGTCCGGCGGCGTGCGGCGTCCGCCGGCCACGCGGGCGATCTCCTTGAGCTGCGGCAGCGCCCCGGCGCAGTCGCCGCCGCGGATGCGGGCGATGACTCGGATGAGCTGGTCGCGGACCGCGCTGGCCGTGGCGGGCGTGGCGGGCGTGGGCGGCGCGTCGACCTCGGGAGGCGGCATCTGCTGCGCGGGCACCTGGATCTCGACCACCCGCTCGACCGCGGCCTGGGTCGGCGCCGGCGTGGGCGGCGTGGGCGCACGCTCGACCTCGGGAGGCGTGGCCGCCACGCGCGGGAGCACGGGCTTGCGGTCGCCGCGTCGGGCCGCGCGCGGCGCTTCGGGCTCGATTTCGAAGGTCAGCGACTGGCCGGCCGCGACGCGGTGGTCGTCACCGCGGCCGTCGACGACCGAGACCAGCCCATGCTCGACCGAGACCCGCGCTCGCTCGCCTCCCTGGCGGTCGACCTCGAACACCGTCCCCAGCACGCGCACCCGCGCCGCGCCGACCCGGATCTCGAACACCTCGTCCGGCTGCGCCCGGTGCACGTCGGCGCGGACCCGCCCGCGCTCGAGGTCCAGCACCAGCCCGTCGTCGTCCCAGGCCACCACCGTCGCCTGGGCGCCCCGACCGAGCGTGACCCGGTGCCGCCCGAAGGCGTCCCACCGCTGCTCGTGCCCGGCGCCGAGCACGTCGCCTACGCCGGGAACGGGCAGCGGCGCCGGTGACAGCGGGGCGAGGGCCGTCGCCAGCCGGGGGCGCTTCGGCGCGGGCGCAGCGGGCTCGGGCGCGACCGGCGCGGGGGCCTGGGCCAGCTCGGGTTTGGGCGCCAACGGCTGAGCGGACGACGGCGCGTCGAGGGTCGCCCACAGCGTCGCCGCCACGGCCACGGCGCCCGCCGCCGCCAGCCACCAGGCCCGGGGCGACGCGCTCGGTCGCGCCTCCGCGGCCTCGTCCACGCGCGCCCGGACGCGGGCCCAGGCGTTGGGTGACAGGGCGGCCTGGGCCTCGAGCGCCTGCCCGGCGCGGCGCGCCCCCAGGCTCAGGGCCGCCGCATGGGCCGCGCGCATCGCGCAGCGCTCGCACCCCGACACGTGGGCGCCCAGGTCGGGCGGCAACGGCTGGGACAGGTCGTCGCGCTCGACGAGCGCCGCCATCACGCGTTCGCACAGGGTCATCTCAGCCCTCCCGCCGGGTGGCGTGCCGTTCGAGGGCCTCCATCAGATCCTTGCGCGCGGCCAGCAGCCGGGAGCGCACCGTGTTCATCGGGATCTCGAGGATCTCGGCGATCTCGTGCGGGTCGAGGCCCTGCACCTCATGCAGCGTCCACACCACCCGCTTCTTGTCCGACAGCTTCCCCACCGCCTCGTAGACGCGCGCGAGCACCTGCCGGTCCTCCAGCTGGCGGACGGCGTCCACCTGCCACGGCTCGTAGCTGGCCTCGTCGCCGCTGAGCCCCAGGGTCAGCCAGCGCTTGCGGCGCTTTTTGCGCAGGTGCTGCAGCGCCACGTTCAGCGCGATCCGATACACCCACGTCGACAGCTTGGAGCGTCCCTCGAAGCGCGGCAGGCACCGATGGATCTCGATGAAGGCCAGCTGCACCACGTCCTCGAGCTCGTCGGAGGCCCCGATGACGGTCCGCACTGCGGCCAGGACGCGGCCCTGCTCCTGGCGGTAGACCGTGTCGAAGTCCGGCGCCTCGCGCTCCGAGGCGACGCCGTCGGAGGCGGTCGCGCCGAGCTGGTCGCGCTCCTTTGCCTGGCTGGCCGTGGCGAGCCTCGCGGGGTGGATGTGGGAGATCGAGGCGACCAAGCAGGCCCTCCGACGTGGGGTCGGAGGCTTGGTTGTCCCTCTCCGCGATTCTGATCGGTTGCCCTGCGACCGGCAAGCGACGGTGCCCGCCGCCCTGCAACGACGAAGCCGGTCGGGCGTTCGCCGAGGTGACGGGAATGCGGGCGACACCCGGGGTTTGACACGGCCCCGCGCCGCTCCCGATGATGCCCCCATGACCCGCCCACTCGCTCGCGCTCCGCGTCGGTCCCACCTCCTCGCGGCGCTGATCGCCCTGTCGTGGGCCGCCCTCCCCGGGTGCGTGTCGGTCGACGACTTCGTCGACCTCGACCAGGACGCGTCCAAGCCGCAGTCCGACCACGGCGATCCCACGATCCCCGACCCGACGGATCCCGACGCCGACGCCCTGCCGACGCCTCCGGACGCCGCGCCGGCCGGCTTCCTGCTGACCGCGGTCGAGCCGACCACCGGCGCCACCCAGGGCGGCACCGAGGTGATGCTCTCCGGCAGCGGCTTCAGCGAAGGCCTCCAGGTCCTCTTCGCCGAGTCGCACGCCCTCGACGTCTTCGTCCTGAACGACCGGGTCGCCATGGTGCGCACCCCGCCCCACCCCGCCGGGGTCGTCGACGTAACCGTCTATCACCCCGACGTCGAAGGCGGCGCGCCGCGCGCGCTCGACGCGGCCTACACCTTCCAGAGCCCGCTGACCATCGCCGCCATCACCCCCGACGAGGGTCACGCCCGTGGCGGCGAGGCCTTCACCCTGACCGGCGCCGGGTTCACGCCGGACACCCTCGTCTACATCGGCGGGCGCCGGGCCATCGACGTCCAGGTGCACGACGACGGCACCGTGACCGGCGTCACCCCGCAGAGCTTGGGCGGCACCCCCGGCCGCGTGCACGTCCACGCCCGCAGCCCCTGGGCCACCGCCGAGGCCCGCCGCGCCTACCACTACCGCGTCGCGCCGACCCTGACCGCCCTTTCGCCCCCGGTCGGCCCGGCCGAGGGCGGGACCGTCGTCCGCCTCGAGGGCGCCGGCCTCACCGACGACACGCTCGTCACCTTCGGCGCGGCCGAGGCGACGGTCGTGGCGCGCGCCAAGGACGGCCGCTGGGTCGAGGTCCGCGCCCCCGCGGGCGCCGCCGGGGACATCGTCGACGTCTCCGCGACCAACGGCTGGGGCCAGGGGCGCCTGGACAACGGCTGGGTGTACTCCGACCCCGCGCAGGACCCGTATCTGCTGTCCTGCGCGACGCTGGCGCCCAGCAGCGGGGCCAGCGCTGGCGGCGACCAGGTCGCCTTGGCCTGCACCGGGCTGCACTACGGCGTCGAGGTGCGCTTCGGCCCGGCCGTCGCCGAGGTGGTGGCCACCCACGCCGAGGCGGGCTGGCTCGAGGTGGTCGCCCCCGCGGGCGCGCCGGGCACCGCCGACGTGACCGTGACCTCTCCCTTCGACGAGGTCGTCGTCGGGCAGCCCTGGACCTGGCTCGCGCCGTCGCCCGTCTCGGTCGCCACCGTGACGCCGGGCGCGGGCCCCGTCGGCGGCGGGACCGAGCTCGTCGTCAAGGGCGCGGGGTTCGGCCCCGGCGCCAAGGTGTTCGTGGGCGGCGTGCCGGCCACGCAGGTGGTCGTCGAGGGCCCGGGGCAGCTGGCCGCGCGGACGCCGCCCGGGTCGCCCGGCGGCGCGGACGTGCGGGTCGTCGTGGGCCCCGACGAGGGCACGCTGGGCAACGCCTTCCAATACCTGACCGGCGCGCTGTCGCTGGATCTGGTCACCCCGCCGATGGCCGCGCAGGCCGGCGGCACCTGGCTGCGCGTGTACGGCTCGGACTTCCCGCACGACGCCCGGGTCTTCGTCGGCGACGTCGAGGCGCCGCTCATCGCGCGCGTGTCCAGTGCCGAGCTGCACGTGCGCAGCCCGCGCCTCGAGGTGGGCACCTGGGACGCCCGGGTGGTCGGCGCGACCGGAGAGGCGACCCTGCCCGCCGCGCTCAGCGTCTACGACCCGCGCTCCGGTTACGGCGGCACCTGGGGCGAGCCCATCGACGAGACGCTGAACGTCACGGTCCGCGGCACCAGCGGCTACGGACCGGTGGCCGGCGCGACCGTCGTCGTGGCGCGCAAGGGCGAGCCCCCGCTGGTCGCGACCACCGACGACGCCGGGCAGGTCACCTTCAGCCAGCCCGGCCTCGAGGGCCCGGTCGACGTGACGGCCAGCCATCCGGAGATGGACGTCTACTCGGTGGTCCACTACGACGCCGTGAACGTGACCATCTTCCTGCGCCCGCTGGTCACGCCGCCGCCGACCGGCGGGGGGGGTGGCATCACCAATCCGCTGCCCGAGGCGACCCTGCGCGGGCAGGTCATCGGGCTCGGCAAGTACGTGGTCGCGCCACCGGGCAGCTGCGACGCGGCCGCCATCGCCGACTCGGCCCACTGCGCCGCCTGCCTGCCCGCGCTGGGGTGCGAGACCCCCGAGGGCCAGGCCGAGTTCGCCTGCGTCGACCTGGCCGAGCAGGGGCACCGCTGCCTGCAGGCCTGCTCGGTCCCACAGGACTGCCCCGGCGGCTACGTCTGCGGCGGGTCGGCCGGCGGGACGCGCTGCCTGCCCTCACCGGGCGAGAAGATCGCCCGGTGCTTCGTCGCGCCGCAGAGCGTCTTCGCGACGGACGGCTACACGCCGCCGACCGGCTGGGTCGGCCCCGGCCAGACCTACGAGCTGCCCTCGGGGCGCCTGGGCGAGCTCGCCATCGTCTGCTTCGGCGGCTACCGCGACCAGCTCGGCCTGTTCACGCCCACCGTGCTGGGCGTCCGGCGCCACGTCTTCGCGGCCTCCGGCGCCATCATGGAGGACCTCGACGTCACGCTGCAGTACCCGCTCAAGCGCACCTTCCGCTTGCGGCTCGACGACCCGCCGACCTGGCCGGGCGGCATGATGAACCCCAGCGTCACCATCTCGCTCGACATGGGCTCGGACGGCGTCATCCCGTTCACCCGGCCGCTGGTCGACGGGGGCGACGGCCTGTGGCTCGCGCCGCGGCAGCTGGCGGCGCTCGGCGGCGAGCTGCACGACGCGTCGTACTTCCTGTACACGACCCTCAGCGCCGCGACGCCGATGCAGCTGCCGCGCACGCACAACCTGATCCAGGACGTGCGCGGCATCGTGCAAGAGCGCGTCCCGGTCCTGACCGACGCGGGCTGGCAGCTCGAGCCCACGCAGCTGCAGGCCGATCTGCACGGGATCTGGGGCGCCTCGTCCGACCAGGTGTTCGCGGTCGGCCAGGGCGGGACCATCCTCCTGTGGAGCGGCGCGTCCTGGACGCCGCAGACGAGCCCGACCCACCAGACGCTGCGAGCCCTGGCCGGGCGCGCGGCCGAAGACCTGTGGGCGGTCGGGGACGCAGGCGCGGTGGTCCACTTCGACGGACAGGCCTGGCAGCTCGTCGAGGCGCCGCTGGACGCCTATCGCGCGGTGGGCACGGCGCCCGGACAGCCGGTGTACGCCGCCGGGCAGATTCGGCTGCGGCGTTGGGACGGCGCCGCCTGGACCGTCGAGGGCCCCGCCTGGCTGCAGAGCCTGCGGGGGGTGTCCGTCGCGCCCGATGGCCGGATCGCCGCGGTGGGCGGCGGCGGCCGGCTGTTCCACCGGGACGCGGCTGGCGCCTGGCAGCCCGTCGAGACCAAGGTGACGCAGGACCTCAACGCGGTGTGGCTCGATCCCCAGGCCGACGCGCTGATCGCGGTCGGCGACGACGGCGTCGTGCTGGTCGGTTCGGTGGCGCAGGGCGTCACGGCGGTGGAGACCGGGGCGACGCGCGATCTCCGGGCCCTCGCCGTGCGTCCCGACGGCCGCGCGCTGGCGGTCGGTGAGGGCGGCCAGGTGCTGCGGTACGAGGACGGCGCCTGGACGGCCGAGGAGCTGGCCGGCTGGCGCTCGCACGCGCTGGGGGTCTTCGCCCCGGCCGACGGCGGCGCCGCGCGCGTGGTCGGGGAGGCGGCCTTCGTCCTCGGGCCCATCCTCCACTTCCCGGTGCTGACCTCGCCGCTTCACGGCGGCAGCGCCTCGGGGGATCTCACCCTGGGCTGGAAGTGGTCCGGGCCCGACGCGAACTACAGCCAGCTGAGCCTGCGCGAGGAGACCGGCGCGCTGCTGTGGACCCTCATCGTCGACGGTCCCACGGGCGCCGCGCCGCTGCCCGATCTGGGCCTGCTCGCCGGCCACAAGGGCGTCGGCCAGGGCCCCAAGCGCATCGAGATCCTGCGCGTCCTCAACCGCGACTTCGACATCGACGAGCACTCGACCCGCGACTTCAACCTGTTCCTGCGCGACTCCTGGGCGCTCGACCAGTTCACGTTCTACGCGCCGTAGCGCCCAGCGGCCGCCCCCCGCTCCCCGGCCCGCGCAAGCGTCACCGTCCCAGGCTCCGCCGTGACGCCCCCGCAGGCGGCATCACGAGCGCTTCGCCCATGGCCGAGCATTGCACCGGCCCAGCCGGCGCGCCCCCACCCGGCCGCCGCACGCGACGCCGTGGGCGCCGCGTGCGCGGCGGACCCGCGACCTTCGCTGCCGCCTGCATCGCGGAAGGCGACCTCCGAGGCGTTCAGCCCTGGACGCGGCGACCGCGGCGCGTGAAGAGCCAGCCGCCGAGCGCGAGCAGCAGACCCGCCAGCGCGCTCGAGGCGCCGCCCTGACAGCCCTGGGCCGCCGCGGTCTCCACCGAGGCGCCCGTAGCCCCGCCCGTCGTGAGCGGCGAGGTCGCGCTGGTCGGCTCGCACACCTCGAGGCCGCCGGCGAGGAGCTGGCAGGTGTAGCCCGGGGGCGGAGGACCGTCGAGATCGCTCAGCTCACCGGGCAGCCCCTGGTCGTCGGGCTCGTCGGCCTGGTCGTCGTCGTGCGTGGCGTACGCGCTGTTGGCCGCGCTCGGGGTCGGCGTCGAGCTGGGAGCCACGTACACGCGGCGCCGCGTCGCCTTCAGCGCGGTCGCCGCGGGCGTCGTGATCTTGCCCTCGGTCACGATGATGCCCGCCGAAGCCGGCGGGGCCGTGAGCGTCACCCCGACGGCGACGGCCAACAGCAGGGCGACGAGGGTGGAGCATCGCTGGGGACGGAACATCGTCGTCACCTCGGCTTCACCGCCGCCCCCGAGGGGGTCGGCAGGATGGCGAAGACGGCCGCGCCCGCGCCGGAACCGGCGGGCGCGGCCTGCATGAAGGACTGGAACAGGCCGCCGATCTCGTCGGCGACCTCGGGATCGGTGCGCATCTCGGCGATCCACAGCTTGGCGCCCGGCGCCAGCTGGGGGTGGCTGCGCTGCACGGCCGCCGCGCGGAGGACGCGCATGAGCCCGGCCTGCAGCGTGTCTGACGTCGGCCCCGCAGGCGGGCAGTCGCTGGCGACCGCGAAGTACACCGTGAACCGCTCGCTCCGATCGCTCTCGGGGCGGCTGGCGGCGGCGACGACCGGCGGGAAGAGCGACTCGTCGGCCGCGGCGATGAGGGTCCGCACCGCCTCGGGGCCGCCCAGGCCGTCGCGGAGCGCGCCCGCGATGGGCGGCGGACCCGCCGGCTGCAGGCGCTTGATGACCATGTCGCGCAGGTACGAGGCCATCCCCTCCTGCCGCTGGTGGAAGACCGGCACCAGGCCATAGCCGTCGCCCACCGGCTGCACGAGCTGGTGATCGACCAGCACCCGGACCCGCGCGGCCACCGCGTCGGTAGGCTCGCTCAGGCGCTGGCACAGGTCGGCGACCGACGTCGGCCCCGAGCCGATGGCCAGCAGCAGCTCCCACTCGTCCCGCACGAGCTCCCAGCGGAGCTCGTCGGCGACGCGGACCGGCCGGGCGGCCGCCGCGGCTGTGGACGCGGTCGCCATCGTCAGACGTCTCGCTTGAAGACCCGGTTGAAGAAGGCCCAGGCGACGCTCTTGGTCGGGCGCATGAAGCGCTCCTCGCCGAAGAAGCGGCGGAAGTCGGCCTGTGTCTCGGCGCCCGTGACCAGCCACAGGCCGACGCGCTGGATGTCCTCGGCGCGGTCGACGATGTTGCGGTAGCTGCGGGGGACGTCGTCGATGTAGCCGATGATCTCTTGCACGAGGTCGGCCTGGCGCTGGATGAGCTCGGCCGGGACGCCGTGCAGCTCGCTGAAGCGCTCGACCATCGAGCGCGCCGCGAGGGCGTCGAACTGGCTGGCGACCAGGGCGGCGTCGCGCGCCTGGCGGTCGCCGGTGGTCTGCCCGCAGTGCTGCTCGAGCCAGGGCCGGACCAGCTCGCTGGTCACCTTGAGGGGCGCGGGCGACACGCTGGCGGCCTCGAAGACCAGCTCGCGGACGATCTCGCGCAGCCGCCGCACGCTGGCCAGGCCGGTCTGGCGCACCACCTCGGCGATGTCGGCCTTGGACTGACGGCTGAAGCCCCGGCACCCCTCGAGGCCGGCGTCCTCGGAGGCCGCCTCGAAGAAGTGGTCGATGAGGTCCCAGATGTCCTCTTCGCGGGCGTGCAGGGGCTGCACCTCGATGCGCTGGGCCGGGCTGGGCTGGGTGTCGCCCGCCACGTCGCGGCGGATGGTGAGGACGATGGGACGCTCGGGCCCGGCGCCCAGCGAGGCGGCGGACAGGGCCGCCCGGCGACGCTCCTCGCCCAGCTTGCCGAAGCGGTCGAGGACCAGGGTGCCGTCGCGGGCGTCGCGCATCGCTCGGGCCAGCGCGTCCTCGAGGCCGGCCGGCTCGGCCAGGCTGCCGCAGTCCAGGTTCACGCGCGGGCCGCGCCGCCCCAGCAGCTCGGTGGCCGCCGCGTGCGCCGCCTCGACGACCTTGTGCTTGCCGGCGCCCGCGCTGCCCACGACCTCGACCGGGTCTCGCCCGCCGCTCATGACCAGCTTGGCCTTCAGCTCGTGGCCGAGCCGCTCTCGCAGCTCGCGCCCGACCAGGCCGACCCGGTCGAAGCATGCCGTCATCTGGTCATCGAGGGCGTGGTGGGAGACCTCGTACATGGGTCCTCCGGGCAAGCGTACCAAGGCAGAATCCGACGGAGTCTACGGATCGGGCCGCCGTCCCCGCAAGTTCGAACGGCCGAACCTAGCCGGCCCGAGGCGCGGCCGCAGCGGACGGGCCGCATTCGCCCTCAGAAGCCGTCGATCTCGGCCACCAGGTACACCGGCATCGCGTCCGCCGGCCCCGCGAGCGGGACGTGCCCGAGCGGCTCGAGCTCGAGCGTGCCGCCGAGCAGCTGCGCGACCGGCGCGGTCACCACCACGCCGCCGGCCGGCGTCATCCGGACCACCTGGTTGACCACCCCGGCGTCGGCCGCGGTCAGCCCCGCCCCGATGTCGACCCCGGCCTCGGGATCGCGGACCTCGGCCCGCGTGACGCAGGCCCGCAGCGCGACCTGCAGCCCGGGCCGCGTGCCGTACTGCAAGAGCATGTCGCGCAGGCGAGCGGCGTGACCGACGACCTCGCGGACCTCGTCGGCGCCCTGGATCGGCGTGAACAGGCCGAAGACCGCCTGCATGCTGTCGGGCTCGGGCTGCTGGATGAAGCCGCCGGTCTCCTCGATGACGGCGCGCCACTTCGCGAGCACCTGATCGACCGACTCGGGCCAGGCCGCCGCGCCGTGGGCGGCCCGCTCGGCGCACTCGATCTCGACGTGGAGCAGCACGACCGGCGTCTTCGCCGGGCGAACGATCTCGTCGACCGTGTTGCGCCGGGACGGCGCGTTGTCCCACAGCGTGGGCGCGCGCGTCGGGCCGCTGCGCTGCTGCTTGGCGCGAAGGCGCGTCGGCCACTGATCGGGTGGCAGCATCGCCATCAGGCGCCCGAGCAACGCCCCGACGCCGGGCACCCGGCTCCGTGGCGACTTGGCCAGCAGCTCCTTGACCAGCGTCTGCAGGTCGGCAGGGACCCGGATCGACCGCGGCAGGACCTCGCTGAGCAGGGGCGGCCGCTCGAACAGCTGCTTTCGGCACACGTCGACCGGATCGTCGCCCAGGAACGGGCGCTGGCCGGTCAGCATCTCGAAGAGCAGGACGCCGATGGCGTACAGATCGCTGCGCCCGTCGAGCGGCTGGCCCCGGATCTGCTCGGGGCTCATGTAGGCCGGGGTCCCGGAGACGTTGGTGCTGCCGGGCGCCGGGGCGCTGAAGCTGGCGTCCGCGGCGACGTAGGCGACGCCGAAGTCGAGCAGCTTGACGCGCTCGTCGGGCCCGGGGGCGCCCAGGAGCTGGATGTTCTCGGGCTTGACGTCGCGGTGGACGACGCGCCGGCCGTGAGCGTGGCCCAGCGCGTCGCACAGCTCGATGACGATGTGCAGGGCGCGCTGCCAGGGCAGGCGGCCGAGCCGCCGGATGACGCTGCCCAGGCTCTCGCCGCCGAGCAGCTCCATGACAATGACGTGGTGCCCCTGAGGCGTCGGGCCGAAGGAGTGGACCTCGACGACGTTGGCGTGCTCGAGCAGCCGCGACACGCGCGCCTCGCGGTAGAAGCGGTCGATCGTGTAGGGGTGCGCCGCGAGCCGCGGATCGAGCACCTTCACGGCGACCGGGCGGCCGTGGTGCCGGTCGCTGGCCCGGTAGACGCGGCTCATCCCGCCGGCGGCCATGGGCGCGAGCAGCTGGTAGTCGCCGTCGAGGACCGTCCCGGCGGACGGATAGTCGATCGGCAACGGGAGCAGGCGCTCGCCGTCCTGCGGGCAGCGGGTGAGGTTGCCGAAGTTGCGTCGGCACGATGGGCAGAAGCGAGTGTTCATGAGCCTGGGGGCGCCACCGTTCGCGCGCGCCTCCATAGGATGAGGAGGCCGAGCGCTGGCCCCAATGATACGACGGCGAGGGCCTCGGTGGATACCGACTCGCCCGCGTAGACGTGAAACGCGAGGGCGAGGCCGTTGTGGAGCGCGTGCAGCACGACGCCCGGCCACAGGCTTCCGGAGGCGATGGCCAGCGCGCCGAGGATCAGACCGACCAGGAGCGTGGTCGGGGCCTGGTAGAGGTTGAGGTGGTAGACGGCGAAGGCGACGGACGAGGCGACGACGGCGCCGCGGGCGCCCAGGCGGGGGGCGAGGCCGCGCAGGACGACGCCGCGGAAGAGGGCCTCCTCGCAGATGGCCGGGGCCAGGGCGACGCCCAGGAACAGGAGGAGCGCGGTGCCGGGTGAGGCGGCGAGATCGCGGAAGGACTGCTCGAGGGCCTCCATGGCGGGGGTCGGGACGGGCATCCAGTCGGCGCCGAGGGCCTCGATGGCGACGGCGGCGATGAACCAGGTGCCCAGGCCGAGGAGGGCGGCGGCGGCGAGTGACCAGGCGGGGGGGCGGCGCAGGCCCAGGGCGTGGCGCGGGTCGAGGCGGAGGCCGGCGACGAGGAGGACGACGGGCGTGAGGAGCAGGCCCCACTGGGTGACGTGGACGGCGACGAGGAGCGGGGCGTCGACGAGCAGCACGCCGCCGTAGAACAGCAGCAGCAGGACGACGCCGAGGAGGGTGACGACCTCGCCCACGCTGGCGACCGGAGGGCGGGCGGCGTCGAACCCGGCGGCCGGGGCGCGGCGGTGGAACAGGGCGCGGAAGCCGGCGTCGCCGAGCAGGATGGCCTCGGTGCGGAAGACGCGGGCGGCGAAGACCAGGGCCAGGGCCACCCAGGCGAGGGTCGAGCCGAAGACGACGGCCAGCAGCGGCGCCGGGATGGGGCCGACCAGCAGCTGCTTCATGGCGAGCGCCAGGTTCAGGACCGGCACCGCTGCCGTGACGGTGGTCAGCTCCATCCCGGGCAGGCTCGAGGCCATGAGCGGCATCACGGCGACCAGGTAGAGGGGCGTCAGGTAGTTCTGCGCCTCCTTGTAGTCCTTGGCCGTGACGGCGACGGCGACCATGATCGCGCCGAACATCATGCCGAGCAGCAGGAGGCAGGCGAAGACGAGGCCGATGGCGCCCAGGCCGATGTCGAAGGAGAGCTGATCGGCAGCGGCCTGCGGGACCGGGATGGCGGTCGCGACGAAGGCGACCGAAGCCAGGTTGAGGACGCCCGTGAGCATGGCGAGGCCGACCACGGCGAGGTACTTGCCGGTGACCAGGGTCATCGGGGGCAGCGGCGCCGTGAGCAGGGTCTGCAGGGTGCCGCGCTCCTTCTCGCCGGCCGTGAGGTCGATGGCCGGGTAGAAGGTGGCGCCGATCATCAGGACGCTGATGAGCATCGGCAGGATCTGGCCCAGGATCCAGCCGCCCTGGCGTTCGGGCGGGGCGACGTTGACGGCGTCGACCTCGACCGGCTTGACGAAGCGCTCGTCGAGGCCCCGCGCGGCCAGGCGCTCGAGGCGCAGCTGGTCGGCGAAGGCGGTCAGGGCCTTGCGCAGGCGCTCCTCGGCCTGGCGGGAGCGGTCGCTGGCGCCGTCGAAGACGACCTCGACGGCGGCCTGGCCCTCGGCGGCGAGCGCGGCCGGGGCGTCGTCGGGCAGGACCAGGGCGGCGGAGACGGCCCCGTCGCGGACGGCGGCGCGTGGGTCGTCGACGGGCTGGAGGGTCGTGGCCTCGAGGGCCTCGAGGTGGGCGCGCAGCGCGGGCGGGGGCGGGGCGCCGGAGAGGCCGACGCGCAGGGACTCGGCGGCGAGGCGGCTCTGCTGCATCAGCGCGAGCTGGCTGAAGCCCAGGATGAGCAGCGGATAGAGCACGAGCGGCAGGACGATCATGACCAGGAGCGTCTTGCGGTCGCGCAGGGTCTCGCGCAGCTCCTTCTTCGTGATGACCCAGGCCGAGGCGAGGTGGCCGCGGCGGCTCACGGTGGTTCCCCCTGGGGCGGGCCGGCGTCCTCTTCCCCGAGCAGGTCGAAGAAGCCGGCCGACAGCGTCGGGGCGCCGGCGGCGTGGGCCAGCTCGGCCAGGGTGCCGGCGTGGCGGACGCGGGCGCGGTGGATGATGGTGGCGCGGTCGCAGATGAGCTCGACCTCGGCCATGATGTGGGTCGACAGGAGGACGGCCTTGCCGCGGTCGGCCTCGGCGCGGAAGAAGCGCAGGATGTCGCGGGCGGCGAGGATGTCGAGGCCGCTGGTCGGCTCGTCGAGGATGAGCACGGGCGGGTCGTGCAGGACGGCGCGGGCGATGGAGACGCGCTGCTTCTGGCCGGTGGACAGGGCGCCGCAGCGCTTGTCGGCGAAGGGGCCGAGGCCGAGGAGGTCGACCAGCGCGTCGGTGCGTTGGCGGATGCGGGCGCGGGGCAGGCCATGGAGCTCGCCGAAGTAGGCCAGGACCTCGCGGGGGGTGAGGCGGGCGTACAGGCCGGTGTCGCCGGTGAGATACCCGAGGCGGGCGCGGGCGCCGAGGGGGTCGCGCACGACGTCTGCGCCGCCCACGGAGGCCGCGCCGGACGAGGGGCTGAGGAGGGTCGCCAGCATGCGCAGGGTCGTGGTCTTGCCGGCGCCGTTGGGGCCGAGCAGGCCGACCACCTGGCCGGGGGCGACCTCGAGGGAGACGTCGTCGACGGCGACCTGCGCGCCGAAGCGGCGGGTGAGCCCGCGGGCGACGATGCCGGAGGTCGCGGCGGTGGCGGCGTCGCCGAGCGGCAGGGCGGGCTCCTGCGCGGTCATGGGAGGCGGAGCCGTTCGGGCAGCAGGACCTCGAGGGCGTGCGTGGCGTCGTCGACGTCGCGGCCGAGGGCGATGACGTCGAGCTTGCCGTACTGCGGGAGGCAGCCGACGTTGTAGAGGACGAAGCGGCCCTGGCCGGTGCGGTGGTCGTAGAGGAGGTCGCCGAGCGCGTCGAGGACGTCCTGGAAGTCGCCGCCGACCAGGTGCGGGACGACGACGTCGCGGGCGCGGTAGGCGGGGCGGCCGGCGGGGAAGAGGCGGTCGACCAGGTGCATGGGGGTCGAGGTGCCGCCCCAGCGGCCGTTGCACTCGACGAAGACGGGGGTCGGGCCGGCCAGGATGAAGTCGAAGGAGCAGCGGCCGACGTAGCCGAGGTGCTGGTAGGCGCGGGCGACCAGCAGCGAGGCGCGGGCGAGCCAGGCGTGGACGTCGGGGGCGAGGCGCGAGGGGACGGAACCCCAGAAGATGCGCTCGGGGCCGTGGAGGATCTGCTCGTACAGGCCGTCGAGGCGTGGGGCGCCCTCGCCGGCCGGTGGGATCCAGAGCTGGCTGGACGGTGAGACGTCGGTGTCTTCCCAGACCACGGCGAGGACGGGGTCGCCCGGCTCCCACTGCTTGGCCTCGAGGAAGGCGGCCACCTGGCGGGCGACCTTGGCGTGGCCGGCGGCGAGCAGGTCGCGGGCGGCGAAGACGCCGTTGCCCATGGCGGAGGCGCAGCGGGTGAGCTTGAGGGCGACGCGGCCGTCCGCGGGGGCGCCGGGGCGGGCGGCCAGGGCCAGCAGGTGGGTGGCGAGGGCGTCGGCCGTGGTGCCCTCGAGGGTGGGGACGACGGCGTCGGTGCCCAGGCGCGGCGTGACCAGCTGCCGGGCGAGGTCGGTCAGGTGGCGCTTGTCGTTGGCGAACCAGGTGACCGGGGGCGGCGGGGCCAGGACGCCGACCGGCGCGCCGGCGCGGGCGGCGAGATCGCGCGCGAGGGCCCAGACGGGCTCGATGCCCATGTAGGGGTGGATGACGAGGCCGCCGGCGTCGCGGGTCACCTGGAGCAGGCGGTCGAAGGCGGGGCCGACGCGGCAGGCCTCGGCGACGCGGATGGGCGGGCCGCTTGGGGGCGCCTCGACGAACTGCACGTCGCCGAGCCCCAGGCGGTCGCGGTTGTAGCGCTCGTAGGCCGGGATGTCGGGGCACGTGGCCGCGAACAGGTCGCCGGGACGGGCCCGGACGCGGGCGCGCAGCTGGTAGTACTCGACGCCGACGACCCCCTCGAGGAAGGGGATGCCGCTGACGTCGTCGAGCTGCAACACCGGCAGCCCGGCCATGGCGGGGGTGACGCGGTGGGCGTCCCACTCGGCGGACCGGGCGCGCAGATCGAGGCGGGCGTCGAAGGCGTCGGCGACCTCGACCGCAAAGGCCTCGTCCTCGGGGGACAGCGTCGCCCCGCGTGATGCGTCGGCGTCGCTCACCCGCGGAGGCCTTCGAGGACGCGCTCCACCGCGCTCGCCAGGGCGTCGACCGGGCCGTCGTTCATGACCACGATGTCGGCCAGGGCGAAGGTCGCGGCCAGCTGCTGCGCGGCCGGATCGTCGCTGGACGTCTCGCGCGCCTCGAGCGCGCGGAAGTCCTCCCAGGTCAGCGGATCGCCCTGTCGGCCGCGCTCGATCAGCCGCCGGAAGCGCACCTCCGGGTCGGCGTCGATGCCCAGGAGCGTGAAGTCCGGCAGCTTGCGCAGCGTCGCCACCTCGGCCGGCGTGCGGATCGAGTCGACCAGGTGATCGCGCCCGTCCCGCAGCCGCTCCAGGATGCGCTGCGCCAGCGCGTCGGGCCCTTCGGCCGCGCGCAGCTCGTTGCCGAGCGCCATCAGCGACGTCCGGCTCTCGGCGACGCCCCGCCGCGCGAGCTCCTCGCGCAGCACGTCCGACAGCGAGTGGTACACGAACCCGCGCGCGATGAGCATGTCCGCGACGGTCCCCTTGCCGGCGGCGAACTTGCCCGTGAGCCCGATGATCATCAGCCTGGCCTCCTTGCCGCGGGCCAGCCTACACGCACGCCCTGGGGTTGTGAACGGTCCAACGCGCCCCAGGGCGCCCGGCCGCCGGCCCCTCGCCGTCCGCTACTTCTTGTTGCCGCCCTTGCCGCCCTTGCCGCCGGACTCGCCGCCCTCCTCCTCGCGCTCGATGCCGAACTCGGCGTCCGCCAGCTCGCGGGCCTTCTTCCGAAGCGCCTTCTCCTTGTCGCTCTGGCTCTCCTCGTGCCGCCGCCGCGCCTCCTCGATGAAGGCCTCCTTGTCGGCGCGGATCTCCTCGTCCCACTCGTCGCCCGACAGCTGCCGCTCGTCGTCCAGCGCGAAGATGACGGTCCCGCTCTCGTCCTTGGCCGCGCCCAGCTCGTCCTCGTTGGCCACGCGCCGCTTGGAGACCTCCTCGCGGTAGCGGACGGCGGCCTCCTCGCCCAGCACCGCGGGCTCGAGCTCCTCGTCCTCGATGGCCTTGATGGCCACCGTGCCCTCGCTGCGCGGCGCCTTGACCTCGTCCTCGCGCTGCGCCTCGAGCCAGGTCTCCTGGTCCACGTCGTCCACGATGACCTTGATGTACGGCCGGTTGTCGAGCTCGGCGAAGTCCTTGAGCGCGTGCCAGCCGCGCCACAGGATCTCGACCGTCGGCTGGTCCGCCTCGGTCACGTCCAGGGTCAGCGTGTCCAGCCGCAGCCCGACGGGCTTTCGGCCCGCGCCCATGTCCAGCTCGGCCTTCGGGTGCTGCCCCGGCAACCGGAAGTACAGCGTCCCGTCGGGCGTCAGGTTGAGCAGCATCACCTCCTCGTCGCCGCGGATGCGCTCGACCTGCAGATCGGGGTGGGCCTCGTTGTAGAAGCCGGGCTGCATGACCGGGACCATCTGCGACCGGATGAGCTCGATGGCCTGCTGGTCGTCCGGATCCTCGGGGTCGTACTCCTCGAGCGCCTTGAGCTTGGCCGCTTCGGCCGCGTCCAGATCCCACGGCATCGTCCCGGCCAGCCCCGCCCTCGGGAACCAGCCCGGCGGATAGGCGGCGAACCCCGGCGTGGCGGGCAGCTTCGTCAGGTCGAACTCGGTCAGGTCGACCACGAAGGCCTCGGGCCGCAGCGGCCGGGCCGGGTCCTCGATCATGGGCAGCGGCACCCCGTCGACGCCGTCCTTCAGGGGCGAGACGCAGTACCCCCGCCCCCCCGGGTTGGCCGGGTACGGCATCTCGGGGAACTCGCTCTCCTCCTTCTTGGCCGCCTTGGCCGGCCCCTTGCCCCGGTGCTCGTCGACCCAGGCCTCGTCGGTCAGCACGATGTCGCCGTGCTCGGTCGCCCGCGAGCGCAGCGTCCCCTCGCCGTCCGCCAGCACGCGCGCCTCGCGCCGCGCCCGCTCGTCGAGCGCCTCGCGAAACTCGTCGCGCCCCTCGGCCTCGAGCTGGCTGATGTCGATGGCCGCCGTCCTCTCACGGCCGCTGAAGAACCCGTCCAGCTCGCCCGCCACCTTCTCGGCCGCCGCCCCGGCCGCCTCGGCCACCACCTCGGCCGCCTCGCCGGCCACGGTGTCCGCCGGCGCCGCCTCGACGGGTCGGTCCGGCAGGTCACGCCCCAGGCGATAGGCCGACACGGCGACCAGCTCCTCCTCGGGGACCTCCTTGGCCAGGCGCTCGAGCGTCTCGGCGTCCACCGCCTTGGTGTGCCCGCCGCTGAACGCCTCGGCGGCCTTGTCGCGCGCCACCTCGTCCGGGATGGCGTCGACGCCGCTCTTGCCCTCCTGCTCGGCCGCCGCCTTGGCCTCGGCCGCCTTCTTCTCCTCCTCGGCCTTGAGCTCCTTCTCGATCTCCTTTTTCCGCTCGCGCCGCGCCTCCTTCTTCTTGGCCTCCTCCTGGTGCTCCTCGGCCTGCTCGACGAACTCGGCCTCGAGCACCAGCTTGGCCTTGCCGCCGTAAGCGTACTGGTACCGCAACGGCAGCTTTTCGATGGGCAGCGGATCCGAGAACTCGGGCGGCGGGTACTCCTGCCGCTCGCCCTTGGCCTTTTCCTTGTCCGTCAGCCACTTCTTCGGCGGCACCCACCGCGCCACCCGGGGGCCGATGACGCGCAGCCGCCGGTCGAGCACGCCCGCGATGCGCAGCCCCACCTCGAACTCGGGCGTCGGCACGCCGCCCGGCGCGTAGGCCGTCGCCTTGACCAGCACGTCGACCTTGGGCTTCTCGAGCGTCAGCTCACCCGGCTGCTCGATGCCGGACTCCGCCGGGTTGTCCTCGTCCTCGTACTCGGCCATCAGCGCGACGCCCGGCGTCACCTCGTCGGGCACGCAACGCCCCGACGCCAGGTCCACCGTGAAGCGCCGCTTCAAGATGATCGCGATGCCCTTCTGTCCCGACAGCCGCATGCCGGGCTGCCAGATCCCCTGGTAACCCTTCGAGGCGAATTCCGGCACCTGGGCCCTCCACCCTCTTCCCGCCGCCGACATCTCGCCGCGTCGTCCGCGCGGCGCGTCAGCCGCCCGTGATGACGTTGTCCGACCCGGTGGTCATCGTCCCCGAGCCGCCACAGTGCTTGGTCGCGTCGTCCTTGCGGTGGGCGGCCTTGCCGTTGATGAACACCGTGCCCGAGCCCGCGTTCGCCTGCCACATGTTGGGGCCGCAGCAGGCTGCGTGGATGCCCGGGTCGCCCTTGCGCGCGGCCGGCAGGTTGTTGACGAACACGTCCGGCGACCCGCTGATGCACGGGCCCTGGACCGGGTGCGGGCACGCCGGGCAGCCGTGCGCGTCGGCGTCGCACTTGCCGATGTCACTGACTCGAGCTTGCGCTGGCATGGCTTGCTCCTCGATGGCGCGGGTCGCGCGCGCTGCGGTCGACCACCCCGTTCCCCGAGCGCGCGAGCGAGGCCCGCGCGACGCCCGCAGTATGGGGACGGCCCCGGCCCGCTGTCAACGCGGGGCGCCGCCCCACCCGCGTCCGGCCCCCAAACGACGACGGCGAGCCGAAGCCCGCCGTCGCACGTCACGACCAGAGGCCGCGCGTCAGTTGCAGACCGCGAAGACCAGCGTCACGTCGCGGTCCTCGGCCTTGCTGCACTTGATGGTGACCTTCTGCTCGCCGCGCTCGTCGAAGGCGACCTCGGCGTCCTGGCACTTGTGCATCACCGAGCTGGCCAGGGTCATCAGGCGGTCGTAGCTGAAGCTGCCCGGGACGAACATGCGGACGATGCCCGGGTTCTTCTCGGCCCACTCGCCGATCTTGTCGAGCTCGTCGGGCGTCGCGGTGAAGTCGACGTCACCCACGACCAGCTCGCCGGCCTCGTCGCGCGACAGCTTCGCCGCGCGGACGCGATCCTTGTCGACGACCAGGTAGGCGCCCGGCTCCTTGCGCCCGATCGGCGGGCGGCCGGCGATGCCCAGGAAGTCGCAGCTCTGCTTGGCCGCGTCGCCGCTGAACTGGTAGGAGGTCGTCTTGCCCTCCTCCTCGGTCGGGATGCGCAGCAGGATGCCGGTGCGGCGCAGGCTCTCGTCGATGCGCTTGCGGCCGACGAGGATGAACTGGCGGACCAGCTCGCGGGGGAAGGCGGACACGATCTTGGTCAGGGTCCCGCCGTCGATGTCGCCCGGCGCCTCGAGGACGACGCGCTCGTAGTCGACGGTGTTGCCCTCGTTGGCCTTGAGGCCGTTGACCAGCTCGGACGCCTTGCTGGCGAAGTCGCCCGGCAGCTTGCCCGAGAACGACTCGGCCAGCTGCTGGTCGTGCAGCATGACGCCCTTCTTCGGGCTCATCGCGACCATGAGGCCGCTCATGCCCGAGGCGTCCGACCAGGTGGACGGCAGGACCGGGTCCTCGGTCAGGTCGGGCGTCGCCTCGAGCGCGGCGCTGAGCGTCTGGTCGTAGGCGGTGATGACGTCCTTGTACAGGGCGACGTCGTAGGCCTTGACGAACTCGGCGGCGCGCTCGCGCAGCCACTCGAGGTAGGGCTTGTTGATGGCCAGCGGCCGGACCTCGTGCGGCACGCCCTTGCAGCGCTCGGCCAGCCGCGAGGCGCGGCACACGCGCGTCACGTAGTCGCTGAAGGACTCGCGGGCGCGGCTCGGGAAGCCGAAGGCCAGCTGCCAGTAGGGGAAGCTCGTGACCAGCTGGCTGGCCGCGTCCGACTTCTCGAACAGGTAGTGGCGCGCGGCGTGCAGGAACAGCAGATCGAACGCCGCCTCGGCCAGGAACGGGCGCTGCTTGAACTCCTTGTTGCCGGCCTCCTCGGCCGCCTTCAGCTTCTTGGCGCCGTCGGCGAGGTAGGACTCGAGGAACTTCACGTAGCGCTCGAGGTTGCCCTCGCCCTTCCAGTAGGCGACCGACTCGCGGACGAACGCGGCGCCGTCGATGGCCGACTGCTGCGCGGGCGTGCCCTTGAAGTCCTCGGCCAGCTTGTTGAGCACCTCCTCGTCGCGCGACTCGGCGATGCGCTTGCGCCACTCGAACATCGGGTGCTTGGCGCCCGCCGCCGGCTCTGCGCCCTTGGCCGGCATCGTGGCCCGCTGCTCCTCCACGCGCGCCGCCTCGATCGCGTCGATCGCCGCCGCCGCCGCGGCGAACCGCTGAGCCTTCTTCTCGTCGAGCTCCTTCTGCAGCCCCATGTCACAGGCGAGCAGGCCGAAGGTCACGAGCGTGACCGGCACGAGGAGCCAAGGGGTTCTTCTCGAGGTGAGGACGCGGTCCATCGAACGCAGTCTCCCGAAAGGTATAGACTTTTCCGCTCGGCACCCCGGCCGAGGGTCGGCGCAGTATCGAAGCCGGCGGGACGAATTGTCAAGGTGCGCTCGGACTTGCGCCTGCTTTGGCACCCGCAGGCCGGAACGCCACCGCCGGGTGAGGGCGGCCAGGGCGGTCCCGATGACCATCGCCCACGCCCCGCCGACGCCCCGTCCGCCCGCCGCGGCGCACCCGTCGGACCCGGGCTCGGGCTCGGGCTCGGGCTCGGGCTCGGGGTCCCGCAGCGACGCGTCCCACGCCGCGCGCTCGACCTTGCACTGCTGGGTGAGCAGCGCCTGACACGCGGCCGGCGCGGCCAGATCGTCCAGGCTCGCCGCGACGGCCCAGGTCTC
The DNA here is from genome assembly GCA_041687695.1 of Myxococcota bacterium. Classification (GTDB taxonomy): domain Bacteria; phylum Myxococcota_A; class UBA9042; order PHBI01; family JAWLBL01; genus JAWLBL01. The sequence goes on along the minus strand of JAWLBL010000024.1, from coordinate 100,974 downwards.
GCCGCCGTCGCCCGAGACCCGCGCGAGCGCCTCGCCATAGCGGGCCGCCTCCGTCCCCGCCCAGACCCGCGCCCCTCGCGCGCGCACCGCCGTCGCGACGCCCTCGAACGCGGCCACCGCCTCCCACGCCCCGTCCTCCCCTCGGCGCCACAGCCCCTCGGCGCCCGCCGCGACCCACACCGCTCCGTCGAGACCCGCGGCCACCGCGTCGGCCGCGCCGGCCTCGGCCCCCGCGAACGCCCGCTCCACCGTCAGCGCGCCCGTCTCGCGGTCCACCCGGGCCAGCGCGTCGCCCGCCCACAGCCACGGCTGACCGGCCACCAGCGCCGCGGGCCGGAGCGCGTCCCCGGACCACGCCAGGGTGTGCTCGACGAACGTCGCGCCCAGATCCTCGGACCACCACAGCCGCCACGGCGCCTGCGCCGCCGCGTCCCCCGTCCGCCGCCCGACGATGGCCAGGGTCGAGCCGTCGCCCATCATCCCGGCGTCGCCCACCTCGGCCATCGCGAAGGTCTCGGTCCGATGCGTCGTCTGCCCTCCGTCGTTCGACCGGGCCAGCATCGGCGTCGCCACGCCGGCCGACGTGTCGACCGTCAACACGAGCGCCAGCCCCTGCCCTTCGACCGGCACGTGCGCGCCCAGCACCTCCCGCGCCTGCACGACGCCGCTGGTCCGCACCCAGCTGCACCCGTTCGCTTGCCCATGGTGGGCCCCCACGTCGCCGGTCAGCAGCAGCCGCCCGCCGACCATGCCGCGCACGACCCGCCCCGGCCCGTGCACCGCCGGGCACACCCAGCCTCCGCCCGCCTGCACCGTGCTCAGTCCGGCGTCGTGCAGCACCGCGGTCAGCTCGCCCTGCCCGTCCAGCGCCAGCGACCGCGCGGCGACCTGCGCCGACGCCTGGGTCACCGTCCCGAACAGCGCCACGACACCCGCCACCGCCACCGACCACCCGCTCGTCGCCATCCGCACCTCCGACGTCGCGCACCTATAGCGGTGGGGACGCGTCGCGGCCAGCCACGGGCGCCCCGCGCGCCCAGAATCGCGCGTCGGGGCCCGACCTGACGGCATCGCCGTTGCGCCCGGGCCGAAGTCAGGGCAGAACATGGGCCCGCCGTCCCCGGCCCGTCCGGCCGGGCGGCGCCGTCGGCGCGTCCTCACCGGGGAGTCTCCCATGCCGCAGGCCGTCTTCTCGTTCCCGACCACGATCGACTTCGGCGCCGGCGCCCTCGCGCACCTGCCCGACCACGTGCGCCGCCTCGGGCGCAAGGCCTTCCTGGTCACCGACCCCGGCGTCGCCCGCCTGCCCGTGCTCGCCCGGGTCACCTCGCTGCTGGACGCCGCAGGCGTGCCGTGGGCGCTGACCTCGGACGTGTCGCCCAACCCCCTCGACGTCGAGTGCGAGCGCGGCGCCCAGGCCTTCCGCGACTCCGGCGCCGACGTCGTCGTCGGGATCGGCGGCGGCTCGGCCCTCGACGCCGCCAAGGGCATCGCCCTGATGGCCACCCACGACGGCCGCATCGTCGACTACGACGACGCCAAGGGCGGCTACGAGCGCATCCGCCCCGACGTGCCGCCCGTCATCTGCATCCCGACCACCTCCGGCACCGGCTCCGAGGTGGGCCGCTCGACGGTGGTCGTCGACACCAACACCCACACCAAGGTCGTGGTGTTCTCCCCGTTCCTCATGCCCAAGGTGGCCCTCGTCGACGCCGAGGTGGTGCGCGACCTGCCGCCCCACCTGACCGCCGCGACCGGGTTCGACGCGCTGACCCACTGCCTCGAGGCCCTCGCCGCCCGCGGCTACCACCCCATGGCCGACGGCATCGCCCTCGAGGGCCTGGCGCTGTGCCACCGGTTCCTCGAGCGCGCGGTCGCCGACGGCCAGGACCTCGAGGCTCGCGAGGGCATGGCCATGGCCGCCGCCATGGGCGCCGTGGCCTTCCAGAAGGGCCTCGGCGCCGCGCACAGCCTGGCGCACCCGCTGTCGACCCTCGCCGGCATGCACCACGGACTCGCCAACGCCATCGTCCTGCCCTACGTCGTCGACTTCAACCGCGACGCCGCCGCCGAGGCCTACGCCGTCGTCCGGCGCCGCCTGGGCCTCGACACCGATCTCCGGGACTGGCTGGTCGGCCTCCGCGCCGCCACCGGCATCCCGCACACCCTGGCCGACGCCGGGGTGGACCCGGGCCTCCTCGAGGCCCTCGCCGACCAGGCCATCGCCGACGGGTGCCACGGGTCCAACCCGCGCCCCTGCACGCGGCAGGACATGGTCCGCCTCTATCGCGCCGCCTTCGAAGGTTGAGGCCGGCGCCCTCCCCCCTCCCCTCTGCAGCGCGCTGCCGCGCGGCGTCGCCCCGGCCCCGGGGCCGTCGGTCGGAATGACCGCAGAGGCCCCCCTGTTACGGAGCCACCATGCCGATCCAAGCTCTCCGCTCGGTCGCCGACCGATTCGATGACATCCTGCGTCACGTCAACCCGAAGCGGCTCGCCTACGAGTTCGCCAAGGCCGACAAGGCGTTCCACTTCCGCTACTTCAAGGGCTACAAGCCCGAGCAGATCGGGCGCGGGCGCATCAAGAAGATCGCCGACAAGGAGATCTTCGCCGATCCGGGGCACGAGCTGTTCGCGAATCTCATCATCGTCCACTGGAACGAGAAGCACGCGCAGCTCTATCGGGAGATGGTGGCCCACGTCCAGACCATCAACGAGGACGTCGAGGCCATCGAGCGCATCGAGGACGACAAGGCCCACGCCATCATCGACGATCTGCTCAAGCGCCACGAGCGCAACGACATCCTCCTCTGCGTGCGCCTCAACGGCGTCCGCTTCGACGAGCCGGTGATCGCCTCGCGCCTCGTGCGCGGCGAGCCCGCCCCCGGCGCCACCGAGGACGCCTCCGCCGAGCCGGCTGCGGCCGAGTCGGGGGCCGAGGCGGCGGCCGAGGCCAGCGGGTCCTGACCCCTTCGGGTCCGCGGCCGGGCGACCACACCGAGCTTGACGGCAGGTGACATCCGTGGTCACTGGAACCATGCAACGCGCGCGCCGCTATCGCTCGGTGCCGTCGGCTCCACGCGAGCTGCGCGCCGGTGTGAAGGCGGCCGAGCAGCTCCTCGGGTGGCTGCTCGAGCAGGCCGCGAGGACCGGCGCCGGCCCCATGTCGGCCGCCGACCACGCCGAGGCCATCGAGGCCGAGCGGCGGCTCCTCGCGCCGCTGTCGCCCGCGGCGCGCACTCTGGTGCTCGCGGTGGCCGGCGTCGACGCGTCGCGCGGGGCCCTGCCCGAGCCGCAGGACCTGGACGCGGATCTCGCCGCCCACGTCGAGGACCTGGGCATCGCGGCCGAGCTGCTGGGCGAGGCCATCGAGGGGCAGATCCGCGACTTCAGGTCGCTCGAGCGGCTCTGGCACGATCTGACCTGGGCGCCCGACACGGTCGGCTTCGCGGCCGGGACGACGCTGGCGCTGACCGCGCTGTTGCCCCTGTCGGTGGTCGAGCCGCAGCAGATCGAGGCCATCGGCGACCCGCACCTGGCGGGCCTCGCCGGGCTGGCCATCGGGCGGGCGATGCGAGCCGGGTGCCCGGCCGCCGCGCGCCTCGCCCGCAAGCTGATGGGCGAGGGCTGCCCCGACGCCGTCGCGTTGGGGCTGGTCAAGGGCGCCGGCGAGGGGCTCGAGGACGACGGCTACCGCTGGCTGGCCCACCAGGGGCTGCACGCCGTCTTCGAGCGGCGCGCCTGGACGTCCCTGTGCGAGCGCGCGGCCGTGCTGGCCCTGCACGGCGGCTCCAGCGCCGCCCGGCAGCTGGTCGACGCCGCGCTGCGCGGCAACCCGGAGCCGGCCGTCGCGGCGGCGCGCGTGGACCGCTTCCTCGAGGCGGCCGGCCCGAGCCAGCGCGAGCCGCTGTTCGAGCACCTGGTCGCGCACTGGACCACCTGGCCGGCGGCCGTCCGCCTCGCGCTGCTGCAGCGCGCGCCCGGCTTCGGCCTGTCGCTGAGCGCGCGCTGGCGCGAGGATCGCCATCCGGCCATCCTGGCCGAGGCCTTCCGCCAGCTGGCCACGCCCGCCGCCGGCGAACGGCGCGTACGCCTGCACGGCGCGGCGCGGCTGGGGCTCGTCGAGCTGCTCGGCCACCGCGACGCCGACGTCCGCCGCGCCGTCGGCAAGCTCCTGTCCGGCCGCCAGCAGGGCGACACGGCCGCCCGCGCCATCCCCGATCCGCCGGGCGCCGAGGTCGTCACCCTGCCGGCCTCGAGCCTCGCGCGCTCGACCCTGGACCGCCTGCGCGCGGCCCTGTGGGAGGGCGACTCCGACACCATCGTGGGGCTGTCGGCCAAGCTGTCGAGCCACGAGCAGGCCCCCGCGCGCGTCGCGCTGCTCGCGGCCATCGAGGTGCCCGACATGGCGCTGCGCCGCGCCTGCATCGAGGCCCTCGCCCTCATCGGCGACGTGGCGGACGCCCCGGCCCTGGTCGACGTGGCCCGCCGCTATCGCGCCCTCGAGGGGTCCGTCGCCGCCACGCTGCGCGCCCTGGGCGCCCGCGACCAGTACGAGGCGCTCGCCGAGGTCTACCGGCGGCGGCTGAAGTGGGCCGACGACCAGGCCCTCGACGACTTCTGCGAGCTCGCGGGGGAGCACCGCGTCCCCTACCTGCTCGAGGCCCTCGGCACGCGCTACTACCCGGTGGCCCGCGCGGCCGCGGCGCGCGCCCTGGCCCGCACCCGCACGCGCGAGGCGGTCTTCGCCCTGCGCAGCCGCAGCCTGTCCGACCCGCACGAGGAGGTCCGGCTCGCCGCCGCCGGCGCGCTGCAGGTCTTCGGCTGCCCGACGCCCGCGGCCGAGGAGGCGGCCGGCTACGGCATCCTGTTCCGACCGGTCGAGCACCTCGAGGAGGCCGTGCAGCGGGCGCGCGAGCTGGGCCTCGCCGCCCTCCCCGGCGTCCGCCACACGCTCGCGACCGGCTCCTGGAAGCGCCGCAGCGCCGCCTGCGAGGTGCTGGCGCGCCTCGCGTCCCCCATCGGCACCGAGATCCTCCTCGAGGTGCTCTTCGACCCGGACGAGGACGTCCGCGTGGCCGCGCTCCAGGCGCTCGAGGTCCGCGGCTGGGTCCCCCAGACGCCGCGCGAGCACACGCTGGCGGCGGTCGCCTCGCGCCAGACGGCCGCCCTGCTGCGCACGCCCGAGCTCCTCGACGTCGCCACGCTCGAGCAGGCCCTCGAGCTGGGCGGCCACGTGTTCCGCAGCGAGGTCCTCGACGTCCTCGAGCAGCTCCCCGGCTGGCTGCCGCGCCCCGAGCTGGCAGCGCTGGTCATGGCCACGCGCCTCGACGGCGTCGGCGCGCTCGAGGCGCCCAACGGAATCGCCATGGTCTTGCGGGTGCTCGACCTGACCTGGCAGGCCGTCCCGCACCGGTCGCACCTCGCGCGCGGCCTGAGGGCCCTGCCGCCCGAGGCCCTGCGCGCCGCCCTCGACTCCGGCGAGCTGGCCCCCTTCGGCTGGCGCGCCCGCGAGGCCGTCTGCCAGGCGCTCGGCCGCCCCGGCGACGACGCCGCCGTCGAGGTGCTCGCCACGTTCATGTGCGACGAGGACGACGACGTCCGACGCTGCGCCATCGAGGCCCTGGTCAAGGTCGGCACCACCGCGGCCGCCGAGGCCCTGTGTCAGGGCCTGGCCAACCCGTTCCGCGAGGACCGCCGCCCCATCCCCAAGGCCCTCGCGGCCATCGGCGACCCGGCGCTGCCGGTCGTGCGCCGGCTGATGGACGAGCCCTGGTGGGAGTGCCGCCAGGCCGCCGCCGACGCCCTGCGGCGCTGGCGCGGCGACCTGCAGGTCGCCCAGGACCTCCTGCTGCGCCTCGCCCTCGACCCCGAGTACCGCGTAGGACAGCCCGCGCGCGAGGCCCTCGACCACCACGGCCTGCTGCCCTCGACGACCGCCGTCCGCGCCGCCCTCGCCCTGGCCCACCACGGCACGCTGGCCGGCCTCGAGCCCTGGCTGCGCCTCGCGCCCACGGGCGCCCTCGAGGATCGAGAGGCCGTCGCCGCCCTCGAGGGCATGTTCGCCTCCCTCGGCGAGGACGCGCTGTCGCACCGCCTCGAGCTGGTCCCGTTCCTCCGCGTGCGATCGCTCGCCGGGTGGCTCGACGGCCTGGCCTCTGGCCAGCGGACGCAGCACTTCGGTGTCCGCGCCGCCGCCGCCGCCGCGCTCCGGCGCCTCGAGAGCCTGTCGTGCCGCCTGTGCGTCGGGCGCGGCTCGCTGCGCTGCCCCGCCTGCGAGGGCGACGGCGAGCAGAGCTGCGAGGCGTGCGAGGGGCAGGCCGTCGTGCGCGTGCCGTGCCCGGAGGCCAGCTGCAACGCCTTCGACACCACGCGCGCCATCGACAGCCGCCCCTGCAAGACGTGCCGCGGCCGCGGGACCATCGCGACGCCGTGCGAGTGCGCCAGCGGCTCCATCACCTGCGACGGGTGCAGCGGCTCGGGCCGTCACCGCTGCCCGCTGTGCGACGGCACCGGCGAGCCCTGGGCCCTGCCCCGCATCGCCACCCGGCCGCCGGCCGGCTCGGCCGTCGACCAGTAACACGACGCCGGCGCGCACGGCCGGCGCGGCCTCGCCGCCGCCCACCCGAACGCCCACGCCGCTCATCGCTGTCCGCGTGGGGGCCACAGTGGTCTCGGACGCGCCCCACCGCAACCCGGCCGGGTTACAGCCCCGACCTGCCCGCCCGCCGCGGCCGGGTCACGGCAAATCGGCGCGGCGGCGGTAGCCGGGCGCGCGCGACCGCTCTATCATGGCCCCTCACGCACGGTGGGGGAGTCATGGCAGCGGGCACGGCCGAGCACGATCCGTACGCGGGGCGGACGCTGGAGGGCGGCTTTCGGACGCACCAGCTCATCGGTCGCGGCATGTTCGCGCGCGTATACGACGGCGCGGGCCCCGACGGGCAGCCGGTGGCGATCAAGATCCTGACGCGCCGCGACGAGCAGGCCGAGCGGCGCTTCTACCGCGAGATCAAGGTCTGCCGGGAGCTGCCGCCCAACCCGCACGTGGTGGGCTTCCGCGGGCAGGGCCAGGCGCCGGACGGGGCGCCCTTCATGGCGATGGAGCTGGTCGACGGCTTCACCCTGCGCAGCGTCCTCAAGCCGGGGTTTCGCCTGGACGAGCGCCCCGCCTGCGGGCTGATGGTGCAGCTGTGCGAGTCCTTCCAGGGCCTGCACCAGCTGGGGCTCGCCCACCGCGACATCAAGCCCGACAACATCATGCTCACCAACGTGGGCAAGCGCGTGAAGCTGATGGACTTCGGCCTGGTCAAGGACGCGCAGGGCCTGCTCAAGCTGTTCGAGGAGCAGGACATCCTGGCCGGGCAGGACTTCGCCGACAACCTCGAGGAGGGGATGGTCGCGGGGACGCCCGAGTACATGGCGCCCGAGCAGATCAGCGACCCCAGCCTGTCGGACCCGCTGATGGAGCGCACCGACACGACGGCCGACGTGTACGCGCTCGGGGTCATCTTCTACCAGATGCTCAGCGGGCGTAAGCCGTTCCCGGCGCGCATCGACGGCGACGACCGCGAGGCGACGCGCCAGATGCTGCGCTACATGGAGTGGCGCCTCGAGCAGGACGACGACGATCTCCCGGTCATCGACACCATCACGCCCGAGCTGTGGTCCATCGTCGCCAAGGCCCTGCGCCGCAACCCCAAGCACCGCCAGGGGACCGCCGGCGCCCTGCTGGCCGATATCGAGCGTTATCTCGAGCACGGCGAGGGCGTCGAGGAAGACGATCTGACCGAGACCTTGTCCATCGACGTCAACGAGATCGCCGAGCTCGCCGCCATGCTGGGGACCGGCGCCCAGTCTCCCTTCGGCGGCCTCGTCGCGCCGCGCGCCGCCGAACCCGCCCACGCCACGCCCGCGCCGACGCAGCCGCCCCGCCCGACCGGGGCCGCCCCTGCGCCCGCGCCCGCCGAGGACTTCGACCCCTTCGAGGCGCCGGTCCGGCTGCCGGTCCCGGGCGAGCGCCCCGTCGTCCCGGCCGCCACCCGCCTCGCCTTCCGCCGCGAGGCCCCCGAGCGCCAGCTCCTGCCATGGATCCTCGCCGGCCTCGGCGTCCTGGGCGCCGCCACCGCCGCCGCCCTGTTCGCGCTGGGTTACCTTTGACGGTCCGCACCGCCCGCGCCATCGGGCTCGGCCTCCTCGTCCTCGGCGCCATCGTCTACCGCCTGTGGTTCGGCGCCGAGATCGACTTCCCGCTGGGCAACGACAGCGCCTACTACCGCGCCATGGGCCTGCGCGGCGCCCTGGGCCCCGGCCTGTGGACCGAGGACATCGTCTGGCACTTCCTCGGCCAACCGGACGCCCTCACCCACCCCTCCCACGACTACTGGATGCCCGGCGCTTCCCTGCTGGTCGCCGCCTCGGTCGCCCTCCTCGGCCCCGGCCCCGGCCCCGAGACGCTCCCGACCGTCCTGTTCGCGGGCCTGTTCGCCTGGCTGACCTTTCTGCTCGCCGAGCGCCTCTCCGGCCGCGCCTGGGTCGGCTTCGCCGCCGGCGCGACCTCCGTCTTCGCCGAGTGGCCCACCCACCACGCCGTCGACCCCGACTCGACCCTCTTCTACGCCGTGTTCGTCACCGGCGCCCTCCTCGCCGGCGCCCGCTTCTCCGCCGCCCGCGCCCCCACCGTCCTCGCCGCCGGCCTCCTCGCCGGCCTCGCCCACCTGACCCGCGGTGACGGCGTCCTCACCCTGCTGGTCCTCGCCCTGTGGCTCGCCCACCTCCAGCGCACCAAGGCCCTCGCCCTGCCCGCCCGGCGCGCCTGGCCGCTGCTGCTCGGCGGCTATCTCGTGGTCATGGGCCCGCTGATGGTCCGAAACCTCGCCGCCTTCGGCACGCCGCTCCCCCCCGGCTCGTCACAGGCCGTCTGGATCACCTCCTACGACCAGATCTACGCCCTCTCCGCCCAGCCCACGCCCGCCGAGTGGCTCGCCCGCGGCCCCGCCGCCGTCCTCGCCGGCTTCGACGCCGGCCTCCGCGCCGCCCTCACGCTCCTGCTCGAGCGCTCCTCCCTGCTGCTCGCCCCCTTCGCAGTCGCGGGCGCCGCCCTCGCCTGGCGCCGTCACCCGAGCCACCGCGTCTTCCACCTCTTCGCCCTGGCCCTGGTGCTCTTCCACGGCACGGCCACCGCCATCGTCGGCGGCTTCTTCAAGAGCTACATGGCCCTGGTCCCCTTCGCCCTCGCCTGCGCCGCCCTCGGCCTGAGCGCCGCCCTCGACGCCGCCCGCGCCCGCTTGGCCACCCACCGCCTGCGCCCGGTCGCCCTGCTCGCCCTGGCGCTCGCCTTCGCCGCGACGCCCCTGGCCTACGCCTTCCACGGCGCCCCCGCCCAGCGCGCCCGCCTCACCGCCGAGGCCGCCCACGAGCGCGCCCGCTACGACGCCCTGACCGCCTGGGTGACCCACGAGGCCCCCCAGGCCGTCACGATGAGCACCCGTCCCTGGCGCCTGTGGTACGCCACCGGCCGCCCCGCCCTCAGCGTGCCCAGCGACGGCCCCGACGCCGTCCTCGCGGCCGCCCGCCGCTTCGGCGCCACCCACCTGGTGCTCGACGGCTACTACCTCAGCCCGCGCCCCGGTTACGCCGAGCTGCACCGGCTGTTCACGCGCCGTGGCCCCTACCCGGCCGTGCGCCACGAGGCCGACGTCGCCGGCTTCCAGATCTACGCCTTCCAGCCCTGAGTTTGCCCGCGCCCGCCGCCGTGACCACGGTGTCGAGACGTCCAACGCATCCCAGGAGGGCCCCTATGGCCGCGATTCGCCTCAGGAATCTGCGCGATCAGGTCGTCGTCGTGACCGGCGCCTCGAGCGGCATCGGCCTGGTGACCGCCACCCAGGCGGCGCGCTGCGGCGCTGCGGTCGTCCTGGCCGCGCGCAACGCCGAGGACCTCGAGCGGGCGACCGCGGACATCCGCGACGCCGGCGGGCGCGCGACCTACGTGGTCGCCGACGTCGCCGACCGCGCGCAGGTCGAGGCCATCGGCGACGCGGCCCTGAGCGCCTTCGGGCGGGTCGACACCTGGGTGAACAACGCGGCGGTCTCGATGTTCGGGCCGCTGATGGCGCTGCCGGTCGAGGACATGCGGCGGCTGTTCGACGTGGACTTCTGGGGGGCGGTGCACGGGTCGCGGACCGCCGTGCGCCTGTTCGGGCGCCGCGGCGGGGCGCTGGTCAACGTCGCCAGCGCGGTCGCCGACCGGCCGCTGCCGCTGCAGGGCATCTACGCGTCGGCCAAGCACGCGCTCGAGGCCTTCACCGACGCGCTGCGGGTCGAGCTCGAGGCCGACGGCCGCGCCATCGCAGTGAGCCTGGTCAAGCCGGCCAGCGTCCACACGCCGCTGTTCCAGAAGGCGCGCAGCTACCTGGGCGTCGAGCCGCGGCCGCTGCCGCCGGTGTACGCCCCCGAGATCGTGGCCGACCTCATCCTGCGCTGCGCCGTCACGCCGACCCGCGAGGTGGTCGCCGGCGGCATCGGCCGGATGCTGCAGCTGGCGCAGACCCTGTCGCCGCGCCTGACGGACCGCCTGCTGGGTCGCCTGGCGATGTCGGCCCAGCGATCGGAGCTGCCGCTGACCCGCGACCGGGACGACAACCTGTATCGGCCGGTCGAGTTCGACGGAGGCGCCCGCGGGCTGACCTGGGAGGGGCCCGTCGTCAAGGTTCACCCCGCTCGACGACGCCGTGGCGCCGTGCTCGCCGTCGGGCTGGCGGGCCTCGCCGCGAGCTGGTGGGCGCGCCGCGCGTAGGCTCGGGGCTCAGGCGCCAGCGGGTGCCCGCGGCGCCTGCGCGGTCGCTTCGGCCTCGTCCATCGGGGCGACGTACAGGCGCCGGACCAGGACCATCGTCACGGCCAGCAGTGGCACCGCCACGAACAGCCCCAGGAAGCCGAAGGCCAGGGCCATCAGCGACTGCCACAGGACGCTCAGGGTGGCCGGGATGTCGACGATCCCCTTCATCACCAGGGGCGTAATCAGGTTGCCCTCGATCTGCTGGATGCCGATGTACAGCAGCACGACCCACACCGCGTCGGCCGGAGACATGATGAGCGCGATGGCGATGGCCGGGACGGCCGACAGCAGCGGCCCGAAGATGGGGACGAAGGTCAGCACGCCCGCGATGAGGCCGAGGGCGAGCGCCGCAGGCACGTCGAGCAGCCACAGGCCGACGTAGCTCATGACGCCGACGCTGAGCATGCTGATGCTGGTGCCGAGGATCCAGCGACGCAGGGTGGCCGCGGCGTCGACGAGGGCGCCGGCGACGCGGGCGCGGCCGTCGGGCGGGACGAGGGCCACGAGGCCGGCGGCCAGGGTGCGCCGCTCGATGGTCATGAAGACGCCGACGAAGAGGACGAGCACGGCGCCGCCGACCGCGCCGGCGACCGTGCCGACGATGGGGATGGCGCGTCCGACCACCTGAGGGACGCGCTCACCCAGCTCGTGGCCGACGTCCTCGAGGGTCATGTCGCCGTTGCCGAGGCGGCCGGCGACGTCCTCGACGACGCTGGCGATGGCGGCCTCGGTCTTGGCGAGGAAGGCCGGCAGCTGCAAGCGGATGAGGCGGAGCTGCTCGCTCAGCGTGGGCCAGGCCAGGACGGCGAGGCCAGCGAGCAGGCCTCCGATGACGATGAGGGTCAGGGCGGCGCCGGCGGCGCGGGGGAGGCCGAAGCGTCGCTCGAGCGGATCGACGAAGATCGACAGGAACGCGGCCACCAGCACCGCCACGAAGGTGGCGAAGAGGACGACGCGGCCGACGTACAGCAGGTTGAACAGGGCCCACAGGGCGAGGATGACGAGGGCGGCGCGCGCGACGGTGCCGCTGGTGAGGCGGACGCGCGCCGGGGGCGTCGGACCGTTCGGGGACATGGCGGGAGCCTGGCGGGAGGGGCTGCGGGAGGTGGGAGCACCATCGTAACCCGGTCCGCGGCCCGCTCCATGGCCCCGGTCGCCGGCGCCACCGCGCCGCTTCGGCCACGAACGCCGCCACGGCTCGGTCGAAGATCGACGCGGCGGGCGAAAGTCGACGAGGCGGGGCGGGCCTCCGGAGAGGGCCCACCCCGCCTCGCGGACTCCCCCCTCCACGGCTCCCCGCCGATGGCTGAACGTCTCGAGCGCGGAGGTCGCGGCGAGCGGCGGTCAGGTTCGGGTGGGGCGGCCCGAGCGCGAGGCCCAGGCCGCCCCACCCTCACCCTCCCCCTCTCTCTGCGACCCCCGCAGAGTCCGGTCGCGGGTGCCTTTGGGGACGGACGGTGACGTCGGCGCAGGGCTGGCGTGCGCCGTGGAGGAGAAAGTTGTCAGGGAGCAGGGCGGACGGCGGGCTCAAGCCTCGGGGGCGCGCGCGCCGTCGCCGCGAGCGAACGGTTGCCCCGGGGCGGTGGCGGCCTCGCCCGCCTCGAGGAGCTGTTTGAAGCGCCGCAGCTCCTCCTCGAGCTCGCGGCCGACGACCGGGTGGAACAGGCCCAGGGCCAGGGCGACGCCAGCGCCGGCGGGGCGGAGATCCAGCTCCAGGGTGACCTCGCAGCCGTGGGGCCCGGGAGCCTCCGCGAAGCTGACGCGGCCGGCGTGGTGCAGCGGGGCGCCGGGGACGGAGCGCCAGGCGATACAGCGCCCGGGGCGGTCGGTGGCCAGCTCGGCCTCCCAGCTGAGCCGGCGCTGCCCCGGGCCCGTCCGCGCCGTCCAGCGGCTGCGACCTCCGCCGAGGTCCTCGACGCTCGCGATGTGCTGCATGAAGCGCGGCAGGTTGGCGAGATCCCGCCAGAAGCGGTAGGCCACCCGAGGCGAGCGTTCGACCGTGACCGTGCTGCGGAAGTGGACCGGCGTGCTCGCAGCGCCGCGGACGACGGGGCCGCCCCTGCCGAAGCCCGTGAGCAGCTCGAGCAGGTACAGGCCGGCGGACTGTCGGGCGCGCCCGAGGGCGGCGGACAGGCCGAGGCGCGCGACGCGAGCCCAGGCCCGGCGCCGGAGCGCCGGCGAGGCGACCGCGCTGACGCGATCGGGGACCCGCAGGGGCACGATGTTGGTCGAGTCGCCGGCCATCATGGCTCCCAAGTCGCCGTCGTCACGCCGGCTGGCGCTCGCGGTCGCCGCGCTTCCTGCGGAACTCGACCCACAGCAGCGCGCCGCCGAGCAGCAGCATGGGGATGGCGAAGATGGCGCCCATGGTGGTGAGCGCGAAGACGACGCCCGCGCCGATCGCGATGATGCCGACCGTCTCGCGCAGCGACCTGAAGGCGAGGCCGATCACCAGGAGGGCGATGAACGTCACGAGGCCGATGATGGCGGTGATCTCCATGAGGTGTTGCCCTCCGCGGTCGTCGTCGCTGGGCCGGCTCCGCGGCAGGAGCCCAGAGAGGGCGCCGGTGCCGGCCGTTCCAGCCTGTGTCCTTTTCTTTCGCTATCTTAGGCACATACGACCGCTGATCCAGCCCCGACGGCGGCGGCCGCGGCGGCCGCGAAGGGAGCGGGCGACTCGACGGGCATGACGACGAGGAGCGCCACATCCCAGACGAGGTGCGTCAGGAACGGCACGACCAGCGAGCCGTGCCACAGGCGCTGCGCGCCCCAGATGACGCCGCAGGCGACGGCCAGGGCGAACAGGGCGAACGAGCCGGTGCCGAGCTGGGCCAACCCGTAGGTCACGGCCGCGATGACCACCGCGGCGCGCCGCCCGAAGCGGACGCGCAGCCCGGTCAGCAGGACGCCACGCCACAGGACCTCCTCGGCCGCGATGATGACGACGAGCAGCGCCAGCCGTACCGGGGCCGGCGGGCCGATGGCCGCCGAGGCGTACAGATCCGAGACCACCTCGCGGACACCGGGGAAGAGGGCCACCGCCACGGGGTAGACGACGAGCGTCGCCGCCGCCATGAGCCCCCCGGCCAGGACGCCGACGACGACGGCCGCCGGCGTGACGGTCAGGAACGCGCGCAGGGTGGGCCCGGCCGTGGCGGCGAGGAGCGGGACGACGATCAGCCCGTACACCCCGAGCGACAGGTACAGCCCCACCTCGGGCGCGACGCTGAGCGGTGAGCCGCCGAACAGCGCGCCGACCACCAGCCAGCCGCCGACGGCCACCCAGCTGCCGAGGAAGGCGACCGCGCCCGGCGGGGGCGCGGCGCCGGTCAGGCCGGCCGGCGTGCGAGTCGCCGCGCGAGCGCCTCCAGCCTGAGCGTCTTCCATGGCTTCTCCTCGCGGTCGTCGGCCAGCGCCCGACGGGCGGCCTCGTCGAAGGACAGGCGGCGGTGGTCGGGGAGATGCGCCCACACCCCCTCGTCCTGCGCCAGGATATCGTGCTCGAGTCCAAGGACGAGCTCGCGCGCGATCTCGTAGTCGGCCCCGCTGACCAGCTTGAGCCAGTAGCTCGACAGCCGCGGCGACAGGACGGGCAACGAGACGGTCCAAGGGCGGGCGCCCAGCAGCCCGGCGACCCGCAGCAGGATGTCGCGCCCGCTGAGGATCTCGGGGCCGGGCACGTCGTGCACCCCCGCGAGCGCCAGCGGGGCCTCGAGCGCCCAGCACATGGCGACGACCACGTCGTCGATGGCGATGGGCTGGGTCCGCGAGGCCAGCCAGCGCGGCAGGATCATCGCAGGCAGCCGCGAGGCGAGATCGGAGACGATCCGCCAGCTGGCGCTGCCCGCGCCGATGATCATCGACGCCCGCAGCTCGAAGCACGGCACGTTCCCGCCGCGCAGCACCGCGCCCGTCGCCAAGCGGCTCTCGAGATGCCGCGAGGGCGTCCCGGCGGGCGCGATCCCGCCCAGATAGACGATCCGCTCGACGCCCGTCCGGGCCGCCGCCGCCGCGAAGGCCGCCGCCGAGGTCCGCTCGCGCGCGCCGTAGTCGCGTCCGTTGGCCATCTCGTGGACCAGCCACACCGCCGCGCGCGCCCCCTCGAGAGCCGCAGGCATCGTCGAAGGATCGTCTACGTCCAGTCGAACCCACTCGCAGTCGCCCTCGTCCCGCCGGTGCCGCTCGGGCGTGCGGCTGGCGCACCGGACCTGGACGCCACGCGCGGCCAGCGCGGGCCGCAGATGTCGTCCGACGAAGCCGGTCGCTCCCGCCAGCAGGACCGGGCCGATCTCATCCATCGGCAGCCCCGTCGCGTCGTCTCCAGTCATCGCTCGACCTCCCGAACAGCAGCGTTCCCGACGAGTTAAGCGCCGCCGACGCCGCAGCCAAGCGCCGGCCGCCGTCACAATCGGTCCCCCCGGTTGCACCTCGACGTAGACTAGACGATACATAGACGAACCCTAAACCACTCCCGCGGAGGTCCCCTTGGAGTTCGACTACGTCCTCGTCGGTGGCGGCCTGCAGAGCGGCCTCATTGCGCTGGCGCTGCTGGACCGGCGCCCCGCCCTCCGCTTGGCCATCGTCGAGCGAGGACCGCGCGTCGGGGGCAACCACACCTGGTGCTTTCACGAGGATGACGTCCCGGACGGGGCGCGGCGCTTCGTCGAGCCGCTCGTCGTGCATCGCTGGTCCGGGTATGACGTCGTCTTTCCATCGTCGCACCGCCGGCTGGGCGCGACCTACTCCGCGGTCACGAGCGGGCGTTTCGCCACGGCGCTCGAGGGCCGGCTCGCCGCCGCGCCCGCCGCCCACCTGCTCACCGGCGCCGAGGCGGTCGCGATCGAGGCCCACGAGGTCCGCCTCGCCGACGGCCGCGTCCTGTCGGCGCAGGTCGTCGTGGACGCCCGGGGCCCCGACCACGGCGCCGAGGCCGGCCACGAGCCCCGCTGCGGCTACCAGAAGTTCGTCGGCCTCGAGGTCCGGCTCGCGCGCCCGCACGACCGCGAGCGCCCGCTGCTCATGGACGCCACCGTCCCCCAGGACGACGGCTACCGCTTCGTCTACACGCTCCCCCTCGCCCCCGACCGCCTGCTCATCGAGGACACGCGCTTTTCCGACTCGCCGCTGCTCGACCGCGAGGCCCTGCACGACGAGGTCCTGGCCTACGCCGCTCGCCAGGGCTGGGAGGTCACCGGGACCGTCCGCGAGGAGCACGGCGTCCTGCCCCTGCCCTGGGACGGCGACGTGCCCAGCCCCACCGAGGGCCCGCTGCGCGCCGGCTACCGCGGCGGCTTCTTTCACCCGGTCTCGGGCTACTCGTTCCCCATCGCCGTCCGCCTCGCCCTGCTCGTCGCCGCGAGCGCGCCCGAGGCCCTCTTCGGCCCCACCCTCGCGGCCTTCGTCGCCGAGCACCGCCGCCAGCGCGCCTTCGCCCACCGCCTGAACTGGATGCTCTTCAAGTGGTTCGCCCCCAAGGACCGCTACAACGTCCTCGAGCGCTTCTACACCCACCCCGAGCCCCTCATCCGCCGCTTCTACGCCCTCGAGCTCACCGCGCTCGACCGCGCCCGGATGCTGGTCGGCCGCCCCCCGCGCGGCCTCGACTGGCGCGCGGCCCTCGCCGGCCCGGAGGTCCCCCGCCGATGGTGATCCCACGCCTCGACCCCGCCCACGTCGACCCGCCCGCCCCCGACACGCCCCTGGCCGACGCCGCGCTGGCCGACCTCCTGGCCGCCGCCGGCGCCGACGGCGTCCCCGCCGCCGTCTGGGAGCGCGCCCTCCATGGCCCCGCCCGCGCCTTCCTCGCCCGCCCCGGCAAGGCCTTCCGCGCGCGCCTGGTCGAGGCCGGCTGGGCCCTGTCCGGCGGCGCCCCCGCCGGCCCGCCGCCCGCGCTCGGCGCCGCCATCGAGCTGCTCCACGCCGGCTCGCTCATCGTCGACGACGTCCAGGACGACTCGGCCACCCGCCGCGGCGCCCCCGCCCTCCACCTGCTCGTCGGCGCCCCCCTCGCGGTCAACACCGGCGGCTGGATGTACTTCCGCGCCCTCGAGCTGCTCGGCGAGGCCCCCCTGCCCCCCGCCGCCGCCGCCACCCTCCTGCCCCGCGTCGCCCGCACCCTCGCCGACTGCCACCGCGGCCAGGCCCTCGATCTCGCCACGCGCGTCTTCGACCTCGACCGCGCCGACGTCCCCGCGGTCGTCGCCGCCACCACCGCCCTCAAGACCGGCGCCCTCATGGCCCTCGCCGCCCAGCTCGGCGCCCTCGCCGCTGGCGCCCCCCCCGCGCTGGTCGCCGCCCTCGCCACCGCCGGCCGCGACCTCGGCGTCGCCCTGCAGATGCTCGACGACCTCGGCGGCCTCACCGCGCCCTCCCGCCGCGACAAGGGCCGCGAGGACCTCGCCCAGGGCCGCCCCACCTGGCCCTGGGCCTGGCTCGCCCGCGCCGCCGACGACGTCACCTGGGCGCGCCTGCAGCGCCAGGCCCGCGCCGCCGCCACCTCGCCCCCCGACCGCGACGCCCTGGCCGACACCCTCGCCGCCCGCGTCCAGGCCACCGGCCGCGCCGACGTCCGCGCCCGGCTCTCGACCACCTTCGCCACCCTCGCCGACGCCGTCGCCCGCGACGGCGCCCCGGCCGCCCTCGACCCGCTCCGCCGCGAGATCGCCCGCCTGGAGGCCAGCTATGGTTGACCCGACCCCCGCCGCGTCCCCCCGCGCCCGCCGCGTCGCCGTCGTCGGCAGCGGCTTCGGCGGCCTCGCCGTCGCCATCCGCCTGCAGACCGCCGGCTTCCAGGTCACCCTGTTCGAGGCCCGCGACAAGCCCGGCGGCCGCGCCTACGTCTACCAGGACGACGGCTTCACCTTCGACGCCGGCCCGACCGTCATCACCGCGCCCCACTGCATCGAGGAGCTCTTCACCGAGGCCGGCCGCGCGATGGTCGACTACGTCGAGCTGCTCCCGGTCACGCCGTTCTATCGCCTGCACTGGCAAGAGGACGGCGACACCTTCGACTACGTCGGCGACTCCGACGCCATGGTCCGCCAGATCCGCGCCCGCGACCCGCGCGACGTCGACGGCTACCTGCGCTTCGTCGAGTACAGCCGCCAGGTCTTCGAGGCTGGCTACACCGATCTGGCCCACACGCCGTTCCTGCGTTTTTCCGACATGGTGCGCGTCGCCCCGCGCCTCATCCGCCTGCGCGCCGACCGCTCAGTCTACGGCACCGTCGCCCGCTTCGTCAAAAACGAGCACGTCCGCCAGGCCCTGTCCTTCCACTCGCTGCTGGTCGGCGGCAACCCCTTCCAGACCAGCGCCATCTACACGCTCATCCACTACCTCGAGCGCCAGTGGGGCGTGTACTTCCCGCGCGGCGGCACCGGCGCCCTGGTCCAGGGCCTGGTGCGCCTGTTCACCGAGCTGGGCGGCGAGCTGCGCCTGTCCTCGCCCGTGCGCCGCATCCGCTTGGAGGGCGACCACGCCCGCCCCCGCCACCTGGTCTCGACCGACGCGCGCCCCGACGAGCCCTTCGATCTCGTCGTCTCGAACGCCGACCTCCAGCACACCTACGCGACCCTGCTGGCCGACGTGCCCGAGGCCCGCCCCACCGCGCGCTGGGTCGAGAAGCTCGACTGGTCGATGTCGCTCTTCGTCCTGTACTTCGGCACCGACCGCCCCTACGACGAGTCGGTCGTCCACCACACCGTCGTCTTCGGCCCCCGCTACCGGGGCCTGCTCGACGACATCTTCGGCGGCGCGCGCCTGCCCGACGACTTCAGCCTGTACCTGCACGCCCCGACGGTGACCGACCCGTCGCTCGCCCCGCCCGGCTGCGGCGCCTTCTACGTCCTGTCGCCCGTGCCCCACCTGGGCAACGCCCCCATCGACTGGGCCACCGCCGCCCCCGCCTACGCCGAGCGCATCCTCGCCTCCCTCGAGACGCTGATGCCCGACCTGCGCCGCCACGTCGTCACCAAGCGCTGGTTCACCCCCAGCGACTTCCAGTCGCAGCTCTTCAGCTACCACGGCTCGGCCTTCTCCTGCGCCCCGCGCCTCACCCAGAGCGCCTGGTTCCGCCCCCACAACCGCGACCCGCGCATCCCGGGCCTGTACCTGGTCGGCGCCGGCACCCACCCCGGCGCGGGCGTCCCCGGCGTCATCAACGGCGCCAAGGCCACCGCCTCCGTCATCCTGCAGGACTACGCCGCCCGCCCGGCCGAGGTCATCGACTTCCCGGCCCCGGCCTCCCCCGCCACCCCGTCCCGCGCGGCCGCCGGCCCCACCCAGCGCCGATGACCGCCTCCGCCCGCCCCGCCGACGCCCCCGCCGTCGACCCCATCGCCGCCTGCCACGACAGCATCGCCGCGGGCTCCAAGAGCTTCGCCCTCGCCTCGCGCCTGCTGCCCCCGGCCGACCGCGCCCGCACCGCCGTCCTGTACGCCTGGTGCCGCCGCGCCGACGACGCCGTCGACGAGGCCCCGCCCGACGCCCAGGCCGCCGCCTGCCGCCGCCTCGAGGCCGAGCTCGACGCCGTCTACGCCCGCCAGCCCGCCTCCGACCCGGTCCTCGCAGCCTTCACCGCCCTGGTCCACGACGTCGCCATCCCCCGCGCCTACCCCAGCGAGCTGCTCGCCGGCTTCGCCATGGACGCCGCCGGCCACCGCTACGCCACCCTCGACGATCTGCTCCTGTACGCCCACCGCGTCGCGGGCACCGTCGGCCTCATGATGTGCCACCTGTCGGGGCTGCGCGACGACGCCGCCCTGCAGCAGGCCGCCCACCTCGGCCTGGCGATGCAGCTCACCAACATCGCCCGCGACGTGCTCGAGGACTGGGGCCGCGGCCGCCTGTACCTGCCCGCCGACCTCCTCGCCCGCCACGGCGCCCCCGACCTCGCCGGCCACCTCGGCGGCCCGCTGCCGCCCTCGGCCCGCGCCCCCGTCGCCGCCGCCGTCGCCGAGCTGCTCGCCCACGCCGACGACTTCTACCGCTCCGCCGACCGTGGCCTCGCCGCCCTCCCCTGGCGCTGGGCCCTCACCATCCGCTCCGCGAGGCTCGTCTATGCCGCCATCGGTCACGAGATCGCCCGCCGGGACCACGACGTCCTCCGAGGCCGCGCCATCGTCCCCACCCCGCGCAAGCTGGCGCTCGTCGCCCGCGCCCTCGCCCACGGCGCCCTCGCCGCGCCGGCCCACCTCGCGCACGCCGCCCTGGGTCGCGCGCCGCGCCCGCCCCGCCGCCGCGTCACCTTCCCCGACGACGTTCTGGGCCGAGCTGCTGGTCTACGTCGGGCGGGTCCGCCAGTTCGACCGCGCCGACTGGCTGGTCTACCTCGCCTGGGTCGGCCTGATGCTGGGCCTGGTCGGCTCGACCGGCGGCTTCCTGCTCCTCGGCGACGCCCACGGCGTCACCTGGCCCGACGACGCCTGGCTCGTCCCCCTCGGCGCCGCCGTCTTCGCGCTGGCCATCGCCGTCGACACCATCGGCCACCGCACCATCTACAAGCAGGCCCTGGCCGGCGGCGAGGCCCTGGTCCACCACATCACCATCTTCTGCGGCGTCTCCAGCTGCGTCCTGCTCTGCCTCGCCCACGACGCTCCGGCCGCCGCCGTCCCGGCCGCCGTGATGACCGCGCTCTCGTTCGTCTACAGCCTGGTCGACGAGGTCTTCCACTGGCGCCGCTACCTCGCCGACAAGGCCGACCGCGTCGAGATGTGGAGCCACGTCTTCATCATGATCGGCCACGGCGTCATGATGCTCGGCTGGTGGCGCTTCTATCTGCAGGGCTACCCCGGCGTCGACCGCACCGTGGCGCTGCTCACCGGGGACGGGGCGTGATGAGTCTCGCCACCGCCCTGGTCCCGCTCGCCTTCGCCGTCCTGGGCTTCGCCCTCTGGTCGGTGCGCCTCGGGCGCCTGTTCGGCCGGCCGACCCCGGCCCCGACGGCCCGCCCCGAACCCTGGCCGAGGGTGTCGATCATCGTCCCCGCCCGCGACGAGGCCCACAACCTGCCGCGCCTGCTCGCCTCGGTGGCCCGCCTCGACCCAGCGCCCTGCGAGGTCATCGTCGTCGACGACCACTCGACCGACGGCACCGGCGAGCTGGCCCGCAAGGCCGGCGTCCGCGTCGTCACGCCGCCGCCCCTGCCCGCCGGCTGGCTCGGCAAGCCCTGGGCCTGCCACGCGGGCGCCCAGGCGGCCACCGGCGATCTGCTCCTGTTCACTGACGCCGACACCGCCCACGCCCGCGACTCGCTCGGCCAGGCGGTCGCCCAGCTGCGGCGCGACGACGCGGGCCTGCTCTCGGTCGTCCCCACCCACGTCGTCATCGCCTGGTGGGAGCGCCTGCAGGGCGTCTTCCAGCTCCTCCTGCTGCTGGCCTCGGGCGCCGGCCTGCCCCCCTCCCGCGCCCGCGGCGAGCGCCGCTTCTCCATCGGCCAGTACCTGCTCTTCACGCGCGCCGCCTACGAGCGCGTCGGCGGCCACCCCGCGGTCGCCCACCGGGTCGCCGAGGATCTGGCCTTCGCCCGCCTCGTCGCCGAGGCCGGCCTGGGCTTCTCCCTCCTGCACGCCCCCGGCCTGCTCGCCGTCCGCATGTACCCCGAGGGCCTCGGCGCCTTCCTCCGCGGCTGGCGCCGCAACTTCCGCGAGGGCCTGGCCTCGGCCGGCCCCGGCGGCGTCGTCGAGATGGTGGTCCTCGTCGGCTGGCTGCTCGGCGTGCCGCTCTTCGCGGCGCAGGCCCTGGCCGCCGGCGCCCTCGCCCCGGCGCTGCTCGGCCTGACCACCTACCTGCTCACCGCCGCCGAGATCGCCCGCCGCCAGCCCCACGTCGGGCGCCTGCCGGCCTGGGGCGCCCTCGCCTACCCGCTCTTCGTCGCGCTCTTCGTGGCCGTCACCCTGCTCGCGCTGCTCGACCGGGCCCGCCGCGCCCCGGTCGCCTGGCGCGGCCGCCGCCTGCCCGCGCCCGCCGCGCGCTGAAGGAGCCCCCGTGCCCCCACCCACGCGCCTGCCCGGCCCCCCGCCCCCGACCGCGCGCGCGCCCGCCGCCCCGGTCACCTACCGCATCGGCGCCGTGGCCCGCCTCACCGGCGTCAGCGCCCACGCCCTGCGCGCCTGGGAGCGCCGCTACGCCGTGGTCACGCCCGCGCGGACACCGGCCGGCGAGCGTCTGTACGGCGAGGAGGACGTCGCCCGCCTGCGGCTGGTCAAGGCGCTGTCGGACCGGGGCCACGCCCTGCCCGCCATCGCTTGCCTGCCCCTGGCCGACCTCGAAGCCCTGCTGACGGACCACCGCCCGGGCGCCGCCGCCGATCTCGAGGGGTTCCGCGGCCGCTTCGTCGCGGCCATCGAGGCCCTCGACCTGCGCCAGGCCGAGGAGGCGCTGTCGCAGGCGCTCGGCTGGACCGACCCTCGCACGCTGGTCACCGAGCACGTCGCGCCCATCGCCCAGGAGATCGGCGACCGCTGGGCGCGCGGCGAGCTGTCCATCGCCAACGAGCACGCGGCCACCGGCGTCCTGCGCTCCTTCCTCGGCACGCTCCTGCTCGGCGCGCCGGTCGTCGAGCGCGCCCCCGCCGCCCTCGCCACGACCCCGCCGGGCGAGCTGCACGAGCTGGGCGTCCTGATGGCCGCGCTGATCGCCACCACCAACGGCTGGCGCGTCGTGTACCTGGGGCCGAACCTGCCGCCGCCCGAGATCGCCGGCGCGGTCGCCCGCACCCGCGCCGAGCTGGTCCTGTTGTCGCTGGTCAACCCGCCCTCGCCCGAGACGCGAGAAGCCCTCGAGCAGCTGCTGGCCGCCCTGCCGCGCGCGGTCGTGGTCCTCGCCGGCGGCCGCGCGGCCCCGGCCTACGCCGATCTGCTGGGGCGGCAGGCCATCCTCACGCGGCTGACCGACCTCGACCGCTTCCCGGTCCCCGGCTGAGGCCCGGCGCGGCGCAGGAATGCCCAACCTCGGCGGGCACTTGGAAGGGGTGCACCCCCACCCTCCCCGACAGCCCCCGAGGCCCTCATGTTGCGCTTCGTCCTGGGCCTGGTCGCGGGCGTGCTCCTGACGGTGGCGGTCCCCCTGGTCGCCTCGAAGCTGGGCGCCCTCGACGCCTCCGTCACCGCCGGCCCCCTGCCGCTCGAGCGCACCCTCGGCGCCTGGGCCTTGTCGAGCACCGCCGCGGACCACGCGCCCAAGGGCACCCCGGTGCCCCTGTCGAACCCGACCCTCATCGCCCGCGGCATGGAGCTGTACGCCCAGACCTGCGCCCAGTGCCACGGCGCGCCCGGCGTCCCCGCCGCCCCCTTCGCCCGGGGCCTGGGCCCCCCGGCTGCCGACCTCGCCCAGGCCGCCCTCGCCCGTCCCTCCGGCGAGCTGTTCTGGATCGCCAAGCACGGCGTCCGCAACAGCGCGATGCCGGCGTACCGGCACCTGCTCACCGACGAGGCCCTGTGGGCGATCACGGCCTTCGTCGAGCACCTGCCCGATCTGACCCTGGACGAGCGCGTCCGGCTGACCGAGCTGGCGCCCCACCTGCGCCCCGTCGCCACGGTCGCCGCGCCGTTCGGCGACGACGAGGCCGCCGAGGCCCTCGCCGCCGAGGCCGCCCCCGACCCTCCCGCCGAGGAGCCCAAGCCCAAGAAGAAGCCGACCAAGCGCCGCTCCCGCCGCTAGCCCCGGAACCGGGGATCGCCGGCTTCCAGAGGGTGTCGCAAGAGCCCAACCGGAGTGCTTCACCTTGGTGGAGCCCCCATCCGGCGCAGCTTGCTGCGCCGAGTGGGCGGCCAGATCCCGGCGGCAAGCCGCCGGGTCCGGGGCTCCAGCAAGCTGGAGCACTCCAAACGCCGACCTCCGCCCCCTGGGATGACCGGCTTCCAGAGGGTGTCGCAAGAGCCCAACCGGAGTGCTCCACCTTGGTGGAGCCCCCATCCGGCGCAGCTTGCTGCGCCGAGTGGGCGGCCAGATCCCGGCGGCAAGCCGCCGGGTCCGGGGCTCCAGCAAGCTGGAG
>JAWLBL010000024.1:0-77046 GCA_041687695.1 Myxococcota bacterium | reverse complement strand
CACTCCAAGGCCGCCGTCGCCGGCATCCATACGACACGCTCTTCCAGCCGGCCCGACGCTGCGGGCAGGCCGGGGCGGACCGGGGCGGCGCCACGCCGGCCGCCCCGCCGCGCGTCGCTACTGCGCCTCGGGCGGCAGCGCGCCCGCCACCGGGGCCGGCGGGGTCTCGGGCAGCGCGGCCGCCTGCGGCGCCGGGAAGGCGCACGAGCCCAGGTCGCCCGCCTCGAACTTCACGTCGGACTGCCCGCTGGTCGAGTCGCCCATCATCTGCTCGTAGGTGGTCTCGAAGCTGTTGGCGGCCCAGCACTGGGTGACGTGCACCTGGTCGTAGCCGTCGGCCGCGACGTCGCCGCCGTCGGCGTAGACGTCCGAGCGGCCCTGCCCGGTGGGCAGCCAGCGGCTGGCGATGAGGGCGCGCTCCATCGCGCTCTTGCTCGCCTCGTGGTGGATGTTCACCTCGGGCACGCCGAAGACGAACACGCCGCCGCCCTCGGGCTGGCGCTTGAAGTAGTAGGTCGCGTCGCGGGCGGGGTGCTTGGCCACGTCGTCGGACCACGCGTAGAAGAAGGTGTTGACCTCGCGCTCGCCGCCCGCGCGCGACCAGACCGCCAGGGCCTTGCCCGTGGTCTTGTCGTCGCGGTCCTGGTCCAGGTCGACCCAGACGCTGCCCTGTCCCTCGCCCGGGGTGGCGCCGGGCGTCGTCTCGCCGCCGACGACCACGCGCCAGGGGCTGTCGGCGGGGCTCTTGAGCCTGGACAGGACCATGAACTCGTAGTGGCCCTCGCTGGGACGCTCGACGACCAGCATGTGGTCCTGGGGATCGAGCGCGCCCGAGCCCTGCCAGACCGCGCGGTCGGCCTCGACCACGCTGGGCGGGAAGGTCTCGATGACCAAGCGGATGGGCGCCAGGATACGCAGGATGCCCAGGTTCACCGCGAGGGTCGTGCCGGCCGTGAACTGGTAGTACTGGCTGACCTCGCCCAGGGCGCCGCCCATCATCGTGCCGTCGGCCAGACCGCCCGCCACGGTCCCGGTGGGCCCCTTGATCTCGAGCTGGGCGGCGGTCGGCAGGGCCCGCTCGAACTCGCTGGCGTCGTCGCCCTCGCCCGCCGGCGGGCAGCCGGCGCCGAGGAGCAGGCCCGAGGACAGCAGCAAGGAGATGGTGCGCTTCATGATGACTCCGTAGGTTGGCGTGAGGCACGAGCGACGCCGGCCCCCTCGCCGGCATTCACGTGCGTCTTGGTCGCCGCGCGGAGCGCCCGTGATCACTGCCGCGCGAAGGCGAAGGGGCCGAAGGCCTGCGCGGTGGGCATCAGCTCGAGCACGTTCACGTTGACGTGCGCCGGCAGGGTCGCGCACCAGAATACGGCCTCCGCCACGTCCTC
Organism: Myxococcota bacterium; assembly: GCA_041687695.1. Lineage (GTDB taxonomy): Bacteria > Myxococcota_A > UBA9042 > PHBI01 > JAWLBL01 > JAWLBL01. The sequence goes on along the minus strand of JAWLBL010000024.1, from coordinate 75,661 downwards.
GGCGCCCAGGGGCCGGTAACCCTGGTAGACCTGCGAGGCCCGGTCGGTGTCGCCGGCGAAGCGCACGACCGAGAACTCGGTCTCGACCGCGCCCGGCTCGACGCAGGTCACCCGCACCGGCGTGCCCAGCAGATCCGAGCGCAGCGCCAGCGACAGCTGCCGCACGAACCCCTTGGTCGCGGCGTAGACGTTGCCGCCCGGGTACGGGTAGCTGGCGGCGACCGAGCCCAGGTTGACGACGTGCCCACGCCCGCGCGCCACCATGCCGGGCAACAGCGCCCGCGTGACCGAGACCAGCCCCGTGACGTTGGTGTCGATCATCGCCTGCCAGTCGTCCAGGCTGGCCTCGTGGGCGGGCCCGAGGCCCAGCGCCAGGCCGGCGTTGTTGACTAGAATCGACACATCGGCCCATCCCTCGGGCAGATTGTCGGCCAAAGTCGACACATCCTGGCGCGAGCGCACGTCCAGCGGCCGCGCGTGGGCGCGCTCGCCCAGCTCGTCGGCCAGGGCCATCAGGCGGTCGGCGCGGCGGCCGGTCAGCAGGACCTTGTGGCCCTCGGCGACGAAGCGGCGGGCGACGGCCTCGCCGATGCCCGAGGTGGCGCCGGTGACGAAGACGGTGTGCGGGGTCATGCGGGGGTCCTTTCGAAGGCGCGGGCGACGTGGACGTGGGCGAGGCGCAGCAGCTCGTCGCGGCTGGGCACGCGCCCGCCCAGCGAGGCGACCGAGCCCATGACGTCGCTGTCCAGGCCGCAAGGGTTGATGCGACGGAACCAGCCGAGATCGCAGTCGACGTTGAGGGCGAAGCCGTGGAAGGTCACCCAGCCCGACACGGCGACGCCCAGCGAGACCAGCTTGCGGCCGCGGCACCACACGCCCGTGTGGCCCTCCTTGCGGCCGGCGTCGGGCAGGTCCAGCTCGCCCAGCAGCGCGATGAGGGCGTCCTCGAGCCGGCGCAGCACCAGGTGGAGGTCCTGCTCGCCCGGCTGCAGCAGGACGATGGGATAGCCGACCAGCTGGCCCGGGCCGTGCCAGGTCACGTCGCCGCCGCGCTCGACCTGCACGACCGGGGTGTCGCCGGGGAACAGGACGTTGTCGGCGGCCGTGCGGCGGCGGCCGAGGGTGAAGACCGGCGGGTGCTCGAGCAGCAGCAGGGTGTCGCCGAGGTCGCCGGCCTTGCGCTGGGCGACCAGCTGGCGCTGCAGCTCGAGCGCCTGGGTGTACTCGACGACGCCCAAGTGGCGCGCGAGCAGCGGGCCGCGTGACGGCGGCCCCGCCGCGCTATCGGTTGAGGGCGTGGATGGCGTGTCCCAGGGCATGGTTGGTGGCCTCCATGACGGCCTCGGGCAGCGTCGGGTGGGCGTGGATGGTCAGGCCGAGGTCGCTCGCCTGCGCGCCCATCTCGATGGCCAGGCCCACCTCGGCGATGAGGTTGGAGACCTCGGGGCCGACCGCCTGCATGCCCAGGATGACCTGGCTGTCGGCGTCGACGACCACGCGCACGAAGCCGTCGGCCTCGTTCAGGCTCAGGGCGCGGCCGTTGGCGGCGAACGAGAAGCGGCCGACCTTGACCACGTGGCCGGCGGCCTTGGCCTCGTCGGCGGTCAGGCCGACCGTGGCGATCTCGGGGTCGGTGAAGACGACCGCCGGGATGGCCCGCGCGTCGAAGGCCGACGGGTGCCCGGCGATGACCTCGGCGGCGACCTCGCCCTCTTTGCTGGCCTTGTGGGCCAGCATCGGCTCACCGGCGACGTCGCCGATGGCGTAGATGTGCCCGACGTGCGTGCGCTGGGCGCCGTCGACCTCGAGGAAGCCCTTGGCGTCGGTGCGGACGCCGGCGGCTTCCAGATCCAGCCCGTCGGTCATGGGCCGACGCCCGACCGTCAGCAGGATGACGTCGGTGTCCAGGGTCTGCTCGGGCCCGCCGTCGCGCGGCGCCAGGCGCAGCCGCAGCGAGCCGTCGGGGTTCTTCTCCCACGACACGGCCCGCGTCTTGGCCATGATCTTGCCGCCGTGGCCGGTGAAGCGCTTGTCGACCGGGCGGACCAGATCCTTCTCGAAGCCTGGCAGGATGCGGTCCAGGTACTCGACGACCGTGACCTCGGTGCCCAGGCGCTGGTAGACGCCGCCCATCTCCATGCCGATGTAGCCGCCGCCGATGACGACCATTCGCTTGGGCACCTCGGACAGCGCCAGCGCCTCGGTCGAGCTGACGACGTGCTCGCCGTCGACCTCGAAGCCCGGGATGGACGAGGGCACCGACCCGGTGGCGATGACGGCCTGCTCGAAGCGCACCGTCGTCTCGGCGCCGTCGCTGGCCCGCACGACCAGCTCGTGGGGCCCGACGAAGCGCGCGGTCCCGGCCAGGATCTGCCCGCCGTTGGCGCGGATCAGCTGGTCGACGCCGCCGGTCAGCTTGCCGACGATGTCGCCCTTCCACGCGACCATCTTGCGCAGATCCACGCGCACGCCGTCGACATGGATGCCCATCGCCTCGGCCTCTCGGATCTGCTGCACCAGCTTGGAGGCCGAGATGAGCGCCTTGGACGGGATGCAGCCGACGTTGAGGCACACGCCGCCCAGCCGCTCTTTTTCTACGACGACCGTCCGCACGCCCAGCTGCGCCAGGCGAATCGCGCACACATACCCGCCGGGGCCCCCTCCGATGACGACCGCCTGCGTGTCGATCCGGCTCATGCTCGCTCCTTGGCCTTCGAGTGCGCCGGACCTTCGCAGAGGGTGCGGCGCGAGGCAAGACCGGCGTGGGGGCCGTGAGCGAAGGCCGTGGAGCCGTGGCCGTGGCCGTGGCCGGGAGCCGGGAGCCGGGGCCGTGGCCGTCAGCCGTGGCGGGGCGGCACTGGCGCCCGCTCGTCGGTTGGATCCACCTGGAGTGCCCGCGCTCGCGCGGGCTCGTTGGATCGCGCCGCTCGCGGCGCCGCGGCGTCGAGAACGACCACTCCAGCCGGTTCACGGGACCGCGCGGCTAGCGCTGAAACCGCGCCGCTTCGGCCGCCTGCGCCTTCAGGAAGTCGGGCAGCTCGGCGAAGACGTCCGTGAAGAGGGTCTCGAGGGCCGGGGCGGCCGGGGCGGCCTCGACGCGGGCCAGGGTCTCGCGGATGTCCTTGAAGAGCTGGTCGCGCAGGGTCTTCAGCTGGTCCTCTGAGGCCAGCCCCTCGGCCAGGACGTACTTCTCGAGGCGCGCGATGGGGTCCTTGGCCCTCCAGGCCTCGGTGACGGCCTCGTCGCGGTAGCGCGAGGGGTCGTCCGAGGTGGAGTGGGCGCCCATGCGATAGGTCAGGGCCTCGAGCAGGGTCGGGCCGCCGCCGGAGCGGGCGCGGGCGACCGCGCCGCGCATGGCCTGGTAGACCGCGAAGACGTCGTTGCCGTCGACGCGCACGCCGGGCATGCGGTAGGCGCGGGCCTTGATGGCGACCGAGGTCGAGGCGGTCTGGCCCGAAAAGGGCACGCTGATGGCCCACTGGTTGTTCTGGCACACGAAGACGACCGGCAGCACCTGTCGGGACGCCAGGTCGAGGGCCGAGTGGAAGTCGTTCTCGCTGGTCGCGCCGTCGCCCATGTAGCCGACCGCGACCGCGCCGTCGCGGCGGATCTTCATGCCGAAGGCGACGCCCACCGCGTGGGGCAGCTGGGTGGCGATGGGCGAGCTGAGCGTGACGTGATTCTGGGCCGCGGCACCGTAGTGGCACGGCATCTGGCGGCCGTGGGTGACGTCCATGGCGTTGCCGAAGCACTGCGCCAGGTAGTGCTCGAGCGGGTAGCCGCGCATCAGCGCGAGGCCGCCCTCGCGCAGGGCCGGCAGCACCCAGTCGCGCGGCTCGAGCGCCCAGCCGCTGCCGAAGACGGCGGCCTCCTGCCCGGTCGCGGCGCCGTAGAAGCTGATGCGCCCCTGCCGCTGCAGGGTCAGCATCAGGTCGTCGAGCAGCCGCTGCCGCAGCATCAGGCGGTGCAGCGCCAGCACGGCCGGCGCGTCCAGCCCGTCGGGCAGCGGCGCGCCCTCGACCAGACGTCCGTCCTCGCCCAGCACCCGCAGCACGCGCTCTTCAGGGGGCGCGGCCTCGGCCGTCGCGGCCGCCTCGAGCTGCTCGACCGCCGCCGTCATCACACCATCTCCAGCAGCATCAGCTCGGGGTCCTCGAGGTAGTGCTTGATGCGCTGCGTGAAGTCGGCGCCCTCGTGCCCGTCGATGACCCGGTGGTCGAAGCTGAGGCTGATGTTCATCATCTGCCGCGCGACGATCTGCCCGCCGCGCACCACCGCCCGCGGCTCCATCTTGTGGATGCCCAGGATGGCCACCTCGGGGTGGTTGATGATGGGCGTCGCGAACAGGCCCCCCGTCTTGCCCAGGCTGGTGATGGTGAAGGTCGAGCCCTTGGACTCGGGCGGCGACAGCTTGCCGGCGCGGGCCTTGTCGGCCAGCTCACCCACCTTGAGGCCCAGCTCGATGAGCGTCAGCTGGTCGGCGTGGCGCACCACCGGGACCGTCAGGCCGGCCTCGGTGGCCGCCGCGATGCCCAGGTGGAAGTAGCGCTTCATCACCATCTCGCCGGCCGCGTCGTCGACCGACGCGTTCATCTTCGGATACTGGCGCAGCGCCAGCAGCACCGCCTTGGCGATGAACGGCAGGTAGTTCAGGCGCAGCCCGCGCGCCTCGGCCGCGGCCTTGAGCCGCTCGCGCGCGGCCACCAGGTTCGTGCAGTCGATCTCCTCGACGTAGGTGAAGTGAGAGGCCGTCGCCTTCGAGCGCGACATCGTCTCGTAGATCGCGCGGCGCAGGCCGCGGATCTTCACGCGCTCCTCGACCTCCTCGGCCGTCGCCGAACGCGGCGGCGAGTAAGCCGGCGCCGAATGCGGCTGTGAGTACGCCGGCGCCTGCGCGACCGCCGCCAGCTGCGGGGCCGGCGTGGCCCGCGGCGCCTCAGGCTGGGCCTTGGCGCCGCCCTTCGCGAACGCCTCGACGTCCTCGCGCGTGACGCGGCCGGCCGGGCCCGTGCCCGCCACCTGGCCGATGTCCACGCCCACCTCGCGCGCGAACCGCCGGGTCGCCGGGGTCGCCAGCGCCCGCCCGCCGCCCCGCGGCACCGGCTCGACCGCCCGCGCCGCCACCGCCCCGCCGCCGCCCGCGGCGGCCAGCACGCCCTCGGTCTGCTCGCGCTCGGCCGGCTGCGTGGAGGGCCGCGCCGCCGGCAGGTCCTGCGCAGCCGCCGGCGCCTGCTGCGCCGCCAGGGCGACCTCGGCCGCGCCCTCGCCCGCCACCGCGAGCACGAACAGCGTCGCCCCGACCGGCGCGATGTCGCCGGCCTCGAAGCCCAGCTCCAGCACCTTGCCGGGCCGCGGGCTCGAGATGGTGACCGTCGCCTTGTCGGTCATCACCTCGACCATGGGCTGCTCGTCCTTGACCTCGTCGCCCGGGGCGACCAGCCAGGCCACGATCTCGCCCTCGACCATGCCTTCGGCGAGGTCGGGCAGCTTGAACTCGAAGCGCGTCGTCATGAAAGGGGCTCCCAGGAGGGACGGAGGCTGAAGGTTCAGTAGCGGAGGGAGGCCTCGACGGCGTCGACGACGCGGGCCACCGAGGGCAGGTAGGCGTGCTCGAGGGTGTGCGGGAACGGCACGTCGAAGCCGGTCACGCGCGTCACCGGCGCCTCGAGGTGGAGGAAGCAGCGCTCCTGCACGAGCGCGGCGATCTCGGCGCCGAAGCCGCAGGTGCGCGGGGCCTCGTGCACGATGACGCAGCGGCCCGAGCGCTCGACCCGCGCGGTGATGGCGTCCAGATCCAGCGGCCACAGGGTGCGCGGGTCGATGACGGCGCACTCGATGCCCTCGCCGGCCAGGCGCGTCGCGGCCTCTTCGCAGACGGGGACCATGGCGCCCCAGGCGACCAGCGTCAAGTCGTCGCCCTCGCGCGCCACCCGGGCCTGCCCCAGCGGGACCTCGTAGTCGCCGGCGGGGACCTCGCCGATGGCCTTGCGGTAGATGGGCTTGGGCTCGAGGAAGAGCACCGGGTCGTCCGAGCGGATGCTGGCCAGCAGCAGGCCCTTGGCGTCGTACGGGGTCGACGGGCAGACGACCTTGAGGCCCGGCGTGTGGATGAAGTAGGCCTCGGGGCTCTGCGAGTGGTAGTGGCCGCCGCGGATGCCGCCGCCCACCGGCGTGCGGATGGTCACCGGGCAGGTGAACTGGCCGCCCGACCGGTATCGGTACTTGGCCAGCTCGTTCACGATGTGGTCGAAGCCCGGGTAGATGAAGTCCGAGAACTGGATCTCGGGGACCGGCCGCATGCCGTAAAGGGCCATGCCGACGGCCGTGCCGATGATGCCGGCCTCGTTGAGCGGCGTGTCGATGACGCGGTCGGCGCCGAAGCGCTCGTGCAGGCCGGCGGTCGCGCGGAAGACGCCGCCGAACTTGCCGATGTCCTCGCCCAGCAGGACGACGCGCTCGTCGGCGGCCATCGCGACGGCCAGGGCGTCGCCCACCGCCTGGACCAGGTTCATCGTGCGCGGACCGGCCTTGGCGGCGGTCGTCGTGGTCGCGGTCATTCGGGGCTCCGGAGGTGCCACGGGCGGTCGCTGAAGACCGCTTCGGTCAAGGTCTCGAGGGCCGGCGGCGGGGCGGCCTCGGCGGCGCGCCGGGCGGCGACCAGCGCGCGGTCGATGCGGTCGTGGGTCTCGCGCTGCCGCTCGGGCGGCCAGCCGCTCAGCGCCTGCAGGGCCTGGGCGTCGCGCGGGGTGAGCGGGCCGTCCAGGCGCGCGTCGACCACGGTGGGGCCCTCGCCGGCGACGGCGCGGGCGCGGGCCTCGGCCACCGCGTCCCAGATGGCCAGGCCGTCGTCGCCGGGGACGCGCACCGCGCGGATGCCCCAGGCGGGCGCCGCCTCGGTCAGCGGCAGCTCGCCGGCCAGCGGGCCGCGCGCGACGAAGATGGCCTGCGCGCGGTACAGCGCCGCGAAGTTCAGCGCGGCGTGCAGCTCGCCGTGGGCCTGGGCCGCGCCGCCGAACAGGGCCAGGGCGACCCGCGGCTCGCCCCGCAGGCGCGCGGCGTGGCCGAAGCCGGCGGCGTGGGTCAGGTGCGAGGCGATGTTGCCGTCGGTCAGCCCGACGCCCAGGACGCCGTCGTGGATGGCGCCCGGCAGGCCCCGCCCCAGCGCGGTGTCGGCGGCCGTGCCGAAGGCCTGCTGCAGCGCCGCCTCGAAGGTCAGCCCGCGGGCCAGCGCCGCCGGCAGGTCGCGCGCGGTGCCCAGCAGCAGGTCGCCGGGCGCGAGCGCCGCCGCCGCCGCGATCATCGCCACCCGGGCGTCGCCCGCCGGCGACACGGTGGCCAACCGCCCGTCGCGCATCAGGCGCATCAGCAGCGCCTCGAGCGCCGCCGCCTCGAGCCCGGTCGTCACCAGGCGCAGAAGGCGCGACAGCTGCGCCTTCCGGTCGCCTTCGTCGCTCCCTTCGCCGTTCGTGGTCGAGGTGGGCACGGTCATCGCCAAAGGCTCCGGTCCGGTCTGCGGCGCCGCCGTCACGCCTGGCCCTCCGCCCCCGGCGCCCGGCCGGCGCGCTGCGCGTCGAGGTGCGCCTTGAGGTAGAACTCGCCGGCGCGGTAGCTCGAGCGCACCAGCGGCCCGGAGGCGACGTAGAGGAAGCCCATCTCGCGGGCGAGGTCGGCGTAGCGGTCGAACTGCGCCGGGGTGACGAACTCGACGACGTCCAGGTGCTTGGGCGAGGGCTGCAGGTACTGCCCGAAGGTCACGACGTCGGTGCCGACGGCGCGCAGCTCGCGCAGCGCCTCGACGACCTCGTCCTCGGTCTCGCCCAGGCCCACCATGATGGAGGTCTTGGCCAGCACGTCGACGCCGCCGGCGCCCCGGCCGCGGCCAGCCTCGTGGATGTGGCGCAGCACCGCGAGCGACTGGTCGAAGGTGGCGCGGACGTCGCGGACGCGGCGGGTGAGGCGGCGGGTGGTCTCGACGTTGTGGGCGATGACCTCGGGGCCCGAGGCGATGAGGGCGTCGACCGCGTCGAGGTTGCCCTGGAAGTCGGGGATGAGGACCTCGACCAGGATCTCGGGGTCGAGGCGCTTCAACTCGCGGACGCACTCGGCGAAGTGGCCGGCGCCGCCGTCGGGCAGGTCGTCGCGGTTGACGCTGGTCAGCACGATGTAGTCGACGCCCATGGCGACGACGGCCGCGGCGGCGTTCTTCGGCTCGTCGGGGTCGAGGACCGGCGGCTTGCCGGTCGTGACGGCGCAGAAGCGGCAGCCGCGGGTGCAGGTGCCGCCCATCAACATGATGGTGGCCGTGCCGCCGCCCCAGCACTCGCCGATGTTGGGGCAGCGGGCCTCCTGGCAGACCGTGTAGAGCTTGAGGCCCTCGAGGCGCTTGACGATCTCCTGGTAGCGCGCCCCGCCCGGCGCCTTGACCTTGAGCCACGGCGGCTTGGGCGCCCGAGGCGCACCCGGCGTTCGCCGGCGCGGCGTCGGCCCAGCCTGGGACGCGCTCGCCTCGGCGGCCTGAAGATCATTAGAGGTGGCGTTCAGGATGGGGAACTTCATCGCGACCTCCAGGCGGCGGCGGGGCCCCTCCTATACGAACGCGGGCCCCCCGTTGTCAAAGCTCGCGGCCCACCCGTCGGCCCTCGGCGCCGAGGCGCCGGCCGCCGCTCAGTCCGGCTCCGCCTCCTCGAGCTTGCGATAGATCGTGCGCCGGTCCATCCCCAGGATGCGGGCCGCCTCGGCCTTGTTCCCCTGGCACAGGGCGACGACGCGCCGCACGTAGGCCCGCTCGAGCTCGGCCATGGTGACGCCCGACGCGGCGGCGGCGGTCAGGAACTCGTCGGAGGCCGGCGGGGGCGGAGGCGCGACCGGCCGCGCGGCGTCGACCGAGGCGAGGTCCTCGAGCACCAGCGTGTCGTGATCGGACAGGGCGATGGCCCGTTCGATGACGTTGGACAGCTCGCGGACGTTGCCCGGCCACGGCTGCGTCAGGATCCAGCGCAGCGCGCTGGCGCTGATGCCCAGCACGTCGCGGCCCAGGCGCTCGGCGTGGCGGGCGACCAGGACGGTCGCGAGCTGCTCGAGGTCCTCGGGGCGCTCGCGCAGCGGCGGGATCTCCAGGCGGATGACGTTGAGGCGGTAGTAGAGGTCGGGCCGAAAGCGCCGCTCGCGCAGCCCCTCCTCGAGCGGGCGGTTGGTCGCGGCGACGATGCGCACGTCCACCTTCACCTCGGCGGCGCCGCCGACCGGGCGGACCGCCCCCGTCTCGAGGACCTGCAGCAGCTTGGCCTGCGACTCGAGCGGCAGCTCGCCCACCTCGTCGAGGAACAGCGTGCCCCCGTCGGCGCGGGCGAACAGGCCCGGCCGGTCCTCGCGGGCGTCGGTGAAGGCGCCGCGGCGCACGCCGAACAGCTCGGACTCGACCAGCGGCGCCGGCAGGGCGGCGCAGTTGACCTGCACGAAGGGGCGCTCGGCGCGGGCGCTCTGGGCGTGCACGAGGCGCGCCAGGTGGCCCTTGCCGACGCCGCTCTCGCCGGTGAGCAGGACCGTCGTGTCGGTGCGGGCGGCGCGGCCCGCCAGCTCGGTCAGGCGCCGCATGACGGGGCTGCGCGGGACGACGTCCGCCGTCGGCGACGACAGGTGCTCGCGCAGCCGCACGATCTCGCGCCGCATGGTGCGCTCGCGCAGGGCGCGCTCGATGGCGAGGCGCAGCACCTCGATGCGGAAGGGCTTGGTCACGAAGTCGCAGGCCCCGGCGCGGACCGCCTCGACCGCCAGATCGATGCTGCCGAAGGCGGTGATCAGCAGGACCAGCTGGCCAGGCCGGCGCGCCTGGACCCGCTCGAGCAGCTCGAGGCCGCGCAGCTCGGGCATCTCGACGTCGCTCACGACGAGATCGTAGCGGGCGGCCTCGGGGGCGAGGGCGTCGGCCGGGCGCGTGGTCCCTACGGCCTCGTAGCCGGCGTCGGTCAGCTCCTCGACCAGCCAGTCGACGACCGCGGCGTCGTCGTCGACGACCAGGACGCGGGCCTTGGGGGTGGGCGACGGCTCAAGCATGGTCCACCTCGGCGGCGGGCAGGGAGATGGTGAAGCGCGTGCCGGCGTCCGAGGAGGCGACGACGAGCGCGCCCCGGTGGGCGGTGACGATGCCGCGGACGACGGCGAGCCCGAGGCCGGTGCCGCCCTCGGTGACGCGCGTCGTGAAGAAGGGCTCGAAGAGGCGCTCGCGGGCGGCCTCGGGGATGCCGGGGCCGGTGTCGACGACCTCGAGGCAGGCGGACGGCGCGCCGGCGGAGGCGTCCGAGGCGGGCATCACGCCGCGCGACAGGCGCACGGTGATGGTCCCGCCCGCCGGGGTGACGTTCATGGCGTTGGTGATGAGGTTCAGCGCGACCTGCTGGATCTGGTCGGGGTCGGCCTCGACGTCCGGGACGTCGGGGGTCACGACGGCGACGACGCGCAGCCCGCGGCGGCGCACCTCGTAGGCCAGCAGGTGGATGACGGCCTGGACGGGCTCGACCAGGCTCACGCGGGACAGGCGCGCGGGCCGGCGGCGGGCGAACTCGAGGAGCTGCTCGACGATGCGCTGGATGCGCTCGCTCTGGGCGACCAGGATGTCGGCGTTGCGGCGCGTGCGCGCGGGGTCGTCCGGGTGCTGCACGAGGGCCCTGGCGCGCCCGGCGAGGACCTGCAGGGGCGAGCCGATCTCGTGCGCGAGCCCCGCCGAGAGCTGGCCGATGGTGATGAGCTTGTCGGCCTCCTGCAGCACGCGCTGCAGCTGTCGGCGCGACTCCGCCTCCTCCTCGAGCAGGCGCCGCGTGGCGCGCAGCTCGTCGACCATGCCGTTGAACTCGCGCGCGACGGCGCCGACCTCGTCGTCGCGCTCGACGGTGAGGCCCGACTCGAGGTCGCCCGAGCGGACGCGGCGCATCGCGTTGGCCATGCGCGCCAGCGGGCGGCCGATGTAGAGCGTGCCCAGCATCAGCCCGAGCGCGGCCGAGGCGGCGACGAAGAGGCCGACCGAGATCGCGACGTTGCGCTCGGTGGTCGCGAGATCCTGGCGCAGCTCGGTCAGCGGCCGCGAGATGACGAGCGCCCCGGCCGGCGCGTCGTCCCCGATGGTCAGCGGGAACGCGGCCAGCAGCACCTCCGGGTCGTCGGGCGGCACCCAGTCGAAGGCGCGCGCCTGCTCGCCCGTGACGCGCCGCGCCATCGCGCGCACCTCCGGGGCGTCGTGCCGGCTGCCGAGCGAGGCGCCGACGAGGCCGAGCGCGGTGTCGAAGATCATCAGGTCGACCGTCGGGTCGATGGTCTCGAGGCGCGCCAGCAGATCGCGTGTGTCGTCGATCTGGCGGTCCCGCAGCGCGTTCTCGATGGCCTCCTGGGCGCTGCGGCCGAGCAGCTCGAGCTCGCGCAGCGCGGCCCGGTTCAGCTCGCGCTCCTCGGAGCGGCTCGCGAGCAGGCCGTAGGTGCCGAAGAGCACGAGCCCCACCGCGGTGGTCAGCGCCGTCATGCGGGTCGAGATGCCCATGACCGTCCTCGCCCGCCGGGTCGGTGTGGCAGGCGTGCGCGACCATGGCAAAAATGTGCGCTGGCGACAAACAATGAACCATCTCGCCACACACCGGGGCGCCGGCGCGCGGAGGGCCGATGGGCCGAAGGCCCGCATGGTGTCTGGCTCATCGGGCGCTGACCGGCGGATGGCACGCGTCTTGATGAGGGAGGCCCCGGCGCGACCGCCGCGTGGTGCGCGGCGCGCCGGGAGGACAGCCATGTTTCAGGTGATTGGGAACCGGGTGGCGGCCGCGGCGGTGCTGGCGGCGCTGGCGGGATCGGGGTGTGTCCAGAAGGCGGCGGCGCAGGCCGGCGGCGAGGCGGCTGCGGGCGGCGCCGTGACCGAGGCGGTCGGGCCTCGGATCGAGGCGGACGGGTCGATCCACGTCCAAGCGGCGACGCGGGCCTTCGTCGAGGTGCGGGCCGTGCGGTCGGGGGCGAACGCGGGGGCGGTCCGGGCGCCGGGGCGGGTCGCCTTCCGAGACGGCGCGCTGGCGCAGGTCGGGGCGCCGATCGCCGGGCGCGTGGTCGAGCTGCGGGCCAGAGTCGGCGACCGGGTGCAGACGGGCGACGCGCTGGCGGTGCTCGCGAGCCCGGAGGCGCTCGCGCTGCGGGCCGAGCTGACGCGGGCGCGGGTGGCGGTGACGGCGGCGCGGGATGCGGCGCGGCGGCAGCGGACGATGGTGGCCCGCGGGGTGGGCATCGAGGCCGACCGGGTCGCGGCCGAGCTGCGGCTGGCCGAGGCGCAGGCGGATCTCCGGCGGGCCGAGCAGACGGCGAGCCTGCTGGGCGAGGGCGAAGGCGAGCGGGTGACCGTCCGGGCGCCCATCGACGGGACGGTCCTGGCGCGCAGCGCGACGGTGGGGGCCACGGTCGACCCGGGGAGCGCCCCGCTGGTCGAGCTGGGTGACCCGGCGGACGTCCACGTGGTGGTGGACATCTTCGAGCGCGATCTCGCGCTGGTCGCCGAGGGCGCCGAGGTGACGCTCGCGGTGGCCTCGCTGGCGGCGCCGGTCACGGGCCGCGTGGCGCGCATCGGCTCGACCCTGTCGGGGCAGCGCCGCGCCGAGGTCTTCGTCGCCCTGGACCCGCCGGTGCCCGCGGTGCGCCCCGGCACCTACGTCCGGGCGACGCTGCTCACGCGCTCGGAGGGCCTGCTCTCGGTGCCGTCGGCGGCGGTGCTGGTCAAGGGCGATGGCCAGACCATCGTCTACGTCGAGCGCGAGGACGGCGCCTTCGTCGCCCGCGAAGTCCAGGTCGGGCCGGTCATCGACGGCGCCGTTCAGGTCCTGAGCGGCCTCACGGCCGGCGAGTCGGTCCTGGTCGAGGGCGCCCTGCTCATCGACGGCCTCGCCGGCCAGCTGCTCTGAGGCGCGCCCCATGCTCAAAGCGCTCATCGACTGGTGCGTCCACCGCCGCATGGCGGCCATCGTCCTCACCCTCGCCTTCGCCGCCTACGGCGCCCACGCCTACCTGCGCACGCCCATCGAGGCGTTCCCCGACGTCACCAACGTCCAGGTGACCGTCATCGCCCAGATGCCCGGCTACGCGCCCGAGGAGATCGAGCGCCAGCTGACCATCCCCCTCGAGCGCGCCCTCAACGGCACGCCGGGCATGACGCGCCTGCGCAGCGAGAGCCTGTTCGGCCTGTCGCTGGTCACCCTCACCTTCCAGGACGACGCCGACGCCTTCAAATCGCGCGCCCTCATCAGCGAGCGCATCGCGACGGCCGACCTGCCGGACGGCGTCGTCCCCGACCTGGCCCCCAACGCGACCCCGCTGGGCGAGATCTATCAGTTCCGCGTCGTCAGCGACCGCCACGATCTCTTCGAGCGCCGCGCCGCCCTCGACACGACCGTCTCGCGCCTGCTCAAGCAGGTCCCCGGCGTCGCGGACGTCGTCAGCTTCGGCGGCTACCTCGAGGAGGTCCACGTCGAGGTCGACCCCGACCGCCTCGCCGCCCACGACCTCACCCTCGACGACGTGACCTCCGCCCTCGAGGCCTCCAACCTGAACGTCGGCGGCGGCTTTCTGCGCCAGGGCGACCAGGAGCTCGCCATCCGCGGCGTCGGCTACGTCGCCACCCCGGACGATCTCCGCGAGGTCGTCCTGTCGAGCGAGGGCGGCTCCCCAGTCACCGTCGGCGACGTCGCCCGCCTCGTCCGCTCGCACACCCCACGCCGCGGCGCGGTCGGCTTCGGCGCCGAGCGCGACACGGTCGAGGGTTTCGTCCTGCTGCGCCGCGGCGAAAACCCCAGCGACGTGCTCGCGGGCGTCCACGCCACCGTCGACACCCTGAACACCCGCGCCCTGCCCGAAGGGATGCGCGTCGTCCCCTTCTACGACCGGAGCCTGCTGGTCTCGCAGACCCTCGACACGGTCCACCACAACCTGCTGCACGGCTTCCTGCTCATCGTCTCGGTGGTCTGGCTCTTCCTGCGCAGCCTCTCGGGCTCGCTCATCGTCGCCACCGTCATCCCGCTGTCGCTCCTGGCCGCCTTCACCGGCCTTTACGCCATGGGCCTGCCCGCCAACCTCATCTCGATGGGCGCCATCGACTTCGGCATCCTGGTCGACGGCGCCGTGGTCCTCGTCGAGAACGTCCTGCACCAGGCGCAGCACCAGCAGCCGCGCACCCGCCGCCAGATGCTGCGCCTGGTCACCAAGGCGGCCTTCGACGTCTCGCGCCCGACCCTGTACGCGATGGCCATCATCATCGCCGCCCTCATCCCGGTCTTCACCCTCGAGCAGGTCGAGGGCCGCATCTTCCGCCCCCTCGCCCTCACCTACAGCTTCGCCCTCGTCGGCGCCCTGGTCTTCGCCCTCACCATCGTCCCCGCCCTGTGCGCCATGGCCATGCGCCCGGGCCGCCGCCTGCCCACCGAGCCGCGCTGGATCGGCGCCCTGCGCGCCGCCTACCGCCGCAGCGTCGACGGCGCCCTGCGCTGGCGCCTCGTCCCGGTCCTGGTCGCCGTGGGCCTGGTCGTGGGCGCGACCCACTCGGCCCGACAGCTCGGCAGCGAGTTCCTGCCCGAGCTCGACGAGGGCGACTTCGTCATCTTCGTCGAGATGCCGGCCAGCATCGATCTGGACACCAGCCAGGACCTCATGGCCGAGGTGCGCCGCCGCATCGGCGCCTTCCCCGAGGTGGTGGGCGTCCTCAACGAGCAGGGCCGCCCCGAGGACGGCACCGACAACGAGGGCGTGAACATGTCCGAGTGCTTCGTCCGCCTCGCCCCCGAGGCCCAGTGGCGCGCGGGCATGACCACCGAGCGGCTGGTCGACGAGATCCGCGCCAGCCTCTCCGAGATCCCCGGCATCGCCTTCAACTTCTCGCAGCCCATCAAGGACAACGTCGAGGAGGCCATCAGCGGCGTCCGCGGCAAGGTCGTCGTCAAGATCTTCGGGCAGGACCTCGAGGCGATGCGCTCGACCCTCGAGGAGATCAAGGCGGCGCTGCTGCCCGTCGACGGCATCGTCGACCTGGATCTCTACCGCGACGCCTCGGTGCCGCAGCTGCAGCTGACCCTGAACCGCGCGGCCCTCGCCCGCGAAGGCATCAGCGTCGCCAGCGCCCAGGCCGTGGTCGAGACCGCCCTCGCCGGGCGCGTCGTCACCGAGCTCTGGTCGGGCGAGCGCGCCATCCCGGTGCGCGTCCGGCTGCCCGCCCACGAGCGCGCCGACGTCGGCCGCATCGCCCAGATCCCCATCGCCGCCCCCAACGGCGCCCGCGTCCCCATGGGCCAGGTCGCCGAGACCTCGGTCGCCGCCGGCCGCGCCTCCATCAACCGCGAGGCCAACAGCCGCACCCTCGCCCTCAAGTTCAACATCGAAGGCCGCGACATGGGCTCGGTCGTCGCCGAGGCCCAGGAGGTCGTCGAGGCCAAGGTCCGCCCGCCCGACGGCACCTACCTGGTCTGGGGCGGCGAGTTCGAGAACCAGGCGCGCGCCATGGAGCGCCTGTCCATCATCGTCCCCATCGCCCTGGTCATCGTGACGCTCCTGCTCGTCGGCGCCCTCGGCCTGTTCCGCAGCGCCGCCGCCATCCTCCTCACCGCCCCCTTCGCCATGACCGGCGGCGTCTTCGCCCTCCACCTCGCCGACATCCCCCTGTCGGTCAGCGCCGCCATCGGCTTCATCGCCCTGCTCGGCCAGGTCTCGCTCGCCGGCCTGCTCGTGGTCAGCGCCATCGACGACCGCCGCCGCGCGGGCGCCGAACGCCGCGACGCCATCGTCGAGGGCGCGGCCGAGCGCTTCCGCGCCGTGCTGCTGGCCGCCGTCCTGGCCATGCTCGGCCTGCTCCCCATGGCGGTCTCCACCGGCGTCGGCAGCGAGACCCAGCGCCCCTTCGCCATGGTCATCGTCGGCGGCATGGTCACGACGCTGCTGGTCGCCCTGTGGCTGCTGCCGGTCGTCTACCAGGCCATCTCGCCCAGGCGCATGCCCCTGCCGGACGCCGAGGACGACGCGCCGGAGGGCCTCGCCCCGCCCCTCGAGCCGCACGGGGAGGTGGCCGCATGAAGCGCCTCGTCCCCCTGGCGGTGCTCCTCCTCGCCCTGCCCTCGCCCGCAGCCGCGGCCCCGCCGCCGCCAGCGCTGCCCGAGCTCGTCACCTGGGACGACCTGCCCGCCCTCGTCCGCGCCGCCAGCCCCGAGCTGGCCGCGGCCGGGGCCCAGGCCGCCGTGTCGCGCGCCGAGCTGACCGAAGCGCGCCGCCTGCCCAACCCCTCGGTGGGCTACGGCACCCTCCACCTGCTCGCCGGCGAGAACACCGTCGACGGCACCCAGCACCAGCTCATCGTCGAGCAGCCACTGCTCATCGGCGGCCAGCGCGCCGCCCGCGAGCGCCTGGCCCGCGCCCGCATCGCCGCCGCCGAGCGCGAGGTCGCCCTCACCTTCGGCGACGTCCTGGCCCGGGCGCGCGACGCGCTGGTCGCGCTGCAGGCCGCCGAGGCCCGCCTGGCCGCGCAGTCGACCACCACCGAGGCCGTCCGCCACCTGCTCGGCGTCGTCACCGAGCGCGCCACGGCCGGCAGCGCCAGCCGCTACGACGTCCTGCGTCTCACCTCCGAGCTGGCCCAGGCCGAGGCCGACCTCGCCGAGCTGACCGCGCAGCGCGACGCCGCCTCCGCTTTTCTCGCCGCCACCCTCGGCCGCGCCGACTGGGCGCCACGCGCGCCGGCCACCCTGGCCCTCGCCGAGGTGCCCACGGACCCCGACGCGCTCTGGGCGCGCGTCCAGGCCGGCTCGCCGGCGCTCGAGGTGGCGCGCCTGCGCGAGGCCGCCGCCCGCCGCGCCATCGACGTCGAACGCCGCGAAGCCTGGCCCACCCCGGCCATCGCCCTCGGCCCGATGGTGACCACCGATCCCGGCAGCGCGAACCTCTACGCCGGGCTGACGCTCGACGTGCCGCTCTTCGACCGCAACCAGGCGGGCCTCGAGCGCGCGCGCCTCGAGCTGCTGGCCGCCACCGCCACCCGCGAGGCGCTCGAGACCGCGCTGCGCGCCCAGGTCGTCGCCGCGGCCCGGACGCTCGCGGCCCGCCGGCGCGCGCTCGACGCCTTCGAGCGCGAGGTCCTGCCCGATCTCCCGGCGCTCGACGCCCTGTCGCGCGAGGCCTGGCGCGCCGGCCAGAGCGGCGTGCTCGATCTCCTCGACACGGTCCGCACCCGCGCCGAGCTCACGCAGCGGCACGTCGATCTCCGCCAGGCCGCCCTCGCGGCCGAGCTCGAGGCGCTCCGGGTGCTGGGAGGCGCCGATGTCCATCCCGACCTTTGAGAGGGTGTTTGCCAACCAGCTATTCCACGGGACCTGCGGCCCCGAGCCCCGCGTCGTGTCGGGCAGCTCCGGCCCCCG
Organism: Myxococcota bacterium; assembly: GCA_041687695.1. Classification (GTDB taxonomy): domain Bacteria; phylum Myxococcota_A; class UBA9042; order PHBI01; family JAWLBL01; genus JAWLBL01. Next base: position 58,256 of record JAWLBL010000024.1, on the reverse strand, counting down.
GAGACGCTGCGGCGAACTAACAGTTCGCCTCGGTCTCCGGGAACCGGATCTGCTCCGACCTCGGCTCGAAACCGACGAAATCCATGGTTCGCAAACACCCTCTGAGGGCGCGCCGCCGCGCGCGGGCTGGCCGCGCCTCGCCGCGACGGCCGCCATCGTCATCCTGCTCGGCCTGCAGCTCGCCGGCCCGCTCCACTACTACGCCGGCGGGCGCGACCCCTCGGACGAGCGCTTCGCGTGGCGCATGTTCTCGGCGCGGCGCGCCTGGCAGTGCCAGGCCGTCGCGGTCGAGCGGCTCGAGACCGGCGCTGCGCGGCAGGTCCGCCTCGGCCGGGCGCTCCACCCGGCCTGGGCGGGCGCGCTGCGGCTCGGGCGCACGCCGGTGGTCGACGCCTTCCTGACCGACCGCTGCGACGCGCCCGAGGTGGTCTCGGTCGAGTTGAAGCGCAAGTGCGTCCGCGCCGACGGCGAGCAGGTGCCCCTGGTCGTCCATGCCCGCGCCTGCGCCCCATGGGCCGACCGACTCGCCGAGGCGTCCCGATGAGCCCCGAACGCGCCGGTCTCGGCCCCTGGGATCGCGTCTGGTTCGGGCCCGTGCCCGCGGTTCGCGTCCTGTGGCTGCAGCGCCTGGTCCCGCTGGCCGTCGCGCTCGACGCCTGGCTGCTCATGATCCCGCACGGCGGCCGCTACGGGGTCGGCGGCTTCAACGTCGCCCACTTCGCCTGGCTCGAGGCGCTGCAGCCGCTCCCATCACCCGCGCTGTACGTCGGGCTGCTGACCCTGGTCGGCGCCCTCGGCCTGGCGGCCGCGCTCGGGGTCGGCGGACGCGCCAGCCTGCTGCTCCTGCTGGTCACCTACACCTGGTCGTGGGCGATGAGCCTGCTCGACAGCTACCAGCACCACTACTTCCTGTCGCTGGTGCTGGCCGCGGCGGCGCTCGGGCCCCGGCCGACGCTCCGGGACGTCCTGCGCGGTCCGCTCCGCCGCCCCGAAGTGCCCTGCGTCAGCGGGTGGGGACTCGCCCTGCTCACCGCCATGCTGGTGGTCCTGTACGCCTTCACGGCGGTCACCAAGCTCGAGGAGGGCTGGCGCGACGGCCAGGTCCTGACCCGGCTCATCGAGACCGGGCCGCTCGCCGAGCCTTTGACCGAGCTGACTCGGGCCCTCGCCCTCGCCCCGGACCAGCTGGCCACCTGGCTCGCCCGCGGCGTGGTGGCGGCCCAGGTGCTCATCGCCTTCGGCTACCTGGCGTCGCTGTGGCGCCCGATGCCCCACCGCCTGTCGCTGCGCGTGCTGCGTGCCCTCACGCTGGCCACAGTGGTCGCCTTCCACATGGGCGCCGAGCGCCTGGGCCTGCGTATCGGCTGGTTCAGCGGCTACGCCGTCGGCCTCGCGATCGTCGTGCTCGCGCCGCCGCGGCTCCTGACCCTGCCGACCCAGCTCGTGCTCCAGCCGCCCGCTCGCCTGTTGGACCGCCTGATGGCCCGCGTGCGGCGCCCGCTGCGGCGCCTGACCCCCTCGTGGCGCTGGGCCCTGGTGCTGGGGGCCGCGGTGGTGGCGCGCCTGCTGCTCCACCGGGCCGGGCGAGCCGCCGACCTGCCGGGGGCCGCCGACGCGCTGGATCTCTTCGCCGCCTGGATGGCCCTCGTGATGATGCTGCAGCTCGCCCGCGACCGCTTGCTGGCCGCCGCCAGCGCAGCCTTGGCCGCGGCTCTGGTGGCGGTGACGCTGACCCAGGGCCTCGAGCGCTCGACGGTCCGCTTCGACTACTACCGCTTCGTGGGACGCGACGCGATGCGCGTCGGCGACTACGAGGCGAGCGTGGCGGCGTACGAGCGGGCGGAACGCTACGCGCCCGAAGGCCAATCGCGCGCCAGACAGCTGGAGCGCGCCCGCCAGGCGCTGGCCCGCGAGGAGGCGCGCAACGCGCGGGCCCTGAGCCCCTGAGCGGCCGTCAGTCGACGGCGACCCGGCGCTCGTCCTCGTCGGGCGTGGCGTCCGTCGGCGTCGAAGCCGGAGCCGCGGGGGCCGCGGCGACCGCGACGTCCCCGGTGACGGGGCTCGCGACCTCGATAGCCGGCTCGTCGGCGCTGCCGGGGGCGTCGGCGACGGCGGCGGCGTCCGCGGGGGCGGCGTCGGGGCGGAACATCCAGTCCCACGGCACCGACAGCTTGCCCTTCTCGGCCAGGAAGGACAGCACGGCCGTCATCAGGATGCTGATGAGGATGACCATGTAGGTGGTGTCCTGGATGACCATGCCCGAGGACAGGCCGGCCTGCAGGGGCAGCGAGGCGAGGACGGCGGCGGCGAGCCCCTTGGGGACCAGGATGGCGGCCACCTTGAGGTCGAAGCGGCCCGACGATGGGGCGAGCGAGACGCGGACGACCGGGATGCGCATGGCGAACAGGGCCACGGTGATGGCGGCGGCCGCGCCGACGGTCCACAGGTCGACGAAGCGGATGGACAGGCCGATGTAGACGAAGAAGAAGGTCTTCAGCAGGAAGACGATCTCGGCGAAGAAGGCCTTCTCGGTGCCGCTGAGGACGATGGGGTGGAAGGAGGCGAAGGCCTTGATGGGCAGCTGCCGGATGGTGTCGGCGTTGCCGAGGACGGTGCCGAAGGCGAGCGCGGCGATGGCGCCGGAGAAACCCAGCAGCTCGGCGGCGCCGTAGATGATGAAGACGAAGGCCGGGGTCGTGAACGTGCTGTTCTCGAGCTGGCGGATGCGGTGGAGGATGGTCGACCAGAAGCCGCCGGCGGCGGCGCCGAGGATGCCGGCCATCAGGAAGGAGGCGATGATCTGCCCGAACATCTTGCCGGGCTCGAGGCTGCCGAGCTTGAGGGACTCGATGAGGCCGAGGGCGACGACGATGCAGAGGACGTCGCTGAAGGTGGACTCGAGCAGCAGGGTCGTGCGGGTGACCGGGCGGATGCGGAGCTTTTTGACCATCGGGATGACGACGGCCGAGGAGGTGCCGCCGACGATGGCGCCGAGCAGGGCGCCTTCGAGGACGCCAAGGCCGAGCAGGGTCACGCAGAAGATGGCAACGACGACGATGTGGGCCAGGAAGCTGATGACGGTGAGCTTGAGGCTCGAGAGCATCGAGGCCCGCAGCTCGGCGATGTTCAGGCTCAGGCCGCTCTCGAAGAGCAGGATGACCAGGGCGATGGTCGTGAAGGCGCTGCCGATGGAGCCGAAGGTCGCCGGGTTGACGTACTCGAAGACGGGCCCGACCAGCAGGCCGAGGACCACGAGCGGGAGCACGTCCGGGATGCGGGTGCGCTCGAACACGGCCGTGAAGACGTGCGCCAGGAAGATCAGGAGCCCGATGGCGATGGTCGCTATGGTCGTGTCCACGTCTCTCCTATGGGGATGCCCATGCCCTGCGCGACGTTAGCACACGCTCCCGCTGCTGCCCAAGTCGCCCGGACGCGCCGCCGCGTCACCGTCGGGGGGGACGGCTTGTCAAGCGACGCCCGGCCGGTCAAAGATGCGGGCCGCCCCGGGTCGCGCGTCCGTTCCATGACGGGGCATGACGGGGCATGACACCGCGGAGGGACCGCGGGGCATGGACCCGCTCGCAGCGAGGAGCCGCCGATGAACGTCATCAACCTGGCGATCCAGGCCGCCGGCCTGCGCGCCTGGCCCGCCCAGCGCATGGTCAATGGCGACGTGCGCGTCGAGGTGCCGACGCAGGTCGGCCGAACGCAGGTCGTCAACGTCACGATGGGCCGCGACGGAGACAACGACGTCGTGGCCTTCATCTGGAGCCAGGCGGGCGACATGAACGTCGTCGCCGATCCGTGGAACGCGCTGCGGCTCAACGCCTCGCTCACCTATGGCAAGGTGGCCCTGCGCGGCAACGACGTCGTGGTCGTGCACGGCCTGTCCGACGCCACGGCGCAGCTCCAGGAGGTCGGCAAGGCCCTGTTCTGGGTCGCCAAGGCCGCCGACGACCTCGAGCAGCGCACCTACGGCGCCTACGCCGACCGCTTCTGATTCCCCCAACCGCCGCCCGGACGTTGGCCCGGGCGACCACCCACCAGGAGAACCCGACAATGAATCGCCCGTCGCTCCCGCGCTCCGCGCGCGTCCTGCTCGCGCTCTTCGCCCTCGTGGCGCTGACCCTGTCCGGCTGCAAGAGCTCCGTCGAGGGCCAGACCAACCGCTACAACCGCATCAAGGACAGCCTGTCGGCCTTCGCGACCAAGAACCCGGTGATGAAGGCCGACATCCAGGCCAAGCTCGCCGAGTTCGACCGCGACTTCCAGGCCGCCAGCGCCAAGGGCGGCGAGGACGCCATCAGCGCCATCGCCCAGGTCTGCTCGCGCATGGAGGCCTACGAGCGCGAGATCAACCCCGAGAAGAAGGCGGCCGCCGCCGCCGGCAAGACCCCGCCGCCGGGCAGCAAGCTCAACCAGCCGGTCCCGTCCGGTCAGGTCGCCCCGGCCCCCGCCGGCCAGGTCGCCCCGGTCCCCGCCGCCCAGCCGACGCCCACCCAGCCCGCCACGGGCGGCAAGCTCGGCGGCGCGGTCGCCCCGGCCCCGACGGCGGCCCCGGTCGCCCCGGCCCCCACCGCCCCGGCCGCGGCGCCCCAGGGCGGCAGCGGCTTCGGCGGCGCGGCCCCTGCGGCCCCGGCCCCCGCCGCGCCCGCCCCGGTGGCCCCCGCCCCGACCGCCCCGCAGGGCGGCAGCGGGTTCGGCGGCAAGTGATCGTCTCCTGACCGCCAGGGCGCCGGCCGTCAGCGCCGCGCGCCCTTGCGGCACACCTCGACCAGCGCGCACCGCGCGCACTTGGCCACGTCGCGCCGCGGCGGGCAGTCGCGCAGGATCCCCAGCCGCGTCAGCGCGAAGTCGTACTTCACCGGGTCCGCCGGGTCCAAGCGCCGCAGGCTCTCCGTGATGTCCAGCGCCATCCGGCCGCCCGGCGACTTCAGCCGCGTCAGGCCCAGGTACCCGGACAGCCGCGCGACGTGCGTGTCCAGCGGGACGACCAGCTGGGCGGGGGTCGCGCTGGTCCACAGGCCCAGGTCCAGCCCGTCGCGCCGGATCATCCAGCGCAGGAACATGTGCAGGCGCTTGGCCGCCCCGGCGCCGGTCGGGTCGCTCAGGAAGTAGCGCGTCCCCAGCCGGCCCAGGTCCAGCCCCAGCCCCAGCGCCAGCTCGGTCAGCCCGTCGACCAGCGCGCGCGCCCCCGGCCGCACGTCTGGTGCGTCGGGCGTCATCCCCCGGGCGAACAGGGGCTCCAGCCCCCCACCCCGCCGCGCGACCGCGCCCAGCAGCCGGTAGATCTGCGCCAGGTCCTGCTCGAAGATCCACCGGTGGTTGAACCCGGCGGCCGCGCGCGCCGCCTCGGCCTCGTCCATGCGAGCCAGCCTCTCGGCCGGCCGCTCACCCAGCGGCGCCAGCGCCCGATCGATGGCCGCGATGACCGCCTTGACGTTTCCAAACGCCAGCCCGGCCGCCAGGAACCCGACCAGCTCCTGGTCGCGCGGGTCCGCGTAGCGGTGCAGCGTCGACAGCGGGTCGGTCCCCAGGTAGCGCGGGTGGTTGTAGGTCGCCACCACCTGATCCAGGAACGGCCCCAACGCCGGCCGCCGCCGCCTCACTGGCCGCCCTCGCCCTCGCCCTCGCCCCGCTGCCGGCGCAGCCGCTCGGCGATGTGGCGCTCGTAGCCGTGCTCGGTCGGCTCGTAGAAGCGCGCGCCGGCCAGCCGCTCCGGCAGGTACGTCTCGGCGACCCAGCCGCCGTGGTCGTGCGGATAGCGATACCCCTGCCCGTATCCCATGTCCTTCATCAGCGCGGTCGGCGCGTTGCGGATCTTCATCGGGATGGGCAGCGTCCCGGTGCGCTGGACGGCCTCGATGGCCGCGTTGATGCCCTTGTAGGCCGCGTTCGACTTGGGCGCGGTCGCGAGATAGGTGCAGGCCTGGCCCAGGATGATGCGCCCCTCGGGCATGCCGATCATCTGGTAGGCCTGCATGGCGTCGACGGCGACCGCCAGCGCCCGCGGGTCGGCGTTGCCTATGTCCTCGGACGCGAAGATGACCAGGCGCCGGCAGATGAAGCGCGGGTCCTCGCCGCCCTCGAGCAGGCGCGCCATGTAATAGAGGGCGGCGTCCGGGTCCGAGCCGCGCAGGCTCTTGATGAGCGCGCTGGCGAGATCGTAGTGGCTATCGCCAGCGCGGTCGTGGCGCAGCGCCGGCGCGGCCAGCGCCTCGGCCGTCAGCGCCAGGTCGAAGGGCCGCCCCGCGCGGGCCGCGAACCCGGCCACCTGCTCGAGGTTGCCCAGCGCGCGCCGCGCGTCCCCGTCGGCCGACCGCGCGATGGCGGCCAGCACGCCTTCCTCGGGCGCCAGCTCCAGCTGGCCCAGGCCCCGCTCGCGGTCGGCCAGCGCCCGCGCCAGCAGCGCCTCGAGCGCCTCCTCGTCCAGCGCCTCGAGCCGCACCACGCGGCACCGCGACAGCAGCGCCGCGTTCAGCGCGAAGCTGGGGTTCTCGGTCGTCGCCCCGATGAGCGTCACCGTCCCGTCCTCGACGTGCGGCAGCAGCGCGTCCTGCTGGCCCTTGTTGAAGCGATGGATCTCGTCGACGAAGACCACCGTCCGCCGCCCGCCCAGCCGCTGCCGCTCCTTGGCCCGGGCGACGATCTCGCGGATGTCCTTGACCCCGCCCATCACCGCCGACAGCGGCTCGAACACCGCCCGCGTCCGCGCCGCCACGACCCGCGCCAGGGTCGTCTTCCCGCTGCCCGGCGGCCCCCAGAGCATCAGCGAGGGAATGGCATCGCCCTCCAGCGCGGTTCGCAGCAGACTCCCCGGGCCGATGACCTCGCGATGGCCAACCACGTCGTCGAGGTCTCGGGGGCGCATCCGGTCGGCCAGGGGGGCCCCGGTCGGCGGACGACCCGCCGCATCCAACAAATCCATCATCCGTCTCCCGCGAACAGCGCCCCCGCGGGGGGCCCCGGGCCGCGAGCGTTGAACGCGCGGCCCTCATGCAGTACCGTCCGCCCACTTCTCGGAGGGCCCGGCCGCCCACTTCGTCGGTGGCGGCCCGTTCGGACGTACCACCAACCCCGGAGGCGGTAGCGATGTTGCCCGAAAACCTGCGAGAAGCCCTCACCTTCGATGACGTCCTGATGGTCCCGGGCTACAGCGAGGTCCTGCCGGGCGACGTCTCGGTGGCCACCCGCCTGACGCGCCGCGTGTCGCTGAACCTGCCCATCCTGTCGGCGGCGATGGACTCGGTGACCGAGGCCGACATGGCCATCGCGATGGCCGCCCAGGGCGGCATCGGGGTCATCCACAAGAACCTGCCGCCCGACGCGCAGGCCGCGCACGTCCGCAAGGTCAAGAAGTACGAGAGCCGGATGGTCCAGGACCCGGTGACGGTGACGCCGGATCAGACCCTGGCCGAGGCGGTCGCCCTGATGCAGCGCGAGCGCATCAGCGGCCTGCCGGTCACCGAGCACGGGCGCCTGGTCGGCATCCTGACCAACCGCGACATCCGCTTCGAGCAGAACCTGAGCCAGACGATCCGCGACGTGATGACGACGCGCCTCATCACCGCGCCCGAGGGCACCAGCTTCGAGCAGGCCAAGTCGCTGCTCCAGAAGAACCGCATCGAGAAGCTGCTCATCGTCGACGACTCGATGGCCCTGCGCGGGCTCATCACCATCAAGGACATCGAGAAGCAGGTCCGCTACCCGAACGCCGCCAAGGACAAGGGCGGCCACCTGGTCTGCGCCGCCGCGGTCGGCGTCGGCCCCGACGCGGACGAGCGCGCGGCCCACCTGGTCGCCGCCGGCGTCGACGTGCTGGTGGTCGACACCGCCCACGGCCACTCACGGGGTGTCATCGAGGCCGTGCGGCGCCTCAAGGGCGCCTACCCCGACGTCGACATCGTCGCCGGCAACATCGCCACCGGCGAGGCCGCCGAGGCCCTCATCCGCGCCGGCGTCGACGCGGTCAAGGTCGGCATCGGCCCCGGCTCCATCTGCACGACCCGCGTGGTCGCCGGCGTGGGCGTGCCGCAGATCAGCGCCATCGCCGACGTCGTCAAGGTCACCCAGCGCTACGACGTCCCGATCATCGCCGACGGCGGCATCAAGTTCTCGGGCGACGTCGTCAAGGCCATCGCCGCCGGCGCCCACACGGTCATGGTCGGCAGCCTGCTGGCCGGCACCGACGAGGCCCCGGGCGAGCGCATCCTGTATCAGGGCCGCGCCTACAAGACCTACCGCGGCATGGGCTCCATCGGCGCCATGGCCCAGGGCTCCAAGGACCGCTACTTCCAGAGCGACGTCACCAGCGAGCGCAAGCTGGTCCCCGAGGGCATCGAGGGCCGCGTCCCCTACAAGGGCTCCGTCGAGGGCGTCGTCTACCAGCTGGTGGGCGGCCTGCGCTCGGGCATGGGCTACCTCGGCGCGAAAGACATCGAGGGCTTGCGCGCCTGCGACCGCTTCGTGCGCATCACGTCGGCGGGCCTGACCGAGAGCCACGTCCACGACGTGATCATCACGAAGGAAGCGCCCAACTACAACCGCTGACCTTCGCTGAAGGCGGGCCCCGTGACCGATCTGTACGACCGCATCCTGATTCTGGACTTCGGCAGCCAGTACACGCAGCTCATCGCGCGCCGCATCCGCGAGCAGCGCGTGTACTGCGAGATCCACCCGTGCACGGTGGACGCCGAGTTCGTCCGCGGCTTCGGCGCGCGCGGCGTCATCCTGTCGGGCGGCCCCGCGTCGGTCGACGAGCCCGGCGCCCCCGCGCCCGACCCGGCGGTGTACGACCTGGGCGTCCCGGTCCTGGGCGTCTGCTACGGCTTCCAGTCGATGACCCACCACCACGGCGGACGGGTCTCGGCCAGCGACAAGCGCGAGTTCGGGCGGGCCCACATCCGCCTCGAGCGGCGCGTGGGCGGCGCGGGCGACCTCTTCGCGGGGCTCGACGACGCGACCTTCCCGGTCCAGGTCTGGATGAGCCACTCGGACCGCATCGCCGAGCCGGCGCCGGGCTTCGTCATCACGGCCCAGACCGAGGGCGGCGTGCCAGCGGCGATGGCGCACGTCGCAAAGCCCTTCTACGGCGTGCAGTTCCACCCCGAGGTGGTCCACACGCACCAGGGCGTCGAGATCCTGCGGGCCTTCCTGTTCGACATCTGCAAGGTCGAGCCGACCTGGACGATGGCCAACTTCATCGAGCAGGCGACCGCCGACATCCGCGCCAGGGTCGGCCCCGACGACAAGGTCATCCTGGGCCTGTCGGGCGGCGTCGACTCGTCGGTCGTCGCGCTGCTGCTCCACCACGCCATCGGCGACCGGCTGCGCTGCATCTTCGTCGACAACGGCCTGCTCCGTAAGGGCGAGGCGGCGCAGGTCGAGCACACCTTCCGCGACCACTACCACATCCACCTGACCGCGGTGGACGCAGGCGCGCGCTTTCTGGCGGCCCTCGAGGGGGTCGACGACCCCGAGCTCAAGCGCAAGCGCATCGGCCACACCTTCATCGAGGTCTTCGACGAGGAGGCCGGCAAGGTCGAGGGCGCGCGCTTTCTGGCGCAGGGGACGCTGTACCCCGACGTCATCGAGAGCGTGTCGTTCAAGGGCCCGTCGGCGACCATCAAGACGCACCACAACGTCGGCGGCCTGCCCGAGCACATGAAGCTGCAGCTCATCGAGCCGCTGCGCGAGCTGTTCAAGGACGAGGTGCGCGAGCTGGGCGTCGCGCTGGGGCTGCCCGAGCACATGGTCTGGCGGCAGCCCTTCCCGGGGCCGGGCCTGGCCGTGCGCATCCTGGGCGAGATCACCGCCGACCGCGTGGCCCTGCTGCAAGAGGCCGACGCCATCGTGCGCGAGGAGCTCGAGGCCTGCGCCGAGTACAAGAACATCTGGCAGTCCTTCGCGGTGCTCCTGCCGGTGCGCTCGGTCGGCGTCATGGGCGACAACCGCACCTACGAGAACGTCTGCGCCGTGCGCGCGGTCAGCTCGGTCGACGGCATGACCGCCGACTGGTACCCGGTGCCCTACGCGACCCTGGGCCGCATCTCGAACCGCATCATCAACGAGGTGCGCGGCATCAACCGCGTGGTCTACGACATCTCGTCCAAGCCGCCCGCCACCATCGAGTGGGAGTGAGCCGCCCATGAGCGCCATCGAACCCATCCGCGTGGGCCTGCTCGGCTGCGGCACCGTCGGCACGGGCGTCCTGCGCATCCTGCAGGACAACGCCTCGGACATCCGCTCGCGCCTCGGCGCCGACATCGAGGTCCGGCGCATCGCCGTGTCGAACCTCGACAAGGCGCGCGACCCGGTCGTCCCGCGCGAGCGCCTGACCACCGACCCCCACGCGGTCATCGACGACCCGGACATCCAGGTCGTCGTCGAGGTGATGGGCGGCTACGAGCCAGCGCGCACCCTGCTGCTGCGCGCCCTCGCCGCCGGCAAGCACATCGTCACGGCCAACAAAGCCCTGCTCGCCCGCCACGGCGCCGAGGTCTTCCTCGCCGCCGACGAGGCCAAGCGCGACGTCATCTTCGAGGCCTCGGTCGGCGGCGGCATCCCCATCATCCGCATGCTGCGCGAGGGGCTGGCCTCCGACCGCGTCGACACGCTGCACGCCATCATCAACGGCACCAGCAACTTCATCCTGACCGCCATGGCGCGCGAGGGCCGCTCCTACGGCGACGTCCTCGCCGAGGCGCAGCGGCGCGGCTACGCCGAGGCCGACCCGACCATGGACGTCGCGGGCATCGACGCCGCGCAGAAGCTGTCCATCCTGGTCTCCATCGGCTACGGCGCGACCATCCCCTTCGACGCCATCCTGACCGAGGGCATCGACCGGGTGAGCGACGTCGACGTCCACTTCGCCCAGTCCTTCGGCTACACCATCAAGCCGCTCGCCGTCGCCCGCGCCCACGACGACGGCATCGAGGCGCGCGTCCACCCGGCGCTCATCCCCGAAGGGTCGCTGCTCGGCTCGGTCCACGGCGTCTTCAACGCCGTCCGCGTCCACTCGCACGCGCTCGGCCCGATGCTGTTCTACGGCCAGGGCGCTGGCATGATGCCCACGGCCGCCTCGGTCGTCAGCGACATCATCGAGCTCGGCCGCAACCTGCAGCGCGGCACCTCCGGCCGCCTGCCGCACCTGGCCTTCCACCAGCAGCTCGTGCCCGAGCGGGGCCTCCGCGCCCACGACGAGACGCGTTGCCCGTACTACCTGCGCTTCACGGTCGAGGACGAGCCGGGCGTCATCGCGGGCATCGCGGGCGCCCTCGGCCACCATGGCATCAGCATCTCGCGCATGATCCAGGAGGAAGGCGGCACCAGCCGCCCCGTGCAGGTCGTCATCATGACCCACACCGCCCGCCACGGCAGCGTCATCCAGGCCCTGTCCGAGATCGACGCCCTGCCCTTCGTCCTGTCCCCGACGCGCTACCTGCGCGTGGAAGACGTCCAGTAGCGATGCGCTCGCTGGTCCTGTCGCTGCGCGAGTGGCGCGCCGTCCGCTGGCTCGAGGCGCAGCTGACGCCCGAACGCCGCCGCTTCGTCAAGTTCGGCCTGGTCGGGTCCAGCGGCGTCGTCGTGAACCTGCTGTTCCTGCAGCTCGGCCTGTACGTGTTCGCCGACTTCGAGCTGTCGGTGCAGGCCAGCCTCGCCAGCGCCCTGGGCATCGGCGTCAGCGTCCTGTCGAACTTCCTGCTCAACGACGCCTGGACCTGGGGCGAGCGCCAGAAAGGCCCACGCAAGCGCGACTTCCTGGCGCGTCTCGGCAAGTATGTCATCGCCAGCGCGGCCGCAATCGGCATACAGTACGGATGCGCCATGTTCCTGGTGCACTTTTGGACCTGGAACGTCCACCTGGCGCAACTCAGCGGGATCGCCTTCGGGATGACGGCCAACTACGCGGCCAACAATCACTGGACCTTCCGCGATCCCAAGCCCAAGCCCTAGCCAATCCGCGGGGCTTGCAGCATACCGGACGACCCGCGCGCGGCGGCGTGCGCGCGTCCGCCCCACCCCCTTTTTGCGACCTCGAGAGAGAGAAGCTCCCGCATGTCCGATCGACTCCACACCGGCGGCGACGTCGACGCCTTTTGCACCAAGTGCAAGATGGACCTCACCCACACCATCGTGGCGATGGTCGAAGACACCCCGGTTCAGGTGAAGTGCAACACCTGCCACACCTTCCATCGCTACCGCGCCCCCAAGAGCGCGCCCAAGCGCAGTTCGGCCCCGGGCGCGACGCGCCGCACGGCCACGGCCGGCGCCAAGTCGCGCACCGAGAAGGCGCGCACCAAGTCGGCCGCCTCGGCCAAGGTCCGCTGGGAGGGGCTGCTCGAGGAGCACGCCGAGACCGAGGCGCGCCGCTACAACGTCAAGGAGACCTGGGCCAAGGATGACATCATCCTGCACCCGACCTTCGGGACGGGCGTCGTCCTCGAGCAGCTGCCGGGCAACAAGATCCGCGTCATCTTCGAGGACTCCGAGCGCATCCTCATCCACCGCCACGGCCAGCCGCCCATCGAGCAGGCCGACCGCGCGGACGAGCACCGGTTCTAGCCTGCATTTCTCACCAGATCCGTAGCGAGCCCGAGGGATAGTGCCGCAGATCCGCGGTGCTCGGAGCGGAGGGCGGTGAAGGCGTACTTGACAGTACGTCGAGCCGGCCGGAGCGAGAACGCCGCGGAGGTGCGGTGCTAGCCCCGGGCGCAGTAGGAGCTGGTGAGAAATACAGGCTAGCGACCGCCGCCCTCTTCAGGGCGCGCGGTGAGGTCGTCGAGGCCGCTGCGATCCCCGGATCGCGGCGGCCTTCGTCACTTTCGAAGCCAGCTGGGCAGGTCCGCCAGCCACGCCAGGCGCTCGTCCGGCCCGATCGCCTCGACCAGCGACAGCATGGTCAGCCGCTCCTCGAGCCACGGCCCCACCTCGGCCGCGCCCGAGTCGTACTCGGCCCCGCTCGCCGCCCGCGCCAGCTCGGCCGCCAACAGCGACGGCGGCACCCGCTCGGCGGCGCGCTCGGCCTCGACCCCCTCGAGCGGCAGCACGACGTCCTCGCCCAGCAGCCCGATGAGATCGGGCGCGGGCAGCTCGGCCCGCCGCGGATCCTTGACCACCTGCAGGATGACCAGCGGCCCCTCGTGGAACGCGCGGTGCCCCACCAGCGTCGCCATGTCGTCGTCGTCGACCACCACCACCAGCACCCGCGCCCCCGGGATGCGCGCGCTCATCGGCACCGCGGTCCCGTCGACCGCGCCCGCCATCCACCGCGCAAACACCTCGCCCCGAGGGGACACGTAGGCGATGCGATCGCCCACGCTGGGCACCAGCTCGCAGGCCACCCGCGCCCGGTCCAGCACGCGCATCAGCCGCGCCGGCCCCAGCGGGGCGCCCCGCACGATCTCGTCGGCGTCCAGCAGCGCCGCCCCGTACTGGACGAACAGCGTGTGACGCAGCGGCCGGTCCTCGTCCGGGCCGAACGCCCCGGCCCGCGCCGCCGCCCGCGCCACCCAGGCCGCGTCCGGGTCCGCCGCGACGGCCGCCGCGACCCGGTCGTAACGCGCCCGGTCCCCGGCCAGCAGCGCCGAGACGGCGTACCGGTCCAGCAGCGCCGCGTCCGAAAAGCGCCCCTCGAGCCGCTCGAGCAGGCCCAGCACCTCGTCGTGCTCGCCCTGCCGGGCCAGCGCGTCGGCCACCACGCCCAGGGCCGCCGCGTCGTCCGGTCCGCTGCGGCCCAGCGCCGCCCGGGCCAGCGCCGCCGCCAGCTCGGCGTCGTCCATGACCAGGAAGCTGCGCGCCAGCGTCAGGTAGCCAGCGCCGTCGCGCCCGCCCCGCGCCACGCGGAACTGATGGGCCAGCTCGCCCTCGCCCGCGGTCTCGAGCACCCGCGCCGCCCGGTCCATGACGTCGGGCGCCGTCGGCATCGCGACCAACAGATCCCGCACGCGGCCCAGCGCCAGGCCCAGATCTCCCGCCGCCAGCGCCTCGTCGATGGCCCGCAGCTCGGACGTCGCCGGGCTCGGGGCCGCCTCGCGCGCAGGCGCCCTCGCTGGCGCTTCCGCGACCGCAGCCTCGCCCGCGCCACCCGCCTCGCCCGCGCTACGCTCGTCCGCCTCGCCCGCCTCGTCGAGATCGCCCGGCGCGCGGCTGCCCCAAAAGGACTTCAGCCGTTCCCACATCAGAAGGTGCCCACCCCGAACTTCTTCTGGTCCTTGCCGCTCTTGGGGCTCGGGCGCGCGCCGCTCTTGCGGGCGACGCGCTGCAGCGTCACGGGCTGCACGAGGTTGCTCATCGTGCCGACGGCGACCTCGTGGTCCTTGTAGCCGTCCAGCTTGAGCGTGAAGCTCTGGACGCCGCTGTCCTTGGGCCGCTCGAAGGTCAGCGGCGTCATGCCCAGCAGGCTCTCGCCCTCGAAGATCTGCGCGCCCGGCGGCGTGCTCTCGATGGTCAGGCTGACCATCACCACCGGCGGCGGCTCGAGCACGGCCTCGACCGGCTCCGGGGCCTCGACGACAGGCTCGGAGGGCGCCTCGGCCGGCGCCTCGGCCGGCGCCTCGGCGATCGGCTCCGGCGCTGGGGCCTCGGCGGGCGCTGCGGCCTCGCGCGGCGGCGGCTCCATCTGCGCGGTCGGCGCCTCGGCCGCGGGCTTGCCGGCCAGGCGCTCACCCGGCGGCGTGCCCGGGTCACGCAGGACGAACCACCACACGCCCCCCGCCGCCAGCGCCACCACGACCGCCAGCGCCGCGTAGACCGCGCCGCGCCCCTTCTTCGGCTTCACCGCGGCGTCCGGGCCCAGGCCCGCCTTGTCGAAGGCTGTGACCGCGTCGCGCGTCGTCGCCCGCTCCTTGGGCGCGGGTCGCGGCGCGAGGGCGGGCGCCGGGGCCTGCCCCATGCACGCCATCAGCTCGGCCTTGAGCGCCTGACAGGACTCAGGACGCCCGTCGGCCTGCTTGGCCAGCATGCGCTCGAGCAGCCCGACCAGCGGCGCCGGCACCTCGGCGGCCACCTCGGGCGGCAGCGGCGGCATCGGCGCGTTGAGGTGCTTGAGCATCACCTCCATCGCCGTGTCGCCATCGAACGGCCGCACGCCCACCAGCATCTCGTACAGGAGGATGCCGAGCGCGTAGACGTCGCTGCGCCCGTCGATCTCCTTGCCCATGGCCTGCTCGGGGCTCATGTACGACGGCGTCCCGCAGATCATCCCGGTGGCGGTCGCCTGCGTGTTGGCGTCGTTGGCCATCTTGGCGATGCCGAAATCCAACACCTTCACGTGCTCGGGGTTGCCGAACTTCTGCTCGACGAAGATGTTCTCGGGCTTGAGATCCCGGTGTGTGATGCCCTGTGCGTGCGCCTCGGCCAGCGAGTCACAGACCTGCGCCAGCAGGTGGACGCTGCGCTCGACCGCGATGCGCCCCTCGTCGTCCATGATGTCGGCCAGCGAGCACCCGGTCAGCCGCTCCATCACCATGTACAGCAGGCCATCGGACGTCTGCCCGAAGTCGTAGACCCGGATGGTGTTGGGGTGCGTCAGCTTGCTCGCCGCTCGCGCCTCGCGAAGAAAGCGGCTGATCGCGACCTTCTCCTGACAGAACTGGCGCCGCAGGACCTTGACGGCCACCTCGCGGTCCATCGACGACTGGACCGCCAGATAGACCGCGCCCATGCCGCCCTGGCCCAGCTCGTCCGTCAGCCGGTACTTGCCCTCGAGCTCCAGCCCGACCAGGGACCGCTCCTGCTCGACGACGACCAGGCGCTGCCCGTCGTCGTCGCACACGGTCGCGTCCGGCGGATAACCTCGGCCACAGCTTGGACAGAACTTTTCTTCCATGGCGGCGCGAGGCTCCTTCGGGCCCGTCGAGCGGCCCCCGCGTGCTCCCGATTCTAGGCCCCCGCCCCCCGGAGGGTCAACTTGGCACATCCGTCCGGCGGTATCAGCCCTCGTCGGGCGCCACGATCGTCACCGCGCCGACGTGGCCCACCTGACCGCGCTGCCGCAGCCACGCGTCGCACAGCACCAGCGCCGTCATCGCCTCGACGATGACCACGGCCCGCGGGACCACGCACGGGTCGTGCCGCCCGCGCGCCGTGAACGTCGCCGGCCTGCCCGCCCGGTCGACCGTCGTCTGCTCCTTGAAGTGCGTCGCCACCGGCTTGAAGCCGACCCGGAACCACACCGGCATCCCGTTCGAGATGCCGCCCTGCACGCCGCCCGACAGGTTGGTGGTCGTCACGACGCGCCCGCCCTCGCCCGGCACGAACGGGTCGTTGTGCGCGCTGCCCCGCATGGCCGTCCCGGCGAACCCGCTGCCCACCTCGAAGGCCTTGGCGGCCGGCAGCCCCAGCATCGCCGAGGCCAACCGCGCGTCCAGCTTGTCGAACACCGGGTCGCCGAGCCCCGGCGGCACGCCCCGCGCCACGCAGCGGATGACCCCGCCGATGGTGTCGCCGTCCTTGCGCACCGCCTCGATGAGCGCCGTCATGGCGCCCGCCGCCGCCGGGTCCGGGCACTGGATCTCGCCGCTCGCCTCGACCGCCTCGCGCGTCACCGCGTCGACGTCCACGTTCGCCGCGATGTCCCCGACCTGGTCCACCCAGGCGACGATCTCGACCCCCAGCCCCTCGGCCAGCAGCTTGCGCGCCACCGCGCCCGCCGCCACCCGCGCCGCCGTCTCGCGCGCCGACGCCCGCCCGCCGCCCGACACCGCCCGGTGCCCGTACTTGGCGTCGTAGGTGTAGTCCGCGTGGCTCGGCCGATACAGCTCGGCCATCCCCGAGTACGCCGCCGGCCGCTGATCCGTGTTCTCGATGACCAGCGCGATGGGCGTCCCCGTCGTCAGCCCCTCGCTCACCCCCGACAGGATGCGGACCCGGTCCGCCTCCTTGCGCGCGCTCGACAGCCGCCCCTGCCCCGGCCGCCGCCGGTCCAGATCCCCCTGCAGGTCGGCCTCGCTCAGCGCCAGCCGCGGCGGACACCCGTCGACCACCGCCCCCAGCGCCGGCCCGTGGCTCTCGCCGAAGGTCGTCACCCGAAACAGCCGGCCGAAGGTGTTGCCGCTCACATCGTCACCATCCGCGCGACCACCCAGGCCGCCACGCCGCCCGCCACGAACGCCACCAGCGGCCGCACCGTCGGCCCCAGCCCCTGCGTCAGCCGCCACGCCAGCGCCACGGTCGCCCCGCCGACCAGCCCCCCCGCCGTCCCGATGACGGCGCCCATGGGGAAGGCCGCGAACGCCCCCGCGACCAGCGACACGCACCCGGCGAACAGCGCCGAGAACCCGATGCCCGGCCGCTCGGTCCCGGCGCCCGTCTCGCCCGGCGGCTGGAAGACGGGCCAGGTCAGCGCGCCCAGCAGCGCCCCGACCGCCATCGCCACCAGCCCGACCCAGGCCCGCGCGTCGCCGATGCCGGCCCAGACGGCCCCGTGCGCCACCGCGGGCGCCCCGCAGGCCCCCAGCGCCGCCCCCAGCCGCGCCGCCGTCACGCGCACGCTGCCCGCGCGGTCGACGGCCGACCGGCCGCGCTCAGCCTGCCTTGCGTCGCTCATCCAGGTACGCCTGTATCCCGCGCGCCGTCTCGGTCAGGTTCGGCGAGATGAGGTTGACGACGAACTTCTCGACCTGCGGCGCCAGCTTCCGCCCGATGAGCGTCGGCACGCCCGGCAGCTTGTCCGGCTGCACCACGAGATCGCCCGTGATGCGAATCAGCGTCGCGTTGTCGGGGTCGTCGGGGTGCGGCAGGAAGTAGTTCGTCCCGCCGCAGGTGTAGAGCTTGCTCAACTTGGTCGACAGCGTCCAATCGACCTTGAACTCGCCCGGCGACCAGACGGCGTCGTCCGTCCACGCCAGGGCCTCGCGCGACAGGAACGGCCGCACGGCCGCCGGGGCGCTGTCGGCCGTGCCCTGCCAGCGGCGCACGATGTGCTCGCGCCCGTCCGCCAACGTCTCGCGGCTGATGGTCTGGATGCTCTCGACCGCCCCGAGGTGCGGGAGGATCTCGTCCATCCGGTCCATCATCGTCTCGACGACGACCCGCGCCGGGTGCGTGACCTTGCTGTCCTTCTCGAAGCGCATCTAAACCCTTACCTCACGAGCGGTGGCCGCCCAGCTTGAGCCAGTCGGTCGGGCCCGCGACGTCGCTGAACGTCGTTGTCGATGCTCGGCGATGCGCAGGCATCGCCTCCACAGGGGCTGCGCCCCTGGACCCGCGTTGTAGCGACTTCGCGGACTCCTCCCTTGGTGGCTCAATCTGAGCGGTCACCGCTCCACCACGATGTTGACCAACTTGTCCGGCACGACGATCACCTTCTTGATCGCCTTGCCCTCCGTGAGCTCGGCGATGCGCTCGTGCCCCCGCGCGCGCGCCTCTAGCTCGTCCTTCGGCGTCCCCTTCGGCACCGTCATGCGGGCGCGGATCTTGCCCTGCACCTGCACGACGATCTCGACCTCGTCGTCGACCGTCAGGGCCGGGTCGAAGGTCGGCCACGCCGCGTGCGTCAGCGACGGCGGCCCGCCCAGCTTCGCCCAGATCTCCTCGGCGATGTGCGGCGCGAACGGGTTCAAGCACTTGACGAAGGCCTCGAGCGCCCCCCGCGGCACCTCGTCCAGCTTCATCAGCTCGTTCGACCGGATCATCAGCGCGCTGATGGCGGTGTTGAACCGCATCGCCTCGATGTCCTGCGTCACCTTGGCGATCATCTTGTGCGTCGCCCGCCGCGTCGCGTCGTCGCCCTCGCCGTCCACGACGGCCTTGAGGCCGATCTTCCACACGCGGTCCAAAAAGCGCGCGATGCCGACGATGTCCTTGGTGTTCCAGGGTTTGACCGCCTCGAGCGGGCCCATGAACATCTCGTACAGCCGCAGCGCGTCCGCCCCGTACTCGCGCACGATGTCGTCGGGGTTGATGACGTTGCCGCGCGACTTCGACATCTTCTGGTGGTCTTCGCCCAGGATCATGCCCTGGTTGACCAGCCGCATGAACGGCTCGGGGGTCGAAACCACGCCGATGTCGTACAGCACCTTGTGCCAAAAGCGCGCGTACAGCAGGTGCAGGACCGCGTGCTCGGCGCCGCCGACGTACAGGTCGACGGGCATCCAGTAGCGCTCTTTGTCCGCGTCGACCAGCTTGCCCGGGTTCTTCGGGTCGAGGTAGCGCAGGTAGTACCAGCACGACCCCGCCCACTGCGGCATCGTGTTGGTCTCGCGACGCGCCGGCGCGCCCGTGTCGGGATCGGTCGTCTGGACCCAGCTCTCGATGGCCGCCAGCGGCGGCTCGCCCGACCCGGTCGGCGCGAACCGGTCCGTCTCGGGCAGGGTCAGGGGCAGCGCGGACTCGGGCAGCGGCTTGGGCTCGCCGTCCACGAAGATGATGGGGAACGGCTCGCCCCAGTAGCGCTGGCGCGAGAACAGCCAGTCGCGCAGGCGGTAGTTCACCGTCTGCTTGCCCAGCCCCTGCTCCTCGAGCCACCCGGTGATGCGGACCTTGAACTCGGCGGTCGGCAGCCCCGTGAAGTCGCCCGAGTTGATGGCGAGCCCCTCTTCGGTGTAGGCCGCCTCGCTCACGTCCGGCGCGCCGCCGTCGGGCAGCCCGACCACCGGCACGATGGGCAGGTCGAACTTCCGGGCGAACTCCCAGTCGCGCTGGTCGTGCGCCGGGACCGCCATGATGGCGCCCGTCCCGTAGCCGCCCAGGACGTAGTCGGCGATCCAGATGGGGATGGACGACCCGTTGACCGGGTTGATGGCGTAGGCGCCGGTGAAGGCGCCGGTCTTGTCCTTGACCAGCTCCGTGCGCTCGAAGTCGCTCTTGGTCGAGGCTGCCTGGACGTAGGCCTCGATCACCGGGCGCTGCGCCTCGGTCGTGATGGTCGCGACCAGCGGATGCTCGGGCGCCAGCACCATGTAGGTCGCCCCGAACAGCGTGTCCGGGCGCGTCGTGTACACCCGGACCTTCGCGTCGAAGCCGCTGACCGCGAAGTCGACCTCGGCGCCCACCGAGCGGCCGATCCAGTGCCGCTGCATCGCCTTGATGCTCTCGGGCCAGTCGACCTGCTCGAGGTCCTCGAGCAGCCGGTCGGCGTACTCGGTGATGCGCAGCATCCACTGCCGCATGGGCTTGCGGATGACCGGGTGGCCGCCGCGCTCGCTCTTGCCGTCGACGACCTCCTCGTTGGCCAGCACCGTCCCCAGCGCCGGACACCAGTTGACCGGGACCTCGGCCTGGTACGCCAGCCCCTTGTCGTAGAGCTGCAGGAAGATCCACTGCGTCCACTTGAAGTAGTCGGGGTCGGTCGTGTCGACCTCGCGCCGCCAGTCGTAGGCCAGCCCCAGCCTCCGGATCTGCCGCCGGAAGTTGTCGATGTTCGCGGCGGTGGTCACCGCCGGGTGCGTCCCGGTCTGGATGGCGTACTGCTCGGCCGGCAGCCCGAAGGCGTCCCACCCCATCGGGTGCAGCACGTTCCAGCCGTTCATCCAGCGGTAGCGCGACAGGATGTCGGTCGCGGTGTACCCCTCGGGGTGCCCGACGTGCAGCCCGGACCCGGACGGGTACGGGAACATGTCCAGCACGTAGAACTTCGGCTTGTCGCCGGCCTCGTCCGGGTCCAGCGCGCGGAAGGTCTCGTGGTCCAGCCAGTGCTGCTGCCAGCGCGGCTCGACTTCGGCGTGGGGGTAGTGCTCGGTGCTCATCCGGATCGCCTCTTCTTTCCCCTTCGGGTCGCGAGCGGCGCGCACCCTAACACCGCTTCGCGGCGCCTACCAAGCACGCGTGTGCGTGTCCGATGTGCGTCCGGGCCCGACCGTCCACGGGGGCTGACCCGCGCCATCCGCTCTGCTAAGGTCGCGCGCATGTACAGCCGCCACCCGATGGGTCAGATCGAGGTCATCTGCGGGAGCATGTTCTCCGGGAAATCCGAGGAGCTCATCCGCCGCCTGCGCCGCGCGCGCCTCGCCCGCCAGCGCGTGCAGGTCTTCAAGCCGGCGGTCGACACCCGCTCGGGTGACGCGGACGTCACCAGCCACTCCGATCTCCGCATCCCGGCCACCCTGGTCGCCTCGTCCGAGGAGATCGTCAAGGCCGTCCACGACCGCACCGAGGTCGTCGGCATCGACGAGGTCCAGTTCTTCGATCCGGGCATCGTCGACGTGGTCGACCGCCTCGCCAACCTCGGCAAGCGCGTCCTCGTCGCCGGGCTCGATCAGGACTACCGCGGCCGGCCCTTCGATCCGATGCCCCAGCTGATGGCCATCGCCGAGTACGTCACCAAGACCCTCGCCGTCTGCGTCCGCTGCGGCGCCCCGGCCAACCGCTCGCAGCGCCTCGTCGCCAGCGGCAACCGCGTCCTGGTGGGCGCCGCCGAGATCTACGAGCCGCGATGCCGCCGCTGTTTCGAGCCCGATCTCGCCCGACAGCTCGACATGCCGCTCGACCCGAGCCTGGATCAGCTCGAGAGGCTCTGATGACCGTACGACCCCACCCCCACGCGCTGGCCCTCGCGATGGCCGCCCTCGTCCTCGGCGCCGCCCCGCGCGCCCACGCCGACGAGGCCCAGCAACGCGCCCTCGCCCAACAGGCCCTCGAGGCCGGCCGCCACGGCAGCGCCGTCGTGCAGTGCGAGCTGGCCGAGCACGAGGCCCAGCAGGCCCAGCGGCCGCTCGAGCTCGACACGCGCAAGGTCTGCGCCCAGGCCTACCTGGGGCTGGGCGACAAGCTCTCCACCATCGGCTCGGCCGCCGAGGCCCGCGAGTGCTGGCAGAAGGCCGCCCAGCTCGATCCGACCCTGCTCGACGACGCCGCCTTCGTTCAGCGCATGCAGACGGGCGTCTCCCCCACCCCGCCGCCGCCGCGCCTGCCCGACACGCCGCCGCCCGCCGACAAGCCCCCCGAGCACCGCCCGCCCGACCCGCCCACGCCGCCCGAGCCCCCGGCGGCGCCCGGCGCCATGACCGACCCGAGCCTCCACCGCGCCGCCGACCCCGTCGTGCCGCCCCCCGACCCCGGCCCCCGCGCCGGCCGCAAGCTCGGCGTCGGCCTCGGCCTCGGCTTCGACGGGGTCACCGCCCTCACCCTCGGCTGGCTCCGCGACGAGCACGTCTCCTTCGAGGTCAGCGTCGGCCTGGTCTTCCGCACCCTCGACACGCGGGTCCGCTTCCTCGGCTTCCGCCGCGCCATCACCCCGGTCCTCGGCGTCGGCATGATGACGCCCTTCGGCCGCGACGAGCGCCTCGGCCCCGAGCTCGGCTCCTTCCGCGCCCTCTACGAGCTCGGTCAGCACCTCCACGTCGACCTCGGCCTCAGCTGGGCCGCCTCCAACCACTTCGACGTCTTCGCCGGCGTGGCCTTTCTGACCTCGGTCAACCAGGACCACCCCGACCGCGTCATCATGTTCCCCCAGGCCGCCGTCCAGGCCCTCTACTACTTCTAGGGCCCCCAGGGATCGCCGGCTCCCAGCCCGGTTCAGTGCCCATGCTAGCGCCGCCCTGCTGGGACTGCCGGCTTCCAGAGGGTGTCGCAAGAGGCCAACCGGAGTGCTCCACCTTGGTGGAGCCCCCATCCGGCGCAGCTTGCTGCGCCGGGTTGGCGGCCAGATCCCGGCGGCAAGCCGCCGGGGCCGAGGCTCCGGCAAGCCACAGCACTCCACGGCGCCTCCGCCGGCATCAATAGGACACCCTCTTCCAGCCGGCCCGGGTCCCTACGCGATCTTGACCGGGACCCGCCGCGTCCAGCAGTCGCGCACCGACCAGTTCGGCGTCTCGCCGCTGATCCCCTTGAGCCGCAGCGGCGCCCGCGGGTCCGCCTCGACCGCCCCACCCAGCAGCTTGTAGGTGTGGTCGCTCAGCAGGATCTCGCCCTCGCCCGCCGCCGAGCACAGGCGGCTGGCCCGGTTCACGCTGGCGCCGACCACCGTGTAGCTCATCGTCTTCGACGAGCCCATGTAGCCCGCCACGATCTCGCCGGTGTCGATGCCGATGCCCGTGTGCAGCTCGGCCATCCCGTCCAATCGCCGCAGCTCGTTGAACTGCGCCATCGCCTTCTGGATCTCGATCGCCGCCCGCGCCGCCTTCTCGGGCCCGTCCGGGTCGCCCACCGGCGCGCCCCACACCGCCATCACGCTGTCGCCGATGTACTTGTCGAGCGTCCCGTCGAAGTCGAACACGATGTCGACCACCAGCTCGAAGTACTCGTTGAGCAGCTTGACCACGTGCTGCGGCGGCGCATGCTCGCTCAGCTCCGTGAACCCGCGGATGTCCGTGAACATCACGGTCACGTTCCTCAGCTCGCCGCCCTTCTCGATCTTCAGCTGCCCCGAGATGACGCGCTCGACCAGGTTGGGCGACAGCATCTTCTCGAACTTCTGGCGCGTGACGGCCTCCTTCTCGATGCGCTCGACCAGGCGGCTGTTCTCGATGGCGATCGCCGCGGCCTGCGCCACGCCCTGCAGCACGCTGAGATCCCGCTCGGTGAACGCGTTCGGCTTGTACAGGCTGTCCAGGTGGATGACGCCGATGACCTGCTTGTCGCGCGTAATCAGCGGCGCGCACATGGTCGACCGGATCCCCGCCAGGATGACGCTGTGCGCGCTCGAGAAGCGGTCGTCCTTCTGCGCGTCGTTGGTGATGAGCGCGGTCCGCTCCTTGAGCACCTTGTTCAGGATGGTCTTCGACAGCGAGATCGCCTCGTCCGTCGGGATGTCCCCGCGCACGCGCACCGCCCGCGGCTCCAGCGGCGCCCCGGGCTGCTCGGCCAGCAGGATGACGCCGCGGTCGGCCTTGAGCACGCTCATCAGGTTCTGGAGGATGCGCGGCAGCAGTCGGTCCTGCCGCACCTCGAGCGCGATCTCCTGGTTGAGCCGCGCCGCCAGCCGCAGCCGCTCGTAGTCGCGCTTGAGCACCTCGGCGTCGTCGATGCGCTCGACCGGCAGGAACTCGCTCGCGTCCGGCTCGGCCGCCGTCTCGTAGATGCTGGACTCGAGGTTGTCGCCGATGGTGACCTTGTGGTCGCCCGTCGCCGCCGCCGTCGGGTCCAGGAACACCATCTGCGTCGAGCCGATGACGATGCGGTCGCGGTTGCGGATGCGCACCGACCCGCTGACCAGCTCGTCGTTGACGAAGGTGCCATTCAGGCTGCCCAGGTCCCGCAGCATCCAGCGCCCGCCCAGCAGCCGCTCGAGCACCAGGTGCTCTTTGCTGACCTGCGGATCGAGCACCTGCACGGTCTGCATCGGGTGGCGCCCCACGGTGTTCGTGGCGCCGAGCTCGTGTTCGCGCCGCCGCCCCGTCTCGAGCTGAACGATGAGCTTCGCCATGGCCTGCCTGTGCGCTCCCCTCGCGTCGCCCGCAGCGACGTCACGGCCCGCACCTTAACAGAGCCCCGCGAAATTGTCCGCAGCCCCGTTCGTAACCCGCGGCGCGCTCAGGCGGGCCGCCGCCCCACCACCACGCGCGCCATCCCGGCGTAGTCGTCCCGGACACGCACCGCCTCGAACCCGGCCCCCCGCATCAGCTCCGCGACCTCCTCGGCCTGCGGCCGGTCGCCGATCTCCACGGCCAGCGCCCCGCCAGGCGCCAGGCCCCCCTCGCGCGCCGCCTCCGCGACCAGCGGCCGGATCACCTCCAGCCCGTCCGCCCCCGCCACCAACGCCCCGCGCGGCTCGAAGTCCCGCACCTCGCGCATCAGCCCGGCGTACTCGCCCGCGCGGATGTACGGCGGGTTCGACAGCACCAGATCGAACGGCTCGCGCCCTGCCGCCTCCCACAGCGGCCCCAGCCCATCCGCGTGCACGACCGCCACCCGGTCGCCCACCCCGGCCGCCGCCAGGTTCCGCGGCGCCACCTCCAGCGGCTCGCGCGCGATGTCCCCGGCCCAGACCCGCGCCTCGGGCAGCTCGCTGGCCACCGCCGCCGCGATGGCGCCCGAGCCGGTCCCGACGTCCGCGATCCGCAGCGCCGCTCGACCGGTCGCCTCGGCGATCCGCTTGGCCTCGGCCAGGGCCTCCTCGACCAGCACCTCGGTGTCGGGCCGCGGCACCAGGATGCCCGGCCCCACCTCGAAGCTCTGCGACCAGAACTCCTGCCGCCCCAGGATGTACTGCACCGGCTCGCCCCGCCCGCGCCGCTTGACCAGCTCGCGGTAGCGCGCCCGCTCGTCCTCGGTCAGCGGCCGGTCGTACTGCACGTACAGCTGAATCCGCTTGAGCCCCAGCGTCTCGGCCAGCAGCAGCTCGGCGTCCAGCCGCGGCGACAGCGCCCCCTGCCGCCCGAAGAACTCGGCCGTCCAGGTCAGCGTCTCGAGCACCGTCCAGACCTTGTCCCGCTCGGCCGCGCTCACGCGAGCCGCTCCTGCAGCCCGGCCGCCCGCGCCCGCAGCGCCTCGAGCCCCGCCGTCGTCCCGAGGTCCAGCCCCTCGTACAGCGCCGCGATCATCGCCACCGTCCACGCACCCGCTCCCCTCGCCTGGACCGCCCGCGGCCCGTCCAGCCCACCGATGGCCACCACCGGGTGCGCCGACGCCCCGACCGCCCGCGCCAGCCCGTCCAGGCCGACCACCGGGTCCGGGCGCTCCTTGCTGCGCGTCGCGAACACGGGCCCGAACCCGACGTAGTCCACCGGCGCGCTCGCCGCCGCCCGGGCCTGCGCCTCGTCGTGGGTCGACAGCCCGATGAGCACCTGCGGCCCGACCACGCGCCGCGCCACCTCGGGCGGCAGGTCGTCCTGCCCCAGGTGCAGGCCGACGCGCACGCCGCCGGCCGTCTCGGCGTGCAGGATCGCCGCCAGGTCCGGCCGGTCGTTGACCACCAGCACGGCCTGCGTGCCGATGAGCGCCGCCGCGACCGCCCGCTGCGCGTCCAGGCGCGCCCGGTCGTCGGCGCCCTTCATGCGCAGCTGCACCAGCGGACAGCCGGCGGCCGCCAGCACGCGCGCCGCGCCCGGGAACGCGCCGAGCGGCACGTGCCGGTCGTCCAGGATGGCGTACAGGCCGCTGCCGGGGAGGGTCGCCCTCACGCGCCCGCTACCCTTCCGAGGCGGCGGGCAGGGCGGCGACGTTGCTGTTGGACCCGCAGTCGTACAGCATCACGACCGCGTCCTCGCCGTTGCTCTGGTAGTAGCTCGGCCGCACGCCCACCTGCCGGAAGCCGCCGCGCTCGTACAGCGAGATGGCGGCCTCGTTGGAGCGCCGCACCTCGAGCGTGATGAAGCGCGCGTGGTGCTCGCAGGCGTACGCGACCAGGTAGTCGAGCAGCATGCGGCCCTTCTGGTGGTGCCGCTCGCCCGGCTTGACCGCCAGGTTCAGCAGGTGGACCTCGTCGACGACGGTCCAGAACACCAGGTAGCCGACCACGCGCCCGTCCTCGCGCCGCCGCAGGACGCGGCACTGCGACCAGCAGTGGCGCAGCTCGGAGCGGAAGGTGTCCTCGGTCCACGGGTCGTCGAAGGAGGCCTGCTCGATGCTCAGGATGTCCTCGATGTCCTCGGGACGCATCGGCTCGATGGTGACTTCGTCGGGGCTCAGCATGCTCTGGGTGGCCGGGCCGCCTGCAGACGCGAGCCGGCGCGCGATTGGGCGCGCGAGGGCTCGGCCGAGGGGCGACCCGCGGTGTCGAGGTTCGGTCTGGCAGGCGCTGCAACGAACAAGCGGTGTCGCGACCCGGAGGGCGCGCCTGGGACCGCCGGGATCCTCATTCGCTCGCCTCGGGGCTCGCTTCGGAACTCGCTGAGGAGCTCACTTGGGCTCGCTTGGCCTGGGCCAGGATGGCGCCCCAGAGGAGGTCCTTCCCCTCTTTGGTCAGCGCCGAGAAGGCGACGACGTCCCGCCTGGGGACCTCGAGCGCGCTCGCGATCGCCGTCAAACGTTGCTTGCGGCGACTGACCGCCACCTTATCGGCCTTCGTAGCCACTATCAAGCACTGGCGGCCACCCTGGGCGAACCAGGAATACAGCTGCTGCTCCTCCTCCTCGGGGTCGCGCCGGATGTCGACCAGCATCAGGGCCAGGACCAGCTGCGGGCGCGACGCCAGGTAGGCCTGGATGTGCTTGCCCCAGTCGGCCTGCATGGCCGCCGGGACCTTGGCGTAGCCGTAGCCCGGCAGATCGGCCAGGACGACCTCGTCCTGCACGTTGAAGAAGTTGATGAGGCGCGTCCGCCCCGGCGTGCCGGACACGCGCGCCAGCTGCTTGCGGTTGCACAGGCCGTTGATGAGCGAGCTCTTGCCGACGTTGGAGCGCCCGCAGAAGCAGATCTCGGGCAGCGGCACGTGCGGCGCCTCCTGCAGGCGCTGCGCGGACTTGATGAAGTCGACCCGCCCGGGGAAGCCCTCGGGGACGGGCGACAGCGGAACACCCAATGGCATCGGCGCGCTCAAACGGTCTTCTCCACCCGGCCCTCGTGGGCCACGATGATGACGTCCGGGCGCTTGTCCAACCGCTTCTTCGCGATGCGGCGGATGACCGCGCGGACGACCTCCTGGATCTCGGCAAACGGCGTCCTCGCCGGACACCCGTGCACGGCCCGCTCGGCCGCGATGACCATCTCGCCCTCGATGCGCCCGTCGTCGGTCCACATCGCGCGCGTCTCGACCGCCACCTTGCCGCGGGTCAGCCCGCCGGGCTCGCGCTCGAGCGTGAGGTCCACGACCACGACGCCGTTCCACGCGACCCGCAGCCGCTCGGACAGCTTCATCTCCGCGCGGTCGCCCGTCGCCGGCCCGTCGTTGTAGATGACCTCGAGGGTGTCCATCCCGACGCGCTCGGCCTCGGCCGACTCGCCGGCCGCGCCCTCACCGCCGGCCGGACGCGTCACGGCCAGCGTCTCGCCGTTCTGCAGCACGGTGGCCCGCCGACCCGCCAGCCGCGCCAGCTCGGCGTGCCCCTGCAAGAAGGTGTATTCGCCGTGCACCGGCACGAAGTGCTGCGGCTTCACCAGGTTGAGCAGCTCGCGCAGCTCGTCCTGCTGCGCGTGCCCCGAGGTGTGGATGTCCGTCCGCGACCCGTGGATGACCTTGGCCCCGCGCGTCCCCAGCTGGTTGAACATCTGATAGGCGCGCGCCTCGTTGCCCGGGATGACCCGCGCCGAGTGCAGGACCAGATCCCCCTTGCCGACCACCAGCTTGGGGTGCTCGCCCTCGGCCGCACGCCCGAGCGAGGCGTTCCGCTCGCCCTGCGACCCGGTCGTCACCACCAGCGCCTCGCGCGGGTCCATCGACTCGATGTACTCCATGTCGACGACCCGCGACGGCTCGATGGGCGCCCGCCCGTCCCGCCACGCCGCCTCGAGATACGACCACAGCGACCGCCCGGCGAACGCGACCTTCCGCCCCGTCGCCTCGGCCGCCTCGACCAGCGCCCGCAGCCGATGCAGGTTCGACGCGAACATCGTCACGATGACCCGGCCCTCCCAGGCCTCGATCTCGCGCCGCAGCGCCGTCCCCACCTCGCGCTCGCTGCGCGTCCGCCCGGGCGTCCGGATGTTCGTCGAGTCGCTGAGCATCAGCGTGACGCCCTCGCGCCCCACCCGCTCGAACCCGGCGCGGTCGAAGTGCTCCCCGTCCATCGGGGTCTCGTCGATCTTCCAGTCGCCCGTGTGCAGGACCGTCCCGTCCTCGCTGCGCATCACCAGCGACGCGCAGTCCGGCAGCGAGTGCGTCACCCGCAGCCCCTCGATTTCGAACGGCCCCGCCTGGAACCGCTCGCCCACGACGAAGCGCTGCACCCGCCCCTCGAACCACTGCCCGTGCTCGGTCAGCCGCCGCCGAATCAGCTGCTCGGTGAACGAGCTGGCCCACAGCGGCGTGCCCTCGTTCAGGCGCGGCAGCACCCACGGCAGCGCCCCGATGTGGTCCTCGTGGCCGTGCGTAATCACCACCGCCTCGATCTGGTCGGCCAGGCTCTCGATGAGCCCCAGGTCGGGCAGCTTCCGCTCGGCCCCCAGCTCCCACACGTCGGGGAACTGCACCCCGCAGTCGACCATGACCCACCGCCCCCGGCGTCCGACCAGCATGCAGTTCATGCCGATCTCACCCAGGCCCCCCAGGGGCAGCACCTTTAGCGGCGTCTCACTCACGGCGTCTCCCTTCGCCCCCACCCAACCACCCTCCCCGCCCTTTCGCAAGCTCCATCGCCGATCCCCCTCCCAGCCCTCAACAACTTCCCGCTTGACACCCTCCCCGACCGGCCCTACATAGCCCCTCACGACAGCGGGCGGCCCCACCACGACGGGCGCTCCCCCCTATATTCCGGCTTAGCTCAGTCGGTAGAGCAAGCGGCTGTTAACCGCTAGGTCGTTGGTTCGAGTCCAACAGCCGGAGCCATTTTACCCCACCGCGAGTCATCGACGGTGGGCGGTTTACAGAGAGCCTCGACGGTCACGCCGTCGGGGCTCTCGCCGTTTTTGGCCTGTTGACGCGGGCTTGCGCGAGGTACCGCGACGACGGCGGAGCGAGCCGTGGACGAGCACCAGAGCCACGGCCACCTCGCGAGACGCCGCCGAGGGATCGAAACGGGCTCTCGACGGGCCCGCAGACACCTGGAGACGCGTCCGGGCGCTTAACACCAAAGAGCACCCGGTTTACAGCGGCGAGTGGGACATCCCGACAGCGCTTTTCGGCGCGCGCGGGCGCGTCTCCGTCGGCCGACTCGCCACAAGCTCCCGGAGCGCGAATAGCATCCACCTCCCCCTTTCGGCGGCGTCGAGAGCACGCAGCGGCGATGAGACGTCAGGAGACGCGCACCGTGGTTCTCGTGCCGACGCGTCGTCGGTGCATTGAGCGTCTGACGTCCTACTCGGCGCGGGCCGGGAGCGTCTCGACGAGCACCGGGTCCTCGTCAATGAAGGCGTCGACGGTGATGTCGTCGAGCACGAGCTTCGTCAGCCCGAGCTCGCGATCCCACTCGGCGCTCCACACGAGCCCGCGCACCATCGCGTTGCGGGCGCCCACGTCGTCGCGCTGCCACGTGTCCCACGCGGGCGCGAGGGCCTCGAGGAAGCCGCGCGAGCGGTCGTCGCGGAACCAGGAGATGTGCGCCTCGCGAAGCACGGTCAGCACCCGCGCCTCGACGTGGCGCGCGGCGACCTGCACCGGCGGTGTGCAAGCCGGGCGCGCGGCGTCCCCTCGGCAGCGGTAGTAGCGCGGGACCTCGTCGGCGTTCTCCATCGTGACCGCCGCCGAGGCCGTCGTCGTCATCACGCGCCCGCAGCCGGTGCAGCGCAGCAGCGCGCGCAGCATCCACGGGTCCTGGTCCCACTGCGGCGTCTTCGACCGAGGCGACGGCTCGCGCGTGCGCCGGGCGTCGAGCGCCGCGAAGGCGCGCCGGGCGAGGTCCTCGTCGACGATCGCCTCGTGCACGCCCTCGACCGTGCCCTCTCCGTGAGCGCGACGGCCGACGTAGATCGGGTTGCGGACCACCTGCAGCACCGAGCGCCCCGTCCACTTCGCGCCGCCCTTGCCTCCATGGACCTTGGTTCGGTGGCCCGCCGCGTTCGCCCAAGCGGCGATCGCCGCGCCCGACTCGCCGGCGGCGCAGCGCTCGAAGAACGCCCGCACCAGCGCAGCCTCGTCCTCGTCGACGACGAGCTGCCGCGTGTTCGGGTCCGCCCGGTAGCCGAGCGGCACGCGTCCGGCGGCACGACGCCCGCGAGCGCGAGCCCGCCCTTTCGCCTCGCGCAGCCGCTCGCGGATGATGTCGCGCTCGAACTCGGCCAGGCTCGCTACCACGTTGTTCACGAGTTCGGCGAGCGGCCCACGTGCCCCGCCGGCGCCCTGCAAGATCACCAGCTCGACGCTGGCCTGCTTCAGCCAGTCGTTGAGCCGCACCCAGTCGGACATCTTGCGGGCGAGCCGGTCGAGGCTCGTGACCACCACGACGTCGACCCGACCCTGCGCACACCACGAGAGCAGGCGCCGCAGCGCGGGCCGCTCGAGGCTGCCGCCGCTCACACCGAGGTCGTCGAAGCGCTCGTCGAGGGCGACCCAGCCCTCGTACTGCATGGCCCGCACGTAGTCCTCGCAGCGCTCGCGCTGCACGTCGCACGAGGTCAGGTCCTGCTCGCCGCGCGCGACCGACTGGCGGGTGTAGATGGCGCAACGGAGAACGGGTTGACCACGCGAGGTGAACATCGTCGACCTCGCGCGTCAGCGGATGATGAAGGGACGCCGGCGAAGGCGGCCGGCTCGCACGTCAGCGCGCATCGCCGTCCCCCTTCCACGGATCGCCGGGGAGACGGCTGACGAGCGCCGCGTGGACGCGCGCCCATGCCGCGGCGGCGTCATGCTCGAGGCCCGTCCTCAAGAGCGGGGGCACGTCGGTGAGGAACGCCGGGTCGGTGAGCTTCGCCGCCATGTTCGCCTCGAACTGCGCGCGGGTCACCGGCGTGCCGCCGAACGCCATGTACTGTTCGAAGGCCGCGAGCAGACGGTCGCCGTCGAACGCGGGGTGGTCCAGCGCGAGGTCGAGGTCGAAGAGATCGCGCCCCTTCTTGCGCTGGTAGAGCGCGCGCAGCTTGGTCCCGAGGAGCTCGGGCAGGCTGAAGGTCGCCACGTCGGCGTGCCCCGAGAACCAGGGGTTCGCGACCTCCACCCGCTCCGTGGCGTAGCCGTGGACGGCGAAGTGCTCGCGTGTGTTGATCTCGATCTTCACGCGCATCTGCACGACGGGCGTGAAGGTCGTGTCGAAGCGGTAGTAGAGGGTGAAGCGGCCCTGACCGGCCTTCCATTTGGGCGTGCCGAGCCAGGGGTCGAGCGCGGCGCGGATCTCGCCGACGAGCGGGCCGATCGGCCCCGCCGTGCGCTGCACCAGATCGATGTCTTCGGAGTAGCGACCGGGCGGTTCGAAGAAGAGCTTGTGCAGCGCGGTGCCGCCGCGGAACACGGCGCCCTCTGCGAACGCTGGGCGGCGGAAGAGCTCGACGAGCGCGCGGGAGAGCACGAGGTCCTGCTCGACCTGGGTGTTGTCGGGCCAGGGCGCGGCCTTGCGCCACGCGGTGATGCTCGCTCTCGGGATCACAGGTCGGGCTCCACGTCGTCGTTGACCAGCACGTGCCAGCGGGGGTCGAGGGGGGCGTCGGCCGACTCGCGGGCCCCCGTGAGCGGGGTCGGCAGCAGGCGCTTACCCTCAACCGTGGCGGCGAGGGCGCCCGCGAGGTCCGGCTGCTCCACGAAGTCGAGGAGCCAGCCGAGGCGCTGCACGTCCGTCCTCGCCATGCGCGCGGCGCCGGCGGCGAGCGCCTCGGGGTCGAGCTTCTCCGCGAGTTCGGCGAGGACCGTCGCGATGTTGCTCCAGTACCCCGCCGCGGCTGGGAAGCGCACGAGATCGAAGGCGGTCGTCTCGGGCGTCGCGACCTGCATCGTGCCGGTCTCGGTCTGCATGGGCTGCGTTGCCGCGCCATCGAAGACGCTGCTCATGTGGAAGTCGATGCGGACGCGCCCCACCTCGATGTCGCGCTCGGCCGAGTCCACCATCACCTGGAAGGCCATGGGCTGCTGATGCCCCGCCCCGTGGAGCGCAGCCGCGGTCAGCAGCCCGACGTAGTAGCGCCGGCCCATGTGACGCATGAGGTCGTCGATGAACCAGGTCGCCGGCGGGCAGCCGGCCGCGCGGTACTCCCGCGGCACCACGACGAAGAAGTCTCGCCTCGGCGTGACGATGGCGCCGCTCTGCTTCAGCCGGTAGAGCGTCATCTTGATGGCCGCGGCGGAGGCATCGGTCACCGCGTCGACGTCCGGACGCGCGAAGACGTACCTCCCCTCCTCGGGGAGCGCCTCGATCCACTCATGTAGGGTGCCGGGACTCGCCATCGCTGAACCTCGCGCAAAAAGTAACGCGACGCGTAACCTTTTGCAAGTGGTTCATCATGAGGGTTCAGGCCCTGCGGTTCGCCGTAGCCTCCCGGAGTGACGGCGATGGGCACGAGCCACACGCCGGCGGGCGTCGCGGACGGGCGAGATGGAGTCGCGTGATTCCAGCGACTTACGCGGCCGCCCTGTAAACCAACGGGGCACTCATGCGTCCGGCAAGGTAGGCCCTATTTGAGCCAGAAACCAAGAAGGCCGCCCCCGCCAGGGGGTGGCCTTCTTGCATTTCTGGCCCGGATGTCGGGCTCGGGCCAGCGACCCGAGCCCGCGAAGCGGGCGTCCGACCGAGCGCACGCGAGGCAGGTGTCGGTTCGAGTCCAACCGCCGGAGCCAGAGACCAGGAAGGCCGCCCCCACCAGGGGGTGGGCCTTCCTGCATTTCTGGTCCGAATGTCGGGCTCGGGCCAGCGACCCGAGCCGTGGTCGAGGCGGACGCCTTCGTGTGTCACTACGAGGACGCCGCCCGGATCATCCAGGCGCTCGACCGGCTCCCCCCGACCGAGACCTCCACCCTCGCCCTGGCCGAGGACATGTTCGCAGACAAGGGCATCGCCGCCCTGCCGAGCGCCGACGACCCGTCGCTGGTGCTCGACGACCCGGACAAGCGCGCTAGCGTCGCACGGGCCTAGGCGAAGATCGCGCCGGTGTTCTGGGGCCCACGCATCCCGCTCGACGAAGCCTGCGCGACGATCCGCGAGTGGGTCGCGGCGCTGCGCGGGTGACCTCGGCGGTTTCGTCGCAGCCGCCCGCTTCGATGACGACGGACACGCCCCACGGGTCGACGCAGGCCCTCGGACGGCCGGCGAAGTTCGCGGTTCCAAGGGTTCACGGCGCCAGCTGTAGTCCCGCGGGGCACTCATGCGTCGGGCAAGCCAGGCCCCATTTGAGCCGTCTTACCCCACCGCGAGTCATCGACGGTGGGCGGTCTACAGAGAGCCTCGGCGGTCACCCCGGGGACTCTCGTCGTTTCATGCCCGATTTTTCGGTGCTTTCGCGCGACGCAGCGTCGGCGACGAGCGGCCGTGGTGCTCTCGTCGGCCCTCGCGCTCCCACGCTGGCGTTGCGGAGTCGCGTCCGCGCCTTGACTTGCTCCGTCATGGGCCGTATTCAAGTAATCACTTGAGCACTTCGTGTCGCCGAGGTCAACGTGTCGAAGTCCAGGTCCCGAACCTTCAAGAACGCCGCCTACGCCCACCTCGCCGAGGTCGGAAAGGCGCTGTCGAGCCCGGCGCGGCTCGAGATTTTGGAGCTGCTCGCCCAGGCGCCGCGGACGGTGGAGGTGCTCGCCGGCGAGATCGATCAGTCGGTGGCGAACACCTCGCACCACCTGCAGGCGCTCAAGCGCGCCCAGCTCGTCTCCACCGAGCGCGACGGCCTCCACGTCGTCTACTCGCTCGCCGGCAGCGACGTCGCCGAGCTGCTCGTGCACCTCCAGGACGTCGCGGCCCAGCACATCGCAGGGCTCGAGAAGCTGACCCGGGAGTTCTTCGATGACCCCGCTGGCCTCGAGCCGCTCGACCGGGACACGCTGCTCGAGCGCCTGCACGCCCGCGACGTGACGCTGCTCGACGTGCGCCCCGAACGAGAGTTCGCCGAAGGGCACCTGCCCGGCGCGCTCTCGGTGCCGCTGCCGCTGCTGGAGTCGCGGCTCGGCGAGCTCCCGCGGGACCGAACCATCGTCGCCTACTGCCGGGGTCCGTTCTGCACGCTGTCGGCCGAGGCCGTCCGGCGGCTGCGCGAGCTCGGCTTCGACGCGCGCCGCAGCGATGTGTCCGTCCACACGCTCGATGCCGCAGGAGGCCTCACATGAGCAGGCCCGCCATCCAACTCGGTCTGCGCGAGAACTGGGCTCAGTTTTCGTTGCTCGTCCTCGTCAACGCCTTCGTCGGCGCCGTGGTCGGCATGGAGCGCAGCATCCTGCCCGCCATCGCCGAGGACGAGTTCCAGCTCGCCGCACGCACCGCGATCCTCTCGTTCATCGTCGTCTTCGGCGTCACCAAGGCGCTGACCAACTACTTCGCCGGTCGGTGGTCCAATCGCTTCGGGCGCAAGCACGTCCTCGTCGCCGGCTGGCTCGTCGCCGCGCCGGTGCCGTTCCTCTTGATGTGGGCGCCGTCATGGACCTGGATCCTCGCGGCCAACGTGCTGCTCGGCGTCAGCCAGGGGCTCACCTGGTCGACGACGGTCATCATGAAGATCGACCTCGCCGGCCCGAAGAACCGCGGCCTGGCCATGGGTCTCAACGAGTTCGCCGGCTACTTCGCGGTCGCGCTGTCGGCCTTGGCGACGGGCTTCATCGCGGCCGAGGTCGGCCTGCGGCCCCAGCCCTTCTACCTCGGCGTCGGCTTCGTGGCCCTCGGCACGCTGCTCTCGGTCTTCGCGGTCAAGGAGACGCTGCACCACGTCGACCACGAGTCGAAGCTCGCGGGCACGGCGGCGCACGACACCCTCTCGCAGCGCGAGGTCATCGCCCGCACCAGCTTCACCGACCCCGACCTGTCGTCGGTGAGCCAGGCGGGCATGGTCAACAACCTCAACGACGGCATGGCCTGGGGGCTGTTCCCGCTCGTGTTCGCCGCCGCGAATGTGTCGCTCGCCGAGATCGGCACGCTCGCGGCCATCTACCCGGCCGTCTGGGGGCTCGCCCAGCTCGTGACCGGGGCGTGGTCCGATCGCGTCGGCCGCAAGGGGCTGATCGTCGCCGGCATGTGGACGCAGGCGGCGGGCATCGTGGTCATCGCGCTGGGCTCGAGCTTCGCGGTGTTCGCGACCGGCGCGGTGCTGCTCGGGCTCGGGACCGCGATGGTCTACCCGACCCTGCTCGCGGCGATCGGCGACGTCGCCCACCCGAGCTGGCGGGCCTCGTCCGTCGGCGTCTATCGCCTTTGGCGAGACATGGGCTACGCCGTCGGGGCGCTCCTGGCGGGCATGGTGGCCGACGCCTTCGGGCTCTCGGCCGCCACGCTCACCATCGCCGCGCTGACCTTCGCGTCGGGCGTGGTGGTCGCCGTGCGCATGCGCGAGACGCTGCGGCGCAAGGAGCCATCGGAGCCTGCGAAGGCGGGCGCGAGCTGCATCGAGCCCGAGGCGCTCGCGCGGTTGCCGGGGGCGGTCATCATCGACGTGCGGTCTCGCGACGAGTACGCCGAGGCGCACGTGGACGGCGCGCTGAACATCCCCCTCGACGTGCTGGCCGACCGAGCCGCCGAGCTGTCCACGGACGCGCTGCTGGTCACCGCCTGCGGCAAAGGCGGCGGCCGCTCCGAGCAGGGCGCCGCGCTCCTGCGCGAGCTCGGCTTCGCCTCCGTGCGCTCGCTGTGCGGCGGCACGCAGGCGTGGCTGGCCCAGCGTCCGCTCACCTCACGAGGAGCCTGACCGTGGCCAAGACCCTCTTCATCCTCAACGATCCTCCCTACGGCACCGAGCGCAGCTACGACGGGCTGCGCCTGGCCGGAGCCCTCGCCAAG
Source organism: Myxococcota bacterium (assembly GCA_041687695.1). Classification (GTDB taxonomy): domain Bacteria; phylum Myxococcota_A; class UBA9042; order PHBI01; family JAWLBL01; genus JAWLBL01. Next base: position 21,948 of record JAWLBL010000024.1, on the reverse strand, counting down.
CGCGACGGCGAGGAGATCCGGGTGTTCCTCATGGGCGACGCGGCGGCCTGCACCAAGCGCGGGCAGCAGACCCCGAACGGCTACTACAACATCGAGCGGATGCTGAAGGTGGCCGGCCGCGGCGGCGGCGAGATCGGCGTGTGCGGGACCTGCATGGACGCCCGCGGCATCACCGTCGACGAGCTGAGCGCGAGCACCCGGCGGAGCACGCTCGAAGCGCTGACCGACTGGGTGCAGTGGGCCGACCGCACGCTCGTGTTCTGATGCAGAGCGTCCTCGCCCGTATCGGCGACACGCCGCTCGCTCGTCTCGAGCCCGTAGGCTGCGACCTCCCCTTGTCGGGTCCGGTCAGCACGGTGATGTGCGACGGCTGGGATCGCTACCTGGCGAAGCCCTGGATGCAGAGCTGGGAGCACGCATGAGCACGCGCGAGCACTGGGATGAGGTCTATCGCGGCAAGTCGCCGGACGCGGTCAGCTGGTACCGGCCACGCCTCGAGCGTTCCCTCGCCTGGATCGACAGCTGCGGGCTCGACCCTCGCGCCCATGTGGTCGATGTCGGCGGCGGAGCGTCGACGCTCGTGGACGACCTCCTGGCCCGAGGCTTCGAGCGCGTCTCCGTGGCGGACATCTCGGCCGAGGCGCTCGCCCACACCCGAGCTCGCCTCGGCGATGCCGCGCGCTCGGTCCAGTGGGTCGTCGGAGACGCCACGACGCCTCTCTTCGACGAGGACACCGTCGACCTCTGGCATGACCGCGCCGTGTTCCACTTCCTCACCGAACCGGAGCGCCGGGACGCCTACATCGAGGCGCTGCGTCGATCCGTCCGTCCGGGCGGATTCGCAATCATCGCCACCTTCGGCCCAAACGGCCCCGAGCGCTGCAGCGGGCTGCCGGTGACCCGGTACGCATCCAGCGGCATCGCGGCCGCGCTTGGCCCTGGCTTCGAACTCGTCGACCAGGCCGACGAAGAGCACACCACGCCCTGGGGTGCGTCGCAGGCCTTCGCCTATGCGCTCTGCCGGCGGGGCGCCGGATGAGCGAGCCCACCACCCTCGATCCCGGCCAATACGCGGGCTGGCGAGCGACGCCGCTCGGGGCGAACACCGAGCGGCTCGAGCTCGACCTCGTCTTCGATCTCGCCGGTCCGGTGGAGGGCAAGTAGGAGGCGCTCACGCTAGACACGGCGCTCGTCACGGTGATGCACGCCAACAACGAGAGCGGGGTGCTCCCACCCAGCGAGGCGCTCGCGCGTCTCGGACACGCGGCACCAGCCGTCGTCCACACCGACGCAGCTCAGTCCCTCTACAAGGTGCCGTCATTGACGGCTGCCGCCCGCGAAGGGCGTCCCCCTTCTGTCTGACCCGAGCCCGCAAAGCGGGCGTCCGACCGAGCGCCCCGCGCTACGGAGCGGCCTGCAGGCGCAGGTACAGGGCGTTTTCGGGGGACCGCGACGCGGCGCCGGGCCGCTCGAAGCGGGTCTGCTCGAACGCGAGCTGCGCGCGGACCGCAGCGTGCGCCCAGTAGTTCAAGCTCGCGCCCCAAGCGCGGACGACATCCGGGGCACCCGCGCGGAAGAGCCCAGCCTCGATCGCGCCGTCGTCCAGATGCAGCTCGCCAAAGCGCGCGGCGACCTCGAACGCGCCCCCGGTGTGGGCCGGCGTGACACCTCGGTAGGAGGCGCGCTCCCGCGTCATCACGTACGAGGCGCCCGCCGTCCACGCGTGGTGACCGACAGCGCGGGCGTCCGCGCCCCGCCGGACCTCCTGCTCCGAGTACACGTACTCGCCGATCAGCCCGAAGGCGCCGAAGTACCACCAGAGCTGAGGGTTCAGCCGCCAGCGGTCCCCATCCGCGACGACGTCGTCGGCGAACCGGGCGAACGTGTCGCGCGCGCCGGTGCGGTATCGACCGAGCCCACCGTCCGCCTCGCCGCCCGTCTCACGGCCCCAGCTGCCGGCCACGCCGACGCCGAGGTCGCGCAGCGCGGGAGATTCGGAGGCGCGAAACGGCTGGACGAAGACGCGGCCGTACGCGTCGAAGGCGTCGTCGACGTTGCCGTCCGGCAGGACCTGGTCGGCGGCCCCGGAGCCTACGCCGGCCGCGAACGAGAACACGCCGCCGGCGACCTCGCCGAGCACCTGGACGCCGATGTCGCGCAGGGGCACGAGGGCCGTCGAGAGCCCCCGCTCCGGCAGGATCAGCGCCGTCACGGGCTGCAGCATCTCGAGGCCGAGCGGCGTCTTCTGCTTCCCCGCGCGCACGATGAGCGCGTCGAAGACCCGGACGTCGACGTAGGCGTCCAGCAGGACGACGTTCCCAGGCGTCCACTGCGGCTCGACGCGAAAGCCGAACACCTTGCCGATCTTGCCCTGCAACGCGACACGGGCGCGGCGGATCTCGAACCTATCGCTCTGATCCCGCTCATCGTCGATGAAGAACAGGCCATCGGCCTGGACCAGCCCCCGGACCCGGACCTCGGAGTCGCGCCCGGGGACCTCGACGCGAAAGCCCGGCCACTCGCCCCGGGCCGGGGACACCTCCTTCGCGATGGGCTCCGGGGGGGCTTCGGGCGGTGCCGCCCACGCGGTCCCGCCGAGCGCTCCGAGCCAGAGCGCGGCCACCCACGAGAGGACGACGGTCGGTCCGGCCAGCGGCCGGGGTTCGATGGGACGCATGGCGATGCTCTCGGTCGGTTCGCGAAGGGTTCGCGACGTCATCCTGCACGACGAAGCTGGCTGCGCGTAGCAGAGCGCCGCTCCACGGGCATCGCGCGCACATTCCGCCCCGCGCTGCCGGACCGGACGAGACCGCCGACGCCTTCACGATGGAGCGGCGCGGCTACCACCAGGTCACCCTCGACGGCGTCCCGCGCACCTCCTACTGTCATGGCGTGTGGGCCGCCCCGTTCGCCACGGCGCCCTGCGCCGACGCCGCCGAACGCTGAAGCAGCCGACGACCGCCCGCCCCGCTCCAACGCCCCACCCCTCACCCGACCCGAGGCACCGATGTCGCTCGACCACCCCGTCCTGACCGCCGATGGCCACCGCGTCCCCCTCACGGTCGCCCGCGCGACCGGCGCCGGCGCCGCCGTCGTCATCGTCCCGTCCGCCTTCGGCGTCGCCCCCGACGTCCGCCAGCAGATGGCCGAACTGTCCGAGCGAGCCACGCTCGTCACCACCTTCGACCCCTTCGCCCGCACCGACCCCGGCCCCGCCGACTACGCCGACATGCCGCGCGTCATGGGCCGCCTGCGCCAGCTCGACTTCGCCCAGACCTACGGCGACCTGCAGGCCCTCATCGCCTGGACCCGCGACCAGGCCCCGAGCACGCCATTGGTCGTCCTCGGCGTCTGCTTCGGCGGCCCCTTCGCCCTCCACGCCGCCGCCGACGGCCTGGCCGACGCCCTCGCCACCTGGCACGCCACCCGCATCGAGGCCCACCTCGACCTCGCCCCGCGCGTCCGCGTCCCCGCCGACCTCCACTTCGGCGCCGTCGACCCCGTGGTCCCGCCCCACGCCGTCGACGCCATCCGCGCCGCCTTCGCCGACCACCCGGCCGCCCGCGTCACCGTCCACCCAGGCGCCACCCACGGCTTCACCCACCGCTCCGCCGCGGCCGCCTACGACCCCGCCGCCGAACGCGCCGCCATGGCCGGCCTCGTCGCCCTCGTCACCCGCACCTGAGACCGCTCAGCGCCACTACGCCGACAGGCCGCCCTCGCGCAACGTCGTCCCTCCTCGATGGTCACCGCTTGATCCTGCGGCGCCCAGAACTCGCGCGCCAGGGCGCTCGACGCCCGAAAACCGGGCCAGAGCGCGCCAACCGACGCCATCGCCTCCATCGCGGTCGCGGACACGAACGGCTCGTGTCGGGCCAGGCGAGGACCAGGTCGAGGCGCGGGAGCGCTGGGTGATCGTCTCCAACGCTGACGGCCGCCAATGAAGCCATCGAGCCCACCGTCAGGTCAGCGCAGCTGGCACTCCTTCACTGCATCACACAATCGACCGCGATCCGGTTTCCTTGCAGGACGACCTACGCTAGGCTGCACGCACCATGAGGTTCGTGTTTCTGTCCACATCGTTCGGCTTCGGTCCCGTGTCGAAGGCGGTGACCATCGCACGGGCCCTGCAGCGCCGATGTCACGAAGCCGTCCTGGCGTTCTACGGTGACGGCATCGCCCTCGATTTTGCACGACGCGCCCACGTCTTCGACGAGATTCACGAGCTGGCGGTGGACACCGACCTGGGCCGGGCGCGACTACGCCGTACCGCGGCCGATGCGACCGCAGTGGTCAGCGTCCTCAACATGTCGGTCGCCGCCGACTGGAACCCGGTCGTCGATCCGCCGTTGTACGTCGTGGACAGCCTCGACTGGATGTGGCACGCGCCGCCCCCCGGCATCGACAACGCCCAGGCTGTATTCGTCCAGGACTTCCTCCTCGACCGCGAGGTCGAGTTCGGCAGCAATCGGCGGGCGGTGCCTCCGATCGATGCCGCCCAGGGTGTCGCCCGAGGCCCGCGGTCCGGGGAGCTGCTCATCAACCTGTCGGGGTTGGCCAACCCCTTCGTGCATGGTGATCTCTACCTGCGCTATGCGCGTCTCGTGCTCGAGGCGTTGTTGCCCGAAGCGACGACCCGCTACGGCTCCGTCCTCGTCTGCACGAACGCGGCGCTCAGCGCGGCCTTGCGCGACGACTACCCGAACGTGCAGATCGGGCATCTGCCGCACGACGAGTTCGTCAGACGCCTCGCCCGCTGCGAGCGGCTCATCACGGCCCCTGGGATCACCACGACCGTGGAGGCCCTGTCCATGGGCGTCCCTCCGCGCTTCCTACCGCCGCAGAACTACAGCCAGGCCCTCATCCTCGAGCGCTACCGCGACGTGCTCCCGCCCGGCTGCCTGGTTCCCTTGAGCGCCATCCATCCCTCGCTTCGGATCCCTGCCGGGCTCCCCGAAGCGATCGGCGTCGCGGCCGTCGAGGCCGCGCTGCGGGCCTGCCTGGGGCCCTACTCCGACGTCCTGGGAGACAGGCTGCGGGGCCTGCTGAAGACGCAGGAGGACCCCCTTCCCGGCCTCGGCGCCTTCGTCCGGCATCGCTGGACGGAGCCGGGCCAGGACTCGGTTGCCGAACTCATCGTCCGAAACGCCACCCTCACCGACACAAGGACTCGCCATGCCTCGTCGTGACCTCCAGGAGCTCCTCCGTCTCGCCCTCGCTGAGAGCAGCGCCTCGCCCACTCCCAAGTCCCCAGACATGGACTTCCTGGCCGATCATGTCGCCAGCGCCGTCGCACGCAGGCTCGGCATGTCCCGCCGGAGCCAGCTCGAGATCCTGGCCGATCTCGTCGCCAGCCGGCTGAGCACGGGGCGCACCGCGCCCGCTCGGCGCTTTGGCCGCGGCGGCTTGTCGGCCTCGCCTACCCCCATGGTCTCGGCTTCCCCGATCCCGGCCGTCTCGGCCTCTCCCATTCCTTCGGTGGCCGCCGCCTCGCCCGGCACTCCCGTCCTCCGCGGCAACCGGACCCTCACGGACGCGGACGTCGAGGCCGTCGCGGCGGCCCTGGTCCGACACCTCGGCCCGCTGTCGGCCTCGCCCATTCCGGTGTCGGGTGTGGTCGCGACCGACGGGCCCGTGTCCGCTCGGGTCGACGCGCTCCGCCCTGTGACGACCGAGGGCCCCGTGTCTGGTCGGGTCCGGTCGCCCTCGAGTGACGCATCAGGCCGTGAATGACGACGCCGGACGTCGCAGCCTCGCGGCGCTAGTCGACCTCGCGCCCTGGCTCGGACCTCGCGCCGAGAGCCGCGGCGATGGCGTCCCCAGCGGCCTCGACCGTCTGGCCATCGAGCTCTGGCAGGTCGCGCCCCATCTGCTCGGCCCCTCCTCGGACCGATGTGATGGGGAGCGGCCACAGCTCCGCCTGGCCCGTGATCTGGCGGACCTTGCCGAGCTGACGGCCCGCTTGCAGGACGACGAGCTCGGCCGCCTCGGAGCGCGCCTCGACGAAGAAGGGATCCGACACGCCTGGATGAAGGGGAGCGCCGTGCGGCGCTGGACGGGCCTGCGCCGCGTGGGTCGGGATCTCGATCTCGCCGTTTGGCCCGAAGAGCTCGAACGGGCCGAGCGCCTGCTCTTGGAAGCCGGCTACAGCGCCGCGGACTGGAACCCCCGGATGCGCGAGTTCGTGCGCCCCGATCTCGAGCGTCGGCGCCTGGTCGAGGCCGAGCACTACGAGCTCGGCTACCTGGTCCGCCCCGTGGAGCTCTCGCCTCAGCGCGTGTCCGTCGATCTCGTGAGCCGAGTCGCGGCCGTTTGCAGCCTCCCCTGGACGGTCCGATCGGGCCGCGCCGTCCTCTTCCTCGTGGTGGACGCGCACCACGGAATCAACCCCGCCGTGTCCACGCGGCGCCTGCTGCGCGACGCGGTCCGCCTCGACGGCCTCTGCCTGGCCGACCGAAGCTGGTCGATCGCGCTGGCCGTCTACAAGCTCTACTGGGAGGGTGTGCAGCGCTTCGGGCGAGGCGCGCATCAATGCGCCGACGTAGCCGCGCTGGTCGCGACCGCCTCCCCTGCCGAACACGCCCGCGCCCTGGAGATCGTCATCGAGCTCGGCTTGTCCGCCGGTGCCGCTTACGTCTTGCGTCGCCTGCCCTCGCTCGGGGTGCCCCTATCAGCCCCCCTGGCGGCCCACGTAGAGGCCATGGCCGAGCCGCTGCCCGGTGCGGATCTGGGACCCAATGATCTCGGCGATCACTGGCCGAGGATCTGGGGGCGTCGATGGCTCTGAAGGTGCGCGCTCAGCGCCACGGCGCGCCATGCAAGGAGAGGCGCCAAGCGCGGCGCCTCGGCGTCCTGCAGCAGGGCGCGCAGATGGCGCGGGACGAGTGTCTCGGCTTCTGAACCGAGCCAGGCGCGTCGAAGATCCGGCCACTCGCTGATGAGCCACGCCGCATAGTCGAACGGGGTGTCGAACCCCGACTTGGGAGCGTCGACGAGCTCGGAGGGGAGCACGCTGCGGAGCTCGGCGCGCAGGACCTCCTTGTGTGAGGTCGGCTCCGACAGTCCGCTTCGCACCACGTCCAGGTCCAGGAACGGAGACCGGACCTCCACTCCGTGGTGGAGGCCATTTTCGTCGGGCAGGTGGAAGTTGTCCCAAGCCTGCAAGAGGGTCAGGTCCCACCAGCGCGCGAGGCGCTCGGAAGACGAGGAGGCGGCGATCCAGTCTGCGAGCGCTCTCCGGCCGCGCACGAACTCGGGGCACACACGCAAGGCCAGCTCGGCTCGCGACCACGCCGGAGGCTGGCCGGTGGCGAAGGCGACGTAGCGGCCGTAGCCGCCCAGGACCTCGTCCGCGCCGTGACCGCCGAGGAGCAGGCGGCCAGGGACGGCTGCGTGCAGCGCGTCATTGTGTAGAACGGCCGGGGTGGAGGCGGGACGATCCACGCGCTCGGAGAGGCAGGCGAGCGCCCGAGCGGCCGGAGGAGGCTCCCAGGACACGACGGCGCTCCGGAGCCCCAGTGTCCGTGCCACCTGCGCCGACCGCGACGATGCTGGATCCGAGACGCCCGGGCGCACCAAGGTGATGGCGTTCACGGGCCCGTGTCGCGCCAGACGGAGGGCCATCCAGGAGGAGTCCACGCCACCCGACAGCGCCAGGACTGGGGGCGTGTCGGCGAGGCGAATGCGCTCCATCGCGGCCGCGAGCACCGCTCCGAGGGGCAGCCCCGTGAGCGCGGGAGGGGGGAGCCGGGCCTGCATGACGCAGCCTCCGTCGAGGTCGAAGCCCCAGACGCCCCCGGGCGGCACGCTCTCGATGTCGCGGTGAACGGCACCATCGGCGCAGGTGGTGCCAGCGCCCAGAAACTGCAGGACACGGTCTGGACAGGGAGCTCCGACGGGGTGGAGACACTTCAGGGTCGCGATGCTCGTCGCGAAGGCGAGGCGACCAGGCGATCGCGCGACGAACAGAGGACGACGTCCCAGACGGTCGCGGCACAGCCACAGGCGCCGTCGACCCTCCCGCTGCTCCCAGATGGCCGCCGAATAGGGCCCCCGGAGCAGCCGGAGCCCCTGCAAGCCGAACCGGGCCCACAGGAGCCCCACCAGGGCCAGATCGCTGCTGGGGGCGCGCGCGCGGTCGGCGGCTGACAGCAGGCGCCGAAGGGCGAGATGGTTGTGGATCTGGCCGGCTCCAAAAAGGACGATGTGGTGGTCGGGCGACAGGGTCCACGAAACCGGGAGGCGCCCCTCCTCGGGCGCCACGATGGCGAGCCGGGACTGCCAGCCTCGAAAGCGACCGCAGGTCCAACTCCCGTCGGGCACACCGCGGCGCTCCAGGGTGCGCCACACCGAGGCAGCGTCCTCGGCCGGCTCTCCCAGGACCCCCGCGAAGCCACACACGCGCAGGCCCTCAGGTGGTGCGCGCGGAGACGACCATCCCTTCGTCTTCGCATGCTTCGAGGGGTGTGCCGTCGTAATCGCCGTCGATCCGCTCGACCGCGAAGCCACAGGCCGTCAGCAACAACTCGAGTTCGAAACGAAAGATCGTGCGCAGAGTGAGGGTGTGATGCAGCTCCAGGCGCGTCCCGTCGGTCCCGAAGAGCTCGTAGCGGACGTCGAAGTGGTTGAGTTGGGCAGAGGGGCGGGTGCGGCATCGTTCCCAGGCGGACACGACGGTCCCGTCGCCCGCGATCGTCGGATCCGCGTGCAAATGGGCGGTGGCACGATGCGACCAGTCCGATGGCGGATCGCGGAGGAGGAAGGGGGTGACCTCGAAGAGGAGCCGCCCGCCCGGGACGAGGTGCTCCCGGATGCGCCGGAGGCAGGCCTCCTGATCGGACAGCGAGTGGAGGAGCTGGAAGCTGTTGTACGCGATGACCACGGTGTCGAACTGGGAGGCCAGTTCGAATTGGCGCATGTCCGCCTCGACCAGCGACGCCCGCTCACCGAGACGTTTGCGAGCCTGAGCGAGCATGCCCGAGTGAACGTCGAGGGCGGTCACGGGGTGGCCTGCATCCAGGAGGGCCTCGGTGACACGCCCCGTGCCGCAGGCGAGCTCCAAGACCCGTCCCTGGGCGTGGCGCTTGTAGAAGCGCACGTCCCCGAGCTGTCGTCTCAGGAATTGCCGACACTCCCAGTCGTAGAGGATCGCCTCGAGGTGCGCGTCCGCGCTCACGGCGGTGCCGTCACGGCGCTCGGTGTTCATGGTAGCCCCCAGGGTTCGTGGAGCGAGAGGTTCATGGCCGCGAGGGTCGGTGGGTCCGTCCAGCGTACCAGGGTGCCGTGGGCTTTGGCCAAGTAGATCCGCCGCTGCGCGCTGAGCGGCATGCCCAGGAGGTGACTCACCCACCAACCGTGAGGGCCGCCGTGAGAGACCACCAGCAGCCGCGCCGGCTCTGGGGTGTCCATGGCCTCCTCGATGGCCGCCACACAGCCGCGCTGCCAGAGCTCGACCGGCTGGCAGTCGGCCATGGAGATCTCGTCCGGAGACCGGCGGAGTCGGTCGACGAAGACATCGCCGTGGCGGGAGGCTATCGAAGCCCAGCTCAGATCGGCGAGGGCCGGGAAGACGCGCTCGCTCACGCGCGGGTCGACCTCGTAGGCTCCAGCGCCGACGAGGACATCCGCCGTCTGGGTGGCGCGGAGGAGCGGGGAGCAGACGACGCGGGTGGGCCCGAAAGCCGCGACGGCCGCACGCGCCGCGCGGGCCTGAGCCCGGCCGACGTCGCTCAGGCCGAGGCGGGCGTGGTCGGGGTAGCGATCGCGGGGCGAGGCGGCTTGCGCGTGGCGGACGAAGAGCACGGCCGCATCCGAGGGCGCCGGCGACGGTCCGCGGGGAAGCGCGCCTACGATGGCATCGGCGACCTCCTCTGGGAGGCGCTCGCTGGTGCCAAGGACCAGGCCGGGGACGTCTGGGAAGTCGGTGTGGACCTCCCGCAGGCGCTCCGCGTCCATCGCGTCGAGGGGGCCGCGCGCCGCGTTGCGCGCCACCGCCTCCTCGACGTCGGCGCGCAGGGTCACGACGAAGACGCGGTGGCCGGCGGCCTCCACCCGGATCCGCACCTCCATGACGGTCAGGGGGTCGTCGAACACGCTGTCCACGATGGCCGTACGACCTCGGCCGAGCTCTCGGAGCGCCAGGTCCACGGCGCCAGCCTCGGCGGCTCGAAGGTCCTCGGGCGTGAGAACGCGCGGCAGCCCCAAGTAACGCAAGGCGTCGACGCTCAGGCGGATGGCCGGGGCGAGGCGCTCCCGGAGGAGATGGGCCACGGTGGTCTTGCCGCAGGCCGGCGGGCCCCGAAGAACGATTAGCGTGCTCATGGCGTCCTCATGTCAGGGTCCCCCACCATGCGAGGATCTCACGGGTGGCTGAGTCCAGGGAGTAGGCACCGCTGAGGGCCAGGGCGGGCAGCGAGGCCAGCGCGTCATGGACAGGGCCAGGAGCTGGTCGAGGAGAGTCCGCCTGGAGCCAGTCGAAGTAGGTTGGATCGCGATGCGTGAAGTCCTCCAGCTCAGGAAGGTCCCGGACGCGACAACGCTGGGCGCGAGCTGGCGCATCGGGGCGCCAGGCCGAGTGGATGATGGCCTGGAGGCGGGCCTTCGGGCGACCACCGGCACCCGTGGCGGCGCACAGGGCGCGAGCGCTCAGGGCTCGCTTGCCGGGCAGCGCCAAGCCCACATCGGCATGCAGGCCGAGGTGCTCGAGGGCGAGCGGCCCGAGTCGGACCGGATCGACGAAGCCGGTCACCTCGAGGCGCGCCCCGTCGCCGTCGCCGTCGCCGTCGACCGCCAGCCGGATCAGGGTTCGATCGCCCGCGACGTAGCTCGCGCCGGCCTTCAGGAGCGCGGCCATGAGGGTCGACTTGCCTCCACCCTTGCTCCCGCACAGCAGGACCGCGTCGCCCCCCGTCGGGCACACGCAGGCGCCGTGCAAGAGCCGCGCTCCCGCGGCTTCGTCCCGTCGTCGGGTCAGCAGGCGCAGCAGGCTCGTGGCGTCGGCGGTCAGGGACTCGGGCGGCGTCGGGCGCGTAGGGCGCACCATCAGCTGGTCGCCGCGTCGCGCGAGGAGCGCCCCGCTCGTCGGGTTGTGGACCACGGTCCACGCCCCCACATGTCCGCGGTGTCCACGCAAGACCCGCACCGTGGAGCAGGCGAAGACCACCGGCTCCCCAAGCTCGGGGCACGGCAGCGGATCGAGGCCCAGGTGGAGGCGCACGGATGGCCACAGTGGCCCCGTCCCCAGAGCCACCTGCGGGTCGACCTGCACATGGGGCCAGCACGCCTCGCGCACCGCCGCGACCAGTGGACGGGCTCCGCCGAGGCGCACCTCCCCTCGCCAGTCCCGCAGGCGCAGCGGGTGTGGGGCCACGGCCGAAGCCTCCAGCGCTTCGACCAGACTCATGGGAGCCGTCCTCGGGTGTTCTGAACGAGAAAGACCCGACCGCGGTCGACCACGAACTCGACGTAGCGGGTTTGTCCCGCCGCCGTATGGAGGGCGTCCAGGAGCTCCAGCAACGCGGCGGCGGCCTCCGGCAGGGCTTCGGCCAGCTCGCCGAGGTCCCGCTTGTCCTCGGGCCCGGACTCAGCATAGCGCCAGCCCTCGGCGTCGAGGCGGAAGCGCCCATAGGGGGCGGGCAAGCCGACCTCGGGGGGGCGGGTGTAGGCCATCCCGGCGGCCGAGCCGGCGCCGCGTCCAAACACCATTCGCTGCACCACGACGGGAGACGCCTCCCCGCGCCGCCGACACCATGCGAGCGCGAGGGTCACTGCGCTCCGCACGCCGGCCTCCGGAGGCAGCTCACGCAGCTTCAGGGCGCCGGGCAGGTCGGCCTCCAAGCGCGCGAGCCGCAGGTCGCGGTCCTGGTCGTGAGGGGCCGTCGCGCCGAGCGCGAGGAAGCTCGGAGGCAGGTCGGGACGGTGCCGCTTGCAGGCGAAGCGCACGGTCGCAGCGACGGGGCGCCCCTCGTGTAGGGTGCCCAAAGGGGCCGGGAGCTGACTCCGGAACACGTCCACCGCGCGGCGGGCGACCTCCACGACGTCTCCGTCCGGCCATACGAGCAGCCCGTCCGGAACGGGCAGCCCCCAACGCGCGAGCTCGACCAGACCGCGAGCCTTGGGTTCGAGGTCAGCGAGACGGCCGGGCGCGGCCCGGGCCAGCTCTCGGAACGTCGCGACGCTCACGCGCGCCTCCCGGCTCGCCCGAAGACCAGGATGCGCCGATGCAGCGTCTCGGGCGCCCCGTATCCACGCAGCTCCTCGAGCAGCCTCAGACCCACGGAGGTGGCGGCTGCTACGATCGTCGGCGTGGGATGGAAGTGCCAGTGCTCGACGGTGTGGGCCAGTGGCTGCCTGCGCAATGACCACCAAGCGCGCAGCTCGATGCGATCGGCGTGCACGACGGTCTCCTGGTCCTCGGCCACTGGCCCGCCCAGCTCGGGGCACTCGGCGACGATCACGCGCCGACGCGCGTGTCCCTGACGCGCCTGGAAGCTGTCGCTGAGATCGCACCATAGCGCTCCGTCGGGGCCGAGCACCCGGCTAGCGCCCAGCAAGCAGTCCGCCAGGTCGTGTGTGGAGACGAGCTGGAGGGTGCTGTAGGGCGCCACCGCCGCCGCGTCGGCGGCCTCTGGCAGATGGGCGATGTCGCCGTGCCAACGCGAGAGCCCGGGGGTGTCTGGGATGCGGTCCAGTCGGGCGACGTCCCGGTCGACGGCCACGACCTGCCGTCCTGAGCGGGCCAGCGGGACGGCCAGGCGACCGGTCCCGGCGCCGAGGACCCAGACACGCCCAGAGGGTAGAAGGTCCCGATAGAAGGGCACGTCGGCGGCCTGACGGCTCAGCCGGTGACGGTTGTGCCAGTCATAGAGCAGCGCCAGCAACTCGCCGCTCATGGTTGCCCCTCGTCGCTGCGGTCGCAGAGGTCCACGCGACCCGGGATGGCCAGGGATTCTTCGAGGCTGAGTAGCAGTCGCCGCCGCGAGCGAGCCCAGTGCACGTGGGGGACCGGGAGGACCCTCGAAGAGACCGTGTCCATGAAGCGATCCACGCCTGCGATGACGGATCCCTCCAGGTCGACACGTCGGGCGCCGTGCGCGTGCGCGAGGCGAGCGAGCGCGAGGACGAGCTGGCTCGGTATGCCGCTCGGGCCGGCTCGATCGTGCCACGAGTGCATCGCGACGATGGTCTCGGCCGAGCGGATGCCGACGATCCCGCCGAGCGGTCGCCCCTCGCAGTGAGCCGCCAACGCCCAGGCTCGTCCCTGCTCCGCCAGGCACGTAGCGAACCGTCGGCGCCGAGCAAGGCTGGCCTCGGAGGCGCCGTGGATGGCGCGCGCGAAGTCGAAGGCGTCCACGGCCTGTGGCGTCACGCGCACGGTCGCCGCGGCGCGTCTCGCGTGGGCCCGGGCCGTGGGGCTGAACGAGGCCTGCGGGGCCTGCAGACCTTCGAGCAGATGGGTGTGGCGGGTCTCTACGAGGCAGCCCACGGCGCTGAGCGCGCCGAGCCCATCGAACCCGGGGCTCATGGGCAGCTCGAGGAGGTCGACCTCGGCGACGACGGCCTCGAGGAGCGCGCGCCACACACGGCGACGCCGATCCGCGGATCCAGGGGCGAGCCATGGCGACGCGTAGGGTAGTACGCGCACGTCACGGGCGGCCTCCCGGCCATCTCCCCGCGTCGGGGTGAGCCAGCTGCCGACCACCGCACCGCGGCGCCAGGCCACCCAGAGACGGCAGGGGCCCAACAGGGGAGCCGTGGCCGGATCCTGCCACACCTCCAGGTCCCCTGCGGGGTGGGCGAAGCTGTCTGGGGCGACGGCCTCGACCTTCAGGCCCATGGCGCGGACTCCTCGACGGCTTCGAGCAGGGCAACCGCGGCTTCGCCCGTCAGGGGCGGCACCGGCAACGCCAGCGTCCGAGGAGCCCAGTCCCGCGCCCGAGGGCAATCGTCAGCGTCCGTCTGCAGGCCTCGGCGGCGAAGGCTGCCGAGATCCATCCAGCACGTGGGCCAGACCTGACGCAGCAGCACCCCCGACTCCCGGGCGGCGAGGCTCCAGCGTCGAGCCTGCTCGGCGCTGTCGGCGAGGATGAGGAGGTGGCTCCCCGCGTCCTCATCGGGGCGGCGGCTGTCGAGGATTGGCAGTCCACGCCGTCGGAGGATCTCCCGCAGCGCGTCCCTGAGGTTGCGCTGGGCCGCCAGCATGCCAGGGAGGCGACGGAGTTGGGGCCGCAGCAGCGCCGCCTGCAGCTCGGTCATCCGCAGGTTCTCGCCGACGTCCGCTCGGGGGTCTTCCCAATCGGGCGTCCCGTCACGGACGGCGCCGTGGTCGGAGAACCGGCGGGCGGCCTCGACGTGGGCCAGCTCTCGCGCGAACAGGGCGCCGCCCTCACCGGCGCTGAGTTGCTTGCCTTGCTGGAAGCTGGTGACGCCGATGTGCGCGCAGGCGCCGGCCATCCTGGACCCAGCCCCGACGCCCAGCGCCTGACAGGCGTCCTCGATCACCGGGACCACGGGCGGGAGCAGGTGGATGTTGCTGGCGTGCCCGGGCAGGTAGGTGAGCACCGCCGCAGCCGCTCCGTAGCTCTTGCGCTGGTAGTCATTCACATCGACGCCGAGGTCGGGCCCCGAGTCCACGGGGCGGGGACACGCGCCGAGGGAGATCACGGCGGAGGCGGACGCCACGAAGGTCCAGGCGCTGACGAGCACGACGTCCCCGCGGGCGACGCCCAGCGCGACGAGGGCCGCGCGAAGGGCCGACGTCCCCGAACCGAGCACCAGCGCCTTGGCGTCCATGAGAGTGCCGAGCTCGCGCTCGAGGGCGTCGCACTCGCTCGCGCCATCGAAGTGCCGAAAGAGCTCCCTCCGGCTGAGCACGTCGAGCACGGCCCTCCGCTCGTCCTCACCGATGGTCAGGGCGCCGAGCGCGGCCGGGTTGAGGATCGGGCGGCTCATGCGACCCTCTCTGCCAAGCCCAGCGCCACGTCGAGCCCGTCGAGGTCATCGAGCCGGAGCAGCCGATGACGCGCCCGGGTGGCCGGACGGAGGGCGGCGTCTGCGAACATGGGGAGCTCCCAGAGCGGGAGCTGGTGGGGGCTCTGGACGTGGCCCTCGAGGCCGGCCCCATGGATGGCCTCGGCCGTACCACGCAAGGGCAGTCGGTGCCAGGAGGGCACGTCTCCGGGCGCGGGACGCCAGGATGACAACCCGAGCGCCTCGAGGAGCGGCCGGCGCGCCTGCACCCATGCCCTACGGGCGGCGACCCGAGCGCGCGCGGCGACGAGGGCGGCGTCGAGCCCCGCCACGGCGGCCGGGTGCAACGGCGCGGCGCAAGGAAGGCGCGGCAAGTCCCGCTCTGGGAGCGACGGGGCCAGCGCCTCGGCGGATCCGAACACGCCGCCCCCGCCGTTGAGCGAAAGTGGCTTGGTGGCGCCGAAGGAGGTGACGACCAGGTCGCTGTGGCTCCCCACCGGGGCACCCCGGGCCTCGAGGCCGAAGGCCTGGGCCGCGTCCTCTATGATGAGCACCTCGGCTCCCACGACGGCGCGAAGTCCGGCCACGTCGCAGGGAAGGCCAAGGTGGTGCACGGCGACCAGCGCGCGGGGCACGTGCGGCCGCGGGAGCGCCTCGAGGGCGCGCGCCAGGGAGACGGGTGACAGGCAGAGATCGGCGTGGGCGTCCGCGAGCAGGGGCCGGGCCCCGACCGCGAGGACCGCGGCCACCACCCGGTGGCAGCACTCCGACGGCACCACGACCCAGTCGCGCGGCCCGATCCCCGACCAACGGAGCGCGCATTCGATCGCTGCCATGCCCGAGGCGGTCAGCAAGCCGGTCTGCTTGCCATACTCCCGGGCGATGCGGGTGGTCGCCGCGTCGAGCTCGGGGCCGGGGGGGTGCATCACGGCGATACCTCCTCAAAAACCCAGCGGATCCTCGTCGAGGTCGATGAGGCCCTCGCCCAGCGCAGCGTTCACCGGCTCGCAGCCGGTGCAGCCTTCGGGGCCGTGGACCCGGAGCCAGTCTCTGGCCGTCCGCAGGCCGTTGCTCGTGAACGTATCGGCGTCCAGCCCTTCCCCCAGGACTCGCCCCTGCGTGCGGTGAGGCACGCAGTTGCATGGATAGGAGCGGTCCTCGTCCGGGACGACGTAACGCACGGCGTCCACCAGTCGGCACTCACCGCGCGGCGTGAAGCTGCGGTCGCCCCGGGTGAGGTTGCCCAGCTCGGCCTCATCGCGACCGGCCCAGCGTGCGCTGAAGCCCATCAAGTGGGGGCCGCGTCCAGACGACGCAAGGGCCTCGAGGTCGGCCATGGACGCGAGGAGTCGGTCCTCGGTCGCGCTCCGCCAGGCTCCATCGGCCCGCTTGAGAGGGATGATGGACCACTGCTCGACCCCCTCGGCTTCGAGCAGGGCCCAAATCCCCGGGAGCTGCTCGACGTTGTGAGGACCGGCTACCGTGTTGACCCGCAGCCGGACGGCGGGTGCGTGCGCCCGGAACCAGCGGATGCCCTCAATCAGCCGGTCGAACAGGCCCGGCGTGCGGCGAAAGCGGTCGTGCGAGGGCGCCCGGCTGCCGTCCAGGCTGACGACGACCTGCGAGAGCCCCGCCGAGGCAAGCTCGGGCCCACGCTCGGCGAGATGCCAGCCGTTGCTGAGCGTGCTGACGAGGAGCCCCGCTCGTCGGCAGGCGTCCACCAGCTCGGGCAGCCAGGGAACGAGCAACGGCTCGCCCCCGGTGAAGCGTACGGCTCGGACGCTCCCGCTGCTCAGGGGCCGTACCAGGGCGAGCGCCTCTGCGAGCGTCAGCTTCACAGGCGTGCGGGACCAGGCGAAGTCGCACATGAAGCAACCCGCGTTGCAGGCCTCCAGCAGGCGAATGATGGCGATCCTTGGACCGTTCATGGAGCCTCGTAGCCATGTCGGATGCCATGGCCCGCGCGCCAGGTCTGGCGGGTCCGCTCGTCATGGGCGCGGCGCTCGCGGCACCAGCGCCGCGCCGCCTCCGAGGCGGGCCAGGCGAACGCTGTGCGCTCGCGCGTCCCGGTCTGCAGACTCACCTTGAGGTGATCCGGGCTGCCTGCCAGGTCTACGAGGTCCAAAGCCAGGCCCTCTACGCTGCGGGGTAGGTCGGCTGCCAGCAGGTAGAATCCGGGCGAGGTCGCACGGTGGCCCTCGTCGAAGCTCCACTTCAGACACCACAGCGTCCGTCCTACGACGTGGTCCAGCCGATAGGCTACGGGCTGCCCCTCGAACAGGACGACACGCGCGCTCCCGCCGGCGCTCCCGAGGAGCGCCGAGTACAGATCGACCTGTCCGCGGGTGACCATGCCCTGGCCCGCGGCCGCCTTCCAACTCTTCGATTCGACCTCGACGATGGCGTCCATGGCGTCCCGGCCGCGCAGCGTCGTCAGGACGTACCCCGCGGACTCGAACCGCCTGCGGCGGCGTCCGGCCCGGGTCCCCAGCCGCGCCTCACACCGTCGCCAAAGGGAGGCGCCGTCGTCGCTCCAGTCGATTTGAGCCGTGGGCCGCCGAGGCAGGATGAGGGCTCCCTGCAGGTCGTACAGGGCGCGGGCCAAGGGGTGATCTTCATGCACCATGGGCAACACCACCGAGGACGCGCCCGACTCCGCCTGGACGCGCTCGAAGTGCGTGCGCACGCAAAAGCGCTCCGACTCCCGGAGGACGCCGGAGCCCGTGTGCACGGACACGGCCAGCTCCCCCTCGCGCGTGTAGCAGCCCAGCAGGCCACCGGCGGCCACAGACACGGCGCCGGATGGCACGGACGAGGCCACCTCGTAGCCGTCGAATGGCGAGAACGCGGCGGCGGCGTAGGCGTTTCGCCACCGGGTCTCCAGACTCTCCGGCTCCAACGGCTGTGGACGACTGACCATGAAGGGCATGGGCTCTCGGAGTTGGCTACCTGGCTGCGTCCAGACGAGTGCAACCGATGCCACGGTGGGCGCGCGCGAACTCAACGTGCTTGGACACGGCTCGGCGCTGCACTCGGGATGCGCTCGGCGGCATTCAGAGTGAACCCTCGGACCAGGCGGACCAGCGCGCTCGGGTCCCTCACCGCATCGGCAAAGTCGAACCACTGCACCGCAGCGATGGCAGAGAGCCCCTGTACGAGTTGGCTGCACTGCGGGACGAGGCTCGAGTCGACGACCAACACGATGGGCTTTCCCAGCGCCGAGGCCCAGCCCAACTCCACGTGGGTACCATCGGTGCGCGCCAGGTTCCCATGCCCGTCGGGCGGCAACAGGGCCACGAACGCGTCACAATCACGCATCCAGCCCAGGTCGCGCTCGGAGATGGAGCATGGGTGCCACTCGTCGCTGGTCGCTCCGAAGTGCTCGACGAGGTGAGCATTATGGACTTGGATCCCCTCGACCTGAAGCGCCTGGATCAATGATCCCACGGCTTCCTTCATTGTCGAAAGGAGCACCGGGTCCCCGCTCATGAACTGTATCGGACCGCCCACGAACACCTTCATGGTTGGCCTCCTTCGTTGGCGCTGACGATGCAACGGTCACGGCTGCAACGCTCATATGGAATCGCGAAACGGCCTCCGATCGGGGCAGCGCGCGGGTGCTCGAATGACCTGGGATCCTAGGCCTAGCACGACCCAATGCTCGACAGCAAGCGGCGCCGCCGGGGCCGACACGCGACAACCCTGCGTCGCACGCAAGGCGGGGTGGACGGGCCATCCGGAGACACCTCGGCCCAGGTGGACGGCGGTCGCGCATCGATGGGTGACGCGTCGGCCCTCGCGAACGCCTCTCCGCCGACGCCCAGCGCGACGTGGCCGCGTCAGCCGAGGCCTGGCTCGCCCGCCGCCTCGTCGAAGCGTTCGCGCGCCTGCAGGATCTCCGCGCGGTGCGCGTTGGCCCACGCCACCAGCGCGCAGACCGGCTCCAGCAACGTGCGCCCCAGCTCGGTCAGCTCGTAGTCCACCCGCGGCGGCACCGTCGGGTACACCGTCCGCGTCACCAGCCCGTCGCGCTCGAGCCCCCGCAGCGTCAGCGTCAGCATCCGCTGCGAGATGCCGTCCACCGCCCGCTTGATCTCGTTGAAGCGCATCGGGCCGGGCCCCAGGACCCGCACCACGAACACGCTCCACTTGTCGCCCACGCGGTTCAGGATCTCGCGGGCCCCCGCGCACGACGCCTCGCCGGGTCCGCCCTCCCGGGGCACATCGCTGTAACCACGTGACATGAAAGTGCCTCCTTGCGGCCGCCGTCACCGGGAACCATCCTAGCCCAGGTCACAAACAGTGACCAGGTGCACACAGGTAACCGCACCCCAATCCCACGGGGACAGCCGCCCATCGTTCTCACGGGCGAACAGTCTATCCATGGATTGGCGATTGTTGGCCCTCCGTCCCGCCCCTAGCTTCGGGACAGCCGTACCCAACCCGCAAGGACTCCAGAGGATCCCATGAGCGCCCCCCTCTTCCAGCCGTTCACCCATGGCCGCCTTCAGCTGAACAATCGCGTCGTCATGGCGCCCATGACCCGCTCGCGCGCGCCTGGCAACGTCCCGGCCGACATCGTCGCGACCTACTACGCCCAGCGCGCCTCGGCCGGCCTCATCGTCACCGAGGGCACCTCGCCCTCGCCCAACGGCCTCGGCTACTCCAGCATCCCCGGCCTCTTCGCCCCCGAGCACGTCCAGGCCTGGCGCCGCGTCACCGACGCCGTCCACGCCGCCGGCGGCGCCATCTTCGTCCAGCTGATGCACACCGGCCGCGTCGCCCACCCGCTGAACCTTCCCGCCGGCGCCCGCGTACTGGCCCCCTCCGCCGTCGCCGCCCCCGGCCAGATGTTCACCATCCAGCAGGGCCCGCAGCCGCACCCCGTCCCCGAGGCCATGACCGAGGCCGACATCGAGCAGGCCCTCACCGAGTTCGCGGACGCCGCCGCCCTCGCCCTCGAAGCCGGCTTCGACGGCGTCGAGCTGCACGGCGCCAACGGCTACCTCATCGACCAGTTCCTGAACGCCGCCTCCAACCGCCGCGACGACCGCTGGGGCGGCTCCGTCGAAAACCGCGCCCGCTTCGCCCTCGAGGCCGCCCGCCGCGCCGCCGCCCGCATCGGCCCCGACCGCGTCGCCATGCGCGTCTCCCCCTACGGCGCCTCCTGCGGCATGTCCGCCCAGGGCGACCCCGACCACGACGCCGTCTACGCCCACCTCGCCCAGGGCCTGTCCGACCTCGGCCTCGCCTACCTGCACGTGGTCGACCACAGCGCCCTCGGCGCCCCGCCGGTCCCGCAGGCCATCAAGACCACCCTCCGCGACCGCTTCCCCGGGCCCCTCATCCTCGCCGGCGGCTACGACGCCGGCCGCGCCAACGCCGACCTCACCGAGGGCAAGGCCGACCTCATCGCCTTCGGCCGCCCCTTCATCTCCAACCCGCGCCTGCCGGACAAGCTCCGCACCGGCGCCCCCCTCGTCGCCCCCGACCCGTCGACCTTCTACACCCCGGGCCCCCAGGGCTACATCGACTACCCAGCCGGCGCCTGACCCTCCTCGAGCGACCTCTCCCGGGCGCCGACTTCCAGCCGGCCCCGCCCCTGCGCCGCCCCAGCCGTCCGCAGCCGTCCTACGGCACCTCGCACCCTTCGGGCCCGCAGGTCCCATCGCCTTCCCCGCCGATGACGGCCTGCGGCGCCCGCTCTCCCCACGCCCGCTCCAGCACCTGCCGGAACACCTCCACCGACTGCGCCCCCGACACGCCGTACTTGCGGTCCACCACCACGAACGGCACCCCGGTCACCCCCAGCGCCCGCGCCTCGCGAAGGTCCCCCTCGACCGCCTCCCGATACCGCCCGTCCTCCAACGCCTCCCGCGCCTCCTCCGCGTCCAGCCCCACCTCCGCCGCCAGCCCCACCACGTCCTCCAGCGAGAACACCGCCCGCCCCTGCCCGAAGTACGCCCGATACGCCGCCCGCCACGCCGCGTCCCCCAGCCCCCGCGCCTCGGCCATCGCCAGCAGCTCGTGCACCAGCCGCGTGTTGCCCACCAGCCCCTGCCCGGCCCGGTACGGCGCCAGCCCCTCGGCCGCCGCCAGCGCCTCGATGCGCTCGCTCATCGCCCGCTGCTGCGCCTCGCCGGCCCCATACTTGTCCCGCAGCATGTCGCTCACCGGCCGCGGCGCCCCCGAATACCCCGGGTCCAGCTGAAACGACCGATGCACGACCTCCACCTCGCCCTCGAACCCTTGCAGCGCCCGCTCCAACCGCCGCTGCCCAATCCCGCACCACGGGCACACCACGTCCGACCAGATCTCGACCTTCATCACGTCCACCTCCACGCCATCGCACCCTAAGCCGCGCCCCACGCCCCGACAATCCCGCTTCGCGCGACATCCCGTCATCTCCCGGCGCACAATCGCCCCACCGCTCCCCTCACTCCTCGAGGCCCCCAATGCCGACCCGCGCCCACCTCATCCTCTACGTCCGCGACCAGGCCGCGGCGACCGCCTTCTACCGGCACGTCCTCGCCACCGAGCCCACCCTCGACGTCCCCGGCATGACCGAGCTCCCCCTCTGCGAGGCGACGGTCCTCGGCCTCATGCCCGAGGCCAACATCACCCGCCTCCTCGGCCCTACCATCGACCCCGCCGCCGCCGGCCCGGTCCCCCGCGCCGAGCTCTACCTCCTCGTCCCCGACCCCGCCGCCCACCACGCCCGCGCCCTCGCCCACGGCGCCCGCGAGCTCAGCCCCCTCCTCCCCCGCCCCTGGGGCCACCTCGCCGCCTACTCCCAGGACCCCGACGGCCACGTCCTCGCCTTCGCCTCCGCGCCCTGACGCCCCGCCGGGATCGCCGGCTTCCAGAGGGTGTCCAGAAGGGCCAACCGGAGTGCTCCACCTTGGTGGAGCCCCCATCCGGCGCAGCTTGCTGCGCCGGTTTGGCAGCCAGATCCCGGCGGCAAGCCGCCGGGGCCGGGGC
>JAWLBL010000023.1:51936-155839 GCA_041687695.1 Myxococcota bacterium | reverse complement strand
CCGTTACCGGCGTGGGGCCGTCCGCGGCTTCTGCCGTGATCTTCTTGATGATTTCCTTCTGGGATGCTGATAGCCCGCCCTTCGGCACAGCCAGAAGGAAGCCCAGGGGCCACGTCCGTAAAAGTTAAGTTGCTGCGTGGGCGAGGTGTTCACTCGGGTCGAGCATTCAGGCCCAGGCAGTCGGCTGCTCGGCGCAGGTAGCTGTCATCATTGAGGCTGGCCCAGGAGATGCACCTTGCTCTCACGGCAGGGATGGCGTGGCGAGGACGTCGTAGGGGTCGAGGAGCTCGGCGGTGCCGGTGTCGAGCCAGGTGCTCAGGAAGTGGCGGGACTGGAGTTGGCACTCGGGGCTGAAGGGGGTGTTGTCGTGGGTGGCGGGGGTGGAGGCGTCGGGGCCGCCGACTCGGTCGTATTGGAAGAAGCCGGCGGTGGAGGCGCCGCTGGCGATGTTGGCGCTGGTGGGCAGGGCGGGCTCGAGGGGGAGGAGGGCCACAGGGTCGCGGACGACGCCGACGTGGGGGATGCCCAGGGCGCGGGCGAGGGCCTTGCCGGCGGCGGGCGGGACCGTCTCGTCGGCGATGGCGACGGGGAAGAGGAGGTCGGGCGGGTCGGTGCCCACGCGGCGGTCGGAGAGGACGTGGGCGCCGAAGGTCGCCGGGTCGGCGGCGTCGACGACGGTCTGGGCGACGACCAGCAGGCGCTCGAAGAGGGCCTCGGAGCCGACGAGGCCGATGAGGAGGTCCTTGAAGGCTTTGACCGGCGCGGTGTCGGTGGCGAAGACGAGCAGGCGCCCGCCGGCCACGGTCAGGACCGCGGCGCCGATGTCGTCGGAGGCGGCCAGGAGCGGCGCGCCCATCATCCCGCCGAGGCTGGTGCCGTGGTAGGCGAGGCGCGTGACGTCGAGATCCGGCGCGCCGTCGCCGTCGACGTCGGGGGCTTGCCGGATGAGCTCGATGAGCTGCAGGCGGTCGAGCAGCGTCTGGTTGAAGTTGCCGCGGAGGGCCAGCGCGTCGACGGCGAGGGCCTCGAGGTTCAGGCCGAGGAACTTCATACTGTCCAGCTCGCGCTGGTCGGGCTCGTTGGTCGGGTGGTCGCCGTGCTCCATGGCGTCGGCCGCGACGACGGCGAAGCCCTCGGGGACCAGCAGCGAGGCCACCGCGGCGCCATAACCGCGGTGGTGGCCGATGCCGTGGGCCGCCAGCACCACCGGGAAGGGGCCCTCGCCCTCGGCGGGCAGCCAGACGCTGACGGGGAGCTCCCACGGCGCGCTGGGCGTCGGCGTCGCGATGTGGCGACCGTCGCGGTAGTCGTAGGCCGTGAAGCTCCCCTCGCAGCGGTACCGATCTCCCTGCTTCTCGCAGGTCGGAGGGGCGAGCCAGGCGTAGTCGCGGGTCCGCACGTCGGCGGCCGCGTCATAGATGACGTCCAGGTCCGAATGGGTCGTGAACACCGCGGCCGCGCTGATCTCGGCGGGCTCGAGCCCGGTGCTCGCCAGGAGGTCGGCATAGCGCCCCTGGAGGCGCTCGAGGGCGGGGTCATCTGCCTGCCCCGTCAGGACGGCGCGCAACGCGGCCGACGGAGCGACACAGCCGCCGTCCGCCGCCGCCAGCGCGGTCGTGGCCACCAGGGCGTGCCGCGCCCCGGGACGGAAGGGCCGCAGCGGCCACAGGACGAGGTCCCGGCCGTCGTCGCCGAGCGAGGCCTCGTAGGGCACGCGGGTCGGCGGCTGCGTGTCGAGGTCGAGCAGCATCAGGGCGTCCGAGGTCACCGAGGCGTCGGCGCCGGTGGGCACCTCGGCGATGGGCGCCGTGAAGCGCAGGACCGCGCCGGCGTTGCGGCCGAAGCCCGACAGGGCGTTCAGGTCGTCGAAGGCGCCCCGGAGCAGATCCGGCATGTCCGGGATCCACGGGGCGTTCGCCTGAGCGAAGCGCAGCCGGAGCCCGGTGGGGCTGTCGGGCGCGTCCACGGTGAAGAAGTCGTCGGGAAAGGTCTCGAGGTCGAGGCCCGCCCCGGGATCCCAGCGGTAGGACGTCGTGCCCTCACACCACGCCACGACCGGCGGGGTCTTGGTGTCCGCCTCGGCGTCCGCGCCCACGTCCGACGTAGGATCGGAGTCACCGGCGGCGTCGACCGGACCCGACGCGTCGCCCAGGTCGGCCGTCTCGCCGACGTCGCCGCACCCGACGAGGATGGCCCCCAGGACCCACAGTGTCGCCGCTCGCCCCATCGCCCCGCTCCCGTCCAACGGTGTCGCGGGGGGAGCCTACCCAGGGACGCGGCCAGCCGCCAGCCCCAACGAAGCCCGAGGCGGGCGACCGTAGCCTCGCGGACGCAGCGAGCTGCGCCGAGGCGTCGGCCGGACGAAGGCAGGTGTCTCGTGGACCTGGCGATCAGCGGGGGCGGGTCGCCTGGCGCTGCTGGGCGGCCTGGGTCTGCATGTGGACGCCGGCGGCGCCTCCGGTGGCGGCGGCGGTGGCGCCGTCGAGGATGACCTCGCGGCGTGAGGTGCGGCCGGGCACCTCGCAGATGCAGGCGGTCGAGTACTCGCCCATGGCCACCATGCCGGCCAGGTGCATGCCCCAGGCGCGGCACTGCATGTCGCACTGTCGGGGGCTGACCTTGGGGGCGCCGAGGAACTGGGTGGCGCAGCCCGACAGCAGGGCGGCGGCGGCGAGGGCGGCGAGCAAGTGACGCATGGCGGGTCTCTGGATCCGGGTTGGAGGGCACGGCGCCATCGATGGCGTCGCGCGCATTCTACCCGGTGGCCGCAACGTGCCCATCCCCCGATGGAAGGGCGCGCAGTTCAGGGGTCAGGCCTGGCTCCCCGCGAGCCTGGGCGGTCGCAAGGTCGCCAATGGGCGCGCCACGCCTCGCACTCAGCGCGGCGAGCCGCGCTACGTCGGAGCACGAGCGAGCTCGTGCATTCTGGTCGTCGGAGTCCGAGGTGGATTCGTGGCGGCGAGTCTTGACGGACGGCCCCAGCGCGCTGGGGCTCGTGGGTCGCGCAGCTCGCTGCGCGCAACGCTCGACGGACCTTGTGATGACCCTGCCCCGCGAGCCGGCCCGAATGGCGAATGCGTGCAACCGTGCCCGTGGGCAACGAGCGCACCACCAGCCCTCCCGACGTCAACGGGCCCTGTTCGGCGCCAACATGCGCCCGCTCCCGCGCTCCGACCCACGCCGGTCCGCCTACTGCTTCACCCTCGCCGACCAAGTTGACGGTCGAACCCAGGGGGTCAGGCCTGGCCAGCTTCCATTTCGGTGCTCGCCACGAAGAAAGGGGTTTGGCCCGAGCCCTGGCCCCGGGTGTCAGGGAGCGCTGGCGCCCGGCGAGCACGCGCTGGAGCCGGCCGTCGAGGTCGTGCCCGGAGCGACAGTGACGCTGCGCTCTCCTCGGCAACCGGCTCGACGGCGTGACCATCACGCGGGTGACGCCAGCCGTCGCGGGAGGTCGGCGGTTGCGCCTGGACGAAGCGAGCGCCGGAAGCCCCTGCTTCCGACGTCTTCGAGCGCCGACGCGCAGACGTGACGCGGCCCCCCTGGCGGGCGCCGCGTCACCGTGGTCCTCTCGGCGTGACTCGCTCACGAGTCCGCCTCTCGAGCGCCTCAGGAGGGGTTCTTCGCCATGCGCAGGTACGGAAGGCGCACGTCGAGCTCGCCGTACTTCTCCTTGGCCTGCTCGTCGTTGAGCGACAGGCCCACCACCACGTCGTCGCCCTTGTTCCAGTCGGCGGGCGTGGCCAGCGGCACGCCGTCCGTCCTCTGGACGGCGTCGAGGGCGCGCAGGATCTCCTGGAAGTTGCGGCCCACGCTCATCGGATAGGTGAGGATGACGCGCACCTTCTTGTCGGGGCCGATGATGTAGGTGCTGCGCACGGTGGCGGTGTCGGCGGCCGTGCGGCCGTCGGGCAGGTAGGCGTCCGCCGGCAGCATGTCGTAGGCCTTGGCGATCTCGAGCTCGGTGTCGGCGAAGATGGGGAAGGACACCTTCTTGCCGGCGATCTTCTCGATGTCCGCGATCCACTTCTCGTGATCCTCGACGGAGTCCACGGAGATGCCGGCCACCTTGGTGTTGCGCTTGCCGAACTCGTCCGCGAGGTTGGCCACGGCGGCGAACTCGGTGCTGCAGACCGGCGTGAAGTCCTTGGGGTGCGAGAAGAGGATGGCGTAGCTGTTGCCCATCCACTCGTGGAGGTTCAGCTTGCCCGCCGTGGAGTCCACCGTGAAGTTGGGGGCGATGTCGTTGATGCGAACGGCCATGTCGGCTCCTTGATGGACGAGCCAGGGCTCGTAGGGAGATGAGCGGGGAGTTTCGACGCCCCCCCGTGGGACGTCGGCGCCGCAGAGTAGGCACGGACCGGCACCTGGCAGGCCGGGAAAGACGTGTTTCACCGCAAGGCGGGATCAGGCCCCGCGAGGCCCGCCGCCGATCCCACCCGAGGTACCGCACCCGAGGTACCGCATCAGGTACCGCACCCGAGGTGCCGCACCAAGGATCGGGTTTCGGGCGCGGGTCGTGGGTGACGATGAAGGGCTCGAGAGCGACCGCCTCTGCGGACCCTCGGCCCCCTCTCGTGAAGCCGAAGGCCACCACGCCGAGTGTCGACCGGTGGCTGGCGGCCGCGTCGAGCGCCGAACGTCAGGCGGGCCGGGCGGTGCCCCAGTAGTTGTAGTTCAGCCAGCGCGCGCCGGGCAGGTACAGCGTCTCGAGATCCTCGAGGGCGAACCCCGCCGCCTGAAGCAAGGCCGGGATGTCGCGGGCCAGATGGCAGCCACCGGAGATCGCCTGCCAGGGCCGGTCGAGGCGGGCTTGCCAGGCGCGCACGGCCGGGTCGGGCGCGCGCCCGTGTTCGACGAACAGCAGGCGGCCGTCCGCGCGGAGGACGCGGCGCATCTCACCGAGCGCGCGCGGTGCGTCCGGGATGCTGCACAGCGTGTAGGTCACGACGACCGTGTCGAAGCTGGCGTCCGGGAGAGGCAGCTCCTCGGCGCTGGCCTCGAGCAGGCGAACCGGGAACGCGACGGCGGCGGCCGCCGCGCTGGCGTGGCCCGTGTGATGGACCGCGGGATCCACGCCGGTGACGCTCTCGACCTGAGCCGGGTCGTAGAAACGAAGGTTGTGGCCGGTGCCGATGCCCACCTCGAGCACACGCCCCCGGGCCTGCGGGACGACCTTGGCGCGCTGGCGCTCGACCGGCCGCTGCCCGCAGACGCGATGAATCCCGCGAGGCAGGACGAAGCGCTCGTAGAGGCGACGAATCATCGGCGTGGGCTCCGGGCTCGAGGAGGTGGAGAGCGAACTCTAGCGTGTCGTCGGCGCGGGCACCGAACGCTGGCCTGTTTACCGATTCGAGGCTCCCCTTGCCAATCATGCGGTGGTGATGGATGGGAGGCGAGCGAAAGCGAGACCCGCGACGGAGAGCCCTCCCCCGCCGCTCGATGGTGCGGCGTCGGGCACAACCTCTACCGATTGGCCCCAGCCGTGCTCCAGATGTGCGGTCAGGCACACCCGCTCCCATTCGACCGGCGCGCTCGCCATGTGCGGCGCTGCCTTGGGTCAGGGGTCAGTAGACGACCCCGTCGAAGCGCGAGGCGCAGGCGTGGCACGCGGAGCCCGTCATCCGGGCGGGGACGAAACGGCGGTGGCAGTGCCGACAGGGCCGCTTTCGCGCTTGATGGGCCTCGGCGAGCGCCGTGAGATCCCGCGCCGTGGGCTCGGGCCAGGGGATTCGGCGCCACAGGGTGGAGGACGCGGCGGGGCCGTAGGAGCCGCGGGTCCACTCGATGTCGGGGAGGCGGAGCTCGAGGGCCTCGGGAGTGGCGAGGAGGACCAGCTGGTCGTCGGCCTCGGCGCCCTCGGGGTAGCGGATCTCGATGGCGTCGCGGGTGCGGGTCAACGCGTGGCTGCCGAGGGCCGGCAGGAGCGCGAGCGTGTGCTCCTCGAAGGCGCGGCGATACTCGCTGGGAAATCGACGGTCGGGGTCGATGGGGTCGCGTTCGTGGCTCATGACGATGGCTCTCTGGCAGGTGACTCAGGGGACAGGCCTACACGGCTTGCCCGGCGAGCGCCAGGGGTGGCGCTTGCAATCGCGGCGAGGGTCGGGTCGAATGGCGCGGCCGCATGGGGACACCGGGAGGAGAGTGGAGATGCTGGGACGGAGCGTGTGGGCCGCTTGTCTGGCGGCTGTGGTCGTCCTGTGGGCGGAGCCCGCGGCGGCGGGGGACCAGCCGTGCTGCGATCCGGTGAACACACCGGGGTGCGCGGACCCGGCCGTCGAAGCGTGCGTGTGCGCCATCGACGACTTCTGCTGCACCTCGATGTGGCACAGCGGGTGTCAGGATCTCGCCAAGACCGAGTGCGGGCTGGTGTGCACCGGCGGCGGGTCGACGCTGGGGTGCTGCGAAGCCATGGGGCAGCCGGGGTGCAACGACCCGACGGTCGAGGCCTGCGTCTGTGACGCGCACCCGGACTGCTGCAGCTTCTGGAACGGCGACTGCGTGTACTGGGCGCAGACCCAGTGCGGCCAGGCGTGTGGCTCCGGGGCGAAGGGCTCGTGCTGCTCGGCGCACGTCTCCGGGGGCTGCGAGGACCCGACGGTCGAGGCGTGCGTGTGCGGGCTCGAGCCGGCGTGCTGCAACGAGTGGACGGCCTCGTGCGCGGAGCTGGCCGAGACGCAGTGCTCGGCAGGGTGCGGGCCGGCCAGCCCGTGCTGCGTGCCCGACTGGGATCGCGTCGGCTGCGACGCCGACCCGACCATCGAGGGCTGCGTGTGCGACATCTTCCCCAACTGCTGCACCGGGAACTGGACGGGCGCGTGCGCCAAGATGGCGCGCGAGCAGTGTGGCGCCTACTGCCCGCCGGGGCCGTGCTGCGAGGGCCACGACGGCCTGGGGTGCGACGAGCCGGCGGTCCAGTCGTGCGTGTGCAACCTCAACGCGACCTGTTGCACCCAGGGCTGGGACTTCATCTGCGCCGACCAGGCCTCGACCCAATGCGGCGCCTGCGCCGAGCTGCACACGGGCGCCTGCTGCGAGCCGCACGCCGGGCCCGGGTGCGCCGACCCAGCCGTCACCCAGTGCGTCTGCGCGCAGGACGCGACCTGCTGCTCGGTCCTGAACAGCCAATGGGACAGCCAGTGCGTCACCCTGGCCGAGGGCTGCGGCGCCCCGTGCGGGCCGCCCAAGGGCCCCTGCTGCGAGGCCGGACCGGCCAAGGGCTGCACCGATGCGTCCGTCGAGGCGTGCGTGTGCCAAAAGCGCCCCGAGTGCTGCTCGGTCGGGTGGTCGCCCCTGTGCGCCACCGTCGCCGAGCTGTGCGGGGCCGACTGCGCCCCGCCGCCGGCCCCCAAGGGCGACTGCTGCCGACCCTCCCCGGACGCCGCCGGCTGCATCGAGCCCGCCGTCGAGTCCTGCGTGTGCAGCACCCGGCCCGCCTGCTGCACCGAGCGCTGGGACGCCGCCTGCGCCGTCCTCGCCGCCACCTGCGACGGCGTGTGCTTCTCGGTCGGCGAGTTCCCCTGCTGCGACGAGCACGCCTCGCCGGGCTGCGTCATGTTCCCGGTCGAGGCCTGCGTGTGTGACGCCCTGCCGGCGTGCTGCGCCGGCCCGTGGACGGCCGAGTGCGTGGCCCAGGCCGAGGCCTGCGGCGCGGTGTGCACCCTGCCGGGGTGCTGCGACACGTCGACCACCCCGGGCGGCTGCGCCGACGCGACCGTCGCCGACTGCGTCTGCGACCAGGACCCGTGGTGCTGCAGCCACGCCTGGGACGCCGGGTGCGTGACGCTCGCCCACGCGTGCGGCGCGGGCTGCCTGACGCCGGCGGCCGGTGAGGGGCCGTGCCTCGAGGCCAACGGCTCCCCCGGGTGCAGCGACGACGTCGTCGAGGCCTGCGTCTGTGACTTCGAGGCCTTCTGCTGCGACACCGACTGGGACAGCGGGTGCGCCGACCTCGCCGTCGCGCTCTGTCAGGCCGAGGTCTGCGGCGACGGGCAGTGCTCCCCGGGCGAGGACTGCCTGAGCTGCGCGGCCGACTGCGCCTGCGCGGCGGGGACCTCGTGCACCGCTGGGGTCTGCCTGCCCGACGACCTCTTCGTCTTCGGAGGGGCGCCGGCGCCGGTCGCGCTCGGCACCTTCGACGACGCCCTGTGCCCCGCGCCGAGCGCCTTCCACTGCACCGACCCGGCCTTCCTCGACCGCCTGTGTGGGCGGCTGATGCTGGAGGGGGCGCGCCAGGACGCGAGCCACCCCTGCCACGAGCACGCCCGTCAGGCCGGCGAGGCCGTGGGTGGGGCGCTGCAGACCTCCGGCGAGACGGTCACGGCGGTGCGGCCGACCCTGTACGGCACGTCGGCCCTGGTCGCCTATCGGCCCGATAGCGCCCTGTCGGTCACCCAGGCCGTCCCCGACCCGTGGGAGGGCGACGCGCCGGTCGTCTCGCGCGCCACCCCGTGGGCCGCCTACGCGCCGGCGACCGAGGCGTTCATCAAGGGCCTGTGGGACATCAACGGCGCGGGCGTGTCGGCCTGCGAGGAGTACCTCTACGAGAAACACTGGGACTGGCACCAGTTCGAGGACGGGGCGGCGGCGCTCGCGGGCGACTACCGGGCCATCTTCGACCTGGCCTACGGCCCGCTCGCCGAGGCGGCGTCGGTGGCCACGCGCACCCTCGACGGCGACGGGCTGCGGCGCCGGTCGGGGCAGCCGGCCGAGGCGGTGGACATCACCGAGCCACGCGCCAAGAGCCCGTTCTTCGAGATCCCCACCTTCCTCTACGTCGCCCTCAGCGAGCACGCGACCTTCAACGCCGACCTGTGGCTGCTCGAGGGCGACGCCTTCTCCGGGTTCGCCCCGCCCAAGGGGCCGCAGATCTGGGCCCGCGTGCGCCAGGGCATGCCGAAGACCGACAAGGGCTTCGCCTGGCACCGCCAGATGTCCGACACCCTGGCCGCCCAGGGCCACGACGACGGCGAGCTGCTGTCGTACGAGCCCATCAAGGACCGCTACCGCCAGCTGGTCCAGGCCGCCGAGTACGCGCTGCAGGCGCTGGCCCTGGCGCGCGGCGCGGTGATGCCCGAGGTGGTGACCGACCACCAGCAGCACCTCGCGGCCATCTCGGGCCTCGAGCAGGACGTGCCGTCGACCTTCGACAACCAGGCCTCGCCCGAGCAGATCGCCGCCCTCGAGGCCCTCGCCGAGCGGCGGGTCGACGCGGTCGTCGAGGCCATCGTCGAGGCGGACGCCCTCGGGTGCCTGACCCTGGAGGCGAACCCGTGCGACTGGTCGCCCCGCGACTTCGTGCAGCAGCTCCAGCGCCACCCGCCCGCGGGCCGCGACCAGGACCTCGAGCGTTGCCGCGAGGAGACCGGGTCCGTGGACTTCGCGAGCCTCGACGGCTACGCGTTCACCCCCATCGGGGACAAGACGTACCCCGACAAGGACTACACGGCGGACACCGTCGCCCTCGAGCAGTTCTTCGTCGACCACAGGCAGTGGCTCATCGACGTGGCCAACCACCTGGCCAGCCTCGGGTTGACCACCGAAGACGGCCAGCCGCGCACCGGCAAGTCCATCGACGAGATGCGCCGCAAGTCCGACGACTGGTTCGGCTACGACTACGACTACCACTTCGCGTGGGACATCGTGGACCTGGCGATCTCCAGCGCGCAGGACAACGTGTCGGACATCCGCGCGGCCGCCGGCATCTGGGCCGAGGGGCGCGCCCTGGGCAAGCGCATCCCGCTCATCGCGGCCGACCTGACCATCAACGGCACCCGCCCGGGCAGCGAGCCGAGCGCCCTCGGGATCGAGGTGCTCGGGGTCCAGCTCTTCGACGACGCCTTCCCCATCGAGATCCCGCAGGACTGGAACTTCGTCGAGGACAGCTACACCCGCGCCGAGGAGTACGAGTTCGACGGGCCGGTGTTCCCCATCGCCGGCGTGCCGGTGCGCATCAGCGGGGGCCTCGGCGGGGTCATCGAGGTCCAGACCGACGTCGACGTGGCGACGCCCATCGCCGAGGTCCACGCTCGGCTCGACGCGTCGATTCGCCCGGTGATCGAGGTCTACGGCTTCCTCTCGGCGGCCGTCGACTACACGGTCGTCCGGGCCGGGGTCCGCGGCGAGGTGGTCGTCCTCGGCCTCGATCTCCCGCTCACGCTCCACGCCTTCATCGGGCTCGAGGGGCTCGACGTCATCGCCCGCCTCGAGTCGACGGCCGACCTCGTCCTGCGGGCGCTCGACGGGCGCTTCAAGCTCTTCGCGGAGATCGACGTCGGCGTGTGGAAGGAGCGGTACGACAAGACGATCGCGTCCTGGCGCGGGATCCGGCACGACTCCCGCCTGTTCGGGACCAGCCTGACCATCCCGATCCTGGGCCTCATCGAGGTGTGCCAACAGCAGGGCATCGTCGAGTGCCCGGCGAGCGAGTGACCGATGGGACGGAACACGACGATTTGGGTGACGGGCGCCGGCCTGCTGGTCGGCGCGGTCGCGGTCTGGACGGCGCTCGACGGACCGGGGCCGCAGCTCGAGCAGAGGCCGCCGGCGGCCGAGGTCGCCCGGGCGGTTCGGCAGAGCTGGCGGGTCGCGCTCACCGCCGAGACCACGGTCGCGATGGGCGAGGCGCCGCTCGGAGGACGCGTCGTCTTCACCGGACCGGTCTCCGTCGAGGTCACCAGCCCCCGCGAGCGCGTCCTGCGGTTCGGGACGCCCGAGCGGCTGGAGGTCCGGGTCCTCGGGCGCGACGAGGCCGAGCCGCTCGCGCTGGCCGGGCACCGGGCGCGGGTGCGGCTCGACGCCCACGGCGCCGTGGACGAGATCGCCGTCTCGGCGGGGGCCAGCGCGAGCTTCCGGCACCTGGCCCGCCTGGTCGCCCCGGAGCTCTTGCCGCCGATCCCGGCGAGCGAAGTTCGCTGGAGCGCCGAGGAGCGGACCCCCCAGGGCATCGCCGACGCGACGTTCACCCGCGACGGGCGCGAGGTCCGGCGCGGGCCGCGCGCCTACCGCCAGCTGCTCGCGGCGGCGTCCCTGGGCGTCCCGGCCAGCCAGGCCCGGGTCGCCGGCGGGCTGACGGCCCAGCTCGACGAGGCGGGCGCGCCGGTCTCGGTGCGGACCGACGAGCGGGTGCAGATTTCCGGCGTCCGGAGCGCACAGCGCTTCGAGGCGTCCTTGACCCTGACCGCCCAGCGGACGGGCGTCGCGCCGGGCGACCCGGCGGTGGCCAGCGGCACCTTCGACGTGCTGCCGCCCATGGCCGCGGCGGCGCCGGCCGGGCCCGACGCGCGGGACCGGGTGCTGGCGGCGCGCGCCGGGGATTTGACCGCCGTGGCGCTGGCGGCCCGGGTGGCGGGGGCCACCAGGGAGTCGATCGGCGGGCCCGAGCACGCCGGCTTCCTGGTGCAGGCGAGCGCGCTGCTCGAGCGGTCGCCCGAGGCGGTCCGCGCCCTGGAGGCGGCCTGGTCCCAGCCCGGGACCAGCGACGCGGCGCGCGACCTCGGGTTGGATCTGTTGGCGTCCGCGGGCTCGCCGGCGGCCCAGGCGGCGGCGGTGCGGCTGCTGCGGGCCGAGGTGGCGGCCGACGCGCCGCTCGCCGGGGCCCGCGTCCAGCGCCTGCTGGCCCTCGACGCGCCAGCGGCCGAGACCGTCGCGTTCCTGCGGCAGGTGTGGCGTGAGGGGCCGCGCCCGAAGGTGCGCATGGCCGCGGCCTACACCCTCGGGGCGGTGGCCCACGCGCTGGGCCGGAGCGGCGAGCCGGCGCGGGCGGACGCTCTGGCGGCCGAGCTCGAGGCGGCCCTCGACGACGCTCCCGACGAGGACCGCGCCCACTACGTCGCCGCCCTCGGCAACGCAGGGCGCCCGCGGTCGGCCGAGGTGCTGGCGGAGCTCGTCGACGCGCCCTCGGCGGAGCTGCGGCGGGCGGTGGCGATCGCCATCCGGAGGCTGCCGCCGAGCGCGGCGTGGGGGCCGCTGCTGGTCGACCCGGACCCGGCGGTGCAGAAGGCGGCCATCCGCAGCTTCGCCAGCCACGGGGCCGTTGCGCCGGTCATCCGGGCCGCGGCCGAGGGGCGGATCGCGGCGGCGAACTTCGGCGTGCTCCATACGCTCTTTCAGCGGCACGTCGAGACCCGGGCGAGGGGCGAGATCGCCGCCGCCCTCGAGACGATGCTGGCGACTCCGGGGGTGCGGCCAGGGCTACGCGCCCGGCTGACGTCCCTGGCGCAGGTGGCGAAGCTGTGAGGCGCGACGTGACGCGAACGTTGATTGGGGGGATGGCGCTGCTGATCTTGGCGGCGTGCGGCGAGGACGGGCCGCAGGGCGCGCCGGACGCCGCTGGCGACGAGGTGGCGGGCGAGGACGCCAACGGAGCCAAGGACGTGACGGCCGACGAGGCGACACCCGAGGACGTCGCGCCGGAGCTGCCGCCCGAGGACGTGGTGCCCGACGAGGCGACGCCGGAGGACGTGGTGCCCGACGAGGCGACGCCGGAGGATGTGACGCCAGACGTCGGCCCCGAGGACGTCCTCCCCGACGAGGCGACACCCGGGGACGTCCTCCCCGACGAGGCGACACCCGGGGACGTGGTGGCCGACGATGGGACGCCGGAGGATGTGACGCCAGACCCCGGGCCCGAAGACGTCGTGACCGATGAGGGGACGCCGGAGGACGTCGTGCCCGACGGTGGCACTCCCGATGTCGCGGCGGATGCCGGGGACGAGGACGTCGGCGGCGACGCCGGCCCGACGGGCGAGGCGGCCTGCAACGACGGCCTCGACGACGACGGCGACGGCGGCATCGACTGCGCCGACCTCGACTGCGCCGGCGTGCCCCTCTGCCAGGCGCCGAGCCCGTGCTGCGAGGCGGCGGCGGGGGCCGGCTGCGCGGCCGAGCCGGCGGTGGCGGCCTGCGTCTGCGCCGACGACCCCTTCTGCTGTGAGGGGCTCTGGGACCTGGCCTGCGCGGCGAAGGCGACGCTGTGCGGCGGGCGCTGCGCGACGGGCTGTTGGGCCGACTGCCCACCCGCCGTCGAGGACTGCGCGGTGGCCGGCGACGAGGACGGCGACGGGCTGGCCGACTGCGCCGACCCCGACTGCGCCGATCTCGAGGCCTGCGGTGGCCCGCTCGATTGCTGCACGCCCAAGCCCCAGGCCGGCTGCGGCGCCGACCCGGCCGTCGAGGCGTGCGTCTGCGCCATCGACGCGACCTGCTGCACCGACGACTGGGACCTGTCGTGCGCTCACAAGGCGAAGCTCTCCTGCTTGGCGGCCTGCGAGCTCCCGCCGGAGAAGTGCACGGGCGGGGTCGACGAGGACGGCGACCTCTCCGTCGACTGCCTGGACCCGGACTGCATCGGCGTCTGGCCCTGCGCCGTCGCCGCTCCGGCGTGCTGCACCTGGTCGGGCCCCGGCTGCGCCGAGGACCCGGAGATCGAGGCCTGCGTGTGCGCCGCCGACCCGAGCTGCTGCGCCGAGGACTGGGACGACGTCTGCGTCTTCCTCGCCGAAGGCTGCGGCGCCCAGTGCCCGCCCCAGGTCCCGCCCGGCACCTGCTGCGACGCCAGCGCCACGCCGGGCTGCCCCGACTCGCCGGACCTCCAGGCGTGCGTCTGCGGCTTCGACCCCACCTGCTGCAGCGGGACCTGGGACGACGCCTGCGTCTTCATGGCGACCTACAAGTGCGGGCTCGTCTGCGCGGCCCCCTGAGGCCCGAGAGGGGCACCGAGACGTGCGCCCCCCCCTGCCCGTCCGCGAGGCGGTTGGCGAGACCGGGGTGATGCGCCAGGCGGCGATCGTCCTGTGCCTCGATTCACGGGATGCACCGCGACAGAGATCGCAGCTCGCGTCCGCCGTTTGCTCCCTCCGAGCACGCCGGCGAGAGCGCGGCACAGCGGCCGGCGGGACCTGAGGCGTGACGCGTGGCGTTGTCTGCGAGTTGGGGCTTGACCCGGCGGCGGCAAGTTGGGATCTGCCCTCGGGGCCCTTGGCTCGAGGGGAGGACGACGCGTGAAGACGACGACGAAACGGCTGTTGCTCCTGGTGCTGGCGGTGGTGGCTGCGGCGGGGTGTGTGACGCGGCTGGACGCGCGGTCGCCAGGAGGAGGGCCCGGCGTTGCCATCTACTACCCGTTGGCGGTCGGCAACCGCTGGACGTATCGGGTCGCGCTCCGGGGCGAGGGCCCCAAGCAGACGGTCCGGATCGAGCGGGAGGAGGGCGGGGTGTTCTCCGATAGCGAGGGCGGGCAGCTCTCGGTGGACGCGCTCGGGATCACCGACCGCAAGCGCTACCTGCTGAGGGAGCCCGTCGAGGCTGGGCGAGGCTGGACCAACGTGGTGTCGGACTCGTTCACGGAGCGCTACCGGATCTTGGAGACCGGGGTCCCCTGCGAGGTGCCAGCGGGGCGGTTCGAGCGCTGCGTACGGGTCGAGAGCCGCAACGAGATGGACGCGAAGACCACGCTGGTGAGCGAGATCACCTTCGCTCCGCGCGTCGGTATCGTCAGGATAAAGGTGGTGACCGAGACCGACGGGCAGCGGACCCTGCAGACCGAGCTGGTGCTCGAGTCATTCGAGCTGGCGCGTTAGCGACAAGGGCGCCGCGGCGTCGTCCTTGTTCGAGCGCACATTCTCTTTGCTCATGACGAACCTCTTGGGTGTGACAGCGTGATTCACCCTCGGCGACCGCCGAGGGCTCAGGGAGCGCGGCCGAAGCGGCCGCTGTTGAAGTCGGCGATGGCCTGCCGGATCTCGGCCTCGCTGGTCATGACGAAGGGGCCGTAGCCCACCACCGGCTCGTCGATGGGCGCTCCGCCCAGCACCAGCAGCTTGGCGTCGCCGTCGGCCTGCACGGCGACGCCTTCGCCGTGTGGGTCCAGCACGGCCAGCTGCGCGTCCCGCAGGATCGCCTCGTCGTTGACGAGCACCGTGCCCTGCAGCGCTACGACCATCAGGCTGCGGCCGTCGGCGGCGGGCAGCTCGACCCGCTTGCCGGCCGCCAGCCGCAGGTCCCAGACGTCAACCGGCGAGAACGTCTCGGCGGCCCCGCGTCGACCGTCGAGCTCGCCGGCGATGAGGCGCAGGCGACCAGCCGCGTCGGGCAGCTCGATGACCGGGATGTCGGCGTCGACGATGGCCTGGTAGCGCGCCGGCGTGAGCTTGTCTCGTCCCGGCAGGTTGACCCACAGCTGGACCATCTCCAGCTCGCCGCCACGTCGGGTGAAGGCCTCGGTGTGGAACTCCTCGTGCAGGATCCCGCCGCCGGCCGTCATCCACTGCACATCGCCGGGACCGATGACACCGCCGCCACCGGAAGAGTCGCGGTGCTCGACCTCGCCGCCGTAGACGATGGTCACGGTCTCGAACCCGCGGTGCGGGTGCTCGCCGACGCCGCGGCGCTCACGGCCGGCCGGAAACCGGGTGGGACCGGCATAGTCCAGCAGCAGGAACGGGCTGAGCGGCAGATGACGGTCCGCGTAGCTGAACAAGGAGCGCACCGGAAAACCGTTGCCCACCCAGTGGGGCGCCGGTGCGCTTCGGGTCGCCAGGATTGGTTTCATCTCGGTCCTCCGTGTCGTCCAATCTGAGACCGTTGCATCCTATGGCCGCAACGCTTGCCGGAATAGACACGTCTAATGACCACAGCGTTGCGCCAGTAGAACGATGCCGCACGGTTCCGCATGCACCGCCGGCCTGCTCGGCCACCTCGGCCTCGATGAGAGCGGGGGCAATGCCGGCGGCCGGGCGCCTGGTCGACGTGCTGCCCGACTGGCAGCCGCCGGAGATCATCCACGTGGTGTTCCCCTCGCGCCGAGGCCTGCTGCCGGCGGTGCGCTGCTTGATCGAGCACCTGGCCGAGGCCTACGGCTCCTTCGAGGAGCGCTGACCGCCGCGCCGGCGCGGCGGGCCATCTTCGAGGACGACGAGGGGCGGCTCGTCGTCTCCGACGCGGTGACGGAGGTCAGTGCGCGATGGGGTTACACCTCGCTGGCCACGCTGATCGACGACCATGGCCGCGAGATGGCCGTCGCCGTTCGACGCTGGCGTTCGTTCACGCCGAGCTACGGTGGTGCCTGACCGGTGCGACGGGTCGGGAGGGGGGCGTCAGACGGGAGCGCGGAGGCGAGTGAGGGCGTAGCGACCGGCGGAGAGGACGAGGACGGTGTCGCACCAGCCGCGGCCCTCGAAGGTGTAGCGGACCTGGACGCCCCGGACGTCGCCGGAGAGGAGTCGGGCGAGGGCGTCGCCGAGGGTTGGGGTGTCTTCCATGCAGCGGCGGCCGGGCGGGCCCTTGACGCGGACCTCGTCGAGGGTGGCGAAGCCGGCGAGATCGCTGAAGAGGCGGCCGAGGCCGGCCGGGTCCAGCTCGCCGCGGAAGACGTCGGGGAGGGGGGGATCGGCGGCGAGGGTGCTCATGGGGTCCTCGGGGGCAGGGGCAGGCGGACCACGGCGGGCGCGGGCGCGGGGCAGACGTCGACGCAGGCGCCGCAGCCCGTGCACAGGGCGGCCACGACCTGGGGACGGCCGCCGAGGAGCGTGATGGCGCCCGGCATCGGGCAGTGCTCGCGGCAGGCGCTGCATGCGGTGCCCTGGTGGGCGAGGCACAGGTAATTGAGGATGCGGGCCGGGCCGCCGGGCGGCGGCGGGGGGCCGGCGCGACGGGCGGCACGGGCCCACGGGGGCGTGGGTTCGGGCTCGTTCGCTCGCGGCGGCGGCGGAGCGGGCGCCGGCGTCGTCACGTCGGCGGGGCGGATCGCCTCGGCGAGCTGGCTGAGGAAGCCGCCGCACAGGAAGGAACGGCGCGTGAGGGCCGCCGGCTCGGGTCGGGGTCGCGCGCTCATGGCGGTCAGCCTCCCCGCTGGTCGAGGACCGCCGAGGGGGCATGGCATTGCGTGCAGCTGCCGCGCTCGGGGTGGCTGGTGCGCAGGCCCACGGGCCCGGCCGGGCCGTGGCACGAGGCGCAGTCCTCGCGCATCAGCGTCGTGTGCGGGATGGTCGGCGGGGCCCCGGGCCAGGCCCGCTCGCCGCCCGCGTGGCCACGCAGCCCCGCGAACGTCGACGGGGGCGCGATCCCGGCGGCCCGCAGCGGCCCTTCGGAGGCGACGTGGCACTGGGTGCACTGGGCATAGGGCGGGTGGCTGATGCGCCTCGCCACGCGGTCCCCCAGGCGCATGCCCTCGGCGTGGCACGACAGGCAGTAGCCCGCCCTGACCTGGTCGATGGCGTGCGGGACGGTGGGCGGCGCGCCGTCGTAGGCCCGGCGCTCGGCGCGCGAGGACAGGGCCGCCAGGCGCTCCTCGGGTCCGGGCGGCGCCGGGGTGCGGTCGCTGCGCGGGATGGCGAGCGCCGCGAGATCGCTGGACGGGCCCTGGTTGGGGCCGCGCCGGACCGAGCCGAGCTCGCCCCAGGTCAGCGCGCGGTCGGGCGCGTCGACGACGGCCTCGGCCAGCGCGAAGGGCGTCACGGGCGTGAGGGCCGGGGTCGGCGCGGCGCGCGTCCCGACGAGGTAGCCGGCGAACGCGATGCCGATGACGACCGTCAGGCCCACCTCGAGCAACGAGCGCCCGCCCGGCGGGCCGGTCGGTGGGGCGGTGTGGCTCATTCGGACCTCCCGGGCGCGGTCGCCGCCCTACGCGGCCGAGGGGCGACGCGGGCGGCGCACTTCTTGTAGTCGGGCTGCTTGGAGAAGGGGTCGTGGGCGTCGAGGGTGAGGAGGTTGACGAGGCGCGTCTCGTCGAAGAACGGGATGAAGAGGCTGCCGCGCGGCGGCGCGCCGCGACCGCCGATCCACGCAGGGAGGGAGAGCTCGCCGCGCCGGGTCGACACGCTCACCTCGTCGCCGTTGCCGATGCCGAGGGCGCGGGCGTCTTCGGGGTGCATCTCGACGTAGGCCGACGGCATCGCGCGCCGCAGCTGCGGGATGCGCATCGTCATGGTCCCCGAGTGCCAGTGCTCGACGACGCGCCCCGTGCACAGCCAGAACGGGTAGTCGGCGTCGGGGGATTCGGGCGGCGGCTCGTAGGGTCGGGCCCACA
Source organism: Myxococcota bacterium (assembly GCA_041687695.1). Taxonomy (GTDB): domain Bacteria; phylum Myxococcota_A; class UBA9042; order PHBI01; family JAWLBL01; genus JAWLBL01. The sequence goes on along the minus strand of JAWLBL010000023.1, from coordinate 137,817 downwards.
CCTGGGCGCGTCCGTCCTTGGTGGGGGAGTGGTAGAAGTCGATGCCCTTGCCGCGCGCGACGTAGCCGTCGTCGAACTCGGAGAACCGGAACTTGGTCTCGCGCCAGCGGCCGTCGGGCTGCTGGACGACCGGCCAGCGGAGGCCGCGCGCCGCCACGTACTCGTCGTAGGGCGCGAGATCCTTGTGCTTGAAGCGCGTGAACGGCCGGTACTCCTCGAAGAGGTGCCGGTCGACGTTGACGTCGTAGTAGCGCTCCCACTGCCAGACCGGGACCTCGGCGCCCGTGGCGTCGGGGATGGAGAAGATGAACTTGCCGTCCTTGTCCTTCATCCCGGGGTGGCCGAGGTCGTGCAGGCGCCGCGCGACGGCGATGGTCTGCCAGCAGTCGTCGCGCGCCTCGCCGGGGGGGTCGACCATCTTGAACCACTGCTGGGTCCGGCGCTCGGAGTTGCCGTACATGCCGTTCTTCTCGACCCACATGGCCGAGGGCAGGACGAGGTCGGCCAGCGCCGTGGTCGCCGTCGGGTAGACGTCCGAGACGATGAGGAACTTGTCGGCGAGGCCCTCTTTGCCGCGGAAGAGCGCGTGGAGGTTCGGCAGGGTCTGCCCCGGGTTGGTGACCTGGACCCAGAGGGTGGCGATGTCGCCGCCGTCGGCGGTCGGGGTGCAGAAGCGCTTCCACATCTCGACGGTGTGGTGGCCGGGCTTGGGCTGGATGCGGCCGGGCGGGAGGTTCCAGAGCTTCTCGGCCTTGTCGCGGCCGGCCTGGTCGGTGACCACGAGGCCGCCGGGCAGGGCGTGGGCCAGCGTGCCCACCTCGCGCACGGTACCGCACGCCGAGGGCTGCCCGGTGAGGCTCGTCGGGGCGTCGCCCGGGCGGCCGAAGTGGCCGCTGAGGAGGTGCACGCCGTGGACGAGGGTGTTGATGGCGGTCCCGCGGGTGTGCTGGTTCATCCCCATGCACCACAGGCTCGTGATGCGCAGCGAGCGGTCGCCGAAGAGGTCGGCGAGCATGCGGATGTCGGCGGCCTTGACGCCTGAGACGGCCTCGACGTGCTCGGGGGTGTAGGGCGCGAGCGACGCCTTGAACTCCTCGAAGGTGATGGCCTTTCCAGCGTTCGTGGCCGGCTCGGAGTCGGCGCGGAAGGCCAGGTGCTTGGCGACGAAGTCGGCGTCGTAGGTGCCGCGCTGGACGAGGAGGTGGGCGATGCCGTTGGCGATGGCCAGATCGGTCTGGGGCCTGAACTCGAGGTAGTGCTGGGCGTGCTCGGTCGAGCGCGTCCGGCGCGTCCCGATGTCGATGATGCGGACGGACTCGCCGCGCGCCCGGCGGTCGATGAGGCGCGAGAAGAGGACGGGGTGCATCTCGGCGGGGTTGTTGCCCCAGAGGATGACGACGTCGGCCGCGTCGAGGTCGTCGTAGCAGCCCGCGGGCTCGTCGACGCCGTAGGTCGCGAGGAAGCCGGTGACGGCCGAGGCCATGCACAGGCGCGCGTTGGGGTCGATGTGGTTGTTGCCGAGGCCGCCCTTCATGAACTTGTTGGCGGCGTAGCCCTCGGGGATGGTCCACTGGCCGCTGCCGTAGAAGGCGAAGCGCTCGGGGGCCGCCATGATGCGCCCGGCGATGGTGTCGAGGGCCTCGTCCCAGGAGATGGGCTCGAGGCGCCCGTTCTTCCTCAGCATGGGGCGGGTCAGGCGGTCCTCGCCGTACAGGGCGAGGCCGACGTGGTAGCCCTTGACGCAGAGCAGCCCGCGGTTGACCTCGGCCTGGCGGTCGCCGGCAATGGCGACCACGCGGCCGCCCTCGACGCCGACCTGCACGTGGCAGCCGGTGCCGCAGAAGCGGCAGGGGGCCTTGTCCCACTTGACGCCGGTGGCGCCGGGCGCGGGCCCCGCGGCGCCGCTGGCGGCCGAGGCGGCCCCGAGGTCGAGGCCGGGAGCGAGCGCGGCGGCCGCGGCGGCCATGGCGCTCCGACGGATGAAGCTGCGGCGGTCCATGCTCATGAGGGGGTCCCTCCCGATGTGGCGAGGCAGGCCGGGCCGGGCTCGGCGGCGCGGGCGGTGGGGGGCGGGGCGTCATCGAGGTGGACGCAGACGACGTCGGCGTGGACGACGCCGGCGGTGCCGAGCAGCCAGGCGATGGCCTCGCGGTCGCCCCGCGGGTCGGGCGTGTCGAGGACGGCGACCTGGCGGTGCCCCTCGGCCGGGCCGAGCTCGAAGCGCGGGTCGCCGGCGACGGCGAGGCGCGCGGCGGCGGCGCGCGTGGCGTCGTCCGGCCAGGTGATGATCAGTCCGCTGATGGCCATGGGGTCCTCCGGCGAAAGTGGCGCGGCGTGGGGCCGTGGGGCCCGGCCGGCATGGCATGCCGTGTGCAACTTGCGTGCCCGAGCCGAACGGAGGGCCGACGGATGAAGGACCCAGGTGAATCGAGGACTTCGGAACCGGACCCGCTGGCCCATCGGTCGCGCGGCGCCGGCCCGGTCCGGCGGGCGGATCGGGGCGGCCGCTGGGCTCGCCGGGGCTCCGCACCGGCCGCGGCGAGCGCCGGAGCCGCGTGGGCGCTGGGGTTGACTCTCGCGGTGGCCATCGCGGCGTGCGGCCCCCACGAGCCGCCGGCGCTGGTGGCCGCGAACACGTGGTCCCCGGCCGCGGCGGGGGCCGCCCAGCACGAGGTCGTGGTGCGCCACGCGGGGCAGTCCGGGCGCCTGGGCCTCGAGGTCGCGGCGCGCGGACCGTCGGGGGATTGGGCACGGGTGCCCTGTGCGACGTGCCACACTCTGCTCGCGCCGCCGAGCCCCGCGCAGCGGGTCGCCGGCGTCTCGGAGTTCCACACGGGCCTTCGCCTGCGTCATGGCGAGCTCACCTGCGGCTCGTGCCATGGGGCGCCCGACTATGCGGCGCTGCGCCTCGCCGACGGGCGCGACGTGCAGCCCGCCGACGTCATGACGCTGTGCGGCCAGTGCCACGGGAGCCAGCGGCGCGACTGGGAGCACGGCGCGCACGGCGGGATGCGCGGTCATTGGGATCTGACCCGCGGGCCGCGCGAGCGCCAGACGTGCACGGCCTGCCACGACCCGCACGCGCCGGCCTTCGTGGGCATGAACCCCGCGCCGGGGCCGCGCGACCGATTCCAGGGCCCCAGGACGGAGGAACACCATGACTGACGAGCAGGGCCGCCCCGCGGCGGGCGGCGACGGGCATGACGGGAGCATCTGGGACCGGCGCGTGTCGCGACGCACGGTCGCCAAGGTGGGCGCGGGGATGCTGGGGGTGGCGGCCTTCGGGCGGGCGCTCGCGCCGCTCACCGAGTGGGCCGAGTCGCTGTCGATGGATGAGTTCCTGCAGCGCCACTACAAGGAGCTGACCCCAGAGGACATGGCGGCGGTCATCGCCCGCGTCGAGGCCGAGACCAAGCGCGACTACGGCGCGGACGTGACGGTCACCGACACCAAGGCCCAGGACGGGGTGCAGTTCGGCTACGCCCTCAACCTCAGCGTCTGCATCGGCTGCCGGAAATGCGTCGAGGCCTGCCACCTCGAGAACAACCACGACCGGGCGACGAACAACAGCTACATCCGCGTCTTCGAGATGGACAAGGGCTCGCTCGACTTCGAGCGCGGCGACGCCACCTACGACCACCCGGTGCCGCAGCCCGACAAGTTCTATCTGCCGGTGCAATGCCAGCAGTGTGACAACCCGCCGTGCGTGTCGGTGTGCCCGGTCGAGGCGACCTGGAAGGAGCAGGACGGCGTCGTCGTGGTCGACTACGACTGGTGCATCGGGTGCCGCTACTGCGAGGCGGCCTGCCCCTACCACGCGCGCCGCTTCAACTGGAAGCGGCCCGAGATCCCGGCGGCCGAGGTCAACCCGAACCAGGGCTACCTCTCCAACCGCATCCGCCCGCAGGGGGTCATGGAGAAGTGCACCTTCTGCCTGCACCGGACGCGGCAGGGGCGGCTGCCGGCCTGTCTCGAGGCGTGCCCCACCGGCGCCCGGGTCTTCGGCAACCTCCTCGACCCCAGCTCCGAGATCCGCTGGGTCCTCGCCAACAAGCGCGTCTTCGTCCTCAAAGAGGAGCTCGGGACGCGCCCACGCTTCTTCTACTTCTTCGACAAATGAGGCGGCGATGAACCCGACGAAGCCGACCCCCGTCCACGCGACCCCGCACCGCGTCAGCTATCCGGCCTTCCTCTGGCGCCTCGCGTCGCTCGCGACCGACGGCAAGCTGCCCTTCTACGCCTGGATGACCCTGCTCACCGCCCTCACCCTGGTCGGCGCCAACGCCTGGGCCCACCAGGTCGCCGGCGGCATGCACGTCACGGGCATGAGCGACCACGTCTCGTGGGGGCTCTACATCGCCAACTTCACCTTCATGGTCGGCGTCGCGGCCGGCGGCGTGCTGATGGTCATCCCGGCCTACCTCTACCGCGACAAGAAGATGCACGACGTCGTCATCTTCGGCGAGCTCGTCGCGGTCGCCGCCATCGTCATGGCCCTCGCCTTCGTCGTCGTCGACCTCGGCCGCCCCGACCGCTTCTGGCACATGCTGCCGGGCATCGGCCGCTTCAACTGGCCGGTCTCGATGCTCACCTGGGACGTCATCGTCCTCAACGGCTACCTCTTCTTGAACCTCCACATCCTCGGCTACCTCCTCTACACCCGCTTCCTCGGCAAGCCCCCCGACCCGCGCTGGTACAAGCCCTTCGTCATCCTCTCCATCGTCTGGGCCATCTCCATCCACACCGTGACCGCCTTCCTCTACTCGGGCCTCGGCGGCCGCCCCTTCTGGAACACCGCCCTCCTCGCCCCGCGCTTCCTCGCCTCGGCCTTCGTCTCGGGCCCGGCCTTCCTCATCCTCATGCTCTACGCCATCCGCCGCTTCACCCCCTTCAAGGTCGAGGACGGCCCCATCCACACCCTCGTCAAGATCGTCCGCGTCACCGCCATCTTGAACGTCTTCCTCCTCCTGTCCGAGGTCTTCACCGCCTTCTACACGGGCGGCACCCACAGCGCCTCGGCGACCTACCTCTTCTTCGGCCTCCACGGGCACGACGCCCTCGTCCCGTGGATCTGGACCGCCATCGCGCTGAACGTCACGGCCGCCATCCTCTTTCTCGGGCGGCGCGCGCTGACCCATCCGCTCGTCCTCGGCGCCGCCTGCGTCATGACCTTCGTCGGCGTCTGGATAGAGAAGGGCATGGGCCTCATCACCCCGGCCTTCGTCCCCAGCACGATGCACGAGCTCGTCGAGTACGCCCCGAGCCTCGCCGAGTGGAAGATCACCGTCGGCATCTGGGCCCTCGGCCTCATGGTCCTCACCGTCGCCATCAAGGTCGCCATCCCCGTCCTCACCGGCCAGGTCACCTACACGGGCGCTCCGGCCCCCGCCCGCGCCGACGCCCCCGAGCCCGCCGCCGCCGCCGCCCGCGCCGAGGAGGCCGGGATGAGCCGCTGAGTCCTCGTCGGAAGTGGCGAGGCCTGACCCCGGAGCCGTCATGGAAGCCGCGCAGCAGCTCGAGCTGCTTCCGCGGGCTCCGCGCGTTTTCCCGCCGCGCGCCCTCAGGCTTCGATGCGCACGCGCTCGCCTTCGGCGTCGTAGCACCCGACCTCGACGCCGAAGGCTAGGAGGGGGTGCTTGTCCGCCACGGCGGTCTCGCGGGTCCAGAAGCTGGCACGCAAGGCATTCAACTTGCGGCCGCGCGGGAGCCCCCTGTCCCAGACGATCCGGGCGCCCCTCACCTCAGGAGACGTCAGCCGACCGGCTCGGACGTCCAGGGCCAGGCCTTGTCAGCCACGACGGTCGAGCTTCGACAGCCGTCGGTAGGAGTGGCGGGTTCTGGAAGGGAGCAGCGAACCCATCGCGGGGGCGAGGGCCGCCACACAGGGGGGCGAGGGCCGCCACACAGGGGGGCGAGGGCCGCCACACAGGGGGGCGAGGGCCGCCACACAGGGGGGCGAGGGCCGCCACACCGGTGTGGCGAGGTCGCCTGGGTGTGTGGCGAGGTCGCCTGGGTGTGTGGCGAGGTCGCCTGGGTGTGTGGCGAGGTCGCCTGGGTGTGTGGCGAGGTCGCCTGGGTGTGTGGCGAGGTCGCCGAACGGGATCGGTGACGGGCCGCCCGGTCGGCTGCATAATCTCGTCGGCCCTGCGGGTCGGGCGGCGGCCTGACCGACTGCAGGGCAAGCACGAGCGACAGGCTGACTCGAGCGCCGGCGGGCGGCAGGAGGCACCATGACCAAGCACCGCATCTACACGACGAGCTTCGCCTCGGTCTATCCGCACTACGTCGCGAAGGCCGAGAAGAAGGGCCGCACCAAGGAAGAGGTCGACGAGATCATCCGGTGGCTGACGGGCTATGACCAGCGCGGCTTCGAGAGGCAGCTGGAAGCGCGCACCGACTTCGAGACCTTCTTCGCCGACGCCCCCGGCCTCAACCCAGCGCGGCGGCTCATCAAGGGCGTCGTCTGCGGCGTCCGGGTGGAAGCCATCGAAGAGCCGACGATGCAGGAGATCCGCTACCTGGACAAGCTGGTCGACGAGCTGGCCAAGGGAAAGCCGATGGAGAAGATCCTGCGGAAGTAGCGGTGCTCTCGGGGGCGCGGAGCCGCGGGGAGCCCGGCTCTGGCGTGCCGCTCACGGCAGCTGGGGGACCGTGGGTGTCAGGGGGTGGGGGGTGTCGCTGAAGGTGGTGCGGAAGTAGTCCAGGGCGAAGGAGGCCGTGTTGGGCTCGCCTACGATGTCTCCGGGCTCCGGGGGCTTGCCCCAGTAGTTGTCGTTCAGGTTGGTGGTGGCGCCGTTCTTCAGGCACGTGACCTGCACCGGCGGGGTGGCGCCGCCCAGGGCTGCGCGGTAGGCGACGACGGGGACGCTGAACGACAGCTCGTAGCCCGAGCCCTGCTGCAGGTTCGTCGAGAAGTAGAAGCTGGACGCGTCGAGCGACCGCACGTCGCGGTACCAGCCGGCGCTGGGCGACTTCCACCAGATGGAGTCCCCCGACTGCGCCGCGTCGTGCACATAGGCGTCGGTGTAGAGCGCCGACGGCTTCTCAATCTGGAAGACGCGCATGTACTCCACGCGGGAGCCGCCCTCGGGCAGGTTCACCGTGGGCGTCTTCACCCCCACCGGGCTGTCCTCGGGGAGGTCGACGTCGATGACCGGCTTGGGGGCCCAGCGCACGGTCGTGAACAGCGCCGAGTTGCCCACGATGTTGTTGCCGTTCACCTTGGGGACGGTCTGGGTGCCGACCCCCGGGGTCTGAGAGACCACGCGGACGGCCTCGCGGCCGTTGTAGGCCAGCGTGTTCCCGGTGAGCTTTCCGCCGCCGTAGCCGGTCAGGAGGATCCCGGGGCCGTCGTTGGCTGCGATGATGGAGTCGGAGAGGGTCGTCGCGTCGGAGCTGACGACGCCGGCGCCGGTGTTGTGATGAACGAAGACGCGGTGGAGCGAGACGATGGGCTGGTCTTCGATGACGATGCCCGTCCCGCCATGGGCCACCTCGACCTCGCTGATGCTCTGCGACGTGGACGTGTCCCCGCCGGTCTCGATGCCCACGCCGCAGCGGACGAACCTGGAGTGGCTGACGGCGAAGTCGCGCGACAGCAGCCCGATGGTGGCGTCCCGGACCAGGGTGTGAGCCATGACGATGTCCCCGTCGCCGTTGGTCCGCACGCCGGGCCAGGGGGTCGCAGGGTCGGCGGCCTCGAGGACGACCGGGTTCCCCGGCTCGCCGGCGACGAGGACGCTGCCGAACGACGACAGGCCGGCCGCGGGGTGGAAGCGGACCCGGGTCCCGGGGCTCAGCGTCAGGGTCGCTCCGGCGACGACCTGGACGCCCCAGCCTCCGACCTCGACGTGACCGCTCCAGGTGGTGTCCTCCTGGATGTGGAGCGAGGCCACGGACAGCGGCGGGTCGGCCAGCTCGCACGCCGAGCCGGTACACTCGGGCCGCTGACACTCCGCGCATCCCAACACTTCGGCCTGGAAGGCGCACCACTCGCTCCACGGGCCGGTGCAGCAGGCTTCGTCCACCGCGCACACGCAACCCTGGACCACCGGGTCGCCGCAGCCCGGCGTCCCCTGCGCCGCGCAGCAGTCGCCCTGGCCGCAGGCCCCGCAGTCGCCCGGGCAGGTGGCGCACGACTCGCCGGCGCCGCAGTAGCCGTCGCCGCAGGACTTGGGCGGGCAGACCCCACAGTCGGCGCTGCAGGTCACGCAGTCCTCGTCGGTGCCGCAGAGGCCGTCCCCGCAGGGGTCGGGCGGACAGGCGCCGCAGTCGCCGCTGCAGGTCAGGCAGTCTTCCCCGTCGTCACACACGTCGTCACCGCAGGCCGCACCGCACGTCCCGCAGCCGAACTCGTCGACCTCGTCGACGCAATACGAGTCCCAGGCGGTGGTGCAGCAGTAGGAGTCCTTCGCGCAGACGCACGCTTCGATGTCCCCGACGACACACCCGGGGGCGGCGCTCGCCGTGCAGCAGGCGTCGTCGGGACAGGCGCCGCAGTCCTCGGGGCAGCCGTCGCAGGACTCGCCGGCCGCGCACTGGCCGTCGCCGCAGGCCGGCCCCAGCACGTCGGGTTCGGCGACGTCCTCCCAGCTGACGTCCGCATCCCCTCCCCCTGCCGCGTCCGTGTCGGGCGCGCCGCCGTCGCCCTCGCCCATCGCGTCCTCGGGCGACTCCACGACGTCAGCCGGTCCCACCGCGACGTCACCCTCGGCCAGCGCGTCCTCGGGCGACTCCACCGCGTCCGATTGGCCGTCGACCTCCTGCGCGTCGTCGCCAAGGGGCGCGCCGTCGGCGGCGTCGTCCGCGACCAGCGCGTCCAGCTCCGACACATCGACGAGCCCCACGTCGTCGTCGGCCGCCGCCACGTCGGTCCCAGCGTCGGCCTCCGGAGGCAGCTCGTGCCCCGCGTCATTCGAGGCCGGGCCGCCGCCGTCGCCCAGGTCCTCGACGGCGGCATCGACGTGGCCGTCCGCCTTGCTCGCCAGCACGTCGGCGGCGTCGCCGCCCGGCCCCGGTTGCCCGGGCCCAGGCGAGCCCATGCCGGGGCTGTCGCAAGCCGGCAGCGCCAAGGTAACGATGAACATGACCTTCAAGAGGGTCATGGGGCCACACGCCGGGCGGGCGGCCGCGCCCGGGCGCTCGAAGTGTTCGCGATGGGAGAGCATGCGCGGGACCTTACGCGTGTCCGCCCGCGCCCCGCAATGACCTCTCGAGTAAGGGCCCGATGATGCCCACCTCCCGACCTCAGGGGTCACGTCCCTCGAAGCCGTTCGCGACGGCGCTGCCCTCCCCTCGTCCCCGCCACCCGAGATCGGACGTCCTCGTCGGCAACTTCCGTGACTCCACCAAGCGAGGCGGCCGCCGGAACCTAGGAACTCGCGCGGCGCTTGAATGTCGGGTCGCTTGGGGCGGCGATGGCCTATTGGCGCGTCTGTTCATCAGGATCCCGGCCCCCTGACGCGAGGCCGGCCCGACACCGACCCGGCCACCGGCGACCGTGGGCCAGCGGGAAGCGCGGCGCGGCGGCTCGCGGGCTAGAGCGGCGGGCGGGTCAGCACCTCGGGCCCGGTCGGGGTCATCAGGAGGGTGTGCTCGAACTGGGCCGACAGGCGGCCGTCGGCGGTGACGACCGTCCAGCCGTCGTCGAGCAGGGCGACCTCGGGGCGGCCGAGGTTGACCATGGGCTCGATGGTGAAGGCCAGGCCCGGGCGCAGGAGGGGGCCGCGGTGCGCCGGGCCGGTGTGGTGGACGTGGGGCGGCTCGTGCATGCGGCGGCCGATGCCGTGGCCGCCGAAGTCGGCGACGACGCTGCAGCCCTCGGTCGCGACGAAGCGCTCGATGGCGGCGCCGACCTCGCCCAGCGGACGGCCGGGGCGGGCGGCGGCGATACCGACCTCGAGCGCGCGACGGGCCACCTCGGTGACGTGGCGGGCCTCGGGCGAGGGGCGCCCGATGAAGAAGGTGGCCGAGGTGTCGCCGTGGTAGCCGCCGATGCGGGTCGTGACGTCGACGTTGACGATGTCGCCGTCGGCGAGGACCTCGGCCGGCGACGGGATCCCGTGGCAGACCACGTGGTTGCGGCTGGTGCACACGGCGGCCGGGAAGCCCTCGTAGCCCAGCTGGCTGGGGACGCCGCCGCGGCGGCGGGTGTCGGCGCGGACCAGCTGGTCGATGTCGGCGGTGGTCATCCCGGGGCGCAGTCGCGCGGCGACGTGGGCCAGGGTGGCGGCGGCGACGCGGCCGGCGCGCCGCAGGGCGCGTTGGGCGGCGAGATCGTGTCGAGGCAGGGCGTTCATGGGGCCAGTGGTAGCCGCCGCCGGGTCGCGCGACCAATACCGATTGAGCATGCCTCGCGGGCGGCCGGCTCGTGTTACCCTGGCGGCCATGAGCTTCGAGCAGATCCGCACCTTCGTGACCGTCGCCGAAGAGGGCGCCCTCGCCCGCGCGGCGCTGAAGCTGCACATCTCGCAGCCGCCTCTGACCCGGCGCATCCAGCAGCTCGAGGACGAGCTCGGCGCGCAGCTGTTCGAGCGGCTGCCGCGCGGCGTGCGCCTGACCGCCGAGGGCGAGCGCCTGCTGCCCCACGCCCGCAGCATCCTGGAGGCGGTCGCGCGGGCCGGCGCCGTCGTCCGCGGCGAGACCGACGAGCGCGAGCCGCCGACCGATCCGCCGCCGAGCTGACCTCCTTCTTCCCCCCAGGCTTGCCGCGCTACACCAGCTCGAAATCCGGGAGGGAGTGCCACAGGGCGTCGGCCGTCGCGTGGGCGCGCAGGGCCGATACGACCGCGGGGAGCGGGTCCGGGAAGACGTCCGGCAGGTCGGCTTCGCCAGGCGAGATCGTCGAGAAGGCCAGCCTCTCGGCCGGCGGGGTGAACTGCGCGTCGATGTCGGCGCGATTGCCGCGCGCGTCGATGCGATACCAGCCGAAGCCGTGCAGCCAGACGGCGTTGAAGGCGTGGAGGCAAAAGGGCGCGCCGGAGCCGTCCCGGCTGAGGCGCTGGTAGCAGATCCCGGCCGGCAGGCCGTTGGCGCGCAGCAGGGCCGCGAGCAGATGGCTCTTGGCGTAGCAGTAGCCGCTGCCGACGCGCAGGGCCTCGGAGGCCGAGGCGGTGACCACTTGCAGCCCGTAGTCGCGGCTGTGACGGATCTCGTCGCGCACCCACTCGAAGCAGCGTCGGGCGACGACGACCGGATCGGTCTCGCCCTGGGCCAGCGCCGTGGCTCGCGCCAGAACGTCGGCGTCATGCCAGTCGATGATCTCGGTCGAGCGCAAGAACGCCTGCATCGCAGCTCCAGGGGCCGGCGGTGGGGGCGCGGCCTCACGGGCGCAATCTCATCCAGGCCCGCCGCGACGTCAAAGAGAAAGAGGACCGCTGGCGCTTGCCATCGCCAAGGCCTCTGGACGCGAGCGCGCTGGGGTGGTGTACTGCGTGGGCTCATCTGGAGGCGCTCGCGGCGCGGGCAACGACTGTCGAAGGGACGATGACCATGCAGGGCGCTCGAGGGTCGGCTGGGCTGGGGATGCGGGGGCGCTGGTGGGGAGTCGGGGTCGTGGCCGCGGTGGGGCTGATGGGGCCGCTGGCGGGCGTAGCCGGGGCCGAGACCGTGGCGACGACCTGCAAGGCGTCGTGGTGGGTGCCGGGGCTTGCGCTGCCGGCGAGCTTCACCGGGATGCCGGCGCAGCCGACGGTGCTGCTGCCCGCGGTGTGGGCCGAGGTCGAGGGGGTGCCGCCGGGTGGGGAGGCGCTCTACGGGCTCGAGGTCGTGGTGAAGGCGGTCGGTGGCGGGCCGGTCGAGGGCGAGCTGGGGGTCGGGGTCGTCGAGCCGCTGCCCGAGGCTACCGGAGGGCCGGCCTTCCTGCCGCGGCAGCTGTATTGGCGGCCGTCTGGCGCGCTGGCGGCCGGGAGCTACGAGGCGACGGTGACGGTCGCGCCGCCGCCGGAGGCCGATGACTCTTGGGACTGCTACTATCAGGGGTTTGAGCGCTCGGTGACGTTCGAGGTCGCCGCCGAGGCGGTCGTGCCGGCGACGCTGGACATCGAGGCCAGGCTCACGGTGCGGGACGGCGCGGTCGTGAAGTACGGGACCGAGTGCACTCGCGCGGACGCGGTCGCGTGCGAGGGCGCGCCCGAGGTGTGCTGTTGGCACGAGCACGGGGCCGGGGCGCGCTACGGCTTCGAGGCGACGGTGACGCCGAGCGGGTTGGCGGCGGGTGGGCCGTACCATCACCTGCTGACCATCCGGAAGGACCCGCTGGTGGGGATCGTGGGGGTCCAGGTGGAGCATCGGCATCCGGTGTCCGACGGGGTGCCGGTGGTGCTCGAGAGCGGGTTCACCTTGTCGTCGAAGGCCTTCGAGTGGCCCAGCGTGGACGAGTTCTGCGTCGAGGCCGAGCTGACGAACCTGGCCCTGGGAGAGGTCGTCGCTGCGGGCAAGGTGTGCGCGCCGAGCGCCTCGCCACAGCGGGACGAGCCGCTGCCGCCCTTGGTGTGCGAGCGCAAGGGATGTGACGCGGCGTTGCACGGCGAGCCGGTGGAGCCGGAGGTCCCCGGTCCCGAGGAGGTCGCCGAGCCGGGGCCGGAGGCGACCGCCGAGCCCGTCGGGCCCGCGGGGGACGTAGTCGCGGGCGACGACACGACGACGACACCGGATGCCGAGGGCGGCCGGTCGGGGCGCGGCGGCTCGTGTGCGGGCGGCGGGGCGGCCGGTGGGGCGCTGGTCGCGAGCGCGGCGGGTGGCCTGCTGGCGTGGCGCCGGCGGCGGACGAGATGAGGAATTGGGACGATGGGTTGCAGGGAATGTGGGCGATGGTGATGCGACGGAGACTCCGGGTGGGACCGAGCGGCACGGCTGCGATGGCGCTGGGGTTCTTTGCGGCGCTGGGCTTGGTGGGGTGTCATCACCACGGGCGCGGGTACGAGAGCCAGAAGGTGCCGGGGATACGGATCCTGGCGGAGGGCGAGGTCGCGCGGCTGGGGCTCGAGCGCGTGCCGTTCGCGCAGCCGTTCGGCGAGGAGCGCGACGGGACGAGGCTGGTGCTGGCGTTCCTGGAGAGCGCGCGTGCACGGGGCGCCGAGTATGTGAGCGGGCTGGAGATCGACATCGTGACGGAGATCGAGGGCGAGGCGACGCGGTGCACGACGCTGGTTGGGCCCGAGGCCGAGGTCGAGACGCGCACGCGGGTGGTCCACAAGCCGGGACGCATGGAGCAGCGGCAGGTCCTCGAGCCGGTGACACGGCAGGTCACCGAGTACCAGTACCGCTGCCAGTTGGTGAGTAAGCCCGTGACGCGGTACGAGACCACTTACCGCGGTGACCGACCAGCTTGAACCCGCCGGACGGCGCCCATGACGCCTCTGGACGGCGTCGTCAATCCTCGGCGATGCTTGGGCATCGCCTCCGGTTTCCTCCTTGCCAGAGACGCCATGGACACCGCCCTTCGGGCTCAATCTGGTCGATCACCGCTATATGAGCGGCAATATGACTACGCCTCGAAGTCCTATCGCAGCGTTCCCAAGGGCCGCTCGGTGACGCGGTACGAGATGAAGAACGAGTGCAAGAGCGAGCCCGTGACGCGCTGGGTGACGCGCTACGAGTACCAGTACGAGAGCCATTATGTGCCGCCGGAGTGGAAGTACCTCTCGGAACAGTACACGACCTGGCACCTGGTCGAGAGCGAGCCGATCTGCGAGGCGCTCACGCCCGAGGAGGTGGCCGCGGCGCCCCTCGGCAGCGTGCGCGGCTTCATCCATTTCCCGCCCAAGGGGCGGTGACGGGCACATCGCGGTGAGTTTCGCCACGCCTCGCATTCAGCGCGGCGAGCCGCGCTACGCCGGAGCACGAGCGAGCTCGTGCAGTCCGGTCGTCGGGCTCCTGGGTGGTCTCTTGGCGGCGAGCCCAGGACGCAGGTGGAACGTGGCTGGACCTGGCGAGTCCTGGTGTCAGGGTTCGCTGGCCTGCGCGAGGGGGGCGTTCGAGTCGCCGGCTCGCCCGGGGTCGAGGGCGGCGCCGGTCTCGGGCGGCGGCACGAAGTGCCCGCGGACGACCGTACACCGTCGATGGGCCAGGATGTAGTTGGTCACTTCCTCGTCCACGGTGGCCAGGGCGAGGGCGCGGCGTTCACCCCGCATGATGGCGCCCATGGCGGTGTTGGTGGACATGTCACCCACGGCGAAGAACGGAAGGTGGAAGACGAAGAGCGCGCAAGCGCGGCCCTCTCGCGTCGTGCGAGGCTCGCCCTCTCGCAGCTCGGTGAGCGCGGGCGAGGTGACGACCGAGTGGGGGTACTTCACCACGCAGCCCGTCACGGTCGCGGCCGCGGTCGACGCGATGAGCGCGAGCGCAAGGAGTCTGAATGCGATGGTGGACACGGAGGGCTCCAATCGAACGAAACGAACGGGACTTGCGACGCAGGGTGGCCTCAGAAGCGCACATGCCACTGGACGTGCCCGGCTCCGGTCGCCACATCGGGGACGATGCGCAGGTTCGACCAGGCCGCCGCGTCGTCTCCGCTGTCGGCCGTGAGGATCAGGGTGATGACCCCTGACACGAGCAGGGCGCCGCCGACGCCGGCCACCGCGCCCGCGTAGACTCGCTGCGGACGCATCGCGGCTGCCTCCTCCGCCAGGACGATACGTTCCTCGTACGTAGGACACGTTGGCGGCCCCGACGTGCATGTGACGCGGTCCAAGGCCGACTCGTAGCGGCTGTCGGCCACGAAGAACCATGCGAGGCCCGCCCCCAGCACCAGGACTCCGGAGCTCGTCAGGAGCAGCCCCGGACTCTCGTACCATGCGGAGGGCTCCACCGCGTCGGGGGGAGGCTCCCAGGTGCTGCGTTCGTCGGCGGCTTCGACCCGGCCCACCGGTCCTGTCAGCGCCAGACAAGCCGCGAGCGCGGCGGTCATTGGCGTTCCTGGTATGCGTCGCGCCTTCAGTAGAGACTTCAAGCTCGGCTCCTCTGTACAGCCTCGTCCGTGAGCGGCAAGGTCAAGCGCGCCCTTGACCCAGACCGAAGCGCCAGGTAGCGGGCTGGGGCAACGACGCCGCGGGCAGGCAACTACACGGGACGCAGGCTCGTCAAGCGGTTCTGGCTCACGGACCGACCGAGGTGCATCCAGGCGTCCGCGGTAGTGGGCGGAGCGCGCCGGACAGTGGCTGGGGCGCTCCGGGCCAAAAGGACGCCCTGGGACAGCAGCCCTGTCGGGTGACTCCTCGGACTCACGGGCGCGGCACCCGGATCCCACAGAGCCGGTGCACCGAGAGCGTCTGGATTCGGGCGTCGAACACGAGGTCGTGGACCTCAGCGGGGCGTTCCGGCGGGTGGGGTGAGGCCGAGGCGGGTCAGCACCGCCAGGACGATGCGGTCGCAGCGGGCGCCATCGAAGGCGTACAGCGCCGCCAGCGGGGACGCCAGGCGGCGCTCGAGGTCGAGCCGCAGGGCCTGGCGGGCCCTGAAGTAGCGCGTCTTGACCGTGCCGTCGGGGAGGTCGAGGAGCGCGCCGATCTCGCGGACGCTGAGGCCTGCGACCGCCCGCAGGACGAAGACCTCGCGGAAGTCCTCGGCGAGGCCGTCGACGGACGCTTCGAGGAGGTCGCGCAGGTCGCTCAGGGCTGCGTTGGCTTCCGGTGTGCGCGTTTCCGTGGTCATCCAGGCCTCCCCGGAGGCCAGCGCGGCCTCCCGATGGTCGTCGAGTCGAACCTCGCGCCAGCGGCGGCGCCGCGCCATGAGGGCCTCGTTGCGGACGATGCGGGCGAGCCAGGCGTCGACGCGATCGGCGGCGGCCAGCTGGTCGAGGCGCTGGTAGGCCTTCACGTAGGCCTCCTGCAGCGCGTCGATCGCGTCGTCGTCGTCGGGCAGGATGGCGCGCGCGATGCGGAAGAGGCGCTGGTTGTGGCGGCGCATCAGGGCGGCGAAGAGGTGGGGCTGCCCGGCAGCGATGGCGCGCACGATCTCGGCGTCGGTCGAGGCCGGGTGGGACGGGGCGGTCACGATGGGTCCTCGAGGTGGGTCTGTGGCGCGCGGACGCCTTCACCGTAGCCGTAGACGAGCTCCGCGCCCAGCCACCCAGTCACGCCGAGTAGGGCGGCGCCCGCCAGGCTGGTCAGCAGCGTCGCGGCCGAGGGCGGCGACGGCTCGTCCCAGCGTAAGGCGAGCGAGGCCAGGTAGGAGGCGAGCGCCGCGGAGGCGCACACGAGGTGCAGGGTGGCGAGGCGGGCGTGGCGGGCGCGAGGTGGGATGGCGACCAGCTCGACGAAGCCGGTGGCGAGGGTCGGGACGGACGCGATCAGGCCGGCGGCGAGGACGGCCTGGGCGCGGTCGGGCCAAGGGCCAGCGACGGTGAGCGCGAGGAGGTCGAAGGCCGTCCCCGCGAGGAGGAGGCCGAGCGGGACGTGCACGGTGATCGGGTGCAGCGGATGCCCCAGCAGGCGCGGGCGGCGGGTCATGGGGCGCTCGCGAAGGCCGCCCAGACGAGCAGCACGAATCCGGTGACCGCCGCGACGGCGTGGACGCCGACGAGGGCCAGCGAGATGAGCGTGCGTCGAAGGTGCGTCGCGACGAGGGCGAAGCCGCCGAGCGCGGCGACGACGAACAGGCCGGCGGCGACGGTCGGGAGGGTCGGGAGCTCCGCACGGACCACGTGGACGAGCAGGGTGATGAGGCCCGAGGCGGCCAACACGCCGTGGACGATGGCGACGGCCAGGGGCGGGTTCTGACCGCTGCGGGCGCGGACGAAGGCGAGGTAGGCGCCGCCGACGGCGGCGGTGGCGAAGAGGATGACGGCTGGGACGAGCATCGGGGCTCCTGGGTGACGGGCGCGGGGGGCGCGTTCACCCGGGAGATGCGGACGCGGGGAGATCGGTTCCCGCCGACATGCTGGTTCGCCGAGCTCGGGGAACGCGAAGGGGCGCCGGGACGAGACCGGCGGCGCCGACACACGCGGCGGCCGTGCCTCGCTTGCCCCCGAACGCGCTCGTGCGTGATCTGTCGGAGTCCCCTCTCCGAACCCCAGCCACTGGAGAGGCCTTGGCTGAATTCCTCCTCGCGCTGGCGCGCGTCTCCATCGTCGTCTTCGCGGTGACCAGCATGCTGTCGGTGGGCCTTGTACGGACGCTCCGCACGCTGCTGTACCCGCTTCGGAACTGGCGCGGCGTCACCAGCGCGCTCATCGCCAACTTCGTGATGGTGCCCCTCATCGCGGTCGCCATCGCCGAGGTGCTGCCGCTGCCGCTGCCGCTGAAGATCGGCCTGTTCCTGGCCGCGACCGGGGCGGGCGCGCCGTTCCTCATCAAGCTCACCGAGCGCGCCGACCACGACGTGGGGTTCGCCGCGACGCTGGTCGTGCTGCTGGTGCCCGCGACCGTGGTCCTGATGCCCATCCTGGTGGGGCTGGCGCTGCCTCAGGCCAACGTCAGCCCCTGGGCCATCGCCCGCCCCCTCGCGCTGACGCTCATCGTGCCGCTCGGCGTAGGTCTCGCCGCCCGGACGACCCACCCCGCCTTGGCCGCGCGCCTGCAGCCGTGGATGAGGCGCCTGTCGACCCTTGCGCTGCTGGTGCTCCTCGTCAGCCTGGTGGTGCTCAACGCCGAGACCATCCGGGGGATGTTCGGCAGCGGCGCCGTCGTCGCCTGCGTGCTCCTGACGCTCGGCGCCTTCGCGGCGGGCGGCCTGGCCGGTCTGCCGCCGCGCCCCGGGGTGACCGGCGTCCTCGCGCTGGGGACCGCGCAGAGGAACATCGCGGCGGCCACGGTGGTCGCCGCGCAGAGCTTCGAGGACCCGCAGGTGCTGGCGATGGTGGTCGTCACCGCGCTCGTGGGGCTGGCCCTGCTCTTCCCCATCGCCGGCCGGCTGCGTGAGCACGTCGCCGCCCCAGGAGAGCCCCCATGACACGCAAGCACGACCGCTCCGGCGCTCGCCGCGGACGACGCCCGAACGTGCTCATCCTGTGCGTCGACCAGTGGCAGGCGCACATGGCGGTCCCGCCCGAGGTGCCGCTGCCGGCCGTGCGCCGGCTCGAGGCCGAGGGCGTCGCGTTCGAACGGCACTACTGCACGGTGCCCATCTGCACGCCCTCGCGCGGCGCGATGTGGACCGGCGTCCACGCCAAGCGCGTTGGCCTGTGGGACAACACCAACTTCGCCTGGATCGACGGATTCTCGGGCGCGTTCCCGACCGTCGGGCACTTGCTGCGCGAGCAGGGCTACTACACGGCGTTCAAAGGCAAGTGGCACCTGTCGGACGTGCCCCGCAGCGAGGACGCCCTCGAGCCGTACGGGTTCGCGGACTACCAGCCCTGGGGCGAGATGTACGGCGCCCCGCTGCAGGGAGAGCAGCTCGACTGCGCGGCGGCGACCGAGGTCGTCGACTGGCTCGAGTCGCGGGCGCCGGCGCTGGATCAGCCGTGGCTGCTGGTGGCCAGCTTCATCAACCCGCACGACGTCATGTTCCTGCAGACCGACCCCGTCGAGGCGCCGCACGAGCGCGGCGCGACGGCGGGCCTTCGGACCCGGATCCAGGGCATGGGCTGGTTCCAGAAGCAGTGGAACGTCGGCCTGCCGGACAACTTCGAGGACGACTTCGCCCTGCAGCCTCCGGCGGTGAAGCACTATCAGGAGCTCATCGCCCTGAACTACGGCCAGGTGCCCGACGACCGCGTCGACCTGTGGATCGCGCGGCGCAACTACCTGGTCAATGCCATGCGCATGGCCGACGCCGAGATGATGCGTGTGCTGGAGGCGCTCGACCGCATGGGGCTGGCCGACGACACGATCGTCGTCTTCACGGGCGACCACGGCGAGATGAACGGCGCGCACCGGATGACGCAAAAGGGCGCCATCCACTTCGACGAGGCGACGCAGGTCAACCTGGTGGTGCGCGCGCCCGGCGGGCCGCGAGGACAGCGGACGCGGGCCGTCGCTTCGCACCTGGATCTGACGCCGACGCTGCTGGAGTGGGCGGGACTGAGGGAAGGTGAGATCCGCGAGCGGTACCCGCACCTGCGCGGTCACAGCCTGGCCGGCGTGGTGCGCGACCCGAGCAGCCCGGGGCCGCGGGGCGACGTGGACCGGCCCGGACGCGGGGCGCTCCTCATGTGGGACGGGCTGCACATGCTGGACAAGGATTGGGGGATCTCGGGGGCGCTGAGGGAGCTGACCGAGTGGGACACGGCGCCACGGCAGGGGGGCGAGGACCCGCGCGCCCGCATGCGCCGGGTCGGCGAGCGGTACGGGGCGCCGAACTTCGCCAAGCGCACCTTCTTCCGTGCGGTGGTCGACGGGCGCTACAAGCTGGTCCGCTGGTTCAGCCCGCTCGAGTATGGCAACCCGGCGACCCTCGAGGACCTGTACGCACGAGGTGACGTCACGCTGCACGACCTGGCGCGGGACCCCGGCGAGCTGGCGAACCTGGGGCACCCCGACCACCCGAACCACGATCCCGAGCTGGTCCGCCGCATGCTGGCCAAGCTGCACGCGGTGGTCGCCGACGAGCTGGGCGAGGACGCGGCGCCCTTCCCGCTGGATCTGTTCGGGCCGGCGCCGAACGCGGAACGTCCCAAGGGACCGCGCGCCGGGCGAAGGAATCGCCGCGGCGGCGACGGCGGAGGCGGCTTGCCGGTATGATGGGAGCGCTCGACACGGTGTTCGGCCTCGACCGCGACATCTCGGACGTGACCATCCTGCAGATGGCCGCGCGCACGGTGGTCGTCTTCCTGGTGACCCTGCTGCTGCTCCGGGTCGGGAGCCGGCGCTTTCTGGGCAAGGCGTCCGCCTTCGACGTACTGGTCGCCATCGTGCTGGGCTCGGTGATGAGCCGCGCCATCAACGGGTCCGCGGCCTTCCTCCCTACGCTGGCCTCGGGCTTCGTTTTGGTCGGCCTGCACTGGCTGTTCGCGACGGTGGCCTACGGGACGCGGTGGTTCGGGCCGCTGGTCAAGGGCGAGCCCATCCTGGTCATCCGCGACGGCCGCATCGACCAGGACGGGGCGCGGCGCGCGCACCTGTCACGGCACGACCTCGAGGAGGCGATACGCCTGAGGGGCCACGCCGGTGGCATCGAGGGGGTCGCCGAGGCCTACCTCGAGCGGAACGGGCGCATCAGCATCCTCGCCAAGCGTGACGACCCGCCCGACGCGGACGGCTGATCCCTCGCTGACGTTGTCTCAGCCCTTGAGGACGCCCAGGGGGCGGAGGCGGGCCACCTTTCGGGCGAGGCCGGCGCGGGCGACGACGTCGACGACGTGGTCGACGTCCTTGTAGGCGAGGGGCGCCTCCTCGGCCAGCTCGGCGTTGGAGGGGCAGCGGACGACGATGCCGCGGGCCTCGAGCTCCTTGCGGAGGACGTGGCCGGCGACCTGCTTCTTGGCGGCGCTGCGGCTGAGGGCGCGGCCGGCGCCGTGGCAGCAGCTGCCCAGCGCGAGGGCCTCGGAGCGGTCGTCGCCGACCAGGACCCAGGAGCCGGTGCCCATGCTGCCGGGGATGAAGACCGGCTGGCCGGTCTGGCGGTAGCGGGGCGGCAGCTCGTCGGCGCCCGGGGCGTGCGGGCCGAAGGCGCGGGTGGCGCCCTTGCGGTGGACGCACAGCAGCTCGCCGCCGTGGCGCTCGAGCTTGGCGATGTTGTGGGCGACGTCGTAGACGACGCGCAGGCTGGGATCGGCGTCGCTACCGACCACGCGGCGGAAGACCTCGCGCACGCGGTGGGTCAGCACCTGCCGGTTGGCCCAGGCGAAGTTGGCCGCCGCGGACATGGCCGCGAAGTACGCCTGGCCCTCGGGCGAGGACAGCGGCGCGCAGGCCAGCTGGCGGTCGGGGACGTGGATGCCGTAGCGCGCCATCACCTGGTCCATCAGGCGCACGTAGTCGGTGCAGACCTGGTGGCCGAGGCCGCGCGAGCCGGTGTGGATGAGGATGGTGACCTGGCCGAGCGACAGGCCGAGGGCGGCGGCGAGCTCCTCGTCGGCGATCTGCTCGACCTCCTGGATCTCGAGGAAGTGGTTGCCGCCACCCAGGGTGCCGAGCTGGTCGTGGCCGCGCTGGCGGGCGCGCTCGGAGACCTGGCTCGGGTCGGCCTGCGGGAGGCGGCCGTTGCTCTCGGCGTTGTCGAGGTCCTCGGGCAGGCCCAGGCCGCGCTCGTGGACGACCCACTGGGCGCCGCCGGCCAGCACCGCCTCCATGTCCTCGGGCGACAGGTCGAGGCGGCCGTGGCGACCGTAGCCGGTGGGCACGCTGCGGCTCAGCTCGTGGGTCAGCGTCTCGAGGCGGTCGCCGAGCTGCTCGCGGGTGATGTTCGAGGCGAGCAGGCGCACCCCGCAGTTGATGTCGAAGCCGATACCGCCCGGCGAGATGACGCCGTCCGGCGGCCGCGTCGCGGCGACGCCCCCCACCGGGAACCCGTAGCCCTCGTGCATGTCCGGCATGCCGATGACCGGCCCCACGACGCCGGGCAGCGTCGCGACGTTCGTCAGCTGCTCCAGGCTCTTGTCCTCGGTCTCGCGCGCCATCAGCCCCTCATCGGCGACGAAGCGCACCGGCACGTCCTGCCCTTCGCGCGTCCCGACCGGGATCTCGTACAGCGCCTCGCTCACCCGGCTCATCGGATAGGTCGCCATCTCGCCCTCCCCTCACACGTCCAGCACGACCCGCGCGCGCCACGGGCCCCCGGCGTGAGGCACCTCGGCCACCTCGATGTCGTGGAAGGTCGCGGCCTTCACGGCCGTCCGCAGCGTCTCGACCGGGGTGCCGCGCACGCGCGCGCTCACGTGGCCGCCGGCCACGGCGTCGACCGCCACGTCCCAGTACACGGCGTGCTGGGTCTCGGACAGGAAGACCAGCTCGTCGACCCAGGCCACCAGCAGCGCCGCGTCATCGCGCGCGTCGAGTTCGACGGCTCGTGACTCGCCGGCCTGCCGATCCGGCCGGTCCTCGGGGCCCATCAGCTCCGCGACCGCGCGCCCGACCTCCTCGAACAGCGCGGCGCGGCTCGGCGCCTCGGCGACCAGGCGCACCTCGCCCGTGTGCGCCTCGAAGGCATGTCGGCTGGAATGTGCCACCGGTTGCGGTCTCCCCGGGGCGCGACTCGACAAACGTACGCCCCGGTGCGCGGGCTCCAAGCCGCAGCCTTGCCGGGACCGCCGGCTCCCAGTCGGTCCGGGTGCGAGGCTGCGATGGCGTTTCGCCCTCGGCAGCCGGCGACCCCAGAAGGCGGATACGGAGTTGGGCGGAGCTGGCGGGCTGGAAGGCGGTGGGCCCAAAAAATACGCGCCCTTGGATGGGTGGTTCGCGACCGGACTTCAGGAGCTCGCTCGTGCTCCGGCTCCGCGCAGCTCGCTGCGCGGGGTGGGGACACGCGGTCGGGCCCTGGGCCGCACGGCACGGGTTTTGCTTGTGCCCGGGGCCATGGAGGCGGAAACGATGAAGCGATTCGGGTCGAGGATGGCGCGCGGCGTGGTGGGGCTGGTGGTCGGAGGGCTGCTGCAGGCGTGCGGAGGCGACGGGAGCGAGCCGCAGCGGCCGGACACGGCCGAGGACGTCTGGCAGGACGACGGGCACGACGCGGAGCCGGACGCGGAGCCCGACGCCGGGCCCGACGCCGCCCCGGAGCCGCCGGACTGCGCGGGCGCCTGGGGGGCGCTGCAGTGGGGCGGCGCGCTGGACGACGAGGTGCGCGGGCTGGCGGTCGACCACGCGGGGCGAGTGCTCGTGGCCGGGTATCGGGGCGGACGGGTGGGCGTCGCGAACGACGGCCCGGTGGGCGACGCCACCGGGTTCGTGCGGTGGGTGAGCGTCGATGGCGAGGTCGCCGAGGTGACGCTGCAGACGCCCGCGACCGACATCGTCGAGGCGGTGACGCAGGCGCCGGATGGCACCGTGTGGTTCGCCGGCCGGACGCGCGGGGCGCTGGCGGGCGCCGCGCCGCAGGGCAGCTTCGACCTGGTCCTGGGGCGCGCGAGGCCGGGTGATCCGATGCAGGCCTGGCCGTTTGGGACCGCCCGGCCCGAGGTGCCCCGCCGCGTAGTGTTCGACCCGCTCGGCCGGGTCGTCGTCGCCGGCTTCGACGAGGTGTACATACCCACCAACTTCGTCGAGGCCTGGGAGAACCCCTGGGTCGCCGCCTTCACGCCGCCGGACCCGGACGGCCCCCCGGTGCAGGTCTATCGCACCCTGCTCGACTCGCCGCAGAGCGACTTCGGCAACGGCCTCGCCGTCACCGCGGACGGCAGCGCGTGGCTGGCCGGCACCAACACGGCGGGGCCGAGCGCGGGTGGCTTTTTGGCCCAGCTCGACGGCGACGGGGTCGTCGTGCGCGAGCACACGGTGGCGCGCAGCCCCTTCGACCACCTCGCGGCCGTGGCGGTGGCGGCCGACGGCGACCTGCTCGTCGCCGGCACGACCGCGGGGCGGCTGGGCGAGGCGCAGCACGGCGGCCAGGACGCCTTCGTGGCGCGCCTCGATCCCGAGACCCTGGCGCCGCGCTGGGTGCGCCAGGTCGGCGGGCCGGAGTCCGACTGGGTGACCGACCTGGCGGTCGGGCCGGCCGGCGAGGTCGTGGTCGTCGCGGAGACGCTGGGCGTGGCGGTCCCCGGCGCGACCCTGCGCGGGCCGAGCGACGTGTTCGCGTTCGCGGTCGACGCGGACGGCGCGGTGCTGTGGGCCGGCCAGTGGGGGTCGGACGGGCTGGACCAGCCGACGGCGGTCGCCTGGGACGCCTGCGGCGTCGTGGTGGGCGGCGCGACCACTGGCTCCCTGGTGCCTGGGCAGGCCAGTGGCGGGCGACGAGACGCCTTCGTGCTGCGGGTCGGCCCCGACGTCGCGCGCTGACACCCTTGTGGGGAGGAATGCCACACTCGGCCGGTGACCCCGGGACGCGGACGGCGCGTCCCGGGTCGCCGAGGGGCTGAGCGCCAGCGGACGCAGCCGCGCGACGCGAGCTCGAGCCGGTGTGCTCAGGCGCGCCTCGCGCCTAGCGTCCCGGGTGGCGCACCGGGGGCCGCTCGGCCTATAAACGCCACCATGAACGCCACCTGCATGACGGTTCGGGTTGACAGCTCAGGCCCCGGCCGAGGTCTAGGGTAGTGGCGGCCGGGCTCTCTAACGCCGAGGTCGCCGAGGTCTACCGCGTCTATGGCGCGCTGGTCCTCAGACGCTGCCGGCTGGTGCTGCGCGACGCCGCGCTGGCCGACGACGCCTTGCAGGAGGTCTTCGTGAAGGTGATGCGCTACGGCGCCGAGCTGAGGACGGTCGACGCGCCCCTGCGGTGGCTGTACCGGGTCGCGGATCGCTGCTGCTTCGATCTTCTGGCGAAGGCCAAGCGCCGCCGCGAGAGCGAGCTGGACGTCGACCTCGCCGGCGCCCACCCCGAGGCCGGGCTGGTCTCGCGGCAGGTCTGGCGCGGGCTCCTGGCCAAGCTGAACGACGCCGATCGGCAGCTGGCCGTGCTCGCCTTCGTCGACGAGCTGAGCCAGGGCGAGATCGCCGACGAGATCGGCTGCTCGCGGCAGACGGTCAACAAACGCCTGGGCCTCATCCGCGAGCGCCTGCAGAAGCTGGGAGGACGCGACCGTGTCTGAGCCCCACGCGCACCCCTCGGCCTTCCGGCTCGAGGCCGTCTCCGCCGGCGCGGACGACCCCGAGGCGCTGGCCCACGCCGCAGACTGCGAACGCTGCCGCGGCTACCTCGCGGCGCTGCGCGCCGAGCAGGCCACGCTGCTGGCCCGCACGCCGCCCGAAGACTTCGCCCGCGCGATCCGCCAGCGCGCCGAGGCGCCCCCGCAAGGGCGACGTTGGCTGTGGGCGCCGGCCGTCGCGCTCGGGCTGGCCGCCACGGCCCTGCTGCTGTTCGTGGGCCAGCCGCCCGCGTCCCTCCAGCCGGGCGCCGGGGGCGGTGCGACGCCCACGACCCCGCAGGTGCGCCTGAAGGGGGCCCCGCCCAGCACCACGGCCGATGGGCCGACGGTCGCCGCCATCGTGCTGCGCGACGGCCTGCAGCGCCGCCACGTGACGCCGGTCGACCTCCTGCCGGGCGACCGCCTGCGGGTCGAGCTCACCGTCCCCATCGCCGAGCCGCTGACCATCGGCCTGTACGACGAGACCGGCCGCACCTGGATCGCCCTGGCCGAGGACACCGCCTACGAGCCGGGCGCGCACGTCCTGTCGAGCACCTTCGAGGTGGACGCGCGCCCGATGACCGCCCGCATCGTGGTTGGCTCGCCCGCGGCGGTCACCCACGCGATCGACAGCGGCGACTTCTCGCAGGTCGTCACCCTCCCCCTCCTGTCGCGAGGCCGCCCATGAGGCCCTGGCGCCTCGCCCTGGCGGCGGCGCTCTCCGCGCTCGTCCTCTTGCCCGCCGCCGCCCTCGCCGCGCCGCTCCGCGTGCTGGTCGCCGCCGGCAACGACGTCGGCCTGGCCGACGAGCTGCCCCTGCGTCACGCGGCCGCCGACGCCCGCCGCATCGCCTCGGTCTTCACCGATCTCGGCGACGTCGCCCCCGAGCACGCCATCGTCCTCGAGAACCGCTCGGCCGACGCCCTGCTGAAGGCCTTCGACCGGGCCGCCCGCCTCGCCCGCGGCCGCGCGCCCGAGGACGTCACCCTCATCGTCTACTTCAGCGGCCACGGCGACGAGGCGCACCTGCACCTGTCGGGGCAGCGCCTGCCGGTCGCCGAGCTCGAGCGGGCCGCCGCCCGGGTCTCGGCCGGCCTGCGCCTGGTCATCCTGGACGCCTGCCGCACGGGCGCCGGGCGGCCCAAAGGCTTCGCCGAGGTCGAGCCCTTCGACGTGCGCCTCGACGCGCCGCCCGGCCCGGCCGGGGCCCTGGTCCTGCGCTCGTCGTCGGCCGGAGAGGCCGCCCAGGAGTCCGACGAGCTCGGCGGGGCCATCTTCTCGCACTACATGGCCGCGGCGATGCGCGGCGCGGGCGACCACGACCGCGACGGCCGCGTGACCTTCGACGAGGCCTACGCCTACGCCTACGGACGCACGCTGCGACGCTCGCTGGGTGCGCCGGGCGCCACGCAGCACCCAGCGCTCCGAGCCCACGTCGAAGGCGCCGGCCCCCTCGTCCTGACGCGGCTGTCCCGCGCGCGCGCCAGCCTGACGCTGCCCGCCGGCCGCGACGTCCGCTACCTGGTGTTCCACCTGCCCTCGGGCAACGTCGTCGCCGAGGTCGCTGCCCTGCCCGACGCGACGACGCGCCTCGCCGTCCCCTCCGGGCGCCTGCTGGTCCACCGCCGCGCCGAGCGCGACGCGGGCGCGGTCGAGGTCTCGGTGCCCTACGGAGGCCACGAGGCGCTCGGCGCCAACGCCTTCACGCCGGTGCCGCTGGCGCTTCTGGTGGCCAAGGGCGGCGGGCTGCGGCTGCGGCGACACCTCCTCGGGGCCCGCGCCGGGGCCGTCGGGACGTCACAGGCCCTGGGCGCGCGCGCGCGGCTCCGCTATGGCTACCTGCAGGGCGCCTGGCGCCTGGGCGCGGGCCTGCAGCTGGGCGGCGCGAATCACGCGACTGCCATCCACGACGTCGAGGAGCGCTGGCTCGGCGGCGAGGCGCGGCTCGCGCGGCTCTTGGCGCTGGGCCCCTTCGAGCTCGAGCTGGGCGTCGCGGCGTCGGTCCGCCGCATCGTGCAGCGGCTGCGCCACGTCGACGCCGACCGCCTCGGCGACGCCGGCTACGATCTCGACGGCGAGCACGTGGCGTGGGGCGCCGGCCCGTCCGGCGAGGTGACGCTGCGGATCCCCGTCGCGGCCACCCTGTCGCTCGAGGCGACGGTGGGGGGGGAGGCCATCTTCGCGCGGCGCGGCGGTGAGCTCGCGCCGCTGTGGGACGCTGGACTCGAGCTGGGCCTGTCGTTCGAGCTCTGACGACGCGCCGGCGCGCCTCAGGGCAGCTCGGCGCGCCGAACGGTGCCAGCGTCGACCCGGGTCCAGACGATCCCCGTACCGTCGGCCATGAGCGTTCCGTTGCCTGCCGCATCGAACCCGAGCGTCACGGGGCCGTCCCCTGCGAGCGAGGCCCAGTGCACCGACCCCTCGTGCTCGTCCAGCCACGCCACACCGTCGCCGACGAACTGCACGGTGCGAGGCAGGGCCAGCCCCGTCAGCCAACGCTCGTCGACCCCGTCGGCGAGCGAGACCCGGTGGATGGCCAAGGAGGGTTCGGTGAACTCGACCTCTGCTTCGATGGTCTCGTACCAGTAGACGTACCCGGCTCCGACGTCGGACACGACGCCAGACACGAGCGGGTCCGTCTGTGCGAGCGTCTCGGGCGTCTCGCCTCCATAGGGAACGCGTTGAATCCACCCGTTCGCCTCGTCGCGCCAGTACAGGTGCGTCGCGTCCGAGGCCAGGGCGCGCACCTTTCCGAGCCCTTCGATGGACCAGGCCAGGCCGTCTCCACCGACGATGGGCTTGCCCCGGACGGCGGACGGCCGGCTGCCATCCGCGGCGTGCACCGTCCAATAGATCCAGCCATCTTCGAGCTCGAGATCACCGGCCTGTGGATCGCCGACCTTGACGACCATCGAGCCGGTCCCGTCGAGTCGGACCCGGTGCATGGTGTCGGACTTGAGCACCAACCAGACGAGCCATTCGCCATCGCGCCGCAACACGCGATGCCCTGGTGCGGGTTCGCTTCGGGTCGAAGGCACGAACAGGTCCTGCGGGGCGCCCCCAGCTCGCGGGGCCCTGCGGATGCTTCCGTCCGCGGTCGCCCAGTACCAGAATGCGTCGTCGGCGACGACCCCGGAGGGCTCGACCTCCTTGGTGGCGATCAGCTGCCACGGGCAGGGGTTGGCCTCCGAGTCGGGGTGGCACCAGTCCGGGATGGGACAGGGCCAATCGCGTCGCAGACCCATGTCGGTCGGCACCGCGAGCACGCGGCGTGTGCAGCGCGTGACGCGCCCGTGACAGGCGGACGTCTCCACCGCGCAGGCCTCGTTGGCCACGAACACGCCGTCGGCCCCGCAGCTCCCCTCGGGAGGCGCCATCGACGGCCAGGCTCCCGTCTCGACCACGTCCCGCGACGACGGCGGCTCGTCCCCGCACTGCAGCGCCCCCTGCGCGTCGGCCTGGTCGAAGGTGACGCGCACGGTCTCGGCGTGTCCGTCGGGGCAACCGCCCTCGGGGCAGTCCGCGACGAGATGGAAGCCGGGGCCCAACGCCGTCTCCGAGGCGACACCCGCCGCGGCCGCGCCCTCGACGTACATCACGACATGGGACGCGACCACCCCGACGGGGCGATCGGTCCCGGAGTCGGCCGCCGGCAAGCCGAAGCGGCCGTCGCCGTCGCGATCTTCGTAGGCGAGGATGCGCCCGAGGGCCCCGCGCGTGCCGTCGGGCCACAGCGCGGCGACTCCGTGGCGCGGGTCGGAGGCGTCGAGCAGGGCCGCCCGGGGAGGCAGCCGAGTCGCGACGGCTTGCGAGCCGACCAGATCCTGGGGGGTGAGGCCCAGCTCGTCGGCGGAGCGGGCCTGGCCGCGGCCCGAGCCGTCGGGGTCGAGGGCGAACCAGACCAGGCTCAGTCGCA
Organism: Myxococcota bacterium; assembly: GCA_041687695.1. GTDB lineage: Bacteria > Myxococcota_A > UBA9042 > PHBI01 > JAWLBL01 > JAWLBL01. The sequence continues at coordinate 109,300 of JAWLBL010000023.1, read as the reverse complement.
GCGGGCCTTCGAGGGGCAGCCCCTGAGCGCCGGACAGGTCGACGGACCACGTGGCCAGGGCGGGGGCCTGAGACGGCTCGGCGAGCTCGCCGCACCCGGGCGCGCCCGTCGCCAGCGTCGAGGCGACCAGCGCCACGATGGCGGCTCTCAAGTGCAAGGTGACCCGGCCTCCCCAACTCCGTCTGAGTGAGGAGGTAGCAGATGCGTTCGGCGCTCGCAACGCGACAGGGCCCGTCGCGAGACCGCCTCGCGCCCAGCGATGGAGCGCACGCGGGGCCAACGCGGCCGACGGGGCGCGACATGCGGCCCCGCCGGCGCACCGCGCGTCAGGGGAGCGTGACGACCTTGGACCCGTTGTCCTTGCAGGTCAGCTCGACCGAGACCTTGGTCTGGTCGTCGGTCCACTTGGTCCCGCCGATCTGCTTCTTGTACGTCACGCGGAACTTGGTCTTGTCGCCGCCGATGTGCTCGAAGTTGCGCTTCCAGTTCCAGGTCTGGCCCGCGTTGATCTTCGACGAGGTGAGCGACTCGCTGCGCCACTTGTTGTCGTCGTAGTCGTAGTACTCGACCTTGGTGACCTTCACGGTCGTGGTCGCGTTGTTCTTGAACTTGACGGTGAAGTCCTTGCACTTGTCGCCGGCCAGCGCGTTGCCGGCCGAGAGGGTGATGAGGCCGACGGCCGCCAGACCCAGCAGCATCTTCTTCATGGTGTGTTCCTTCGCAGGTAGGACAGTCGGAGAGGGCGCGTGTGGATTGCCCCGACATGGGGTGGCCCCTCGGCGCGTTTCGCCGCCGGCCATCCCCTTCATCTGCGCAGACCGCGCGCCCCCCGACAGCTGTCAAAGCGAAGTTCGAAAAAGATGCGAGCGCCTCAGCGCTGGCGCAGCAGCGCGCCCATGTAGTCGGCGAGGCGGCCCATGTTGGACACGCCGGCGCGGGCCTCGGCCTCGGCGTTGTAGTTGGTGTTGGTGTTCAGATCGTAGGTGAAGGCGCGGCCCTCGCGGTCGACGATGAGTTCGAAGGCCGCGACGTGGACGTCGTTGGCGCGCAATAGCTCGAGGAAGCGCGGGACCAGCGGGCTGTCCCAGCCGGGCAGGATTTCGAACATGGCGCGCGGGGCCTGCTCGCCGACCGGGCAGAAGGCGTCGCCCACCTGGCAGGCGTCGGCGGGGCACAGCTGGAAGCCCTGCGAGGTGTCGACGCGCACGGCGTAGGTCAGCTCGCCGCCGATGAACTCGACCCGCGTGATGAAGGGCTCGGGCGCCTCGATGTACTGCTGCACCAGGGTGACGCCGTCGCGCGACTCGTCGAAGTCGGGTCCGAAGACGTACTCGCGCAGCGCGTCCACGCCGCGGAAGAGCTGCACACCCAGCCCCTTGCCGGCGCGGTTGTGCTTGGTGATGAACGGCCCCTCCATGCGCTCGGCGGCCTGCACGATGGCCTCGCGCCCGACCGCCGCCAGGGTGCGCGGATAGGGGATGCCGAAGCGCTCGAGCTGCATGTACTGCTCGACCTTGCTGACCTCGAGCTGCAGCGCGCGGCGGCCGTTCAGGACGCGCCGGCCGTGCCGCTCGAGCCAGGCCAGGACGGCGGCCGTGTACTCGGGCGCGTAGACGTGCCCGCGGGTGTGCGACGAGGCGCTCATGCGGTTGTAGAACACGCCCTCGGGCGGCTCGGACGAAAGGTCCAGCTGGCCCTCGTGCAGGAACCACTCCGTGTACGGCAGGTCGCGCGCCTCGAGCGCCGCGCGCAGCGGGACCACCCACTCGTCGTGTTCGTGCAGGACGTGGATGCGGCGCATGGGTCTCCTCGGGTCGGGGGTGGCTGGGGCCACGGCATCCAGCGAGGCCGGGCCAGGCGGAACCTATGCCGTCCCGCGCGGCCGCCGCAAGCCTCGCCGCGTGGCGATGGGGACAAGCAGGCGGTCTAGCGGCTATGGTCTCGAGCATGTTGCAGCCCTCCCTCGTCCGATGCGTGATGTCGGCGTGCCTGTTGGCCGCCTGCGGCGATCCCTCCCAGCCCGCGGCGCCGACCCCAGACGCCGCGGCCGACGGCCAGCCGCAGGACGATGCCAAGCCCCTGCAGGACGCCGCCGTGGACCACGCCGACGCCGAATCCGACCCGGAGGGCGGCGCGGACACCGGCGACGAGGGCGACGGCGACGCGGAAGCTCTGCCCGACGCCGCCGACACGAGCATCGACGCTGCTCTGCCCGACGCCGCCGACACGAACGTCGACGGCGCCCCGCCCGGCGACGCCGCCGCCATGCAAGACGCGGCGACGCTCGACGCCGACGACGCGGTCGGCCCGGGCCCCACCCTGCCCACGTCGCACCCATTGGCGACGACCGAGGACGTGGCGCGCATGTTCCACTTGCACCAGCTGGGCAGCTCGGCCGTGCGCCAGATCGTCCTGCGCCAACACGACGTGGGCGACGAGGCCTGCCCGGGACCGCAGACCTGGAGCGGCTCGACCGTCTCCGGCGCCCTCGTCGGGCCGTGCCAGCTCGACGCGGGCACCTACTCGGCGACGTTGAGCGGCGCCTGGGACGCGAGCTGGACCGACGTCTGCAAGGACGCGACCCAGCCGCGCGGGTTCCTGTTGGACGCCTCCGCCGTCACGCTGGTCGGCGACGACGGCGGGGCCCCGGTCGACCTGGCCTTCGACCTCCAGATGCGCGTCGACCAGGACACCGGCGAGTCCGGCTACGCCTGGACCGGAACCGCGTCGCTGAAGGCGGTCCCCTCGAGCTGGATGCCCTCCATCGCGAGCCTCGTCACGGGCGCCGAGCTGACCGCGGTCGAGATCACCCGCGAGGGCGACGACCTCGGCGGTACCTGGCTGACCGGCTGGCAGGAGGTCGCGGGCGAGGGCAGCGTCCTGTTCACGACCCCGGTGCCGCTGGTCTGGCTGGACACGCCCAGCTGCTTCGTGCCCACCGCGGGGCAGGTCCGGATGCAGGGCGCCGCCGACGTCGTCGTCACCTTCGACGCCGGCGCGGGCTGCGACGACCCCACCTGGACGCGCGACGGCGTCGAGATGGGCCCGGTCGACCTGAAGTTCTGGGGCTGGTTCACGCTCTGCGGCGGGGTCGGGCCGTGAGCGTGGCCGTCACGGACCGGCGGCGCTGAAGTCGCAGCTGCCGGCCGGCGTGTTGGCCTGGCAGGCCTGGGGGATGTCGATGCGCGGGACGCCGTCCCACAGGCTGGTGACGAAGTCGATGAACTGCTGCTGGGCGGCCTGGCCGGCGACGGTGTCCTTGGCGGCGAAGCCGTGGACGTCCAGCTCGCTGGTGCCGGCGACCTGGAACTGGGTGACGGCGCTGCGGCCCAGGGCCTGGTCGGCGGGCTCGAGGCCGACCAGCGGGTACAGCGGCGCGCCGACGTGCAGGGCGTCCAGGGCGGTCGCGACCATGTCGCTGCCGACGTTGGGCAGGACCGGGTCGCCGACGCTGATCTGGACCAGGAAGACCGGGTCGGTGGGCGAGCCGCCGGCCCAGTTGGCGCCGTCCATGGCGTCGAACAGGGTCTGGGCCATGGCGACGACCAGCTGGGTCTCGACGGGGCCCTGCAGGCGATCGCTCAGCAGGCCCTCGAGCAGCCAATAGAAGTTCGAGGCGGGCAGCCAGTGGGTCACGGCGGCGCCCGGCACGTTCAGGACGCCGCCCAGGATGGACGGCTCGAGGTGGCCGTACACGAGGCCCATGGTGCCCCCCAGCGACCCGCCGGCCCAGACCGGCGTGGTCGTGTCGGGGCGCCGGCCGGCGGCGGGGTTGGGCTGGTCGCCCAGGGTCTCGGCGGCCAGCGCGTCGCCCAGGGCGCCGTCGAGGGCGCGCTGGACCGCGGCGCCGCCCGCCAGGGACTCGACGACGCGCGCCGCCACGGCGTCGCTGCCCCAGATGGGGGTCGCCAGCCGGGTCAGGGTGTCCGGCAGGGTCGCGCCGGTCCAGCCGTCGATCTCGAGGCCCAGCTTCATGGCGCCGAACTCGGCCATCAGCCCGTCGAAGGAGCCGTCGCCGACGTCGCCGCCCGTGCCGTGGGCGTACATGACCAGCCGGTAGTCGCCCTCGCCCGCCGGGATCATCGCGCGGAACGGGGCGTCGTGGACGCCGATGGGGGTCGGGTGGCCGGCGTCGTCGCGGGCGAGCGCGCCGTCGGGCTCGACGAAGCTGGGCAGGCCGGTCAGGCGGCCGCGGACGACCAGGGCGATGTCGGGGTTCCACGAGGTCTGGACGCTGTCGATGGCGACCTCGTAGGCGCCAGCGTCGACGGCGGCGACGTGGGCGTCGCGAACGGCGCGCAGATCGCGGCGCGGATCCTCGGCCGAGCGGGTGGTGAAGTCCCACAGGCGGGCGACGTCGCCAAAGGCGACGCCGGCGGCGGTGAGGGCGGCGCGGGCCGGGGCGTGGTAGGCGTGGAGGGCGGCCTCGGCGGGGTCGGCGGGTGGGACGAGGCCGAGGGCGACCTGGGCGAGCGGCTCGGCGGCGATGGGGGTCTGGTCGGCGGTCTGGAGGTCGCGCAGCACGACGACGAGGTGCTCGGTGGCCGGGGCCAGCGGGCGGTGGGGGAAGCAGACGAGGGCGGTCGCGTGGGGCGGGTCGTCGTCCTCGAAGGTCTGGCAGTGGACCGGCTCGACCTGGCCGAGGCGGTCGCCCTCGGCGACCAGCAGGCGGACCGGCGGGCCGTCGGGGCCGTCGAGCGAGGCGGCGTCGAGGCGATCGGCGAAGCCGGTGACGATGGGGCTCACGCGCGAGAAGCCGTCGGCGCGGGACAGGCGGGTCAGGGGGTCGTCTTCGGGGAGCGAGGCGCCGTCGACGGCGAGGCGGACGCCGGTGTCGGTGGCCGGGTCGAGGGCGGTGAAGACGTTGGAGGGCCAGGGGAGCAGGCAGAGGGTCGGATCGACGGCGTCGCAGGCGGCCGTGCGGGGGGCGCGCTCGCCGATGGCGCGGGGCTCGGGCGGAGGGACGTCGGGGCCGTCGTCGGCGGTGACGTCGGGATCTCCGTCCGGCGCGGTGGTGGCGTCCGGATCGACGGCGTCCGGCTCAGACGTGTCGTCGGTGTCGGGCGAGGCGTCGAGGATGTCCTCGGCGTCGGCCGTTTGGCTGTCGGGGCTGGGCGCGGGGGCGTCGCCGCAAGCGAGGACGAGGGTGGCTACGACGAGGGCGAGCGAGGCAGGGCGCAGGGACAACGGCGAACTCCGGAGCACGAGGCGCCCGGACTATAAGGAAGTCACCGGCTCGACCGAAGCGCTTTGCGGAGCGGCGTCAGCGCGGAGCGGCCTCGGCGCGCGCGCGGAGCGAGTCGACCAGCAGCGTGAGCGCCTCGTCGGCGGCGGCGATGCGCTCCTCATCGGTCTGCACGAGCTGGAAGACGCGCTCGACGACGAAGGTGGCGAGGCCGTGCGCGGCGCCCCAGACCAGCCGGTACAGATCGGCGACCCGATCGTCGCCGGCCGGCAGCGCGCCGCAGAGGCGCTCGAGGATGCGCAGGCGCATCACCCCGGCGCTGGCCTGACGCTCGCCGACGCCGGGCCGCCGTCCCAGCTCCTCGTTCCAGGCGCGTGAGAACTGCAGGCGGAACCACCCCGGGTGGGTGAAGGCGAACCGGACGTAGGTCTTGCCGAATTGGAGCGCGGCCTCGAACGGGTCGAGCGGCTCGTCGAGCACCTCCAACATGGCCGCGACGAAGGCCTCGAAGCCTCGCAGGGCGACCTCGGCGAGCAAGGCGTCGCGCCCCTCGTAGTGGCGGTAGAGCGCCGGCTCCGTGACCCCGAGCTCGCGGGCCAGCTCGCGCATGGAGAAGCCCTGGTGGCCCTTGCGCTCGACCAGCGCGGCCGCCGCCACGGCCGCCTGCTCGGCAAGGTCGCCGTGATGGAACCGACCGGCCGGCTTGCGGCGCGGCGAGCGTGGCTTGACACGATCCCGGGCGCTCATGTTAGGAGTGATAACATCACCCGCACGCGAGAGAAACCATGAACGTCGCCGATCCCGTCGCGCCGCGTCCGGGCGCCGTAGCGCGCTTCGCACCCACGCGCTATCGCGCCGAGTCCCCGTCCTCTGGTGAGACCTTCGAGTTCGTGACCTCGTCGCGCTCCACCCCCGACGGGCGCTTCCGCTTCGTCTGGACCCTCGCGCCTGGCAAGCGCGGCCCCGGCGAGCACACGCACGACGACGAGACCGAGACCTTCGAGGTCGTCTCCGGGACGCTCCGCCTGTGGGTTTCGGGCACCCCGCGCGACCTCGGCCCGGGCGACGTGTGCGCCGTCCCGCCCGGCGTGCCGCACAAGTTCCTCAACCCCGGCCAGGAGCCGGCGGTGGTCAACGTCACCCTGGACGGGCCGAAGATGGAGGACGCGCTGGTCCCGCTGGCCGTCGTCTGCGACGGGCGGACGCCGCGGCTCTCCGACCTCAGCCGCTTGCTGGTCGGCCTCGCGCAGTACCCGTCGCGCCCCACCAACCGGCTGGTGACCGCGGGCCTGCTGACCGTCATCGGTCTGTTCAAGCTCTTCGGCGTGCGCCGCTACGAGCCCGTCCTGGGGTGGGACCGCGACGCGGCCCCCTGACCCATGCGTTTCGCCGCGGCGTAGGCCGGCGCCCGGGGGGACGCGGGCCGGCGACGCGGCCGACGTCGGTGGCCCTCGAGAGGCGGATCGGGCCTACCCGGTCACAAGGGGCGCCTCTCGGGGGTCACACCCCGGCGACGCGCGCGCCACAGGGCGACCGCCAGCCCCAGCCAGACCGCGCCGCCCGCGGCGCCGCCCGCGCAGCCGGACGCCCGGCCGTCGCCGGGCGATCCGTCGCGCACGTCCGGCAGGGCCACGCTCACGGCATCGGCCTCGGGCGACACCTCCGCCCCGACGGCCACGTCCTGACCCGGCTGCAGACCGCCCAGCTCCTCGGCGACCTCGGCGGCCGGCCCTTCGTCGACGGGGGTCGGGCCCAGGTCCGGCTCGGGCTCGGGCTCGGGCTCGGGATCCGGCTCGGGCTCGTGCTCCACGACGGTCAGCGTCCAAAGCCAGGCCGGCGCCCCGGTCGCGTCGGTCTCGTCACCCAGCAGCGGCGTCGCCCGCGTGTGCTCGGCGTGCAGCAGCGAGGCCGCCTCGAGGCGCAGCGTCAGCTCGAGCGGGCCAAGGCCGGCGGTCACCGGCAAGATCAGCTCGACCAGCCCCGGGCCGGGCAAGGTCCCGGTCAGCCGCGTCACGCCATCGCTAGTCGCCTGGACCTGCCAGCCGGCCGGCGCGCCGATCTCGACCTGGGGCCCGTGGCCCACGACCAGGGTCGCCGCGCCGGGCGCGCCGCGGTTGTCGACGGCCAGGGTCGCCGAGGCGGTGACCGTCGCTGGCGCGGGCGCCGGCAGGTCGGGCCAGGGCATCGCCATCGCCGCCGCGCCGTCGACCCGTCCCGAGGCCACCTTGGTCGACAGGGTCTCGGTGCGCTTGGCCGTCAGGCGCAGGATGTCGGCGACCTCGGCCGCGCTCAGGGCCGGGCGCGCCTCCATCAGCAGCGCCGCCACCGCGCCGACCAGCGGGGTCGCGTAGCTGGTGCCCGCGGCGACGTAGGTGTCGTCGTCGGCCTCGGCGCCCAGGCTGCACAGCTGCGTGCCGGGCGCGGCGACGTCGACGTTCTTCACGCCCCAGTGGCTGTAGCTGTTCCAGGCGTCGCCCGGCTTGACGCCGGCGACCCCGATGACGTGGGCGCCGGGGTAGCTGGCCGGGTACTCGGGGTACTTGTCGTTGTTGCCGTTGAGGCAGTACGGATAGAAGCAGTTGCCCGCGGCCGCCACCAGCAGCGTGTCGTGCGCGCCCAGGCCCTCGACCGCCGCGGCGAAGGCGTCGTCCCAGCCGTTGCCGCTGAGCGAGTAGGACACGACGCGGATGGTGGGATCCTCGGCGGCGTCGGCCATCGCCTCGATGGCGGCCGACAGGTAGAAGTCGCCGCTGCTGTTGGCGGTCTTGGCCGCGAAGACGCGCCCGTGCGGCATCAGGCCGACCCGCCCTACCCCGTTGTCGGGCGTCGCGCGCAGCAGCCCCGCGATGAAGGTGCCGTGCGAGGGGATGCCCACGCCCCACTCGACCTCGGCCTCGGCGTCGTCGTTGCCGTAGTCCCACTGGCCCACGAAGGCGCCCTGCAGGTCCTCGTGCGACTGCCGGAACCCGCCGTCGCACACCATCACCGTCGGCGCGTCCTGGCCGGTCGCCTCCTCCCACATCGCCTCGAGCCCCAGCGGGCCCAGCTCCCACGGTGCGTCACAGTCGGCGGTCCCCGCCGCGTCGGCGAAGCTCTGCCGCTGCGGCCCGAACGGCCCCACCTGCATCGCGTAGTCGGGCTGAACGCTGTGCACCCCCGCGATCGCCCCCAGCACCCAGCGCCCGTCGGCGCCCGCCGGCAGTTCGAACACACACACGCGCCCCGCCGCGAAGCACCGCCGCGTCCGCCCGCCGGCCGCCTCGACCGCCTGCTCGGACGCGCGCATCACGGTGTGGTCCATCACGGCGATCCAGCGGGTCGGCGCCGGTTCCGGCGCGGCGGTCAGGGCGACCAGGGCAGCGAGCGCGAGCGTGGTCATCGGAGCGTCCCCACGGGTTGAGCGGTCCGCCCATTGTCCACGTTCCGCGGCGGCTGCCAACCGCGCACGAGGCGCTGATGTCACGGCCAGCCGACCACGCACCGCCGAAGCGGGGACGACCCGGAGCGCCGCGTCGTTGGTGGGCCTTACGAGGCCGACTGGCTCGCAGGCTCGCCGCGGCCCCAGGTCGCCTCGTCCTCGGTGTCGAAGGTCACGGCCTCGTGGTCCGGCCGCACCATGGCGCGTGCGGCGCGCAGCGCTTCGGCGGCCGCCTGCGCCCGCGCGTGCTCGGGGAAGACCACGCGAGGCGCGGCGGAGCCCACGAGATCGACGCTGACCCGCTCTCCTCCGAAGCGGACCAACAGCTCCGCGTCGATGCCATCCAACGACTCGCCGTCCTCGGTGGCGCCGTGCGCGGCGCGGATGACCGGCAGCCTACGCGCCCAAAGCGCGAAGCGCCGGCGGCGGACGGCCCAGGCGGGCAGGCGCAGGGCGATGGCCGACGCGACCGCGAGCAGCGGCCAGGCGCCGAACCCTTGCAGCAGAGTCAGCGGCAGCCCCAGGGCCCGGCCTCCATCGAGGCGCGCGAAGTCGACCGGGAAGGGAAGCACGGCCAGCTGGGGCATCGCCGCAAGACCGGTGACGCTGGACCCCGCGATGACGCCGAGGAACGCGAGCACGCGGCCGTGCACGCCGACGAGCGCGGGAGGCCTTGGCGGCGCCTCGTAGATCCAAGGTGGCGCTGGAGCGGGAGCCTGCTGGGCCGAACGCAGCAGGTCGTCGAACACGTAGAGGACGGCGCCGTCGTCGCTGACCGTCAGGTCGCCGCCGTGGTCGACGAGCACCCGCGTGACCTCGCGGTCGGCCTCGTCGGGGGTCCAGCCGAACAGCGCCATCAGATCGACCTGGGTGACGACGCCGCCGCGGGCACGGATGAGGGCCATCAGGCGCCGCTCGTCCTCGAACGGGTCCGGGTTCGCGCGGGGCGGCCCGAGGAGCAGCCGCCCGACCAGGCGCCAGAGATCGCGCACGGCGGACTCCTGGCCGGGGAGGCAGGCCTCGCGGTACTGCCTCCAGGTGAGCCGGGTGAAGAACCATCCGAGGCTGCCGAGCCCGGCCACCAGCGCCAGATATCCCAACGCGGACGGCGCGAGGAGCCGGCTCGGTTCGAGGACGAGGGAGCCCAGCAGGGCGGCCGCCGCGGCCAGCATCCCGGCGCCCCCGAGCAGCAGGACGTGAAACGTCACCAGGGTCAGGACGCCGGCCAGCCCGGCGACCAGGGCGATGGCCAACCAGGGGAGGCCGAACGCGACGGTCGCCACGCCGGACCCGGGATAGTCGCCGCCGAAGTTCGCGAAGACGTTGCCCGCCGTGCCGAACAGGAGCGGCGGAGTGACAAGGAGCGTCAGGAAGGCCATGCCCGGATCCCTCAGGCGTCGCAAGGCCGTCGCAGTGGCCGTCAGGACGCGCGCGGGCCAACCCGGCCGCGGCGGCACGGGGTCGAAGCGAAAGAGCAGCGCGCCCGAGTCGGTCACCCGCAGACGGCACGGCCACTCGCGCGCGAGCTGCAGCAGCCCGGGCTCGGCCTCGTCCAGCGGCACGCCCGAGCGGGTGGCCGCGTCCGCCGCGGTCAGCTCGAGCCCCGCGGCCCCTGCGACGGCCGCCCGCAACGCATCGAGCGTCTGAGGCGCGCCACGGCGCTTGGCCTCGATGTGAACCGTCCTCATGTCCCCCTCCCGGCCGAGTCCCGGTTCATGGACCGCCAAACCCGGGGAAACTGTCAACGGCAAAGGGCGGACTGCCGTGCAGAGGAGGCTCGTGCGTGGCCCGCCGCGCCTCAGCCCCCGCCGCGCATCCGCGCCAGCTGCGCCAGGGCCTGCGGGTGCCCCTTGGCCGCCGTCTCGTGGATGTCCTGATCGGTCGGGTACATGATGATGGCCAGCACGCGCTCGCAGCGCGGGCACTTGTAATCCATCAGCGCGTCGTACAGCTCGGTCCCGTCGTCGTCCAGGACGCCCGTCCAGCCGCACGAGCAGGACAGCGGCTGCCCCTGCCAGTCGTCGTAATACTCGAATTTGACAGCCACGCAATCACCTCTCGATGTGCACTTGCGACGGATTTGATGTTCGACGTTTCGCGCCCAGGGCCAACGGAGGGTGCGATCGCACCGTTCGAGGCCATGTTGCGCCTCTCGTCGGTGATCCGCAAGCCCGCCGATGCGCCCCTTCGTCGGTCAGCCGAGCGACCCCAGCTCGGCGGCTCACCGCGACGTCGCCCGCCGCGATGGCCTTTTCAACGGCCGGCGGGCGTGGCAGGGTGCGCCCGTGGCTTGGGGGCGCGAGATGCTGCTGTTCGTAGGGGACATGCACCTGGGGCGGAGGCCGGCGCGGCTGGGGGCGGCGCTGGAGCAGGTGGGGTTGACGGCGCACGCGCTGTCGCCGGCGGCCGGGTGGCGGGCGACGGTCGAGCACGCGGTCGAGGCTGGGGCGCGGGCGGTGGTGTTGGCGGGCGACGTGGTCGACGCCGACAAGGACCGGTTCGAGGCTTATGGCCACCTCGAGCGGGGGGTGCGGCGGCTGGTCGAGGCCGGCGTGGCCGTGTTCGGGGTGGCGGGCAACCACGACGGGGTCGTGCTTCCACGCCTGTCGCAGCGCATCGAAGGGTTCACGCTGCTGGGGGACGGCGGGACGTGGGAGCGGGTCGCGGTGCCGGGGGACGGGGCGCCGATCGATCTCATGGGGTGGTCTTTCCCGCGGGCCGAGTACCGGCAGGACCCGTTCGAGCATGCGTCCCTGGCCGCGGCGCTGGCGGGCCGGCGGGCCGAGGCGACGCTCGTGGGCGTGGTGCACGGAGAGCTGGGCGCCAGCAAGTCGAAATACGCGCCGATTCGCCGCGAGCGGATGGAGGCCTGCGGCGCCGGGGCGTTCTTTCTTGGACACATCCACCGACCCGACGATTTGGCGGCGCGGCCAATGGGTTATCTGGGGTCGCTGGTCGGGCTGGACGCGGGCGAGACCGGCGCGCGCGGGCCGTGGGAGGTGCGGGTCGCGGGCGGGCGGGTGCAGGCGCGGCAGGTGCCGCTGGCGCCGGTGCGCTGGGAGGCGGTCGAGGTGGCGCTGGACGACGACTTCGTCGAGGCCGAGGACGTTCAGGTGCGCGTGCATGAGGCCTTCCGGCGGGTGGGCGCCGAGGCGACCTTCGACGACCCGCGGCTGCGCTGCGTGGTGGCCCGGGTGCGGCTGACCGGGCGGCTGCGAGCGCGGGCGGCGGTGCGGCGCTTCGCGCAGGACTGCGAGGGCGGCGAGCGCGTGCTGGACGTGGGGCGGCCCTGGATCATCGAGCGGGTCGTGGACGAGACGCGGCCGGTGGTCGACCTGGAGGCGCTGGCGGCGCAGCCGACGCCGGCCGGGCGCATCGCGGCGCGGCTGGTGGCGCTGCAACGCGGTGAGGGCGGCGACCTGCTGGGGCGGGCCTCCGAGGCCGCCGAGCGCCTGGGCGGGGGCAAGTGGGGCGAGCTGGGGCCCGGGCCGGACCTGCGGGCGGCGCTGACGGGGGCGGCGTGGCGGGCGCTCGAGGCCTTGATCGAGCAGCGGGCCGGCGAGGAGGTGGCCTGATGCGGCTGCGCGAGCTGACGCTGCGTGAGGCGCCCGGGCTGCCGGGCGGGCTGCCCAGGCTGACCCTGGCGCCGGGGCTGAACGTGCTGGTGGGTCCCAACGCGTCCGGCAAGTCGACGCTGAGCCGGGCGGTGCGGGCGCTGCTGTGGGAGGCGGCGGGCGACGGGCGGACGATGGCGGCGGCGACCTTCGAGGCCGGCGGGCGCCAGGTGCGGGCGGCGCTGGCCCACGGGCGCGTGCAATGGGAGCCGGGGCGGCCGACGCTGCCGCCGGCCGAGGCGGCGTCGCAGTACGCGCTGGGGCTGGTCGATCTGCTGAGGCCGGGGCGGGCCGACGAGGCCATCGCGCGGCAGCTCGCCGTCGAGCTGGCGGGCGGCTTCGATCTCGAGGCGGCGCTGGGGCGGTTCAACGGGTCGACGCAGCCGCCGGGCGGGTGGACGCGGCAGCGCGCCGAGGCGCGGCGGAAGCTCGGCGAGGCCGAGGCCGCGCAGGAGGAGCTGGCCGGGCTGGAGGAGACGCTGACGGCGCTGCGGCGCCAGCGGGACGCGGCCGACGAGGCGAGGCGCGCGCGGCGGCTGGCCGAGCAGGCGCTGGATCTGGCGCGGGCGCGGACGGCGCTGGCCGGGCTGGAGGCGGCGCTGAGCGGCCTGCCCGAGGCGGCCGAGCGGCTGACGGGCGGCGAGCTGGAGCGGCTCGAGGAGCTCGAGGTCGAGGCCGGCAAGGCCCAGGAGGAGCTGGCCGAGGTCGGGCGGACGCTGGAGCGCAACGCGATGGCGCTGGGGCGGCTGCGGTTTCTGCGGGCGCCGCCCGCGGACGACGATCTGCGCCGCTGGGGGGCGCTGGCCGGCGAGCTGGGCGAGGACCTGCGCGACCTGCGGGTGGCGCGCGAGCGGCTGGTCGAGGCCGAGGCGCGCGAGCGGAGCGCGCGAGGCGACGTGTGGGCACCCGAGGCGGCCGCCTCAGCGCTGGGCCCGGAGGTCGGGAGCGGGCTGACGGAGGGCGCGCTGGACGCGCTGGAGGCCGAGCTGCAGGCGATGCGGGCGCGGCAGGGCCAGCGCGAGGCCTGCCGGCGGGTCGCCGAGGCCTGGGCGAGCGTGGCCGAGCAGGGCGAGCAGGTCGACGAGGCGGCGCTGCGCGCGGGGGTCGAGGCGCTGCGCGGGTGGCTGCGGACGCCAGCGCCCGAGACGCGGCGGCCCGTGCCGGGGCCCGAGTGGCTGCCGGGGGCGCTGGTCGGGGGCGGCGCGGCGCTGTCGCTGCTGGGGATCGTGGCGGCCTCGGTGGTGCTGGCGCTGCTCGGCGGGTTGGCGGCCGGGGCGGGCGTGGCGCTGCTGGTGGCCGTCGCGCTGTGGCGGCCGCCAGAGGACGGGCGGACGACCTTCGCCGACGAGGCGCGGCGGGTCGGGTGCGCGCCCGAGGCGTGGGAGGTGGAGCCGGCGACCGGGCGGCTGCGCGAGCTGGAGCGGCGGCTGGACCGGCTGCGCGAGCAGGACGTGGTGCGGACGCGCGGGGCCGAGGCTGAGCGGGCGGCGGCGGCGGCCGAGCGCGAGGTGCAGCACTTCGAGGCGCAGCTGGCGGCGCGGGTGCGGGCCGTGGGGTTGAGCGAGCGGCTGGCCGGGGCGACGGTGGCGGCGCAGGCGCGGGCGGTGGCGCGGTGGCTCGAGGCGCGGGGTGAGCGGGCGGCGGCGCGGGCGCGGGTCGAGGCGCTGTCGGCGCAGGTCGGCGAGGCGGCGGGGGCGCTGCGGGCGTGGCTGGGCGAGCTGGGGGTGGCCGCGTCGGAGCGGGACGAGGACCTGGCGGGCGACGTGGCGGCCGTGCGCGAGCGGGCCGGGGCGTTCAAGGGGCTGCGGGCGCAGCGGGACGAGCTGGAGCAGCGGCGGCTGGCGAGTCGGCGGCGGTCCATCGACGGGGCGAAGGCGCTGGCGGCGGTGTGGGAGCGGGCGGGGCTCGAGGCGGGGGACCGGGCGGGGCTCGAGGCGCTGGTGGCGGCGGGCGAGCGGCGGCGGCGGCTGCTGGCCGAGGTGGAGGCGTGCCGGGGGCAGGTCGGGCGGCTGGAGACCGAGGTCGGGCGGCTGGCCGAGGGGCGCGGGGCGCCGGCGGACCCGCTGGGGATGAGCGAGGCCGAGGCCGAGGCGTGGGCGGCGGCGCTGGAGCGCGAGGCGGGCGAGTACGAGGCGCTGGTGGGGCGGGTGGCCGAGATCGAGGCGCAGGTCGAGGCGGCGACGCGCGGGCGGGCGCTGGAGGACGCGCGGGCGGAGCTGGCGGAGGCCGAGGCCGGGCTGCGGCAGGCGCGGGACGAGCGGCTGTCGGGCGCGCTGGCGCGGCTGGTGCTGGAGGAGGCGCGGGACGCGCAGGGGGCGGAGGGCGCGCCGCGGGTGCTGGCGCGGGCGCGGGCGTGGTTCGGGGCGTTCACGCAGCACGGGTGGCGGCTCGAGGTGGACACGGCCAGCGACGGGGGGCGGTTCCTGGCGGTGGAGACGCGCAGCGGGCAGGCGCGCGAGCTGGCGCAGCTGTCGGACGCGACGCGGGTGCAGCTGCTGCTGGCGGCGCGGCTGGCGGCGGTCGAGGCGCAGGAGGCGGCCAGCGGGCCGCTGCCGCTTTGCCTGGACGAGCTGCTGTCGACGACCGACGAGGCGCGGTTTCTGGCGGTGGCCGGGGCGCTGCTGCAGCTGGCGGGCGCGGGGCGGCAGATCCTGTACTTCACGGCGGACGCGGGCGAGGTGGCGCAGTGGGTGGCCGCGTGCGAGGCGCTGGGGCACGCGCGGCCGCACGTGGTGGATCTGGCGCTGCGGACGGGGCGCGGGGCGGCGTGGGGCCAGGGGCTGAAGGTGGCGCCGGCGCCGGCGCGCGAGGTGCCCGCACCCGAGGACGGCGACGACGTGGACGCCTACGCGCGGCGGCTGGGGATCGAGGCGCCGGACTGGCGGGCGCCGGCGGCGGACTGGCACCTCATCCACGTGCTGTACGACGACCTGCCGGCGCTGCATCGGTGCGTGCAGCGTGGGGTCGAGCGGCTGGGGCCGTGGCGCGAGGCGATGCGCGCGGCGCCGGACGCGTTGGGGATGGCGGCCGAGGCGGTGGCGCGGGTCGAGGCGAGGGCGCGGCTGCTGGAAGCGTGCCTGGACGGGCTGCGGGTCGGGCGCGGGCGAGCGGTGACCTGGGAGGACGTGCAGGCGAGCGGCGCGGTGAGCGGGGCGTTCGAAGAGCGCGTGCGGGCGCTGCTGGACGAGCACGGCCAGGACGCGGCGGCCTTCTGCGCGCAGGTCGCCGCCCTACCCCGCTTCCGGTCGGCGTCGGCGCAGCAGCTGCAGGCCCACCTCGAGGAGGCCGGCTTCGTGGACCCGCGGCCGGCCTTGGCGGCGGCCGACATCGTGGAGCGGGCGCTGGCGGTGCATCGGGGGGCGGCCGAGGCGCCGTTCGGGGCGCCGGCGGCGGCGGCGTTCGTCGAGGGGGTGTTGGCGAAGGTGGCCGGCCGCGCGGAGGCGGCGTGAACGAGGTCTGGGGCTGGCCGGCCGAGAGCGTGGCGCGCGTGGTCCACGAGGGCGAGAACGTCACGTGGCGGGTCGAGGCGCCCGAGGGGCCGCGGGCGGTGCGGCTGTATCGGCCGGGGCGGCGGACGCTAGGCGAGATCGAGGCCGAGTGGGCGTGGGTCGAGGCGCTGGCCGACGAGGTGCCGACCGCGCGACCGCTGCGGACGGTCGGCGGCGCGCTGGTCGCGACGGTGGAGTCGCCCGCGGGGCCGCGCTGGGCCGTGGCGATGGAGTGGGTGGAGGGCGCGCACCCCGACCCGCGGGACCCGGCGCACGCCTTCGAGCTGGGGCGGCTCATCGGCGGGCTCCGGCGGGCCGTGCGTCGCGTGGAGGCCGCCGTGATGGCCGACTGGCCCGGACACGATCGTCCGCGGACCACCCCCGAGTCGATCGTCACGGCCACGCTCGGCGCCCTGTCCGACGCGAGCTTCGTCGGCGCCGAGCAGCACGCCCGCCTGGGGCGCGGCGTCGACCGCCTGGTGCGCCGCCTCGCGGGTTGCCCGCTGGGCGCGCCAGCCTTCGTGCACGCCGACCTCCACGTCGGCAACGTGCTGGTCACCGCCAGCGGGTGGCGCTGCCTGGACTTCGACGACAGCGTCTTCGGCCCGCCTCTGCTCGACCTGGCGACGCCCCGCGTGCACCAGCGCGCCGTGGGCGGCTTCGACGCGCTGTGGGCCGCGATGGCGGCGGGCTACGGCGAGCCCATCGACGACGAGGCCATCCGGCTGACCACGGCGCTGCAGCTCGTGCAGACGCTGGGCGAGTTCCCGTCGCACCTGGACATCCCCGCCCTGGGGCGCGACCCGGGCGCCGTCGTCGAGCGCTACCTGGGCTACCTCGGCGCCGAGCTGGGGCCGCTGTAGGGTCGTTCGACTTCGCCCCAATCCGCCCCCAGTCCAATCGACCTGCAACGGCGCAGGACCATCGCCATCCACCACGCCGTTGACGGTTTTGACGATTGCGCTTAGCATTCGAGACGACCTGGCGAGGCTGCGCCATGATCTCAGGAGACTCAGATGACGGCACTCCCCCAGCAACTCCTGGAAGAGGTCAACGCGACCCTCGTCAACGCGGGGCGCCGTGATCTCGCGGAGTCATTGACGCGACACCTGAAACAGAGGGGGCAGGTCCTTACGAGTTCGCAGGCTGCCAAGCTCCTCGGTGTGGCGTCGCCCAATACGGTCAAGAACTGGCTTCAGGGGGGACACTTCCCGGGAGCCTATCAAACCCGCGGTGGCCATTGGCGGTTCCCGCTCGAAGCCGTCCTGGCCGTCAAGCAGCGTATGGAGCTGCTGGAGACTGCGAATCGTTCTGGAGGAATCGCGCCGGGCGAGGACGATGAGGACGACGCAAGCTCGCTGCCGTTGCTCTGACGTGAAGCGGCTAGCCTGCATTTCGAGAAATGCAGGCTAGGTTCGAGGCCATCAGCGCGTTCGCAGCAGCTTGCGCATCGTGAGGTGCTGCGCCCCCTCGTCACGTGACACAGGCCCACCGGGGTCCGCTGTGAAGCCGAGCTTCGTGTAGAAGCGCACGGCGCGGTCATTGTCGGAACGCACCCACAGGTACAGACCGACGCAGGTCTTCGCATCCAGGGCCACGCGCTCGATCAGTCGGAACAGCGTGACCGCGTAGGTCGAGCCGCGCCCCGAGGGATTGGGCGACCCCTGGAATCGCGTATCGATTCCCACCGCATACACCACCAGAAACCGCTCCTGAGCGCTCTGGGTGTCGCGTTCGAGACCGCACTTTCGAAAGCCGAGCGACACGAGGCCGACCATCTGTCCTTCGGAATCACGGAGGCAGTAGGTCGGAGGCGAGTACCGGTCGATTCGGAACCATTCGCGCTTCTTGAAGTAGTCGTCGACCTCTTCGGCGCCGCAATGAAAGGTGTCGATGCCTGGATCGGTGGGCAGAACCAGGCTGAGTTCGAGGCCGTCCTCTAGCATGTCAGCGCTCCCTGATTCCGGGGTAGCCCGCGCTTGGTTGGCTGTCAACCCACGCAGTGAGCCGGTCGCCATCGATCAGAGGGCGGCCTCCAGGACCAGGCCGGCGGGGTCGGAGGTGAAGCCGACGGCCACCAGGAGGGGGGTCAGGGGGGAGGTGCGGGCGGGGGCGGCGTCGACCTTCTCGAGGCGCAGGAAGCGGCGCGGGGTGCGGGCGGCGACCTGCCGGAGGGCCGCGGCGGCGGCGTGGGCGGCGGGGGTGGTCGGGTCGGCCATGACGGGGAAGGTGACGAGGCGTCTGGCGCCGCGCTCGAGGAACAGGGCCGGGGCGCCGTCGACCAGGACGAGGGTGGCGCCGGCGGCGCGGCGGGGCTGCTGGTCGGGGGCCAGGGTCTCGGGCCAGGGCAGCAGCGCGCCGTAGGGGTTGGCGGGGTCGGTGGCGGCCAGGACGAGCGCCGCGGGCGTGGCGTCGGGATGCGGGGCCTCGCGCAGACGGTCGAGGGCGCCGGCGAGGGCGAACTGCGCGCCCGACAGGCCCTCGACGAAGTAGCCGCGGCGGACGCGGCCAGCCTCGGCCATGGCCTTGAAGACCGGGTAGAGCGGTTGGAAGCCGCCGGCCAACGCGTCGGCCTCGTGCGGGGCGTTGGCGGCCTCGCGCGAGACCAGGCCGTAGCGGTCGAGCAGCATCGTCGCGCGGGCGTGCAGGCTGGCGGTGGCCTGCTGCGGCGTGTCGGGGGCCGCGGCCAGCTGGGCGACCGCGGACCAGCGGCCGGCCATGGCGCGCGAGGCGCTGGCGCTGGCGCGGGCGCCCTTCTTCTTGGCCGCGCCCAGGCCGCGCAGGGCTGCGAAGGTGTCGTTGGTGACCAGGCCGGCCCAGACGAGGTCCCACAGCGCCGGCAGCAGCTCGTCCTGGCGGGGGTGGCCGGCCGCGACGACCAGCTCGGCGAAGAACGAGGCGCCGCGGGTCACGAGGTGGCGCAAGACGGCGTCGTGCAGCGGCGTGGGCGGGTCGTAGGGGGGCGGCGGGTCGATCAGCAGGGCCGCGCGCTCGCGGCGGTACAGGGCGACGCGGCCGTCCGAGGCACCGAGCGCACCCCGGCCTACCCAGACGACGAAGCCGCTGGCGCCCAGCTCGTCGAGCATGCGCGGCTGGTAGTCGGCGACGCGGGCGGGCAGGACGCGGCGCTCGAGGTCGCTGAAGGCGATGGCGGCGCCCTCGAGCTGGGCGACCACCTCGAGCAGGCGATGAGGGCCGCGCTGGTGGCGGTCGAGGCCGTGCCACTGCGGCAGGAAGCGCCCCAAAGCGGGCGCCTCGACCGGGGCGACCTGGTGGCGCAGGCGCGCCAGGGTGCGGCGGCGCAGGCGGCGCAGGACGTCCGGGTCGCACCACTCGGGTATGGTGCCGCTCGGGCGCAGCTCGCCCAGCACCGCCAGGTGGCGCCGCTCGAGCTCGCGCAGGACGGCCTCGACGCGGGCCGCGGGCAGGGCCCAACGCGCAGCGGGCGCGGCGGTCACGAACGGGCCGTGGGTGCGCAGGTAGCGGGTGACCAGCGCCTCGAGCGCGTTCGGGGCCGCCGTCAGGTAAGCGTCGGGCACGCCGTCGGGGATCGGGACGGCCAGCGCGTCGCGAAAGCGCGCCACGTCCTCGGCCGCGACCCAACGCGACTCGCCGGCCATGGCCATCCGAAAGGCGCGGCGCTCGGCGGCCAGCTGCTCGAGCCAGGGCGTCGGGTCGTCGGCGCAGCGGGCCGCGACCTCGACCGGGGTCAGGTCCCCTACCCTGCGCAACAGATCGTGCAGGCCGTCGGCGTGGCGGGCCTGGAAGCCCTCCGCCCTGCCCTGCAGCTCGGCCTCGACCTCGTCGATGGCGTCAGGGTCCAGCAGATCCCGCAGCTCAGCCTGCCCCAGCAGCTCGCGCAGCAGCGTGCGGTCCAGGGTCAGCGCCTGCGCCTTGCGCTCGGCCAGCGGCGCGTCCCCTTCGTACAGGTAGGCGGCCACGTAGGCGAAGACCAGCGAGCGCGCGAAGGGCGACGCCGCGCGGGTCTCGACCTCCTCGACCCGCACGGCGCGGCGGCGCACGTCGCGCAGCAGCTCGATCAGCGCCGGCAGGTCGAAGACGTCCTGCAGGCACCCGCGGTAGGTCTCGAGCATGATGGGGAAGGCCGGGAACTGACGCGCGACCGACAGCAGGTGCTGCGCCTTGAGCCGCTGCGCCCACAGCGGCGTGCGTTGCCCGGGCCGACGCCGCGAGATGAGCAGCGCCCGGCCGGCGTTCTCGCGGAACAGCCCGGCGAAGAGCGCCGACTGCCCGACCTGCTCGACCACCAGGTCCTCGACCTCGTCCGGGTCGGGCACCAACAGCGACGCGTCCGGCGGCGCCTCGGCGTCGGCGAAGCGCAGCACCAGCCCGTCGTCCGAGTACAGCGCCTGCACCTCGTAGCCGGCCCGGCGCGACAGCGTCGCCTCGAGCGCCATCGCCCAGGGCGCGTGCACCCGCGCCCCGAACGGCGACAGGACGCACACCCGCCAGTCGCCCAGCTCGTCGCGGAAGCGCTCGACCGTGATGGCGCGGTCGCTGGGCACCGTCCCGGTCGCCGCGCGCTGCTCGGCGACGTAGCTCACCAGGTTCTGCGCGGCCAGCGGGTCCAGCGCGAACCGCTCGGTCAGCCAGGCCGGCGCGTCGGCCGGCTCCATCGCCGACAGCTCGCGCAAGAAGGCCCCGATGGCGCGCCCCGTCTCGAGCGGCCGCCCCGGCCCCTCGCCGCGCCAGAACGGCATGCGCCCCGGCTCGCCCGGCGCCGGCGCGACGATGACCCGGTCGCGCGTAATCGCCTCGACCCGCCAGCTGGACGCGCCCAGCAGGAACGTCTGCCCGGGCCGAGTCTCGTAGACCATCTCCTCGTCCAGCTCGCCGACCCGCGGGCCGCCCTCGCCCACGTGCACCGCGTACAGCCCGCGGTCCGGGATGGTGCCGCCGCTGGTGATGGCGATGCGCGCCGCGTCACGGCGCGCGCGCAGGGTGTCCGCCTCGCGGTCCCACACGAGGCGCGGGCGCAGGTCGGCCATCTCGTGGGTCGGGTAGCGGCCCGACAGCATGTCCAGCACGCCCACCAGCAGCTCGCGTGACAGCTCGCGGAAGCTGTGGCACCGGCGCACCAGCCGTTCGAGCGCGTCGACCGTCCACTCGTCCACCGAGGTCGCCGCCACGACCTGCTGCGCCAGCACGTCCAGCGGGTTGCGCGGGATGCGCAGCGCCTCGATGTGCCCGTCCAGCATCTGCCGCGCGACGACGGCACATTCGACCAGATCGCCGCGGAACTTGGGGAAGATGCGCCCGCGCGACACGCCCCCGACCTGGTGGCCGGCGCGGCCGATGCGCTGCAGGCCGCGCGCCGCCGAGTGCGGCGACTCGACCTGGATGACCAGATCGACCGCGCCCATGTCGATGCCCAGCTCGAGCGAGCTGGTGGCGACCAGGCCGCGCAGGGCGCCGGACTTGAGGGCCTCTTCGATGAGGGTGCGCTGGTCGTGGGCGAGCGAGCCGTGGTGGGCGCGGACCAGCTCCTCGCCGGCCAGCTCGTTCAAGCGCTGGGACAGGCGCTCGCACAGCGATCGGGAGTTGACGAAGACGATGGTGGAGCGGTGGGCGCGGACCAGCTCGAGGATGCGCGGGTGGATGGCGGGCCACAGGGACAGGCGGTCGGCCGGGTTGGCGTCGCGGGCGGTGGTCGCGGGCGGGTACGCCTGCTCGGAAGGGGCGGCGGCGGCCTCGGGGGGCCGCTGGGTCATGTCGGCGACCGGGACGACGATCTGCAGGTCGAGGCGCGGCGGGGCGGCGGTGTCGACGACGGTGACCGGGCGGTCGCCGGCCAGGAAGGCGGCGACCTCGGCGGCGGGGCAGACGGTCGCGGACAGGCCGACGCGCTGGGGGTCGCGGTCGGTCAGGGCGGCGAGTCGCTCGAGGGAGAGCATGAGGTGGGCGCCGCGCTTGGTGGGCGCGAGGGCGTGGATCTCGTCGATGATGACCGTGTCGACGTGGCGGAGGGTCTCGCGGGCCTGCGAGCCGAGCAGGAGGTAGAGGGACTCGGGCGTGGTGACGAGTAGGTCACCGGGGTGACGGCGCTGCAGGCGGCGGTCGCGCTGGGAGGTGTCGCCGGTGCGGACGTCGACGGCGATGGGGCGGATGGGGTGGCCGGCGGCGGCGGCGCGGGCGGTGATGGCGGCGAGCGGGGCGCGGAGGTTGCGCTCGACGTCGTAGGCGAGGGCTTTCAGCGGGGAGACGTAGAGGACCCGGACGCCGGCGGGGGCGTCGGGGGGCAGGCGGGTGAGGCGGTCGATGCCGTGGAGGAAGGCGGCGAGGGTCTTGCCCGAGCCGGTGGGGGCGATGAGGAGGGCGTGATCGCCGCGGGCGATGGCGGCCCAGCCCTGGGCCTGCACGGGGGTCGGGGCGGCGAAGGTGGCCTCGACGAAGGCGCGGGTGGCGGGGCCGAAGGGGGCGAGCGGGTCGCCGATGGGGGCGTCGGGCATGGCAGGAGTGGAGCGGGGTTTGCTTCGGGGCGCAAGGCGGAAGGCGAGCCGGCGGGCGGCTGGACCGTGGGTGCGCGAGGTCGTAAGCTCCGCGCGAGCGGAGGGGGCGAGATGGAAGCGGACGAGGCCGGGCTGGCCGAGCTGGGGCAGGCCATCGACGAGGGGCTGGCCAAGGCGCTGCGCGAGATCGACGCGCAGTACGGGCTGGCGGGGGTGCTGCCCGCGCCGGGCGAGGCGGACGCCGAGGTCGAGGCCGAGGTGATGCGGCTGTTCACCGGGTACCTCGAGGCCAACGCGCTGATGCCGGCGGAGGGGGGCGACCTGAAGGTGGACGGGGCGTTCCTGCAGCGGCACGGCGGGCCGCTGCTGATGCATATGCTGCAGGGCATCGCGGCAGCGATCGTGCGGGACGAGCCGGCGGGCGGGGCCGAGGTGGCGCGGCCGCCGGGGGCGCCGGTGAAGGTGGACCTGTCGGAGCTGCTGGGGGACCTGTTCGCGCCGCCGGAGCCGGGAGCGGAGGGATGAGCGAGGTGGTGGAGTCGGCGGTCGGGCGGTTCGTGGCGGGTGAGGCCAGCGTCGAGGCGGCACGGGCGCTGCGGGGGGTCGCGGAGGCCGAGCTGCTGGCGCTGGTGGACCGGCTGCTGAGCGAGCGGCGGCGAGACCACCTGGAGGCGCTGGGTGACAGCGATCTCGCGCGCGCGGTGCGCAAGGCGGCGCGCAAGGCGGCCTACAAGCTGGAGTCGGCGGGCGTGCCGCGGACGGGCTCCGGGCGGCGGGCGGTGGTGCCGATGCCCGAGGCGGCCACCGATCTCGAGCGGGCGGCGTTGACGCTGCCGCCGGGGACCTATGGGCGGATGTGGTTCATCCTGGGGTCGCTGCCCACGGCGCACGCGGTCGAGGTGCGGACCGAGGAGCAGGCGGAGCTGCAGGTCATCGAGCGGCTGCCGCCGACGTCGACGGCGCGGCTGAGCAAGCTGGTGGCGGGGCTGGCGGCGAGCGACACGCCGGGGCTGCCGTTTTTGTGCGGGCTGGACCTCGCGGCGCGGCTGCTGGACGGGCTGGCGGACGAGGTGCGGCGCGGCGGCGGGCGCTTCCCGCAGGAGTGGACGGACGTGGTGCTGTGGCGTGAGGCGGCGGCGGCGGCCGGGGGGGACCCCGAGCGGGCGTCGGCGCGGCGTGGGCTGCAGTGGCGCGGCGGGCGGCCCGAGGCGGCGGCGCTGGAGGCGACCGAGGGGCTCATCAACGCGCCGGGGGCGGGGCCGCACGTGCCGCCGGGGCGGGTCATCGAGGCGGTGGTGAGCGAGGCCGTCGGGATGATGCAGGTCGGCGGCGAGGCGCCGGGGCGCGAGGCGCTGTATGCGCTGGCGGACCGGCACGCGGACCGATGGCTGGGGCAGGCCGGGGTGCGCGAGCGGGTGGCGCGGCTGAACGCGCTGACGGCCGACTGCGCGTGGGCGCGGGGGGACGAGGAGACGGCGCGCGGGCTGCTGGTCGTGGCGGACGCGCTGGACGCGGGCGAGCGGGCGAGCCGGATCGGGCTGCTGCGGCTGGCGTTCCGGCGGCTGGTCGAGGACGACGTGGCGCTGGCGAAGTATGCGGCGGCTCAGGCCGAGCAGGGCGTATGACGACGGCGTACGAGCACCCGGCCGAGCACATCCTGGACGAGATCGCGTGGGCGCGCGCGGTCGTGCGGGGCTTTCTGGCGGCGACGGACCGGCTGCCCGACCCGGACGCGAAGGGGCTGGTGCGCGCGTTCGCGATGAGCGGCGAGGAGGCATCCCGGCTGCTGGTGGACGAGGCGCAGCGGCCGCGCGGCCCTGGCGAGGCGGATCTGGTGCGGCAGCGCATCGACGACCGGCTGGTGGCGAGCGAGCGCGCGGGTCGGCCAATGCCGCTGTTTCGGCTCATCGAGGCGTTCGAACTGGACGATCTGTCGCGGCAGCTGCTGGTGCTGGCGCTGGCGGGCGAGGTCGACGAGTCGATCCGGCGCCTGTACATGTACGCGTGGAACGACCTGAGCCGGCGTTGGCCGACCATGGAGTTCCTGCTGGGGCTCCTGCAGCCGAGCGCGATGGGGCGGCTGGTGAACGCGCCGGCGTTCTTTCGGGACTCGGCGCTCATCGCGCGGCGGCTGATCGAGCTGGGTGACGGCGAGACGCCGACCGAGCCGTTCCTGGCGCGCGAGGTGCGGCTGGCGCCCAGCGTGGCGGCGTGGTGCATCGGGGGCGAGGACCTGGACCCGGCGCTGGCGATGTGCGCGCGTCTGGCGGCGCCCAGGGAGGGGAACAAGCCGCTGGTGATGGCCGCCGAGGTGGCGGCGCCCATCGCGGCGAGCTTGGAGCGGCTGGGGCGGGACGAGGTCGCGACGGCGGTGGTGCTGATCGGGCCGGCGGGGACCGGAAAGACGACGCTGGCGCGGCAGCACCTGGGGCGGGTGCTCGAGGTGGACGCGGCGGCGCTGGTGCAGCCGCTGGCCGGGGCCGAGCGGCGCATGGAGGTGCTGCGGCGGGACGCGCGGCTGCTGCGGGTGCCGCTGGTGGTCGACCTGGCCGACGCCGAGGCCAGCGACCAACTGGTCGGCGGGCCGTACCGGCGGCTGGCGCAGCTGCTGGACGAGCACCCGCACGGGGTGGTCGTGACGGCGCGGGACCAGGCGTCGTGGTTCGTGAGCCTGTTGGACCAGGCGGTCGTGCACCACCTGCCGCTGCCCAGCAAGCGCGAGCGGGTCAAGCTGTGGCGAGGCGGGTTCGCCGGGTTCAACATCCGCAACGTCAACCCGGTGGTGCTCGAGGGGGCGGTGCGCTACCCGCTGTCGGGCGGGGCCATCGCGCGGGCGGTGCAGGCGGCGGTGGCGCGGACGCGCAGCGCCGACGAGCCGCGCCCGGTGCAGCTGGGCGACGTGACCGAGGCGTGCCGCGCGCAGCTGACGCCGCGGCTGTCTGGCATCGCGACGCGCATCGTGACGACCTTCACGTGGGAGGACCTCATCCTGCCGCGCGAGTCGCGCGAGGCGCTGCAGGAGATCGTCGCCTTCTGGAAGAACCGGCGCGTCGTGTTCGACGACTGGGGCTACGGGCGTCTGCTGCCCTATGGGCGCGGGCTGTCGGCGCTGTTCGCGGGGCCGCCGGGCACGGGCAAGACGATGGCCGCCGGCATCGTGGCCGGCGAGCTGGGGATGGAGGTCTTCCGGGTCGACCTGTCCCGCACGGTGTCCAAGTACATCGGCGAGACGGAGAAGAACCTGGGGCGCATCTTCGACGAGGCCAGCAAGAGCCAGTCGGTGCTGCTGTTCGACGAGGCCGACAGCCTGTTCGCCAAGCGCACGAGTGTGCAGAGCAGCATCGATCGCTACGCGAACCTCGAGGTCAACTACCTCCTGCAGCGCATGGAGGACTACGACGGCGTCACCATCCTGACGACCAACCTCGAGGGCAGCCTGGACGACGCCTTCCGGCGGCGCATCAAGTTCCGCGTCAGCTTCCCGGCGCCGGACCTCGACACGCGCACCGAGCTGTGGCAGCGGATGGTCCCCGACAAGGCGCGCACGGACGAGCCGCTGAACTTCGAGATCATGGCGTTCGACTACGACCTGTCCGGCGGCCACATCAAGAACGCGGCCGTGCGCGCGGCCTTCTTCGCGGCCGAACGCGAGGGCGGCATCACGATGCGCGATCTGCGGCGCGCGGCGCGCCTCGAGTGCGAGAAGCTGGGTAAGATCGTGCGCGTCACCGACGACATCGACGAGCTGGAGGCCGTGAAATGAAGACCGGATCCATGTCCATCCTGCCGTCGGCGCGCTACCGCGACTGGCTGGCCGAGGCGGCCGCGACGCGCGTGCTCAAGGTCAAGGAGAGCATCCAGGCGACGCTGATGGACGGGCTGGGCGACCTCGCGCTGGCGCTGGCGCGGCGGCCGCTGGCGCGCTGGGTCGGCAGCACGCAGGACCTCGCGCGGCTCGTCGCCGACAAGTGGACCTGGCCCGAGGCGACCGCCTTCACCGAGCTCGCGGTGCAGGTCGGCCTCCTGGTGCCGGCGCCGGCCGGCGGGGAGCTGGTGCGGCCGCTGGACGTGGACGTGTTCCAGTGGCTGGCCGCTCGGCGGGTGGCCGACACCGGGGACGCCGACGGGCTGATGGACCACCGCATGAACGGGTCGCTCTTCGACGTGTTCGCCATGGCGGCCGCCATCACCCACGACGAGCAGGGCGCCGGCCTCGTCCGGCTGTACCTCGAGCGCCCCGGCCCCTACGAGGAGCAGCTCGAGCTGGGCGCCGCCCTTGCCGCCACCGCGATGGCCTGGGGCGCCCCCGCGGACGCCGACGTGCGCGCCGATTTGCTGCAGCGCAGCATCGCCTGGACCCAGCCCACCGCCAAGCGCTGGCTGCGCCGCGCCGGCACGGCCCTGATGGCCGCCGAGGCCTGGGACGGCCCCTTCGCCGACGACACGCTCGAGGGCGCGATGGAGCGCTACCGGGCCACGCGCGACGCGCTCAACGACGAGGAGCTGGCCGGCCACCCGCTGCTCCTCGCGACGCTCGAGACCGATCTGACGGTCATCATCGCGGCGGCCGAGGGCGACCCCGAGCTGCTCGAGCCGCTCTTCGACCAGCTGGGCGCCGCCTACGCCGACCGGGTCGGCCGCGCCATCGGCCAGCTGCTGCCACCGGGCGAGCGCAAGAACGATCTGCTCCTGTTCGCCGCCCGCCAGGCCGCCGCCCAGGACGACCCGGCCGCCCTCAGCGCCCTCGAGGGCCTGGTCGAGCCCATGGCCAGCGCCATCGGCCCCATCCACACCGCCTTCCAACAGGTGCTCGAGGCCAAGGCCGAGCCGCAGGTCGTCGCCGCGGCGCGCTCGGCCTGCGCCGCCATCGCCCACTGGCGCTCCTGCCCCGAGCTGACCGCACACCTGCTGGCGCGCCTGGTCGTCGCCCCGGTCGACCCGGCCCTGCGCCTGGGCGCCGCCGCGGCCCTGGCCGTCCACCCGCGCGTCGCCGCCGCCAGCCGCGAGACGGTCATGAACGCGCTCGAGCGCCAGTTCGACAGCCAGGACGCCGGCGTGCGCGTCGCCGCCGTCGGCGCGGCGCTGCACCTCGGCACCGAGGACCCCAACGCCGCCGCCCTCGCGCTGGGCCTCATCGCCGACGGCGCCCCTGCCGAGGCCATCGGCCCCGGTCTGGCCTACGGTCTGCGCCGCTCGCCCGGCTTGATGGCGGGCCTCGAGCATGTCTGGCAGCAGGTCGGCGACGAAGAGCCCATCAAGGTCGCCACCCTGCAGGCCCTGCTCGAGGTGGCCGAGTCGGCCCACCAGTCCCACGAGCTGGGCCCCTTCTACCTGGCCCCGCCGCTGACCCCCGAGGTCTCGGCCGGCCTCATGAAGGCCCTGCTGCCCTTCATCGGCGACGTCTCCCGCCCCGCGATGGCCGCCTACGCGGCCGGCGCCGCCGGCTGGCTGGCCCGCGGTGACCGGGGGCTCGCCCTGACCCTGCGCGCCGTGCGCGAGCGCATGAGCGACCCGACCCACCGCGACGCCTTCACCGTCGCCCTGGGCGCCATCGGCACGGTCGACCTGGTGGTCGAGCCGCTCGCCACCGAGTGCGGCGAAGGCGCCCCCGACCGCTGCGCCGCCGCCGCCCAGGGCCTGACGGTCCTGTTCGACACCGCCGACCAGACCGCCGCCCTCGATCCGTGGCTCCCCACCATCACGACCCGCGCCACCTTCGACGGCCCGCAGCAAGAGGCCCTGCTGACGATGCTCTACGTCCTGGCGACCGCCCCTCTACGAGGCGACTGACGCGCGTCCATCCCGGTAGGCCTTACGACCAGAGCCCGCATCGGCCGCCCTGGGACCGCCGCCTTCCAGAGGGTGTCGCAGAAGGCCAATTGGAGTGCTCCACCTTGGTGGAGCCCCCATCCGGCGCAGCTTGCTGCGCCGGGTCTGGCGGCCAGCTCCCGGCGGCACGCCGCCGGGGCCGGGGCTCCGGCAAGCCGGAGCACTCCAAGGCCGCCATCGGCGGCGTCATTGCGACAGCCTCTTCCAGCCGGCCGGCCCCACGACCATCCTCCGCACCCCGGGCCGCCGTCGTTTACGCCCCGCTCTTCGCCGCCCGCGCGTAGCCCTCGCTCATGGCCTCGTAGGCCTTGCTGCGCGCCTCGTCGATGCCCTTCGCCTCGGCCGCCAGCTTCTGGTACAGGTCGCGCGCCTTCGCCGCCCCGTTCGTCGCCGCCATCGTCGACAGCGTCGCCGCCTCTCCGGCCAGCCCCTCGAGCCGCCCGCGCCGCGCCGACTCGGACGACGCGATGGCCCCCGTCACGTTGGCGTGCACCGCGTCCGCCGCGTTCTGCACCGCCTTCACCCGCCCCTGCTCGTGGTCGTACAGCGGCGTCACCGCGTCCACCGACGGCGCCAGCACGCCGACCGCCGCCACCGCGATGTCGCGCCGGTTCTCGTCGTACACGCCCCACGCCGACTTGTGCACCTTGTCGCGCTGCTCGGCCGACTTGCCGGCGATCTCCTTCTCGGCCGCCAGGCTGTCCTCCTTGACGATGCCGCAGGCCGCGCTCAGCGCCTCCCCCACGGCCGGGCTCAGCGGCCGGTCCGCCGGGTGCGGCTGCTTCTCGCCGCCCTCGCTCTCCTTGCCGCCACCGCCACCACCGGCCTTGTCCTCGGCCGGCGGCTGCGAGTCCCGCAGCTTCACCCAGTCGAAGTACGGCGTGTACTGCGCGATGAACGCCTTGCGCGCCCCGTCGACCTTCGCGTACTCGCCCGCCAGCGTCTTGTCGTGCGCGTCGATGGCCGCGATGAGCGCGTTGCCTTCGTCCACGTTCTTCTGGCACGTCTCGATCTTCGTCGCCGCCGCCTGCCGCGCGTCCCCCAGCTGCTTCTTCGCCTCGGCGTTCTTGTCCGCCGTCTCCTGGGTCGCCGCCTCGGCCTGCTTGGCCTCGAGCTCCTTCATCTGCGCGAAGGTCTCGTCGAGCCGGTTCGCCTCCTCCTTGCTCAGGAACAGCTTCACCAGCTTGAGGATCCCCGACATCATCATGTTGGTGATGAAGTTCATCACCTTGCCGAGCGCCGCCTTCACCGCCTTGATGGCGGGCGCGATCATCTTCTTCCAGACCCACTCGGCCGCCTTCTTGAGCAGATTGGCGAACGAGAACAGCCACTTCTTGGCCTTCAGGTACTTCTTGCGCAGGTACCCGGCGTTCTTGTACTCGCGCTGGAAGTCCGCCTCGCGCTTGCGCGCGTCCTTCTCCTCCTCGGCCCGCTTCTTCGCCTCGTCGGGCTGCACGCTCAGCCCCGAGCCCTTGTTCGACTCGGCCTCCGTCTTGCCCTTCTCGCCCTCGGCCTTCTGCGCCCCCGCGGCGATCTCCTTGCCGCCCGTGGCCAGATCCTCCTTGCTCTTGGCGATGTCCGCCGTGTCCTTCTTGGCGGCCTCGTTCTCCTTGGCGATCTCCGCCGACTGCGTGTCCAGCCCCGCCGCGTACTCGGCCAGCTTGGCGTCCCCGCCGATGGCCTGCTCCTTGTAGACCTGGGCCTGCGCGATGTCCGCCTGCACCCTGGTCTTGTAGCCCGACAGCGCCTTGCGCTGCCCCGATATGTCCGCCAGCAGCCCGGCGTCCGGCACCGTCATCCCCTCGGGCGGCGCTGGCGGCGGCGGCGGCAGCGCGCTCGCCTGCGCGTCCCCACCCTGGTCCGTGCTGGTGTCGGTCGCCTTGCCACCCGGCGTGGCGCTCATCGCCTCCTGCAGCTGCGTCGTCCGCTCTTGGAACAGCCCCAGCACCGGCGACATCGTCGCCTGCACCTTGCCCTGCGTCACCCCGTACTGCGGCGCCCCCTGCACGTCGCTCACGACCGACGCGGCCGCCTTCTTCGTCCGCGCGTCGTTGTCCTCCTGCAGCTTCTTCAGGAGCGACTTCTTCTTCGCCGACTTCTGCGCCGAGGTCTCGTCGTTCACCATGAACTTCGACGCGGTCGACCCGCCCACCCCCATGTGGCTCAGCCCGGTCTTCGCCAGATCCCCGAAGTCCCCCTTGCCGGTCGCCAGGTCATACCCGGACTTGGCCAAGTCCATGGCCGCCGAGCCGTTGCTCTTGGGCATGAGCAGGTTCTGCGACGCCTTGGTCTGCGCGATCTTCGTGTCGAGCAGCACGTCGAGCGACCCGTCGTCCAGCTCGCTCCCCTTGCGGTTCTTGTACGCCCCGAGCCGCGTCGACAGGTCCCCGTCGGCCTTGCCCTTGTCGTACAGCGCCTTCTGCGCCCCGCCCATGTCGTCGCCGTTGAGCGCCTTGATCTTGTCGGCCCGCGACCCGCTCTTGGCCTTCTCCAGCTTGGCCAGATCCGCCTTCTGCTTGTCGATGGACCGCTGCAGATCCGTCCGGTCGTCCTTCGGCCCGCCCGGGAGCTTGCTCTCCTCCTTCTTGGGCGCCCCGTTCATCCCCATGTGCACCCGCGACGCGTACCCGCCGCCGGTCGTGTCCAGGAGGTCCTTCTTCAGCCCCTTCAGCCCCTCCTTGCCGTAGTTCGGGAAGTTCATCGACTTGATGGTCGAGAAGTACCCGTCGCTCTTGACGGCCCCCTTGAACGACGACCAGTCGGTCTTGAGCGTCTTCCAGCTGCCCTTGAACTCCTTGAACGCGGTCGGCAGGTCCGCCAGCGGCTTGATGAACTTGTCCTTCAGCGCGCCGCCGGCCGTGTTCAGGCCGTGCTTGAGCGTCCCCCCGACGCCCAGCTGCTTCATGCTGGCCGCCGTGTTCTTCAGCCCCTGCACGCCCTCCTTCCACGACTGCTTCAGCCCGTCCTTGGCCGCGCCGGCCCCGGCCTTCACCGTGTCCTTGACCAGCCCGCCGCCGGCCTTCAGCGCGCCCTTGACGCCGCCCTCCTTGAAGCCCTGCTTCATGGCCCCCTTCAGGCCCCCGGCCTCCTTCCACGTCGCCTTGGCCGCGTTCATCCCCTTGCCGCCGGCCTTGGCCGCGCCGCCCTTGGCGCCGCCGCCGATCTTGGACATCACGATCTCGATGCCCGCCATCACGCCGGCCTGCACGTTGGCCTTCATCTCCTGCATCATCTCGAGCCGCTTGGCGGGATCCTTCTCCTTGGCCGCCTTCACCGCCAGCATCACCGTCGTGACGATGCTCGAGATCGCCCTCACCGCCGCGCAGGCCAGGCTCACCGCGTTCATCACGCGCCCGACCGCCAGCAGGAACGCCCCGACCGGCGGCACCAGCAGCGTCAGGATGGCCCCGCCGATGGTCGCCGCCAGGCCGATCTTGCCGGCCGCGCCCGAGATGAAGTCGACGATCGAGTTCAGGTTGGTCATGAAGGCCAGGGCGCCGTCCTGACCCGACCACTTGTTGCCCTTGACCGCCTGCGTGAGCTTGAACCACTCCTGCCGCGGGGTCACCGCGTCCAGCCAGCTCTTGTCGGGCGGCAGGTCGATCTTGCCGTGGAGCTCGTTCGTGTTCCGCCCGATCTTGTCGGTCACCATCTTCTGGCTGGCCACCGACTCGGCCGCCGCCGTGTCCGGGTTGGCCGCCATGTACTCGTCGAGCGTCCCGCCGGGCCCCTCGGGCACCGCCGCCACCTCGCCCTCGCCGCCCTCGCCCACGGGCGCCGCCGGCACGGTCTCGCCGCCTCCCCCGCCCTCGCCCTCCTTGTCTTCCTTGCCCTCGGTCGCCGCGTCCGGCCCCGGCGCCCCGGGCACCTGCCCGCCCGGCCCGTCCGGCACCACCTCGCCGCCGCCCGCGCCGCCGGCCTTGTCCTCGGTCTTCTTCGCCTCCTCCTGGACGCCGCTGCCCTTGTCGTCCTGCTTGCCGTTCACCTCCTGCAGGACCTGCTCGTCCGACGGCATCGGCCCGTCGGTCGCCGGGTCGGCCGGCTTGTTCGGGTCGGCCTTGTCGTCGGTCTGCGGCGTCTGCTGCGCGGGCGTCGCCGGGCCGGCCTTCAGCTCACCCTTGCCCTGCTCCTTGGCCGTCCGCTGGACCTCCTCGCCGACCTTCTTCTCCTCGCCGCCGTTCGACTTCGCCTTGTCGGTCGTGTCCTTGGTCTCGTCCTCGAGCTCGCGCGCCTCGTTCTCCTCGTTCCCCGGCGCCTGCGGCTTCGCCGTCGTCACCTCGCCGCCCCCGGCGGTGGTCGGCGGCGACGCGATCGGGTCCTGCGCCTTGGCCTTGCGCGCCTTACGCACCGGCTTCTTCTTGGCCTCGGTCTTCGCCTTGGCCTTGTCCTCCTTGGCCTTCAGCTTGTCGCCGAGCTCGGCCTGCGCGTCCGGGTTCGCCCCCGCCGCGTTGGCCGTGGCCGCCGCCGCGCCCGCCGCCGCGCCGCCCGCGAGCACGGTCAACGCCTGACGCCCCCCGACGTTGGGCGACTTCGCCTGACCGTCCGTCTCGGCCGCCTTGTCGCCGCCGCCCTCCGACGCGTCCTCCTCGGACTCCGTCTCGGACTGCTCCTTGGCCTCCTCGTCGCCGGGGCGCTTCTTCTTTTCGCCCTCCTCGCCGCCCTCGAGCAGCTTGGCGACCATCTCGTTGCCCAGCGTGGCCTGCAGGAAGCTGACGAGCGCGGGGATCTGTCCCACCGCCTCGCCCAGCGTGATCTCGCCGCTGAGCACCTGCGCCGCCAGGTCCGCCAGACCAGGCTCCTTGGCCTGCTTGGTGTCCGCCGCGCCCGGACCGTCGGTCGGACGCTGCTGCGGATCCAGGTCGTTGGCGTTGACCTTCTGCTGCTTCTCTTCGGGCAGACCCATGCCGCTTCCCTACTTTTCCGTAGGGACCGACCCCCGATGACCGCGAGCACTCTAACCCCGGGGCGCGCCCCAGGGGAAGCCCCCAATCCTCGAGACGTCGGAACCCCTCGTCATTTCTTGCCTCTGAACGTCACGACCAGCGCCGCGACGACGGCCCCGACGATCAGCACGCCGGTGATGGCCAACGCGATGTTCAGCTCGGTGGACGTCTGGGGCAGCAGCGCGCAGCCGGCCGAAGCCGACGCCGCGCCAGCCAGCACGGCGGCCCTCGCCAAGGCGCCAGCCAGCACGGCGGCCCTCGCCAAGGCGCCAGCCAGCACGGCGGCCCTCGGCGCAGCGCCAGCCGCGCGTGCCCGTGTCCGTCGCGTTCTCATGCGCGCGATCTATAGTACGAAGCGACCGCCGGCGCAAACGCGCCCGCCGCCTCGCCCCGCGCGCGGGCGGCTCACTGGCAAAGGGACGACGGCGTGTGCACGCAGCCCAGCACGGGGTGGCAGGCGTCGACGGTGCACGGGTCGCCGTCGTTGCAGTCGACCAGCTGCTTCCACTGGCAGGCTCCCGACACGCACCGGTCGCCTGCGGTGCAGGCGTTGCCGTCCGTGCAGGGCGAGCCCGTCGGCGCCGGCGGATGCGTGCAGACGCCCTCCGAACACACGTCCGCGGTGCAGGGCAGCCCGTCGTCCGCGCACGGCGCCGTGTTGGGCGTCGACACGCAGGCCCCGGTCGCCCGGTCGCACGCGTCGTCGGTGCACGGGTTGCCGTCGTCGCAGTCGTACTCGCTCAACGCGACGCAGTGGCCCTCGACGCAGGCGTCCACCACCGTGCAGGGGTTGCCGTCGTCGCAGGCGCCGGTCACCGCCGTGTGCACGCACCCGCGCTCCGGGTCGCAGCCGTCCTCGGTGCAGGGGTTGCCGTCGTCGCAGGCCGCGGCCACCGACGGGTGCACGCAACCCTCGTCTTTGCTGCACACGTCCGTCGTGCAGGCGTCGCCGTCGTCACACAGCGCGTGCCGCGGCCGGTGCTGGCACCCGACGCCCTCCCAGCAGTGGTCCTCGGTGCAGGCGATCCCGTCGTCGCAGTCCTCGGCGACCTGCCCGCACGCGCCCGCCGTGCACTCCCACCGCGTGCAGTCCGTCCGCTCCCCTCCCCGGCACGCCGCGCCATCGGCCGCCAGCCCCACGACGCACTGGCCCATGCCGTCGCACATCGCCGCCCGGCACTCGGCCAGCGGCTTGGCCAGCTCGCACGCCGTCCCCGCCGACGCGAAGCGCAGCCGGCAGGCCCCGGCGTCGCACCACGCCGTCGCGCACGGCCCCTCGACCGCCAGCGCCAGCACGCAGTCGTCATCGCTCGCGCACACTCCGAACGACGGCCCGGGATCGACCTCCGCGCCCTGCGACACCTCCGCGTCGCCCTCGCCCTCGCCCCCCTCCACGTCGCGCTCGAAGTACTCGCCCGAGGCCGACGTCCCGTCCGGCCAGTCGTACCCGCCGCGCGAGTCCGACCGCAGGTCGATGTTCAGCTCGCCGAACAAGCCGTCGCAGCCCCCCAGGACCACCCAACCGGCCGCAAGTCCCAGGACCATCGCTCTGCCGACCATCTCCCACCTCCCCGCGCCGACGCGCGCCCTGCCTCCTTGCAGCGCTCGTGCCAGCGCGGGGACCAGCGTGAGATCGAGGCCGAGTCGCCCGGGCGCACCATTTTGGTACACGCAGCGCGTCACAGCCGGCGGCGAGCGTCCCGTTTCTGGACACCCTCGGGACCTCGTTCCGGTCAGGCCAGCGCCTGCCGCACCTCGGGCGCCGGGGCGGGCGCGACGCCCAGCCAACGCCCGCTGCGGATGCGCCACAGGTACACGCCCCCGACCAGCACGATCTCGGCCGTCAGCCCCAGCCACGCGCCGGGCGCCCCCAGCCCGGCCGGCACCGCCAGCGCCCAGCCGACCGGCAGCTTCACCGCCCAGGCCATCATCACGCTCCAGCGCATGACGAAGCGCGTGTCGCCCGCCCCGTTCAGCGCCGACTGCGCGACCGTGGCCAGGGCGTCGAACAGCTGGAACCCGGCCGCGATGAGCAGCAGGTGCCGCGCCACCTCGACCACCGCCGGCTCGGCGCCGAAGATGGCGATGAGCTGCTCGGGGACGGCCACGAACACCAGCCCGCAGGCCACCATGAAGGCGACGGCCAGCTCGGTCCCCGCCCGGTGGGCCGCGTAGGCGCCCTCGGGACGCCCGGCGCCCACCGACTGCCCGACCAGGATGGACGCCGCCTGCGCGATGCCGAAGCCGGGCAGGAAGCTGACACACACGATGCGGATGATGACCGTGTGCGCTGCAAGATCGGCGTCGCCCACGCCGGCCAGGATCGAGGCGAAGATGGTGAAGCTGAGGACATCGAACAGGTAGCGCAGGCCGATGGGGCCGCCGACCCGCCGGATCTCGCCGACCAGCCGCCGGTCGAAGCCGCGCGGGACCCCGACCAGCAGCCGCCGGGCGCGCCAGACCAGAAACACCACCGCGCCCGCGAAGCCGACCTGCGTCGCGATGGCCGCGCCCGCGATGCCCATCGCCGGGATGGGGCCCCAGCCGAAGACCAGCACGAGATCCAGGCCGATGTTGGCCAGGTTCGCGCCGATGTTGGCGATCATCGGCGTACGCGTGTCGCCGCGGCCCTGGAACCAGCTGCTCAGCGCCAGCGTGGCGAAGGTCAGCGGCGCCCCCAGCGCCCGGATGACCAGGTACGCCGCGGCCTCGTCGGCCACCGCGTCCGAGGCGCCCGTCCAGCCGAAGATGGACCGCGACAGGGGCGCGACGGCGGCGACCGCCAGGCCCATGCCGAGGGCCAGCCACAGCCCCTGGATGGCCAGCCGGTCGGCGTCCTGGGTGCGCCGGGCGCCGGTCGCCTGGGCGACGGCGACCTTGAGCCCCTCGAGCAGGCCGTTGCCCAGCGCGTGCAGGCCGAAGCAGATGGTGGTGGCGAGGCCGATGGCGGCCAAGGACGAAGTACCCAGCTGGCCCACGACGATGACATCGACGATGGTCATCGCCGTGTAGAACAGCATCGAGACGACGATGGGCCAGGCCAGGGTGAAGACCTGGCGCCGGCCGATGTGCGCCGGGGCTTCCGGCGCATGTTGCATTGCAGCAGACATGACGATCCCATGACGCCCGCGAACCGGGCGAGTGGCACATTGGTGACGGAGAGACGGGAGGACGTCAGACCGCGCGCGTCACGCGCACCGGCGTCGGGTCAGCCCGCGACGGGCCCCACAGGCGACGCCGTCCCCCGGCAGGGGAGCGTCGGCCCAGGGCGCCACGCGGCGCTGCCCGGCGTCGCCGGGGCGCGGTTCACGAGCGCGGCTGCGGCCCGTCGGTCAGGCGGCGGCTACGTTCCGGCGAGGAGGTACGGCGTCCGGGCGAGGTCGACGGACCATCGTGCGGACACAGAAGGCCCGGACGATCGCGCGGACGCAGAAGACCCCGGTCGAGCGCGGCTGGCTGGTGCTGCTCTGCTTCATGGCTGGGGTCCTCCTTCGGGTTCGGTTCGAGCGCCACCGGCACCTGTGTCCGGAGCGGTGGCCTATGTGCCACCGGCCCGGGCGTGGAGTCAAGCGGCATGTTCCGATTGCCAGCTCGACCGCGTCGCGCCATCCTCGCCGGGCTGCGACGCCGACCGCCGCGGCCCCCGCCTGCCCCGGAGACCCCACATGGCCGCAGCCATCATCCGACCCATCCTCGTCGCCCTGGCCTGCGCGCTGACGATCCCGGCCTGGGCTCAGGAGCCCGCCGCGCCCTGCCCCGCCGAGACCTGGCGCGCGCCCGAGGGCCGCTTGCCCAAGCTGCTCGGCAAGCCGCGGATCGTCCGCGGCGCCGACAAGATCGTCGACTTCAACCTCGACCAGGTCGCCCCCGCGCCGACGCTGACCGGCCGCGGCGGCATCACCTCCACCGACCACGTGCTCGCGGCGGCGCTCTCGGGCTGCAGCGACTCGCCCTCGGGCGAGCGCGCGCAGGTAGGAGCGCGGTTCGCCGACTCGAACACCGGGCTGGTGGTCGAGATCACCCAGGTCGCGGACGCGGGGCGCTCGGGACGCGACTGGCCGGGCGTGCGCTGCGCCTACCGGGTCTCCGACGCCGCCGACCCGGCGCGCTACGTCGACTTCGCCGCCGAGGACGTCCCGGCGTTCAACGCGCTGACCGGGCTTTGGCGGCTGGGCGACGCGGTGTACGCCACCTTCCAGTTCAACGGCTACGCCAAGGAGATCGGCGGGCGCGGCAACCGCGTCGTTGCGGGCGATCTGTGCACGCACCGCGTCGCCTGGCGCTCCAAGGACCTCACCAGCAACGCGGCCTTCCTGGTCCACGGCGACTACCTGGTCACCGGCTATGGCTTCACGCGCGAGTCGCGCGCGCTGTTCGTCCTCGACCGCCGCACCGGCGCCGTCGTCCAGAAGGTGAAGCTGCCGAAGTCGCCGGAAGACATGCGCATCCAGGACGGTCGCCTGTGGGTCCGGCTCTACGACGGCTACGCCTCCTTCCCTCTGCTCCGCTGAGCGCGCGTGAGCGCGCGCGGGAACCCGTCGCCTCGCGCGCGTGTTAGGCTCCCATCGTGACGACGCCCTCGCCCACCGACCCGCTCGCCGCCTTCCACCCGCTGGTCGCGGGCTGGTTCGTCGACCGCTTCGAGACGCCGACCGACGCGCAGGCCGTCGCCTGGCCGGCCATCCGCAGCGGGCGCGACGTCCTGGTCGCCGCCCCGACCGGCTCGGGCAAGACCCTCGCCGCCTTCCTCGCCGGCCTCGACGACCTGGTCCGCGCCGGGCTCGACGGCACCCTCACCGAAGGGACGCGCATCCTCTATGTCTCGCCGCTGAAAGCGCTGGGCAACGACATCGAGAAGAACCTGCGCGCCCCGCTGGCCGAGCTGACCGCCCGCGCCGCCGAGCAGGGCCTGACCTCCGCGCCCATCCGCGTCGCCGTCCGCTCGGGTGACACGCCGGCCTCGGCCCGCGCCGTCATGGCCAAGCACCCGCCGCACGTCCTGGTCACGACGCCCGAGTCGCTCTACATCCTGCTGACCGCCGACGGCTCGCGCGCCTACCTGCAGAACGTCCAGACGGTCATCGTCGACGAGATCCACGCCGTCGCCGGCAGTAAACGCGGCTCGCACCTGGCCCTCAGCCTCGAGCGCCTCGACCGCCTGATCACCGCCGCCGGCCACGCCGCCCCGACCCGCATCGGCCTGTCCGCCACGCAGAAGCCGATCGAGGCCATGGCCGGCCTCCTCGTCGGCACCGCCCGCCCGACCCCGGTCATCGTCGACGTCGGCCACGCCCGCGCGTTGGATCTCGCCGTCGAAGATCCCGACCCCGAGCTGGGCGCCGTCGCCTCGTCGACCCAGATGGCGCGCGTGTACGACCGCATCGTCCAGCTGGTCTCAGAACACCGCGCGACCCTGGTCTTCGCCAACACCCGCCGCCTGGTCGAACGGGTCGCCCACGCCCTGGAAGAGCGCCTGGGCGAAGGCCAGGTCGCCGCCCACCACGGCGCGATGGCGCGCGACCGCCGCCTCGCCTCCGAGCAGCGCCTGAAGGCCGGCGACGTCCCGGTCGTGGTCGCCACCGCCTCGCTAGAGCTGGGCATCGACGTGGGCGACGTGGATCTGGTCATCCAGCTGGGCAGCCCGCGCAGCGTCGCCACCTTCCTGCAGCGGGTCGGCCGCTCGGGCCACGCTCGCCGCGCCACGCCCAAGGGCCGCCTCATCGCCACCACGCGCGACCAGCTGGTCGAGTGCGCCGCCCTGGTCCGCGCCGTCCGCCGCGGCGAGCTGGACCGCGTGCTGATGCCCGACGGCCCGCTCGACGTCCTGGCCCAGCAGCTGGTCGCCGAGGTCGCCGCCGGCGAGGCGACCGAAGACGAGCTGTTCGCCTGGGCCCGCCGCTCCTGGCCCTACCGCGAGCTGTCGCGCGCCGACTTCGACGCCGTGATGACCATGCTGGGCGACGGCGTCGCCACCCGCCGCGGCCGCTTCGGCACCCACCTGCACCGCGACCGGGTCGGTGGCCGGGTCAAGGCCCGCCGCGGCGCGCGCCTCGCCGCCATCACCTCGGGCGGCGCCATCCCCGACCGCGCCGACTACGCGGTCATCGCCGACCCCGACGAGACGCCGGTCGGCACCCTCGACGAGGACTTCGCCATCGAGAGCATGGCGGGCGACATCTTCCTCCTCGGCAACACCTCGTGGCGCATCCGCCGGGTCGAGGCCGGCCGCGTCCGGGTCGAGGACGCCCACGGCCTGCCGCCCAGCGTCCCCTTCTGGCTGGGCGAGGCCCCGGCCCGCACGGTCGAGCTGTCCGCCCAGGTCGGCGAGCTGCGCGCCGAGGTCGAGGCCCGCCTGGTCGCCGGCCAGCCGCACGAGGCCATCGCCGCCTGGGTCGCCGACGCCTGCAGCGTCCCCCCGTCCGGCGCCGCCATCCTGGTCGCCTACCTGGCCGCCAGCCGCGCCGTCCTGGGCACGCTGCCGACCCAGGACACCGTCGTCGCCGAGCGCTTCTTCGACGACTCGGGCGGCATGCAGCTGGTCCTGCACTCCCCCTTCGGCGGCCGCCTCAACCGCGCCTGGGGCCTCGCCCTCCGCAAGCGCTTCTGCCGCAGCTTCAACGTCGAGCTGCAGGCCGCCGCGACCGACGACGGCCTGGTCCTGTCGCTCGGCGAGCAACACAGCTTCCCGCTCGACACCGTCTTCCGCTTCCTCAGCACGGCCACCGTCGAAGACGTCCTGACCCAGGCCATCCTGACCTCGCCCATCTTCGCCGGCCGCTTCAAGTGGAACGCCACCCGCTCGCTGGCGGTGCTGCGCCACACCGGCGGCCGCCGCGTGCCGCCGCAGATCCTGCGCATGCGCGTGGAAGACCTGCTCGGCGCCATCTTCCCCGACCAGGTGGCCTGCGGCGAGAACATCGAGGGCGACCTGGTCCCGCCCGACCACCCGCTGGTCCACGAGACGCTGCGCGACTGCCTGACCGAGTTCTGCGACCTGCCCGGCCTGACCGCCTTGCTGCAGCGCATCGAAGCCGGCGCCGTCCGCGTCGTCGCCGTGGACACCACCGAACCCTCGCCCCTGTGCCACGAGGTCCTGAACTCGCAGCCCTGGGCCTACCTGGACGACGCCCCGCTGGAAGAGCGCCGCACCCGCGCCGTCTCGCTGCGGCGCACCTTGCCAACCGACCTGGCCGACGGCATGGGTTTCCTGGACCCGGCCGTCCTGGCCGCCGTCGCCGCCGAGCTGGCCCCCGACCCGCGCGACGCCGACGAGGTCCACGATCTGCTGCTGACCCTGGGCCTGCTGCCGGCTAGCGACTCTCCGGCCTGGCGTACCTGGCTGACCGAGCTGGTCCAGGCCCGCCGCGCCACCGTCGCCACCTGGGACGGCGGCGCCGCCTGGGTCGCCACCGAGCGCGTCGACCTGGTCCGCGCCGCGCTGGCCGACGTCGCCGGCCTGACCTTCGACCCCGAGCCGCCCGCCCTGCCCTCCATCGGCCTGCCGACCGAGCCCGATGCTGCGCTGCAACACATCCTGCGCGGCCACCTCGAGCGCCGCGGCCCGGTGACCGCCGACTCGCTGGCCGCCCACTTGGGCCTTTCCGTCGGTGACGTCGCGGTCGCGCTGGGCGCGCTCGAGGCCGAAGGCACGGTCCTGCGCGGCCGCTTCGACCCCGATCTTCCTGCGGACCAGCTCTGTCACCGCCGCGTGCTGGCCCGCGTGCACCGCCAGAGCCTGAACCGCCTGCGCCAAGAGGTCGCCCCGGTCACGCCGGCCGACTTCATGCGCTTCCTCTTCCGCTGGCAGCACGTCGCCGAGGGCCACCGCCTGGTCGGCCCGGCGGGCCTCGCCGAGGCCATCGCCCAGCTGCAGGGCGCCGAGGTCGCCGCGGCCGCCTGGGAGCCCGAGATCCTCTCCGCCCGCATCGCAGGCTACGACCCCGCCTGGCTCGACGGCCTGGCCTTCGGCGGCCACGTCGTCTGGGGCCGCCTCAGCCCGCGCGCCGAGGCCCCCAGCACCACCGGCCGCGCGGTCCCCATCGCCCTCGCGGTGCGCGCCGACCTGCCCTGGCTGCTGGCCTCGGCCCCGCCCGCCCCCGAGCCGACCGACCCGCTCGAGGTCGCCCTGCTCGACACGCTGGCCCGCCGCGGGGCCTGCTTCGCCCCAGAGCTGGCCACCACGACCGGCGCCCCGGCCGCCGAGGTCGACGCCGCCCTGTGGCGCCTCGCCGGTGCCGGCCTGGTCGCCGCCGACGGCTTCGGCGCCATCCGCGCGCTGGTCCAGGGCGACCGCCGCCTCGCCTCGGTCGCCTCCGGCTTCAGCGCCCTGCGCGGCCTCGCCGCCCGCCTGACCCCATCGGGCGGCCGCTGGTCGCTCCTGCGCGCCCCGATCGCCGTCGCCCCCGACCCCGAGCTGGCCGCCGAGCAGCTCCTCCTGCGCTGGGGCGTCCTCTTCCGCGAGCTGCTGACCCGCGAGACCTGGGCCCCGCCCTGGCGCGATCTCCTGCCCATCCTCCGCCGTCGCGAGGCCCGCGGCGAGCTCCGCGGCGGCCGCTTCGTCTCCGGCGTCACCGGCGAGCAGTACGCCCGCCCCGAGGCCATCGAGGTCCTCCGCGAGGTCCGCCGCCGCCCTCCGCCCCACGCGGCCCCCGAGTCGGTCCGCCTGTCCGCCACCGACCCCCTCAACCTGGTCGGCCTCATCACCCCCGGCCCCCGCGCCCCCTCCGTCACCGGCAACGCCATCCTCTATATAGATGGCGTCCCCGTCGCCTCCCGCGAGTCCGGCACCGTCGTCCCCCGCGGCGACCTGCCCCCGGGCTACACCCTCTCCGACGACCTCACCCTCATCCGAGAAGCCCGCGCCCTGCCCTGACGTTTATCCGCTCATCACGCGGCAAGGAGCCCGAGATGACGACGCCGAACTGCTACGAGTACCTCGAGCTCGGCTTTCCGATTGTCCTCATCGACCCACCCATGGTCGAGGTGAGGGGGGAGCGCATCCCGGACGTGAACCTGCGGGACCTCCAGCGCGTGGTGTTCCAGCAGCTCATCACGAAGCCGGCGCGCTTGACCGGAGCCGAGGTCCGCTTCATCCGCAAGTACAAGCGCCTTCGCCAGTCCGAGTTGGCCGAGGTGCTCAACAAGGCCGGCCACTCCATCGTGTCCCAGTGGGAGGCACGTGAAGACGAACCCACCGGGATGGACTACAACACCGAGGTCCTCCTCCGACTCTGGATGGCCTCCCAGGCC
This sequence comes from Myxococcota bacterium, assembly GCA_041687695.1. Lineage (GTDB taxonomy): Bacteria > Myxococcota_A > UBA9042 > PHBI01 > JAWLBL01 > JAWLBL01. Next base: position 67,104 of record JAWLBL010000023.1, on the reverse strand, counting down.
GGTTTGTCCGCACGCCTGCCCGACCTCATCGAGCGCGACCTGAAGCACCTCTCGCAGGAGAGTCGCGAGCCGCTCCACGTCGCACTCTCGGCGGCCTGAACGACCATGTGCGCCCAAGGTCAGCCCGAAGGGCCTTCGAGACCTACCCCCGGTCCGCGCGGCGGTCGGCCTCCAACTCGGCCAGTAAGTCGGTCTCTCCCGCCAAGCATCCGCGTAGTGCGCGCCAATCGGTCGACCGGATGGGCGTCAGAACGATTCGCTCGCCTTCCCGCTCAACCCGCAGCCGCGTGTTCCGATCCAGCCCCAGCGCCCTCCGGATGTCCACCGGGATGACCACCTGGCCTTTGGTCGACATGCTCGTCTCGCTCATCCGCGCCTCCGTCTTGCACGACCGTAGGTAGCCCGCTCGGCCACATCAAGACGATGATCCCGAGCGTAGACCCGCCCCGACCTGACCCGTTTGTCGCTACTCGATGGCGGCCTCGGTCGTGACGACGATGACGGCGGAGTCGGCGGCCATGGCGTCGAAGTAGCGCGTGAAGCGGTCGGTCTCGGGGGCCTCGTAGGGACGCAGGTTCTCGGCCCAGCGGTAGGCGATGGGCTGGTACCAGAGCGCGGCGGTGACGTGGAAAGGCCCGGACGCCCCGCGGACGTCGACCCGATAGCGGGTCCGGTCCCCGCCGGCCAGGAAGTCCGGGTCCTGGGCGGCCCGCCCCTTCACCGCGACGTCGGCGGGGGCCGTCGCCTTGTCGAAGCCGTGTGGCAACAGGCGGTTGTCCTTGATGAAGTGGCTGGCCGTCAGCAGCCCCGTGGTGACGTGGCCGGACGGCGAGGCCATGATGCCTTCATAGATCTGGACCTGCGCGGGGTCGTCGATGACCAGGTGATGCGGCTCGAAGGCGCGTGGGTCGAGGTCGTTGTCGTTGCCGACGATGGCCCCGCTCGGGGCGAAGCGACCGGATTCGAAGCGCACGGCGCCCGACGCGTCGCGCACCACGACGTGCAGCCAGGCGCGGCGCGACGGGTAGGCGGTCGGCAGCTTGTGGCCGGCCAGGTTGGTCACCACGACGTCGGCTTCGAGCCACCCGTCGCGCACGACGCCGGCCTCGACGGCCAGCCTCGCGCTGTGCGTCTGCAAGTGCTCGATGGTCCGCTGGCGCGCCGTGTCCAGCTCCTGGGGCAGCGCCTCGACGCCCAGGTCCTCTCGGTAGCGGTTCAGCATGCCCAACATGAAGAAGTTGGCCCCGACGAAGGTGTGCCGCGACACCTCCCGCCGCGGCTCGCCCAGCACGCTGCTGATGGGCGTCGGGTCCCGGACCACCGGCATGTGACAGCTCTGGCAGCTCCGCGTCTCGCGATAATCGCTGTGCAGCCACTCGAGGTAGGGGACCTGCTCGGGCAGCTCGGCCACGACCTCGCCCCGCGGGCCCAGCGTGTGGGTGTAGAGGGTGTGGCAGGTCGCGCACAGCTCCGATTGTTGTATGTGCGTCGCCGGCCTCGGCTGAAAGCCGGTCGCCGAGTGCATCACGGTCACCAGCCCGGGCTGCACGTCGTAGGGTCCGAAGATCGGACGCGCCTCGCCCACGTCGGGGTCGGAGACGATGAAGCGGCCGTTGAAGCTGGCTCTCTGCCCGAAGTTGTAGGGCTGGATCTGATGGCACACCGAGCAGGAGACCCCGTCGGCGGCCAGGAGCGCGTCGCGGGTCTCGGCCGCGCGGATGGGCAGGTGCGCGAAGACCTCGCCCCGCGCGCCGGCGAGGCGGGCCGTCTTGTTGGCCATCGGCATGTGACAGGCCGAGCACTCGTCCTCGATCTCCTCGGCGGCGGCCGGGTGGTCGATGACCTCGCGCCGCACGGCCGCGTGCCAGTAGGGGTCGCGCGACGAGTGGGCCATGATGGACCCGCGCCAGTCGAAGCCGATCGACACGTCCTCGCCGGCCGGGGTCGTGAGCCCGTTGTGGCAGGCCATGCACTGGTCCGAGGTCACGAAGACGTGCGGATCGGGCGGCTCGGGAGCCGAGAACCGCAAGCCCCCGCCGGCGAGCTCGACCGCGAAGACGAGCAAGAGGGTCAACGAGAGCGCGGTGCGCATGGGAGCCTCCTCGCCGGTTCACCAGCCCTGGGTCAGTCCGCCGTCGAACCAATCCCAGAGCACGAAGAGCAGCACCTCCACCGAGCGCTGGTCGGTCTGGGTCATCGGCACGCGGACCGCCAGGTTGGCCTGGATGTGTTGTCGGGTGCTCAAGCTGACGTGGAGCTGCGGCACGAGGTCCCACTCGGTCTCGGCGGCGTCCACGAGCGCCCTCGCGCCGAGCACCTCGAGCATCGGGGTCCAGCTCCGACCGAACCGGCCGCTGGTGAACGTGTACCCATAGGCGCCGCGCCAGAAGGCCTCGCGATCCTTCTGGGCCGGCTCGGCCGGCAGCTCGAGCCCCGCCTGCAGCTGCAGGAAGCCCACGCGCGGGAGGAGCTGCCCATAGGTCAAGAACGGCTCGAAGACGGTCACGCCGCTGCCGAACCCCTCGTCTTCGTCGCCGGTCGGCAGGACGACCTCGCCGTTGAGGCCGAAGATGGCGCCCGTCTCGAGGCTATGGAAGAGCGCCGCCTTGACGCCGATCGCGACGTCCTCGAGGCCGCCGATCCAGCCGTCGCCGCCGGGCCCGGTGTCCGTGAAGGAGAACGGCACGACCAGCTCGACCGCGTAGCGATCCCCGAACCGGGTCTCGTAGAGCAGCTCGTTGCCGACCGCCCGCGGCTCGTCGACCCGCAGGCCCGTGGTGACGACCACCTCGTCTTCCGGATAGGCCTTCTCGGTGAACATCGCCCGGGGCAGGTTCAACTCGCCGCGCGGCCACCCGTCGTCGTCACAGAACGTGCGCAGGTAGTCGAGGGTCTGCTGGATCTCGGCGTCCGTCAGCGCTTCGCCGAACGCCGGCATCAAGGGAGAGAACGCCCGCGCGGGCCCGCCGTCGTGTGTGACCGCGAACCAGTCGGAGTCGGGCTCGCGCGTCGCGAAGCTGCAGTCGGTGAAGTCGGGCAGCGGCGTCGAGAAGCCCACCTGCGCCCGAGGCGCGCCGGTCCCGTCGGCCCCGTGACACGCGGCGCAGGCCGCGAGGTAGAGCTCGCGGGCAGTTCGCCCCGCTGCCGAGGGCGCCGCGCGCGGGTCGCGCGCCTGGGCGCTGGACCATGGACCGGCCACGACGAGCAAGCCTGAGCACAGGCCGCCCAGCCCCATGCCGGCGATGGCGTTCAGCCTCATCTCGCACCTCGCGCTACCCGTGTGCCGCGAAGCTTCAGCCCCTCGCACCCGCCGGTCAAAGCCCCGGCCCCATAGTCGCCCTGCGCCGCCCCTCCGCCTCCCGCGGGCGGACGAGCGCGTCGCGAATTCGCGCCGACACCGCGCGTACGGCTCGACGGCACGGTGTCATCGCGAGATGCGGCGGGAACGATCAGAACGATCAGGGAGAGGCGGGAAGTCGAACCGTACACGCGCCGCCTGGCGCGGCCGGGCCAACCCGAGTACGATGGGGATGGAGGCGCGCAAGACGGACAACGAGTGGTGGCTGCTCGAGTGGGTGCACGAGCTTCGGCACTCCATTCGGGAGTTCGCGTACGACCACGACGGGGTCGTAGTGTCGGTGAACCATGGAGCGCCGCGGCTCGAGCGGGCGGAGTGGGCCGAGCCAATCGCCGACATGGCCGGGCGTGGCCTCATAGAACTGAGGCGTGACGACCAACGACTCGCGCTCGGTCCGTCATCCGCTTCACCTTCGACTCGGCCTCCGAGCAGACTCTCGCTGAGTTGTCTACCAGGTATGCCGAAGCGGTACAGGACTCCCATCCTCGGCGGCATCGCGTCGATATCGGATTCGGGGCTTCGGTCTCGAGCAGCTCGGAGTTCTCGGAACATTGCGCGGCCATGCTCGACGTCCTGGACCGCGCTGGCGCCGTAATTGCCGAAGGTCAGCGGAACGACGCGCACGTGACGTTCGACCTGGCGATCTTCACACAGGATTATCAGCAATCCCAGATCTGGCGCGAGTTTTGTCTGGATGCGAACACTGTATTGCCGAGGCCGGTGTGGACTTCGCCTTCACCGTCTATTGGAGCCGGTGGAACAGGAAGATGGCCAGGAAGGCCCGTCATCGCAGGTCATCGTGGGGGTGAGAGTGCCAGCGACCGCCATCGCCGTGAAATGGCGGGGCAGTGACGAAGGCCCCGAGCGGGGATCGGGTGGCCGTCTCGGGTCGGCTCAGCCAACTACGGCTTTGCAGCGTCCGTCATGGGGACCTATGCTCGCCGCCTGGTCTGATGCTCGGGCCGTCCAAAGGGCCGGTTCGGTGGATGAGGAGTCGCGATGAAGCTGGGGACGTTCTGGATCGGGATGCTGCGGGTGGGGCTGGTCGCCTGTGGGGGGCCGCCCTGGCGGGTCGTCGAGATTCGTGGACGGCGGTGGGCGCCATGACCAGGACAAGAGCGCGTAGGTGGTTGGCCGTGGGTCGCAGCTTGGGAGGCGTCTGCCTCGCTCTGTTGGTCGGACCGCAGTGCAGTCGAGGTCCGCAGGCCGGGCCCGAAGCGCCCGCCTCGGCCCGGCCGGCGGCGCAGCCCGAGCTGGACTCCGTCGTCGCGCCGGCGCAGGTGGACGACGTCGTGGCTGGGTCCGAAATCGCAGGTCCTGAGGCCGACCAGGCGCCGAAGCCGTCGGTGCAGGCTGCTCTGGACCATGACGAAAGCGTCGAGCAGCTTCGGCTGCAGCTCGAGGCCACCGCGGACAGGAACCTGGAGATGCACGAGCAGGTCGAGGAGGCGCGAAGGCGCGCCGAGGAGTTGCGGAAGCGCCTCGAGGAGGCCGAGGAAGGCCTCCCGAATCCCAAACGCTGGAAGGTCCCCCTCGACCGTAGCCTCTGATCTGCAGGTCCGCGCGAGAGTCGCTGTCCGGCGAGACTGACACGCTCCCAACGCGTGAGTCGTTCAGAGGGAAAAGCGCACGCCTCCCGAGGCGGTCCAGCTGCCGCCGATGATGTCGCCGTAGGCGTAGGCGGCGCCGAAGGTGAGCCAGAGCAGGTTGACGTTGGCGCGGAGGAGGAGGCCGGCGTCGGGGCCGGAGGCGAAGCCGCCGAGGCCGAGGTCGATCGAGGCGAGGTCGTCGGGGAGCCAGCCGGAGGGGGCGCTGCGGGTCCAGAGCGGGTAGCGCACCGATTGCAGGGCGTGGAGCCAGAACGTGAAGGTGTCCTCTCGCGGCTCGCCGTCGGGGAGCGGGTCTCGGTCGAGGTTGCCGGCGCCGAGCGCGCCCTCGAGCCAGAAGGTGAACGGGCCGACCGCGCCTTCGCGAAAGGCCAGGCGGGCGATGCCCAGCAGCGAGTCGTCACCGACGTGGTTCGGGTCGGCGCCGCGGAAGGCCATGGCGGTCTCCAGCCCCCACTGCCAATCGGCTGACGCGGGTGCGGGGGCGAGGTCTGGGTCGGGGCCAAGGGCGACGGCCTGCGGAGGCGGCGCGGACTCGCTGGCCAGGACCGAGGCTGGCTCGGGGCCAAGGGCGACGGTCGGGGGCGGCGCGGGCGCGACGACGTGAGCGGACTCGACCCGGTCCCCGAGCCCCGGTTCGATGACGACGGGGCGGTCGCCCAGGTCCGCCAAGGTGCTCCAGGGGCGCTGGGTTTGGCCGGCGAGTCGCGCCTCGGCGGAGACGGCGCGGGTCACGAAGCTGGCCAGCTCGGCGAAGGTGACGACGCCGTCGGCGTCCTGGTCCGCCGCGCCGCGCAGCCCCACCATCAGGTGCCAGGTGAAGCGGCCGTGCGGGCCGCGGGCGGAGGCTCCGGCGAGCCCGTCTCGGCCCGAGGCGGCGAGGACCACCACACCGGCGCGCTCGTAGGCCGAGAGCGGCGCGACGGGGAGCAGCGGCCGCGCCCCTTCGGGGAAGAGCGCGCGCGGGCCGCCGGCCGTGAAGCAGGCGTCGACCAGCAGGACCTTCTCGCGGCCGGGCATCGCGGCCAGCGCGTCGACGACCTTGGACAGCGGGAGGGCCCGTTGCGCGGGAGCGAGCGGGTCGGCGTCCCAGGGCACCAGCGCGGCCGAGCCGTCATCCAGGACGGCGCCGTGGCCGGAGAAGTAGACCCACACGCTGCCGTCCTGGCTGGCGTTGGTGGCGAGCCAGGCGAGGCCGTCCTCGAGGTCGCGGGCGCCGGCCCGCTCGTCGGTCAGCAGACGCACCCGCGGCTCCGGCAACCCCAGCGTTCGCGTGGCCACCCGGGCCATCACCTGGGCGTCGGTCCGCGCGTGACGGGCCGGCGGGGCCGGGGCGCGCAGCCGCTCGACGCCCACGACCAGCGCGGCGCCGTCGAGGCGCGCCGAGCGCGAGGCCACGGGCTCGGGCGAGCCCTGGGCCCGCACGGCCGGGGTGGCGAACACGGTGAAGACGACACCGCAGGCGAGCGCGAGCGGTAGAGCGGTCATGGGAGCCTCGAGCGGACGGCGGTTCCGGAAGCGGGCCCCCTGACGCACGGCGGCGCAGCGCATTCATTCAAAGCCGCGTCGGACCCGCCGTCGTCGACGCGCTTGTGGCGGCGCGGGGCGTCCTCTAGGCTGTGTGCACAGGCCGAATACGGCCGCCGGCGAGGCGCCGGTGGCCGCGGGGACACAGACGTGACGGTAGGGGGACCCGCATGCGACGGGTGCATGGCGGCAAGGGGACGACCATCTTCGTGGCCGCGCTCGCGGTGGCCCTGGTCGCGTGCGGCGGCGGACGCAGCAACCGCGACGGCGACACGTCGACGGTGGACACGATGCTCGACGTGACCGACGCCTCGAGCGAGGACGCCAGGACCGACCCGGACGGAGTCGTCGACCCCGACGCGGACACGGTGACCGAGCCGGACTCGGTGACCGATCCGGATTCGATCACCGACCCGGACTCGGTCACCGACCCGGATTCGATCACCGATCCGGACTCGACCACGGACCCGGACTCGGTCACCGACCCGGACTCGGCCACGGACCCCGACTCGGCCACCGACCCGGACTCGGCTACGGACCCGGACTCGGCCACGGACCCGGACTCGGCCATCGACCCCGACACGGCCACGGACCCGGACTCGGCCACGGACCCGGACTCGGCCACGGACCCGGACTCGGCCACGGACCCGGACTCGGTCACGGACCCGGACACGCTCACGGACGCCGACCCCGACTCGGCCACGGACCCGGACACCGCGATCGGCCCGGACATCATCGACCTCCCCTGCGACTCCGCCGCCGAGTGCGAGGCCGCCGGCGGCCCGGCCCCCGCCTGCCACGCCTGGGTGTGCGCCGCACAAGGCTGCGACCTCGAGCCGCTCGCCGACGAGGCCCCCTGCGAGGACGGCGACCTCTGCACCTTCGCGGACACGTGCCTCGCCGGCGTCTGCACGCCCGGCACCCCCGTCACGTGCGCGCCGCCCGACGCCTGCCTGCACCAGGGCGTCTGCAACCCGGCGACCGGCCTGTGCGCCTTCCAGCCCGTCCACTGCGACGACGGCGACGCCTGCACCGACGACGGCTGCGACCCGATCGCCGGCTGCGTGACCCTCGCCACCGACTGCGACGACGGCGACGCCTGCACGACCGACGCGTGCAACGCGGCCTCGGGCTGCGAGTCGGCCCCGGTCACCTGCGACGACGGCGACGCCTGCACGACCGACACCTGCGGCGCGGGCGGCGATTGCCAGTTCGCCGCGCTGGACTGCGACGACGGCGACCCGTGCACCACGGACGGCTGCGACCCGGCCCTGGGATGCAGCAACGTCAACGTGTGCGACGACGGCGACCCCTGCACGACCGACACCTGCACCGAGACCGGCTGCGCCCACACAGAGGCCGACTGCGACGACGGTGACCCGTGCACGGTCGACGCCTGCGAGCCGGGCGTGGGCTGCAAGTCGGTGCCCAAGGACTGCGACGACGGTGACCCGTGCACGGTCGACGGCTGCGGCGCCCAGGGCGCCTGCACGCACGCGGCCGAGACCTGCGACGACGGCGACCCTTGCACGGTCGATGCCTGCACGCCCGGCGTGGGCTGCGGGACGACGCCGACCGACTGCGACGACGGCGACGCCTGCACGACCGACTCGTGCGACCCGGCCAGCGGGTGCGTCCACGAGGCCGTGACCTGCGACGACGGCGACGCCTGCACGGTCGACGCGTGCGACGCCCAGAGCGGCTGCCAGGCGGCGCCGCTGGACTGCGACGACGGCGACCCGTGCACCACGGATGGCTGCTCGCCCGCGAGCGGCTGCACGGCCGAGCCGGTGGCCTGCGACGACGGGGATCCGTGCACGGACGACGTGTGCAATGCGGAAAACGGCGCCTGCGTGGCCACGCTCAAGGCCTGTGACGACGGGGACGCCTGCACCGAGGACAGCTGCGACGCGGCGACGGGCGAGTGCCTGCACGACGACCAGTCGGCCAAGTGCGACGACGGGGACGCTTGCACGACCGACACCTGCGTGGCGGCGACCGGGGCCTGCCAGAACGCGCCCAAGACGTGTAGCGACGGCGACCCGTGCACGGTCGACGCCTGCGACCCGGCGGCCGGGTGCACGGCCAGCGAGCCGTCCGTCTCGGCGTTGGGGCCCAGCGGTTACTTCGTGTGCGCGCAGAGCGCCACCGCCAACCAGGCGCGCAACGCGTGCCAGGCGCGGGGCGGGCGGCTGGTGGTGGTCGAGGACGCGGCCGAGCAGGCGTGGGTGACGGCGCTCATGGCGGCGGCGACCTCGGGGCGCTGGTGGATCGGCCTGAGCGACGTGCAGACCGAGGGCGCGTTCCTGTGGGCGAACGGCAAGCCGCTGGGCGAGTTCGACGCCTGGTGCTCGGGTCAGCCGAGCGACTCGAACGCCAACCTGGACTGCGTGACGGCCGGCAGCTGCGACGGGGGCGGGTGGGCGACGCGGGCGTGCAACCAGACGCATCCGTTCTTGTGCGAGCTGTCGTGCGACGACGGGGACGCGTGCACGCTGGACACGTACGACCCGGAGACGGGCGAGTGCGTGCACGAGGACATCTCGGGCGAGTGCGTCGACGGGGACCCGTGCACGGCGGACACGTGCGTGCCCAGCAAGGGGTGCGAGTTCGTGGACGACAACGGCGGCTGCGACGACGGGGACCCGTGCACGGTGGACGAGTGCGACCCGGTGGCGGGGTGCCTGGTCGGGCCGGCGCCCGAGACGGCGCACGGAGACGTCGGGTACGTGTTCTGCGGCGAGCTCAGCACCCAGGCCGAGGCGCGGGCGGCGTGCGCGGCCCAGGGCGGGGCGCTGGCGACGGTCGGCGACAAGGCCGAGAACGACGCGCTGACGGCCGACGTGATGGCGGTCGGGGGCGGGGCGTGGCGCATCGGGCTGAGCGACGAGGCGGCCGAGGGGACCTGGGTGTGGGACGCGGGGACCTCGAGCTACTTGAATTGGTGCGGCGGGCAGCCGGACGACGCCGGCGGGCAGGATTGTGTGAACATGAACGCCTGCGCGGGGGGCGGCTGGGCGGACGTCAGCTGCGGGGCGCCGGCGCCGTTCGTGTGCGAGATCTCGTGCGACGACGGCAACGCGTGCACCAAGGACTCGTACGACGTGGCGACCGGCGCGTGCGTGAACGTCGACGTCAGCGCGAGCTGCTTCGACGACAGCGCCTGCACGGTCGACGGGTGCGACCCGGCGGTCGGGTGCGTGTTCCCGGTGAAGGACTGCGACGACGGCAACGCCTGCACGCAGGACTCGTGCAACCCGGCGACCGGGTGCGTCCACCTGGACATCACCGGGACCTGCCCCGACACCGACCCGTGCACGACCGACTCCTGCGACCCGGCGGTCGGCTGCGTCAACGCGCCGCCCAAGCTGCTCAGCGCGGCGGGCAACCACTGGCTGTACTGCCCGACGCCGCTGACGCGCGCGCAGGGCAAGGCCGCGTGCCAGGCCTACGGCGGCGACCTGGTCACCATCCAGGACGAGGCCGAGAACGACATGCTGTGGGCGGGCATCGAGCCGCAGTGGACCAAGCAGTGGTGGATCGGCCTGTCGGACCTCGCCGTCGAGGGGACCTTCGTCTGGGACAGCGGGATCTCGACCTACACCCAGTGGTGCCCCGGCGAGCCGAACGCGTTCTCGAGCGGCGAGGACTGCGTGACGATGGGGTGGTGCCCCACCGGCGGCTGGAACGACGCGACCTGCACCGTCCTGCGGCCGACCCTGTGCGAGGTCGACTGCGACGACGGCGACCCGTGCACGACCGACGACTACGACCCCATCGACAAGGTCTGCGTCAACGAGCCGACCGACTGCGACGGCGAGTAGGCGGCCGCCCGGCCTGCTACCGACCGGCTGGCCGGCGGCGCCTCCCTGAGCTAAGGTGCGCCGCCGACCGGCTGGACGCTCGTGACCTCGACCCTCGACCCCACCCCGGCGCTCGCGCCGCCCGACGCCCGCGCCACCGCGGTCCACGACGGCCTGGCCTTCCTGCAGGCCTGGCTCTCGGATCTGATGCGCCACGGCCTCGGCGCCCCCGCCGTCCGCGACCCGGCCACCTTCGAGGCCGCCGCCCGCCGCCTGGTCGACGCCAAGGCCCCCGGCCTCGCCCGCCAGCTCCGCCTCGCCGCCGCCCTGACCGCCGAGGCCGACGCCTTCGAGGCCCCCCTCCTCGCCCACCTCGGCCGCCTCGCCCTCGCCGCCCAGGCCATGCACCACGAGGCCGCCCTCCCCGCCCCGCTCCGCGCCGACCTCCGCGCCTTCGTCGGCTGGACCACCCCCCGCGCCGACGTCCTCGCCGGCCCCCTCGTCGCCGACCGCTGGTGGGTCCTGGGCGCCCGCGCCCTCCCCGAGCCCGGCCTCCGCGCCCGCCGCACCTGGCTCCTCGGCCACCACACCGCCCGCGCCGCCTTCGTCCTCGAGTTCGGCCCCGCCCACCAACCCCTGCCGACCACCCTCTTCCCCGGCGACGCCTTCGACGGCCAGCTCGCCTTCTACCCCGGCGCCGCCGCCCAGCGCGCCCTCGTCGCCACTGGCACCCAGGTCCCCGCCGACTGGGCCGCCTGCCCCGCCCGCGGCACCCTCACCGACGCCCTGACCGCCCACGCCGCCCTCCTCTCCCGCGCCCCCTTCGCCGAAGCCGGCCTCGCCCTGCTCGCCCCCGTCACCGTCGACCTCGACGCCGGCCGCCCCCTCGTCCGCGACCCCGACGGCCTCACCCTCCCCGTCGCCCCCCGCGCCCCCTCCCCGCTCACCCTCGCCGCCGCCTCCGCCGGCCGCCCCCTCGCCCTCGCCGCCGAGTGGGACGGCCACGCGCTGCACCCGCTCGCCGCCTGGTCCGCCGACGGCCACGTCGCCCTCACCGAGGACGCCCCATGACCGGCGACGCCCTGCTCACCGCCGCCGTCCTGGGCACCGACCGCCGCGCCCCGCCCGCCGACGCCTTCCCGCCGCTCGCGCCGCCCCTCGCCGCCCACACCCCCGAGTGGCGCCTGCTCCTGGCCGCCGGCGCCGCCGCCCTCCACGCCCAGGCCGGTCGCGTCCCCTCCCCCGCACCCCCACCGCCCCCGGCCGCCGCCCCCGACCCGCGCCCCGTCTGCGCCCCCGACGCCGCCGCCCTGCTGGCCGCCCTGACCCGCGCCCGCGAGCACGCCCTGGTCGCCGAGTGGCTCGCCGCCGCCCAGGCCGCCGCCGTCCGCCCGCCAGCCGCCCTGGCCCCCGCCCTGCTCGACCTCGCCCGCCGCCACCCGGCGCTGCAGCCCGCCGCCCTCCGCGCCGTCGGCCCCCTCGGCCCCTGGCTCGCCGCCCGCCACCCGGCCTTCGCCTTCGCCGCCCCGCCGCCTCCACCCGCGCCCGCTGATCTCGCCACCTTCACCGCCGCTCCGCTCCCCGAGCGCCTGGCCACCCTCGACGCCCTGCGCCGCGCTGGCCCCACCCGCGCCGACGAGCCCCTGCTCGAAGCCGCCCTCGACGACCGCCGCAAAGAAGTCCGCCAGGCCGCCGCCGACCTCCTGGCCACCCTGCCCGGCTCGGCCCTGTCGGCCCGCATGGCCGCCCGCGTCGCCGTCTGCTTCGCCGTCCACCACGAGGGGCTGCACTACCTCGAGGTGACCCTCCCCGACGCCCTCGACGACGCCGCCCGCCGCGACGGCCTGACCGAGCGCTCCCCCGAGACCGACGTCTTCGGCCCGCGCGCCGGCTGGCTGGCCCAGATGCTGGCCCTGGCCCCGCCCTCGGCCCTGACCCGCGCCCTGCGCTGCCCGCCCGAGCGCTTCGTCTCCGATCTCCTCGCCACCGACCACGCCGCCCTGGCGCAGCCCCTGGCCCGCGCCGCCCTGCGCCACCGCGACCGCCCCTTCGCCGCCGCCCTCCTCCGCGGAGCCCTCGACGGCGCCCAGGACTGGGACAAGGTCGCCCTCACCCGCCCCACGGTCGCCGCCCTGACGCGCCTCATCGGCCCCGCCAAGGGCGACGCCCTCGTCCTCGAGCTGCTCACGCGCAACCTCGGCCCCCTCGACGACATCCCCGCCGCCTGGCCGCTGGTCGACCTGCCCGGCCCCTGGAGTCCGGCCCTCACCCACCTGTTCCGCGCCCGCCTGCGCCGCGACCTCCATAGCCCGCGCGCCTTCGCCGCCGCCGAGCACGCCCTCGATCTGGCCCGTCACGTCCCCATCGACGCCCTCGACCCGGCCGACCTGACCTCACCCGACCCTGACGCCGCCGCCGACCTCGCCCAGGCCCGCGACCTGCTCGCCCGCCGCCGCGCCGTCGCTCAGGCCCTGCGCGGGGGCCCCCGATGACCGTCCACCTCTTCGGCGTGCGCCACCACGGCCCCGGCACCGCCCGCAGCCTGGCCCGCGCCCTGGACGCGCTGGCCCCCGACTGCGTCCTGGTCGAAGGCCCCGCCGAGGCCGACGCCCTGGCCCCGCTGGTCCTCGCCGCCGACATGGCCCCGCCGGTCGCCCTGGTCAGCTACGTCCCCGACCAGCCGCGCCGCGCCGCCTTCCACCCCTTCGCCGTCTTCTCGCCCGAGTGGCAGGCCATGACCTGGGCCGCCCGCCACCGCGTCCCGCTGCGCTTCATCGACCTGCCGATGGCGCACCAGCTGGCCGACGACGCCCCCGACCGCGCCCCCGCGGGCGACCTCGGCCCCGACCCGCTCGACCAGCTGGCCGACGCCGCGGGCTTCCCCGACGGCGAGACCTTCTGGGACCAGACCTTCGAGCAGCGACTGGGCCCCGCCGACATCTTCCCGGCCATGCTCGAGGCCATGGTCGCCCTGCGGGCCGAGGTCGAGCGCGCCCGCCCGGTCCTGGGCCTGCCCCGCGCCGTCGAGGACGAGCTGCGCCGCGAGGCCCGCCGCGAGGCCGCCATGCGGCAGGCCATCCGACGCGCCCAGGCCGCCGGCCACCGCGACGTCGCCGTGGTCGTCGGCGCCTGGCACACCCCGGCCCTGCGCCCCGACACCTGGCCCCCGGCCCGCGCCGACGCCGCCCTGCTGACCGGCCTGCCCAAGGTCCCGGTCGCCTGCACCTGGGTCCCCTGGTCGCACGCGCGCCTGGCGACCTCGACCGGCTATGGCGCCGGGGTCCCCGCGCCCGCCTGGTACGACCACCTCTTCGCGGCCGGCCAGGGCGTCGCGACCGCGTGGCTCACCGCCGCCGCCCGCCAGCTGCGCGACGAGGGCCTCGACGCCTCGCCCGCCACCGTGGTCGACGCCGTGCGGCTGGCCGAGGCCCTGGCCGCCCTGCGCGGCCGTCCGCTCCCCGGCCTGGACGAGGTGACCGAGGCCGCCGGCGCCACCCTGTGCGCCGGCGCCGAGGCCCCGCTGACCCTGCTGCGCCGCCGCCTGGTCCTGGGCGACGCCATCGGCCGCGCGCCGGCCGACGCGCCGGCCGTGCCGCTGCAACGGGACCTCGACGCCGCCGTGCGCCGTCTGCGGCTGCCCTTCAGCGACCGCGGCGAGGACGAGCACGCCCTCGAGCTGGATCTACGCCGCCCACGCGACCTCGAAAAGTCGCAGCTGCTGGCCCGCTGCGAGCTGCTCGGCCTGCCCTGGGCCACGCGCGAGGCCGCCTCGGACCGCGCCCGCGGCACCTTCAAGGAGCCCTGGCGCCTGCGCTGGCGCCCCGACCTGCCGCTGGCCGTGCTGGACGCCGCCCGCCTGGGCAACACCGTCGGCGAGGCCGCCGCCGTCAGCGCCACCCAGCGCGCCGAGGCCGCCGACGCGCTGCCCACGCTGACCCGCCTGGTCGACGCGCTGGTCCGCGCCGACCTGCCTCACGCGCTGGCCCCGGCGCTGGCCCGTCTGTCCGCCCTGGCCGCCGTCGCCACCGACGTGCCCCACCTGCTCGAGGCCGTCCCGCCGCTGGGCGAGCTGCTGCGCTACGGCGACGTCCGCGGCACCGCGCTCGAGCCCCTGCGCCCCATCCTGGCCGGCCTGGTCACCCGCGCCTCGGTCGGGCTGCCCATGGCCGCCGCCTCGCTCGACGACGACGCCGCCCGCGCCCTGCGCGACCGGGTCCAGGCCACCGAGGCCGCCCTGCGCTTGCACGGCGACGCCGACCTCCTGACCGTCTGGCGCGACGCCCTGACCCGCCTGCTCGAGCGCCCCGGCCTCAATGGCCACCTGGCCGGCCGCGTCGTGCGCCTGCTGCGCGACGCCGAGGCCCTGGCCCAGGCCGAGGCCGCTCGCCAGCTCTCGCTGGCCCTGTCGCGCGCCGCCGAGCCGACCCACGCCGCCGCCTGGGTCGAGGGCTTCCTCGAGGGCGGCGGCCTGGTCCTGGCGCACGATCCCATCCTCTTCGATCTCATCGACCATTGGCTCGCGAATCTGCCACCCGAAGCCTTCGAGGCGAGCCTGCCCCTCCTCCGGCGCACTTTCGCCACCTTTTCCCCGCCCGAGCGCCGTCACATCGGCGTCCGCGCCGCCCGCGCCGCGGCCTCCGAAGGAGTCCCAGACGCTCCAGCCTGCCGCACCGAACCGCTCGACCCGGTCCGCGCCGACTCGGTCCTGCCCGTCCTGCGTCTGCTGCTGGGAGGCGCGCCGTGACCGTGGTCACGACCCCACCGCCGTCGGCTGCGCCGCCGGAAAGCGCTGGCATGGCCAGCGCACTCCAAAGCGGGCCTCCGGCCCGCGTGAGCGGCGAAGGCGAGCTCGCTCGCAGACGCCCGCCGGCTC